>NZ_JSUM01000010.1 GCF_000772535.1 Chelonobacter oris
GATAAATTGTTAAAGAGCAATTTCCGCATTTCGCCGCGGAAAGGAGGCACATAATACTGCACCCAAGAATTAAGTCAACCCCTTTTAATAAAAAAAGATCGCTATTTTTTGCGTTTGATCTTTTTTTCGCCACTGTAAAAAGTAAAACGGTCGAGACCTCTTCTCAACCGTTTTCAATTCGCCCGTATACGAAAAGTGTGGTCATTACATACCGACCACTACACACTCGGCAACGCTTTTTGCTTTTTGCAATGTGGAATTCGCCGCCGCACGATCGCCGACCGGCCCGATAAAAATTCGATTAAAGGTTGAACTGCTTGCCACGCGCGCATCAAACCCCGCCATTACCAGCCTTGCCTGCAAGTTTTCTGCCTGTTCGCGATTTTTAAACGCACCGCATTGCAATCCGAATTTCGCGGTTGACGTCGGCGTTGTCGTTTTACTCGCGGCAGAAGAACCCGAATTAACGGCACGCTCTTGTTTTGTTTTTGCCTGTACAACCTCCGCCGCTTTTGTTGTCGGAGGTGTCGGTTGCGGTTTCGGTTTTTCGATTGTCGCCGGAGTCTGTCTGGCGGTTTCTTGTGCTTGAACAGTCGACTGCACCACTGCATTTTTATCGACTTTCGGCACCTCGGTGACCTGTGCGTCACGTTCCAGCATTTGCAGAATCTTTTTCTGTTCTTCCGTCAGATTTTGTACTTTATCCAAACTTTTCGGACTATTATCAATCGGAATCTCCCGGGTTTCCAGATCGCGAATATAGCTCCACACTTCTTCAGGGCGGCTCGGCAAGGTGCTTTTCGGCTTATTATCCGTTGTATTTTCTGTTTCTCCGACAACCACACCGCTCTCGGTTGATTTTTCTTTCAACAAATATAATCCCGTTGCAAAAATGGATACAATGACCAAAGCAATCGTCAACAATAATCCTTTGTTCACTTTGTTTGCTTTCTTTTTCGATACTGTTCTGCCACGAGCAGCATAATCACGCTGAACCACTCAAATTACCTTATTAAATTAACATTCATCATAAACAAGCGGGGATTTTACTTAAAAAACCATCAAAATCCTAGCGTCTCTTACGATTATTATCACGGCTAGCCGAAATCCTGCGGATCGATGTCCAAGATACAACGCACCGTCGGGTTTAAATTCAATCCGCCCTTGTGTGCGGCAAATTGGTTCAGACAGTGCTGCAAAACCGCTCTTGATCGGTGTTGTAACAGCAAATGCCAGTGATATTGGCCGGCTTTTTTTGCTTGTAACGCTTCAATCGGCCCCAAAATCTGTAATCCCTCAATCTGCTGTTTTTTGACATGGTCATCGAAAAACATCACCAGTTGACTCAAGTAATCAACCGCACTTTGGCTGTTTTTACTTTTAGCCCGAAACAATGCCTGTGAAGCAAACGGCGGCAAGCCCATGCTTTGTCGCTGTTGCAGCACTTGTTTGGCAAATTGCGCGTAACCCTGCTGTAATAAAGTTTGTAACAGCGGATGCTGCGGAAAATGGGTTTGTAGCACCACTTCACCGGCTTTTTCGCTCCGTCCGGCACGCCCTGCCACCTGCACATAAAGCTGTGCCAACCGCTCTTCGCTGCGAAAATCTTCCGAAAACAGCGCACCGTCGATATTCACCATCGCCACCAGCGTCACATCCGGAAAATGGTGTCCTTTTGCCAACATCTGCGTGCCGATAAGAATTTGGCTTTTTTTGCTTTTAATCTCTTCCAGCCGTTGCTCCATTACGCCTTTTCGTGCGGTGCTGTCACGATCAAGGCGGGCGATACCGTACTGCGGAAATTTTTCCGCCAATACATTCTCCAGCTGCTCCGTGCCGATTCCGGAGGTGATCAGATGCGTCGAACCGCAAATCGGGCACTGACGCGGAATTTTTACTTTTCGTTCGCAGTGGTGGCAAATCAGAACAGCCTGTTTTTTGTGGTAAGTATAAGGACGATCACAATGCGAACATTCGGCAATCCAACCGCATTCATGGCACAGCAAAATCGGGGCATACCCCCGCCGGTTTAAAAACAGCAGCACTTGGTTGCCCCTTTCCAAATGCTGCCGCATTAAATGCAGCAGCTGCTCGGAAAGACCGCGATCGACCCGCTGTTTTTTCAAATCCAACACACGATGGCTTAATGCCGTGCTGTTCATTGCCCGTTGATTTAAGATTAGCGGTCGGTATTTGCCGTTTTCCACATTCGCCAAGCTTTCCAAACTCGGCGTTGCACTGCCCAAAATCAGCGGAACGGCATTATTTTTCGCCCGCATAACCGCCAAATCACGGGCATGGTGTCGCCAACCGCCGTCTTGCTGCTTATAAGACAGATCGTGTTCCTCATCTAAAATAATCAGCCCCAAATCCTGAAATTGAGTAAAAAGTGCGGATCGTGTGCCGATGACAACCGCACTTTCGCCGTTTTTCGCCCGCTGCCATACCAATAGACGTTGGGAATCGGTCAAATTGGAATGCAAGACGTCAATCGGCAGATTAAAGCGGTTGCTCACATGGCGCACCAGTTGCGGCGTCAGGCCGATTTCAGGGATCAGCAGAAGCACCTGTTTCCCCTGCTGTAACACATTTTCCATCAAATGCAGATATACTTCAGTTTTGCCGGAGCCGGTCACGCCGTCCAGTAACCAACATTGAAAGCCTTGATTAAAGTTCACTGCGCTGACCGCCAAAGCCTGTTGTTGGTTCAAACGCAATTTGTTTTCCTGCCTCAGCCAGTTCGCCGTCGCAAGTGCGGTTTGCCACAGTTCGGGCTGATAAGGCAACGTTTCGCCGATGATCAAGCCTTTTTCTTGCAATGTCCGACAGATTGCCCGACTCAATTCGCTGTCCGTTTGCAAAATGCCGTTTTCAGCCGCCGCAAGCCGTTGCAGTGCCAACTGCTGTTTTTTCGCACGTTTTAGGTCGCCTTGTGCAAGTGCGGTTTGTCCGGCGGGCGTGATTTTCCAACGGGATTGCACCGCACTTTGGTTTGCCTCGCCCTGCCGCAGTTTTACCGGCAACGCCTGAAAGAGCACCTCCCCCAATCCCGTTTGGTAATAACCGGCCGCCCATGTCAACAGGCGGTAAAGCTCGTCATTAAACAGCCCGCATTCGTCTAAGACACGCCGAATCGGTTTCAATTGACTTTCCGCCACCGCACTTTGTGTCGGAAAATCAATTACGATAGCTACACGCTCCTGTCGCCCGAAAGGCACGATCACCCGACTGCCGATTTGCAGCGACACGGATTCATCGAACCAATAATCAAAATAGCGGGGTAAAGGGATTGCCAATGCAACTCGGATCAAACGCATACGATTCTCGAAAATGGAACAAAGTCGCATTATAGCCGATTTGTCCTCCGACCGCACTTTGCCATTTTGCTCATTCGCCGCCTATTGCTTAACCGGTTTTTATTCTGTATAATCTTCCGTCTTTAAAAGACCTGCGCAGCTGCGCATAATTATTAACAATACATATGGTGTCGGACTGGTTTCCGATAGCGATATGGCTTCAATCCGAGGTTTTCCATGAAACAAGGTATCCATCCTGAATACAAAGAAATTACTGCAACCTGTTCTTGCGGTAATGTGATCAAAACACGTTCGACTGCCGGACGCGACATTAACTTGGACGTCTGTGGCGTTTGCCACCCGTTCTATACCGGTAAACAACGTGTCGTTGACACCGGCGGTCGTGTAGAACGTTTCAACAAACGTTTCAGCATTCCGGGCAGCAAATAATCGTAACTGATTTGAAGAAGCCGATTTCAGCAATGAAATCGGCTTTTTTATTGCTATAATTCCCACAACAACCGCACTTTCAGATAAGGGAAAATGATGACCGCACCAATTCAACAATTACTCGACATCATGGCACAACTTCGTCATCCGCAAAACGGCTGCCCATGGGATTTGGAACAGGATTACCAAAGCATGATCCCCTATCTGCTGGAAGAAAGCTACGAAGTAGTGGAAGCGCTACAAACCGCCGATTTCAGTGCATTAAAAGAAGAATTGGGCGATTTATTGTTACAGGTGATATTCCTCAGCCAGCTTGCCAAAGAAGACCAACGTTTTGAATTTAATGATGTGGTCAAAACCTTATGTGAAAAACTGATTCGCCGCCACCCGCACGTTTTCGGCGAAAATAAAGCGGAAAACAGCGAACAGGCATTAAAAAACTGGGAAGGCAAAAAACAGCAAGAGCGGTTGGCAAAACAGCAAAGCTCATTGTTAGACGATGTGCCGCACGCCCTGCCGGCATTATTGCGCGCCGAAAAACTGCAAAAACGGGGTAAAAAATTGGGTTTCGGCACACAATCCGTCGAGCAAACCCTAAACCAAGCGGAGCAGCAACTGGCCGCAATCAAAACTGCACTTCACGACAACCAAAATGCTCAAAGTGCAGTTTCCTCCCTACTATTTTCCATTTCCAACCTCAGCCGCCAATTAGGCTTACAAGCGGAGAGTCTGCTACGCGAAGAAAACCAACGCTTTGAACAAGCGGCGAGAGAGTTTGAAGTGAAAAATACCTAATAATATTGATCAAGCAAGTATTTTAAATAATTTAAACCGGTTTTTCGGTGATAGCTGATTATAAGAATTTAGTCAAAATACTTGGCTTCTATTCTAATACTTAATCCGTTTTTGAGCGGGATATTCGCCGATTATTTATTTAAACCACAGGCTAAATTTTCTCCAACTTCGCCAAATGCGCAATCAGCCATTTAATGCCCTGATTTTGAAAGGCAATTTGCAGGCGGGTGTTGTTGTCGCTGCCTTCGACATTGATAATTGTGCCGTTGCCGAATTTAGCATGACTAACTTTTTGCCCCGGTTTCCATTCACTTTGATTAAGTAAATTAATTCCGTTACGGCTGACCGCACTTGAACTGAAAGTGCGGGTTACCGTGCCGCGCAAACGGATTTCTCGAATATTTTCCGCCGGCAATTCCGCCACAAAGCGAGAAACCACATGGCGTTCTTCCTTGCCGTATAAACGGCGGCTTTCGGCATGGCTGATAGTGAGTTGTTTTTTAGCACGGGTGATGCCGACATACGCCAAACGCCGCTCTTCTTCCAGCCGTCCGCTCTCCTCCAACGCCATTCGACTGGGGAAAATGCCTTCTTCCATGCCGACAATAAACACTCTTGGAAATTCCAGCCCTTTGGCAGAATGCAAGGTCATCATTTCTACGCTCGGTTGATGGCGATCCGCCTGTCCTTCGCCGGCTTCCAGTGACGCATGGGTTAAAAAAGCACTGAGTTCGCTCATCTCGTCAGCTTCATCCGGTTTGATAAATTCGCGCGTGGCTGAAACTAATTCCTCCAAGTTTTCGATCCGCACTTCGCCTTTTTCGCCTTTCTCCTGCTGATACATCTGATATAAACCAGAATGTTTAATCACAAAATCAGTCTGTGCAAACAGCGGCATTTCGAGGCTGTCTTGCGCCAACGCATTGATCAATTCCATAAAACGCAAAAGTGCGGTCGCCGCACGCCCTGCCAGTTTATTTTCGCTGATCGCCAGATTGGTCGCTTGCCATAAGGTGATTTCTCGCTCTCTTGTTAATTGGCGCAAGGTATCCAATGTACGGTCGCCGATGCCGCGCGGTGGGGTATTCACCACACGCTCAAACGCTGCATCATCATTGCGATTGGCAATCAAGCGTAGATATGCCAATGCATCTTTAATTTCCTGCCGTTCAAAAAAGCGCATTCCGCCGTAAATCCGATACGGAATTTGCGCTTGCAGCAACGCTTCTTCCAGTACACGCGACTGGCTGTTACTGCGGTATAATACTGCGCAATCGCTGTATTGACCGCCGTATTCCTGCCATTGTTTGATTTGCGAGATCACAAAGCGCGCTTCGTCCAGCTCGTTAAATGCACAGTAAATCCCGACCGGCTCACCATTGTCGCCCTCCGTCCACAGATTCTTGCCCAATCGGTCGCTGTTATTGGCGATCAAATGGTTGGCCGCCTGTAAAATATTGGCGGTCGAACGATAATTCTGTTCTAAACGAATGGTTTCGGCTTTCGGATAATCCTGTAAAAAGCGTTGAATATTTTCGATTTTTGCGCCACGCCAACCGTAGATCGATTGATCGTCGTCGCCGACAATCATGACGTTGCCGTGTTCTCCCGCCAGTAATTTGATCCACGCATACTGAATATTGTTGGTATCCTGAAATTCGTCCACCAGAATATGCTGAAAGCGTTGTTGATAGCGTTGCAAAATCAGTGGTTTTTTCAGCCACAATTCATAAGCGCGCAGCAACAATTCGGCAAAATCCACCAGTCCTGCCCGATCGCAGGCATCTTGATATATTTGATAAATTCGAATCCATTCCCGTTCGCTGCGATCATGATGATCGTCAATCTGATGTGGGCGCAAGCCGTTGTCTTTTTTGTTGTTGATATACCAACAGGCTTGTTTTGGCGGAAAGTTTTTTTCATCGTAATTATGCAGTTTCAGCAAGCGTTTCAACAACCGCACTTGGTCTTCCGAATCTAAAATTTGGAAATCTTGTGGTAAATTGGCATCGGGATAATGGGCACGCAATAAGCGGTTGGCGATACTGTGAAAAGTGCCGATCCACATACCGAACAGTGGCTGTTCGCTACTGCGCTGCAAGGTGGCGGTGATCCGATGGCGCATTTCTGCTGCGGCTTTGTTGGTAAAGGTAACGGCTAAAATGTGCGATTCGGGGACATTTTCGACACCGACCAACCATGCGATACGGTGAGTCAGCACCCGTGTTTTCCCGCTGCCTGCGCCTGCCAGTACCATATAATTGCCTAACGGCGCAGCCACCGCTTGCCGTTGTTTGTCGTTCAAACCGTCCAATAATTCTGAAATATCCATATTCTGCCGTTCTGCTGATAATTTACTGGTTATTTATACAGGGGGATTATAGCAGGATTTTCGGGTTTTGAAATGGTGGCGGGGGATTTGTTTTGAGAGTGTGATTTGGGTTTTGTTAATAACACATTTCATTTTTATATTCACTATCGTGTTTTCGCCTAAGCGGCGAGCCTACTTTTCTTTGTTTGTGCAAAGAAAAGTAGCCATAAGAAAAAATCCACAATTAAAACTCCGCTGCAACCTCAAACGTCATCTCCTCGCCGTTAATCGGATGAGTAATGGTCAATGATTCGGCGTGCAGGCATAAGCGCGGAGCGAGGGCTTTGGCGGCAGGGTGGGCGTAGAATTTATCGCCCAATATCGGGTGTCCCAATGCCAGCATATGTACCCGCAATTGATGCGAACGACCGGTAATCGGGGTCAGGCGAACACGTGCAGTGTTATTTGAATACCGTTCCAGTATTTCATAATGCGTAACCGCTTTTTTACCACGTTCATAACAAATTTTCTGGCGTGGGCGGTTCTCCCAATCACAAACCAGCGGCAAATGGATAAAACCGCTCTCCCGTTGCGGATGCCCCCAAATCAGCGCCTGATAATGCTTTTTGGTTTCACGCTCACGAAATTGGCGCTTCAGCTCTTTTTCCGCATTTTTACTTAACGCAAACAGAATAATACCGCTGGTCGACATATCCAGTCGATGCGCCGCTTCGGCAAAACCGAATTTCTGCCGCACCCGAGTGGTGGCGCTGTCGAGGTATTCGGGACGATTGCCCGGGACGGACAACAGCCCGCTCGGTTTATTGATCACCGCCATGTAATTGTCTTGATAAACAATATCCAGCCACGGTTCGAGCGGCGGATCGTAATGAATCAATGCCATGTTGTGTTATTCCTTATTGCTGACGATCACCCGCAGGCTGTCCAGCCGCCACGAGGCTTGCTGCAATTGCCGCAGCGACTGTTGTTGCAGCCGCTCGAGTGCGTCGACTTCGTCTCGACGAATATTTTTATTCACCGCTTGAAGTGCGGTAAGCCGCTGGTATTCGCTGTTAAGCTGTTGTTCTGCGGCAAATTTGGCTTGTTCGATTAACGCCTGTGCTTTGGCTTCAATCTGTTTTTCTCCTTGCCGTAATGCCTGCTCGACCGCACTTCGTGTCATTTTCACCATTTTGTTCGCCATATTTTTGCCGATCGGTTTCAGCTGTTTTTGCAAAGCGCCGAACGCCACTTTGCCGGCGAGATCATTACCTTTACCGTCAAGCAGCAAACGGATCGGGGTCGGCGGCAGGAATCGGGTCAGTTGCAGCGACGACGGCGCTTGCACTTCCACCACATAAATCAGTTCGACCAACAGCGTGCCGGCAGGCAACGCCTTGTTAATCAGCAGCGAAACCGCACTTTTGCCGATATCGCCCGAGGTGATCAAATCAATGCCGTTGCGGATCATCGGATGATCCCAAGTCAAAAATTCCAGCTCTTCACGGGCTAAAGCCAATCGGCGATCAAAGGTGACCGTGCTGCCGTCTTCTTTAATCCCCGGGAAATCCGGCACCAGCATATGTCCGGTCGGGTGGATAACGATACTTTTTTCGCCCAAATCTTCCTGTTCCAACCCGATAATATCGAACAAACTGAGGCTGAATTGAATTAAATCCGTTGCCGCATCTTCCACCGCAATCTCTTCTGCCAGCCGCTGTGCGCTTTCGCCTCCGCTGGAATTGAGTTCCAACAGACGATCACGCCCCTGTTCCAGTTCGTGCTTAAGTTGTTGCTGCCATTGACGGGTCTGTTTCACGAACCGTTCAAATTCCTCATCAGGCTGTTGTTGTAAAAATGCCTGTAACCGCACTTGCTCGCGGGCGAAAATCGTCGCCCCCATCGGGCAGGTTTCTTCAAATGCATTCAGGCCGTCGTGATACCATTGTGTCAAAAGCTGTTGGCTGCTGTCGGCAAAAAACGGCACATAAATTTGAATATCATGTTGCTGCCCGATTCGATCCAGCCGTCCGATACACTGCTCCAGCAAATCAGGATCGGTCGGCAGATTGAACAGTACCAAATTCGAGGCAAATTGGAAATTGCGACCCTCGGAACCGATGGTCGAACTGAGCAGAATCTGCGCGCCGTCCTCGTGTTGGGCAAAATAAGCGGACGCCTTATCCCGCTCGACAATGGTCATTTTTTCATGAAACACCGCCGCACGAATGCCTTCTTTTTCGCGCAGCACCTGTTCCAATTGAATGGCGGTATTGGCGTGTTGACAGATCAGCAGGATTTTTTCGTCACGGTGATTTTTCAGAAATGCGATCAGCCAGTCGATACGCGGATCAAACTCCCACCATGCCGCCGCCGGATTGAGCTTTTGGAACAACATTTCCGGATAAAACACCACGTCTTCAGCCAATTCCTCCCCCAGCATTTTCCAAACTTTCATCGCATTTTGATACTGTTTCGGCAATTCGAGCTTAATCTGATGTAAAGTGCGGTTTGGGAACCCCTTCACCCCTTGGCGTGTATTACGGAACAACACTCGACTGGTGCCGTGGCGGTCAATCAGATTGGCGATTAACTCTTGTCGCGCCGCCTGTTGCTGTTCATTTGACGATTTCGGGCTATTGATGATTTTAAACAGCGGTTCGCTATCCTGCTCCGACAGCAACTCGGCAATGCTGTTTTGTTCAAGTGCGCTGAGCGCCGTCTCATTCAATAACGTATTAACCGCATCGGCAACCGGTTGATATTGTTGCTGTTCTTCAACAAAGGCAGCGTAATCATAGAAGCGTTCCGGATCAAGCAATTTCAGGCGGGCAAAATGGCTTTCCTGCCCCAATTGCTCCGGTGTTGCGGTCAACAACAATACGGCAGGAGTCTGTTGTGCCAATGTTGCCACCAGCCGATATTCCGCACTCGGCTGCGTTTGGCTCCACTGTAAATGGTGCGCCTCGTCCACAATCAGCATATCCCATTGCGCCTGACAAAGCTGTTCGGCACGCTGCGGCTGTTGCACCAGCCAATTCAGTGAACAAATCAGCAGCGATTCAGAATCAAACGGGTTTTCTACCGCACTTTGATCACGATTACCATCAAAATCCTGACAGCGCGCTTCATCAAATAAGGAAAAATTAAGGTTGAAACGGCGTAACATTTCGACCAACCACTGATGCTGCAACGTTTCCGGCACTAAAATCAGCACCCGTTGCGCTTTGCCGCCGAACAACTGCTGCTGCAAAATCATACCGGCTTCGATGGTTTTCCCCAATCCGACTTCGTCCGCCAATAGCACGCGCGGCGCAATGCGGCGGCCGACTTCGGTCGCAATGTGTAACTGATGCGGAATCAGTCCCGCCCGAATGCCGCGCAGCCCGCGCAATGGAGATTGAAACTGTGCCTGTTGATGGATTAACGCCTGATAACGCAAATTAAAATGTTCGTTACGGTCGATTTGGGCGGCAAACAACCGCTCTTGCGGCTTACTGAACGAAATATTATGATCCAGCTCCATTTCAGCCAACACCGCACTTTCACCGCTGTCGATTCGCATGCCCTGATAGCGGACAACGCCCTGCTGTTCTTCTATAGTTTGTACCTGCAATTGCCAGCCTTGATGACTCTTCACCACATCGCCGATGCCGAACACCACCCGTGTCAGCGGCGCAGAAGCGAACGCATAGACCCGCTGTTCGTCCGCCGCCGGAAACAACAGTGCTACCGTGCGCTGATCGACGCCGATCACCACGCCCAGTCCCAATCCGTTTTCACTTTCACTAACCCAGCGCTGTCCTATTGCAAATGCCGTCATTCTTTACGTCCTGTCTTGTTTCTTGTCGTCTTGAAAAAAGCGCTGATTATAGAGGAATACTAAGATTTATTTAATGACTTTGCGAGAAAAAATTTGAATCTGTAAAATCGGATTTAAATAATACAAATTTTAATGAAAATCCGGTTGATAATGTAAAGATGTCATATATAATTTCCAAAACCCACTCGTTCATAAGGTATTTTCACTATGAGCATAACTTCAAAAATCAAAACCGAACTTTTTTCCGGCTGGACTCGCTTTGAGATCATCTGGATCAGCTGCTTTCTAAGCATTCAAATTGCGATCTTTGCCGTTCAGCCCGATTCGATTCTCGCCACTGTGGCGGCAATCACCGGCATTTTATGCGTGATTTTCGTCAGCAAAGGGAAAATCAGCAACTATATATTCGGCTTTATCAGCGTAACCTGCTATGCCTACATTTCCTATACGTTCAAATTATACGGCGAAATGATGCTGAATCTGCTGGTGTATGTGCCGGTGCAATTTATCGGTTTTTATATGTGGCGCAAACATATGCACACCAAAAATGTAGCGCATAAAATCGAATACGATGAAGTGCTTGCCAAAGCCCTCACTCTGAAGCAGTGGGGCATTGTGATTGCCGCCTCCGCCATCGGCACATTTGCCTACACCCAACTGTTGCATAATCTGGGCAGCGCCTTGCCGGCACTGGACGGGGTCACGGTGGTGCTGTCGATTGTGGCGCAGATTCTGATGATCTTGCGCTATCGGGAACAGTGGGCTCTGTGGATTATCGTCAACTTGCTGACGATCAGCCTCTGGACGGCAATGTGGATTAAAAACGGCGAAACCAGTCTGCCGCTGTTGGTGATGTACATCATGTATCTTTGGAACTCGATTTACGGCTACCATAACTGGGCAAGAATGGTGAAAACCCAGCAACACACCTGATTTCACATCGAAAGGCGGGCTGCCGTGTCCGCCTTTTCATATTAAAATTTCAAATAAAACGCGCGGGTCAGTGCAATAAAATCAGGGTGATAACGGTTATCTGCCTGATAAACCACGATTTCGTCTACAGCAACCTCACTTTCAATCAAACCGAATTCCAACAACAGGCGCTGTGCCGCTTTGCCGTGTTTGGTTATCACCGCTGTCTTTTTCGTGCAATAAAGTGCGGTTTGATCCAGCTGCGCCAACAGATTTTCACCGGCGGCATACGGCAGAACAAAAGCGATTTTGCCCGCCGAATTGAGCAAATCTTGCGCTGCCGACAACCATAGCAAATGCCCCTGCGCCGCCCCTAAATAGCGGGCGGTTTGGCGCTCGGGATTGCGACAGCCCACACCTTGTGCAAAATAGGGCGGATTGGCGATTATCAGATCAAAGTGCGCTCGGGCTTGCAAAACATAATCCGCCAAATCTTGATTAACCACGTCAATTTTATCCGCCCATGGTGAATTTCGGCTATTCCGTTGCGCCTGTTGCGCCGCCGCGGGATCGATTTCCAGTGCGGCAATTCGGTAATTCGTATTATTTTCCGCCAAACGCTGTGCCAACATTAATGCCAGCAAGCCGCTGCCACAGCCCATATCCAACACTGACCGCACTTGTGCAATATTCGCCCACGCCCCCAATAAAATACTGTCGGTTCCCACTTTCATCGCACAACGATCATGCGCGACTGAAAATTGTTTGAATTGAAATGGTTGCATGGATTGTTCTCTTTTCTCTTTATAATGAAATTTAACCATCGGCTTTCATCGACACTGAAAAATACAAGCCCCATTCTACCCCAAATGACTTTATTCACATAAAACAAGTGCGGTATCGGCGCAGGACGGCTATAATCAGCGCACACAAAGATGAGGACATTTATGACAACAGCACAACACTTCGAAGCATTTGATCTGGCGCCCGAGCTGCTGAAAGCGCTGCATGACAAAAACTATCAGCGCCCGATGATGATTCAGGCGGAAGTGATCCCGCACGCACTGGAAGCGCGCGACATTCTCGGCTCCGCCCCGACCGGCACGGGCAAAACCGCCGCTTTTTTACTGCCTGCGATTCAACACTTATTGGATTTTCCACGCCGCAAACCGGGCGCCCCGCGTGTACTGGTATTGACCCCGACCCGTGAACTGGCAATGCAGGTTGCCGAACAGGCGAAAGAACTGGCGAAATATACCAAATTGAGTATCGCCACCATCACCGGCGGTGTTGCTTACCAAAATCACGGAGAAATTTTCAATAAAAATCAGGATTTGGTGGTCGCCACGCCCGGACGTTTATTGCAATATATCAAAGAAGAAAATTTTGACTGTCGTTCGGTGGAAATTCTGATTTTCGACGAAGCGGACAGAATGCTACAAATGGGCTTCGGACAAGATGCGGAGACCATTTCCGCCGAAACCCGCTGGCGCAGACAGACGTTGCTGTTTTCGGCGACATTGGAAGGCGAGCTGTTGGTTGATTTTGCCGATCGGATTTTGAATGATCCGGTGAAAATCGATGCTGATCCCAGCCGGCGTGAACGCAAGAAAATCCAGCAATGGATGTATCACGCCGACAACAAAGAACACAAATTCAAATTATTGGCTCGTTTAATCGAAAACGAACAGGTCGAGCGTGGAATTGTGTTCGTGCGCAAACGGGAAGATGTGCGTGAATTATCAGAGGATTTGCGTAAACGCGGTATTCGCAGCACTTATCTGGAAGGTGAAATGGCGCAAACCCAGCGTAACCATGCGATTGAGAAGCTCAAAAACGGGGTGGTCACTATTCTGGTTGCTACCGATGTGGCAGCACGCGGCATCGACATTGACGACATCAGCCATGTATTCAACTACGATCTTCCGTACAGCGCCGATACTTACCTACACCGCATCGGGCGCACCGCCCGTGCCGGTAAGAAAGGCAATGCGATTTCGCTAGTGGAAGGGCATGATTACCGTCTGCTCGGCAAAATCCGCCGTTATACCGCCGAAGCGTTGAAATCCCGACTTGTCGAGGGCTTGGAACCACGCACCAACCCGCCAAAAGACGGCGATCAAAAAACAGTCAGTAAAAAACAGAAAGCCCGTTTAAAAGAGAAAAAAAGCGAAAAATCGCAAGATAAGAAAAAAGTCAAAATCCGTCATCGCGACAGTAAAAATATCGGAAAACGCCGCAAACCGAGCGATCCGCAACGTGCCGCAGCGGAAAGTGCGGTTAAAAAGATCCCAACCGATGCTTAATAAAAAGAAACGGGGCGAAATACATTTTTCGCCCCATTTTGTTTTTGTTATCAATCAATTAAAAACTGATTGCCAGTTTGCCGTACACCGCCGCTCCGCTTTCGTTATAAGTCGAAGCACCTGCGCCGCTGCGATACAGTTTCTTATTGAAGATATTATTCACCCCGACACGCAGATCAACATTTTTGCTGATTTTATAGCCGGTATTGAAACCTACCAAGGTATAGCTGCCCAAGACTGAATGATCAAGACCATTGCTATTTTCAGTTCGGTTCTCCGCATATTGACGCGGTTTTTGCCGACCGTAGAATGTTGCCGTCAATTGGGTATCCCATTTCGGTGTAATCTGCCAATCCAAGAAGGTATTGATGGTATATTTCGGAATGATCGACAACGGATTGCCGGTCGATTTGTCCTTGCTTTGGATCATATAGGTGAAATTATTGGTCCATTTCAAATCATCGCTCAACGGCATGGTCAAACTGCCTTCCAGTCCTTCCACCACCGCTCTTGGAATGTTCGTCCACTCCAGCAATTGATATCCGTTGACGCTTTGCAAAAATTCTTTGCCGGCCCCGATTTTATTGCGGTAATCATTACGGAACCAAGCAAATGATGCGCTCCAGTCACGCAGATTATATTCCACGCCCAATTCTTTATTGATACTGGTTTCCGGTTTCAAATTGCTGTTGCCTATCAAATAACACTGGGTTGCATCACCAATCGGACAGCCGTTTCCGCGGGTGAATAACAAATAACCCGGCGTACTTTGGTACAGATTCGGCGCTTTATACGCCTGTGCGATACCGCCTTTCAGTGTCCAGTTGTCATTGATATGGTAAAACGCATTCAAGCCCGGGCTGACTTTACTGCCGGAGCGGCTGTTATGATCGAAACGTACCGCAGGAATCAAATTGATTTGTTCGCTGAGTAATATATTATTTTCGATAAAGGCGGAGAAATTATCCTGTGAAGTTTTGCCTTTATTCAAATTGTTCAAACCGATAAAATTCGCCCGTGCAGCAAATGCTTGTCGCATAGACGCCGGATCTTGCAGGCTGTCGTGATTGAATTCCGCACCGACGGTGACCGCTTGCGGCACAAACCACTCAAACGGCACGCTGATTTCAGCGGCAAGGCGGGAACTTTTCAGCGTGCTGTCGGTATAAACCAGCTCGCCGTTTTCGTCCATAATCCGCCCTTCAGGCCCACCGGCCAGCCCTTCCAGCAAACGGGTATTGCGCGTTTTTTCATAACTTGCGGTGAGTTTACTGGTTCCCCAAGCCCAATCGCCGTCGTGCATAATCGAATAACTTTGGCGGTACATACGGTTGGTCTCACTACCGTACAGGCTTTGTGTCAACTCGGTCGGATTGTTATGTTGAGTATCGCCGGCATAAATATTGCCCTGACGGCTGTAAGACGTATCAACGGTCACTGACTGCTGCGGGCTGATTTTCCATGCCAGTCGTCCGGCGATATCACGATTGCGCACCCCCTCCCGACCGGCGGCATTGGAACCGTTTTGTAAGGTATTGATCTCCTGTGCATCGGCACCGGTTTTATTCAAATTGCCGTAAAGACGGAATGACAACACATCATCGACAATCGGTCCGTTCAGGTTAAAGCCGACACGGTTTGTTGCGCCCTCTTTGCTGTCGAACGGCTGATTGGTGTAATAAGTCAATGCGCCGCTCAATTTTTCGCTGATTTTTTTGGTCGTGATATTCACCACGCCGCCTGCCGCCCCGGAACCGTAACGTGCCGCTGCCGGCCCGCGCAGCACTTCAATCGACTCAATCTCTTCCACCGGCACCCAGTTGGAATCGCCACGGGTATCGCGCTGTCCGCGCCAGCTGTAACGCACCGAATTACGTGAAGTAACCGGCTTACCGTCAATTAAAATCAGCGTATTTTCCGGCCCCATGCCGCGAATATCAATCTGGCGGTTATTGCCGCGCTGCCCCGTCGCCGTATTCCCGGTCAAGTTGACGCCCGGCATCTTGCGCACCAGTTCGGATACATCGTTAGTGACCGCACTTTTCGCGATTTCGTCTGCCGACAGCTGGCTGACACCTAACGATTGCTTCAATTGTTGCTCGGCAGTGACCGTGATTTGCGCCAACACCGTCTCTTCCCCGCTCGCCGGCTCATCGGCATAAAGCAACGGGCTGAATGCCAGCAGCATTCCTGCTGTAATTTTATTTTTGACAAACTGCATGTTGTGTTCCTTACTTTTAATATTCATATCGGTTGGTTTTGTAAAGCAAAAACATGATATGATAATCAATACCAAATGGTCAATGCGAACTATTATTATTTTTAACATTCTTTTCAGACTACAGCGCAAAACAGTATCAATATGATATTTATAAGAAAATTCCTGTACTTTTTATATGGATTATTTATGATCGCCATGCCCTCTACAGCGGAACGTCAGCCAAGTGCGGTAAACACGAGCGAATCCCTGTTTCAACTCGAGCAGCTGGACCGCACTTTCAATCACCATTCCTACCGTCTGTTTATCGCTACACCAAAACAAGCGAATAATGGAAACCTGCTGTATTTATTGGACGGCAACGCCCACTTCACCGCAGCCTTGCAAGCCGTTGATCCCGAATTGCCGTTGCCGACCATTGTCGCCATCGGCTATCCGATCGAGCAAGCCTATGCCGTCACAGAACGGACACGGGATTACACCTTTGCTGCAGACGGAGAAGAATTTGCTAATGGCGGCAAGGCGGCGGATTTTCTCGATTTTATCGCCGAATTACCGCAGCAATTACAACAGCAATACGCATTGCACCCGCAACACACCCTGTTTTTCGGACACTCGTTCGGCGGCTTGTTCGGGTTATATGCCTTGCTGAACAAACCGCACTTGTTTGACGATTACACCCTTGCCAGCCCGTCATTATGGTGGGGCAACGGCACTATTTTGCAACAGCGTAAAGCCGACGTTGAACAACTTAAAACAGCGTCAATCCTGTTTACCCTGAGCGAATATGAAGCCAATCCGCAGGCGGATCCCGCTCAAGACGCTGCCCGCATTCAGCGCATTACCAAGCGGCACAATATTCTGAACGTACAAGCGTTACGGCAACAATTGGCGCAACAAGGCGTCATCAGTGATTTTAAGCTGATTCCGAAAACCAACCACGGCGGAAGTGCGGTTGTCGCATTAAAACTGGCGGTGCAAAAAGCGCAGCAAACGAAAAAATAAGCGTTTCAACCACAACCCGATCAAAAAATTTGTTATAGTTTTGTTGTTTATATCTGAAAATAAGGAAAGCAAACATGCAATACCGACAACTGGGCAACACCGATTTACACGTCAGTTTAATCTGTTTGGGCACGATGACCTTCGGCGAACAAAACAGCGAAGCCGAAGCGCACCGTCAATTAGATTACGCCGTGGCACAAGGGGTGAATTTTATTGATACCGCCGAAATGTATCCGGTGCCGCCAAACGGCTCAACCTACGGCAAAACCGAAACCTATATCGGCAGCTGGCTGACGAAACAGCCGCGCGACAAGCTGATTGTCGCCAGCAAAATCGCCGGTCCGTCTCGCGCCAACGATAACCAAAATTATATCCGCGGCGGTTCCCGTTTCAGCCGTGAGCAGATCATCGCCGCCTGTAATGCCAGCCTGAAACGGCTGCAAACCGATTATCTGGATCTGTATCAGCTGCACTGGCCGGAGCGCCAAGTCAATTTCTTTGGTCAACTCGGCCTGACCGCACTTGATGAAGCCGATGATATTACCCCGTTACAAGAAAGCCTGGAGGCGCTGCAAACTTTACAACAGCAAGGAAAAATCCGCCATTTCGGCTTGTCCAACGATACGCCGTGGGGTGTCATGGAATGTCTGCGCTTACAGCGGGAATTAAGCCTGCCGCGCGTGGTGTCGGTGCAAAATCCTTACAACCTGCTCAACCGCAGCTATGAAGTGGGATTAAGCGAAATTTCATTACGTGAACAAGTCGGGCTGCTTGCCTATTCACCGCTGGCATTCGGGCTGTTGAGCGGCAAATACCGCACTCAGCCGTGGCCCGAAAAAGGGCGTCTAACCCTGTTTGAACGTTTTAAACGCTACACCAAACCGAAGGGCTTCGAAGCGGTGGAACGCTATGCCGAAATTGCCGAACAGGCGGGCATCAGCCTGACCGCACTTGCACTTGCCTTTGTCAATCAACAATCGTTTGTCGCCAGTAATATTATTGGCGCAACCACGCAGGAACAGTTAAAAGAGAATATCGCCAGTGTCAACGTGCGCTTAAACGATGAGATCCTCGCCCAAATCAATGCGGTTCATGCGGAAATCAGTAATCCTTGCCCGTAACGGCGCTTTAAGGGCGTGTCTATTCCGGCACGCCGCGTAGCAACGGATATTTAACGAACGGCTCAATCGAAGTCGATGCCGGCAGATCATGAAACAACAGAATGAACGGCTTCGGCGGAATCACTTTTTCATTACGCCACAAACTGCCCATGCCGACCAGTTGGATATCTTGCGGTAAATTGGCAAGACCTTGCTGTAAGACACGAATGGTATTTTTACGCGGATGGCCGATCACAATCGCCGTCCCGTGTTTACGGGCATATTGCAGCGCCAACCTGAACTGGCGCTGAACGTCGGCATATTCATCGCTATCGTCAAGGAAAATATGGCGATCAAGCGCAATCACGCCATGTTCTTTGGCGACTTTGCTTGCCACACTGCTGCCGATGGTACGGCTATCGAGAAAAAATAATTTATGCTGCGCCAAATTCCGCATTAAATGGTTCATCAAAGTGCGGTCGGCGGTAGCGGCACTGCCCATGTGATTGTTCAGTCCGATGGCATAAGGCACTTGCCGACGGGCATAATCGATTTTTTCCGTCACTTGCCGTGCCGACATGCCCAAACGCAAGCCCTCTTTTTCCAGCCGCATATTGGCCTTCGGCTGCATCGGCTGATGAATCAAAATATCACGCCCCTGCTGTTTCGCCTGCTTCGCCCGTGCCGCGGCATTTGGCGCCGACGGAATAATCGCCACCGAAATCTCTTTCGGCAACTGATAAATTTTTTGATCGTCCGCCCGATAGCCGATATCGTCAATCACGATTGCCAGACGTGCCGCCCGGCTACTGTTGATCATCAGCAGGAAAAAAAGACAAAGTGCGGTTTTTTGGATTGGTTTCATTATCGCCCTACCGTCCCGTCGATTTTTTCTTCTAATCTTGCCTGCGGATTGTCGTAAAAACCCTGTTTATTTGCTGTTATTTTTTCCACTATTTCACCCAATTCAACGGATTAACCGGATTGCCTTTGCGACGGATCTCAAAATAGAGTGACGGCTTGCCTTGTCCGCCGCTGTTGCCGACTTCGGCAATCTTCTGCCCGCGTTTAACGTATTGCCCGTTTTGCACGCTCAAACGCTGATTGTAACCGTACAGGCTCATATCGCCGCCACCGTGATCGACCACCACCACTAAACCGTAACCTTGCAGCCAGTCGGACAAAATCACCCGTCCGTCGGCAATCGCTTTCACCGCAGCGCCCGAACTGCTGTTGATCACAATCCCTTTCCAGCGCAATTCCCCCATTTGCACCGAACCGAAACGATTGCCAATGCTGCCGTTCGTCGGCATCGCATACTGTTTCTTGCCGGCGCCCAAGCCGTTGGCTTTTCGGGTCAGATTTTTTTCATTTTCGGTCGGCTGATACGGCTTCTCGCTCTTTTTCTCTTGTTCGGCTTTTTTGCGCTGATACGCCGCCAATTCTTCCTGCTCACGTTTTTTGGCGCGCGCTTCCGCCTGAGCAATCGAGCGTTTCAGGCTGTTTTCATTCTCTTTCAGCACATCTAAGCGGTTTTCACCCTGTTTAATCGAACGATCCAGTTTTGTCAGGGTCGATTTGCGCTCGTTCTGCGTTTTTTGTAATGACGATTGCGACTGTTTCTGCTTGCTTAAAATCGCCTGTTGCTGTTTCTGCTGTTGTTGGGCTTCGGCTTTTTGTTCCGTCAAACTGCTCCGCGTCTGTTGAATCGATTCGATTAATTCAAGACGGGAGCGATTAAATTGCTGATAATACGCCAGCATCCGATCACTGACCTGCGCTTTTTCCGACAACATTTTTTCCACCACCGACGGATTTAACCCGGCACGATAGGCGGAATCCAACTGTTCCGCCAATTTCTGTTTTTGTGCCGCCAATTGCTTTTCCAGCTGTGCGATCTGCTTGTCGGTTTCACGAATGCTGCGCCGCAATTCGTCCAGTTCCTGCTCGGTTTTGCGCAACTCTCCCAACACATTGTTGATGCTGTTTTCCTGTTTTTTCAACTCTTGCTGCAAACGGTTTTGCTCTTTGCGTTGTTGCGACAACTGCTGTTGCTGTCGTTTAATCTGCTGCCGCACTTCGGACAAATCCTGCTGATTGGCATACGCTGTAACGCTCACCACAACGTTGCACGCTGCAATGGCAAATAAAAATAAGAAAATGCGTTTCATATCCCGTACCGGCACCGAATGTAACTCCCGTTTGACCTGATGATTACAAAATTCATACATTTTAATCGCTTCTCGGCAAAAGATCAGCCGTTCCCGGCAGAATATCAGCAAAGATCCGGTTTTTCTATTTAAACTTCAACAAATATTTGCTATAAATGCCACACGATTTAGCCAATAATTTTTGAACACCTTAAAACAACAGGAGAACTTTTTTATGGAATTAGTATTCATTCGTCACGGTTTCAGTGAGTGGAATGCAAAAAATCTGTTTACCGGCTGGCGTGACGTCAACCTGACAGAACGCGGCATTGAAGAAGCCAAATCCGCAGGTCAAAAATTAAAAGAAGCCGGTTTTGAATTCGATATTGCGTTCACATCCGTTTTAACCCGTGCAATCAAAACCTGTAATATCGTGTTGGAAGAATCCGAGCAGCTGTGGATCCCGCAAGTCAAAAACTGGCGTTTGAACGAGCGTCACTACGGCGAATTGCAAGGTCTGGACAAAAAAGCCACCGCTGAAAAATACGGTGACGAGCAAGTGCATATCTGGCGTCGTTCTTACGACACTCTGCCACCGTTGTTGGCGCAAGACGATCCGAATTCCGCCCACAATGATCGCCGCTACGCCCATTTGCCGAGCGATGTCGTGCCGGACGGTGAAAACTTGAAAGTGACATTAGAGCGCGTATTGCCTTTCTGGGAAGATCAAATCGCACCGGCTTTATTAAGCGGACAACGCGTTTTAGTCACAGCTCACGGCAATTCCTTGCGTGCTTTGGCAAAACATATCGAAGGCATTTCCGATGCGGATATTATGGATCTGGAAATCCCGACCGGTCAGCCGTTAGTATATCAATTGGACGATAATCTGAAAGTCGTGAAAAAATACTACCTGTAATTTTTACGACCTGATTTTATCCCGACCAAACCGCACTTTTTCGCAAAGTGCGGTTCTTTAGTTTGTCGGCTGCCGATATTTTCGCCCGACGCGCTACAATTTAACCGATCCCGCCCCAGTTTTATTTGGTTAAACCACACAAGAGCGGTTATACTTAGCACTCTTTTACTCACTACTATTTTTACGGATTGAGATTTTAAATGGAAGATTTTATCCCTAAGGCTGTCGAATTTGCCGGTAATCACACTATTATGGTTGCGGCTTGGGTTATCGTATTTATCGGTGTCATTGTCACCTTTGCCAAATCGGCGACCTCAGCAGTGAAAGTGATCGATAATTCACAACTGACCCAACTGATCAACAAAGAAAACGCCGTGGTGGTTGACGTCAGAACGCTGGACGAATTCCAGCGCGGCCATATTATCGGCAGCGTACAAGTCTTGCCGAGCGAAATTAAAAACCGCAATGCCGCAGTATTGGAAAAACACAAAAACGTGCCGTTAATCGTTGCCGATGCCGGCGGGCTGGGTTCGGAATCATTGGCAAACCAACTGCACAAGCAAGGCTTTAACCCGATTTACAGTTTAAAAGAAGGCATCAGCGGTTGGAAAGCGGCAAATTTACCGCTGGTTAAACACTAATATTTTTATATCTATCATATTCAAGGGAGCAGACAATGGCTGACGAAAATACTCAAGCAGCAAACAATGAAGAACAAGCGGTGCAACCGACCCTGCAAATCCAACGCATTTACGTGAAAGACGTTTCGTTCGAAGCGCCAAATTTACCGACCATTTTCCAACAGGAATGGAAACCAAATTTGAAATTCGATCTGAATACTGAAACTGTCGAGTTGGCGGAAGGTTTGTATGAAGTCTGCCTGAATTTGACGGTGGAAACCACACTGGAAGAGAGCGAAGAAGTGGCGTTTATCTGCGAAGTCAAACAAGCCGGCGTGTTCACCGTGTTAGGCTTGGAAGGCGTTCAACTGGCTCACTGCTTGACCGCTCAATGCCCTAATATGCTGTTCCCGTATGCCCGCGAACTAATTGCCAGCCTGGTCAATCGCGGCACTTTCCCGGCATTGAACCTGTCACCGGTCAATTTCGATGCCTTATTCATGCAACAACTGCAAGCGCAGCAAGACGCTGTCGAACAAAGTGCGGAAACGCAGACCCACTAAAATTCAATATTTTCAAAATAGTTGGTTTTTATCACACAAATCGCAGGCAATATCCTGCGATTTTGTTTTAGAATAGAGTCATTGTGTTATAGATCAGACTTATAAGACAGAGGAAAAAACCATGCAAACCGCACTGACCAACAGCCCTATCACCGTACTCGGCGCCGGTTCTTTCGGCACTGCCTTGGCGATTGCTTTTTCACGCAACGGTTATCCGACTTATCTCTGGGGTCATCACGCCGGACATCTGCAACGTTTGGCTGACGAGCGGCAAAACGGCGAATTTCTGCCGGAAATTATTTTTCCGGACTCGTTGGTTATCGAACCGAATTTGGGCAAGGCCATTGCCGCATCACGCGATATTCTGCTGGTCGTGCCGAGCCATGTTTTCGGTGATGTCATTGCGCAAATCAAACCGCTGCTGCGTGACGACAGTCGTCTGATCTGGGCGACCAAAGGGCTTGAAAGAGACAGCGGACGTTTATTGCAAGAAGTGGTAAAAGAACAACTCGGCAGCCGTTATCCGTTAGCCGTGTTATCCGGCCCGACCTTTGCCAAAGAATTGGCAAACGGAATGCCGACCGCCATTGCGTTGGCCTCAAACGACGAGCAATTTGCAAGTGAAGTACAAACCCGTATTCATTGCAGTAAACATTTCCGTGTTTATATCAATAACGATATGATCGGCGTACAACTGGGCGGCGCAGTGAAAAACGTGATTGCCATCGGCGCCGGTATTTCCGACGGTATGGGCTTCGGCGCCAATGCCCGAACCGCACTTATCACTCGCGGTATTGCTGAAATCACCCGCTTGGGCTTATCATTGGGCGCAGCGCCGGCAACGTTTATGGGAATGGCCGGTCTCGGTGATCTGGTGTTGACCTGTACCGATAACCAATCCCGCAACCGCCGTTTCGGTTTAATGCTCGGACAGGGTTTCGGTGCGCAACAGTCGTTAGACAATATCGGACAAGTGGTCGAAGGATTTTACAATACCAAGGAAACGCATTTACTGGCACAACGGCAAGGGATCGAAATGCCGATTACCGAACAGATTTACCAAGTGTTGTTCTGCGGTAAAGATGCCCGCGACGCAGCAATCGCATTGCTGGGACGCGAACGCAAAGAAGAATATACGAGAGCGTGATTATGACCGAAATATCTCCCCAAAAACTGCTTGATTTATGGCTCTCGATTCGGAATGAAGCCAAAGAACTGGTCGAAAACGAACCGATGCTGGCCAGCTTTTTTCATGCCACTATTTTGAAACATTACGACTTGGGGCTGGCACTGAGCTATATTTTGGCGAACAAGCTGTCCAATCCGATCATGCCGGCAATTGCGCTAAAAGAGATTATTGAAGAAGCCTACCAACAGCATCCGGATTTAATTTCCCATGCCGCCAGCGACCTATTGGCAGTACGGGAACGCGATCCGGCAGTCAATATGTTCTCGACTCCGTTACTGTATCTAAAAGGCTATCACGCCCTACAGAGCTACCGCATTACCCACTATTTGTGGAAAGTCGGTAGAAAGGCATTGGCGATTTACCTGCAAAACCAAATTTCCGTCGCCTTTGATGTCGATATTCACCCTGCCGCCCGCATCGGCAAAGGGATTATGCTCGATCACGCCACCGGCATTGTCGTGGGGGAAACCGCCGTCATCGAAGATGATGTCTCTATTCTGCAAGGCGTAACCTTGGGCGGGACCGGCAAAGAGTGCGGGGATCGCCACCCGAAAGTACGGGAGGGTGTGATGATCGGCGCCGGTGCGAAAATTTTGGGTAATATCGAAATCGGCCGTTTCGCCAAAATCGGCGCCGGCTCGGTGGTATTACAGCCCGTACCGGAATATGCCACCGCCGCCGGCGTACCGGCAAAAATCATCGCCCAACACCAACAAGCCAAACCGTCATTTGAAATGGATCAATATTTTGAAGACGATGAACAATTACAATATGAATTCAGGAATATTTAGCGGCAAAAAACGGAATGATCATTAATGTGGTGCGACCGAGGTAACGTTTTGCGTTTGTGCGATCACGGCATAAAATAACCCCGAGCAATCCTAGATTTTTTATCATCACTCGCCTTTCCGTTACAGTAAAAGACTATGTTAAAGTGCGGTATCATAACGAACACCGCACTTTAGCCGATTATCAAGATGTTGCCCGATGTCGGCAATTCAGCCATACCATCGCGCCGACAATAATCATGCCGGCTAAATCGGTCATATGCTCCGGTACGATCAACATCAAAGAACCGATTGCCAGAATCAATCGCTGCCAAGCGGCAAACGTCTGTTTAAAATAACCTTCCACTGCCGCCGACAAGCCCAATACGCCGACTGTTGCCGTGACAACCACGCTGACAATCACCCAAAGATCCGGCAACGGGAAACTGCGGGCGGTGACGGCGGCATCGGTCACATCAATCATCAACATATTCGGATTATACACAAACATAAACGGCACGATAAAACCGGCCAGAGCCAAGCGCAACGACTGCCAGCCCGTCTTCATCGGATCACCGCCGGCAATCCCTGCGCCGGCAAAGGCGGCAAGGGCGACCGGCGGTGTGATATTGGCAAAAATGCCGAAATAGAACACAAACATATGGGCAACCAGCACCGGCACGTCAAAGGTAGCCAATGCCGGCGCGGCCATGGTGGCGGTGATGATGTAAGCCGGAATGGACGGCAGCCCCATACCGAGAACCATAGAAGCCAACATGGTCAAAATCAGGGTTAATAACAGCGAGCCGGCGCCTAAAGTTACAATAGAAGAGGTCATCACCGTGCCGAAGCTGGTCAGGTTAACCACCCCGATGACAATACCGACCACCGCACACGCCGCCATTACCGGCAATGCCTGTCTGGCACCGTCTTCCAGTGCCGCCCAGATATCTTTGATGCCCATTCGGGTTTCTTTACGCAGCTGGCTGATCAACACCGTAATACCGATGGTATACGCCGCGGCATAACCAATCGGCACTGACTGTACCAAAAAACAGATCAGCGCCACAATCGGCAATAACATATGTCCCCGTGCTTTCATCACTTCTTTAAGTTGTGGCAACTGATGACGCGGAATGCCTTTCAAATTGCGCTTGCCGGCACGGAAATGCACTTGCGCAATCACGCCCAGATAGTACAAAATTGCCGGAAAAAGTGCGGCCAATGCAATCGTACCGTAACTCACGCCGGTGGTTTCCGCCATAATAAAGGCGCTGGCGCCCATAATCGGCGGTAAAATCTGCCCGCCGACAGAGGCGCTCGCCTCAACTGCGCCGGCAAAATTCTTGTGATAGCCGATTTTTTTCATCAGCGGGATAGTAAATGCGCCGGTACTCACCACATTGGCGACCGCAGCGCCATTGATACTGCCCATAAAGCCGCTGGAAATCACTGCAACTTTTGCCGGACCGCCCTGTTTGTCGCCGGCAATCGCCAACGCCAAATCATTAAACAACTGCCCCATGCCGGATTTGCCCAAAAAGGCACCGAACAGGATAAACAAGAAAATAAACGTCACCGAAGCCCCGGTAGCGGAGGAATAAATCCCCTCGGTTTTCAAATACAGTTGTCCGAAAATATCACCAATGTCATAAGGGCGGGTCAGTAACCTGTCCGGCATAAACCCCATCGAGCTGATAAACGGATAAACCAGAAACAGCAGGGCGAAAATCACCAACACCCAGCCGGTAATCCGTCGTGCCGCTTCCAGCACCACCAGCACCGTCACCATCGCCAGCACAATATCTTCACTATTCGGAATCCCGCCTCGGATCGTCATAATCGCCTGATATTGATAAATCAGATAGATTGCGCCGGCCACTGCTGCCGTCGCCCAAAGCCATTCGTACCACGCAATCCTATCCCGACGGCTGTTCCTGCCCGCAGGATAGAGCAAAAAAATCAGCGCACAACCGACCGCCACATGAATCGCCCGCTGCAACAATGTCGGCATCGGGTAAAAGGTGATATACAGATGAAACAGAGAATAAAAAACAGCAATCAGGCTGATCAGCCGTTTGCTCCAACCGCTCTTAAGCTGGCGCGTAACCGATTCACGGTCATATTTTTCCAAAATCTGCTGTTCTTTACTCTGCGCTTCCAGATCATTTAAAGTGTGTGGCAACCCTTGAGAATCCTGCTTCACTTGCCCATTCATGGCATGTTCTCCCCCATAAAAAAACAATCAATGCTGTCCGAGAAGCGGTTATCCGCACTTCGCTGTAGTCCGATACTAACCGATAAATCGGTATCGACTGTTGTTGTGCAGTCAGTTCACCCTGCATATTGGTCGATACCACCCAATTGATTTCCGCCAGTCGAATCCGTTGTCGATAGCCGATATAACCTTCCGGCGCCCGAACAGGCTCGCCCTGCGACGGCGTGCCTGCACCAAAAGTTTGCAGCCAAGTCTGTTCAAGCAGAAAGCCATTGCCTTCACGCCGATAATGTTCACGCCACAACTGATGCTCTACCGAATGACGCCAGCTCAGTTCAAACTCACGGCCATGCAGATAACACGGCTTATCATCGGCGGCCCGGACAACAACAACCTCAAGCGGAAACAAACAGGCAAGTGCGGTTAACATACCACCCGTAACTAAAACCGTCCTGCCTGTTAACTTCATGATAAGAAAATGATTTTATTTAGCATTGACTTCATCATAATATTTTTTTGCGCCCGGATGCAGTGGTGCAACCAGTCCCTGTTGGGCACTTTCAAGATTAATATCCTTAGCGGCCTGATGTGCGGTTTGTAAGCGCGGCAAACTGTCAAAAAACGTTTTGGTCAGCAGATAAACATCGTTTTCACTCAAGTCGGAGCGCACCGCCAGCGCATTTTTAATGGCCGCCGTCGGGATTGGATCGGCGTTGCCGTAAGTTCCCGCCGGGATTTCCATCGCATTGAAATACGGTTTATCTTTGGCAATTTCCGCAATGCCGTCCGCCGGAATACTGACGATTTGCAGATCAAAGCCTTGTTGCAATTCCATCAAAGAGGAATTCGGCAAACCGCTGGTCAGGAAAGCGGCGTCGATCGAACCGGATTTCAAGGCATCTGCCGCCTCGGCATAGCCTAAATAGTCGACATTGATATCGTTATAGGTAATACCGAACCCTTCCAATAAATTCCGCGCATTGACTTCAACACCGGAATTTTGCGCTCCGGTGGCAACCCGCCGCCCTTTCAGATCGGTAATGGTCTGAATACCGCTTCGTTTTGAAGTCACAATTTGGACATAGTTCGGATATAACGCCGCCACTTCGCTGACGGTCTCAATTTTATTCGGGAAATTGCCGACACCGTTAACCGCATCACTGAGTACATCACTCATCAAAAACGCCATTTCGACTTTTTTCTGATTGAGCAAATTAAGATTCTCGACCGAGGCACCGGTGGTTTGCGTTTTCGAATTGGTTTTCAAATCGTTGCTGTAAATCTCTGCCAGCGTGGTCGCAATAATATTATACGGTCCGGAAGCGCCGCCGGTCGCAATGGTGACGAATCGGCTTTGTATTGTTGCGCTTTCCGGCGCCACGGCTTCAGGCTCGGCAGATGAAACCGGTGCCGCCGTCGTACTTTTATCGTCACAACCGCCGAGCAAAACCGCCATGAATACCGCACTTACCGCCATTGCTGATGCTTTCATTTTTTTCATAATGCTCTCCTTTATGGAACAGATGGATAAATATGCCCGAATCGGACATTTCATTGAATAAAATCGCTCATTTCTGAAAAATCCTTCAACATTCTGAAAATATATCGTTAAATGACAATAATAGCTCTGCTATTTGCTGTCAATCTCTAAATTAGATTAAATCGACATTCCGCTTTATTTGAACCATAGAAAAAATGAGGGTATCCGTCGGTTTTGCTTTAATCCTCACTAAGGCTGTTATATCCTATCGTTACCGTTTGATATAAAAATATAAGGGACTTTATGCAATCATTTATCGGAAAATTTTTAAAACTGGAATCTTCCGGTGGCGTTATTCTGCTGGTAACTTCTGCTTTGGCGCTGATTTTCGCCAACAGTTTTTTATCTCCCTATTACTTTGAATTATTAAATACGCCGCTTGTCGTGCAGTTCGGCGAACAAGGCATCGCCAAACCGTTTTTATTATGGGTGAACGACGGTCTGATGGCCATCTTTTTTGTCTTGGTCGGGCTAGAGGTCAAGCGTGAAATTATTCTCGGCTCCCTCTCGACCTATCAGCAAGCCATTTTACCGGTCTTAGCGGCGATCGGCGGCATGGTCGTGCCGGCATTGGTATTCACCTTCTTCAACTATGGCGATCCGGTTGCTATGGAGGGCTGGGCGATTCCGATGGCGACCGATATCGCATTTGCGCTGGGCATTATGGCATTACTCGGCAAACGGGTTCCGTTACCGTTAAAAATTTTTTTATTGGCCTTGGCAATTATTGACGACTTGGGGGCGATTATTGTCATCGCGCTGTTCTTCGCCCACGGTTTGAGTATCGAAGCCATGATCGGCGCCGGATTGTCGATTCTGGTACTGATTATTATGAATAGAATGCGGATCAGCGCATTGTGCGCCTATTTGTTTGTCGGTATGGTGCTGTGGGTCTGCGTGCTGAAATCCGGCGTTCATGCCACACTGGCCGGTGTGATTCTCGGCTTCTCGGTGCCGATCACCGCCAAAGACGGCAGCAGCCCGTTAGAAAGTCTGGAACATACACTCAATCCTTGGTCTGCATTCTTTATTTTACCGATTTTCGCCTTTGCCAATGCCGGCGTACCGTTGGGGGGGGTCAATTTGGATACCTTAGGCGGCGCTTTGCCGCTGGGCATTATACTCGGATTACTCATCGGCAAACCGCTCGGCGTCTTCAGTTTCTGTTTTATTGCCGTCAAACTAAATCTTGCCCGACTGCCGTTACTGGTCAATCTGAAACACATTTTTGCTGTTTCGGTGCTGTGCGGTATCGGCTTTACCATGTCGATGTTCCTGTCGGGGCTGGCATTTGAAAATGCCGGTGAAAGCATCAACACGCTTTCCCGAATCGGCATTCTGTTAGGTTCGACTATTTCGGCAATATTGGGATTGCTCTTATTACGCGCCTCAACTTCAGCACCGGAACGTCATGCTTAACAAAGCAAAAGTGCGGTTTCATACCGCACTTTACCGCTGAAAACCGATCAGCGCCAAAAACAGCAGCCAAATTATCGCTCCCGAAACCACGGCGATGTTGAAAGCAATATGTTGCGTTTTATGTCGAAACCGCTTCATCGCCAAAGCGACACCGATGAATCCGCCGCCGATACAACACATCAATAACCGCTTTTCTGCTATACGCCATTGCTTTTTAACCGCACGCCGCTTGTCGATATACATCAAAAAATAAGCGGCGATATTTATCGCCGCCAGATAGAGTCCAACAAAAATCCAATCAAGCATAAACCGGGAATCGTTTACAGATAGCAATCGCTTTTTGTTTCACGTCTTCAATCACCGATGCATCTTCAATATTGTCCAACACATCACACATCCAGCCTGCCAACTCTTTCGCTTCCGCTTCTTTGAAACCACGGCGGGTAATCGCCGGTGTGCCGACTCGGATACCCGATGTGACGAACGGGCTTTTCGGATCATTCGGCACGGCATTTTTATTGACGGTAATATTGGCATTGCCCAATGCGGCATCGGCGGCTTTGCCGGTCAGCCCTTTATTGACCAGATCCACTAAGAACAGGTGATTTTCGGTACCGTTGGAAACAATGTTGAACCCACGCTGTTTGAACACTTCCACCATCGCCTGCGCGTTTTTCACCACTTGCTGCTGAAAAGTTTTGAATTCAGGTTCCATCGCCTCTTTAAAACAAACGGCTTTTGCCGCAATAACGTGTACCAATGGGCCGCCTTGACCGGCTGGGAATACTGCGCTATTCAGTTTTTTATACAGTTCTTCGTCACCACCTTTCACCAAAATCAAACCGCCCCGTGGGCCTGCTAGCGTTTTGTGAGTAGTCGTGGTAACAACATGTGCATGCTCCATCGGACTTGGGTAAACGCCTGCGGCAATCAAACCGGCAACATGCGCCATGTCGACAAACAGATACGCCCCGACTTCATCGGCGATTTCACGCATTTTTTTCCAGTCGACCACTTGGGAATAAGCGGAAAAACCGCCGACGATCATTTTCGGTTTCACCCGCAACGCCTGCTCACGCAACGCGACATAATCGATCAACCCTTCATCGGTGATACCGTATTGCTCCGCATGGTAAATTTTACCGGAGAAACTGACCGTTGCGCCGTGAGTCAAGTGTCCGCCGTGTGCCAAACTCATGCCCAAAATCGTATCGCCCGGATTCAACAACGCCATATAGACGGCGGCATTGGCCTGTGACCCCGAATGCGGCTGCACGTTAGCATAATCGGCACCAAACAATTCTTTTGCACGATCAATCGCCAACTGCTCAATGATATCCACATATTCACAACCACCGTAATAGCGTTTACCCGGATAGCCTTCGGCATATTTGTTGGTCAACTGCGAACCTTGCGCTTCCATCACGCGCGGGCTGGCATAGTTCTCAGAAGCGATCAATTCAATATGTTCGTCCTGACGACGATCTTCGTCTTTAATCGCCTGCCATAACACCGGATCATAATCAGCGATATTCATATCACGTCTTAACATTGCTCAATTCCTCTTTTTGGGTTGGTCACTCGGATAGATAATTACCGAATAAGTCTAAGGCTTTTTCGCCGTTCTATACAGTCTTTTTTTGTTAAATCCGTATCGTTAATTTCATAGTCGGTATGAAAATTATTTGAATCCGCCGCGCATCAATCAGGCGGCGAATCCGATTATTTGCCTTGCTCTCTCGCTACCGCACGATAACCGATATCACGGCGATAAAAACGCCCTTGCCATTGCAGCTGTTCCGCCAGCTGTAGCGCCTGTTGTTGTGCCTCGGCAACGCTGTCGCCAAGTGCGGTTACGCACAGCACACGGCCGCCACTCGTGACCAACTGACCATTTTTCTGTTCCACGCCGGCCAAAAATACTTTTTGCCCCGACTGTTCGGTTGAAGGAATGCCGTTGATGACATCGCCTTGACGATAATCGCCCGGATAACCCTCCGCCGCCAGTACGATTCCCAACGCCGCTTGCGCACACCATTCCGACCGCACTTGATCCAGTTTGCCGTCACATGCGGCAAGGCAAAGTTCAACCAAATCCGATTGCAGACGCATCATAATCGGCTGCGTTTCCGGATCACCGAAACGGCAGTTAAATTCAATCACTTTCGGCTGCCCGTCCGGCATAATCATCAGCCCCGCATACAGAAAACCGGTATACACGTTGCCTTCCGCCGCCATGCCGTTCACGGTTGGATAAATCACCTCTTGCATAATGCGTTGATGAATTTCCGCTGTCACGACCGGAGCCGGTGAATAAGCGCCCATGCCGCCGGTGTTCAAACCGCTGTCGTTTTCACCTACCCGTTTGTGATCCTGACTGGTCGCCATCGGTTCGACATGTTTGCCGTCCGCCATTACGATAAAACTGGCTTCTTCACCGTCCAAAAACTCTTCAATCACAATTCGATGTCCGGCATCACCGAAGGCATTGCCTGCCAGCATATCCTTGACCGCACTTTCCGCTTCTTCCAATGTCATGGCGACAATCACCCCCTTGCCTGCGGCAAGGCCGTCGGCTTTAATCACGATCGGCGCGCCTTTTTGTTGCAAGTAAGCTAATGCCGGTTCCACTTCGGTGAAGTTTTGGTATTCGGCAGTCGGAATTTGATGACGTGCCAGAAAGTCTTTGGTAAAGGCTTTTGACCCTTCCAATTGTGCGGCAGCCTGTGTCGGACCGAAAATTTTCAGACCGGCGGCGCGGAAAGCGTCCACCACGCCTATCACCAATGGCGCTTCGGGGCCGACAATCGTCAAGCCGATTTCATTTTTTTGTGCAAATTCAACCAAAGCCGCCAGATCGGTCGCGGCAATACTGACATTTTCTACATTTGCTTCAAGTGCGGTACCGGCATTACCCGGCGCAACAAAAACCTTATCTGCCTGCGGTGATTGCGCAACTTTCCATGCCAAGGCGTGTTCACGCCCGCCGTTGCCGATAATTAAAATATTCATGTATTGGGGTTCCTTAAATCGAGTGATAACTACGGGAAACAAAAAGTGCGGTTCGCAAACCGCACTTTGAACATTAATGTCTGAAATGACGCATGTTGGTCAGCACCATGGTCATGCCGTGCTCGTCGGCGGCATCAATCACTTCCTGATCACGCATCGATCCGCCGGGGTGAATCACACAGCTCACGCCGGCGGCAGCGGCGGCGTCAATGCCGTCACGGAACGGGAAGAACGCATCAGACGCCATCACCGTGCCTTTTACCTCCAGCCCTTCATCGGCGGCTTTAATACCGGCAATTTTAGCGGAATAGACACGGCTCATCTGACCGGCACCGATACCGATAGTCTGATTATTTTTAGCGTAAACAATCGCATTCGATTTGACATATTTCGCCACTTTCCAGCAAAACAGCAGATCGCGCAGTTCCGTTTCTGTCGGTTGGCGTTTGCTCACCACTTGCAAATCGTCTAAACCGACCATGCCCAAATCGCAATCCTGCACCAACAAGCCGCCGTTCACTCGTTTGAAATCCAAGTGCGGTTGGCGCTCGTGCCATTCGCCGCATTGCAATACACGTACGTTCTTTTTGCTTTTTAATACGCTCTTAGCCTCTTCTGACACTGTTGGCGCAATAATCACTTCGACAAATTGGCGTTCAATGATGGCTTTTGCGGTTTCTGCATCTAAAGTGCGGTTAAACGCAATAATCCCCCCGAAAGCGGAAGTCGGATCGGTCTGATAAGCACGATGATAGGCTTGCAAAATGTCTTCGCCCAATGCAACACCGCACGGGTTGGCATGTTTTACGATCACACACGCAGGCTGACTGAATTCTTTTACACACTCCAAAGCAGCATCGGTATCGGCAATATTATTATAAGATAAGGCTTTGCCTTGTAGCTGCTCTGCGGTTGCAACACTGGCTTCTTTCAATTCATTTTCTACGTAAAATGCCGCATTTTGGTGGCTGTTTTCACCATAGCGCATGGTTTGTTTACGGGTGAAATTCAGATTTAAGGTGCGTGGGAACTGACCGCACGGCCGGGTAATATCCTCTTCTTCCGCACCTTGATAAGGCGGCACTAATTGTCCGAAATAGTTGGCGATCATGCCGTCGTATTGCGCAGTATGCTCAAAAGCTTTGATTGCCAAATTGAAACGAGTTGCTAACGTCAATGAATTTTGGTTTTGATCCATTTCCGCCAGAATTTGCGGAAAATCGGCATTATTGACCACAATCGCGACATCTTTGTGATTTTTCGCAGCAGAACGCACCATTGTCGGGCCGCCGATGTCGATATTCTCTACCGCCTCTTCCAGCGTGCAATCCGGTTTTGCGACGGTTTGCGCAAACGGATACAGATTCACGACCACCATATCAATCGCCTGAATACCGTGAATGGTCATGACCGCATCGTCCACGCCGCGGCGTCCTAAAATGCCGCCGTGTACTTTCGGGTGCAGTGTTTTCACCCGCCCGTCCATCATTTCCGGAAATTGGGTATATTGCGACACTTCGGTTACCGTCAATCCGGCATCAGCAAGCAGTTTCGCCGTACCGCCGGTTGAAAGCAGCTTCACCCCGCGTTTGACGAGACCTTGGGCAAACTCTACAATCCCGTTTTTATCAGATACACTTAACAAGGCTTGGCGAATAGGGCGATTCGATTGCATGGTTGTTTCCTTTACAGATTGGTTGAGTGGATAAAATTCGAGCTGGAATTATAGCCCAGATCTTGACACTTCTGTAGTAGAAAACAGGAATTATTCGGTATCCGCCACGATTTTCAGTTTCAGGTGCAAAAAACGACTTACAGTTGACTTGCGCCGGCCAAACCAAGCATACCGAGCAACAACGGTGAGGTAAATAAGCCTACCAAGGTTAAAATCCAGGCTAAAACACTGACACCGATTCCCGCCATATTTTTATTTTTTACCGCAATGACCGTTGCAAAAACAGCCACCAATGCCGCAAGCGGAACAAAAACAATACCTAAAAACAAAATACCCAATACTGCCAAAACGCACGCAATAATGCCGGCAATAACGCCTGAATTCGCTGTTTTTTCACTCATATGTGACCTCCTTTAATTTATTTTATTTTTGCACCTGAAACAGGTTCAAATATAGACTAAACCTAAAATAGGTGCAATGAAAAAATTTCGCACGTCTATACACACAACGCAGCAATTATGGTTAAGGGAACGTTTTATCGAACAACGTAAAACGCTCGGCTTATCACAGCGGAGCTTGGCTGAAAAACTGAATGTGATTTATTCATTGATCGGGAAAGTTGAAACCGGTGATCGCAGACTGGACGTATTTGAGTTTATCGAATACTGTCAAGCGCTGGAATTGGATCCAGTCAAATTAGTACAACAACTTGAAGCGTTGCAAAAACAGCCATAAAAAAACCTGCCCGGCATTCCCCGAACAGGCTTTATCACGATCAGCCGACACTATTTTTTAGTGATTTTGTTGTCCAACGCCAACGCGCCCGGGCCGGCAAAGACAAAATACAGAAAGACCAGCGAATACAGCGCCGCCAGCTCGCCTTGATTCAACAACGGCATTAAAATATTTCCTGCCGCACCGTGCACCACAAAATAGGCAAACGCCATCTGACCGGACAGCAAAAATGCGATCGGACGGGTAAACAAGCCCAGTGCCAGTAAAACGGCACCGCCGATTTCCAGCACGCCGGCCAAACCGTATTGTGAAAACAGTGCTACGCCACCGTTGCCGCCCGTCATCGACAACGGATACTCGAAGAATTTCGCCGTGCCGTGCCAGAAAAACATATAGGCCGCCACAATTCGCAACAGTGCCAAAGCATACGGGGAATATTGGTTTAATTTGTTCATCATTTTCTCTCTATCTATAATGTTAAATTGGAAATAAAACAGGGTGTAAACAGTGCATTCATTATAGTTTCCGCACGTTGCGGAACAAGTCAGAAAAAAGAAAGATATTCTTAACTCACAGGAAATGATCAACATGTTATCCTGACAGGGTTTAATCCGTTTAAGCGAGGAAAAAACGGCGTGGCTGTATTTATGTATTGCGATTGTCGCCGAAGTCATTGCAACGTCGATGCTGAAACTGTCAAATGAATTTACTCGTGTCGTACCGAGTATCATGGTGATAGCGGGATATGGCGTGGCTTTTTACTTTCTGGCATTAACCCTGCGTACGATGCCTATCGGTATAGCGTATGCGATATGGTCCGGGATAGGAATTTTTTTGATCACAGCCATTGGCCGGATTTTTTATCAGCAGAAACTGGATTGGGCGGCCATTATCGGGATTACGCTGATTGTCAGCGGCGTGGTGGTCACGAATCTGTTTTCAAAAGTGATGTCGCATTCATAGCACAAAGTGCGGTTCAACCGCACTTTGCTGTAATTTATTCGCCGTAAGTACAAAAATATGCGGTTTCCACCGCCACTTTCAAATCAAACGATTGGTTAGCTTCCACCGTAAACGTCTCGCCGGCTGCAAAAATTTGCCAATCGTCACTTCCCGGTAATCTGACCGTTAACGCCCCGCTGATCACCGTCATAGTTTCAAACTGACTGGTGCCGAATGTATATTCACCGACCGCCATCACACCGACGGTTGCCGGTAATGTTTCGGTCTGTAAACCGATTGACGCCACTTTGCCGTCGAAATATTGGTTGATTTGTAACATATTGCTTTCCTTTTGATCAATAACCTAAGGCTAGCATTTTAGGTGAAAACGCCAATAAAATGCAATCGGCTTTTATTGTGATGCAAAGTGCGGTTTCAAACCGCACTTCAGCGCCTCAGCCGACCTTCACACACGTCATGTCGAGCGAGCCGCCGACAAAATCGGTATTGAAAATCGCTAATGGTTCTTCATCATTACGCAAAGCAAGAATATACAGCAATGGCAGATAATGTTCTGCGGTTGGAATCGCTTTCCGCACTTCAGCTCCCAATGTATGATAATTTGCCAGTGTGTCTAAATCGCCTAAATGAATCAGATCCAATAATGTTCGCTGTGCCGTTTGCGCCCAGTCGTAACCGAATAGCTGATCAGCACGTTGCCAATCCAGTAAACGCAAGTTATGGATCAGGTTACCACTGCCTAAAATCAAAATTCCCTGCTTACGTAGCGGTTTCAGTTGTTTTGCTAACTCAATATGCTGTTGCATACTCAATTCTGCGCCCAAACTCAGCTGTACTACCGGAATATCGGCTTCAGGATACATTTTTGACAACACCACCCAAGTGCCGTGATCCAAGCCCTGTTCTGAATCCAACGTAATCTGCGGATTGCCGATCAGCGTTTTCACCTGTTCTGCCAATTGCGGCTCGCCCTTTGCCGGATACCGCACTTGGTATAATTCCTGCGGAAAACCATAAAAATCATAGATTAATTCAGGATTAAGCGCTGCCGTCTCTGCCACTTGTTCGGAAATCCAATGGGCCGAAATAACTAAAACAGCGTTTGGCTTCGGTATCCGTTGCGCAGCCTGCCGCCATTGCGGGGTAAACGGATTATCTTCAATCGCCAACATCGGCGAGCCGTGTCCGATAAAAATCGCCGGCATTTTGCTGTTCATATAAACTCCTTGGTCTGAATCGATATCAAGCAGTATAAGAACCAACAAAGAGGAAATAAAGTGCGGTTTTATTGATGGATAGTTTCTTAAAAAGAAAAAAACCTTACCGGACATGCCGATAAGGTTTAATGCAATACGCTATTTTAATCGCTACACATCATAGGTGGTTGATGCCGTGTCTCCGCCTTTGCCCGTCCAGTTAGTGTGGAAGAAGCGACCGCGCGGTTGATCGATACGCTCATAGGTGTGCGCACCGAAATAATCACGCTGCGCTTGCAGCAGATTCGCCGGCAAACGGGCGCTGGTGTAGCCGTCCAAGAAGGTCACCGCTGACGCCATGCACGGCATCGGTAAACCGATTTCGATCGATTTTGCTACCACTTTGCGCCATTCCGGTAATGCACTTTGCAAAATCGCATGGAAATAACTGTCGGCACCCAAAAATTGTAAATCCGGATTTTTGGCATAAGCATCACGGATATTGCCTAAGAATGCGCTGCGGATAATACAGCCTTCACGCCATAAAAGTGCGGTATTACCGTAATTCAGATCCCAGTTATTGACTTCGGAGGCTTCCCGAATCAACATAAAGCCTTGTGCATAAGAGATGATTTTAGACGCCAGCAATGCTTTACGCACCGCTTCAATCCATTGCGCTTTATCGCCGTCTACTTTGCCGATTTGCTTGTTGAACAAGGCGGCATTTTCCGCACGCTGTTCCTTGAATGCGGAAACGCAACGGGCAAATACCGCTTCACTGATTAAGGTCAACGGAATGCCCAAATCCAACGCATTGATTCCCGTCCATTTGCCCGTGCCTTTTTGTCCGGCGGTATCCAGAATTTTTTCTACCAACGGCTCGCCGTTTTCATCACGGTAACCCAAAATATCGGCGGTGATCTCAATCAAATAACTGTCCAGTTCGGTTTTATTCCATTCGGTAAACACGCTGTGCAATTCGTCATAACTTAAGCCCAAACCTTCTTTTAAGAACTGGTAGGCTTCACAAATCAGCTGCATATCGCCGTATTCGATGCCGTTATGCACCATTTTCACAAAATGGCCTGCGCCCTCTTTGCCGACCCAGTCACAACACGGTTCGCCGTCTTTGGTTTTGGCGGAAATGGCTTGCAGGATCGGCTTCACAAACGGCCACGCCGCTTCATTGCCGCCCGGCATAATCGAAGGCCCGAAACGGGCGCCTTCCTCACCGCCGGAAACACCGGCGCCGATAAAACGAATGCCTTTTTCAGCCAGTGCTTTCACACGGCGATTGGTGTCGGGATAGTTGGAGTTGCCGCCGTCAATGATGATGTCGCCCTCTTCCAGATACGGCAACAGATTGTCGATAAATTGATCGACAACTTGCCCCGCACGCACCATCAGCATCACTTTGCGCGGTTTTTCCAGCTTGTCCGCCAAATCTTGCAACGAATAAGCGCCGATAATATTGCTGCCTTTGGCGGCGCCTTGCAAAAATTCGTCCACTTTACTGGTGGTACGATTGTACGCCACGACCTTAAACCCGTGATCATTCATATTCAGAATCAGGTTTTGTCCCATTACCGCCAACCCGATTACCCCAATATCACCTTTCATTCCGTTTTCCTTTTATCTGATTGCTGAAATTAAATTATTGCAGTTGTGACGCCGCATCGGCATCCAAATACCATTCCGTCCGTCCGTGTTCGGATTTGACTCTCGCCGCAGGGTACGGCAGGTCAACCTCGCCCGCCTGTTGAATTTCGTGCAATAAATCCGCCTTGCTGGCACCGGTCACTAAATAGGTCACCCGTTTGGCATGTTTAATCAAATAAGCTGATTTGGACACCCGTAACTGTTGGTTTTGCGGATTTTTCGCTACAATCGCCAAACACGGGCTGTTGAAATCGACCTGTAACGGGAATAACGATGCCGTATGGCCGTCGGTTCCCATGCCCAGAATGATCCAGTCAAATGCCGGCACGCCGTCACCGTCTGTCGGCACAAGTGCGGTCATTTCCTCGGCAAAACGGGCGGCTTCGGTTTCCGGTTCGTCTTCGCCGCGAATACGATGGATATTTTGCGCCGGAATGGCGATATGATCAAACAGCAAGCGCTGAACTTCGCCGTAGTTGCTCTCTTCATTGTCAGGCGCAACGCAGCGTTCATCGCCCCACCAGAAATGCAGATTCCGCCAGTTGATTTTATCGGCATAATCTTCCGCCAGTGTTTTGAACAATAATTTCGGCGTACTGCCGCCGGACAGCGAAATATGCACCGGCTCGGCTTGTTGACTATAGGTGACAAACTCTTCCGCTATCTTTTCTACCGCACTTTGTGCGTCTGCAAACTTAATATACTTCATGCTATAACTCACAATATTCTGTATTCGTTAAATTCTTACACGGGAAACGCCAGCTGCGGTTTTTGGATTCCATCATAAAATCTGCTTCCTGCGGCCCCCAAGTGCCGCTGGCGTATCCATAAAGTTTCGGATTATTGGCTTTATAATCCAAAATCGGTTGGACAAACTTCCAACAGGCTCGCACTGCATCACTGCGGGAAAACAAGGTTGCGTCTCCCAGCAGCGAATCCAGTAACAAACGTTCATAAGCATCGAGAATATTCGTATCGGTCAAATCCTGATAGTGAAAATCCATCGAAACTTCTTTGGCCTGAAATCCGGAACCCGGATTTTTCAGACCGAAACTCATCACAATCCCCTCATTCGGCTGAATGCGGATAATCAGTTTATTTTCAGGCGCATTGGCATTAAAGACCGGATGCGGCGTTTTCTTGAAGTGTATCACCACTTCGGTCACCCGTGTCGGCAAGCGCTTGCCGGTGCGGATATAAAACGGCACGCCGCTCCAGCGCCAGTTGTCGATTTTCAGTTTCAACGCCATATAGGTTTCAGTACGTGATTGCGGATCAACGCCTTTCTCTTCACGGTAGCCGTTTTGGTATTCGCCGCGCACTTTAGCGCCGGTATATTGCCCCAGCACCAAGTATTTTTCCAAATCTTCTTCACTCAGCGGGTGCAGGCTTTGCAGCACTTTCACCACTTCGTTACGCATAGCATCGGCATCGATCACTGCAGGCGATTCCATCGCAATCATCGCCAGCACCTGCAACAGGTGGTTCTGGAACATATCGCGCATCGCACCCGAACCGTCATAATAGCCGCCGCGCTCTTCCACCCCCAACGCTTCGGCACCGGTGATTTCCACATAGTCGATATAATTACGGTTCCATAACGGTTCGAACAGCCCGTTGGAAAAACGCAACACCAAAATATTTTGTACCGTTTCTTTGCCTAAATAGTGGTCAATACGATAAATTTGCGATTCGTCGAAATCTTCGTGCAGTTTTTTATCCAGGCTGATTGCCGAAGCCAGATCGTAACCGAACGGTTTTTCTACCACCAACCGTTTCCAACCGTGGTTTTGATGGTTTAATCCGTGCGCCGCCAAATAGGCGGGAATCAGCGGATAGAGGCTCGGCGGGGTCGAGAGATAAAATAGTGCGTTGCCTTGCGTATGATGCGTTTTTTCAAATTCGTCCAACCGCACTTTGACTTTGGCATAATCGTCTACATCGGCGGTATCAATCGCCTGATAGTAAACATGGGAGAAGAACTCACGCATCTCGCTTTTGTCGATTTTCTCGCTTTTGCTTAAAATCTCACTCAGTTTTTCCCTGAATTGTTCGTCGCTGTATTCGGTGCGGCTGACCCCCAACACGGCAAAATCGTCCGCCAAACGGCCGTTTTTAAACAGGTGATAGAGTGCAGGAATCAATTTTCGGTGGGTTAAGTCGCCAGAAGCGCCAAAAATCACAAGGCTGTTGTTGTCCGGTTTTTTCATTTTTCTTATTCCCTCAGGTTAGCTACCCTTTCTATCAACAATCGGTTCAGTCTAATAACATCAATTCTCAACGTCAATCGCTTATTTTATTTCAATCATCTATTATTTTGATAGCTATTGAAAACGGATGACCTTCTGCCATGGAAACGCCGCATTGCCCAGCATGATGAAATCGGGATTAATCAGACTCTCCCGTTGGTTATAGCGCAACGGATTGCCTTGCAAATCGATAATCTTGCCGCCGGTTTCTCGTAAAAGGCATTCCACCGCCGCCGTATCCCATTCGCCGGTTTTTCCGAGACGGATATAACAGTCGCAACGCCCTTCGGCAACCAGCGCACCTTTCAACCCGCTGGAGCCGTAGCGGATAAGGTGATATTGAAAACCGTCGCGAAACCGCTGCAATACTTGTTCCTGCCCGATGTTTTTTCCGACGGCAATCCGAATCACATCATCAGTCGGCGGCTGCGTGCGTAAACGGGTGATGACACCATTTTGCTGTTTGTAGGCGCCGCTGTTCTCCATGGCATAAAATGCCAATCGAGGCACCGGAGAATAGACAATGCCCAGAGTCGGTTTGTTATCCTGCATCAGGGCGATCAGGACTGAAAACTGATCGGTTTTCTCTAGAAATTGCTGAGTGCCGTCCAATGGGTCGACCAACCAATATTGCTCCCAACGGCTGCGTTCGGCAAAATCGATTTGTCCGCTCTCCTCCGACAACACCGGAATTCCGGGCGTCAGTGCCTGTAATTCGTCCACCAAAAAATGGCTGACTGCCAAATCCGCCGCCGTGACCGGCGTATTGTCCTGTTTCAATTCACTGTCTATGTCACGGTAATAAAAGGTCAATAGTTTCTCGCCCGCTCTTTTGGCAATTGAAAGTGCGGCATGCAGCAATTCATTGGTTAACACAATTCGGTTCATAGCAATACACCCGCCGCACGCGCCGACAAATGATCCCGCAACAGGTAAAGTGCGGTCAAATTGCGGGCTTCACAAAAATCGTCCTGCTGCAATAAGCGCTCAAGCTGCTGTATCGGATAGCGCACTATTTCCAGCGGCTCAGGCTCATCGCCCTGCAAACGAGACGGGGAGAGTTCTTCCGCCAGAAAAATATGCATCGGGTTATGCATAAAGCCCGGCGACGTGATTACGGTTCTCAGTAACGTCAGCTTCCCCGCCCGAAAGCCAATCTCTTCCTGTAACTCGCGATTGGCACTCTGTTCGGGCGTTTCCCCGTTGTCCATCAATCCTTTAACAAACCCCAGCTCATAACGCTCGGTTCCCACCGCATATTCATTGACCAGCAACAGATTTTCCCGTTCAAGCGCCACCACCATAACGGCACAACGGTTGCTCGGCGTGAAACGTTCAAAAATACGCTGTTCGCCGTTGGAAAACGCCAGTTCAACCGCCTGAATTTCAAAAATACGGGATTTTGCCGCCACCGACACTGATAAAATCTCAGGTTTTTGGGGATTTTTACGCATCGCACCTCCGAGGGAAATTCGCTACAAATCGGGACAACAATAGCATATAATCGCTGCTTATGACCAGATTTTAATCTTGCCGATTCCCACTGCGGGTCGACATAAAAACACAGGGGAAACATCATCAAAATGCTTGACTGGGACACGATCGACACCGTGCTGTTCGACTTGGACGGTACACTGATTGATCTGCGGCTGGACGCTTGTTTTTGGAAAGAAATCGTGCCGCAAGCCTATGCCGAAAAAAATGCTGTCAGCCCGACACAAAGCCGGCAGAAATTGAAACGGCTTTATCATGAAGTCGAACACAGTATGCAGTGGTATGACATTGATCATTGGGCGGATACGCTGAATTTACCGATTCGGGATATGCAACGGGCACATGCCGTCAACACGCAAGTGCGGTCGGGCGTTTATTCGCTGTTAACAACGCTGAAAAGCATGGATAAAAGGCTGATGATATTGACCGATTCCCACCCGTTCAGCCTACAAGTCAAAATGGAAAATTGCGATTTAGCGCCTCATTTCGATCATCTGATTTCGTCACACGAATTTCAGCAACCGAAAATGAATAGCACACTTTGGACGGCGCTATATCGGGATTATCAGATTGATCCGAACCGCACTTTGTTGCTTGACGATATTGAAGCCGTGCTGGATCAGGCGAAGCAAAACCGACTGGCTTATACAATCGGCATTGAAAATCCCGACTCGCGTTTACCGCCGAAATCCTTTCAACGCCATCACAGTATTGATGATTTTCACCGCTTATTGGAGCAAGCCGATGACAACGGATAATTTGCAAGTGCGGTTAGACAAATGGCTGTGGGCGGCACGGTTTTACAAAACCCGTTCGATCGCCCATGAAATGATTGACGGCGGGAAAGTACATTACAACGGACAACGCAGCAAGCCGAGTAAAATCGTCGAAATCGGCGCCATGCTGAAACTGCGTCAAGGCAGCGATGAAAAAGAAGTGGAAATTATCGCCCTGTCCGATAAACGCGGCGGCGCAGCGCAAGCGCAAGCCCTTTACCGTGAAACCGAGCAGAGCATGAAAAAACGCGAACAAACCGCACTGGCGCGTAAAGCCAATGCGTTGTCGATGCCGAACCCCGAACGGCGCCCGAACAAAAAAGAGCGGCGGGATTTGATCAAATTCAAGCATCAAGAATAACCGCACTTGCCCTGCCCTTGCAATTACCGGTTTACGCCCATATATAGCCGACAATCCTAACGAATAAACAACGGAAATCCTATGACTGAAAAACACTATACCCAAGATAACGACACCCTGCACCGCTACCTGTTCAGCCAAAGAGCGGTGCGCGGCGAATGGGTGCGGCTGAACCGCACTTTCGAAGAAACGCTAAATACTCACCATTACCCGAAAGCCGTACAAAATTTGCTTGGCGAAATGCTGGTGGCAACCAGCCTGCTGACCGCAACCCTGAAATTTGAAGGCAATATTACGGTGCAGATTCAAGGCGACGGCCCGTTAAAACTGGCGCTGGTCAACGGTGACAACCAACTGCAATTGCGTGCGCTGGCACGAGTTGAAGGCGAGATCGCCGACAACAGCACTCTGCAACAGATGATCGGCAAAGCGGTGCTGGTCATTTCCATTAACCCGACACAGGGCGAACGCTATCAAGGCATTGTCGAATTGAGCAAAGCGACCATCAGCGAATGTTTACAGGATTATTTCGAGCGCTCCGAACAGCTGAAAACCGCACTGGTGATTAAAACCGGTGAATTTGACGGCAAACCGGTCGCCGGCGGTCTGTTATTGCAAATTATGCCTGACGGCACCGGCTCAGAGGACGACTTACAGCATTTACAGCTGTTGACCGACACCGTAAAAGCAGAGGAACTGTTCGGCTTACCTGCCGAAGCGTTGTTATATCGCCTGTATCACGAAGAAACGGTAGAACTGTTTTCGCCGGTAAACGCTACATTCCACTGCGGCTGCTCCCATCAACGTTCCGGAACCGCACTTTTGTTGTTGGACGATGCCGAAATCGATGAAATTTTAGCCGAACACAACGGCAGTATCGATATGCAATGCGAATGTTGCGGCACGCACTACTTTTTCAATAAGCAGGCGATCGAGCAGCTTAAACAAAATACGAACCAACCCTAAACAATTCCTTAACAGCAATTTATAACTCTCTTAAAAAGCGCGTTCGAAAAAAGCGCGCTTTCGCGCTTTTTCTGACAAGCATGTTGAATAGTTTGATCCAGCTAACATTTTTCTTATCGGTTTTCTTCTACAATAGCTTCGGATTTCAATTTTAATAACTTAATAAACTATATCGAGGTAATTATGTCAGTAGTAAAAGAATTGGCCGTATTGGGTATCAACGATGTCACCGAAGTGGTGTATAACCCAAGTTATGAATTCTTGTTTGAAGAAGAAACCAAAGCAGATTTGCAAGGCTATGAAAAAGGCACGTTGACCACCACCGGCGCTGTGGCGGTCGATACCGGGATTTTCACCGGTCGTTCGCCGAAAGACAAATATATCGTGTTGGACGATAAAACCAAAGACACCGTGTGGTGGACCAGCGAAAAAGCGAAAAACGACAATAAACCGATGACGCAGGATACTTGGGCAAGCTTGAAAAAACGGGTTGCCGATCAACTGTCCGGCAAACGCCTGTTTGTCATTGACGCTTTCTGCGGAACCAATCCGGACACCCGTCTGGCGGTACGTATCGTTACCGAAGTAGCCTGGCAGGCACATTTTGTGAAAAACATGTTTATCCGTCCGAGCGAAGAAGAATTAAAAGGCTTTAAACCGGACTTCACCGTCTTGAACGGCTCTAAAACCACCAATCCGGATTGGAAAGAACAAGGTCTGAATTCCGAAAACTTCGTTGCCTTTAACCTGACCGAAGGCGTGCAATTGATCGGCGGTACTTGGTACGGCGGCGAAATGAAAAAAGGTATGTTCTCAATGATGAACTACTTCCTGCCGTTAAAAGGCGTGGCCTCCATGCACTGTTCCGCCAATGTGGGCGAAGACGGGGATGTCGCCGTGTTCTTCGGCTTGTCCGGCACCGGCAAAACTACCCTTTCTACCGATCCGAAACGCCGCCTGATCGGTGACGACGAACACGGTTGGGACGATGAAGGCGTATTCAACTACGAAGGCGGTTGCTATGCGAAAACCATCAACCTGTCCGAAGAAGCCGAGCCGGATATTTACCGCGCGATTAAACGTGATGCTTTATTGGAAAATGTGGTGGTGTTGGACGACGGCACAGTCGATTTCAACGACGGTTCGAAAACCGAAAACACCCGTGTTTCCTACCCGATTTACCATATTCAGAATATCGTAAAACCGGTCTCCAAAGCAGGACATGCGAAAAAAGTGATCTTCCTGACGGCGGATGCCTTCGGTGTGCTGCCGCCGGTTTCCAAACTGACGCCGGAACAAACCCAATACTACTTCCTGTCCGGTTTCACCGCAAAATTAGCAGGAACAGAGCGTGGCATTACCGAGCCGACACCAACTTTCTCCGCCTGTTTCGGTGCGGCATTCCTGTCGTTACACCCGACACAATATGCCGAAGTTTTGGTTAAACGGATGCAAGCTTCCGGTGCGGAAGCCTATTTGGTTAACACCGGCTGGAACGGCACCGGCAAACGTATCTCGATTAAAGATACACGCGGTATTATTGATGCGATTTTAGACGGTTCAATTGAAAAATCCGACATGAAACAGCTGCCGATTTTCAACTTGGCTGTGCCGACCGCACTTCCGGGCGTCGACCCTGCGATTTTGGATCCGCGCGATACCTATGCCGATCAGGCACAATGGCAAGCTAAAGCAGAAGATTTGGCAGCCCGTTTTGCGAAAAACTTTGATAAATATACCGATAACGAAGAAGGCAAAGCCTTGGTTGCAGCAGGTCCTAAAGCGTAATACGGTACAGCATCTCTGATACGAATAAACCGTACTTTGAAAGTGCGGTTTATTTTTTGGCTTCAATTCGTCAGGTTTCAGATCACGATACTTATTTTACCGCATTCGGAATCAATGTTTCCGCGCCTGCCAATTTTCGGACAATGTCTTGTGCGACACCATGGCGTTGTCCTAAAAACGCCGCTTTATTGAGAGAAACAAAAACAGTACCTTGCTGATCTTCCCAGATCAGTGCTTTTAACGGCAGATCCAGCGCCATTGTCGGTGATGCCAGCATAATCGGCGTGCCCGCTTTCGGGTTGCCGAATAAAATCACGGTCGCTGCCGGCATAGTTAACTCGTTTTCCTGCGCCGCTTTTTGATGATCAATGATGCCAAAAACAGTCATGCCTTTATCAGTGACCGCTTGTTCGATTCGCTGCACGGTTTCCGGCGCATCGTACCGACTTGTTACCGTCAACAAGCCATTATCCGCCAATTCTGCCTGAGATAACGCCGGCAACATCGCCGCCAGCAGCCCGAGTGTTTTTCTGAATGTCATACACGCTCCTTTTTTGTCCAATCATATCATCATCAGACTAGCTGCAATCCCGATTTGAAAATTGTCATAAAGACCAAACAATTTGGGATTTGATCTCATTTTTAAACAGAATCCGTTCGTGTTTATGGCATTGTTGATTATAATCGGTATAGAATGACGACATACCGCACTTGGCAACATTAAGAGAGGACAAGAGATGATCGCACATTGCCAACATCCATTACTGAGTGAAACCAACCCGCAAATTGTTTGTGCCTTGCAACAATATCAACTGATTGAGGTTAACGGAGAAGACAGCGAACAGTTTTTACAAGGGCAATTAACCACCGATATCAGCAAACTGGCGGTCGGCCACTCGACACTGACGGCGCATTGCGATCCGAAAGGCAAAGTCTGGTCGGTCTTTCGGGTGCTGCGCTTAAGCCAAACACAATTCTATTTTATTATCCGTAAAGCATTATTGCCTGTTGCATTGGAACAACTGAAAAAATATGCCGTTTTTTCCAAAGTCACATTCAATGACGTGCCAAACCGCACTTTAATCGGTTTTGCCGGTGCCGAAGCCTCACAGGCGCTCAGCCGTTTTACCTCACAAGTTCCCAATGCGGAAACACCGTTAATCAACAATAACGGCAACCTGTTGCTGTATATCGAGCGTATCCGCCCGCGCTGGCTGTTGATCACCGAACAGGTGGTCGATCTTACCGCAACCGAACAGGGGATTGTGTGGGATTTACTGGATATTCAAGACGGCATACCGTTATTGACCGCTGAAACGCAAAACCAGTTTATTCCGCAGGCGCTGAATTTACAGCTTTTGGAACAAACGGTTTCTTTCCATAAAGGCTGTTATATCGGACAAGAAACCATCGCGCGCGCCAAATATCGCGGTGCCAACAAGCGCGCACTGTTTATTCTGGTAGGACAAATCGGCAACACACCTGCGCTCGGACAAGGCATCGAGCTGCTACTCGACACGCATTGGCGTAAAACCGGTACTATTATCAATTATGTCGAGCATAACGGGCTGGTGTGGTTGCAGGCGGTTCTGGCAAACGACAGCGAGTCGAGCCATCGCTTCCGCTTAAGTGAAGAAAGCCCGCAGCCGCTTTGTTTGTATCCGCTGCCTTATACCTTAGAAGAAAAAGCCTGAGCGGATTCCATCGCCGCCGTAATAAAAAACAGGGAGAAAGACTGCTTTCTCCCTGATACCCCCATTACAATGTTTGGCTAAACTGCTGCAAAAACCGTTTAAATTCATCACCCAATTTCGGATGTTTTGCGCCGTATTCCACAATTGCCTGCAAATAGCCCAGCTTATCACCACAGTCAAAGCTTTTACCGCTCATATGAAACGCCTCGACCTGCTCTTGCTCAATCAGCATATCAATCGCATCCGTCAACTGGATTTCATCGCCGATGCCCACCGGCGTTTTCGCCAGTAAATGCCAGATGGCGGCGGAAAAGACATAGCGCCCCACCACGGAAAGGTTCGACGGTGCTTGGTCTTGAGCCGGTTTTTCCACAATATTGGCAATAACCGCACTTTGCCCCGTCTCCAATGCAACGCCGTTACAATCCACAATGCCGTAATTGCTGACCTCCTCAACTGCAACCGGCGCCACCATAATCTGACTGGTATGGGTTTCACGAAAACGTTTTAACATCGCCGCCAGATTCTCTTGTTGCTGATTGGCGCTGAATTCCGCCAAAACGACATCCGGCAACACCACAACAAACGGTTCGTCACCGACCACCGGTTTGGCACACAGCACCGCATGTCCCAAGCCTTTTGCATTCCCTTGACGAACATGCATAATAGTAACATCTTTCGGAATAATGGCGCGCACTTCATCCAGCAATTGGCGCTTAACCCGTTTCTCCAACATCGATTCCAATTCATATGAGGTATCAAAATGGTTCTCGATAGAATTTTTGGAAGAATGCGTCACCAATACAATTTCTTTAATTCCCGCATTCACACATTCATTGACTACATATTGAATCAATGGTTTGTCCACGATCGTCAACATCTCTTTGGGTATGGCCTTGGTAGCCGGTAACATTCGGGTTCCCAGCCCCGCAACAGGAATAATCGCTTTCATTGGGTTTCCTTCACAATATAAACAACGCGTAAATGGATAAAAAAACACCGTTTCATAGATGCTGTAAAACGGTGTTTATTCTAACTGAAAATCAAGCGCGAAGTAATGCCAAAATCTCGCTTGTTTTCTCATCCATCAGTGCTTTGTCACCACGGGTTTCCAGATTGAGGCGAACGACCGGCTCGGTGTTCGAGCTGCGCAGGTTAAAGCGCCAGTTCGGATATTCGATGCTGATTCCGTCCATTTCGTCGACGGCTATCGCATCTTTCTCATAGAAAGCACGCACACGTGCAATCGCCGTTTTCGCATCGGTCAGCTTACTGTTGATTTCTCCCGGAGACGGATAGGCATTCAGGCGATCACCGACCAACTGCCCCAACGTTTTGCCGGTGGTGCAAAGCAATTCCGCCGCCAACAGCCATGGAATCATGCCGCTGTCGCAATAGAAGAAATCACGGAAATAGTGGTGCGCACTCATTTCACCGCCGTAAATCGCATCGACCGCACGCATTTTTTCTTTGATAAACGAATGGCCGGATTTGGACACCACAGCCTCACCGCCCATCTCTTCCACCAACTCGACAGTATTCCACATCAAACGAGGATCCAAAATAATCTTCGCCCCCGGATTTTTGGCCAAAAACGCCTGTCCCAGCAAGCCGACGATGTAATAGCCTTCAATAAAGGTGGCATTTTCATCAAACAGGAAACAGCGGTCAAAATCACCGTCAAAGGCAATGCCCATATCGGCTTTGTTCGCCAATACCGCATCAATCGTGTCCTGTCGGTTTTCATGCAGAATCGGATTAGGGATTCCGTGCGGGAAAGACCCGTCCGGCTCATTGTGAACCTTAATAAAGCTGACTAACGGCGCTTTTTGTTTGAAACGGGCTTCCAATTCATCGATAACATGCCCGGCGGCACCGTTGCCCGAATTGATCACCAGTTTTAACGGCTTGTTGAAATTCGCCAGATTAATATAAGTCAGTAAGTGATCCACATACTCCGTCAAAACCGAAAGCTGTTTATACTCGCCGCGTTTTGCCACCTCCGGAAAGTTGTTCTCCTCCGCCAGACGCTGAATATCGGCAAGACCGCTGTCGGCACTGATCGGACGTGATCCGGCACGTACGAATTTCAATCCGTTATAGTTCATCGGATTATGGCTGGCGGTCACTTCAATCCCGCCGTCCACTTTCAGAAAAGAAGTGGCGAAATAGATCTCTTCGGTACCGGTCAATCCCAGATCGATCACATCAACGCCGGAATCCAGCAAACCGTTCGTCAGTGCGCTTTTTAATTCTTTACTGCTCAAACGCACATCACCGCCGACAACCACATTTTTTGGTTGCAAAAACTGTCCGAAAGCACGCCCGATACGATAAGCAATATCCGTATTCAGTTCATCCCCCAAGCGACCGCGAACATCGTAAGCTTTAAAACATGTTAATTTTGTCATCTATGCAACTCCAATTTACCCATTAATCACTATTTTTTTTCTCATCTGCTTCTTCTTTAAGACGCTGATATATTTCTTCCCGATGCACCGAAACCTCTTTTGGAGCGTTAACCCCGATTTTTACCTGATTCCCGCGTACACTGAGAACGGAGATAGAAATATCTTCTCCGATAAGTAGACTTTCACCGATTTTCCTCGTCAGTATCAGCATACATCCCTCTTTTAGATCGCAATAACGGCCTTATTTCGAAGTAATCAAATATTTATTACTTAAAAATAACACATATTGATAATACTTTATTTCGTAAAAAAAAGTGATCGGAAATGTGACAAAATGTGCTGTAGCACACAAAATAAAACAGGGCAAATTGCCCTGTTTTAGTACCGTCTTGATTTACTTACAGTTTATTTTCAAGCCATGTTTTGGCACTCGCCAAGGCAATGGCGATATTTTCCGTCTCGCTTCCGCCGGCCATCGCCAAATCCGCACGACCGCCGCCTTTCCCGCCCACTTGTTGTGCCATCAAGTTGACCAATTCGCCTGCTTTCACTTTGGCGGTTAAATCTTCGGTCACGCCGACAATCAGGTTCACTTTGCCGTCGGTCAGTGATGCAAACGCAATCACGGCGGAACCCAGCTGATTTTTCAGATCATCAACCATGATACGTAACGATTTCGCTTCTACGCCGTCCAGTTTTTGTAACACGACCTGCACACCATTGATATTTTGTGTCTGTTTTGCCAAATCGCTGCCCGCCTGCTGCGCCGCTTTTTCTTTCAGCAGCTGCAACTCTTTCTCGGCACGCTTGTTACGTTCCTGTAATTGCTGGATTTTTTCAACCAGACCGGCACTGTCCGCCTTCAGCAGATCCGCACTTTGCTGAATAATCGCCTGTTGCTGATGCAGCCAGTTGATGGCATTTTCACCGGTCAGCGCTTCAATACGGCGGATACCGGCCGCAATTGCGCCTTCAGAAATAATTTTAAACAAACCGATATCGCCTGTACGAGCGGCATGAATGCCACCGCACAGCTCCGTTGAAAAATCCCCCATTGACAACACCCGCACTTGATCGCTGTATTTTTCACCGAACAGCGCCATTGCGCCTTTGGCTTTTGCCGCCTCCAAATCCATAATTTCGGTCACAATCGGATGATTGGCACGGATTTCACGGTTGACCATATCCTCAATCGCATTTAATTGCGCCTTGCCGATCGCTTCCGGTTGGGCAAAGTCAAACCGTAACAAACTGTCGGAAACCAGCGAGCCTTTTTGGCTGACATGCGTTCCCAAAATTCGGCGCAATGCGGCGTGCAGCAAATGTGTCGCCGAGTGGTTCAGCGATGTTTTGGCACGACGTGTATCGTCGACCACCGCATTCAGCGTCTGGCCGACAACGATTTCACCTTGCTGCAATTCGCCGATATGCCCGAACACCTTGCCGTATTTTTGAGTATCTTTCACCTCAAATACCGCACTTTGACTCTCCAGACGACCGCTGTCGCCGATTTGACCGCCGGATTCGCCATAAAACGGGGTGTTTTCCAGCACGATAACCGCACTTTGACCGGCTTGAATGCGCTCAACCTCTTTGCCGTCATGGAAAAGTGCGGTGACTTTTGCCAGACTTTCCGCCGAATTATAGCCCTCGAAAGCGGTTTCGCCGTCAACCGTGATCACATTGCCGTAATCAATCCCGAAATTGCTGGCCGCTTGCGCTTGTTGGCGCTGTGCTTCCATCGCCCGATCGAAGCCGTCCTGATCAATCGTAATTTCTCTCTCGCGGCAGATATCGGCGGTTAAATCGTATGGGAAACCGTATGTATCATACAGTTTGAATACTACTTCGCCTGCAAGTACGTTATTTTTGACATTCGCCAAGGCATCGTCCAACAGCACTAAACCACGTTCCAGCGTGCGCGCAAACTGCTCCTCTTCCTGACGCAATAATTTTTCAATCAATGCTCGGTTTTGTTGCAATTCATTGCCCGCTTCCGCCATCACGTCGATTAAGGTCGGCACCAGTTTGTAGAAAAAAGCGCCCTGAGCCCCTAATAAATGCCCGTGGCGCACGGCGCGGCGGATAATGCGGCGCAGCACATAACCGCGACCTTCGTTGGACGGAATGACACCGTCGGCAATGAGATAAGCACAAGAGCGGATATGGTCGGCAATCACATTCAACGATTTGTTTTTCAAATCGGTCGCACCGGTAATTTCAGCGGCTTTGCCGACCAAACGGCGGAAAATGTCAATATCGTAGTTGGAATTGACATGCTGCAATACCGCGCTGATACGCTCCAACCCCATGCCGGTATCCACCGACGGCTTCGGCAACGGCAACATGCTGCCGTCCGCCTGACGGTTGAACTGCATAAAAACGACATTCCAGATTTCAATATAACGATCGCCGTCTTCTTCCGCCGATCCCGGCGGGCCGCCCCAGATATGATCACCGTGATCATAGAAAATTTCGGTACAAGGACCGCACGGCCCGGTATCACCCATCTGCCAAAAGTTATCCGACGCGTAAGCAGCGCCTTTGTTATCACCGATACGCACAATCCGCTCCGCCGGTATACCGACGATGTTATGCCAAATATCATAGGCTTCCTGATCGGTTTCATACACGGTTACCCACAATTTTTCTTTCGGCAGATTCAACCAGTCGCCCGACGTTAAAAACTCCCAAGCAAACTGAATCGCATCATGCTTGAAATAATCGCCGAAACTAAAATTGCCCAACATTTCGAAAAAAGTGTGATGGCGTGCGGTATAGCCGACATTTTCCAAATCGTTGTGCTTACCGCCTGCACGCACACAGCGCTGTGCGGTGGTCGCCCGTTTATAACTGCGTTGATCCTGCCCCAGAAACACTTCTTTAAACTGGTTCATGCCCGCATTGGTAAAAAGCAGGGTCGGATCGTTTTCCGGTACCAGCGAGCTGCTGGCGACGATTTGGTGTCCTTTGGTTTCAAAAAAACGCAGAAAGTCGCGTCTGATGTCTGCTGTTGTTTTCATTAATTTTTAATCCTTTGTGATAACAACTGATGGTATGTCATTTAAAAACGGTCTATTTTCGCATAAAAAATAGGCGTGGGAAATGGCTTTGTGTGGGGTTTAAGTGCGGTTGCAGGCAAATTATGCCGTTATTGAAAGCAAGCATACCGCACTTTGTGCTTTTTCGACAAAGTGCGGTATGTCAATCGAAGGAAAAGAATACAAAAAAAGCTATTCTTCGTCTTTCAGCGGCACTACCAGCATATCAATTGCAATTGAATTCATCACCTGACGAGTCGACGAAACCAACTTGCTCCAGAAATCCTGATGATGCCCCGTCACCAGCAAATCAGCCTGATATTTGCCGATCGCCTCTTTCAGCACCTGTTCCAAATCGCCGGTGCCGCTGAGCCTTTCCGTCACCGGATAATCCACCGATCCCGCCAGCTTGTTCAGCGCTTCTTGCGTTTCCACCGAAATTCGATCCTGCATCGTTGCCATATTGATATCAATCAGCCCGGTGTAGAGATCGGAAAAATTGACATCTACGTGAATCAATGACAATTTCGCCTGATGGCGCTTGGCAATATCCACCGCTTTATTCAGCAGAACCGGACTGTCTTCAGACAAATCAACCGCTACCAGAATGTGTTTGTACATAATCGCCTCCTTTTTACTCATCGGATAAGTAAATGTTTCATATGAAAAAGAGTGTTAAATCTGATCGAATAATAACACTCTGCGATACAAAAGAGCTTGTGCCAGATCACAAATTATTATTTTTCTTATTAAAAATTTGAGCAGATAAATCGCTTCGATTTAACAACCCAAGACAATACAAGCGCCGATTGCCTGTTTTTATTTTCCGTATGCCATGGCATGCAAAGCGCATTATAACTTGACCTTTCAATGCTGAAAGCGTAAGATCCGCACGATTTGATAATATGAGGAACACACTTTGGACAGTCATAGACGATACTGGTTTAATGCTTACCCTTGATATTTTCCCCGTCATTTTTCAAATGCTTGCCGGCGAAAAATATCGCGGACAAGTACGAGTCACCGCTACTTTTCCTTTGCCCGATTTACCAGAATCTTAATTTGTTCATTGCGTGTCCACAACCCCATAAGGGAGCATGGAATATGATTGGTGCTTTTGCATTGGACAACGCCCGCCTGGTTCGTGTCGACGAAACCGGACAAAATTTAGAAACAGCCATTTGGATTGATCTCATTGACCCCAGCAATGAAGAACGTGAAGTCTTACAACAGGGTCTCGGCCAAAGCCTGGCCAGCTATCTGGAACTGGAAGATCTGGAAGCGTCCGCCCGTTTTTTTGAAGACGAGGACGGGTTGCATCTGCACTCTTTCTTCTATTGTGAAGACGAAGACGACTATGCCGCCATTTCGACCGTGGCATTTACCTTGCGCGACGGCCGCTTATTCACCCTGCGTGATCGCGAACTGCCTGCCTTCCGTCTGTACCGGATGCGTTCACGTATTCAAAAACTTGACGCTTGCAACGCTTATGAATTACTGCTGGATTTATTCGAAACGAAAATCGAACAACTGGCCGACGTCATCGAAACCATCTATGCCGATTTGGAACAGTTGAGCCGTGTCATTTTGGAAGGCAAACAGGGCGAAGCCTTTGATGAAGCGCTCTCCACGCTGACCGAGCAGGAAGACGCCAGTTCCAAAGTGCGGTTATGTTTAATGGATACCCAGCGCGCACTGAGTTTTCTGGTACGCAAAACCCGTTTGCCGGCCAGCCAATTGGAACAGGCGCGTGAAGTCTTGCGCGATATTGAATCCCTACAGCCGCATAATGAATCCCTATTCCAAAAAGTGAACTTTTTAATGCAAGCGGCAATGGGTTTCATCAATATCGAGCAGAACCGAATCATCAAAATTTTCTCGGTCGTTTCCGTTATTTTCCTGCCGCCAACCTTGGTTGCCTCCAACTACGGCATGAACTTCAAAGAAATGCCGGAACTCGGCTTCAGTTTCGGCTATCCGATGGCGCTCGGTTTAATGCTGCTGGCCGCACTCGCCCCCTACTTCTATTTTAAGCGCAAAGGTTGGCTGTAGTTTTGATTGCAACAATAATAACCAAGCCGCGCTGCAAAGTGCGGTTTTTTATATGCGGGAAACGGGAATAAACGATCAGAGCTTAAAATGGAAATCGGAGATGAAAAATCGAAATTAAATGGCGGTGAGAGAGGGATTCGAACCCTCGATACGTTTTCACGTATACACACTTTCCAGGCGTGCTCCTTCAGCCTCTCGGACATCTCACCGTGATAAATTTGAATGCTGACAGGGCGCAAACTATAGGGATTTCTCGCCCTGTCGTCAAGTATTTTTTCGCACTTCAACGCACGGTTGGTGATTAATAAATCAATTCTGCCGAATCAACACAACATCGGATTAAGTGCGGCAAAAAGAAAATACGCCAGCTGCGCATTCTCTGTGCACAATCACCTAACACCGCATAATCTCATGCAACTGTTGCTTGGCTCGGCTCACACTGTCGCTTTCAATCCAAGCGATTTGGCGAAATCCCAATTCGGCTAACTGCCGTTCAAACCGCACTTTTTCCGTTTCATCGACATTGCAGGTAAAAACCGTCAAGTGCGGTCGAGCGTTATTCTTGCCACACTGCATCAGATTCAGATATACGTGAAAAACACTGTCGGCGCTCAAATCCTGTCCGCACACGCCCCATGCCAGATAATCGGTTTGCAGCGACAGCAGCGTACAATCCAGTGCGGTCTCGGCACTCAGATTGTGTTCGACAAGCACCGTATTCGGCCATTTCTGCAAAGTTTGTCGTATAAAGGCGGCGAGAGCTCGGTTGAGTTTGTCGCTCTGTGCCGCCGCGGCTGTTTTCATGACCAATAATCGACTCATATTATTATCCCGCCAACAACATTCCGTTGATTGAATATTACCGTAAATCCAGTTATGCTTTGTGATATTTTGTGCATTTCTTCTCAGGAAATCAATCGATGGATACTTTAACCAGCATGAATGTCTTTCGCCAAGTGGTCGATCTCGGCAGTTTCAGCAAAGCCGCCGACTCCCTGAATATCTCCCCCGCCATGGCGAGCAAGCACCTGCGCCATTTGGAAGACTGCCTGCAAGCCAAATTGCTCAATCGCTCAAGCCGCCACCTGAGTCTCACCGAAATCGGGCAGAATTATTACCGCGAATGCTGCCATGCGCTGGATATCCTCAATTCTGCCCGCCAAACCGCACAGCAAGGCGTCGTCAATCCGCAGGGAACACTGAAAATCACCCTGCCGATTTGGCTGGCGACACCGCACTTTGCCCGTTTGCTGCAAGCATACCGACAGCAATATCCGGATGTCAAATTGTCGCTCTATCTGGATAATCAGCATAACGATTTGATCGCACAGGGGTTTGATCTGGCATTGCGGGTCGACCGCAGTCTTGATCCGAATATTATCGTCAAACCATTGACCGAGATTGATTTTTACTGGGTTGCCGCACCGCACTTTATCCGTCAGTATGCCGATCTCCGCCGTGAACATCTGGCGGATTATCCGGCGGTTGCGCCCAACTATACCAGTGTCGACTATCCGCTCACACGGGTAGCGGACAGCAACAATACCTTAATGTTGAAAGAACTGGTGGTGGCCGGTCACGGCATCGGCAGCCTGCCGCAATGGGCGATGGAATCGGAATTACAGGACGGACGCCTGCAAAAATTGTTCGACGGCAAGCCGGAACAGCGCTTAAAACTGTATGCCGCCTATATGAACCGTGAACACCTCAGCGCCAAAATCCGCTCGTTTATCGATTTTCTGGCGGAAAATCTGGACAATAAAAAGGCGGAATAATCCGCCTTTGCCTGATACGTTAACGTAAACTTATTCGGGTTTGTTTTTTTCAACCGCACTTTCCACCGAGCTGGAAATGGTCATATACACTTCGCTCGACAGCAACGCCTTTAAGCTAGCGGCCAACTCTTCCACTTTCGCACTGTCCGCCCCGCCCTGCTCGGTAAAATAACCGTTTTCTTTCAAACTGGCGATAAAAGTGGAAAAAACCGCTTTATCGAAAAATTCAGGCGCATTGATGCCGTGCAGCACCGACAACCGCTGCGCAACGGACTGGCTCTCTTTTTCCAGATTACTGCGTGAGATAGTCGGCTCTGCCTGTAGGAAATTCAGCGTAATGTAATAGCGCTGGATAATCTCGCGAATCCCGGCGGACAACAGTTGCAGCGAACGGATATTGCGCTTGTTGATACCGACCATTTCATCATGTAGGTTAATCAACGCCTGACGCTGCAATTCCGCCAAAATTTGTTTGATCCACGGTTTAAGCCGGTTTTCGTCAATGTCCAAAAACAGTTCCGATTTCAGGAACGGATAAATTTTTTGTACCGCATCAATCAATAAACTTTGCTGAATCGCCTCATGATGAATCACAATCGAGGCAATCAGCGACGGCAAAACAAACAGATGTTGAATATTATTACGATAATAAGTCATCAACACCGCAGAAGAGCGCTCAAGGCGGATAATTTCGCCGAAACTGTCTTTTTCCTGAATAATGCCGACTTTGTCCAAGCTCAAGACATGTTCCAACATGGCTTGCGGCGATTCCTGCGGCACAATCACATCTCGGCTGTAGGCGACATTATTCAATAGCTGTTGATAAATGCTCAGTTGCGACAACAATTGCTCGCGAGCCAATGCTCGCTGCCGAGACGCCAGCAATACCGTTCCGATTAAATTCATCGCATTAATCGCCGCCGCTTTGTTGATATTGCGCATCACCTGCACAGCCAATTTGTCGACCGCCCCGCCGAGCCAGGCTTTACTTTCCTCGCCTTCGCTCTCTTTCCAATTCGGATAATGCTGATTCAAATAGGTATTCAGCGTAATCGGTTCGCCGAAATTGACATAGCCCTTACCCATGTTGCGCAGTTTTTTGATCACACGCAGCACCAAACCGGCATTTTCTTTTTCTTTCGCCGCCCCACGCAGCTCTTTGGCGTAAGTATCCACTTCCAATACATGTTCATAACCGATATACACCGGCACCAGACTGATCGGACGGGTATGCCCCTCCAACAGCGCCTGCAAGGTCATCGACAACATTCCGGTTTTCGGTGCCAGCAGCCGCCCGGTGCGCGAACGTCCGCCCTCAATAAAGAACTCTACCGCATAGCCCCGACGAAACAGCTCTGATAAATATTGACGGAAAACCGTTGAATACAGGCGATTACCGCTAAAAGTGCGACGGATAAAAAAGGCTCCCCAACGGCGGAATCTACCGCCCACCGGCCAAAAATTCAAATTGATGCCGGCGGCAATGTGCGGCGGCACCAGCCCCTGATGGTATAAAATATAAGAGAGCAGCAAATAATCGATATGGCTGCGGTGACACGGAATATAGACAATTTCGTGCCCTTCAATCGCCAGCTTGCGCACCCGATCGCCGTTTTTAACGTCAATGCCGCGATACAGCTTATTCCACAGCCAGCGTAAAAACCGATCCGCCAGACGCAAACTTTCATGGCTCACGTTGGCGGCGATTTCATTTAGCATCGCTTCCGCATTCGCCGTTGCTTTGTCATGATCGATTTTTTTACTTTTAGCTTCATCGGCAATCGCTTCCTGTACCGCACTTGACTGCAAAATTTGACGGAACATCGCCTGTCGATTCGGTAAACGCGGGCCGGTTGCCGAGGTACGCTGCTTGGAAAAATGAATTTTGGCGACACGGGTCAGCTTTAAGGCGATATCATCGTCACTGCCTTTCAAGTTCGCCATATCACGCAACGAAACGGCTTTGGAAAAACGCACGAAATTATCACGCCCGAACCACGCTATCGCCCATAATTTCTGCAAGCGCCCAAGAAAGCGCAAGTGCGGTAACTTTTTCTCATGCCCCGGCGAACGCCCCCACAAGACCGAAACCGGAACCAGCTGCACATCCAGTTCCGAATGGCTGCGGTGCAATTCAAAATATTTAGAAAACAGCGCCCGGGTATTTTCCGTCAGTTGATTCGATTTAAAAAAACGACGCCCTCTGTCCAGAAAAACAAAACGCGGCAGGCTGTCGCCGTTAATTTTATTTCTCGCCAATGGATCCGGCAACCCCAGCTGTAAACAGTGTCGGCGTAAAATCAATAAATCCGTTTGCGAAGTATAAGGCAACAGATATAAAAAACATTTTTGCCTGTCCAACTCCAATTCATTGACAGGATCACTCGGAATAGGGTTGCTTTTCACCAAAAGCGACAGCATAAAATCGAGTGCTTTGCGGTAAGTATCCAAAAAAATTGACATTATTAATCCGATTGTAATTATTGTGTTATTCAGAACCAAATCTTGCGAAATACAGTCACGGATTCTAGCATAAATTCCATTAATCGCCTATGGTCGGCACACTTGGCGGCAGGTAAACGGAATAAGTGATTGCATCTGCAAAGATACTGTATATAATGACAGGAAAGCTGTATAAAAAAACAGGGAGTCAGCTATGAAGCCGAATAAAGCGCTCACCCCGCGCCAACAAAAAGTCTATGATTTTGTCCGTTCCCACCTGGACTCCACCGGTATGCCGCCGACTCGCGCCGAAATCGCCAAAGAGTTAGGTTTTCGCTCGCCGAATGCCGCAGAAGAACATTTGAAGGCCTTAGCACGTAAAGGCGTGATTGAAATTCTCTCCGGCACCTCGCGCGGTATCCGTCTTTTGCTCACTGACGAAGCAAGTGCGGCTGAAGAGAGCGAGGAAGAGGGGCTGCCGCTGATCGGGCGAGTCGCCGCCGGCGAACCGATTTTGGCACAACAACATATTGAAGGCAGTTACAAAGTTGACGCCTCGATGTTCAAACCGCAAGCGCATTTTTTATTGAAAGTGTACGGAATGTCGATGAAAGATATCGGTATTTTAGACGGCGATATGCTGGCGGTACATCGAACCAAAGATGTGCGCAACGGGCAAGTCGTCGTCGCAAGGATTGAAGATGAAGTGACGGTAAAACGCCTTGAGAAAAAAGGTTCTACCGTTTACCTGCACGCTGAAAACGAAGAATTCCAACCGATTGTGGTTGATCTGAAAAATCAATATTTGGAAATCGAAGGCATTGCCGTCGGTATTATCCGCAATAATGCCTGGATGTAAAACCGCACTTTTGATAACCAATAAAAACGGTGGATATTCCACCGTTTTTTATTAATCAACTGATATTAAACCTAATCGGCACGGTCACTGCCGCTTTCATTCCGTCAGGACGCGGGCCGACACTTCTGGCATTCTGAACCGCCTGAATCGCCGCCTTATCCAAATCCTCACTGCCTGACGATTTTGCCACCCGAGGATTTTGGATACTGCCGTCGGTATTCAAAGTAAAAGAGATACTGACAACCCCTTGTTTACGCATCATTTTTGCCCGTTGCGGATAGCGCTTGTTACGCTCAATTTCACGACGTAATTGTGAACGATAAGCATCAATTGCCTTGCCGCCGCCTCCGACCATATTCGGATTATTTGCGCTGGTTTGCGGCCCGCTGGCTTTTGAATTGACATTATGCGGCGAATCCACATCACGATCGCCTTGCTGTACATTGTCGCGCTTAGAACGCTCTTTTTTCGGTTTTTCCTTCCGTTTCTCTTTCGGTTTCGGCTTTGGCTTCTCTTTTGGCTTTTCCGGCTCTTTCGGTTTTTCTATTTTTTTCGGCTCGGGCTTTACCGTCGGATCGGGAATTTCTTCTTTCGGTTCGGGAATCTCTTCTTTTATCGGCTCAGGTTCGGGCTCCGGCTCGGCTTGCACCATCGCCATCATCATTTCGATCGAAATATTGGTACTCATTTCGTCACTCGTCTGCCCGTTTGCCGTTTCATCCGCCATCGAGCGCCCGATAGCAAAGATAAAAAGCGAGGCTAACGCCCCGTGAAAAATCAGGGAAAACAAGAACCCGATAAGAGAACGACGCTTTTTCATCTCTACTCACCTTGTGGCTTGAGTGTTACGATTGCCACATTTTTAATCTCATATTTGGAAAAAATATCCGTTATATCAACAAATTGCTGAAATTCAGTTGCCGCATCAACTTTCAACGTCACTTTCTGCGTTTTGTCCCAGCGCCCAATCTCCTCTGCCAAAGCTTCTTTGCTGATCGGCTTATCGTTATAATACAGTTCGCCGTTTTCCGTCACCGTCAACAATTTTGCCAAATCGTCCGCTTTCATAGTCACGCTGCTGCTGGCTTTCGGTACATTGACCTGAATTTTGCCCTGCGAAATAAATGATGCCGTCACCAGCACAATCGCCAATAGCACCAACATAATATCCAAAAACGGGATGATATTGATTTCATCGAATTTCTTCACCGCACTTTCCCCTGTCGTCAGGCCTGTTGTTTCTGTTTTTCCGTGAAAGCAAACCATTTCATTTTGTTGACATCAACCTTACGGTTTAAGCCGTTATAAAACACCATTGACGGAATTGCGACCAAAATCCCCACCGCCGTGGCTTTCAGCGCCAACGATAAATTCACCATAATCGCCGCCGCATCGATGTCGCCGCCGGATTGTCCCATGGTATAAAACGTCAATAAAATGCCGATTACCGTTCCTAACAAACCGACATACGGCGCATTCGATCCGACGGTGGAAATCGTAGTTAAATTACGGGTCAGATCAATTTCCAACTCGTGAATCGTTGTGTAGTCCTCCACATTGACTTGGCGGAAAAAAATAAGACGTTCGATCACCATCCACAGCATGACGAAGCTCATCAATGCCAGCGTCCCCAAGATGATGTAATCGGTATAATGTTCTAAAAATTCAAAAAGTTGCTCCATTCATGACTCCTAATGAGCGTGACCGCAGAATAAAAAATACAAAGTGCGGTCGGCACTTTGTATTTTGTAATTGAGAATTGATTTCATTATTGTAGCTTGTTTTGCCACCTAGGTAAACGATAATTTATAGCAGATTGTTGCTTTTTAATACCGCTTTCAGGCTTCTCACTTTCTCTCGGCAAGCGACTTCCAATTAGAATTGGTAGTTAATACCGACACGGAAATCACGTCCAACACCGGCTAAAGTCTCACCGCGTTGACTATGCGGATAATATAATTTATTAAACGCATTATTTAACGACATATTGACATTCAGATTATCATTACTAAACGGTTTCCAGTTTATATAGAAATCGTGCATGGTGTAGCTATCACGTTTAACGGAAACATCCGTACCGGCTAAGGCATAGCCTTCTTCATCTTCTACGGTACGATTACGCCAACCCAGTTCCAAATCCGGGTTGTTAAAGCGATAAGATAATGCTGCCGTCCAAGTACGACCGGTTTGTACCGCAAACTCTGGAATTAAGGTTGAAGTGCTGGTTGTATCATCTAAGTAAAATCTTGGTTTGCTGTCAGCAACCCCGATACGCGCCGTAAATCCGTGATAACGATAAGCGGCATTCAATTCATAACCATGATTTTTAGAATAACCGCCATTAACCGCTTCAGACCAATTCGTGTTATGTCGATTCTGTGGGTTTACAATCAGATCATTCACTTTTTGCCAGAAGTAACTACCATCAAGTGAGAAGTTGCCATTATTATAGTTAAAACCGATTTCAGTATTGCGTGCTTGTTCGGCTTTAATATTTTCCGCCACAGACACGCGTCTGATACCAACCATTAATGCATCATAAAGGCGTGGGCTACGAGAAGCGTAGTTGTGGTTTACGCTGAAACTTAAGTCCGGTGTGGCTTGCCAAATTAAACCGATACTTGGATTAAAATTACCATCGGAAGCTTTTACACCGTCATTAGCAGTAATATTAAAATGGTCATAACGCAGCCCCCCCGTCAGGGTAAAGTCGCCGACACCACCAATCACTTCAACATACGCTCCGGTATCAGTTTTATCCGGATTGCGGACAGCCACTCGATTAGTATGTGGCTTAATCTCTTGGTAACGATAGTTCAAACCATATTTGATCAGCACATTCTCACTCAGATTAGAGTCGAAATTCACATTCGCCCCGTGCGTTTTGATAACCGTTGTAGTTGGACCTGCAATACTGCCGCAATAGCCACAACCGCTATCATCAGCAGAATAACGTTTGTTTTCCATCACATAAGCATTAGCAGTCAATTCACTGATAAAACCTAAATTTTTCGCCGTCCACTCCAAGTTGGTATTTTGCTGCGTAGTTTCCCGATAAGCCGGAGATTGTCGGGCTAACGTTAATCTCCCGCCGGTAACGGTAAACTCTTCACGCACTAAACGCTCACCGCGGTGTTGATCTTGTAAATGGCTCAAAACTAGACGGTGGTCTCCAAAAGTCGCACCTAATTTAATTAAATAATTGCGTTTATCTAAACCGCTATATGGAACGGTTTTACCGCCATCAATATTGCTATAGCCTTTACCCGGTTTATAGTTGTCTTCATCAGTACGGTTGAAAGAGAACAACGCATCAAAATTGCCTGCTTTACCAAATACGCTTGCCCCATAGGAATGCCCGTCATTGCTGGAATAGCCACTGTTTAGTTTAAAGCCGTAATCCCTATCGCTATTTTTTAACAGATCCAACGCATCGACCGTTTTAGCAATAATCGCGCCGTTGGTTGCCCCGATCCCCGCACTCGCAGAACCCGCTCCTTTTTGTACCGAAACACTTTTCAATAAAGACGGGTCAATGATGAAACGCCCTTGATGGTACAAAATTTGACTGTCGGAATAAGCATTATCCACTTTAATATCGACTGAGTTTTGCCCCATGCCACGTATAGTCAAAAACTGTGAGGTTCCGTTACCACCACCAAAATCAATTGCCGGTTCTTCACTCAGCAGACCGCGTAAATCAGTTTCGGTACGCTCATCTTTTTCTTGTAATGTCACCACATTGGTTTCGGTTTTTGTACCTTGGCGATCCGAAACAACAATCTCATCTAATGTTTCCGCAGATGCAATGGCGCTCATAACGGCTAACGGCAGAACTGCCAAACGAAATACTGCTTGTTTTTTCATAGAAAAAACTCCTTAGGTTCTATATAAATTGAAAAGAAATTTGGATAATAAAAACAACAATGATTATCGGCATTGATGATAATGTAAATAAAAACTGTTTTCAATTGATAGATGTAAAAAAATACATACTCCGGATGAAAAACCGCACTTTGATAATTTTTGACTATCAAAGTGCGGTTATACGTTAACTAAAAATTATTTATATCGGCTCGGCATGATGTCGCTGAATTTGCTCGAGTACATCCTGTAAAGTATATTGTTGTAATTCAACAAAGGCTTTTTGTTCTATTTTGCCGAATCTATCGCTCAAAATTCCGCCGATAGCGCCACCGACCGGACAAAGAGGGTGGCCGCTCGAATGAACTGTAAAGATATGGTATTCGTCTTCCACCGCCTGAAAAATGGCCAATAGACTAATATCGTTCGGCGATTTGACCAATTTTTTTCTATCCAATAACCCCGCTTTTTTCAGCTTGCCCATCATGCGCCGCACCACAACAGGGTTGGTTTGGATACTGGCAGCAATTTGTTCCGAGGTTAATTCACTGTCGGCATGATAAGCGATATAGGCTAAAATATGGGTAGCGACACTGGTTTTGGTTGAAATTGCCATCTTGTTTATTGCTCCAATAAACTCTCGTCCGCCACCATCACAATTTTGCCGTTTGCAGTGTCGTTATCCAGCAAGTGATGCGCCCATCCGATGGCGGACAACGGCAGAACATGGCTGATAGGGGGGCGAATCCGGTATTGTTTGAGATGGCGAAACATGCTGTCGATCAAATCGGAATCAATAGACGTGCTATTAAATGCGGTAAAATAAACACCGTTCGGCAGTGCTTCCAATGGCTCGAAATCAGTCAGAATCCAGCCGCCGAGAATACCGGTCATACATAACACACCTTCTGTGCGTAAACACTGTAACGAATCCTTGATACTGGCGGCACCAATCAGCTCCAATACTTTACTGACTTTATCACCGCTTATTTGAGCCGCCAGTTGATTGTCGTCAATCAATACCCTGTCTGCTCCGGCTTGCTGTAACAGTGTGATTTTTTCTGTTTTCCGCGTGGTCGCCCAAACCTCACAGCCGATACTTTTTGCCAATTGTATTGCGGCAAGGCCGACCGCACTTGTCGCCCCCCGTACCAACAAACGATCTTCAGATACCAGCTTCAACGCGGAAAATAAAGAACCATAAGCGGTATAATACAATTCCGGCATTGCCGCCAAACTGATCCAGTCAATCCCGTCCGGCACCGGATAAACCTGAGCAGCCGGAACGCAGGTATATTCGGCATAAGAACCGTTAAATTCCCGTCCTAAACCGCCCATCAAGCTGCAAACCCGCGCCCCGATTTGCCACTGACTGCCGCCGCCGTCAACCACTTCCCCGACACATTCGATGCCGATCACCCGTGGTAATCGGACTGTCGGTGAAAACCCGTTACGCGTTATGATTTCTGCACGATTGATACCAAACGCTTTAATTTTTATCACCACCCACCCCGCTTGCGCAACAGGTCGCGGGATTTCACTCACCGACAACGCCTCGGCGGTGCACGGGCGTTCTAAGACAATGGCTTTCATCATGTTCTACTCCGTCAATCCATGCAATTGTAAATAGCGTTTCGCCACTTCGGCGGCAGTCCGGTTTTGCACTTTGACCTGATAATTCATTTCCGCCATGTCATTTTCACTGATTTTCCCTGCCAATTTATTCAAAATCGCCGCCAATTCAGGGTAGTTTTCCAGTGTTTCCGCCCGCAATAGCGGTGCGCCCTGATAAGGCGGAAAAAGTTGTTTGTCGTCTTGCAGCAATGTCAGGGAATATTGTTTAATTTCACTGTCGGTAGAATACGCATCGGCAATTTGCGTTTCGTTGTTAGCCAGCGCCTGATAACGTAATGCCGGTTCCATCGTGCGAACATTCAAATTCAAGCCATAACGGGATTGCAGTCCTCGATTGCCGTCTTCTCTGTCGGCAAATTCTAGGGTGAAACCTGCAACCGCACTTTGCTCGACGTTGCTTAAATCAGAAATCGTTTTCAGCCCGAATTGTCGGGCATAATCACTTTTCACCACCAATGCATAGGTATTCTGAAACTGCATCGGCGGCAAATAAACCAAATTATCCGCCTTGAGAAGTTGATCCCGCGCGAACATATAAACGGCATTTGGATCACGCGAATAAAACGGTTCGTTTTGTAGTAAACTGCTGACGACCGTACCGGTAAATTCAGGGTAAAGATCAATGTCTCCCCGCTTCAAGGCATTGTATAAAAAAATGGTTTTGCCGAAATTCGGTTTAATTGTCACCCGAATGTCGGAATTCGCTTCAATCAATTGTTGGTACATATTGATTAAAATCTCCGGCTCCGCACCTAATTTACCGGCGATAACCAACGTCTTATCGGCTTTCGACGAGATGCCTCCGCCGATGCCCAAACTGGCGATGACAGCCAGTAACATTGCCGAAAAGATGATGCTAATCCGCTTTAAATTCAGCCGCCCCAAATACACAATCATATAGTGTGCCGCAATCGCCAATAATGCCGACGACAAAGCGCCAAGCAAAATCAGACTGCTATTGTTGCGATCAATACCGAGCAAAATAAAACGCCCCAGTCCGCCGGCACCGATTAAAGCCGCTAAGGTCGCTGTGCCGATGACCATCACGGTTGATGTCCGTATACCGGAAATAATCATCGGCAATGCCAACGCCAAACGGTACTTTTTTAATTTTTCCAGCGGTGTCATCCCAAACGCTTCCGCTGCTTCCTCCAATGAGGGATCAATTTCCCGCAACCCGGTGTAAGCACTGCTGAAAATCGGAAAAACGGCATACAAAACCAAAGCGATAATCGTCGGCACTTTGCCGATTCCGACCAACGGAATGAGCAAGCCGAGCAGTGCCAACGATGGAATCGTTTGCAAAATACCGCTGAATTGTAAGGATAAATCCGCCATTCGCTTATGCCGCTCGACTAATACCGCCAGAGGCACCGCAATCATCACCGCCAGCAGCACCGAGACCAGCGACAATTGCAAATGCACCAATACGGCTTCCAGCCATTCATGCCGTCTTTCAAGCAAGGTTTGTAACAATCCGTTCATCATGCACGCTCTGCCGCCGGTTCGGTCGTACGGAAAAAACGCCGTACATAATCATTGGATGGGCGGCGCAAAATCATGCTTGGCGCATCAACCTGCTGCAAGATGCCGCCTTGCATAATCGCAATCCTGTCGCCCAATTTAATTGCTTCATCAACATTATGGGTGACGAAAACAATCGTGGTCTTCAGCGCCTGATGAATTTGCTTAATCAAATTTTGCAACTCTAAACGGGAAAGCGGATCAAGCGCACTAAACGGCTCGTCCATCAGAATAATCTGCGGCTCGGCAATCAATGCGCGTAAAATCCCGACCCGCTGTTGCTCCCCGCCGGAGAGTTCCGCCGGTTTGCGCTGCAAATAATCCGGCGGCAGCTGCACCCGCTGTAGCAACGCCAAAGTGCGGTTGTGAATCTGTTTTTTATTCCAGCCTTTTAATTCGGGAATCAAAGCGATATTCTCCGCAACCGACATATTCGGAAACAAGGCGATTTGTTGCAACACATAGCCCATATTCAGCCTTAATTGACGTTTATCGTAATCACGGCGGTTCTTTTGCATAATGATAATTTCGCCCTGATCATTTTCAATCAGCCCGTTCAACATTTTAAGCAATGTTGTTTTGCCACTGCCGCTTTCACCGACCAAGACAAAAAACTCGCCGCACTCAATCGTTAAGCTCACCTGCTCTACTGCGGCTTTTCCATTATAGTATTTGCTCACATTTTGTAACGTTATCATCAAACCGCCTTTGTTTGTATGCCCATTCAGGCGAACAACACACTTGATTGTAACCAATCAAGTTACAAATTAAAGCATAATTCGTTTGCTGTCAATCCATGATTTGCCTAAGTACGGTCGGTTAACGGCAACGCATATTCAATGAAATAAAAAAGGACCGAATCCTGTACAAGACAGAAATCAGTCCTTGAAATAACCGTTTACGTTTTCAGAACAAGCACCAAGTGCGGTTTATATAGCGCCGACCCGCATCAGGTTTTGATTTTTTCCTGCACGGTTCCTTTTCTGACAACTTTTGCCTGCTTCACCATATTGTCGGAGACTTCCAGTATCGTCACCAACAGCCCCTCGATCTCACAGACAACCCCTTCGGCAGGAATCTCTTCCAAATGTTCCAGAATTAAACCGTTGAAAGTGCGCGGGCCTTCGGTGCTGAGCGCCCAACCGAACAATTTATTCAAATCCCGAATGTTCGCCTGCCCGTCGATCAAAACCGAACCGTCCGACTGCTCCGTCACTTCTTCTTCGATCGACGGCATCATTGAGGTGGTAAATTCGCCGACAATCTCTTCCAAAATGTCTTCCAGCGTTACCAATCCTTTCAAATCGCCGTATTCGTCCACCACCAGTCCGATCCGCTCTTTGTTGCTTTTAAAATTCAGCAGTTGGGTGTTTAACGGTGTCCCTTCAGGGATAAAATAGATCTCATCGGCGGCGCGCACCAGCGTTTCTTTGTTGAATTCGTTTTTGTCCAGCATCAAGCGATAAGCTTCCCGCACCCGCAGCATACCCAACACATTTTCGTCCATATTGCCTTTATACAACACCACTCTGCTGTGCGCCGCATGATTGAGCTGTCGCATAATCGCTTTCCAATCGTCGTCAATATCTATTCCGCCGATATCGTTGCGCGGCACCATAATATCGTCCACCGTCACTTGCTCCAGATCCAGAATCGACAACAGCATCTCTTGGTGCGCAGACGGAATGAATTTTCCCGATTCATGTACAATGCTGCGTAACTCTTCCTGACTGATCGAATGGACTTTCTGATCGGTTTTAATCCGCAACAGCTTCATGATGATTTTACTGAAGAAATTGATAAAGTAGACTAACGGCAGCGAGATTTTTAACAACGGTGTCAGCAAATGGCTGGTGGTGAAACCTACTTTTTCCGGATACAACGCCGCGAGGGTTTTCGGCATGATCTCGGAAAAGATCAACATGAAAAACGTCAACACGCCGGTTGCGATCGCAACACCGACATCACCATACAGGCGCATACCGATAATCGTGGCGATCGACGAGGCAATGATATTCACCATGTTATTGAAAATCAACACCAATCCCAATAACGTATCGGTGCGTTTAAGCAGGTTTTCCGCTTTTTTAGCGCCTTTGTGGCCTTGCCCGGCAAGGTAGCGCATACGGTAACGGTTGAGTGAAAGCAGACCGGTTTCCGACCCTGAAAAATAGGCGGAACAAACAAGCAGTACGATTAAAACAATAAATAACGTACTAAGGGGGATACTGTCCAAAAAAATAATCCTTCGATTGAGAAATCATACTGAAAGTGCGGTGCTGACGGTGTCCATGTTAAAGTTCAACCGCACTTTCAGACCTCGCCTACAGCACCGGAAGCGTCCGACTGCCGAAATAAGCGATAGTCAGCAGAATCATACCCGAAATTGTATAAATAAGCACCCTCTTTCCGCGCCAATGCAGTTTTCGATGTCCAATCAACAATAGCCCGAAAACAAGCCATGCCAAAAAAGAAAAAATCGCTTTTTGAATCTGTTCCGCTGCAAAAAAGTTGTGTAAGGAAACCGCACCGCTGATCAGCGCCAACGTCAGGAATACTTCGCCTGCACACAAAATCTTGAAAAATTGGCGTTCTACACTCATTAATGAGGGGATCATCGGTGAAAAGACAATTTTTTTGCTTTTCAGCTTTTTGTCCAACCACCCCAGCTGTAAAACATACAGCAAGGCAATGAAACACAACGCATACGCAATCAGCGCCAGTGAAATATGCAGCAAAAGTGCGGTATTATCATGAAAATAAGCGATAATATGCCCCGGTATAAAGGTCGCCGCCACAATCCCCAAAATAGCAAACGCATAGACTATCGGCAGTAAAAACCACAGCGTATTTAAATGCGACAGCGCCATCGTCACCAACAACACAACCAGCAGCGTCATCAAATTAAGGATATTCAGCAGGGTAAAATTATACGGTTCACTGCCGTTGGCAAACAGTTGTTGAATAAAAACCGCATGCAACACCCAAGCCACCGCCGAACTGAAAATAAAACGGTTGCGGTTGGGTTTTTTATTCGATGCGATTGCGTCGCTGTTCTGTACTTGCAGCAACAGCGGCAACAATGAAACCGTACAAATCAAATATGCCATAATCGACAATGCGGCAAAGATATACATAGCCTGAACGCCCGTCCTTCCAATTGAATTTACTGATAACCATTTCGCTTGAAAGTACCAGTTTTACCCCCATTTTTCTACTACAAAATGGTTTAAGGATGAAAATAAGCCGAAATCTTGTATAATCGGCGCTATCTTTCCGCCTTTGATTCAAAGTGCGGTATTCGCTACGGGAATTATATTATGTTTGAAAATTTATCTGATCGTCTTTCCAATACCCTGCGCAACATTCGCGGACGCGGGCGCTTAACCGAAGACAATATCAAGGAAACCCTGCGTGAAGTGCGAATGGCACTGCTGGAAGCCGATGTCGCCCTGCCGGTGGTGCGTGAATTCATCAACAAAGTCAAAGCGCGTGCGGTCGGGGTCGAAGTCAATAAAAGCCTGACCCCGGGACAAGAATTCGTCAAAATCGTCCAAAACGAGCTGGAAGCCGCCATGGGCGAAGCGAACGAAACGCTGAATCTGGCGACCCAACCGCCGGCAGTCATCTTGATGGCCGGTCTACAGGGGGCGGGGAAAACCACCAGTGTCGGCAAACTGGCGAAGTTTTTGCGCGAGCGCCACAAGAAAAAAGTGCTGGTGGTTTCTGCCGACGTATACCGCCCGGCAGCGATCAAACAATTGGAAACACTGGCAAGCACGGTAAATGTCGATTTCTTCCCGTCCGACAGCGCGCAAAAGCCGGTACGAATTGCGCAAGACGCCTTAGCGCACGCCAAACTGAAATTCTATGACGTGCTGATTGTCGATACCGCCGGCCGTTTGCATGTCGACGGCGAAATGATGGCGGAAATTAAAGCCGTTCACACCGCCTTGAACCCGATTGAAACGCTGTTTACCGTTGATGCCATGACCGGACAAGACGCCGCCAATACCGCCAAAGCCTTTAACGAGGCTCTGCCGCTGACCGGCATAATTTTGACCAAAGTCGACGGCGATGCGCGCGGCGGGGCGGCACTGTCCATACGTCAGATCACCGGCAAGCCGATTAAATTCCTCGGTATGGGCGAAAAAACCGATGCGCTGGAACCATTCCATCCGGATCGGGTTGCCTCACGCATTTTAGGCATGGGCGATGTGCTGTCCTTAATTGAAGATCTGGAGCGTTCGGTCGATAAAGAAAAAGCCGAAAAAATGGCGCAGAAATTCAAGAAAGGCGACGATTTTACGCTGGAGGATTTTCGCGAACAGCTTATCGAAATGAAAAAAATGGGCGGTATGATGACCATGCTGGAAAAACTGCCCGGTGCTAAAAATCTGCCGGATCATGTGAAAGGGCAGGTGGACGACAAAATGTTCAATAAAATGGAAGCGATGATCAATTCCATGACATTTAAAGAACGGCAAAACCCCGACATCATCAAAGGCTCTCGCAAGCGTCGGATTGCAAGCGGTTCCGGCACCCAAGTGCAGGATCTGAATAAAATGCTGAAACAGTTTACTGAAATGCAGCGCATGATGAAAAAAATGCGCAAAGGCGGCATGGCGAAAATGATGAAGGGCATGAAAGGTATGATGGGCGGCGGAATGCCCGGGCTGGGCAATATGTTTAAGCGCTAATTTCGCTTAAAAGTGCGGTTTGATCAGCGTGCCAATCGATTAAGATCGGCACGCTTTACGTTATCTTTCAAGGCATTAATTAATCCAATCGTCGAATTGTGCTTGGATTATTCAACCAATATTTAGAACCGTTAAACGACTAAACCGCACTTTCGTTACAACAACCCTGCGGCATAGCGAATCAAACTGAATGCAATCAGCCACATCACACAACCGATGGCGAAATCCAAAATACGCCAAGTCAACGGGCGTTTGAACAGCGGAATCAATAAACGGGCGCCATAGCCCAGACTGAAAAACCATAGCCCTGAGGCGAACACTGCGCCGATTAAAAACCGGACTTTCTGTTCAAACAGCAATGTCGAGGCGATACCGCCGATAATCACCACCGTATCCAGATAAACATGCGGATTAAGCAAGGTAAAACCAAGTGACATCAAGACCATTTTAACCGCACTTTGCGATCCGCCATCTTGCCGGTCAAGGCTTAAACCGCTGTTGCCGCGGTAGGCACTGCGAAATGCCCGTGCGCCGTACACCAATAAAAACAATGCGCCGATCACCGCCAATGCCAGCGTTGCCGTCGGGCTTTGGCTGATCAGGCTGCCCAACCCCAAGACCCCGACGCAGATCAAAATAAAATCGCATAAAAAACAGGTTAGCGACACCCAGAAAATATGCTGTTTCAACAAGCCCTGTTTCAGCACAAACGCATTCTGTGCGCCGATGGCGACAATCAAACTGCCGGAAACCAAAAAACCTTGTAATAATTGCTCCATTACTGCACCTCCACATTCGGATTGACGGCGTTTTCGAATCCCAGCTGACGCCAGGCTTCGTATACGCTCACCGCAACCGAATTCGACAAATTCATACTGCGGCTGTTCGCCAACATGGGGATCCGAATTTTCTGTCCGCCGGGTAAGGTATCCAAAATCGCCTGCGGAATGCCGCGTGTTTCCGGACCGAACATCAGAAAATCCCCCGGCTGATACCGCACTTCGGCATGATTCGGCCCGCCTTTGGTGGTTAATGCAAACAGCCTTTTCGGCTGCACCGCCTGCAAAAACGCCTCAAAAGTCGGGTATTTTTTGATTTCGGCAAATTCATGATAATCCAAGCCCGAACGACGCAATTTTTTGTCGTCCCAAGCAAAGCCAAACGGTTCGATTAAATGCAGCCGAAAACCACAATTGGCGCATAAACGGATAATATTGCCGGTATTTTGCGGAATTTCCGGCTGGTATAACACAATGTCTAACATAATTTTTCACGCTGAAACTAAAAGTAAAACTATAACCGATTTAAACAACAGCTGAAAGCAAAATCAGAATTCGCTAGAATAGGCTTTTATTGTCGAATGGAAGCCATCATGCCAGAATTACCGGAAGTCGAAACGACCCTGCGCGGAATCGCCCCTTATGTTTTAGGGCAACAAATTGAAAAAATTCACATACACCGCACAAAACTGCGCTGGGAAATCAGCCCTGAATTGGGCGAACTGTACAATGTGCGGATTCTCGGGCTGCAACGTCGCGCCAAATACCTGATTATGCAAACCGAACAAGGGTATATCATCGGACATTTGGGCATGTCCGGATCACTGCGGGTGGTCGATGCCGACGATTCGGCACAAAGTGCGGTCAGGGATAAACACGATCACGTGGAATTTATCTTTCGCAACGGCAAAATTCTGCGTTATAACGATCCGCGCCGTTTCGGGGCGTGGCTGTGGACGGAAACACTGGACGGCTTTCCGCTGTTTGCCAAATTAGGGCCCGAACCGCTGTCGGAGCAGTTTAATGCCGACTATTTTTGGCAAAAAAGCCGCAATAAACAAACGCCGATCAAGTCGTTTTTGATGAATAATGCGGTGGTGGTCGGTGTCGGCAATATTTACGCCAACGAAACTCTGTTTTTATGCGGTATTCATCCGCTAACCCCGACAAAACACCTGAGCGAGGCACAATGTCTGCAATTAGTTGAACGGATTAAGCAGGTGCTACAGGCGGCGATCCGCCAAGGCGGTACCTCGTTGAAAGATTTTATTCAGCCTGACGGTCGCCCCGGCTATTTTGCACAACAGCTTTATGTCTACGGCAAAGGCGGCGAGCCTTGTCCGACTTGCGGTACGAAAATCGAAAGTGCGGTAATCGGTCAACGAAATAGTTTTTTCTGCCCGCAATGCCAACCGCCGGTCTAACTGATAACGTGAATCGTCGGTTGCTTGCCGAATCAACAAACCGCACGTTGTTTTTTTGTCTTTTTGGCGGCGTATCACTAGCACTTTTTCGCCTCTCTGTGCCCACTCTTTTCTTTGCGCCGCCAAAAAAAAAGAAGGCACTAAAAAATACGGCACTCAGGACGAGCTCCGCCCTTCAATCGGCAGCAACACCTCAATCTGTTTAATCACATCATCAACCTGAATCTGGCGCATCAAATTTTTACCTTTGGCGCGCGTCGCCCAAGGCAATTCAACGGAAGGTTTTCCGTATTGCTCTCGGATATTCCGCTCGTACACCGACACCACATTCGCCAAATCATGATACGGTGCGGTGCGCAACGGATTATGAACCGCATACAACCCGATCACCGGTGTGCCTTGTGTGGTCGCCATATGCGCCGGACCGGAATCGGGCGAAATCAACAGATCCGCTTTGCCGATTAACGCAAGCAACTGTAACAACGAGGTTTTACCCACCAGATTATGCACGCCGACACCGCACTTTTGCACGATATCCGCCGCCATTGCCACTTCACGCACCGCTGGTGAACCGGCCAACATGACATTGAGATTCCGCTCGACCGCATAGCGAGCCACGGCTGCATAACCTTCCGCCGTCCAGTCTTTTTCCGCTTTGCTCGAACAGGGGCAAATCAGCAGATTTTGCCGTTGAGGATCGATCAGACTTGCCGCATAATCCTGATCCGCCTGCGATAACGGAATCGTCCAGCTCGGCGCTGAAGGCGGCACGCCGACAGCACGGGCAAATGCCAAAAAACCGTCCAGTACATGCGGTTTTTCAGGTTCACTGATTTTACGGTTGGTAAACAGCCACTGCCCCTCACGCGCCCGATTTTTGCCGAAGCCGATTTTATATTTCGCCTTGATACCCAACGACAACAGCGAAGCCCGAAGTGCGGTTTGCATATTTAACAGCGCATCAAAACGCGAATGCCGTAACTGTTTCCAAACCGATAACATACCGCGCCACCCCTGTTTTTTATCAAAAACCACCGTCTTAATGCCCGGCAGCACCGCAACAATCTGTGATTCAACCTTGCCCACAATCCAAGTGATCTCAGTTTCGGGATAATAACGCTGAATCTGCTGCACCATTGCAATGGCATTGCACACATCACCAATGGCCGACAGGCGAAGAATACACAATTTTTTCGGCGCAATGCCGAATAACGGCTGTTTTAACATAATGATATCGATTTCTGATTGGGATTTGATTTATTCTAAAGTAAAATCGGGAAATTATCATCAGCTCAAACCAAAAACGGAATGCCCGATGTCTCAAATTCAACATGGAAACCGCCATTTTTTGTTAAACGTCACAACGGAGATTGCCCCTGAAAGCTTGTTTGATATTCGCTTTTGGCAACAACGGCAGCGGGTAATCGGGCAGGCGAAAGGGCGCGGGATCACGTGGTTTTTGCAAGCGGACGATTTGGATATCGGCAAGAATCTGGCCTTGCGTCACTACTACCGAGGCGGCTGGTCGGCAAAATTTAACCGTGACCGTTATTTTGACCGCACATTAAAAAACAGCCGTAGTTTCGCGGAGTTTGAGATACTGTGTCGTTTGCATCAAGCCGGATTGCCGGTGCCGCAGCCGATTGCCGCGCAAACCATTAAAAAAATCGTCGGCTATCAAGCGGATATCCTGTTGGAGCGGATCGAAAATGCCCAAGATCTGACCGCACTTTTGCAGCAACAACACTTATCGGACAAACAGTGGCGGCAAATCGGCGGCTTGATTCGGAAAATGCACGATTTACAAGTTTGCCACCGCGATCTGAATGCACATAATATTTTATTACAGCAACAAAACGGAAAGGCAAAATTTTGGCTGATCGATTTTGACAAATGTGCCTTTTTAAGCGGCGAAGACTGGAAACAGCGCAACCTACAACGCCTGCATCGCTCTTTCGACAAAGAGGTGGTTCGCATGGGGATTCAATTCAGCGAGCAGAACTGGCAACAGCTGCTCGCCGGCTATTCGCTTTAGCTGCGTTTGTGTTTGGCGGTCAATGCCTGATAAACCACAGCCGGCACCAACGCTTGGGTGTCGCCGCCGTGCAGGCTGATTTCACGAATCATAGTGGAAGAGACATAAGACCAACGATCAGAGGGCGGAAAAAACAGGCTCTCGACACCGCTCGTCAATAAGCGGTTTAAGTGGGAAAGCTGTAATTCGTATTCAAAATCCGCCACCGCACGCACGCCGCGAATAATCGCTTTCACCTGATATTGTCTGATCACATCCGCCAGTAAACCGGAGAAACCGATGACCTCGACAGTCGGCAAATGGACGACCGACTGCTGCACCAGCGCAATCCGCTCTTCCAGTGCAAACAACGGCTTTTTGCTCGGGCTTGCCGCCACCGCCACAATAATATGCGGAAACAAAAGCGCACTGCGTTCAATAATGTCCAAATGGCCGTTGGTAATCGGATCAAAAGTACCGGGGTAAATCACCGTCGTCTGCATTGTCTCGTCCTATTTCTCAAGATAAGGGCGTAATAATAACATCAAGCGATCCAGTGCGCCCCTGTTTTCGATCAAGACCTGATAACCCGCTTCCCCGTATTGCCGCGCTTTTTGTGTATCGTTCAACAACATTGTCACCGCCGCCGCCAATACTTCACTGCGATCCTCGATTGCAATCACACCGCCCACTTTTTTCAACGCACCGAACACTTCGGGGAAATTAAACGTGTGCCTGCCGGAAATCACCGGCAGCTTGAATGCCAAAGGCTCCAACGGGTTATGGCCGCCAATCGGCAGCAAACTGCCGCCGACAAACGCCATATCGCTAATACCGTACATCAACATCAATTCGCCCATACTGTCGACCAACACAACCTGTGTAGCGGCTGCCGGTGCCCGCTGATCGGAGCGGCGAACCGCACTTAAACCGGATTTGGCAATCAAATCATTGACCGCCGCAAAACGTTCCGGGTGGCGAGGCACAAGCAACAGCAATAAATCGGGATAACGCTGCAATAAAGTGCGGTGCGCCGTCAGGATAATCTCATCCTCGCCCTGATGTGTGCTTGCGGCAATCCATACCGGACGAGCGCTTGCCAGCCAATCCGCGCGCAAAGCGTCAATTTGCGCCAACAACGCCGCACTGAGGGTTAAATCATATTTCAGATTGCCGGTAATACTCAAACGCGATTGATCATAACCCAACGCCAGATAACGCCCCGCACTGATACTGTCCTGAGCGGCAATATGGGTGATTCCGGACAACATCTGCCGAATGATGTTTTTCAATTTGCCGTAACGACGGGCGGAGCGGGCGGAAAGCCGAGCATTGGCAATCACAAACGGAATATTCCGCTTCGCCAATTGATCAATGAGATTCGGCCACAATTCCGTTTCCATCACGATACAGAGTTTCGGTTGGACAAACCGCAGAAAGCGCGCCATCGCTGTCGGCGTATCGTACGGCAGATAAACATGGGTGAGCTTATCGCCAAAGATTGATTTCACCCGTTCGGAACCGGTCGGCGTCACCGTGGTCAGCGTTATCGCCAAGTGCGGATACTGCTCCAATACCGCACTCACCAGCTGCCGCGCCGCCAGTACTTCCCCCACCGACGCCGCATGAATCAGCACACCGCCGCCTTGCGGCTTGACCGCAATTTTGCCGTAACAGGCATAACGCTCGTTTAAGCGTTTGCGGTACGCCGGTGCTTTTCGGCTGCGGTAGAGAGTGAACAGCAGCACGAAGGGTTGGATAAGGTACATCAGCAAGCTGTAACAGCAGAGAATCATGAGGATCACTTTTCCTGAATAAATTTGGCTTGGATTATACCCTATTCTCAACTTCTGTTAAGATATAGCGAAAAATATCTAAAATTGAGGAGCCCCGATGCCAAAACCGACCCTTGCCGTTGCCATGATTGTCAAAAATGAGGAAAAACATCTTGCCGCCTGTCTGGATACCGTAAAAGACTGGGTGGACGAAATAGTGATTTTGGATTCGGGCAGTCAGGATCAAACCGAAGCAATCGCCCGCCATTACAGCGAGAAGTTTTATCAACACCTTGATTGGCAAGGCTTTGGCAAACAGCGCCAATTGGCGCAGCAATATGTCGACAGTGATTATGTCTTGTGGCTGGACGCCGATGAACGGGTCACCCCCGAATTGCAGCAAGCCATTCTGGCTGCCGTGGCGGCCGATAAATCCGGCACGCTCTACCAAATCGGGCGCTGTAGCGAAGTTTTCGGGCGAGAAATCCGCCATTCCGGTTGGTACCCTGATTGGGTTATCCGTTTATACCGCACTTCCGATACTCGCTATAACGATTCATTAGTGCATGAAAAAATCATTGTGCCCGACGGATACCATCTCGAAAAGCTCAATGGCGACTTGTTGCACTACACCTATGAAAACCTGCACCATTATCTGACGAAATCTGCATTTTATGCTGCCGCTTGGGCTGAACAGCGCCAAAAAGCAGGCAAAAGCGCCGGCTTGCTGCAAGGTATCACGCATGCAGTGACCTGCTTTTTAAAGATGTATCTGCTGAAAGCCGGCTTTCTGGACGGAAAACAAGGTTTTTTACTGGCCGTCTTATCGGCACATTCAACTTTTATCAAATATGCCGATCTGTGGATTAGGACGAAAACAGAAAAAAGAGATTAGCCTTATCGCCAATGCGACTGAACAAACGGAATAATCTGTTGTAAGACGTCTTCAGGCCGAATAGACTTCATTTCTGTTCCTTCGGTCTGATTAGGCTCCGGACTGATTGCCAAATGACGGTCTAGTCGGCTAATCGGTTGCCAGCGCAGCGATTTAGCAGAGCGTTTACTCGGGAAAAAGCCCACCGTCAACCCGTTTAACGCGGCACAAAGGTGTAGCGGTCCCGTTGAACCGGCAATAAACAAATCCGCACATGCCAAAGAGCGGGAAAAATCCAACAAGCCGTCATTTTCTGCATAAATTCTGATATATCGACCGCCTAATCCGCTCAAACCTGCCAGTTTTTCCGCTTTTTCTTTTTCGCTCGGCCCTGCCGTTAACACGATTTGGCAATCTAACCGACTCACCAATCCGGTCATGATTTCCGCATATTGCGTCAGATCCAAATTAGTTGCCGATCCGCCGGTTCCCGCATGGATAAAAATCCATCGTTTATCCGCAGATAACGCCAACAAATCAATCAACTTCAGCTTTTGTGCGTTAACCACATCGGAAGAAAACTGCAAATAAGGCGGAGCCGGTTCAACAATCGTGATTATTTGCTCATTGAGGAATGTGCGGATTAAATCTAAATTATATTGATATTCAGGCTTCAAGGATTGTGAACGACGCTGTTTAACCCGTTTATTGTATAAAAATTGGATGATTTTAGTGGCCGGTGCCATACGATAAGGAATTCCGGCTTTCCACATCAGAACGGCATTATAACGATCGGAAAACAGGTTGATCACCGCATCGAATTTTTGTTCGCGAATTTGCCGTAATGTGTTTTGCTGCGCAGCTTTGTCCCCTTTTTTACCGGCATCAATAATAACCGCATCAATATAAGGACAAGCTTTCGCCAATTCTGCCGTATAAGCCGGCACAAGTGCGGTAATTTGATAATCCGGTGCGGATTGCTTCAACATTGCAAAACTCGGCCAAGCCAACATAAAATCGCCTAATTTATCATTTCTGACAAGCAAAATTTTTCTCATCATTCAATCCTGTTTAAACCAGTCCGCAGAAATATCTTCTACTTTAATTTCATTGATATTATTTTGATAAAATAAAATATGTGTCTCAGCGCTATTATTCGGATGCCAATGTGAAAAATTGGCCGAATCGCGCTGTGTATCCTGATAAAAAGCAATCAGTTTTTTATTTAAACCGCTGGCAATATGGACAATTGAAGTATCGGGAGAAATAACCAGCACCGCCTGCCGAATCAACGCAATAGAATCAAAAATCGTGTGAGTATTTTGATAAATAATCACGTTATCATATTTTTCCGCCAGTTTTGCCAGTTGCTGCGTTACTTGAGGATAAGTCAGCAAAATCACGGTTTGTTGCGGACAAAGTGCGGTCAAATAATTTAATAATTCAATAATCTTATCATTATTTAACCGCCTTGAACGAGAGGCACCAAAACAATTTAACACTATCGGTTGTCGGGCATGGCTCTGTTGGAGAAATTCAGCGACATTTTGTTTACTGTTATCATCCTGCGGAATATCATAGTGTTTATTAATAGAATTCACGCCCAACAGAGATAACATTTCCGCATAAATATCTGCAAAATGCTGTCCGGAATCCACAATATTCAAATTAAAAATTCCATAATTTTCTTTCTGATAACCTATCGTTATTTTGGCGTCGATCAAACGAAGCAGCAATAAATCCCGATTACGCAAGAAAACCGTCGGATCAATTAATACATTATATTGTTCTTTTCTGAGTTTTAATCCCGTCTTGATATAATCAAGGATATTCTTCTTTTTGACCCGATAAATATGATCAATATGGCGATTCTTTTCAAATAAGGTACTGTCACTGCATACGACACCGATTTCTATATCGGGACTTGCTTTTTTTAATTCACGAAAAACAAAAGAGCTTACAATATAATCTCCGATTTTCCCGTCTTGGCGCAAAAATAAAATACGTTTGATCGACGGCAATTCGGTAACGGGAAACGGTTTTTTACGCTTATCCAAAAGAAACTTGCCTAACATGATCCGAAAACGACGCAATAACGCTTTAATTTTTTTCATCATATTCTATTAATTAATAATCGAGTATTCCATTCGTACAAAAAACCCCGCGATGCGGGGCTTTATCAACTATCGGTGAAACTTATTTGGTTTCGACTTTCGCTTTTAATTCCTGAATGCCTTGGGCGGCTTCCAGTAATTTTTGCGTTGCCTGCTGTTGCAAACTGACCAGTGCTTGCTGCTGCTCGGCTGTCGGTGGCGTAACCACATAGGTTGCCGAATCCGTCATCAATTTGATGAAGTCATCAAAACCGGAGATAAATTTATCTTTCAGACCTTTGGCTTCCGTTGTTTTAATATTCAAAGCCGCCACACTGTCTTTAATGGCTTTATATTTATCGGCAATTTTGTTGAAGATAACCGCTTGATCTTCCGGCGTAGCGGCGTTCATCAATTCGGTTTGTAATGTTTGAATTTCAGACAAATTGCCGTTTTGCTCGGTTGCGGCGTCAAAAGCTTGCAAGTCGGCTTTCAGATCCGCATTTTTGTCGCCACAAGCCACTACGGCCAGCGCTACAAACGCAAAAGCAAAAAATTGGTAAAAACGTTTCATTGAATAATCCTCTTAAAATAATAAAATAAATATCCCGTCATCCGTGACAAGAACCCGCTTAGTTTACGACCTTTGCCTAACGAGGTAAAGTGATTGTCATTTAATCGGCGGAATAATAGAGTTTGCCGATTTCGATTTTTTGTCTGCCGCTCGATTCACGCCATTTATTGGTATCACGCAACGAATACACGCAGCCGCAATATTCCTGTTGGTAGAAACGTTCACGTTTGCTGATTTCGATCATGCGTTGCGAGCCGCCGCCTTTGCGCCAATTGTAGTCCCAATACTCTACATCGTCATATTTTTCAGCGGCACGGTGTCCGCACCCGTTAATTTGATTCATATCTTTCCAGCGGGAAATCCCCAAACAGCTGGTAAATACCGGAAAGCCGTGCTCATGGGCATACTCCGCCGCTTTTTCAAAGCGCATATCAAAACACATGGTGCAACGAATGCCCCGCTCCGGTTCGTCTTCCATGCCTTTAGCGCGATCAAACCAGTTTTGGCGATCGTAGTCGGCATCGATAAACGGAATATTGAATTTCTCGGCAAAGCGGATATTTTCTTCTTTGCGGATCAAATACTCTTTTAACGGATGAATATTCGGATTGTAGAAATAAATGGTAAATTCAATTCCTGAAGCGAGGATCGCTTCCATGACTTCCCCCGAACAAGGGGCGCAGCAAGAGTGCAGCAACAATTTATTATGCCCGTTCGGCAATTCCAACTGCGACCGTACAAAAGGGCCTTTCTCTTTTTTATTGCGGCGTTTCGCCCGCACGGAAAAGTGCGGTTCATTATCGTTTTGCGTCACCGCACTTTGGGTCATGTTATGTAATTCAATCATATCGCTAATCAATTAATTATTTCTTTCCACAGACAGATAGGCCAATGCCGCCAATGCCCGTTTATATTCCGTGTCCGCCAGCGGTGCCAAGGCATCGACGGCTTTTTGCGCCTCTTGCTTCGCTTTTTGCATCACATAATCGAGGGAACCGTGCTGCTGCATCGCCGCCAACACCGGCGACAGTTGGTCGCGCCCGTTGCCTTGTTCAATCACGCGGCGAATCAACTGCTGCTGCTCAAGAGAGCCGTGGCTCATCGCATGTAGCAACGGCAAGGTCGGTTTGCCTTCCGCCAAATCATCACCGAGGTTTTTACCCAATACTTGCTGATCGGCACTGTAATCGAGTACATCGTCAACCAATTGGAATGCCGTACCCAAATAGCGGCCGTAATCCTGCATTGCCCGTTCAATCTGTGGCTCGGCATGGGTTACGATTGCCGCACATTGCGTAGCCGCTTCAAACAAGCGTGCGGTTTTACTGTAAATGACCTGCATATAACTCTGTTCCGTCGTATCCGGATCATTGCAATTCATCAACTGCAACACTTCCCCTTCGGCAATCACATTGGTCGCATCCGACATAATCTTGAGGATCCGCAAGGAATTCAGCGAGGTCATCAGCTGAAAAGCACGGGTATAAATAAAATCGCCGACCAACACGCTGGCGGCATTGCCGAACAGCGCGTTCGCCGTCTCTTTACCACGCCGCATATCGGATTCGTCCACCACATCATCGTGTAACAAGGTTGCAGTGTGGATAAATTCGATAAACGTTGCCGCCGTAATGTGCGCCTCGCCTCGATAGCCGAGCGCGCGCGCCGCCAATACGGCGATCATCGGGCGAATTCGTTTGCCGCCGCCACTGATAATATAGTGTCCCAACCGGTTGATCAGCACCACATCCGAACTCATCTGTGCCAAAATCAGTTCGTTCACTTTCCCCATATCTTCGGCACAAAATGTCTGGATCGTTTTAAGATCAAAAGCGTTTTGTTGTTCTGTTTGTTGTTCTGTCATCATTGAAACCTTGCCGCCTGATGATTATTTAGGAGGCTGATTGTACCTGAATTCTGCCAATATCTAAATATGATTTCTCAAATCAATCCCCGAGAGGATCAAATTTTTTAGCCTTATCCGAAATAGTTGCTTGCTATCAGCCGAATTTTTGCGTAAAATCCGCACCCTATTTATATGAATTTTGATTGTGCCTGATCCAGTAGACAGACTTTTGTTTATTCGGCACATATTTTTAGCGGAGTTTTTTTCTATGTACGCGGTTTTCCAAAGTGGCGGCAAACAACACAGAGTGAGCGAAGGTCAAGTAGTTCGTTTAGAAAAGCTTGAAGTTGCGACCGGTGAAACGGTTGAATTCGATTCAGTGTTGATGGTTGTCAACGGTGAAGATGTAAAAATTGGCGCCCCATTAGTTGATGGCGGCAAAGTAGTGGCTGAAGTAGTGGCTCACGGTCGTGGCGATAAAATTAAAATCGTTAAGTTCCGTCGTCGTAAACACAGTCGTAAACAACAAGGTCACCGTCAGTGGTTCACAGAAGTGAAAATCACTGGTATCAGTGCCTAATTTAGAGGAGATCGAAAATGGCTCATAAAAAAGCTGGTGGTTCCACTCGCAACGGTCGTGACTCTGAAAGTAAACGTCTTGGTGTTAAACGCTTTGGCGGTGAATCAGTATTAGCCGGTAGCATTATTGTTCGTCAACGTGGTACTAAATTCCACGCAGGCAGCAACGTTGGTATCGGTCGTGACCATACCCTGTTTGCCACGGCAAACGGGAAAGTTAAATTCGAAGTGAAAGGCGACAAAAATCGCAAATACGTAAGTATTATCGCTGACTAATTTAACGAAGCGTTTAAGAACCCCGCACTTTTACAGGCGGGGTTTTTTATTATTTGAGCTCTTTACACCGTTTTAGTCGGAAAATTGCCTGTCAATTCGCAAAGATACAGGTAGAATAAAAAATCATGCCCATACGTTGAACACGCAAATGAAACAGACCATCAGACCGATAAGCGGCTTCTTTTTAGCATTGACCACGGCAATCTGCTGGGGTACCGTGCCGTTGGCACTAAAACCACTGGTGCGCTATATGGACAGCAGCACGATTGTCTGGTATCGCTTTGTCGTTGCCGCCGTCGGTCTGTTTTTATTACTGGCGTTTTTCGGTAAATTACCGCCGTTTAAGTTACTGATTGGTCGTCGCTTTCGTTGGCTGACCACGTTGGGAATTCTTGCCTTGGGCGGCAATTTTTTACTGTTTAATACGTCACTCAACTATTTGGCACCATCGGTTACTCAGGTTATTGCACAGGTTGCGCCTTTTCTGATGATGATCGCAAGTGCGGTTTTTCTAAAAGAGATCATCGGCATAACCCAGAAAATCGGCGCGATTCTGCTGATCATCGGCTTATTGTTATTTTTCAATGAACGTTTAGCCGAGCTGTTCACCAGTATGACCGCTTACACGATCGGGGTGTTGCTTAGTCTGGCGGCTGCTTTGGTATGGGTCGGCTACGGACTGGCGCAAAAACTGATGTTGCGCCGTTTCAATTCGCAACAGATTTTGCTGGTTTTTTATACGGGTTCAGCCATCTTGTTTACCCCGCTTGCCGAAGCAGGATCAGTTTCCCGTCTGCCTCTGCTGGAGCTGTGCTGTCTGGCGTATTGCTGCCTGAACACCATCGTTGCTTACGGCGCTTATGCCGAATCGGTCAACCGTTGGGACGTCTCAAAAGTCAGTGCCATTATTACCCTTACCCCGCTGTTTACGATTCTCTTTTCAGAAATTGCACACCGAGTCGCCCCGCAAAGTTTTGATTTGCCGGCGTTAAATTTGTTATCCTATCTGGGTGCGATTGTGGTGGTCAGCGGGGCGCTATGTTCGGCTATCGGACACAAATTTTTATTTCATCGCCAAACTAAATAAGCGATGAACAGGAGAAAAAATGAAATTTATTGATGAAGCGTTAATTCGCATTGAAGCCGGAGACGGCGGTAACGGCTGTGTCAGTTTTCGCCGTGAAAAGTATGTGCCCAAGGGCGGGCCTGACGGCGGCGACGGTGGCGACGGCGGCGATGTCTATCTGGTTGCCGACGAAAATTTGAATACTCTGATCGACTACCGTTTTGAAAAACGGTTTGCCGCCGAACGCGGTGAAAACGGGCGCAGTGCCAACTGTACCGGACACCGTGGTAAAGATATCACGCTACGTGTTCCGGTCGGGACACGTGCAATTGATAACGATACCAAAGAAATTGTCGGTGATATGACACAGCACGGCATGAAAATGCTGGTGGCGAAAGGCGGCTACCACGGTCTGGGGAATACCCGTTTCAAATCCTCTGTAAATCGGGCACCCCGTCAAAAAACTAACGGTACCGCAGGTGAAAAACGGGATCTGCAACTGGAATTGATGTTATTGGCGGATGTCGGTATGTTGGGACTGCCCAACGCCGGTAAGTCCACTTTTATCCGAGCCGTTTCCGCAGCCAAACCGAAAGTTGCCGACTATCCGTTTACCACATTAGTGCCCAGCCTCGGTGTTGCCCGAGTCGATGCCAACCGCAGTTTCGTGATTGCCGATATCCCCGGGCTGATCGAAGGGGCTTCTGCCGGAGCCGGCTTAGGAATCCGCTTTCTGAAACACTTGGAACGTTGCCGTGTCCTGATCCATCTGGTCGATATTGATCCGATTGATCAAAGCGATCCGGCTGACAATATTGCGATCATCGAATCCGAATTATTCCGGTACAGCGAAACCTTAGCAGAAAAACCGCGTTGGCTGGTTTTCAATAAAATAGACATCATGAGTGAGGAAGAAGCACATACCAAAGCCGCCGAGATTGCCGACCGTTTAGGCTGGGAAGAGGATTATTATCTGATTTCGGCAGTCACCGGCAAAAATGTGCAAGCCCTTTGCCGTAATATTATGCAGTTTATTGAAGATAACCCGCGTGAAGCGGAACAACAAGCCGAAGCCCAAACCGAAGAAGTGAAATTCAAATGGGATGACTACCATCAACAGCAAATCGCCGCCCACAGCCAAGATGATGACGAGGATTGGGACGACGACTGGTCGGAAGAGGATGAGGAAGGCGTAGAAACCATCTACAAGCCGTAACCGCCGTAAATATCGAACCGCACTTTAATACCGGATCGAAAAATCAGTAAAGTGCGGTTTCATTTATCCGTTAATTAAAAATCGACGTAATCACCAATACCCAGACAATACTGCTCAACGGACCGAATAAACCGATTGAGATTCCTCCCAGCCTAAACTCCGACTGTTTAATCAATCCGGTACTGAAGGCAATCGCATTCGGTGGGGTAGACACCGGCAGCAACAAAGCGCAAGAAGCACTCAAAGCAATCACCAACGGTAATACCGCCGGGCTAAAATCCCCGCTGGAAATACTCATCAATGACAGGGCTATCGGCACTAAAATCGTAGTGGCCGCCGTATTACTCATAAAGTTGGACAGCAAAACGGTAATAAAACCGAACAACAGCATTAATAAATAAAAATTAATTTGCACATGGCTGAGCTGATCGACAAAATGGCTTGCCAACTCCTGCTCCTGAATCGCCATGCCGAGCGCCAAACCGCCGGCAACCAGCATTAAGGTATCCCACGGCAATGCGCGCACGTCATCGGCATCCAACACACCCAACATCGTCAATGCCACAATCGGAATGCCGGACACCGCAGCAATCGGAATACCGAACCATTTTGAAGTCAGCCAGAAAAACAGCGTCACCGTCAGTACGGCAATCATGATGATTTTCTGCAACCGCAGCTCCTTTGCGACAAAATGATTCGCCTCTTCTTCCGTACCGTTCGGTAACGAAAGTTGAATATCCATCTCATCACGCCCGATCCGATAACGACGCAGCAGGATTTTCCAGAAAACATAAATCAAAACCGCCGCAATCGGGATACCGATGATCATCCATTCCAGAAAGGAAATGTGAATACCGACTGCCTCCAACGCCCCGACAGCGATGGCGTTCGGCGCCGAACCGATAATCGTCCCCATACCGCCTATGGATGCCGCGGTTGGAATGCCTAATAGTAAGGCTTTGGAAAAATTGGATTTTTTATCTAGTGAGGCAAAAATCGGACTGACTGTGGCGATCATCATCGCTGTCGTGGCCGTATTGCTCATCAACATCGAAATCAGCGCCGTAGTTACCATTAATCCAAAAAGGATAAAGTGCGGTTTTTTGCCGAATTTTGGCAATAATCGTTTTAATAATGCCTCATCCAGCTTGGTTTTTTTCATGCCCTCAGCAAGGAAAAATCCGCCTAAAAACAACCAAATCACCCCGTCCGACCAAGTTTGTACATAACGCATGGCGTGTTGGTTTTCATCCGTGCCCATCACCACGACCAGATACCCGATGACCAGAATCCCGACTGAAAACGGCGGAATAGCTTCTGTCATCCACAATGCGATCGCCATAAACAGCAAAACTAACACTAAATTTTGTGTACGGGTAAAATCCGGATCAGACAGCCAGTACATCATTCCCACACCGAATAAAATCGAGAGCAGAAATTGGATCACCTTGCTTTGTCTTGCCAAAGCAATCGGGTAAAGCGTTAACTTTTTAAGCGAATAATAGCGTGAATCCGGCATAAGATATGTCCCTAAAATGAATGAATACTTGCATTTTAGAGGGAAAAAATCACTTTCATCAAATCATATAGCGCCAAACTGTAAGACATCTCACAGATTATTTCCCGCGATAACACTTAGATGGGGGAATATTAACCAATATCTTACAAAAACCCTCATACGCCATAACTTGAGCCAGGTTTTACAGATACAAAAAAACCTCCCGCAGGAGGTTTTTTGATTCGCAGAATCCGAATTAGATTACCGCAACATCAACCGCTGATGGACCGCGTTGTGAATCTTGTACGTTAAACTCTACTTTATCGCCCTCATCCAGACTTCTGTAGTTATTGCCAATAATACCTGAAAAATGCACGAACAAGTCTTTGCTGCCGTCTGCAGGAGTGATAAAGCCGAAGCCTTTTGTTGAGTTAAACCATTTTACTGAACCGGTTAATTTAGACATGATGTCATCCTTAATATAATAAATTTAATTTGTTTGCTTAAAGCAAATACGTTTGCTAGTAACTTGAACTTAAATAGAGATTGGTATTCAAAGACTTTCAGGAAAACAAAATAAATTTGTTATTAAAGGAAGTGCAGGAAATATCGAACTTAAATAAACTGTCGCTTAGCTGTTACGGATTAGAACACGATTAACGACACAGCACAAGCGATTTCTTCATTATTTTGAAATTAATTATAAAATGGCACGCCCTACAGGATTCGAACCTGTGACCTACGGCTTAGAAGGCCGTTGCTCTATCCAGCTGAGCTAAGGGCGCATTGTAAAGATGGATAATGAAGAATCGGGAATAAGAAGTGGTCGGCGAGATAGGATTTGAACCTACGACCCACTGGTCCCAAACCAGTTGCGCTACCAAGCTGCGCTACTCGCCGACAAGTGGGAAGCATTATAAGAGCCTGAAATTTTTCGTCAATCATTTTTTGTCTTTTTTCGATCGGTCGCTTATTTTTTAACGGATTCAGGGTTACAATCCCCCTGCTTTTCTGCCAAAATACCGCCACTCACATTTCGTTATCTTGATAAAAGGATTGCCCTATGCCCGCTCAAATTATTTCCGGTACACAAATTGCCCGGCAAATTAAAACGGAAATTGCCGAAAAAATCGCTCATACTGTCGCCGCCGGAAATCGAGCGCCGGGGCTGGCAGTGATTCTGGTCGGGGCGGATCCCGCCTCACAGGTGTATGTCGGCAGCAAACGCAAAAGTTGCGGCGAATTGGGTATCGCCTCTAAATCTTACGATTTGCCTGCCGAAACCGATGAGCAGGAGCTGTTACAGCTGATTGATCAACTGAATGACGATGCCGATATTGACGGAATTTTGGTTCAGCTGCCGCTCCCGCCGCAAATCGATTCCACCAAAGTGATCGAGCGTATAGCACCGAGCAAAGATGTGGACGGTTTTCACCCTTATAATGTCGGGCGCCTATGTCAGCGCATTCCGCTGCTGCGCGCATGCACGCCTTATGGTATTATCAAACTGTTGCAAACAACGGAAATCGATCTCTATGGGCAGCACGCCGTTGTTGTCGGCGCCTCGAATATCGTCGGTCGCCCGATGGCGCTGGAATTGCTGCTGGCGGGCTGTACCGTCACCGTCACGCACCGTTTCACCCACGATCTGGAACGACATGTCCGCCAAGCCGACATTCTGGTAGTTGCCGTCGGCAAACCGCACTTTATTCCCGGGGAGTGGATTAAGCCCGGTGCGGTGGTGATTGATGTCGGAATTAATCGTACCGATAAGGGGTTGGTCGGTGATGTGGATTTTACGGCGGCCTGTCGACATGCCGGTTTTATCACCCCCGTACCCGGCGGAGTCGGTCCGATGACGGTTGCCATGCTGATGAGCAATACTCTGTCTGCCTATCAACAACATCTTGGCGGCTGACCGAATTCTAACCCGGAGTCTCGTTGTACAGAGATTTCTATCTTTAATGTGCTAAAGGAGAAAACAATGTCTATGCAGAAAACCACGTTATTTATTGCTGTCTGTTCTGTTTTGCTGACCGCCTGTGCCGGCAACAACAATGCAGAACGGATTACCGTTAAAGACTATCAGGCGCCGGTACTCGATGCCAAATGGGTCAGCTATCAGTGTGATGCCGGTGTCGATCAACAACAAGCGGAAGCCCGCTACCATTTCGGTGAAGCCACTGCCGTCGCACAAGTTAAATTGGGCGAACAAATCTTGACGCTCGACTATGACGGCGAGCGCTCCAACGCAGAAACCACCGTCTTCAGCGTCGATAACTATTCTTGGTCGATTACCAATAAATTTGCCGGGAAAAAACCGGAATTGGAAGAAAACGGTTTCCTGACCGTCAGAAAAAATGAAACGGTTAACGGCACCACCATAGCCGTGGAAGAAATTCTGAAAAAAGCGTGCTTCCCGCTAAAATAGGCGCTTAACGGCAACGGTTAAAAAGCCAAAGTGCGGTCAGGTTGCCCTGTACCGCACTTATTATTTCGTTTGCCGTTCCGCTTTGGCGCTATCCTCTGCGCCAACTAGTACCGCCGACGCCGTCTTCCAGCACAATTCCCATTGCGGTCAGCTTATTGCGCGCGTCATCCGCCGCCGCCCAATTTTTATCGGCTCTGGCCTGATTACGCTGCAAAATCAGCGCTTCGATTTGCGCCACCTCATCTTCATTGGAACCGCCCTGTAAAAAAGCTTCCGGCTGTTGCTGCAAAAGCCCCAGTACATCGCCCAATTCACGCAATCTGGCCGCAAGCCGAGCAGCTTCTCGGCTGTCTTCCTGTTTCGCTTTGTTCACCGCTCTTGCCAGTTCAAACAGCACGGACAAAGCATTCGGCGTATTGAAATCGTCATCCATCGCCTCTTTGAATGCCTGTACGAATTCCTCACCGCCTTGCGCCTCAACCGTCGGATCCGTATCACGAAGTGCGGTATAAAGCCGTTCAAGTGCGGTATGCGCCAAATTCAGATTTTCATCACTGTAATTCAACTGACTGCGGTAATGGGCGGTCAGCAAGAAGTAACGCACACTTTCGCCGTGATAATGCTGTAATACATCACGAATAGTGAAAAAATTGCCGAGCGATTTCGACATTTTTTCCTTATCGACCATAATCATGCCGGAATGAATCCAGTAATTGACATAATCATCGCCGTGCGCACAGCAAGATTGTGCAATTTCATTTTCATGGTGCGGAAACATCAAATCAGAACCGCCGCCGTGAATATCAAAGTGCGCCCCTAACTGCTTGTGATTCATTGCCGAACATTCGATATGCCAGCCCGGACGCCCTTTCCCCCAAGGGGAATCCCAACTCGGCTCGTTCGGCTTCGACATTTTCCACAGCACAAAATCCATCGGATTCTGCTTGATTGCGGAAATTTCCACCCGCGCACCGGCTTGCAGTTGATCCAAATCCTGACGGGACAATAACCCGTAGTTGCCGTAACTCAACACCGAAAACATCACATCGCCGTTGCCCGCCACATAAGCATGGCCGCGTTGCAGCAGTTTTTCGACAATCGCAATAATTTCAGCAATATGATGGGTGGCTCGCGGCTCACTGGTCGGCGCCTGAATATTCAGTGCGGCAAAATCACGGTGCATTTCCGTGACCATACGCTCAACCAACTGCTCGCAGCTCTCCGTATTTTCTTGCGCACGTTTAATGATTTTATCGTCCACATCGGTGATATTACGCACATAATTCAGCTGATAACCGCAATAACGTAAATAACGGGCAATCATGTCAAAACAGACGAAAGTGCGGCCGTGGCCGATATGACAAAAATCGTAAACCGTCACACCGCACACATACATTCCGACTTTGCCCGCCTCGATCGGCGTAAACACTTCTTTTTCCCGCTTTAAGGTATTATAAATTTTTAACATAATTCTACTCTCTGAACCGCACTTGTAGCGATGCCGCTGTTTTTATGGAATAATAACCGCCACTTTTATCACCGTTATAGGATATGAATTATGGTAACCCTACACACCAACTTTGGCGACATAAAAATCGCATTAAACACTGAAAAAGCCCCAATTACCAGCGAAAACTTTTTAAATTACTGCAAAAAAGGATTTTACGACAACACCATTTTTCACCGTGTGATCGACGGCTTTATGATTCAGGGCGGCGGCATGGAAAGCGGCATGAAAGAGAAAGCCACCGATAAACCGATCCAAAACGAAGCCGGCAACGGTTTAAGCAATAAAAAAGGCACAATCGCCATGGCGCGCACCAGTGATCCGCACTCGGCAACCGCACAATTTTTTATCAACGTGGCAGACAACAACTTTCTGGATTATCGCGGCAAAGAGATGTATGGCCGCGAAGTCGTTCAGGAATGGGGCTATGCGGTATTCGGCGAAGTCGTTGAGGGTATGGACGTGGTGGATAAAATCCGTCAGATCAAAACCGGCAATGCGGGTTTCCACCAAGACGTACCGAAAGAAGAGGTGGTTATTCAGTCGGTCACGGTAGAATAACGCAAGTCTTACTGTTCAATGCCGACCTAATCCGTCGGCTTTTTTCCTCGCTTATGCATTCAATAGGAGTGTAAACCATGATGCGTATCGCCATTCTGCTCTTCTTGGCGACAGCCCTTACGGCTTGTAGTCTCGACGTGCCGTTTGTGCCGTTAATTTAACGGTACACTATCGAGCAAATAGCGGCAATTTAGCGTTTTCAACAATTTCTGTTATACTATCAAGGCATAAACATTTTGGTGCGCCACCATAACATCATTATTTTTATTGCATAATGTATTTATTACAGATAACTTGAAGGAGATCACAATGAAAAAAAATCATTTTGTTGCTGCGTTATTAACCGCCACTTCAGTACTGTTATTGGGCGGATGTTCATCTAATCAGTCTCTCCACACTACAGACGGAGGGAAAATTGTCACCGACGGCAAACCAACAGTCGATGATGATACCGGCTTGGTATCCTATAAAAATGCGGAAACCGGCAAAACCGAACAAATCAATCGCAATGAAATCCGAAAAATGAAAGAGCTGGATAATTAGCCTGACGGCGACAGCCTCAAAAGAAAAATGCGATCATTCGGATCGCATTTTTTTATCCGCGCGGATGAAACTGCCGATGTAATCGCTTCAACCGCTCTTTGGCAACGTGGGTATAAATCTGGGTCGTGGAAAGATCACTGTGCCCCAACAACATCTGCACGACCCGTAAATCCGCACCGTGATTGACCAAATGGGTGGCAAAGGCGTGCCGTAACACGTGCGGCGACAGCGTGTTTTGATCAATTTCTGCCAGCAACGCATAGTGTTTTATCCGATGCCAAAACGTTTGCCGTGTCATCATCGTGCCGCGCAAACTGGGAAACAGCACATCAGCGCTTTGCCCTTTCAACAAGACATGTCGTCCGTACAGCATAAATTGCCGAATCCAGTAAGCCGCTTCTTCTCCCATCGGCACCAACCGCTCTTTGTTGCCCTTGCCGATGACACGCACAACGCCTTGATTCAGGCTGATACTGTCCACGCTCAACGTCACCAATTCGGTCACTCGCAAACCGGTGGCGTATAGCAATTCCAACATCGCTTTATCACGTAATTCCAACGGCTCATCGGTCGCCGGCGCATTTAACAAATCGCTCACTTGCCGCTCACTCAAATATTTCGGCAGACGGGAAGGCAGTTTCGGCGAGGTTAGCAGTGCGGTCGGATCGTCCGGACGATATTTTTCCCGATACAGATATTGAAACAGTTTGCGCAACGTACTCAGCATACGGGCGGAGCTGGTGGCTTTATAGCCCTTGGCAAGACGCTCACCGAGAAAAGTTTGCAAATCAATATGATCCAGCTGCAATAATGTCAATTGTTGCGCCGTCAGCCAGTGGCAAAGTGCGGTCAAATCCAGTCGGTAAGACGCTACCGTATTTTCAGATAAGCCTTTTTCCAACCATAATTCATTGAGAAACAGGTCAATCAGCATGTTATCTTTCATTCGTGCGCCCGATTTTTGCAAAATAGCGGAGAATAATCATCAACCACCGTGCTTGCACAGAGGCAAACAGCGGTGGCTAAACAGCAATGGAGTAGTGAATCAATCCTCGCCCCAAACTTCCCGTGCGATTTCCTCGACTAACCGCACTTTTGCCCATTGTTGCTCTTCGGTCATGAGGTTGCCTTCCTCGGTGGAAGCAAAACCGCATTGCGGGCTTAATGCCAACTGCGCCAACGGGACATATTGCGCCGCTTGTGCGATACGATCTTTGATTAACTGCTTATCTTCCAATTCCGGGAATTTAGATGTGATTAACCCCAGCACCACACGGCCTTTGTTGCCTTTGAAGTGCCGCAACGGCTCGAAACCGCCGGAACGATCGTTGTCGTATTCCAGAAAGTAGCCGTCAAACGCAGTTTGTCCGAACAAGGCTTCGGCAATCGGATCGTAAGCCCCGCTCAACATATAGGTGGATTTATAGTTTCCGCGGCAAACGTGTGTGGTGATCGCCATATCCGCCGGTTTTTTAGCCAGCACCGCTTGCACGTTGGCTAGTGCAATGGCTTTATTCTGCTCGAAATCTTCCGCATTCGGATCGTTGCACAAATGCCCCCAATATACATCATCAAGCTGCAAATAACGGCAGCCGGCATCATAAAATGCCAACATCGCATCGATATACGCCTGCTGTACATCTTTTGCCAGCGCTTCTTTGCTCGGATAAATCTCAGGGTTAAATACGTTCTTGTGCATTAGCTGGTTCGGGCTTGGAATCGTGAATTTCACCACCGCACGTCCGTCAACGATCCGGTTTAACGATTTAAAGTGTTCGATAAACGGATGATTTTTATTCCAAGAGACTTTGCCGCAATTACGGATATTATAACGGCGCACCTGTACCCCATGGAACTGATAAGCCTGCTCCGGTTCATAGCCTTCAATGCCGTTCAATCCTTCCAGAAAATCGATATGCCACCACGAGCGACGGAATTCGCCGTCGGTCACCACTTGAATGCCGGCTTGCAGCTGCGCCTCCACCAATTTCGCCACCTCCCGCTCTTCAAGTGCGGTCAGTTCGTCACGACTGATATGACCGGCGTTAAAATCGGCACGCGCCTGCTTCCAAGCAGCGGTACGTAAATAGCTGCCGACCGTATCGGCATGTAGGGGGAGCGTTTTTTGTGTCATCATTGTTTCCTTAATCGTCGGTTAAATACAAAAATCTTGATAATCTTCGGGATCAACCTGCTGTAAAAATTGTTTGGTGCGTTCCTGCTGCGGTCGGCTGAAAAAGGTTTTGGCATCGCCCTGTTCCACGATCTTGCCTTGATCGATAAAAATCACGCGATCCGCCACCTCTTGCGCAAAACGGATTTCGTGCGTGACGATCACCATCGTCCAGCCTTCTTTAGCCAGCAGTTTCAAGGCTTGCAGCACTTCGTTCACTAATTCGGGATCGAGCGCCGACGTCGGTTCATCAAGCAAAATCACCTCAGGCTGCACGGCCAATGCCCGCGCAATACCGACCCGCTGCTGCTGTCCGCCGGACAATTGCGACGGATAGAGATTCAGTTTATCGCCTAATCCGACTTTTTCCAATAACGCTTTGGCTTGCGCACCAGCCTGCGTTTTCTCTTTTTTCTGCACGACCAGCAAGCCTTCCATCACATTTTCGATCGCTGTGCGGTGCGGAAACAGGTTGTGCTGCTGAAACACCATCGCCGTGCGGCGGCGCAATTGTAAGGTTTGCTGTTTACTGATTTTCTTCGAAAAATCGATCTGCAAAGTGCGGTCGCTGAACGCCAATGTGCCTTGATCCGGCGTTTCCAACAAGTTCAAACAGCGCAACAATGTCGTTTTACCCGACCCCGACGGCCCGAGAACAGCAATCACCTCACCTTTTTCCACGTGCAAATCAATCCCCTTCAGAATTTCATTGCCGCGGAACTGCTTATGAATATTTTTAGCTTGTAACATCGTATTTACCCATAGCGTGAGAAGTGTTTTTCCAGCCTGCCCTGCGCCAATGACAACACGAAGCAGATAATCCAATAAATCAGCGCCGCTTCGCTGTAGATCCACAAGAATTCATACGTCGTTGCCGCAATATTCTGCGCCTCACGAAACAGTTCGGTCACCAGCACGGTGGATGCCAGCGAGGTATCTTTGACCAGACTGATAAAACTGTTCGACAACGGCGGCACCGACACCCGCATCGCTTGCGGCATAATGCTGCGGCGAAAAGTCTGGGCATAGCTCATACCGATAGAATAAGAGGCTTCCCACTGCCCTTTCGGAATCGACAAAATCGCCGCACGAATGGTTTCAGAAGCGTAAGCACCGATATTCAATGAAAAAGCAATCACGGCGGACGGGAACGGATCAAGCTTGATCCCGATATTCGGCAGCCCGTAAAAAATAATGAACAGCTGCACCAGTAACGGCGTGCCGCGAATGGCTGAAACATACATTCGGGCGAGGTAATAAGCCAGACTATACAGCGGATTGGTGCGCGGCACGACCCGAATCAACGCCACCGTAACGGCAATCAGCATACCGAAAAAGAAGGCAATCAGCGTCAGTGGTATGGTATTGGAAATTGCGCCGCGCAGCATCGGCCAAAAAGCATCGATCAACATCGATGCCTGTTGCGAATCGAGAAACGGCAGTGCAGAAAGCAGGTTATTCAGTAACGTCATCGCCGAACCATTGAACCGATAACGCTTTTAATGTGCCGTCTTGGCGCATGTCATTCAAAGTGCGGTTAAATTCCGCTACGACATCGTCATTTCCTTTCAAAAATACAAAGCCGGAACCGATTTTGGTTTCGTCTTTATAGGCGATTTTCAAACCGGAATTCGGTTGATTTTTAAAATAATCCAGAATCGCCAACTGCCCGTTTAACGTGATGTCGGCTCTTTTTTGTTTCACCAGCTCCAATGCCGGCGCCATGCCTTCGACCGGCAGAATTTCGGCTCCGTTCTCTTTCGCCAACACGTAATAACTGCTGTTAATGCTTTGCGCTGATTTTTTGCCTTTAATCTCGCCAAGTGCGGTCAAGTCGTCAGCAGCGGCGACGGTCACCACAACGGAACGCTCAAAATTATACGGCTCGGACAAGAGATATTTTTGTTGGCGCTCAGGATTGGTCAAATCCACTTGGTTGGCGATCACGTCAAACCGTTTGGCATTCAACCCGGCAAACATCGCATCCCACTGGGTTTCGAAAAATTCAATTTCCAGCCCCAACCGTTTCGCCACTTCTCGGGTAACTTCCACATCAAAACCGGTCAGGTTGCCGTCTTTATCGTGAAAAGTAAACGGCGGATAAGTCCCTTCGGTGCCGACCCGAATAGTTTTGTTCGCTGCCAGCGTTTCCGCCAGCGTCGCTTCTTTTTTCTCGCTGTCCGCTGTTGCTTGACTGTGTTGATCACAGGCGCTCAAGCCCAAAACCGCACTTAACGCGGCAAAAATTGCAAACAGTTTTTTATTTAATTTCATTTTGTTATATTCCCGTCAGTTTTTTACTAAAAAATCCAAGTACACAGTATAATGGATTGTGTTATCCCCGACCATAATTACATTTAATAAGTTATAACATTTCGCTATAAATCCGGTTGTTAAAAAACCGGCCGGCAAAAAGCGCTTTATTTCCGAGCGGCAACTATTTATACTGTCGTTCTAGTGCCAACAAGGAACTAGAACTATGCAAACAGACTCATTTGAACATAACCGCACTTTTGCTTTAGGCAAACACGTGATGCGATCCCTGCATGACCTGCCGCCGTTAGTTTCATTTGATCATCAATCCTCAATTATTGGGGATTTTTTTTGCCTGCCGTTTAGCCTCATTCACTCACGCACCATATTCATTCCTATTTTGATGTTCACTTCACGGAGTAACCGCAATGCAACACGTTCGTACGTTTAATACCTATATTCGCGATGAAATTATCAAAAAAGGCGGCTGGGTCAACTCCCACGCCCATGCCGACCGCGCCTTCACCATGACACCGGAAAAAATCGATATTTACCGCACTTGCAATTTACAGCAGAAATGGGATTTAGTGGACGAAGTTAAACGCAATTCCGGCATTGAAGACTACTACGCCCGTTTTTGTCAGGCGATTGAAATGATGATTCAGCAAGGCGTCACCGCATTCGGCACGTTTGTGGATATTGATCCGGTGTGTGAAGATCGGGCGATTATCGCCGCCCACCGTGCGCGGGAAATGTATAAAAACGATATCATTCTGAAATTCGCCAACCAAACGCTGAAAGGGGTTATCGAGCCGACCGCACGCAAATGGTTCGATATCGGTGCCGATATGGTGGATATGATCGGCGGTTTGCCCTATCGTGACGAGCTGGATTACGGCAAGGGCGAGCAGGCATTTGATATTCTGATGGATGCCGCCAAGTCGCGCGGCATTATGTGCCACGTTCACGTCGATCAATTCAACACCCCGCGCGAAAAAGAAACCGAAATGCTGTGCGACAAAACCATTGAACACGGGATGCAAGGGCGTGTTGCCGCTATTCACGGCATCTCAATCGGCGCACACCCGAAAGAATACCGCTATCAGCTATATGCCAAAATGCGTGAAGCAAAAATGATGATGATCGCCTGCCCGATGGCGTGGATCGACAGCAACCGCAAAGAAGATTTAATGCCGTTCCATAATGCGCTAACGCCGGCCGACGAAATGATTCCGGAAGGGATTACCGTTGCCATCGGCACCGATAATATCTGCGATTACATGGTGCCGTTGTGTGAAGGCGATATGTGGCAGGAACTCAGCCTGCTTGCGGCAGGTTGCCGTTTTCCGGATATTGAAGCGATGATTAATATCGCCAGTGTGAACGGGCGCAAAGTGTTAGGATTGGATTAATTTCAGCTTAACGATTGACTTATCTGAAGCCGTTAACCAAATATAATTCAATAAAAAAGAGGTGTGATATGTTTCAAAAATTAAAATTCGTTTTAGTCTGTGGGCTTGGGATCTGTGCGCTCAGTGCCAATGCTCTCGATGTTGCAACCTATAACTTAAAACATGGACAAGGAAACGATAATGTTGTCGATCTGGCTCGCCCAACTGCCATTATTGCGGATTTAGGCGTAGATTTGGTCGCTTTACAAGAAATGGATTTGGCAAATGATCGTACCGGATTCGTCAATCAACCTGCCAAAATAGCTTATGATTTAAGCAATACACATCAGAAAGGCAACTGGAAATCACTCGCGGCGCCCGCCATTGCGTTTAAAGGCGGACATTACGGGAATGCGATTATCTACAACGCCGATAAACTGACGTTGAAACAGTATGAGGTCGTTTCTCTGCCGGAATCAGAAAACGGTGATGGTGCACGTTCCGCCGGTATCGCATTGTTTGAGATTGACGGTAAACCGTTCCAATTTATTGCTTCCCACTTAACCCACCGTAATGAACCGACAGCGACAGGGTCGTATCAACTCGATGAAATCAATCTAATTGAACGGCACTTAGATAAGCAACTGCCTACAATTTTTGCGGCTGATTTTAATGCGTCAATTCGACCGGAAGATCAACATCGCAATCTGACAACAATGCAGAAATTGCCGGAAAAGGGGTGGCGCATTGACAGTACCCTAACAGGGCAAAGTGAACCGGATAAACCATGGATTATTGATTATATCCTGTCTAAAAATAATGATGGCTTAAAGGTAAAAGAAAGCCTGATTTTAGTCAATGACGCCACCAATCTTGCCTCGGATCATTATCCCGTAAAAGTGTCTTATGCTGTAAAATAATTTTTTAAATCCATTCATGAGGTCGGGTTTACCATATAAACCTGACCTTTTTTATTTACCCGCAAAAATGCCCAATCAATTTCGCCAATAAGTCCCTTGTCGGCTGTACATATTTGGTTTCCAAAAATTCGTCCGGTTGGTGTGCCTGTTCGATGGAGCCGGGACCCAGCACTAAGGTCGGACAAAGTTGTTGGATAAACGGCGCTTCGGTGCAGTAATTGACGGTTTCGGCTTTTTCGCCCAACAATTTTTCCACCACCTGCACCACCTGCGCCGAATGCGGACATTCATAGCCCGGAATCGGTTCGTAAAGTGCGGTCAGCGTAACCCGATCGCCCCAACGTTCAATTAACGGCTGCAACGCGTGTTGCATCATTTCACTTAAATCTTTCAATTCCAGATTTGGCAACGGACGAATATCAAACTGCAACTCACAGCAGGCACAAATCCGATTGAGTGCATCACCGCCGTGAATGTTGCCCAGATTCATTGTCGGATAGGGTATCACAAAACCGTCGTGGCGATATTTTTCCCGCAGACTGTTTTTCAAATCGATCAAATGCCCCGTAGCTTGGTGCATAATTTCAATCGCATTAATGCCTTTATCAGGATCACTGGAATGCCCCGATTTCCCCACCACACGAACGGCATTGCCCATGTAGCCTTTATGCGCACGAATCGGCTTCAGTGATGACGGCTCGCCGATAATCGCGCAATCCGGTCGAATATGGCTGTGCCGTGCAAAGGTTCTTGCGCCGAGCATGGTGGTTTCTTCATCGGCGGTGGCCAAAATCCGCAACGGTTTTTTCAGGCTTTTCAACTCCAGATTGGCAACAATATCGACGATAAAAGCAAAAAAGCCTTTCATGTCCGCCGTGCCCAGCCCGTAAAACTTGCCGTCTTTTTCAGTCAGTTTGAACGGGTCGAACGTCCAACGCCCTTGATCAAACGGCACGGTATCGGTATGCCCTGCCAGCAGCAATCCGCCTTCGCCCTCGCCGTAAGTCGCCAGCAGATTATATTTATCGCGCGAGCCTTCCACCGCCATAATCTCGGTGTTAAAACCGAGCGTCTCAAGCCACTGCGCCAAAGTTTCAATCAAAGTGCGGTTGGATTGATCCTCCGCCGCTTCCAAGCTGCTGATCGTCGGCAAGCCGATCAACGTACGGTATAAATCGAGAAATTGTGGGACTGCCATCATCATTCCTTAAATTATCATTGCGTTAGCATGATTAATTATGCAAAATATCGCATAATTATTTATCTTTAAACCTTGTTTAAGGTTGGTGCAAATCGTGTATAAATCACATACAATAGTCAAGTCTGTCGACCTTCGTTTATGTTATAAGGACTAGCGTACCCTATGTCAAAATTAAAAGCCATCATTGTCGGTGCCAGCGGCTACACCGGCGCAGAACTTGCCCTGATTTTAAACCGCCACCCGCACTTTGAACTGAGCGGGCTGTATGTTTCGACCAACAGTGCCGACGCCGGCAAAGCGATTTCCGTTCTCTATCCGCAGCTGCGCAGTGTAGTCGATCTGCCGTTACAGCCGCTGCCGCCGGACGAAGCCGACATCGCACGCTTAGCGCAGCAGTGCGATACGGTCTTTCTCGCCACCGCCCATGAGGTCAGCCACGATTACGCGCCGATTTTCCTGAATAACGGCTGTCAGGTGTTTGATTTGTCAGGCGCTTATCGGGTCAACAACACGGAATTCTATCCGCAATATTATGGCTTTGAACATCAATATCCGCAACTGTTGCAAAGTGCGGTTTACGGCTTGGCGGAATGGAATCACGAACAAATCAAACAAACCGATCTGGTCGCCGTCGCCGGCTGTTATCCGACCGTATCGCAATTGAGCCTGAAACCGCTATTGGAAAACGAGTTGATCGACCGCTCGCAACTGCCGGTGATCAACGCCGTCAGCGGCGTCAGCGGTGCAGGACGCAAAGCCGCTTTAAACAGCAGTTTCTGTGAGGTCAGCTTGAATCCGTACGGCGTATTCAACCATCGCCACCAACCGGAAATCGCAACACATTTAGGCTGTGAGGTGATTTTTACACCGCACTTGGGTAATTTTAAACGCGGCATTCTGGCGACCATCACCGCCAAGCTGAAAGACGGCGTCACCGCCGAACAGGTACAACAGGCATTTGAACAGGCTTATCACGGCCGACCGCTGCTGCGCCTGTGCGGTCGTCACTTTCCGTCAATCAAGCAAGTGGAATTTACGCCGTTTTGCGATATCGCCTTTGCGGTCAAAGACAACCACATTATTATCGTCGGTGCGGAAGACAACTTGCTGAAAGGCGCATCGGCACAGGCGGTACAATGTGCCAATATCCGTTACGACTTCCCGGAAACCACCGGTCTCTTTTAATACACAGGACGATGGAATGAAAGCACTTGTTCTCAAAGTCGGCGGCGTGCTGCTCGACAACCCGCAGGCGATGGATAACCTGCTGACCGCACTTGCCGATTACCGCCGCAGCCATAACCGCTCGATTGTGATCGTGCACGGCGGCGGCATTGTGGTCGATAATCTGATGAAAAAACTGGATCTGCCGGTACAGAAGAAAAACGGTTTACGGGTGACGCCAAGCGATCAAATCGATATTATTGTCGCTGCGCTTGCCGGCATTGCCAATAAAACCCTGCTTGCCAAGGCGCTGACTATGCAGTTAAGTGCGGTCGGGCTGTTTTTGGCGGACGGCAACATGACCGAGGCGCACCAATTTGATCCGGAACTGGGGCACGTTGCCAATGTCGTGCCGAAAAATCCGACATTATTGCAGCAATTGCTGCAAGCCGATTTTCTGCCGATTATCAGCTCGATCGGGCTGGACAACCAAGGGCGACTGATGAATGTCAATGCCGATCAAGCGGCGATCACCATTGCCAAACTGATTGATGCCGATTTAGTGATGCTGTCCGATGTCGACGGCGTGTTGGATGCCGACAAACGCCGCATTCCCGAATTGAATGCCGCACAAATTGCGCAGTTGATTGCCGACAAAGTGATCACCGACGGCATGATCGTCAAAGTCAATGCCGCACTGGAAGCGGCAAAAGATTTAGGGCGCGGCGTGGACATCGCCAACTGGAAACACCCCGACCGGCTGACCGCACTTTTGAGCGGTGAAATCGTGGGAACACGCATTCAGCCGTAAAGCAATTCATATTGATAAACAGATAACGACTATACGATTATAAAGAGGGACACTATGGCACTTTGGGGCGGACGCTTTACGCAAGCGGCGGATCAACGTTTTAAACAATTTAACGATTCACTGGTCTTTGACTACCGTTTGGCGGAACAGGATATCGAGGGTTCAATCGGTTGGTCGAAAGCGCTGGCTGCGGTTGGCGTACTGACGGCAGCCGAACAACAGCAATTGGAACAAGCCTTGTCGGCGCTGCATACCGTAGTTGCCGCCGAACCGCAAATGATTCTGCAAGACGATCACGAAGACATTCACAGTTGGGTGGAAAGCAAACTGATTGAAAAAGTCGGCGATCTGGGCAAAAAACTGCACACCGGGCGCAGCCGCAACGATCAAGTCGCCCTTGATATTAAACTCTGGTGCAAACAGCAAGTCACCGAACTGCAAAAGTCTCTTCGTCAATTGCAACGCAAACTGATTGCCACCGCCGAAGCCAATCAACATGCGGTCATGCCGGGCTACACCCATTTACAACGGGCGCAGCCGGTCACTTTCGCCCACTGGTGTTTGGCATATTTCGAAATGCTGGATCGGGATTATTCCCGCTTGGCTGATGCCTATCAACGCATGAACAGCTGTCCGCTCGGCTGCGGCGCACTCGCCGGCACAGCCTATGCGATTGATCGCGAACAACTGGCTCAGGATTTGGGCTTTGCCTTCGCAACGCATAACAGTTTGGATACCGTTTCCGATCGCGATCATATTATCGAGCTGTTATCAGTCGCATCATTGAGTATGGTTCACCTCTCCCGTTTTGCCGAGGATCTGATCATCTTTAACAGCGGCGAAGCCAATTTCGTCGAGTTGTCGGATAAAGTCACCTCCGGTTCGTCTTTAATGCCGCAAAAGAAAAATCCGGACGCCTGCGAACTGATTCGCGGCAAAACCGGACGCGTGGTCGGCGCACTGAACGGTATGCTAATGACGGTTAAAGGTCTGCCGCTGGCGTATAACAAAGATATGCAGGAAGACAAAGAAGGCATTTTCGATGCGTTGGACACTTGGCATGATTGTCTGGACATGGCAACCTTGGTGTTGGAAGACATTAAAGTCAATACGGAAAAAACCAAAGAAGCGGCACTGAAAGGCTATGCCAATGCCACCGAACTGGCGGATTATCTGGTCGCCAAAGGTATTCCGTTCCGTGATTCTCACCATATCGTCGGGGAGGCCGTGGTATATGCGATTGGACAACAAAAAGCCTTAGAAGCGCTCTCACTTGCCGAATTCAAACGTTTTAACGCTGTGATCGAGCAAGACGTTTATCCGATCTTATCGTTACAATCTTGCCTCGACAAACGCTGCGCCAAAGGCGGCGTCGCCCCGCAACGTGTCAGTGAAGCGATCGCCGACGCCAAAGTGCGGTCGGCATAACCGTATTGACTAACCGCATATATTTGATATGCGGTTAGTATTTTCTTGATTAATAGCGTATTTTTGGCAAGAACTTTCATGTGGTGTGCAAACAGTCAAGGTTGAGAATCACAACTGCCGTGATTCATGCCGTTGTTATCATATCATCGGTTACAGCAATTATTTTTCTTCTGAAGTATTATGCAGACAGATAAGACGACTAACCTCAACCAACAAACCGCCAAAATTCATTGGCATGAACTCCAACCGCACTTTGCCCGCGGCAAAGTCCTGTATATTGATCCCGATCTCGATTTACTTGAAGTGGCGCAGGCAATGGTGCAGGATAACAGTCGCTATATTGCGGCTTTAATCGCACAGAAACGGCTTTATGCAGTGACGGAAACTCAGGCACGACAGTTTTATCAAGATAATCAACTGATGTGGGCGGTGGTGTTGGCGCCGTGGGTGTTGGCACAGCCGGTGGCGGAAACCTTGCAATAAACCGCCGCAAGTCCTAATTCCGTTTACAGATAAACCGAAAATAATCCGACAATCAGCAGCACACTTTGCTATCATAAAATGCAATTCCCTTTCTTTTTATTCAGGATTTGATATGACTTTTAACCGCACTTTCCGTGCCGTTGTCTCCGATTTGGACGGCACGCTTCTCACCCATCAACATATCGTCGGCAATTACAGCGCAGAAACTCTTAAGCGCTTGGAAAATCAAGGTATTGACATCGTGTTGGCATCAGGCCGCAATCACACTGACGTGTCTCATATTTTGAAAAAAATCGACGCCGAACGAGCCGCCATGATCACCTCTAACGGGGCACGGATTCACGATTTGCACGGCAATCTGCTGTACAGCAACAGTCTGCAAGAAAATATCGCTTTCGAACTAATGAATATTGACTTTGATCCGACTCGGATCGTGCTGAATACCTATCAGGACGACGGTTGGTTTATCAATATCGATTTGAAACAGTTGCGTAAATATCATAAAGATTCGGGCTTCGATTACAACGTGGTTGATTTTTCTCGCCATCACGGCAAAGGCACGGAAAAAGTGTTTTTCATCGGCAAAACCGCCGAGGATTTAGCATCGATTGAGCACTATATCCGTCAACATTACAGTGAAAAAGTCAGTATGACCTACTCCACGCCGATTTGTCTGGAAATTATGAATCAGGGCGTCACCAAAGCCAATGCGCTGGCACATTTACTTCAAAGCCGTGACTATGAATTAGCGGATTGCATTGCATTCGGCGACGGCATGAACGACATCGAAATGCTGACCGAGGTCGGACGCGGTTGTGTGATGGGCAATGCCGATCCCCGTGTCAAAGCGGCGCTACCGCACTTGCAGCCAATCGGGCTGAACCGTGATGAATCGGTTGCCGCCTATTTACGCGCATTATTCCGTCTGATTTAACCATAGCAAGAGGTATAACATGAAACTTTGGTACTCCACCACCAGCCCTTTTGTGCGCAAAGTGCGGTCGGTGATCGCACATCACCGACTTGACGCCCAAGTCGAATTAATGGCTACTGTCGCCGCCAAGGCCGATTCCCCTCACAATCGGGATAATCCGTTGGGGCGCATTCCGGCGCTGCAAACCGAGCAGGGCGAATGGCTGTTTAACAGCACCTTGATAGCCGAATATCTGGATAATTTAGGCGCAAATACCGCACTTTTCCCGCAAGGTGAACAGCGTTGGCCAATATTGAACTTCCACGCCGTTGCCGACGGCATTATGGAAAATACCTTGCTGTATCTGGGTGAGCGAATGATGCGCGATCAAAGCGAATGGTGGGACAGCCGCCATCAACAGTTGATCGAACGCAATATCCGCTCATTGTGCTATCTGGAACAACATTTGGATCAGCTCGGCAGCGAACTGAATATCGCAACACTGTATATCGTCTGCGTAATCGATTTTTTCCATTTCAGACGGAATGTTATCGGCATCAATCCGCAGCAAGTCGTACCACGGCTGGATCAATGGGCGCAGGAAATGAACAATCGATATGCCTGTCTGGCACAAACCAAACCTTATCAGTCATAATCATGAAAATGCTGTTGCTGCTGTGTTGCGGTGCCGGTTTAGGCGCAAGCGCGCGCTGGGCATTATCGTTATTGCTGAACCCGCTGCTGAGCCAACTGGCGCTCGGCACGGCTTTCGTCAATTGCTTCGGCAGTTTGTTAATCGGTGTGTTAATGGGTGCAGTTGCCGACTTTCCGACAATCAGTGCCGAATGGCGATTGTTTCTGGTTACCGGCTTTTTGGGCAGCTTCACCACGTTTTCGGCATTTTCCGCCGAAGTAATCGAGAAGTTGATGCACGACAAATGGCTTAACGCCCTCAGTATCATCTCCGTTCATCTGTTCGGAGCATTACTCTGTACCGCACTTGGCGTTTATTTGTGGCGGGTTTGGCAATAAAAAAGAGCGGATAAAACCGCTCTTTTTTATACACACTGTGGTCAGTGTTAGCCCAATCCGCCCAATTGCTGTACGATAAACAACAGCGCAAATGCAGTCAAATAGATCAAACCGATAACCGACAGCCAATATAGGCCTTTGCTGATTTTATGTTCGCCTTTCATCACCAACAACAAATTCAAGGTAGCGAAAATCGGTGTAGAAACAAAAGAAGCAATCATCGCAAATTGCAACATTGGCGCTAACGCATTATTAAAGAAGAATAATACCACCAAGCCGGATAATGTGGTGAACACCATCGACAGATTCAAAAAGCCCTGTCTGGTTTCCTGTTTCTTCAAAATCAGACGTAATGCTTCCACATTAGTCCGGCTGTAGCCGTCGATCACGGTGATCGTGGTGCCGAACATGCAGGCGAAAGCGATAAACGCAATCAGCAGGCGGGACCATTCACCGATAGTCACCGCGTACATATTGATCAACTGGGCAATATATCTGCCGCCGACCCGCTCGACTTCCACGCCGGAACCGTGTTGAACCAAAGCCCCCAGCGCCAGAAACACCAAGGCCAGAATCGCAGTACCTATATAACCGACGTTGAAATCGAACAGCCCGTCACGGTAAGAGACTTTTGTCAGACGGCGCTTCGCCACCACCCACATCGAATTGATGGCGGAAATTTCGATCGGCGCCGGCATCCAGCCCATTAATGCGACGATAAATGCCAACGCGCCCAGATTCCAAGGCGTTGCACTCACATAGTCGGGCGCAGCGACCGCACCACGGCTCATCGCTATCACCACCGCACTTACGGTCGCGATGGTCAAGCTGATCATGATAATTTTGGAAACCGTATCCAGCACCCGGTATTTACCCAATAGCAGTAACAACAGGCTAATCAGCAACACGACCGTACTTAAGAGCGGCATCGGCACACTAAACGGCAGCACGAAAGAGAGAATCACGGCACACAGTAATCCGACTGCGGCGGTGTTAATGATTGCGGCAAAGACATTCAGCACCGCAAAAATCCATAAATAAAATTGCCCTTTCTGACGATAGCCTTCCAACAGGGTATTACCGGTATCCAGCGTATATTGTGCGCCGAAACGGAAAAACGGATATTTAAACAGATTGGCCAAAATGATAATAATCGCCAATTGCCAGCCGTAAATCGCCCCGGACTGGGTGGAGGCGATTAAATGTGAACCGCCCACGGCGGCAGAGGCCATTAAAATCCCGGGGCCTAATGCGGACAGTTTGCTTTTCCAGTTAGAAACCGCTTCTGTTTGGATTGATTCTGTATTGATTGTCATAGTTTTGTTCTCAAGGTTCTTAAATAACGGCTTATTTCGTCTGAATTTGATAAAAATCGCTGTTTAAAAAAATAAACGACACGGCAAGCAAACTTGACGATTATTTTCTATTTTTACCAAAACGCTTCATGTTAATACTTTAATTAGCAAACAAATCAGCATAAAACGCCATATATTATCAAATAAACAAAATAAAAAACTGTTTACATTTTTATAAAGCCCACTTGCCTTTACCGACAGGGGGTTTGAGTTTACTGATTATTTAAGGGATTATCAATCTACTTTAATAATTTCTGAAATAACAGTCACAAAAAGCGGACAGCAGAAAGTCCTTTAAAAGCGGGATCACTATGAACGAGGCTTAAACATGCCTAGCAGCAGCAACAATACCAAAAGCAGCAACAGCATGGCGGACGGCGCAACCCACTGCCAGCCCAGCCGTTGCCAAACCGTCAACAAATAATTGCCGCCGATGCTGGCGCCCAGATAATAACTGGAAAGGTAAAGTGCGGATGCCAGCGCTCTGGCATGAGCGGCATTTTTGCCGACCCATGCACTGGCCAAAGCATGAGTAAAAAAGAAACCGATACTGCACAGCAACAAACCGGCAATCAGAATCAGAACCGAATTGCTGATCAACAACAACATACCGCACATCAATAACAGCCAACCGAACAACATTCCGCGCGGGGCGTTAAAACGACGGCTAAAACGCCCCGCCATCGAGGCGGCAAAGGTTCCGCTCAGATAGCAAAGAAACAACAGCGAAACCTGCAAAGTGCTGAACAGCCAAGGCGCCTGCTGCAATCGTAATCCGATGACTGAAAACATATTGACGAACATGCCGAAACAGATTCCGCCGATTAAAAAAGTACGCCACAACAGTGGATTCTTGATATGTCCGCAAAGATTGCACAGAATGGTCTGAAATGCTAACGACTGCGCCTTGAAATAGCGCTCTTTCGGCAGACAAAAATAGGTCAGCAGCGCACCAAGCAGCGTTAAAAGTGCGGTCAGCAGCATCGGCGCGGTTAACCCGAACATTTCCGCCAACGTACCGCCAAGAATACGACCGGAAATGCCGCCGATGGAATTCGCCGCAATATAAATTCCGACCGCAGGAATCACCGCCTCCGCCTCGAATTCTTCGCTGATATAGGCAATCGCCACCGCCGGCAACCCCGCCAGCGCAATGCCCTGCAGAAGGCGCAGCACAATCCACATCGTCACTGAATCACTGAATACCAGACTGAGCGAAAATAGGGCTGACAATCCCAGACTGAGCAGCATCACCAGTCTGCGCCCGTAACGATCCGCCAACAGCGCCCACGGAATCAAACACAGGCTCATGCCCAGCGATGCCGAGGCAAAAACCCAGTTTGCCAGATTGAGGGAAATATCATAGCCCTCGGCAAACATCGATAGCAGCGGCTGCACCACATATAAATTGGCAAACACCAGAAAAGAAGAAACCGATAGTACCAAGGTTGCCCAGAAATAATCTCTGGTTTTACTTTTAATCATGTTGTTTCTTTTTTATAACAATTTGATTACATCATAACCCGAAGTGCGGTTTAAACAAGCCGCTGATCGAAAAAATGTCGCCGACATCAAATTTTTCTTTATCTCATCGGCAAATCCGCTTACGCTATGCTACCTGTTTTTTCTTTCGATACTCTTCATTATGTTACTGACCGTGCTTTATATTATCGGCATCACTGCGGAAGCCATCACCGGTGCGCTGGCTGCCGGACGTGAAAAAATGGATCTGTTCGGGGTGATTATCATCGCTTCGATGACGGCAATCGGCGGCGGTTCCATTCGGGATATGCTGCTCGGACACTATCCGCTCGGCTGGGTCGCCCACCCCGAATATATTCTGATTGTTGCCGGTGCAGCGGTGCTCACGGTGTTTATCGCACCGTTAATGCGCTATTTTCGCACCGTATTCTTGGTCTTGGATGCCTTAGGGCTGATCGTTTTTTCGATTATCGGCGCTCAAGTGGCGCTGGATATGGGACACGGTTTCATTATCGCCTCGGTTGCAGCGGTGGTAACCGGCGCTTTCGGCGGTGTGCTGCGCGATCTGCTGTGCAACCGTATTCCTTTGGTCTTTCAAAAAGAGCTGTATGCCAGTGTCGCCCTGCTTTCCACCGTTATTTATCTTGGCTTGCCTTATTTGGGGATTACGCACAATATGGTGGTGATTGTCACCTTGATTAGCGGTTTCGGCCTACGTTTATTGGCGATTTATTTCCATTTATCACTGCCGGTTTTTGACTATCAGGAACAGGAAGAAAATTACCGCCCGCTCCTGCAAAAACTACGACAAAACCGCAAAAAATAGCAGTCCGGCGGCAATATTGGCGCGGTTTTACAGCTCCGTCAACATTGCCAGTACCATTTCCGACGACTGCTGTGCCGCCAACGGCAAGAACTCATCAAACGAAATGTGCGATTCTTTGTCGGCAACATCGGACACCGCCCGCACGACGACAAACGGCAGGTCAAACGCGAAACACACTTGAGCAATGGCCGCCGCTTCCATTTCGACCGCAACCGCTTGCGGGAAATCCGCTTTGATTTTTGCAATTTGCTGCTCGCCGTTACAGAACACATCACCGCTGCAAACCAGCCCTTTGACCGCACTTTTGCCTTGTGTCTGCAATGCTTTTTCCGCCAATTCGATTAATGCCTGATTAGAAGGGAATGTAGGCGGACAGGCGGGCAACTGCCCTTTGGCATAGCCGAAGACCGTCACATCGGCATCGTGATACGCCGTTTCATCGGAAATAATCACATCGCCGATATTCAATGCCGCCGAAATGCCGCCGGCAGAACCGGTATTGATGACACAATCCGGTTTAGCCAATAAAATCAGCGCGGTCGTTGCCATCGCCGCCGCCGTCTTGCCGATGCCCGACTGTACCAATGCCGTTTCCGTGCCGGCCAGATTGCCCTGATAAATCGTACAACTGCCGACCTTGCGGCTGGTCAGCCCGGTCATTTTATTGCATAAAATTTCAACTTCTTGCGCCATTGCACCGACAATTCCGATTTTCATCTCATTCCTTCATTATTTTGGTTATTGGGGTTGCCGTCCGTTCCGACAATAAAGTGATTTTTAGGCTGTTTTTGCTGTAAAATCCGTGAGATTAAAAAATCCATCACTGCAAAAGTATAATCGTCATTGTATAACGTGCTGCTGGTCAACACATATTGCCCGTCAATCACCACAAACGGACTAGTGAAAACCCCGTATTTTTCCGTCAGATCGACAGCCTCTTTTGCTTTTGCAGCAATCGCTTGCGACTTGAGCTGCATTAGAAATTGATCCAGTGCCACGTTATGACTGATCAGCCAGTGGTATAAGTTTTCGCCTTCCACCAATGAGGCCTTGCCCTGCTGTTCGGCACTGTCAAACAGCAACAACTCCGCCAATCCCGCTCTGTCCAAATTGAGCAGACTGTAATAGACATTTGGTCCGAACAGCGCTTCGTCTGCGGCAATCGGCTGTAAAATCAAGCGGATCTGTTCATCATGCAAGCGCTGATACAGACTTAAGTTATCGAAAGCAGTCAGGCAATAGGCGCATTCATAAGTAAAAAACAGTTTAATTTCGATCCGATTATCAATCGGATTGGATTTAATCGGGATCGTATAAGAGAAGTAATCTTTACCGTCTTCGAAGGCAAATTCACCGTTTCCCGATGTTATTCGGGATTCAGTTTCACCATTATCCGCATCTGCCGCCGTTGCTTCAGTCGGCAGTGCATAGGTCGGTTGTATGCGTTGATTTTCGGCCTGCTCTACTGTGCCTGCCTGAGCCGTAACTTGCGAAGTATAAAAAGAGAAAAAAGCACTGACCAGCAGCAACCAACTTTTTTGGGTTTTCATTCGATAACTTAATACACCCTGCACGTTTATCTGACTTTTTGTACCGCACTTGCGATACAATCCCGAATTTCCGTATCGACTATTTTACGCTATTTTTATAACGGTTGCAGATATTCTACCATTAACTGTAACTGGCGGTTACCCCGAAATTCATTAATATCCAAGCGATATGCGATCTTCATCCGCTTAATCGACAAATCGGGGTAACGTTGCGGATCAATATTAAAGGCGATGGCATCCAACAACATTGCCCCACCGCAAGGCTGCAACATCATTTTTAAATGGCGTCCGCCGACCAAACGCTGCTGTAACACCTCAAATTCCCCGTCAAATAACGGCTCCGGAAATGCCTGCCCCCAAGGGCCGGCAGCCGCAATCAGCTCTGCCGTCGCTAAATTCATCTCCTGCGGCGATAACTCGCCGTCCGTCCAGATCACGCCGGTCAACTGCTCCGTACTCAAACACTCGCACACCACATCGGCAAAAACCTGTTGAAACTCGCTAAACCGCGTCTCGACGATACTCAGTCCCGCCGCCATCGCATGACCGCCGAATTTCAATATCATGCCCGGGCAGCGCTGATCCACTCGTTCCAGCGCATCACGAATATGCAGCCCTTCAATAGAACGCGCGGAACCTTTCAAAATGCCGCGCTGATCTTGTGCAAACGCCACTACCGGCCGATGAAAACGATCTTTAAGCCGTGACGCCAGAATCCCCAGCACGCCTTGATGCCAATCAGCCTGATACAGTGCGATCGCCCAAGGCAACTGCTGTTCCATATCGGTCAAGCTGCTACAAATTTTCAAGGCTTCCAGTTTCATGCCCTGTTCGATTTCTTTACGGGTTTGGTTCAAGGCATCCAATTCGTAAGCCAATTTGCGGGCGGTCTGCATATCTTCCGCCAGCAACAATTCCACCCCGACACTCATATTGTCCAAGCGGCCGGCGGCATTAAGGCGCGGCCCGATGGAAAATCCCAGATCAGAGGCGACAAAGCGGCTCAGATCACGATTAGCGATCTCTGCCAATGCCTGAATCCCGTAGCGACAGCGTTGCGCGCGAATCCGACTGATGCCCTGATAAGCCAAAATACGGTTGTTTTGATCCAACGGTACAACATCGGCAATCGTACCCAAAGCAACCAGATCGAGCAGTTCGGCAAAATTGGGCAGTACCTCGGCGGCAATCAGATTGCGATCACGCAATGCCGCCCGCAGCGCCAACATCAGATAGAAGGTAACACCAACTCCCGCCAGCGATTTCGAAGGAAAAGCACAATCCGCCAAATTCGGATTAACAATCGCATCCGCCTGCGGCAATACACTCGGCGGCAGGTGGTGATCGGTCACAATCACCTTGACACCATGACTTTTAATCCAGTCAACCCCGTCATGGGAAGAAATGCCGTTATCGACCGTAATCAGCAGGTCGACCTGCTTTTGCAACGCCATATTTGCCACATCGACACTCAATCCGTAACCCTGCTCAAAACGGTTAGGCACTAAATAATCGACCTGCCGGAACCCGAGTTGTCGCAGTGCCAACACCGCAAGTGCGGTACTGGTCGCACCGTCCGCATCAAAATCACCGACAATCACGATTTTTTGCTGCTGTTCATGCGCCGACAATAATAATTCGACCGCACTTTGTATGCCGCTCAGCCGCTGCGGCGGCAACATCGACTGCAAAGTGCGGTCAAGTTGGTGTTTATGCTGAATATTACGGGCGGAAAATATGCGGTCAAGCAACGGATGATCCGCCAACGGCAACACAAGCTGCGGTTGGCGGCGGCAAATAATTTTATTCACGGAATCGGTTACGCCTTGTTGATAAAACGGATAAGTGCGGTCATATCACGGGGCTTACGCCCCGCTTGGTCAGGTTATTGGGAATCCTGCAACACGTCCAATAACTCTTTCGGCGGCAAATAACCGCCAAGCATTTCGCCGCTGTCGGTAATAATGCTCGGTGTACCGCGTACGCCGTATTGACGCCCCAACGCATAGTGCCGGGCGACAATATCCGGGGTTTTCAGTGCTTTCGGCAACTCGCCGTTTTCGGCTTTATCCAGCGCTTCATTACGATCTTTCGCCTGCCAGATCGCTTCCATTTGCCGGGCGGTCTGCGTTTCCAGTCCGCCGCGCGGAAATGCCAGGAAGCGCAAGGTGATACCTAAATCGTTATATTCCTGCTTTTTGCTGTAGAGCAAATGGCAGTAATGGCAAGTAATATCCATAAATACGGTCACGACATATTTTTCATTTTTTGCCGGATAAACAATCATTTGATCGGCAAAGGCATTCAGTTTATCAAACAGCATCCGCTCGCTGAGATTGACCAAATCGCCGTTTTTCAACTCGAACAGATCGCCGCGCAAAATATAATTGCCGTCATCAGAGACATAAAAAACGCCCTGATCGGCGACAACCGATTGGATCCCTTTCAATGGTGAAGCCTGCACCTGAACATTAGTCATACCCAACGCCGCTAAATTCTGGTTGATCACGGCATTCGATGCCAAGGCGGCAGTGCTGAACACGGCGCTGAACAATAAAATGGATTTTTTCATGAATTTCCTTGTTATTTTAATTTATTCCAAGCTGAACGGTTTAACATAAGGCAACATACCTTTTTGTAACATACTGCGCAACCCGCTGGAATAGTTGCTGCCCAATCCCCGAATCTCAAAATTGATTGAGAACGAGTTATCATAAAATACGTTATTGCTGCTGTAATCGCTGTTGGCGCTCGGCGAGGTCAAATAACGGCGTGCGCCGACACCGACACTCCAGCAGCAGGTGTTGTATTGCACCCCGCCGTACTGCTCGACCGGCTTATTTAACGCCATGTCGTGGTAATAACGCCCGATCACCGCCCAGTTGTCATTGATATCCCAAGCCACTGTCGCGCCGATTTGCTTGATATCCTGATTATAGCGGTTGGCGCCGTTCTGCAAATTCTGATCAATATAATTTTGGCTGGCATAACGATAATTCAACTGCACCAGATTATTTCCGCTCGGATTATATTCCAGCACCATATTGACCAATGCCGTTTTATTCAGCACCGTATCATATTGATAACCGCCGCGCCATTGCCAAGCCTGATTGATTTTCCAGTCGGACTCCATCACCCAGGAAGAAGAGCGCCCGCTGGTGCTGTTGTCGGTGGAATCGTCAATCCGGGAAGAGGTCAGATAATAAATCTGCCCCAATGAGAAATTAAAACGTTCGTCCGCCTTTTCATCAAAAAAACGAGTCGTGCCGCCGACCGTCACCTGATTGGCGGACGCAATACGATCCAGCCCGCTGTAGCGGCGATCACGAAACAGTGAAAAATAGTCTTGCTGTAATAATGCGCTGTCGTAACCCAAACCGAGATAGTCGGAATTCACGCCCGCGGCACCGATATTGCTCTGGTTTTTATACGGCCGATATAAATACTGGACATGCGGTTCAATGGTTTGGCTGTAGCCGTCAAGGAACGTTTTCTCATTGAACAAAACCGTTTGTAAATCCGCCTTGAACTGCGGCAACACACGATTTACCCGCGCTTCAACTTCTTCGGCATCGACACCCTTGCCTTTGCTCTGCTGATAATGGGTAGCATAAAGCTTGGCTTGTAAATTCAGGCTGCCGTAGTCATTACTCAACGGCAAATTCACTTCCGGCTGCAAGTGAAAACGCCAAGCTTTCGGCATCTGCGCACTGTCGTTATCAAAACGTACGGCTTGCGAGTAAAGCGCAAAATCCAGCCAACCGTTCGCCATGCCGTTGCGGTAATAATTAAAATCGATTTGCGGCAAAGCACGGTAAGGGCCGATATCCGTTTCGTCAAAAATTTGGAACTGTCTGCCTGAAACCGTCAGATTATAATTCGGTTGATAATAGCCGACACTAAAACGCTGTGTAGCGTAACCGTCGGTGCTGTTACCGTACTCCGAGCTGAAATCATTGAAATAACGGTTGTCGCTGACCCGGGTATAATCCAGATTTGCGCGCCAACTGTCGCCGAAACCGGCTGAATGCCGCCAAAAGAACAGGTGACGGGATTTATTTTCGCCGAGATATTCTTTCAAACGATCTTTATGCAAATATTCCGTTGCGATAGTCCCTAAACCGAAGTCGGTCAGATAACGAAATTCGGTTTGCAACTGCAAACCGCGATCCGTCATCAAATTCGGCGTGATGGTGGCATCATAATTCGGGGCGATATTCCAGTATACCGGCTGCGCATAGCTGAAGCCGTCACGACTGGAAGAACTGAACTGCGGCATCAATAAACCGCTGCGGCGGCGATCGCCCAACGGCAACTGCCAATAAGGCGAATACAGAATCGGTACGCCAAGCACTTTAAAACGTGCCCCCCACATTTCCGCCACTTCTTCTTGTATATCCTGACGGATTTCGTCCGCTTCAATCGACCAAGCATTGTCATCCGGCAAGCAAGAGGTAAAGGACGCATTGCGCAAAGTGCGGTAGCGCTCACGCATTTCCGCCTGCTCTGCCGTACCGCGCCCCTGTCGCCCGACAAACCGGTAATCCACCGTTTCGATATCGCTGTCTTTGCTGTTCAAATTAATTTTGGCATTGCTGCCGCTTAAATCGATCTGTTCGTCACGATAAGCCAGCTCACCATCCATATACGCCAAGCGCTCAAGCTGTTCGCCACTGCTCTGTGTAGTAATTTTGGCGTGTTGCGAACGTAAATGGCGATTGCCCTGCCTGATATCCACATCTCCCTGATAGGTGGCTTCGGTCGCATGCTGCATCTCGCCGCGATCCGCTTCAATGTACACCGGCAGTTCATTCGGATTGCCGCGCACCGGTTCGCCTTGAAAGTGCGGTACGCCCAGCAGACATTGCTGTCTCAGATCGGCCTGTGCCGCATTGCCGTAGAGCGCCCCGACAACCAAAATCGTCAACAGGCTATAGCTATTTTTCTTCATTCCGTAACCCATGGTGATAAAAACAGAGATATTGCCCTGATTGTACTCGAAATCAGGCTATTGATCATGCGAATATTTTGCCGCTTGAGTTCCGAGGGAAAAATTTTCATCTATCGGAGAAATCATTGGTATATTCGGGCTTAATAGGGTTAGAATAAAACCGAAAATTTCATTTAAGCCTATCATAAGGAAAAACTATGTCGCAATTACAAGAATTACGCAAGATCACGGTGGTTGTAGCCGACACCGGTGATATCGAAGCCATTAAAACCTATCAGCCGCAAGATGCCACGACCAACCCGTCCCTGATTCTGAGCGCCTCTTCTTTACCGCAATATGTTCCGTTAATCGATGATGCGGTGGCCTATGCCAAGCAACAAAGTGATGATAAAAAACAACAATTGATTGACGCCGAAGACAAACTGGCGGTCAATATCGGACTGGAAATCCTGAAAATCGTACCCGGCCGCATTTCTACCGAAGTCGATGCCCGCCTTTCTTACGACACGCAGGCGACTATCGAAAAAGCCCGCAAACTGATCAACTTGTATAATCAGGCCGGCATCGGCAACGATCGTATCCTGATCAAAATCGCCTCAACCTGGCAAGGCATTCGTGCCGCCGAAGTACTGGAAAAAGAAGGGATTAATTGTAACCTGACACTGTTATTCTCACAAGCACAGGCCCGTGCCTGTGCCGAAGCCGGAGTTTATCTGATTTCTCCGTTCGTCGGACGTATTCTGGACTGGTACAAAGCCAATACCGACAAAAAAGCGTATACACCGCATGAGGATCCGGGCGTGGTTTCGGTTACCGAAATTTACGACTACTATAAAAAATACGATTACAAAACCGTGGTCATGGGCGCCAGCTTCCGCAATATCGGCGAAATCACCGAACTTGCCGGTTGTGATCGTCTGACTATCGCTCCGGGCTTATTGAAAGAATTACAGGAAAGCAACGAGCCGTTAGTGCGTAAACTGGAATTCAAAGGCAACGTGGAAACACGCCCTGAACCGCTAACCGAAGCGGAATTCTATTGGCAGCACAACAGCGATCCGATGGCAGTAGAAAAACTAAGCGACGGTATTCGTAAATTTGCCGCTGACCAAGAAAAACTGGAAGCCATGCTGGTCGAAAAACTGTCATAATCGTTTAAATCCCAAATAAAAGCGGAACTCAGTTCCGCTTTTTTATTCAACCGCACTTTGAGTTCGTAAAATTAAACTCAAAAAGATTTCTTTTATCCAATAAATAGATTTTACATTTGACTCAATTTTTATTTAATGAGATAAATAATCGATTGAAATAATAAAAATCACAATAATATCAACTTGTTATAAACAACCATTCGGCTGTCTATTATAATATATTAATGCTAAATCGCTAATATTCTCGTATTGAATATATACTGTTATTTCGCTACGCTGATAGATAATATTATCATTGCAGTAAAAGAGAAAATTTATATTAAGCTGGAAATTAGTTCCTGAAAATATCAAATCACGTTTTCTGTAAAAATAGACATTAAACTATTTCTATTTTTGCCATTACGGTTTATTCAAACGGTTTTGTTGATACAACGCCAATGCCTGCGGAAAGACGGTTTGAATATTGGCTTCACGTTCGGCATAGCCGGGGTGAGTGTCACGAATCCGCTGCAAGAAACCTTGCGTATCACCGTCACCGGCAAATTCATACAACTTGCGCCATAATCGCATTGCAGCTTGCGGATTATAGCCGCTTTCCGCCATCAATAATAAACCGATTCTGTCCGCTTCCAGCTCTTTCGCACGTGAAAACGGCCGAGTAATGGCGTATTCCGGCGCAAGTGCTAAAGCAGATCCGGCATAGTTGACCGCACTTGATATCGCCGCACCGCCAAAAACACTTAACAGCCTCGTGGCACGATTGACATTCAGTTGCGCTTTGCCGTGTTCCTTAATAACGTGTGCCATTTCATGCGCCAAAATAATCGACAGTTCATCATCATTTAAGCGCAACTTCTCCACTAAGGAAGAATACACGATCATTTTTCCGCCCGGCATAGTCCAAGCGCTGACTTCAGGGCTACGAAAAACGGTAATCCGCCAATCAAGCGCCTGTCCGCTGTCATTGTATTTATTCGCTGTTTGCTGCAAACGGGCAAACACGGTCTGCACCCTTGTCGCTGTGGCGGAATCATGATCGACAATGCCGAACATCTCCATTTGCTCGACAATCCGCTGATAATTTTTAGCCGATTTTTGATTCAAATCGTGGCTGTCGACACAGGCGCTCAATACCGTACTGAGCGCCAAGAGACACAAAAAAGAGATTTGTTTCAACAATCAGCCTGCTTTTCTTGACTTGTTATACACCGCCAGCGCTTCCGGCATCAAACGGCGGAGGTTGTTTTCACGATCCGCATTGGTCGGGTGGGTCGATACCAAACCTTCCAGCGCCCCGCCTGAACCACCGGTTGCCTCGCTCATTTTTTGCCACAGTCTGATTGAAGACTCCGGATTATAGCCGGCTTCCGCCATCAGCAATAGCCCCACTTCATCGGCTTCGGTTTCGTTACTGCGCGAAAACGGTTTGTTCAGTCCGTATTCTTGGGTCAAACTGACAACCGGGCTAAAATCATAACCGGTGGTTGCAGCCAATACCGCATTGCCGACACTGCCGAGCAAGCCGGTTGCCATACTGAAATTCACTTTTTGTTTGCCGTGCTCTTTCAAGGCGTGAGCCATTTCATGTCCCATCACCACCGCAATTTCATCATCGGTTAACTTCAGTTTATCCACTAGTCCGGTATAAAACATCATTTTTCCGCCCGGCATCGCCCAGGCATTCAATTCATTGCTCTTCATCACCGTCAACTGCCACTGGAACGGCACACCGGTATCATTGGCTTTTTCGGCATACGGTTTAATCCGCTGAAATACGGTGTTAATCCGTCTCGCCGTGGTTGAGGAGGCGTCAATCACGCCTTTTTGTTTCATTTCATTGACGGTTTGCGTATAACTGCTTGCCGCCTGTTGATTAACGGTTTGCGTATCGGCACAAGCCGCCAAGCCCGACGACAATGCCACCGCCAACGCCCATGTTTTGATTTGCTTTCTCATCATCATTTCCTCACAATTAAAAAAATACCGCACTTTTTGCAAAGAGCGGTATCAATCAATAAACCAACTTTCCGAAAACGGGGAAAGAAACGACGTTATTTCTGAGCACGCTCAAAAGAGGTTTTAATTTCTTCACGTGCGGCTTCAACACCTTCCCAGCCGTCCACTTTCACCCATTTTCCGGCTTCCAGCGCTTTGTAGTTTTCGAAGAAATGTTGAATCTGTGCTTTTAACAAAGCCGGTACATCATTAATGTCTTTGATGTGATCGTATTCTTTGCTCAGTTTGCTGTGCGGCACGGCAATCAATTTAGCATCCGAACCGGCTTCGTCGGTCATTTTCAGCACACCGACCGGACGACAGCGAATCACTGAGCCGGGAATCAGCGGATACGGTGTCGGCACCAACACATCAACCGGATCCCCGTCTAACGACAACGTATTATTGATATAGCCGTAATTCGCCGGATAGAACATGGCTGTCGCCATAAAACGGTCGACAAATACCGCACCGGATTCTTTATCTACTTCATATTTAATCGGATCGGCATTGGCCGGAATTTCAATCACAACATAAATATCGTCCGGCAATGCTTTACCGGCAGGGACCTTTTCTAAACCCATTTTGTATTCCTTCTTTAAGTAATGAATATAAACGCTATGAATTATAGCGTTAATCTTTTCGTTTTGTCGAGCAAATCGCAAAGTGCGGTCTATTCGAACCGCACTTCCGCCGTTACAGTTTTTCCACCAACGCCACTGCCGCTCCGATATAATTTGCCGGTGTCAGTTGTTTTAACCGCACTTTCTCATTTTCAGGAATCGTTAAACCGTCAATAAACGCCTGCATTGCCGCCGCATCAACCCGTTTACCGCGGGTCAGTTCTTTTAATTTTTCATACGGCTTTTCAATACCGTAGCGGCGCATCACGGTTTGAATCGGCTCTGCCAACACTTCCCAGTTTTGATTCAGTTCGGCACGTAAATGCGCTTCGTTCACTTCCAGTTTGCTGATGCCTTTACAGGTTGCGGCATAGGCAATCAGGGTATAACCCAATCCTACGCCGAGATTGCGCAATACGGTGGAATCGGTCAGATCACGCTGCCAACGGGAAATCGGCAGTTTCGCCCCCAAGTGCGCCATCACAGCATTCGCCAGCCCCAAATTGCCTTCGGAATTTTCAAAATCAATCGGATTGACTTTGTGCGGCATGGTCGAAGAGCCGATTTCTCCGGCAATGGTGCGTTGTTTGAAGTGGTTCAAGGCAATATAGCCCCACATATCACGGTCGAAATCAATCATAATAGTGTTAAAACGCGCCACGTTGTCAAACAGTTCGGCAATATAATCGTGCGGCTCGATTTGGGTGGTGTACGGATTCCAAACGATCCCCAAGTTCTCAACAAATTCTTGACTGAATTTGTGCCAATCAATTTCAGGATACGCCGACAGATGCGCATTGTAGTTACCGACCGCACCATTGATTTTACCCAGAATTTCCACCTGTTGCAGCTGTTTGAACTGGCGTTGCAAGCGATAAACCACATTCGCCATCTCTTTACCGACCGTCGACGGCGAAGCCGGTTGACCGTGGGTGCGCGACAACAGCGGAATGGTTTTAAACTGTTGTGCCAAGCCGTTGATCTCAGCGATCAATTTTTCCCATGCCGGCAACAACACCTCGTCTTTAGCGGTTTTCAGCATCAGTGCATGGGAGAGATTATTGATGTCTTCCGAGGTGCAGGCAAAATGGATAAATTCGCTGATCGCCGCCAGTTCGGGCAATGCTTCGGATTTTTCTTTCAGAAAATATTCTACCGCTTTCACATCATGATTGGTGGTGCGTTCGATGCATTTAATCCGCTGCGCATCTTCAAGCGAAAAATGCTCAACAATGTGATTCAAATAATCGTTAGCTTGTGCCGAAAGCGCCGTAACTTCAGCAATTTCCGCCGTCGCCGCCAATTTTTGCAGCCAACGCACTTCCACTGTTACACGGAATTTCAACAGACCAAACTCACTGAAAATAGAACGTAAACTGGCGACTTTGTCTTGATAGCGGCCGTCAATCGGCGAAAGTGCGGTTAAAGCATTAAGTTCCATGAGGAAAACTCCGTGTAATAAATAGTTAAAATGAAGAGTAAATTTGTTGTGCCGCTTGATGATATCTATTGCGGCTGAACAGTAATTTCAAACGGGAACCGCCCAATTGCCGCCATAGCACTACCGAACGGATACCGCATAATAACGTTGCACGCACCCGATTCTGAATGCCGCTTTGTTGCAAATACAAAGGGGAACCTTTCACTTGAATTTTTGCCCCCAACGGGCTGATCACATCGACATAAATCGCCGCAATATTGGCAATCATCTGCTCGTCCAACAATTCAAAATGGTGTAACTGGCGATCCAGCCCCTGAATTCGGTTTCCCAACAGTTGTTTGGCTTGCAGATTTTTATCGAGTTTCGCTTCCAGCGCAATCAGGCTCATCCAGTACCGCCCGACATTCATATCCAGCTCGCCTTTAGCACCGGAAACCTGTTCCAGCAACGTGGTAATCCCTAATTTCAAATTGGCGACATCATTGCCGTAAACATCAAGCGTCGATTTGGGAGAGGTATTGATTAATGAATTGAGAGAAACGGAAAATGCCGCCTGATCGGCGCCGCCCTGCTCAGAAAATTGCTGTACCAGCTTCGCTGACTGACAAACGCCGGCTAAAGCCAAAGTGAGATCGTGGTAATCCGCCATAATGGTTAAAATAATCCTTTTATTGACTCGTAAGCATCTATCAAATTAACCAAAACTATAGCATTATTCGGCTTCTTTTAAAAGTTTACAACAGCACGGTACGCGTTACACCCCAATCTCTTTCGAATAGTAATTCAATGCGGTTTGCAACGTCCAGCCCCGCTGTGTCCAAAATGCGTTGCCGCTTTGATTGTCAGTAAACACCAATAACCTTCCGCGAGTGATATTTTTCGCCTGTAACTGCTGTTCCAATCGCTGCAAAAGTGCGGTACCAATACCGTTTCCCTGTTGATTCTGCGCCACTGCCATATGGTAAATGGTGGCGCGACGACCGTCGTAACCACACATAATCACCCCGAGCAGATTACGTCCTTGCAAGGCGACAAAGTTCAAATCCGGATTAAATGCCAAAAAAGCATAAATGCCTTGTTCGCTGTCATCTATTTCACTCATGCCCATACCGGGCGTATTTCGCCATAAATCAGCAACGTGTGGGTAATCATTCGGCTGCATCAAACGGATTTCAAGTGCGGTACTCATCTCATTAGCATCCGCTTACTTAATCTGCCGTTCAATAATGCCGCCGCCTAAGCAGACATCATTAACATAAAAAACGGCAGATTGTCCCGGCGTAACTGCCGCTTGCGGTTCATCAAACCGCACTTCGATGGTTTCATCATTTAGCGGTATGATTTCACAAACCACATCCTGTTGACGATAACGGGTTTTCACAGTACAGCGCAATGGTACGCTCATGATTTCCCGATTCACCCAATGCAGTTGCTGCGCAATCAGCCCGTTGGCAAACAAACGGGGGTGATCGTGCCCCTGTGCCACAATCAATTCGTTGTTAGCCAGATCTTTTTCCACCACATACCAAGCTTCATCGCCGGCATTTTTCAAGCCGCCGATACGCAAGCCTTTGCGTTGTCCGAGCGTGTGATACATCAGCCCATCATGCCGGCCGATAACCTCACCGTCCACTGTGCGAATATCACCCGGCTGCGCCGGCAAATAACGGGCGAGAAAACCCTTGAATTTGCGTTCTCCGATAAAACAGATACCGGTCGAATCTTTTTTCTTAGCCGTAATCAAATCGAGCTCTTCCGCAATTTGCCGCACTATCGGTTTTTCCAGCTCGCCGACCGGAAACAGGCTTTGTGCCACTTGTCGATGGCTCAGGGTATAAAGAAAATAGCTTTGGTCTTTATTGTTGTCCAAACCACGCAATAATTGCACCTTGCCGGGCTGCTCAAGTGCGGTACGCCGCACATAATGCCCGGTCGCAATATAATCCGCCCCCAGATCCTCGGCGGCATATTCCAAAAACGCTTTGAATTTGATCTCTTTATTACACAAAATATCCGGATTCGGCGTACGTCCCGCCTTATATTCAGTCAAAAAGTGTTCAAATACATTATCCCAATATTCCGCCGCAAAATTGATTTTATGCAGATGCATCCCAAGCTTGTCGCATACTGCCTGCGCATCAGCCAAATCCGTCGCCGCCGAACAATATTCGCTATCGTCATCTTCCTCCCAATTCTTCATAAACAGCCCTTCCACCTGATAGCCTTGCTGCTGCAAAATATAGGCCGAGACGGAGGAATCTACGCCGCCGGACATGCCGACAATCACTTTTTTGCCGGAATTGGCCGTTTTTTGTGTCGCTGTAAGCGCGTTGATTTTTTCATAGGTCGCTGAAAATAAAGTCATTTTGTGTTCCAATAGTGAATAAATAATCCTGTGTGATAGCTTGCTTGAATCGAACATCATCGAATCAGAAGTTAAAGCGCGGTGGCTATAACCCAACGCTACAGAATACGCTCCTGCTCCGCTAATTTTTGCTGTCTGGCCGCTTCGGCAGCCATTTTTGCTTTACGGTTATCACAAGGTTCCGGGCAATCACAGACTTTTTCCAGTCCCAATGTAGCAATTCCGCCGCAGCTGCCGTGAATGGACTTGCGTTTAACCCAGTAACCGATTGACATGGCCAAGATCACCAGTACAAAAAACCCGAAAGTGATAAAAAAGAGATTCATGAGTCAGTCCTTGTTTATTAAGGTTGTGCTATTTGTTTAAATGCTGATGACATTTTAGTCTCAAAACCGTGATTTGTCTTGATGATCAGATAAACCGCCAGATTATTTTTTTCCGCAATATCCAATGCGCCCTCCGCCCCAAGGACAAACAAGCCCGTCGCCAATCCGTCCGCCGTCATGGTCGACGGATCGAGTACCGTTACCGACACCAGATTATGCTGAATCGGTTTGCCGCTATGCGGATCGATTTCATGTGAAAAACGCACACCGTCCTGCTCGAAATAATTACGGTAATCACCCGATGTCGCCATCGCCATATCTTTCAAGCCGATCACCAGCTGTACCGCTCTTGAACCGTCGAATTCCGGTTTTTCAATCGCAATTTGCCACGGCTTTTGTGAATGATTAACCCCTTTCGCCCGAATTTCGCCGCCGATTTCTACCATATAGTTATCAATTGCCAACGAATCCAGATATTCAGCCAGTTGATCAACGCCGAAGCCTTTGGCGATTGCTGATAGGTCGATATACAAATTCGGTACGGCTTTCGCCAGCTGATATTGTCCGCCCTGTTTGGTCAGCGACAGCTTATCCAAACCGACGGAAGCACGGCGAGCCTCAATTTCTTGATCACTCGGCACCTTTTCCGGACGATTTTCGGGACCGAAGCCCCACAAATTGACCAGCGGCCCGACAGTAATATCCAATGCACCTTCCGTCAAACGGTTCAAGCGAATGGCTTCCTCTACGACTTTGCCGAATTCCGCTGAAACGGAAACCGCACTTTGCACCGTTTGCATTTGGTTAAATTGTGAAATTTCCGACGCTTTTTGATAAGTGGACATTTGGCGATTGACTTCTTGCAAAGTGCGGTCAATTGCCTGTTGCACCTGTTGCTGATCGGGCAAGTTTTGGCGGCTGTCCGTCAGATATTTGACACTGTAGCTTGTTCCCATTGTCTTGCCCGAAAAAGCCACTTCGGCCGTTCTGTCGCCGCAACCGATGATAAAAAAGGCCAGCCCGATCAGGGCTAGCCGGTTAATTACTTGTTTTACTGACATTTTTCATCTCAGAAAGTGATTCATCAACCACCAAAGTCGTCTAACAGGATATTTTCGTCTTCAACACCCAGATTTTTCAACATACCGATAACGGCAGCATTCATCACCGGCGGTCCGCACATGTAGTATTCACAATCTTCCGGCGCTTCATGATCTTTCAGGTAGTTTTCATACAGCACATTATGGATAAAGCCGGTGTAGCCGTCCCAATTGTCTTCCGGCAGCGGATCGGACAAAGCGACATGCCATTTGAAATTATCATTTTCCGCTTGTAAGCCGTCAAAATCTTCCACATAGAACATTTCACGTTTAGAACGCGCACCATACCAAAACGATATTTTACGTTTCGAGTGCAGTCGTTTAAGCTGGTCGAAGATATGTGAGCGCATCGGCGCCATGCCGGCACCACCGCCGATAAATACCATTTCAGCATCAGTATCTTTAGCGAAAAATTCCCCGAACGGCCCGGAAATCGTCACTTTGTCGCCGGCTTTCAACGACCAGATATAAGACGACATTTGCCCCGGCGGTGCATCAGGCTGCTTCGGCGGCGGCGTTGCAATCCGCACGTTCAACATGATGATCCCTTTTTCTTCCGGATAAGAAGCCATTGAATATGCCCGGATAATCGGCTCGTCCACTTTGGATACATAGCGGAACAGATCAAATTTATCCCAGTCTTCACGGTATTCTTCAGGCACATCAAAGTCACTGTATTTCACCGTATGCGGTTCGGCTTCGATTTGAATATAACCGCCCGCACGGAACGGGACTTCTTCACCTTCCGGAATTGCTAATTTTAACTCTTTGATAAAAGTCGCTTTATTGTCGTTGGAAATAACAGTACACTCCCATTTTTTCACCCCGAAAATTTCAGGTTCGACTTCTACTTCCATATCGGTTTTAACATTCACCTGACAAGACAGGCGCCACCCCTCTTTGGCTTCTTTTTTGCTGATGTGGGAAAGTTCGGTCGGCAGAATATCGCCGCCGCCATGCAACACTTTCACTTTACATTGGCCGCAAGAGCCGCCGCCGCCACAAGCAGAAGAGACAAAAATGCCTTCACTTGCCAATGCACCAAGCAGTTTTCCGCCCGCAGGCAACTTAATCGCTTTACTCGGATCCTCATTGATGCCGATTGTAATGTCACCGGAATTGACCAGTTTGGATTTGGCGAACAAAATTAAAACCACCAAAACCAAAACAATCACGGTAAACATTGCGATACCTAAAATGATTTCCATCTGCTATTCCTCTCTTTACAACTGAATGCCGGAGAATGACATAAAGCCAAGCGCCATCAAACCAACAGTAATAAATGTAATCCCCAAGCCTCTCAAACCTTTCGGCACATCCGAGTATTTCATTTTTTCCGTCAAGCCTGCCAAAGCAACGATTGCCAACATCCAGCCGGTACCCGCACCAACGCCGTATACAATTGATTCGGCAAAGTTATAATCACGTTGTACCATAAAGGAAACCCCACCGAAAATTGCACAGTTTACCGTGATTAACGGCAGGAAAATGCCCAGTGCGTTGTACAATGCCGGAAAATATTTATCCAGAATCATTTCCAGAATCTGCACCAACGCAGCAATAACGCCGATAAAGGTGATGAAGTTAAGGAAACTTAAATCGACACCTTCGACCAATGCGCCATCTTTCAGAATCAGATTATAGACCAGATTATTAACCGGTACGGAAATTCCCAGAACGACAATAACCGCAATCCCAAGACCAAACGAGGTAGAAACCTTTTTTGATACCGCCAGAAAAGTACACATTCCAAGGAAGAACGCCAGTGCCATGTTTTCGATAAAAACCGAACGCACAAAAAGACTGATATAATGTTCCATGCTTATTTATTCTCCACTTGTTCCGGTTTGAAAGTTCTCAGAAGCCAAATGACAAAACCGATAATAAAGAATGCACTCGGTGCCAACAGGAATAAACCGTTAGGTTGATACCAGCCACCGTTGTTGATCGTTTCAAACACCGTCACACCGAATAATTTGCCGGAGCCGATCAGTTCGCGCAGGAAGGCAACCACAATCAAGATTGCACTGTATCCCAAACCATTACCGATTCCGTCAAGGAAACTGTCTAACGGCGGCTCTTTCATCGCAAATGCTTCCGCACGTCCCATTACGATACAGTTGGTGATAATCAATCCAACGAATACCGACAATTGTTTGGAAATATCATATGCATAAGCGCGTAATACCTGATCAACCACGATAACCAGTGAGGCAATAATCGCCATCTGAACGATAATACGCACACTATTCGGAATAAAATTACGAATAGTGGAAATGAAGAAACTTGAAAATGCCGTAACGAAAATTACCGCAATCCCCATCACTACCGCCGTTTCCAACTTAGTGGTTACCGCCAGCGCCGAACAAATCCCTAGAATTTGCAAGGCTATCGGGTTGTTATCCAGAATCGGCGATAACAACAAGCCCTTTCTGCCTTTTAACTCAGCCATTGTTTAATTCTCCTGCTCTCAGTTTCTCCAGGAACGGACCAAAGCCGTTTTTGCCAAACCAGAATTTGAAACTCGCATCAACACCATTCGCCGTCAAGGTAGCGCCGGATAGAGCATCAATTCCGTGTTCTTTATCAGCCGAACCGCCTTTTTTCACAGTCAGTGCTTCTTGACCTTGTGCGTCATAAATTTTCTTGCCGACAAATTGAGCCTGCCAATTAGGATTTTCAATCTCCCCGCCCAAACCCGGGGTTTCCCCGTGCTGATAGTAAGTAATGCCGTCAATTGTATTACCGTCAGGCTGTACCGCCATAAAGCCGTACATCACCGACCACAAGCCGGAACCATAAACCGGCAACACGATTTTCTCTACTTGCCCTTGATCATTTTTTACCAGATAAACTTCTGCAAAATTGGCACGACGGCGAATTTTCGCCAAATCATCATTCGCTGACAGTGCGATGCTGGTCTGTGGATTTTTAGCCGCTTCCGCCGCATCAAACCCTGCCTGCTGCGCAACATAATCACCACTGTTCAGATCTACCAAACGAGCCTCAATATTTTTCGCATAAACTTCATTGATATTGATTCCGGGTTTTAATAAGCCGGCAACACTCAGGATATTTTTTTGCTTATCCAGAAGCTTCTGCTCTTCCTGTTTTGGCTTCAAACTGACCGCAGAACCGGCAACAATAATAGAACAGACCAAGCTGACTAAAAAAATAACAAGAATCGTGCCTGCAAAACTGTCTTTCTTAAACATTGCGTGCTCTCCTACGTTTGATATTCGCCTGAACAACCAGATAGTCAAATAACGGTGCGAACAAGTTGGCAAATAGAATCGCCAGCATCATGCCCTCAGGATATGCCGGATTAACCACACGAATCAGGACACACATTACACCGATCAAAATGCCATACCACCATCTGCCCTTGTTGGTAAAAGACGCTGATACCGGATCCGTTGCCATAAAGAGCATACCGAACGCAAAACCGCCCAGCACCAAATGCCAATACCAAGGCATGGAGAACATCGGGTTCGTCGCCGAGCCGATTACATTGAACAGTGCGGACATCGCAATCATACCGATCATGACGCCGGCAACAATACGCCAAGAAGCAATGCGGGTGAAAATAATAAATGCACCGCCTAAAATCAGCATCAATGTCGAGACTTCACCGATGGATCCCGGAATATTACCGATAAAGGCATCAAGCCAAGTAATCGGTTGTTGCGTGATATTATTGACCAATCCGCTTTCGCCGCCGACATTCCACTGTGAAAGTGCGGTTGCGCCGGTGAAACCGTCTGCGGCAACCCACACCGCATCACCGGAAATTTGCGCCGGATAGGCGAAGAACAAAAACGCACGGGCAGCTAATGCCGGATTAAGGAAGTTTTTGCCGACCCCGCCGAAAACTTCTTTTGCAACAACAACCCCGAAAGTGATTGCCAACGCCGCCTGCCACAACGGCAATGTCGGCGGCACGATTAACGCAAACAGAATGGAAGTAACAAAGAAGCCTTCGTTAATTTCATGACCGCGTACCACTGCAAACAGCACTTCCCAGATACCGCCGACCAACAATACCGTCAGATAAATCGGCAGGAAATAGGTTGCACCCAGCAACATTTTGCTACCCCAAGCGGCATCGGCCCCCAGTGTGCCGCCCAGGCTTTCGGTCAGCCAATAATGCCAATCACCGCTAATCGCGGTTTGCAAAGCAGCGCCTTGATGCAGATAATTCAAGGCCGCTATCGCTTGTCCGCCGGCATTATACAAACCGTAAAACATAGCCGGAAAAACCGCAAGCCATACCAAAATCATCATGCGTTTCAAATCCAGCGCATCACGAACATGGGAACCGGATTTTGTCACCGTACCCGGCGTATACAAAATCGTCGCAACCATTTCATATAACGCAAAGAACTTCTGATATTTACCACCCGGTAAAAATGCAGGTTCCATTTTTTCAAAGAGATGTTTTAAGCCCATCTTTAACCATCCTTCTCAATCTTGGTCAGAACATCACGCAAGATCGGACCATATTCATATTTACCCGGACAAACAAACGTACATAACGCCAGGTCTTCTTCATCCAGTTCCAAGCAGCCTAACGCCTGTGCGCCGTCGGTATCGCCTGCGATCATATCGCGCAGCAACATGGTCGGCAAAATATCGAGCGGCATTACACGTTCATAGCTGCCGATTGGCACCATCGCACGCTCACCACCGTTCACGGCCGAGGTGAAGTCAAACAATTTCTTACTTAAAAAATGCCCGATCGTTGTGCGTGTAACCGTATATTTATTTGCAGAAGGTACAATCCAGCCGAAAAACTCTTTGTCACGACCTTCCAATAACACCGAAACCTGCTGGTGGTAAGCGCCCAAATAGGCATGTGGCCCCTCTGCAATGATACCGCTTAATACCGAACCGGAAATCACACGGTTTTCCCCGTCTTTCAGCTGTCCGGCTGTCAGTTGCGCCAACGAAGCACCCACACGGGTACGCACCAAGTGCGGTTCCTTGACTTGCGGACCACCCAACGCAATCACTCGGTCTGTATACAATTCACCGCTGGTAAACAAATGCCCGATGGCAATGACGTCCTGGTAGTTTATCGTCCACACGCTTTTGGCGGCACTGACCGGTTCCAAGAAATGGATATGCGTACCGCTCAATCCTGCCGGATGCGGACCGCTGAATTCTTCAGCGTGTAATTTGGCAAGTTGCGGAATAACAATAGCAGAACCGGCTGCTTTACAGACATACAGTTTTTCGCTGTTTAAGCGACTGATGACCACCAAACCGTCCTGAAAAGCCTGCTCATTGTCAGCAATCACAACCGCCGGATCCGCCGCCAACGGGTTGGTATCCATCGCATTGACGAAAATTGCCGCCGGAACGGCATCTACCGCCGGTGATTTGCTGAACGGGCGAGTACGCAATGCAGTCCAGAGCCCGGACTGCAACAAATTCTCCCGAACCTGTTCATCGGTTAAGGCCGACAGCTGTTGACGATCATATTTGCCAAATGTAATTTGTTCACTACCTTCAACTTTAATCACAACCGATTGTAATACACGCTTGGCGCCACGATTAATCGCCGTCACAGTACCGCTTGCCGGTGCAGTAAACACCACACCGGGGTTTTTCTTGTCGGAGAAAAGTACCTGGCCTTTCTTGACAACATCACCTTCGCGAACACTCATAGACGGACGCATACCCACATAATCTTCGCCAAGCACCGCAACTTCAGTAATGGCAGGGCCATTCTGGATTACCTGTGCCGGTTTCCCTGAAATTGGAAGATCCAAGCCTTTCTTAATTGTAATCATATTGTTAGCACTACTTTTTAGTTAGGTTTACATCACAGCCGCCCGTATAAATCCCTCATCAGAGCTATACCGGCAACCTCGTTTTGAGCAATGAATGGAGGAAAGGTCTAAAGATGGAAATTCCACAACAACTAAACACAGACCACTCAAACATAAAATTTAAAACTCAAATTCTGTAAAATATCAAAAATAATCCCACTGTTCGTCGGAACAATCCTCCTCACCGGACAATATTTTTGATAGTTAATTTTTTGATAATAAAAACGGCTTATTGTAACCAATTAAGCGCCTGGAATTCCACTTTAACCACGACTTTTTTTGATCTGATCACATTTTTATCATGGTTTGTAGCTAAATTGTTACAATTTTACCTATAAAGAGTTAATCACCGTGTCCCATACAATTTGGTGACGTAATAACCTGCCGTTGTTTTTTCGCCCATTCTTGTTCGGTATAAGCATGAATCGCCAATGCATGAATCCCTTGTTCAAACCCTTGTTGCAGAATTTGATAGACTTTTTGATGACGGGCAACGGCTCGCAAGGCATTAAACGCTTCAGCCACAATAATCACTTTAAAATGCGAATTCGCCCCTTTGCCCGAGCTGTGCATATGACTCTCATTCAAAACCTCAATATAACTCGGTTGCAACGCTTGTTGCAAAAGCGCACTGATTTGCTGTTGATCCATAAAACTCCCACACGTAGAATTTGAATAAAATAACGATTTTGCGGTCTAACGCTATACTTTATTGCTTTAGTTTGCAACAATAATCAACGACAGACATTTTAAACTGGATAGTTAAGGAGAGACAATGAAACAACATTCATTAAAAACACTTTCTTCCGCCTTATTACTGGGAAGTGCGGTATTGCTGGCAGGCTGCCAAACACAAAACAATACGCTGACTTTCACCCCGCCGGCACCTGCGGCACAATTCAATACCGCAAACCAGCGCGTTGCGGTTAACGTCGTAACCCAAGATCAACGCAGCAGCACGACCATCGCCAGCTACAGCTCCCGTGGCAGTATGCAGCACCTGAGCGCCAGCCCGGAAGTTGCGCAACTGTTTCAACAAGTGGTGCAGCAAGGCTTGAACAGCAAAGGCTTCCGCATTGCCGGCGGTGCAAATTCAAACAGCAATGTCGTTGTCCGAATCACCGATTTCGGTGCACAAGTTGCAGAAGGCAATCTGAAATATAAAATCGACAGTAAAGTCAACATGGTGGTTGAAGTGCAAGGCGCAAAAGGAACATTCTCGAAAAGCTTCGGCGCCACCAATTCCCAAGAGGGCGTATTTGGCGTAGATAATGACGGTATCCGCAAAGTTCTGGATAAATCGTTTCAGGATGTGGTCACCAAATTCTACAACGACAACGAAATCAGCAATGCTTTGTTGGGGCTCAGCAATTAACGAGGCTGCCGTTCCGTACCGAAGCGCTTTTTGATGTTGATCTGCACCGTAAACGTTGGCGAAATCCCCAACCGACTAAGGTGCAGATTTTTATCTGCCGAATACTATTTCAAACAGCAAGTGCGGTTTTTTATCTTTATTCTACACGGTAAGCATAAAAAAACCCGCTGAAGTTTCCTTCAACGGGTCACGAATAATGGCTCCTCCTGCTGGACTTGAACCAGCGACATACGGATTAACAGTCCGCCGTTCTACCGACTGAACTAAGGAGGAAAAGTGGTGCCTCGAGGCGGAATCGAACCACCGACACGGGGATTTTCAATCCCCTGCTCTACCGACTGAGCTATCGAGGCAACTCATCAGTGGTGCGTATTAAACGTTTTTTTCGCTTTCAAGTCAACACCTATTTTCAAAAAACTTGCTCCACTTCGCTTGTTTGCGTGCTTTATGTGCAAAGCGTTTATTTTTAATCCGCAATCTGTTTATTAATTGGCTCGAACCCGATATTTCTTTTGCGCCGAATCCACTTTCACCAGATAATTACGCGCCTGTGCGGACGGGTGTCTGGTCGTCAAAGTGCGGTATACCTGCTCAGGCAGCAAGCGGTTAATTTTTTCTACCGCCATGGTTTTATCCTGATCAAAGACACGCAGCACTGCGCCCGCACCGCTGTTGTAGGCGGAAATCATGGCATAACGCTTGGAAGACGGATCGGTAATCCCTGCCAAGTAGTTATTTTGCAGCAGAGAAAGATAAGCCACACCGGCATCAATATTTTTGTGCGGATCAAACAAATATTCTTTGCTCGGTTGTCCCGGCACTTTTTTCATAATCTGGAAAATATCCCGTCCGGCGGTATGCGGCACAACCTGCATCAAACCGATGGCGTTGGCGTAACTGATGGCATACGGGTTAAAACTGGATTCGGTCTGCATAATCGCCAAAATCAGGCTTTCGTCAATATTGTAATGGCGGGCGGCACGACGCACGAACGGCACATATTTCTGCGCCCGTACATTGATATGGTTGGCTATCATCGGAATCGTGACATATTCGACCAACTGACCGTTGCTCAAACGGCGTGTCTGCAAGCCGGTTTGTAATAAATGATTGGCAAAGGCATTGGCACTGTCCAGATTATTAATGCTTGCCCCCCTATGGTCAACCACCTGCCCCGCCAAGAACGGGCGAGAGCTGATCGGCGCATCGCCGTCGGCAAATAAATCAATACCGTTGGCGTCCGACCCCATCATCAGGGTGTGTACAATCGACTTTTTCAACCGGTAAGCATCCATGCCCTGAGTTTCAATGGTAATCCGTCCTTCATCAAAGCTGATGTGGCTGCGTGTGTTGTATTGATCGGTATATTTGACATAATCCTTACGGCTGGCAACCAATAATTCATTCACGCCCCACTTGCGATCGATATTATGCGAGAACTGACCGGTCAGAATGTCCAGCCCGCGCAAATCTTTGGCAAAGGCATCGTCGTAATCGATTCCGGCGCTTTTCTGCGATGAACCGCAGGCATACAACAAGGGAAGTAACAACAGGAGCAAGTACTTTTTCATATGATAAATCCTAATGACTGGCTTAACACTATTGGCTCGGCGGGACATAACCTTCGATATGAACGTCCTTGCCTTCAAACAGGAAATTCACCATCTCCCGCTCCAACAAGCTGCGGTGCTCGCCATTCATCATATTCAGTTTTTTCTCGTTCACCAGCATAGTCTGTTTTTTCATCCATTCACCCCAGGCCTGCTTGCTGATCGAATCGAAAATCCGTTTGCCCAGCTCCCCCGGATACAGCTGAAAATCCAGCCCGTCGGCTTCCTGTTTCAAATATTCACAATAAACTGTTCGTGCCATTTGCTAGTCCTTTTTACATAAGATTATTTATTCGACAGGCGAATCCTGTTTTGGTTGCATTGCCTGTAATTGTAATAATAAATTTTTCATCGGTGTCGCCAAACCGATTTTTGGCGGTGATTGAAAATTATACCAATAATTCTCGCTTTCGGGTATCTCCGCCCGATATTCCGGCTGAATTTCTGCGATTTTACTGCTGAAATCGTGCTTCTGACCGCACTTTTGCCGCCCATTTTCGGCTTTTTGTGCATAAATCGGCACAATATCCAAATGAAAATGGCTGAATGTATGGCGAAACATCACCCCTTCCTGATACGCCTGAATATTCTGCTGATGCAAATAGGCCAAAAGCGCGGTTTTCGTATCAAATTGCGGAAAACAATACAGTCCGCCCCACAAGCCCTGTGCCGGACGCCGTTGTAATAAAACGGTATTGCCCTGCCGCAAGATCAAAAAATAAGCCTGCTTTTCCGGCAGCGCTTTTTTCGGTTTCTTAGCCGGATAAGCCTGCCAGTTTTGCTGTTGATCGGCAATACAATCCGCTTGCAACGGGCACAAACCGCACTTCGGTTTTGAACGGGTGCAGACCATCGCGCCCAAATCCATCATTGCCTGATTAAAATCGGCAACCTGTGCCGTCGGGGTTACCTGTTCGCTGTATTGCCACAATTGATCGCTGACTTTTTTGTCGCCCGCCCAGCCGTCCAGCGCAAAATAACGCGCCAGCACCCGTTTCACATTGCCGTCCAAAATCGGATAAGGGGCATTCAGACAGGACGACAACACCGCACCTGCCGTGCTGCGCCCGATACCGGGCAAGCGCCAAACCTGTTCGAAATCGGTCGGAAACTCCCCGTGATAATCGTCCCGCACGATTTGTGCGGCCTTGTGCAAATTTCGCGCACGGGCATAATACCCCAAGCCCGTCCATAAGTGCAGCACTTCATCCATCGGCGCATCAGCCAGGCTGACCACATCGGGAAACGTTGCGACAAAGCGCTTGAAATAGGGAATGACCGTTGCCACCTGCGTTTGTTGCAGCATCACCTCCGACAGCCAAACCCGATACAGGGTTTTATTTTGCTGCCACGGCAAATCCTTGCGGCCGTATTGCCGATACCATTCAAGCACCGTGCGGGCAAAAGGGGCATCGATTGAAGATTGGGCTAACATATAACGTGCGCTGTTCCTATTGTAAATAACAAAAAACCGCACTTTACAGCAAGTGCGGTCGGAAAGCTATGACGATATACGCCTAAACGGATTAATCTTGCTTAGGCACACGCTTGGTTTCTTGTGTGGCAAAAACGGCGCTCCATTGCCTTCCTGCATCACCGGACTGCGCATCACCGACAATATATTTGCCGCCGTCCAGAAACTGACCGTTTAATGCGCCTTTCTCACTCACGCGATCGGATGTATGGCTGCTTTTTGCCGGATTGACTTCCATTATAAAGTCTCCGCCCAACTCCCCTGCCAGTTTCAGATCAAAATCAATCCCTTTTTGGGTTTCTCTGATATTGCCGCCCAATGTTTTTGCCGTCGGATTGTAATTTAATTCAATATTCGCTTTATCTGCATTATCGGCACCATTCGTCACATACCAGAAATCCCCTTGATAGGTCACCGTGCCGCTATAGCCGTCCAACTTCGGCGCTTCGTTCTCTTTTTTATTGCCGTCATAAGCATAGAGCAAATCAACTGTCCGTTTTTGACCGCTGCCTTCCCCCACAATGCCGCTATCCGGCGTAAATGTGGACACATAACCGTAATAACCTAAATCGGCCTGTTTGGCATCAATCAATTCCAATTTGGTATCGCCGATCCGAATGCTGTCTTTATTCGGCATTGCCTTGAATTGATCGCCTTCCTTTACAACAGTATAGTTAACGGCTTTTCCATTCCAATCTGCTTTTGAGCCGTCGAGAGAAATTGATTTGCCTTCATAAACCGTTTCCCGCACCGCTTCAGCCGTCGGCGGATTTTCAGGTTCTGCCGACGCAGCGCTCTCTTCTTTAGGCGGAACGGCAACCGCATCATCTTGTTGTACCCCAGTCGGAGCTTGCTCTTTATTTGCGTCTTCTTTATCGGCTTTTTCTTTTTCAGCCAATCTCGTTTTTCTCTCTTCTTCCGCTTTTTGGCGCGCTTCTTTTTCCTTAAGTGCAGCAACCGCACTTTCATCGACTTTGTTACTATTTGACACTTCGCCATTCGGCACAGCAACCAGATTATTTGCAATCGGTTTTGAATCGGAATTTGACGAACCGCCGCCGCTGCCACCGCCACAAGCCGCCAAAAAAGCGGACAGCAACACAGCAAGTGCGGTTTTTGTATAGCCGTTATTTCTCATTTTGTTATATCCTTAATGCGTTTTAAACGTTAAAATTTCTTAAACAGGCACCGTAAATCCCGCCTGTGCCGTTTAGTTGGCGCATTTTAGCAAACACTCCGTCAATTTTTGTCCGCCTTGAGTAAGAAATTCAACCGCTATCACAACACATAACGAAACAAATTCGAAAAACAGTTGTAATCCCTGCGGATATTTGCATAATGCGCCTATTGAACAAAAACAGAACTTTTCATCAGTGAGCATGTCAGAATTTACACAACCGAAAGCGACCTTTGCCGACCGCAAACGCAAAACGGTGGAAACGGCAGAATTTACCGAAGACGGGCGTTATCTGCGCAAAGTCCGCAGCTTTGTGCTGCGTACCGGCCGTTTGAGCGAATACCAGAAAAATGCCATGAACCGCCATTGGGCGGATTACGGGTTGGAATACCAAAACACGCCGTTTGATTTTGCAGCGATTTACGGCAACGAAAACCCCGTTATTCTGGAAATCGGCTTCGGCATGGGAACGTCGCTGGTCGAGATGGCGAAAAACAATCCCGATCGCAATTATCTGGGGATTGAAGTGCATACGCCCGGTGTCGGCGCCTGTGTTGCGCTGGCGGTGCAGGAAAACGTGAGCAACCTACGGGTCATCTGCCATGATGCGATAGAAATTTTACGCGACAGCATTGCCAAACAAAGCTTAGGCGGATTGCAATTGTTCTTTCCCGATCCGTGGCAAAAAAGCAAGCATCACAAACGCCGTATCGTACAGCCCGAATTTATTCGTCTGATTCAACAAAAGCTGAAGTGCGGTGGTTTTATCCATATGGCGACCGACTGGCAGAATTACGCCGAACATATGTTGGAAACCCTGCAAAACAACGGACGTTTACAAAACCAATCGCCGACAAACGATTATATCCCGCGTCCGGATTTTCGTCCGCCAACCAAATTCGAACAACGCGGGCAGCGGCTCGGGCATGGCGTTTGGGATTTATACTTTATTTATCAATCGTGACACAACCAAAAAGGAAAACAGTATGGCTATTCAGCGTAATCGCAGACAGCGCAAAAAAATGCACCTCAACGAATTCCAAGAGCTGGGCTTTGTTGTCCGTTGGCAATTCGCCGATAACACCTCGGTCGAAGAAATCGACGCAACCCTGGATCGTTTTATCGATGAAGTGATCAAACCGCACGGATTAGCCTACGAAGGCAGCGGCTACCTGCATTGGGAAGGCTTGGTTTGCTTGGAAAAAGTCGGCAACTGCGATGACTCGCACCGCACTTTAGTCCAAAACTGGCTGAACGACAATAAACTGCAACAAATCGAAACCAGCGAACTATTCGATATCTGGTGGGACTATCCGGTTTAATTTCTTCTGCACCTCCCTCGGCAACCGTTTGGTTGCCGATCAACCAAAATCCAATAATTTTTGAAAAAATTTAATATAATTCAATATTTATTGAATAAATTTTAATTAAATTCCAGTTTTATTAATTTATTCTCTCTTAATTGTTGTTTCTCTGAAATCTCCTTCCATAATACCGATTATGGAAAGAAATTCGACCATAAGGAGTGATAACAATAATGAACGATATCCCTTCATTCTATGACGAAATGTATTGCGCCGATCAACAGATCCGTGAAACTTACCATGCTATCGGACAATGGCTGGAGCGGCAAACACCGCATCAGTTACATGCCCTAAACGAGCAGGCGCTGAACATATTCTACCGTAAAGGCGTGACGTTTACGGTTTACAGCGAATCCAGCAATACCGAACGGGTCATTCCGTTTGATATCATTCCGCGTATTATTCAACAGCAAGAATGGCAGCTGTTGGAACAAGGTTGTTCACAGCGCATTCGCGCCTTGAATGCTTTTTTACACGATATTTATCATCAGCAGGACATTCTCCGCGCCGGCATTATTGCCGAAGAGCAAATTCTGCAAAACGCTTGCTACCAGCCATGGATGCTAAATATTGATTTACCTACCCAAATCTATGCCCATATCAGCGGTATCGATCTGGTGCGCAATCAGGACGGGCAATACTATGTGCTGGAAGACAACTTGCGCACCCCGTCCGGTGTTTCCTATATGATTGAAAGCCGCCATATCAGCGAGCAGCTGCTGAAACCGCAATTGGAACACAGCCGAATCCTGCCGGTAAATACCTATCCGCAAATGTTGAAACAGAGTTTGATCGAAGCCAGCGGCAAAGAGAATCCGTCAATTGTCGTCTTAACGCCGGGGCGCTACAACAGTGCTTACTACGAACACACCTTTTTGGCGCACGAAATGGGCGTACCGCTGGTGCACGGTTATGATTTGTATGTCGAAAACAATAACGTCTTTATGCGCACGGTGTTGGGCACCAGCCCGGTTGATGTGATTTATCGTCGGCTTGATGATGACTTTCTGGATCCGCTGGTGATGAATCCGTCCTCCGTTTTAGGGGTTGCCGGCTTGATGTCGGCCTATCGCAGCGGCAATGTGATGATTGCCAATGCGCCCGGCACCGGGGTCGGCGATGATAAATCCGTTTATCCCTATGTCGGTAAGATGATTGAGTTTTATCTCGGCGAAAAACCGATTCTGCACAATGTGCCGACTTGGATGTGCCGTGAAAAAGAGGATCTGTCCTATGTCCTGTCGCATCTGGATCAGTTGGTCGTCAAGGAAACTCAGGGTTCCGGCGGCTACGGTATGCTTATCGGTCCCAAAGCGAGCCGAACGGAAATCAGCGAATACAAAAAACGGATTATTGCCGATCCGACCGGTTTTATCGCCCAACCGACATTGGCACTCTCCACCTGCCCGACTTGTGTTGAAGAAGGCATTGCACCACGGCATATCGATCTGCGTCCGTTCGTACTCTCCTCCCCGAAGAAAGTGCGGTTGTCCGCCGGCGGCTTGACCCGTGTTGCCCTGCGTAAAGGCTCGCTGGTGGTCAACTCCTCACAAGGCGGCGGGGTAAAAGACACTTGGGTGATGCAAAGTGCGGTTTCCGCCGAATAACGCAACCGGTTTTACTCAACAACGTTAGGACGATTTATGAACATATTACTGCTATCCACCGCCAACGATCTTTTCTGGCTCGGCCGTTATATGCAGCGCGCCATGAAAATTCAGGCACGCCTGTTTATTCACAAAGATATCGAGGTGCGCCAATATCTGGCTTTGTTGGGAATCACGCCGCCGACCGATTACCCCGATCAACCGGAGGCATTCGTACTAGAGCTGCTGCTGCCGCACTATTTTGAAATGATTAATAACAATGTACAAACTATCCGCGGCGTAATCGATAAAGATGCCTATCAGCTGTTTACCGACGTCACGCGCCTGCGACAAAACGGCAGCCTGCGCGCCGCCTGTTTTGAGCTGTACGCCTGCCGTCAGGCGATGAACGCACAGGACGGCTGGGTAAAAATTTTCTGGAAACTGGGCGAGGCCGTCGAAAAACTGGACGAACACATTCGTTTCGGTGACTGCCGCGCCCGACACTTCAGCAATGTCGCCTCGTTGGCGACCGCACTTCCGCTCGGTACCGCATGGGACAATTTGAAACAACCGGCGCAGGCGATGGTGTTTACCATGGACAAATCCCTTTTTCCACAATGGGTAGCACAGCTGGATCACATTTTTGAGGTCGGAATATGAAAGTGATTATTCACCATAAAACGGTTTACAACTATGATGCCATGACACGCAGCAGTATCCAGATGCTGCGTATGACGCCGTTAAGCATGCAGCGCCAGCAAGTCTTGAACTGGACACTGACACTGCCCGCTTTCGGCAGCGAAAGTTATGACGGTTTCGGTAATTTCTGCACCTTGGTCAATCTGCATTCGCCGCACCGACAACTACAAATCACGGCGGAAGGTGAGGTTGAGATCAATATCGCCATCAAAGCGATTTCGGACGATCGACTTCCGCTTGGTTTATTTCTGCGCAAAACGGCACTGACCGAATGTTCCGAACCAATGATTGAGTTCGCCGCCCCGTTTTTTGACGGCGCAAACGGGCTAAATCGGCGTAACCGTTTGATTGACTTCAGTCAGGCACTGCTTGAACGGGTAAAATATATTCCCGGCATCACCCATGTCGCCTCTTCGGCGCAAGACGCCTTCTCACTGGGTAGCGGCGTTTGTCAGGATCATACCCATCTTTTTCTGGCCTGCGCCCGCTATTTCGGTATCGCCGCACGCTATGTCTCCGGCTACCTGCATTCGGACAGTGCGGAACACTCCGCCAGCCACGCTTGGGCAGAAGCCTGCCTAGACGGAAAATGGTATATTTTTGATGTCAGCAATCTGCTGTTTTCACCATCACAACATGTACAAATTGCGGTGGGTTTAGACTATAATGACACCGCACCGATTCGGGGCGTACGCATTGGCGGCGGTGTGGAAAAAATGAATTACGCCGTTCGTATCATGAATGAACAACAGCAACAGCGTGCCAAAACCGACAACCGCACTTGCTGATCAACGGGAAAAGCCCATGACATACTGCGCCGCTATCTGCTTACAAGAAGGCATCGTTTTCACCAGCGACACCCGCACCAATGCCGGTGTGGATCATATTTCAACTTTCAAGAAAATGTTTTCCTACGGCATTGAAGGGGAACGGTTTATCTGCATCATGACCGCCGGCAATCTGGCGACATCGCAAGCGGTCATCAATCGGCTGGAATATGATATTCAGCACGATGCGGAGAGAAATCTATACAATCTCGGCAGTCTGTACGACATTGCCCATTATCTTGGCGAATATGCCAGCAGTATCGCCCGTCAAAGCCAGATTACGGCAATGCAGCAGAACCAGCCGGGATTCGGCAGTACCTTTCTGGTCGGCGGGCAAATTCAGCAGCAACCTCCCGAAGTCTATATGATCTACAATGAAGGCAACTGTATCCACACCACCGCCGACACCCCGTTCCTGCAAATCGGTGAAAGTAAATACGGTAAGCCGATTCTGGATCGCGCCATTAAACACGACAGCAGTCTCGACGATGCTATCCGCGCCTCGTTGGTCTCTTTCGACTCCACCATACGCTCGAATCTTTCCGTCGGATTTCCGATTGATCTATTGGTTTACCAAACGGACTCACTAGCGATGCCGAAAGGGATTCGATTGGACGAACACAACCAATATCTGCAAACGATTCGTTCAACCTGGTCAAACGGGTTGATTGATATTTTACACCGATTCGATTTGCCGCCGGCAGACTACCGCGCTTGATTTAACGTGCGGATTGAATTTGCCAAATCAGCCCATATTTATTAAAGTGCGGTTTATACCGCACTTTTAATCTTTCAAGGATCATCATGAGTACATTACAATTTTTGCTACAGACCGCTGTCGGGCTTTATACGTTTATTTTGGTATTGCGCGCTTGGTTCCAATATTGTCGGGTCGATTTTTATAACCCGTTATCACAAGCGGTCGTCAAACTGACACAACCGGTGTTGGCGCCGTTACGCAAAATCATTCCGACTCGAAAAAATATTGACTTTGCCGCTCTGGTTCTGGCGGCGGCAATCAACATGCTGAAATATCCGTTACTGATAGGCAGCCTTTCCGCCACACAAAACTTAGGGCAATTTGCCTTGATCGGCGTATTGGCGGTGGTCAAAGCGTTCGGTGAAATCATTTTTTGGGCGATTCTGATTCGGGCGGTGATGAGCTGGTTTTCACAAGGCAACCACCCATTGGAATATCAGTTATACCGTATTACCGAACCGCTGTTAGCGCCGCTTCGCCGTATTTTGCCGAATACCGGCATGATTGATTTTTCGGTCATGCTGTTGGCGTTTATCTTAATCTTCGCCAACAACCTGCTTGCTAATCTGTTCGGCGCACTGTGGCTGCTGGCATAATGACCGCACTTGAACGGACGGAAAACGGGTTGCGGCTGAAAATTCTGCTGCAACCCAAAGCCGGCAAAGACCGCATTGTCGGCCTGCACGGTGAAGAACTGAAAATTACCGTCACTGCGCCGCCCATCGACGGACAGGCAAACGCACATCTACTAAAATTTCTCGGCAAACAGTTCAACGTCGCTAAAACCAGCATCGTACTGGAAAAAGGCGAACTCAGCCGCCATAAACAGCTCTTTATCCCCGCCCCGAAAACGATTCCTGAGGTGATAAAAAACCTGCTGTAATCAAACAGCCTAACCGCACTTTGCCCGCTAATCTTATCTTCAAGCAAAATCAAGCGCTTATTTCTTGAGAATTATTTTTATTTGACGCAGATCAAGTTTTCAAGATATAGTGCTTTTTAATTAAAAAATATCTATATATAGTGCTTTCAAATTTAAACACCACAAGATAAGGGATATGTATGTCAGGATTACAGGTGATCAAGCGTGACGGCGCCAGCGTACCGTTTGTTGCAGAACGCATTTTACAGGCCATTCGCAAAGCGGCGGCGGCAACAGGGATTAACAACGAACAATTTCTCATGCAGTGTGCGGCGGATGTCTGCGGTAACATTTTCGCCCATCATCAGCAGCAAATCGATATTGCCCATATTCAAACAATGGTCGAAGAGCAGCTGATGAAAAGCCCATATCCACAAATTGCCAGAGCCTATATCGAATACCGCCACGACCGTGATTTGGCGCGTGAGAAACGCAGCCAGCTTACACAAGAAATTGAAGGCTTGATTGAGCAGAGCAATCTGGAAATCCTGAATGAAAACGCCAACAAAGACGCCAAAGTGATTCCGACCCAGCGCGATCTGCTCGCCGGCATTGTCGCCAAACACTACGCCAAGCGCTATTTATTGCCTGTCGATGTGGTTGCGGCACATGAAAAGGGCGAGATTCATTATCACGATCTGGATTATGCCCCGTTCTTCCCGATGTTCAACTGTATGCTGGTCGATCTGCAAGGCATGTTGGAACAAGGCTTTAAAATGGGCAATGCCGAAATCGAAACGCCGAAATCGATCACCACCGCCACCGCCGTGACCGCACAAATTATCGCTCAGGTTGCCAGCCATATTTACGGCGGCACCACAATTAACCGGATTGATGAAGTCCTGGCGCCTTATGTGCAGAAAAGTTACGAAAAACATTTGGCAATCGCCGAAAAATGGCAGATTGCCGATGTACAGGACTACGCCAAAGAGCGGTTGGAAAAAGAGTGCTTCGATGCTTTTCAATCGTTGGAATACGAAGTCAACACCCTACATACCGCCAACGGACAAACCCCGTTTGTGACCTTCGGTTTCGGACTCGGCACCGACTGGCAAGCGCGCCTGATTCAACAAGCGATTCTACAAAATCGGATTCGCGGTTTGGGCAGAAATCATAAAACGGCGATCTTTCCGAAGCTGGTGTTCACCCTGAAAAAAGGGCTGAATCTAGAGGCAACCGATCCCAATTACGACATCAAACAACTGGCGTTGGAATGCGCAACCCAGCGTATGTATCCGGATATTCTGAATTATGAGCAAGTGGTCAAAGTGACCGGCTCGTTCAAAGCGCCGATGGGCTGTCGTAGCTTCTTGGGCAAATATGAACAAAATCAACAGGAAATTCACGAAGGACGCAATAATCTGGGGGTGGTCAGTTTAAATCTGCCGCGTATTGCTTTAGAAGCCAAAAGCGATGAAGTGCGGTTTTATCAAATTTTGGATCAGCGCTTGGCGATTGCCAAAAAAGCACTGATGACCCGTATCGCCCGCCTGCAACAGACTAAAGCCCGTGTTGCACCGATTCTGTATATGGAAGGGGCTTGCGGCGTACGCTTAAAAGAAAACGATTGTGTCGCCGATATTTTCAAAAACGGCAGAGCCTCCATTTCACTCGGCTATATCGGTATTCATGAAACCATCAACGCCCTGTTCGGCACGCATATTTACGATCAGCAAGCCTTGCGCCAAAAAGGGCTGGATCTCGTTCATTATTTGCGAAGTGCGGTTGAAGCTTGGAAACAGGAAACCGGTTACGCCTTTAGCCTGTATTCCACCCCCAGCGAAAACCTGTGCGACCGTTTCTGCCGCCTCGACAGCAAAACGTTCGGCATTATTGACGGTGTTACCGATAAAGGTTACTACACCAACAGTTTCCATCTGGACGTGGAAAAGAAAGTCAATCCGTACGACAAACTGGATTTTGAAATGGCCTATCCGCCGATCGCCAACGGCGGCTTTATCTGCTACGGTGAATATCCGAACTTGCAGCACAATCTAAAAGCATTAGAAGACGTATGGAATTACAGTTATGAACGGGTTCCGTATTACGGCACCAACACGCCGATTGACGAATGTTACGGCTGCGGCTATAAGGGCGAATTCGACTGCACCAGCAAAGGCTTCACCTGTCCGTCATGCGGCAATCACGACAGCAGCTCGGTATCGGTAACGCGCAGGGTGTGCGGCTATTTGGGCAGCCCCGATGCCCGTCCGTTCAATAGCGGCAAACAGGAAGAAGTGAAACGTCGGGTGAAACATTTATAAAAGTGCGGTTATGAATTATTTGCAATATTATCCGGTCGATGTCGTCAACGGTGAAGGCACGCGCTGCACCCTATTCGTGGCGGGTTGCGAGCACCAATGCAAGGGCTGCTATAACCAGAAAAGCTGGTCGTTCTGTTCCGGCGTGCCGTTTGATCAAGCGATGGAAGAGCGGATTTTAGCGGATTTAAAAGACTCTCGGATCAAGCGACAAGGCCTGAGCCTGAGCGGCGGCGACCCGCTGCACCCGAAAAATCTGACCGCCCTTTTGCCACTGGTACAACGGATAAAACGGGAATGCCCCGACAAAGATATTTGGCTATGGACGGGCTATCGCCTGCAAGAGCTGAATGCCGAACAGCAAGCGTTTTTAGCTTATATCGACGTGTTAATCGACGGCAAATTCGAACAACGGCTCGCCGATCCGAAATTGGTTTGGCGAGGTTCCAGTAATCAGGTGATTTATCGTTTGAGGGTATGAACGACTATAATGTCACACCCGTTCAGACAGTTCATCAGGAAACCTGAAAAAATCAGTACAGAAAAAATATTAATCACTTAGCCAAATAGTTTAAATTTTGCTGAAGCCGTTCGAGCCATTGTTCAACAGCCTCTTTTCCTAACGTTTGGGCGGAAACAATTACGCCCTCGCCACTGATAAACAACAACTCGGCAATACTTTCCGCCTGTTTAAAACCGGCTTGCTGTAATCTTGCCAATAAAACCGCCTGCACGGCTTGCTTATGTTCCGTCGCTTGCCGATGTGCCGGAGTCTGTGCAGCCGCATATTCCGCACAGGCGTTAATAAACATACAGCCGTAAAAATTTTCCGACAAGATCCATTGCCGTAGAAAAAATAAATACCCCTCAATCGTTTCTTGCACGCTGTAATCCGCCAATACTGCTTGCATTTGTGTCATAAATTGCTGATGACGATAAGTTAGTGTAGTCACAATTAAATCTTCTTTGCTGCTGAAATAACTGTATAAAGTACGTTTGGTGATCCCTGCCTGCTGTGCAAGTTGCTCAACGCCACAGGCATGAAACCCCTGTTGATAAAACAACCGACAAGCCGATTCAATTAATTTTTGCCGTTTACTCATCGCGCCACCATTTTTATTTGCCTAAGTATACCGAACAGTATACACTAACAATAAGTATACCGTTCGGTATATTTTATGAATAATTATGAGGAAACATGAAATGAAAATACTCACACATTGGTTACAGGCAAATGAACCTCGACCGGCTAGACTGCCGTTGCATATAATTCTTACTGCATGGTTGGGGGGGGTCTTGGCTACCGCTGCGTTTGCCGCCGGCAGTGAAATCAGCCGCCTGCCGTTGGTTCTCGGCTCATTCGGCGCAAGCTGTCTGTTGGTTTTTGCTTACCCAAGCAGCCCGTTTTCCCAACCAAGAAACGTTATCGGCGGGCACTTTATCGCTTCATTGACCGGATTAGCGATAATGACATTGTGTGGGGTACATTGGTGGAGTATGGCGCTCGGCGTCGGCACAGCCATTGCCTTAATGCTGTTATTGCGCGTTCCCCACCCGCCTGCCGGCTCTAATCCGTTAATCGTGATGTTGGGCGCGGCAAATTGGTCTTTCCTGTTTACGCCCACCTTAATCGGTGCGACCATTCTCGTGATAGTCGCCTTATTCTATAATAATTGGGGAAAAGGCAAGCGTTATCCGCTTTATTGGTAATAGCCTAGGACTCCACAAACGCCTGCGCAAATGCCGCAACTTTTTGCCAATCGGTGTATTCAATCTCTTTGGTAGTATTGGTTTCACCATCGGTGATTTTCATAATCAGCCGAATCATAAAGCGGTCGAAAAAACCGTAACGCGGATAACGCAACGCACCGGCGAAAACCGCACTTTGGGTCGGCCGCCACTGGATCCGCTGCAAAAACTTACGGGTATAAACGTTGGTTTGCGGTGTATTTTTATCTGCTTTGCGTGCCGTTAGATTCACTGCGTAAAATGCTGTCATTTTGCTGTTCAACAAATCAGCATGGCGGTTAATATACGGCTCAAGCGCTTTATTAAAATGCCCGTAACGGATTGAGGCGCCGATCATAATCTTGTCGTATTGCGCCAAATCCTGCGATTCTGCCTGAGCCAGCGGCAACAGCGCCACAACCGCACTTTGCATGTTTGTTTGTATCGCCGTCGCTATCGCCTCGGCAATTTTATGGGTTTGACCGTCGGTGCTTGAATAAATAATCAATGTTTTCATTCTGTTGTCTTTATCTTTCATTATGTTAACTTTTCCAAAATGCCGGAGTGAACAACACCAGCAACGTGAACACTTCCAAACGCCCGCACACCATTGCAAAGGTAAGAATCCATTTGGCACTGTCGGGAATGGCAACAAAGTTACTGCTGATACTGCCTAAGCCCGGCCCCAGATTATTCAAACAGGCAACCACGGCATTAAACGCATCAAAACTGTCGACACCACAAGCGATCACCGCCAGTAAACACAGGATAAAAACCAACAGATAAGCGGAAAAGAACGCCCAGATTCCCTGAATAATCCGCTCCGATAAAACCCGATCGCCCAGTTTGATCGGCTGCACGATATTCGGATGCACCAGTCTGTTCATTTCCCGTTTCCCCTGCACCAGCAGCAGCAACACCCGAATCACTTTCAAACCGCCGCCGGTCGATCCGGCACAACCGCCGATAAATGATGTCATCAATAACAGCATCGGCAGGAAAGACGGCCAACTATCGAATGAGGACGTGGTAAAACCGGCAGTGGTCGAAATGGATACCGATTGGAACAAGGCGTGTTCCAGCGCTTCGCTGCTGTCGGCAAAATGGCTATAACCGATTAAACTGACGGTACAAATCGCCACTAGCGCAATTTGGATAAACAAAAAGGCCTTGAATTCCGGATCGGTGAAGTAGAGTTTGAAAATATTACTTCTGCCCAATTCAAAATAGGCGGAAAAATGCAAGGCAAAGTTACAACCGGAAATAAACAGGAATACGGCGGCAATAAGGTTAATTGCGGTACTGTCGAAATAGCCCATACTGGCATCATGGGTGGAAAATCCGCCGATAGAAATGGTGGAAAAACTGTGGCTTACCGCATCGAACAGATCCATTCCCGCCAGCCAGTAGGCAAACGCACACAACAGGGTTAGCGTAGAATAGATGACCCATAACGCTTTGGCTGTTTCCGCAATGCGCGGGCGCATTTTCTGCTCCTTCAGCGGGCCGGGCATTTCGGCACGGTAAAGCTGCATACCGCCGATTCCCAACAGCGGAATAATCGCTATCGCCAATACGATGATCCCCATGCCGCCAAGCCATTGCAGCATTTGCCGATAAAACAAAATTGCTTTCGGCAAGCTGTCGAGCCCGACAATCACCGTTGCGCCGGTGGTGGTCAATCCCGAAAACGATTCGAAAAAGGCATTGGCAACATTCAGTTGCGGATGTTCGAACAGTAAAAACGGCAATGCCCCGACACTGCCCAATACGACCCAGAACAAGACGACGATCAAAAATCCTTCACGCGATCGCAATTCGTTTTTGTGCGTGTGGGTCGCCCACCAAAGTGCGGCGCCGATCAGTAATGTCATCAAAAAAGTCTCGATGAAGGCGCGCCCGCCGCCGTCACCGTAAAGCAATGCAATCAGCGCCGGCGCCAACATGGTGAGTGAGAAGCACATCACCAGAATGCCGACAATGCGAATAATCGATTTTATATGCACGTTTTTCTCTTATCGTAATTCCGTTAATTGTAAACTGCCGCCGCTGCGATCGTTCAGTAACCGACGGAATGCCGTCAGCTGCTCTTCACTGATGCCCAGTTGCAGTACGATCGTCTGATCAAACTGCTGCGATCGGATTTCAATATCGTACTGTCTGATTAATTGTTGTACCAGATTCAGTTGTTCATACTTACAGTGCAAAGCGAAGTCCTGCCGTTCAATTTTTTCTTTTGTCGCCAATTGCTTCAGCGCCTGTTGTACGCCGTTACCGTATGCCCGCACCAAACCGCCGGTGCCGAGCTGAATGCCGCCGTAATAACGCACGACCACCGCACTTATCTCGCCGATACCGCTGCCGAGCAGGCTGTTCAGCATTGGTTTGCCTGCCGTACCCGGCGGCTCACCGTCATCGGAGAAACCCAATTGCTGCGAGTCGTTCGGCCGCCCCGCCACAGCCGCCCAACAGTGATGGCGTGCGGTCGGGTGCCGCCGTTTCACCTGTTGCCAAAAAGCCCTCGCCTGCTCAATGCCTTGTGTAGCTTGCAAGTAAGTGATAAAACGGCTTTTTTTAATCTCTTCGCTGAATTCTGTGGCTTCCGCCGGTATCAAATAACGCATTTTACTATCCGTTAAGTGCGGTCTGCGCCTTCTGCGTTAGATTTTCCGCCCCGTCGGCGGTAATCACAATATTGTCTTCGCTGCGAATGCCGCCATAAGCCGTGAAACAGTCAATCTTTTGCCAATTAAAACGGGCGCCAAGCGGATGATCCCGCCACGGATTGAGCAATAGCGGAATAAAATACAATCCCGGTTCAACCGTCAACACCATATTCGGTTCCAGATTTCGGGTACAACGCAAACTTGGGTAAGCCTCCGGCGGTGCTTTATGTGTGCCGCGACGATTTTGCTGGAAACCCGCGACATCATGCACTTGTAATCCCAGCAAATGCCCCAGCCCGTGCGGAAAGAAAGTGCGGTTGATGCCTTCTTCAAAAATCTGCTCCGCCGATAAACGCACCAAATCAAACTCATGCAGCATCTCGGCAATAGACTGCTGCATCATGGTATGGTAACTCAAGTAATGATAACCCGGCTGCATTTGATCGATCAGCGCCAATTTCTGCCGTTCCATGCGCTGAACCAATTCGGCGAATTCATCATTCGGATCAAAGCTGTAGCTGCGAGTGATATCGGAGGCATAACCCAAATAACTTGCGCCGGCATCCAATAAAAAACTGTTACGCTTTGCGGGAGATTTGCGCTGTAATTGCGCATAGTGCAAAACGGCGCTGTGTTGATTGATTGCGACAATATTGCCGTAAGGCACGTTTAAATCCGATTGTTCACTGGCTTGCAAATACGCCAGATTAATCTCAAATTCCGATTTGCCGTCAAAAAAAGCATTTTTTGCCGCCCGATGTCCGCATAATGCGGCAAATTGCGCTTGTTGCAAGCAATGCACTTCATATTCGGTTTTAATACTGCGTTGATAATGCAGATAATTTAAGGCTTTTTGCAGGTTAATATGCGTAAATCCCAGACTTTGCGCCAATTGTACCGCATCTCCCAAATACAAAGTGCGGTTTAAATCGACACTCTGCTTGTAAAGCGACGATTTGATTTCATCGGCGTGTTTTAAAATCGTCCACTGGAATGCCTCTGTCCAGAAGGATTGCGGCACAGGTTCGTGCAGATACCAGTAATCATTGGGCTGATAAAAATACAAGTGCGGTTTGTTCACACCGTCAAGATACAGCCAACTGCCGCAGGCTTGGGTATGTGGGACAAAATAGTTGAATAACGGATTGATTTTAAATGATTTCGGCTGATCGTCAAGGAAATGGTATTGCACTTCTCCGGCATGAATCCAAATACCGTCCAAACCGTTGGTTTGCAAAATATCCTGCACCAGTTGCTGCAAACCGTTTAAATGTTGTTGAAAAAGCCGCTGTTCCGAATTCGACATCAAACACTCCTAAAATACCCTAATCTGCGCTATTATAGCGTTTAACCAAGAGAAATAAGCAACTATTTATGATCGAAACAGACATTAATCAAACCGTTACCCAAACATTGGACACACTGGGGCTGCGCTGCCCCGAGCCTGTGATGCTGGTGCGTAAAGCCATTCGCCGTATGCAAGACGGCGAAGTGGTGTTAGTGCTCGCTGATGACCCCGCCACCACGCGCGATATTCCGAGTTTTTGCCAATTTATGGATCACACCCTGCTACATAGTGAAGCGAATGAAGCCCCGTATCGTTATTGGGTGAAAAAAGGCAAATCATCAGCGCTCAAATAATCTCCGATGAAGCTTTTGTAATTGCGTTCGCGCCTGTTCCAGTACCAGCCCCTGCTCGGCATACTGCAAGCCCGACTCCGCCTGCCGGCAAGCCGCCTGTTTTATTGCCGCTTCCGGTGCTTGTTTCGAGATGATGTGTAAAATTTTCTGCAAATGAATTTGAATTTCCAAGGCGGCGGCACCGTCTCTCGCAATCGGTGCAAATGCATGATCAACCAAATCCCGTTCATTTAGATTGACAATCGAAAGGCGGTCATATTTTATCTGCTGCGATGCATTTTTATCGGCTTTGGCGTCCAACAGCAGGCGCATCAAAATAGTTAATACTTTAATCGCCGTGCCTGGGTCATTGACGGCCGGCGATAAAGCCCGTTGCGCCACTTCACTCAAAACTACCATGCCGAATTTGGGATCTTGCGCATAACTGCGGCTGTCTTCCAGCACAAAAGCACAATCAATACTGTCTGATGATGCCGGCGCTTTATCACTGTAAGCCAGCGTCATGCCGCTGTAGATTAAATCACCGGGTCTGACGACGATTTCTAAATAACACGCTTGCGCAAGTGCGGTCTCTTGTAATTGCGGCATATTGATATGTGTCAAATAACCGCTGCTTGTCGCCCGTATCGCATATTCAAATCTCGCTTTTTCAATCGCGCCCGCCCCCATAAACGGCGAAGTGCGGTAGGCGATTAATGTTTTTGCCGTCGCTTGTTCAATTTTGCTCAAGGTATTATTCAGCCGTCCCAACTGCGATAACGTTTTCACCCAGCGAATCAAAATATAAATTAAATAGACCAAAACACACAATGTACCGAGAAACAGAATGAAACGCCCCGACGCTTGATAATAACCGACGCCCAATGCAACCTTGGCAATCACGGCGTAAACAAAAGCGGATATAAAACTGGCGATTGCCACACGGGTGTTGTCGTCCCCCATCACCAGTTCGGTCGCACGCGGCGTGGCATTATTCGAGGCGGAAGCGAATGCGGAAACCATGATTGACAATGAAAAAGTACTGACCGCCAACATACTGGAAGCAATAATACTCAACAAGGCATCAAGCGTTTCCGCGCTAACCGATACGATAAATTTGTCCGGCAAAAAGTCATGGGTTGATGCCGCCAGAAAGACGAAAAGCGTGGCAAACAGTGCCCCGCCGACCGGTGTCAACCACAGTGTATTACTCGGCTTTTTCAACCACAGTAATAACGTAAACCATTTATTCTTCAAATTCATATCCTACTCGCCATGTCCCCTATTTCATGTTAAAACCAGCGTTTTCTGCATATTATGGTGCGACACGCCTTCTTCGTCGTAACCCTCGCCATATACCCGATAACCGCACTTTTGATAGAACGGAATCGCTGAATCCTGTGCGCCGAGAATCAGATCCGTTGCGCCGTATGCGGCGGCACGCCGTTCCATTTCCGTCATCAACCGTTCGCCCAGTTTTTTACCGCGTTGTGATTTCAGCACCGCAATGCGTTGCAATTTATACACGCCGCCGGCATAGGGATAAATCCGTGCGGTTGCCAACGGCTGATTCTGCGCCGAGTACAGCGTAAGATATTCGCATTTGTCTTCAAATTCATCTATTTCAATTTCCATTGAAAACCCTTGCTCTTCAACAAAAACCGTTTTGCGGATTTGCAATCCGTCCAGATAAACCGGATCCTGCAGCGAGTTTGTCCAGCGTGCGATAATCATACTTGCTCCTCAAATGATAAAAGTGCGGTTTTAACCGCACTTTCAAACCGTAATCCCTTGAATTTAGCCGTTAGTCGCCATTTTTGCAAGTAGCCCGTCATCTATTTTCGTTGCCTTGGCATAGCTTTCCCTTGCCTGATGGCGCTGAATATAAGCGCTAAAAGTCGGGTTCGGCTCAATCACCTTAGCAGCATGGATATAAAAAGTGAGCGGTCGCATTGTGGCCTCCTTGGTTAATTGAGGTTTTACTATAACCGCAAATCATGACGATTTCTGTCAGCAGTGTTTAACGGTGCTGACAAACCCCGTTTTCGGCTCACCAACGCTGCAAACAGCAAAGTGCGGTCAGGCTGATAATGTTCATCACACAATTCAATGGCGATAATCTGATCCGGTCTGAAATATCGGAATGTTTGTCGTAGTTCGCACCATGCCGCCGCCAGCTGTGTCTGTTCGAAAAAACCGATGGCAAACGGATAAATAATCCGTTGCGAACATTGTTGTTGCTGATTGCGGTAAGTGAGTTTGACTTTCAGTTGTTGGCGAAGCGCATGGCGTAATTTAATGAACACATCGTCCAAAAATGGCGGCGGATTGCTGCCGGCGTCAATAAACAGCGCACTGCTTTCCAATTGCTGCGATAAGTTGTCGGGTATTTGGAGTAACGTAAACAAACGTTCGCTTTTTGGCATTTGAATCGCCTCGTAAACAAAAAGTGCGGTCTATTTTGACAACAGACCGCACTTTGTATACCCACTGCGAATTACTTCGCAACTTTTAACTGCTGATAGTAGTTTTCATAGATAATCGCCGCATCGCCGACATCATCTTGCCAGTAACTTTTTTGCAGGATTTCCGCCGGTGGATAGAGCGAGCTGTCGTTGACCATTTCCGGCGGCAACAATTTTTGCGCCGCCAGATTCGGCGTCGGATAACCGATTTCTAATGCCAGTTGTTTCGCCACTTCGGCACTTAACAGGTAATTAATCAGCTTGTGCGCACCATCCGGATTTTGTGCGGTAGTCGGAATCGCTAAGGTGTCAACCCATAACACCGGCCCTTCTTTCGGCCACAACAGATCGATAGGCGCACCGTCTTTACGGGCAATATAAGCCGAACCGTTCCATAACATTCCCAAATCGACTTCGCCCGCCACAAACGCATTCGCCGGATTGTCGGAGCTGAACGCCAACACATTCGGACGCAGTTTCAACAGCTCTTCATAAGCCTGTTTGATCACCTCCGGATCAGTGGTGTTCGGATCCTGTCCCAATTTTAATAATGCGATATTGAAAATCTCACGCGCATCATCTAATAATTGCAGCCGATCTTGATATTCCGCATTCCACAAATCGCCCCAAGAGCCGATTTTACTTGAATCCACCACATCACGGTTATACGCAATACCCGGTGCGCCCAAAATTTGCGGCAGTGAATACGTATTATTCGGATCATACGGTTTATTCAGTAAGTTCGGATCCAGCTCTTTAATCACCGGCAATTTGCTGTGATCCAACGGCATCAACATGCCTTCCTTGCGCATTTTGGACACGAAATAATTTGACGGAGCAATCACATCATAGCCGCCGTTTTTGCCCAATGTTTTCAATCGGGCATACATGGTTTCATTCGATTCCAAACTGGAGACGATCACTTTAATTCCGGTTTCTTTGGTAAAATTGTCCAGCAATCCGCTCGGCACATATTCCGTCCAAGTGTAAAGATAAACCGTATCGTCATCTGCATTTGCCGAATGGCTGACAGCAAACAACATCGCCGCGGCGGTGAAAAGAGCCGAAAGTTTTTTCATAGCTTGATTCCTTATTAATTGCTACTCAACGTTTCTATAATAGTCTGTTTGAAAGGGAGATATTATAGTCAAATATAACAGTAAATGTATAGAAAACCTTAATCTTCATTCAATAATTTGGCCGCGACAAATTTATCGGTAATCAATACGTCAATATAGCCGCCTTTCAATGCACCCAATATTGCACCGACTTTCTCTTTCCCACCGGCCAACGCAACGACTCGGGGACATTCTTTCACAAGATTAAGCGGCATACCGATGATAGGATCCTCATTTTCACTCAAGATTGGAACCCCGTTTTGATCATAATAATGTAGGCAAATATCGCCGACCGCACCTTTCGACGCCAGAAAACCCAGCATTTCTTCTTTGTAGTAAAGTCCCGAATTCTTTAGCAATAGAGAAGGTTCCAACATACCTATTCCAATTAAGGCAACATCAATATCCTTGAATTGACTGACAACCGAAGCAATTTCATTACTGCTGAACAGCTCATTTTTATAATTCATTGTTCCGGTTAAACTTTGCGCCGGTAATAAAAAAGGCTGACAGTTTAGTTTGTCAGCCAATTCATGTGTCATAAAATTAGCCTGAACACTGCCATTAATTCCGACTCCGCCCAAGAGCTGTACCACGCCTTTGGCTTTTATCGCCTGCTTTGGAAGTTGCTCCGTCATGGCTTTAATGGTATCGCTCCAAGCAGATAATCCTATCAATTCATTATCACGAATAGTTGTTTGTAAATAATACGCCGCCGCCGACCCAATCGCTTTTTTGATTGTTGCACTATCGTTCGTTTCATCTATATCAACGATAACAACCTGATCCAAACTAAATTTCTCTTGCAATCGGTTTTCAAGATTCAGGAAAACTTCTGCCGGTTGAACAATATTGATTTTGACGATTCCTTCGCTTAAACTGCGAGCCAATGCGCGAGAAACGAATGACTGAGAAAGATTGAGTTTTCTTGCAATATCCGATTGTTTCATTTTATCGATATAATACAAATTGGCGATTTTAACAAGAAGCCGTAACTCATCCCGAATAGACATACTAAGTAACCCACCCTCATCCTAATAGCGATATTTTCAACATCTGCATATTATCATCTTCAAACTTATTCATAAAATAAAAAAGGATTATAAAAATAATAATCCTTTTCTGACACCTTAGAAACCTTATCGGTGGTAATAGCACTCTAACCCTAAATATTTTGAAAATGCTTCGTATAGCACTTTAGCCGATGAAGAATGGTTAAATGCGACATGATGCTCAAAACCATTGTTACAAATATAAGCCAATAATTGCTCCAATCCTCTGACTTGAATTACGGCTCGACAACCGACGGTATCCAAATCATCATCGACAAACTTACCCTCACCGACATAAGCTTTCACTTTTCCGCTGAAATCGTCCGTTGAAAGTCTGAAATACGTTAGCGGCCCCGCCTTCATTCGGCCATTGATTGCTCCACAGGTATTTTCACCCCCTACCGTTGTACCGATAATGTCCGCAGTGCTCATGAACGGCTCATGCAACTCATCGGTTGCAAAATTTCCGCAATGGAACATGACGCATTTATCCCTGTCATCGCCAAAATTATTGTTCCAATCAGCAATAGAGGCCGGTTTTACTGATGCAACAGATAAGGCATACATTGAAAGCGCCCCCATGACATCCACTTCACACGCACTGGGAATAAGCTGCCCCGACATCACACTCATAATAGAACAGACATTTATTCCCAGTGTATTTTGCAAAGATGTCCAACACTGAATTGCCGTTGTATCGATATCATTTTCAACAATCCAATGGCTGATCACCACAAAAAGTTTTGCCATAATTAATAACTTTTCTTCCGGAATAGTCGATGTATCCGCATTATTCTTTAACAATGCCAATTTATCCGGAATCCTTAAATCATTATCCCTTAAATTATGTACACGGCTGAAAATTTCCGATAAATCGATAGTCTCAACCGTCACCCCCAACCGCTCCAATAATTTTTCACTATAACGAACAGTATTAAAACTCGTTGGACGTGCGCCGATAGCCCCTACCCGACAACCTTTCATTGCCTTAACTATCCGGCATAACGCAATGAACTCTTGTAAATCTCGTTTAAAGATCGCACCGGTTAAGCGACAAACATGTTGAGTGGTTAACGTGAAAGGAATTCCGTACTGACGTAAATTATTACATAACGAAATTTTTCCACAAAAACTATCACGACGTGTTGCCAATCCCATTTTATTTAATTCGTCTTCTTCAGCCTGAATGAGAACCGGTACATTTAGACCTGAATAACGAATAGTTTCCGAAATGGCTTTTTCATCACCAAAGTTAGGCAAGAGCACTACGATACCATTAATTTCATCTCGATGTTTTTTTAATAACTCTGCGGCAATTTTGGCGTCTTGATGTGATTCTATGCCGCCATAGTTGGTTTGCTCCGCTGTAAGCATAACCGTCTTAATATTCAGTTCGTCAAAAATACCGATGGCTTCACGTCTTGCGTCCCCCACTAAATAACTGGGGAAAAAACCTCGATTTGCGATAAGGACTGCCACGGTCATTTTTTCCAATGCTTTTTTCATTTTAATCACTCCTATTATTTACTTAAAATCTTGCCCGCTGTACGGCTTGTTGCCACAACATATAATTATCGACCATCATTTCAGATCGGCGGTTAGGCGCAATGATTGTCACTGCACGGGGAAGATTTGATAACGCCTGATAACCTTGCCACCATCCGATCGCCCTGCCCGCCAGAAAAGCAGCGCCTAATGCGGATACTTCCGCAATATCACTACAAATGATTTCTCGTTGTAATAAATCAGCCTGAAATTGCATTAACCATTCATTCTTGGTCGGTCCGCCATCTACAGAAAGTGTTCCCAATTTTTCCCCAAGCGATTTCTCCATATTAAAAAAGAGATCGGCGACTTGATAAGCGATAGATTCAAATGCAGCTCTTGCAATCACTTCCGGTGTTGAGGAATCTGTTAACCCACAAATCATTCCTCGAACCTTACTATCCCAGTAAGGCGCACCCAATCCGGCAAGTGCCGGAACAAAATAAACGCCTTGATTACTTTCGACCGATTGAGCCATTTCACTGAGCCTCTCAACATTTCGAACACTTAAAAGTTTGGCTATAAAGCCTAAGGCGGCACCGGTATGCGTAATATTACCTTCCAAAGCAAAACTTAATTTAGCGTCATGCCAAGCAACCGTCGTACTGACTGTGAGATCATTTACTGACAAACCTCTACTTTTCGTCATTAAGGAGCTGCCTGTACCGTAAGTCGCTTTGACAATCCCATCATGAAACCCGCCTTGTCCGTATAGTGCCGCATGTGAATCCCCTATCTGAGCGAAAATTGGGATACCGTCGGGTAATACGCTGCAATGTAATGTTTCTCCACGGTAGCCGCTTGAAGAGATGATTTCCGGCAAACATTGCACGGGAATGCCGAATAACGTTAATAATTCTTTATCCCATTGTGCCGTATGCAAATTGAAAAGTTGATAACGTGAGGCATTGGAGTAATCGGTAACAAAAGACTTGCCGTTTGTTAGCTGCCAAACCAACCACACATCAACAGTGCCTACGCAGATTTCACCATTGACCGCTCTTGCAAAGCCATTATCGATATTGTCCAATAACCAATGAATTTTCGATGCCGGAAATAGCGGATCAAGCACGGAACCGGTCAAATATTTGAGGCTTTCCGCCTTTGGCATGACTGCAATTTGTCGACAGAAATCTTCCGTTCGCCGGCATTGCCAACTAATCAGTGGAGAAAGCGGCTTACCGCCGCTACGTTCCCATGCCAATACCGACTCACGTTGATTGCTGATTGAAATTCCACTTAAATCGGCAATATCCAGTCGGCTTAAACACTGTGCAATCGCATCTTCGGTTTCATGCCAGATCTCTAACGGGCTCTGTTCTGCCCATCCCGGATATGGGTGATATAAGGCAACCGGCCTGCTCCCTTTTGCCACAACTTTTCCGTCTTTGTTAATGGCAACCGCTTTTGTATTCGTCGTACCTTCATCAATTGATAAAATAAAGGGTTGAGCCATAGCATTCTCCTATTTCAGCAGCGCCGACACTGAGTCAGCAACACGCTCGGCATCAATGCCATGGTACGCACGCATTGTTTTGCGATCCGCCGCCAGGGCGTATTCTCCGTCGGCAATACCGAGACGTTTTAAGCGAATACCCGCCCCATGCTCGGCTAACACTTCGGCAACCAAGCTGCCTAACCCGCCATTAATATTATGTTCTTCAACCGTTACCGCCAATTTCACATGTTTAATGGCGTTAAATAGAGAGTGTGTATCACAAGGGCGGATAGAGGGTACGTTCACAACGACCGGCATAATCCCTTTTGCGTTGAGCTTTTCAGCGGCGGAAACAATTTCATGGACGGTTGATCCCATTGCAATCAGGGCAACATCAGAACCCGATTGAAGCACATCAATCTTTCCGGGAATAAAGCTATAGTCTTCAGAATGCAACTCCGGCAGATCTTTTCCGTCCAAACGAATATAGACCGGTCCGACAGTATTAATCGCATAGTCAATAATCTGCCTGCATTCCATTGGACTAGACGGGGCGTAGATTTGAATATTGCCGAACCCACGCATCACACTAATATCATCCAAGCTGTGATGCGTACTGGCTAACGGCCCATAACTGGCACCGGAATTCAACCCGAATAATTTGACATTGGTATTGTTGTAGCAAACATCAACTTTAACTTGTTCATTAGCTCTAGAAACAAGAAAAGGCGCGGCGTTACAGGTTACCGCAACTTTACCTCCCAAAGCCAATCCCGCCGCACAGCCGACCAATGTCTGCTCGGCAATACCGACATTTACCAGACGATTCGGAAATGCTTTGATAAACGGTGCAATTTTGGCAGTTGAGGTCGAATCGGCAACAACCGGTACTAAATCTATTCCGTGATTTACCGCATCAATAAATTTTTCTACCATAATATTGGCTAAATGTTCTGCGTTATTCATCTTTCAACTCCTCTAATGCTAAATTTAGCTCTTCCCCGTTTGGCACTTTGTGATGCCATTCCGGTTTTCCTTGGATAAAAGAAATACCGGCGCCTTTGATAGTATTCGCGATCACAACATGAGGCTTGCCACTGGGTTTCAATCCTTCCAGGGTTTCAACTATTGACTGCACACTATTTCCTTCGCATTCAGAAACGTCCATACCGAATGCGTCCCACTTTTTATCCAGTGGATCGGTGTTCAATATATCTTTCGTATAACCGGCCAACTGGAGCTTATTTTTATCATTAATAATAATCAAATTATCTAATTTATACTGAGCGGCAACCATAGCCGCTTCCCAATTGCTTCCTTCTCCAAGCTCACCATCTCCTGTCACAACATAAATTTTACGTTGGCTACCGCTCTTTTTTGCCGCTAATGCCAAACCGACGGCAACAGGTAGCCCATGTCCAAGCGCACCGGTATTAAGTTCAACACCGGGTGTTTTTTGCTTAACCGGATGTCCCGGTAATTTAGAGTCCGCATGTTGGTAGGTTGCCAGCCACGCTTCCGGAAAATATCCCGCTTCCGCCAAACAACAATAATATCCCCCTGCGGCATGACCTTTAGATTGAATATAGATATCTCTTTCCGGATCAGCCAAACGATCAGGCGCACAATTTAATACCCGAAAATACAATGACGCCACAATTTCCACTTGAGATAAATCGGCTCCGGTATGTCCGCCTGCCGGGCTATTGGCGTTCAATACCACAATTTTGCGACGAATTGCCCTCGCCTTCTGTTCTAACGCCTTATAGGATAATTTATACGGATTCATCTTCAACTCCTTATTCAATTGTGAATATATATTCAATCTGTTCAAAAAATTTTGTGGTAACTGCGTATTAATCTGTCTCGACTTTTTGCGAGCTGATTGCGGCTTTGTACTGTAAGCGGCTTTGCATTTGATCCACCACAACCGCAACAATAATAACGATACCTTTAATAACCATTTGCCAAAATTCACTAACTCCCATCATAACCAGCCCGTCCGCCAGAATACCGATAACAAATGCCCCGACCAGTGTGCCCCCGATTGTCCCGCGTCCGCCGGCAAGTGAAGTACCACCGAGCACAACGGCTGCGATAGCATTCATTTCGAAAGCAGTCCCGGTTGCCGGATGGCTTGCAACTAATTGTGAAGTCACAACGATGCCGGCTAATGCTGCACACAAACCGGAAATGGTATAAACCCAAATTTTGGTATTCGTCACTTTAATACCCGACAGCTCGGCGGCTTTTTCATTATCACCAATCGCATACACATGCCGCCCAAAAGGTAACCGTTTGGCAATATAGGCGATAATACCCGCTACAATAAACATCAACCAAATTGCGTATGGAATACCTAACAAGCTTCCCGCCCCAATCTGCTCAAAACCGGTATTACCCAGCTGCGGATTGCCGGACAACCCCGGAAAGGTCTCCCCGCCAGAGGTCAACATCGCTGCACCTCGAATAATATACATGGTTCCGAGCGTACAAATAAAAGGAGCGACGTTATAACGGGTAATGATCCAGCCGTTCAATGCACCGATTAAAGCCCCGATTAATAAAACCGCAGGAATAATGAGCCAGATACTCGGGAAGATAGCAATACCAAACATCGGCAAAATAATGCCTTTTGAAATCATATAACCTGCTATCATTCCACAAAAACCTAAAATCGCTCCGATCGATAAATCAATCCCTGCCGTAATGATCACAAACGTTATTCCTAACGCTAACAGTGCATTAATCGAAATATGTTTCATCATAATAATAAGGCTTGAAGGATTTAAAAAACCATCAATCATAATAGAAAAGAAACCCAGAATAATAAATAACGCAATAAATGTTCTTAATTTCAACATCAATAAAAAAATATTGCTGCCGGACAATGAAGATTTAAACATATATAATTCCTCTTAAATTTAGAATCCTTTGGCGCTGGCCGTCACCAATCCTGATTCCGTTGCATATTTTCTGGCAATATTCTCAGTTAATTTGCCATTAGACATCACCAGTATCCGGTCAGAAACCGCCATAATCTCTTTTAAATCAGAAGTAGAAAATAAAATACCAATTCCCTGTTGTGATAATTTAACCATCATTTCAAACACATCCGCTTTTGCACCAATATCAATTCCCCGGGTCGGTTCATCAAGTAAAAGTACTTTCGGTTCGGTTAATAATGAACGTCCAATAACCACTTTTTGCTGGTTCCCGCCGCTCAGTGCCTGAATTTCAACATCAGGAGAGGAAACTTTTATTGAAAGTTCTCCGATAGTCGAATCAACCGCTCTTTTTTCATCGGCTGTCGAAATGGAAATACCCCCACCTTGCAATCTTTTCCATAAACTGGAAATCGTTAAATTATTAGCAACGGAGCTGATCGGAAAAATACCGGTGCGTTTTCGATCTTCCGGTACCAAACCAATTCCCATCTTAATTCGATTGGTCGTCGACGTTTTCGGATTAATAATGATACCGTTTAAAGAAAAACGCCCCTGATATTCAGCCTTACCCAGTAAACACTCAAATAGTTCCGTTCTCCCGGCGCCCATCAGACCATAAATACCGACAATCTCTCCCGCACGTAAATCAAAAGATACATCATTTACAACCTTCTGTTCCGCTTCATTAATCAATGTAATATTTTCTGCTTCGAGAATTTTCACACCAAATTCTCTATTCTCAGGCAAGAAATTTGTTACCGGATCACTGCCCAACATTTCTCTGATAATCCAAGGCACATCAATATCTTTTACAGCAGCTTCCGACTGAAATTTACCATCACGTAAAATAGTAATATACGTGCCTATTTCCATAAGTTCTTCAAGTCGATGAGAAATATAAATGATTGACACCCCTTGTGAAGTTAATTCTCGAATAACATCGAATAAGATCTGCACTTCTGTTTTACTTAATGCCGACGTCGGCTCGTCTAATATTAAAATATCTATTTCACCGACTAACGCCTTGGCAATTTCAATTAATTGTTTTTGTCCCACCTTCAAATCCGATACAATCTCTACAGGATTAATATTCTGTTTTAATCGTTTCAATAATTTATCTGTAATATCATATTGTGCTTTAGTATTGATTGGAAAAAGACCCGATTGTATTTCTCGACCAAGAAAAATATTCTCCATTACACTTAGGTTTTCAGATAAGTTTAACTCTTGATGAACCATGCCGATACCATATTCAGCGGCACTACGCGTACTGCTGATCATTACTTTTTTATCATTAATATAAAGTTCACCTTCTGTTGGTTGCTGTACACCGGCCAAAATTTTCATTAACGTGGATTTTCCGGCACCATTTTCACCGATGATGACATTAACGGCTCCGCGATAAACATTATAACTGACGCTATCCAAAGCTTTTGTCCCCGGGAATATCATTGAAATATTTTCTGCCCGCATGACAATTTCAGGATTTTCCATAACCATAGAATTTACTCCGCATAAATTTCAAGCGGCACCACATCTTGAATTTGTTTATTTTTAATCGTCAATGCAATCAAGAGGTTGATGTCTTTACCAAGCAAAGTGCGGTCAAGCTTCGTTATACTCACCATTGCCTTTTTATTTAACTCTTTTGATAATTTGGCAAATTGAATCTGGTTCTTGAATTGATCAAAACTGATGACAGACGAAGCATCACGAATCGCGTTTCCTCGAATAATTTTTCCGAATTGAACAGTTATTATTTGATCATCGGATCTAACCATTAAATTTTGCCGTTCATCAATATTTTCTAAAACCCCATTCAGCATAGTAAAATAACTTTTCTCATTCGCTGTATTTGACAATATTTGCTTCAGACTTATATCAGATTGTCTTGCCTCTTGTAATACGTCATTCCAAATTTTATCGGCAATATCTTTAGGATCCATATTATTTAATGCAGAGGATTCTTCTGCTGACATTGGAATAATTGGCTTTCCGGCTGAATCTAAATCGACAACTTCACAACTAACAAGGAATAAACTCATACATATTAAAAATAAGTTTGCTTTTAAACTTTTATATCTTTGCATTTTACACTCCTTATATGGGATATATTGCTACATATATCCCATGGTATTTCAGTTTATTTACTCATCGCAAAGCTATTTAATTTTTTTGCATTATCGGCATCAATCAAAATACAATCCATTAATTGTTTCTCATCTTTGCCTGTACTGCCCGTTTTAATAAAGGCGTCGGCTTGCATCACCGCTTCCTGAGCCTGATCCCAACCTGGTTGTAACACTGTCGCTTTAATATTACCATTGGCCAAAATGGAATCTCGCACATAATCACTACCATCAAAACCAACAACAATAACATCGGTTCTACCGGCGGCTTTTAATGCGGCCTCCGCCCCTAGCGCCATCGTGTCATTTCCTGAAATAACGCCTTTAATATTTGGATGAGCCTGCAAGATAGATTCCATACGGGTAAATCCTTCTGTCTGACTCCAGTTTGCAGTTTGTTGTGCAACCATTTTCATTTCAGGATAATCGTCGATAATGTCGTGAAATCCTTGGGAACGAACTGAAGCATTGGTATCTGATTCACGCCCCAGTAATTCAACATATAAACCTTGCTCCCCCATCAATTCGACAAATTTCTCAGCGCCCAACTGAGCACCTTGATAATTATTGGAAACAATCTGAGAAACTGCGATGCCTGTTTTATTAATTTCACGATCAATTAAAAAGGCAGGGACGCCTGCGGCTTTTGCTTTTTCTAATGCCCCGACGGTTACATCTGAACCGGCATTATCCAAAATAATTGCCTTTGCTTTACGAGCCACTGCCGTTGCAATTAACTGATCTTGCTTATTGGCATCATCGTCATGAGAGGCCACAAGCGTTGTATACCCCAATTCTTCGGCTTTCTGCTTCGCACCTTCCGCCTCCGCTTTAAAAAACGGATTATCATGGGATGGTGTAATAATAGCGATTAACTCATTATTTGCATTTGCTATTGTTGAAGAAAAAGCAAGGGTTGCGGCTAAAAGTGATGAAGTTAAAAATTTCAGTGTCATATCAAGCTCCCTTGAATATTTATTCACAATGGATTATAAATTCAAGAATACTATAGCTAATCGATCAACTAAGGAATAGTAGATCTGTCTTAAAATAAGAAGTAAGTCACAAAATTTTTATTGCGATTTATAGATTGAGCGAATTCAGGCAGGCTAAATGCAAAAAAGCGGCAAATTTGCCGCTTTCTCGATAAAGTGAGTTATTTTAAAGGTTAAACTTCAACCGATATTCAATCATGTCCTCAATTGTTACGACGGCATAACCATTTGCTAATGCAAATTCCACCAATTCCGGCGTTCTGGACATGCTGCCGTCCTCATTAGTAATCTCACAAATAACGCCGGCTGATTTGAATCCGGCAAGACGTGCCAAATCTATCGCTGCTTCGGTATGCCCGTTTCGTTCTAAAACCCCGTTATTAGCCGCTCTTAACGGAAAAACATGCCCCGGTCGGTGTAAATCACTCGGTTTGGCATTATCGGCAACGGCGGCTTTCACGGTGGTCACCCGATCTGCGGCGGAAACGCCGGTCGAGACACCTTTTGCGGCTTCAATGGTAACGGTAAATGCAGTCTTGTTGACACTGGTATTAATGCCGACCATCGGCGGTAAATCCAGTTGTCGGCATAATTCATCCGTGATGCAAAGGCACACAATGCCGCTACCGTAGCGGATTAATTTTGCCATTTGTTCGGTGGTAATCGTTTCTGCCGGAAAAATTAGATCGCCTTCGTTTTCACGATCTTCATCGTCCAATACTAAAACGCCGTTACCTTGTTTAAACGCTTCGATTGCAGCAACAACGCGTTGTTGGCTATCGCCAAATTGGGTGAGTAATGACTGACTCATGGTAAATTCCTCAACATTAAATATAGATACCAGAATCAGGGCAAGCGGAGAGCCGTCAAACCACACTTTGTTAAAAAACATAAAAGTGCGGTTTCACATAGCAAAAGTAAACTTTCCGTTCAAGAAAAGCCCTCATTCTCTACCATCCAGACTATCACTGTCGGCTTCGGATTTACACCGAATCTGCTAGACCCCGCACATAAATGCGGGCGCTCGTGGGCTTAAGTGCGCTTTGCACCCTTACCACCGGTGGGGAATTTCGCCCCGCCCTGAGAATTGCCTGCACATTATAACTGAAAAAACTGATCTGCCCAGTAGTTTGCACAAAAAAGTTTCCTTTAATCAGTCCATTTCGTACAATAGCAGCTACATTCATTATCTTGGAACATGCGCTATGCTGAACCCTAAAAAACTCGAACAATTCGCCCAACAAATTCATGATGCTTTACCCCAAGGAGTTAAGAATTTTGGTGAAGATATGGAAGCCAAAGTAAAACAAATCATTCAAGCGCAATTGGCAAAATTGGATGTTGTTACCCATGAAGATTTTGAGGTGCAGACACAGGTTCTGCTCCGTACCCGCGAAAAACTGACCGCACTTGAACAACGCATTGAAGCGCTAGAAAGTAAATTAGTACTTACCAATACGACAAGTACGATTGAAACCGCTGAACGCGCCGAATAATCTTATCTATGGAGCAAAACCGATGTCATTTGCCTATTTGCAACAAAAGCGAAAACAACTCAACCTGAAAGTGGCGGAAATTTGCGAACAGGCCGGTGTCACACGCGCTTATTTTAATCAATTGGTCAGCGGGAAAATCAAGAACCCCAGCGCAATCAAATTACAAGCGTTACATAAGGTTTTGCATATCACCGAAGCCGATAATAAAAAAATCGGTGTTATTTTCGGCAAGTTCTATCCGGTACACACCGGGCATATCAATATGATTTACGAAGCGTTCAGTAAGGTCGATGAAATTCATGTGGTCGTTTGTACGGAAAGCGAGCGGGATTTAAAATTGTTTTACGACAGCAAAATGAAAAAAATGCCGACGCCGCAAGATCGGCTACGTTGGATGCAACAAATTTTCAAGTATCAGCAAAAACACATTTTTATCCACCATTTGATTGAAGACGGATTGCCGAGTTATCCTAACGGTTGGGAAGCGTGGGCGGCGCGGGTGCGGAAGCTATTCGAGGAAAAAAATGTCAGCCCGACCATTGTCTTCAGCAGTGAGCCGCAAGACCAAGAACCTTATGAAAAATATTTGGGTCTGCAAGTCAATCTGGTTGATCCTGAACGCAAATTTTTCAATGTTTCCGCAACCAAAATTCGTAATCACCCTTTTCATTACTGGAAATTTATTCCGAAAGAGGTACGGCCTTTCTTTGCCAAAACGATTGCAATTCTCGGTGGAGAAAGCAGTGGAAAAAGCGTGTTGGTTAACAAACTGGCAACGGTTTTCAACACGACTTCTGCTTGGGAGTACGGGCGGGAATATGTATTTGAACAGCTCGGAGGTGACGAGCAGGCTATGCAGTTTTCCGATTATCCGCTGATGGCAATCGGTCACTTACGCTACTTGGATTATGCCGTACGCCACGCACATAAAGTCGCCGTTATCGACACCGATTTTATTACTACCCAAGCGTTTTGTATCCAATATGAAGGTAAAGCACACCCTTTTTTAGATTCCATGATTAAGGAATATCCGTTTGATATCACCATCTTGCTCTCCAATAATACGAAATGGGTTGACGACGGTTTACGCAGTTTAGGCGATCATAAATCCCGACAGAAATTCCAAGATTTACTGAAAAGATTACTGGAAAAATATAAAGTTCCCTATATTGAAATTGAATCGCCGAGCTATTTGGAACGTTATAATATGGCAAAAGAGATTGTCGAAAAAGTGTTGAATGATGAAGATCTGCCGGAACTGCAATCCGACAATAACAGCAGGGAGACTTAACCCATGTTGCTATTCGCCGGCGATCCTCACGGTAGTTTTGACCATCTTTTACCGCTTCTACAACAACAAAATGAAGAAATCGCCCTGATTATTTTGGGGGACTTACAATTAACGGACTGTGATATTCTGAATAAATTGGCGCAGTATTGTGAATTATGGTTTATTCACGGCAATCACGACAGTAAGACCGTAGGTGCTTTTCAGGCATTGTGGGGAAGCGAATGGAAACACCGTAATCTACATGGCCGTGTTGTTGAAATTCAAGGCGTAAGAATCGCCGGCTTAGGCGGCGTTTTTCGCGGACAAATCTGGATGCCGCCAAACAAACCGCTCTTTTTCGATCCGATTCATTTCTGCCAATATTGCCCTCAGGATAAAATTTGGCAAGGCGGTTTGCCGTTGCGACACCGCACTTCGATTTTTCTTTCCGATTTTGAACAATTGGAACAACAACAGGCCGATATTCTCATCTGTCATGAGGCGCCCAAACCGCATCCGTCGGGATTTAAGGTGATTAATCAGCTGGCTGAAAAAATGGGGGTCAAAAAGATTTTTCATGGTCATCATCATGAAAATTTTGACTATACCGCACTTAACCACTCTGCACTCGAAATTTTCAATATCGGATTCCGCAGCCTAGCCACAATCAACGGCAAATATTTGTTACAGAATATTGATGATCGCTAACTGATAAAGCAAAATTCAGATATAAAAAAAGCTCACCAATTGGCGAGCTTTTTTTATATTTTGCGTTCAGAATTATTATTCCGCAGCAGCTTCTTCAGCCGAAACTTCCGGACGATCAACCAGCTCAATATAAGCCATAGGTGCATTATCACCGGTACGGAATCCACATTTCAAAATGCGAGTGTAACCACCTGCACGTTGAGCAAAACGCGGACCTAATTCATTAAACAATTTCGCAACGATTTCGTTGTCGCGGGTACGTGCAAAAGCTAAACGGCGGTTTGCAACGCTGTCGGCTTTCGCTAAAGTAATTAACGGCTCAACTACACGACGTAATTCTTTCGCTTTAGGCAAAGTCGTCTTGATGATTTCATGACGAACTAAAGAACCTGCCATATTACGGAACATCGCTTGGCGATGACTGCTATTACGGTTTAGTTGACGACCACTCTTACGATGGCGCATGAGCTTATCCTTCTCAGAAAAATCTTAATCCATACCGAAATTAGTCTTCAGCAATACTTGCCGGAGGCCAATTTTCAAGGCGCATACCCAGTGACAGTCCACGCGAAGCCAGTACATCCTTAATTTCAGTAAGTGATTTCTTACCAAGATTCGGGGTTTTCAATAACTCGACTTCAGTACGTTGAACTAAATCACCGATATAGTGAATTGTTTCTGCTTTCAAACAGTTAGCAGAACGAACTGTCAACTCTAAATCGTCCACCGGACGCAAAAGAATCGGATCAAATTCCGGTTTTTCTTCTTTAATTTCAGGTTGACGAATATCACGCAAATCAACGAATGCATCAAGTTGCTCTGCTAGAATTGTCGCTGCACGACGAATCGCTTCTTCAGGATCAATAGTACCATTGGTTTCCATTTCGATAACTAATTTATCTAAATCGGTACGTTGTTCAACACGGGCAGCTTCAACATTGTAAGCAATACGATCTACCGGGCTGTAACACGCATCAACCAATAAACGACCAATCGGGCGATCTTCGTCTTGAGCATGCATACGTGCGGAAGCCGGAACATAGCCACGACCTCTCTGTACGCGAATTCGCATATTAATAGATGCGTTCGCATCCGTCAAATGGCAAATAACATGCTCAGGATTAACAATCTCTACATCCCCGTCATGGGTAATATCGCCAGCAACAACAGGTCCGATTCCAGATTTGCTCAGAGTCAGGAATACATCATCCTTATTCTGCACTTTAACCGCTAGACCTTTTAAGTTAAGGAGAACTTCCAGAATATCTTCTTGAACGCCTTCTTTACTGCTGTACTCATGTAACACGCCGTCAATTTCCACTTCAGTCACACCGCAACCCGGCATGGAAGATAATAGAATACGACGTAACGCATTACCTAATGTGTGGCCGAAACCACGTTCTAACGGTTCTAATGTCACTTTAGCGTGAGTCGGGCTTAATTGCTCGATATCAACTAAATGTGGCTTTAAAAATTCTGTCACAGAACCCTGCATTTTATCCTCTCTTTGCTTCTAAGCTCTATTATTTAGAATAAAGCTCAACGATCAGATGTTCGTTAATGTCTGCTGATAAATCAGAACGTTCAGGAATACGTTTAAATACGCCTTCCATTTTAGCAGCATCAACTTCCAACCATGTTGGTTTCTCTCTTTGCTCTGCTAATTCTAACGATGCTTTGATACGCGCTTGTTTTTTCGATTTTTCACGCACAGCCACAACATCTTCAACAGAAACTTGGAACGATGGAATATTAACCACACGACCATTTACCACAATCGCTTTATGGCTCACTAATTGGCGAGCTTCGGCACGAGTTGCTGCAAATCCCATACGGTAAACAACATTATCCAAACGACCTTCCAATAATACCAATAGATTTTCACCGGTATTACCTTTTAAACGATTAGCTTCTTTGTAGTAATTACGAAATTGACGTTCCAAAATGCCGTACATACGACGGACTTTTTGTTTCTCACGTAATTGACTACCGTAATCGGATAAACGCGCTTTACGAGCACCGTGTTGACCGGGTGCCGTATCTAATTTACATTTTGATTCAATCGCGCGGACACCGGACTTAAGGAATAAGTCAGTCCCTTCACGACGGCTTAGCTTGAGTTTAGGACCCAAATATCTTGCCATTTTCTTTCTCCAACTATCCTATAACGCCATTAAACACGACGTTTTTTCGGTGGACGACAACCGTTATGAGGAATCGGAGTCACGTCAGTGATGTTGGTGATACGGAAACCCGCAGCATTCAACGCACGAATTGTTGACTCACGACCAGGACCAGGTCCTTTTACCATAACTTCCAAATTTTTCAAACCGAACTCTTTAACAACTTCGGCACAACGCTCAGCAGCAACCTGTGCAGCAAACGGAGTAGATTTACGTGAACCACGGAAACCTGAACCACCTGCTGTAGCCCATGCTAAAGCATTACCTTGACGGTCTGTAATGGTAACGATTGTGTTATTGAAAGACGCATGGATATGTGCCACGCCATCTACGACTTGTTTTTTTACACGTTTACGTGCACGAATTGGTGTTTTAGCCATTATCATTTACCCCGATTATTTCTTGATCGGCTTACGAGGACCCTTACGGGTACGCGCATTTGTTTTAGTACGTTGACCATGTACCGGTAAACCACGACGATGGCGTAAACCACGATAACATCCCAAGTCTAAAAGACGTTTGATGTTTAAGGTTACTTCACGGCGTAAATCACCCTCAACGGTAAATTTACCAACTTCGTCACGCAGAATATCAATCTGCTCTTCAGACAATTCTCTGATCTTAACATCTTCAGCAATACCAGCCGCAGCACAAATCGCTTTTGAACGGGTTTTGCCGATTCCGTAGATTGCAGTTAGTGCAATTACAGTATGCTTGTGATCAGGAATGTTAATGCCTGCAATACGGGCCACTATGCACTCCTATTTACTTAAAGTTAATTGATATGCTGATCTTGAAAAGCCCGTTTCAGGATACTCAAACAGCATATCAGGACGAAATGAGCTGAGCAGTATACCCGCTCAGCTTGTTCTTTGCAAGGAAAATTGAGGTTAACCTTGACGTTGCTTATGTCGCGGATCACTACAGATCACTCGAACGATACCGTCACGTTTGATCACTTTGCAGTTACGACACATTTTTTTTACGGAAGCACGAACTTTCATTGCTTTTCCCTTTTATCTTATGGGCGACTATTGCCCGAACCCTTTAAGGTTTGCTTTCTTCAGCGCAGATTCATATTGGGTCGACATCAAGTGACTTTGAACCTGTGCGATGAAATCCATAATTACTACTACAACGATTAGAAGTGAGGTTCCACCAAAGTAGAATTGTACATTCCAAGCTGAAGTCATAATATAAGGCACTAAACAAACAAACGTAATATATAATGCACCAATCAAGGTCAAACGAGTCATGATTTTGTCAATATAGCGAGATGTTTGTTCACCTGGTCTAATACCCGGGATAAAAGCACCGGATCTTTTCAGATTATCCGCAGTATCGCGTGGATTATATTGCATTGCAGTGTAAAAAAAGCTGAAGAAAATAATTGCTACCGCATAAAGAACCAGATAAATCGGTTCTCCCGGTGCCAATAACAATGATAAGTTCGACAGCCAATCCATATTAGTACCTTGTCCGAACCACTGGGTTAAAGTAGCCGGAAACAAAATAATACTTGAAGCAAAAATAGCAGGAATAACACCGGCCATATTCACTTTCAATGGTAAATGTGAACTTTGTGCAGCTAACATATGCCGGCCTTGTTGGCGTTTCGCATAGTTAACCACTATTCTTCTTTGTCCTCTTTCTACAAAGATAACAAAATATGTTACTGCAAACACAATAACGGCAATCAACAATAATACCAGCACATTCATCTGTCCTTGACGCGCCTGCTCAATGGTTTGACCAATCGCAGAAGGCAGTCCGGCAACGATACCTGCAAAGATGATTAAAGAAATACCGTTTCCGATTCCCCGTTCGGTAATTTGCTCGCCCAGCCACATAAGGAACATTGTTCCGGTAACAAGACTGACAACTGCAGTTACGTAAAAGCCCAAACCGAGATTTGGAACCAGTCCGGGAATCATACTTGGTAATCCGGTGGAAATGCCTATCGCCTGAATCGTAGCTAACACCAATGTGGAATATCGAGTGTATTTACTAATTTTACGACGACCTGCTTCACCTTCTTTCTTCAATTCAGCCAATGCTGGGTGTACCGCAGTTAATAACTGGATAATGATCGATGCCGATATATACGGCATAATCCCTAACGCAAAGACGGAGGCACGACTCAAGGCACCACCTGAGAACATGTTGAACATGTCGATGATAGTACCTTGTTGTTGATTGATCAACTGAGCTAATACAGCGGCATCAATACCAGGAACCGGAATAAATGAGCCTATCCGAAAAACGATCAATGCTCCTAACAGAAACAATAATCTTCTTTTAAGCTCACCTGTACCACCTTGGGTACTTTTTGCTTGATAACCTGGTTGTTTTGCCATTGACTAATTATTCCTCAACTGAGCCGCCAGCAGCTTCGATTGCTGCTTTAGCACCTTTAGTTACACGTAAACCACGTACAACGACAGGACCTTTAACTTCACCGGCCAGAATAACTTTGGCAAATTGGATGTTATTAGAAATAACATCTGCGGCTTTCAGTGACTCCAATGTTACTTCACCGTCAACCTTTGACAAGTCATTCAAACGGATTTCAGCTGAAACCAGTGCTTTTTGCGAAGTGAAACCGAATTTTGGCAAGCGGCGATACAAAGGCATTTGTCCGCCTTCAAAGCCACGACGAACACCACCACCGTTATTACGGGATTTCTGTCCTTTATGACCACGACCACTTGTTTTACCTAATCCGGAACCAATACCACGTCCAAGACGTTTAGCACTTTTTTTAGCTCCATCAGCCGGAGACAGAGTATTTAAACGCATTCTCTTACTCCTCTACTTTAACCATGTATGAAACTTGGTTGATCATGCCACGAACAGCAGGCGTATCAATTAACTCTACTGTGTGGTTGATACGGCGAAGACCTAGGCCACGAAGCGTAGCTTTATGTTTCGGCAAACGACCGATTGAGCTACGTGTTTGTGTTACTTTAATAGTTTTTGCCATGATCCATTACCCCAAAATTTCATCAACGGTTTTACCGCGTTTAGCAGCAACCATTTCTGGTGATTTCATATTTGCCAATGCATCAATCGTCGCACGGACAACGTTAATTGGGTTGGTTGAACCGTATGCTTTAGACAATACGTTACGTACGCCAGCAACTTCTAATACTGCACGCATCGCACCGCCTGCAATGATACCGGTACCCTCACTGGCCGGCTGCATGAAAACACGGGAACCAGTATGACTACCTTTCACAGGGTGCTGTAAAGTACCTTCTGTAATCGCTACGTTAACCATATTACGACGGGCTTTCTCCATCGCTTTTTGGATCGCTGCCGGAACTTCACGGGCTTTACCGTAACCAAAACCTACGCGACCGTTACCATCACCTACCACTGTCAATGCAGCGAAGCTGAAAATACGACCACCTTTAACTGTTTTAGAAACACGGTTTACCGCGATTAGCTTCTCTTGCAGTTCACCAGCTTGTTTTTCGATGTTTGCCATCTCAAATTACCTCTATTAGAACTGTAGACCAGCTTCACGAGCAGCGTCGGCCAATGCTTGCACACGACCATGATATTTAAAACCGGAACGATCAAAGGCAACTTTTTCAACGCCTTTGGCTAATGCTCGTTCAGCAATGGCTTTACCCACTACAGCAGCAGCATCTTTATTACCGGTATATTTCACTTGCTCACTAATTACTTTTTCAACAGTTGAAGCAGCAGCAAGTACTTCTGAACCGTTAGGTGCAATAACTTGCGCATAAATGTGACGAGGAGTGCGGTGGATAACCAAACGGGTTACTCCTTGCTCTCTCATCGCATGACGTGCGCGAGTTGCACGACGGATACGAGCCAATTTCTTATCCATAGTGTTACCTTATTATTTTTTCTTAGCCTCTTTAGTACGCACGACTTCATCGTCATAACGTACCCCTTTACCTTTGTAAGGCTCAGGACGGCGATAAGCACGAATATCTGCAGCGACTTGTCCGATAAGCTGTTTGTCTGCACCGGTCAAAACAATTTCTGTTTGTGACGGACATTCAGCTTTGATACCAGTCGGCAATGCGTGCTCAACCGGATGAGAGAAACCTAAACTTAAAGCAATACTATTGCCTTTAATTTGAGCTCTGTAACCTACACCCACCAATCTTAACTTCTTAGTGAAGCCTTCAGTAACACCGATAACCATTGCGTTAACAAGTGCACGAGCCGTACCGGATTGTGCATTCGCACCTTTGCCGTCATTACGAGGAACAAAAGTCAGCGCACCATCTTCTTGTTTAACTTCAACTTCATTATGAATGGTACGAGATAACTCGCCATTCTTACCTTTTACCGTTAATAGCTGGCCGTTAAGTTTTACCTCAACGCCGGCAGGAATATTAACGGGTGCTTTAGCAACACGAGACATCTTCCTACCTCTCTATTAAGCTACGTAACAGATGATCTCACCGCCCAAACCGGCTTTACGCGCGGCACGGTCAGTCATCACACCTTTAGAAGTAGAAACCACAGCGATACCTAATCCACCCATTACACTTGGTAATTCGTCTTTGCGTTTATAGATACGCAGACCTGGACGACTGATACGCTGGATACTTTCTACAACAGGTTTACCCTGAAAATATTTTAAAGTAATTTCCAATTCAGGCTTAACACCTTCGGAAATTTTTACGTTTTCAACATAACCTTCTTCCGCAAGCACATTGGCAATAGCCACTTTCAGCTTGGAGGAAGGCATGTTGACCGCGATTTTGTTCGCAGCTTGACCGTTACGAATACGGGTCAACATATCTGCGATTGGATCTTGCATGCTCATGTGTCTTTACTCCCATGATTCCAAATTAAAGTGGTTAAATTACCAGCTTGCTTTCTTAAGACCCGGAATCTCACCACGCATGGCAGCTTCGCGAACCTTAATACGGCTCAAACCGAACTTACGCAACACACCGTGCGGACGACCGGTTTGACGGCAACGATTACGTTGACGAGACGGGCTGGAGTCGCGTGGTAAAGATTGTAACTTTAACACAGCATTCCAACGATCTTCGTCAGAGGCATTCACGTCTGAAATAATTTTTTTCAACTCAATACGTTGAGCATAGAATTTTTCAGCCAGTTTTGCGCGTTTCAAATCGCGCATCTTCATTGATGTTTTAGCCATTTGTAACCTGCCTTATTTACGGAATGGGAAGTTAAAGGCAGCCAGTAGTGCTTGACCTTCTTCATCCGTTTTCGCAGTCGTTGTGATAGTAATATCCAAACCACGAACACGATCCACTTTATCGTAATCGATTTCAGGGAAGATGATTTGCTCACGCACACCCATGCTGTAGTTTCCGCGGCCGTCAAATGATTTCGCGCTTAAACCACGGAAATCACGGACACGAGGAACCGCAATATGAATCAATCGTTCAAAGAATTCCCACATACGTTCACCACGTAGTGTTACTTTGCAGCCGATTGGATATCCCTGACGAATCTTAAAGCCTGCAACGGATTTGCGTGCTTTAGTGATTAAAGGTTTTTGACCGCTAATCGCTGCCAGATCCGCTACTGCGTTATCCAACAGTTTTTTATCGGTCAGCGCTTCACCCACACCCATATTCAGGGTTATCTTTTCGACTCGTGGGACTTGCATGACAGATTTGTAGCCGAATTTATCTTTCAATTCGTTTACTACTTGATCTCTGTAATAATCATGCAGTTTCGCCATCGCTATACTCCAGTATTATTTAATTGTTTCACCAGTAGATTTAAAGAAACGGACTTTTTTGCCGTCTTCAAACCGGAAGCCTACGCGGTCAGCTTTATTAGTTGACGGATTATAGATTGCTACGTTAGAAACGTCGATTGCCGCTTCTTTTTTTACAATGCCACCGGCTTTACCTAAAGCCGGAACCGGTTTCTCATGTTTGGAAACCATGTTTAAACCTTCAACGATAACTTTACCGTTAGACAGTACTTTTGTTACTTTACCACGCTTACCTTTGCCCTTTTCAGCACTTCCGGTTAACATGATTACTTCATCGTTTTGACGGATTTTTGCAGCCATGACACTCTCCTTACACTACTTCCGGGGCCAATGAAATGATTTTCATAAACTTCTCTGAACGAAGTTCACGAGTCACCGGTCCGAAAATACGTGTACCGATTGGTTGCTCGGTATTATTATTTAAAATAACACAGGCATTACCATCGAAGCGAATAACTGCACCATCTGGGCGACGTACACCCTTCTTGGTGCGCACCACTACCGCTTTTAATACATCACCTTTTTTTACTTTACCGCGAGGAATTGCTTCTTTCACAGTAATTTTGATAATGTCGCCAATACCGGCGTAACGGCGGTGTGAGCCACCTAGAACCTTGATACACATTACGCTACGAGCGCCTGAATTATCAGCAACGTCCAGCATAGTCTGTTCTTGGATCATATTAGTGCTCCGCTAAAATCAAAAAAAACCCTTTCGGGACGTTCCCCCACATTGTCGGGGAGCGGCATTATATCACCACTTTCGACAAATGGGTACAAAAAAGTAAACGGATAATCCGTTTACTTTTATTCATTTAGAAAAATATTGTAAATCAAATAATTAAATTACAGATTTTTCTACTACACGAACCAAAGTCCATGATTTAGTTTTAGAAATAGGACGACATTCGCGAATTTCCACTAAATCACCGACATTCGCCTCATTGGTCTCGTCATGTACGTGTAACTTGGTTGTACGACGGATAAACTTCCCGTAAAGCGGATGTTTAACCATACGTTCGATAGCGATTGTGAACGATTTGTCCATTTTATCGCTGATAACACGACCTTGTACTGTACGAATCTTATCAGTCATTACTCACCCGCCTTTTCGGTTAGAACAGTTTTAATTTGTGCAATATTACGACGCACTTGTTTCAACTGATGGGTTTGTTGAAGCTGACCGGTGGCTGCTTGCATACGCAACTTGAATTGCTCACCTAACAAGTTAACCAATTCAGCATTCAGCTCTTCAACACTTTTTGTACGTAGTTCTTGAGCTTTCATTACATCACCGTTTTAGTTACGAAGGTTGTCTTGATTGGCAATTTCGCCGCCGCTAATGCAAACGCTTCTCTTGCGATTTCTTCAGACACACCATCCATTTCATATAGCACTTTACCCGGTTGAATCAAGGCTACCCAGTACTCAACGTTACCTTTACCTTTACCCATACGGACTTCCAATGGCTTCTCAGTAATCGGTTTATCTGGGAATACACGAATCCAGATTTTACCCTGACGTTTAACCGCACGCGTCATCGCACGACGAGCCGCTTCGATTTGACGAGCGGTTAAACGACCACGACCAACTGCTTTTAAGCCGAATGTACCGAAACTCACATCGGTACCTGCCGCTAATCCACGGTTACGACCTTTGTGGACTTTACGGAATTTTGTACGTTTTGGTTGCAACATTTATTCAATCTCCTTACTTACGACCTTTGCGCGCTTTTTTAGGCTGCGCTTCAGGTTGTTGTTCCGATTGCATAACTGCAGCCATTCCACCAAGAATCTCACCTTTGAAAATCCATACTTTAACGCCGATAACGCCGTATGTAGTATGAGCTTCCGCAGTGTTATAATCGATGTCTGCACGTAATGTATGCAAAGGTACGCGACCTTCACGATACCATTCGGAACGTGCAATCTCTGCACCACCCAAACGGCCGCTTACTTCAACTTTGATTCCTTGCGCACCTAAACGCATTGCGTTTTGTACAGCACGTTTCATAGCGCGACGGAACATAACACGACGCTCTAATTGTGAAGCGATGCTTTCTGCGACCAATCTCGCATCCAGTTCAGGCTTTTTAACTTCAGTGATATTGATTTGCGCAGGAACACCAGTGATTTCCGCCAGTTTATTACGCAATTTTTCAACATCTTCGCCTTTTTTACCAATTACGATTCCCGGACGAGCAGTGTGAATCGTCACACGAATGCTCTTCGCCGGACGCTCGATATCGATACGGGCAACAGAAGCGTTGGCTAATTCTTTATTCAAGAATTTACGTACTTTGAAATCGCCTTCCAAGTTATCAGCGAAATCTTGTGTATTCGCAAACCAGGTTGAACTCCAAGGTTTAACAATACCAAGGCGAATACCATTAGGATGTACTTTTTGACCCATTGCTATTCTCCTACTTGTCAGACACAACCACAGTGATGTGGCTTGTACGTTTTAAAATACGATCTGCACGACCTTTGGCACGTGGCATAACACGTTTCATGCTTGGACCTTCGTCAACGAAGATTTTGGCAACTTTAAGATCATCGATATCTGCACCGTCATTATGCTCTGCGTTAGCAATTGCAGACTCCAGAACTTTTTTCACCAAAGCAGCAGCTTTTTTATTAGTGAAAGTCAAGATTTCCAGAGCTTGAGCAACATTTTTACCGCGAATTAAATCAGCAACTAAGCGAGCTTTTTGAGCTGAAGTGCGAGCGAAACGATGTTTTGCAATAGTTTCCATCTTTTACTTCCTTCCTTACTTAGCTTTCTTATCAGCGGCATGACCGCGGTAAGTACGAGTCGGGGCAAATTCACCCAATTTGTGTCCGATCATTTCATCGGACACAAAAACAGGAACGTGCTGACGACCATTATGGACTGCGATGGTCAATCCGATCATTGATGGAATGATCATTGAACGACGGGACCAGGTTTTAATTGGTTTTTTATCCCCGCTTTCCACCGCTTTCTCTACCTTCTTCAGCAAGTGTAGGTCAATAAAAGGACCCTTCTTGAGAGAACGTGGCATGGCTTATCCTCTTTTTATATTAAAATTATTTACCACGGCGACGTACGATATATTTATCGGTACGTTTATTGTGGCGAGTTTTCTTACCTTTGGTCTGAACGCCCCATGGCGTTACAGGGTGTTTACCAAAGTTACGACCTTCACCACCACCATGAGGGTGATCTACCGGGTTCATCGCAGTACCGCGAACAGTAGGACGAACACCACGCCAACGGCTGGCACCGGCTTTACCCAGTACGCGCAGCATGTGTTCGGAATTACCGACTTCACCGATAGTTGCCTGACATTCAGATAACACTTTGCGCATTTCGCCTGAACGAAGACGCAGAGTTACATAGTTACCTTCACGAGCAATGATTTGTACATACGCACCGGCAGAACGTGCAATTTGACCGCCCTTGCCTGGTTTTAATTCTACGTTATGCACAGTTGTACCAACCGGAATATTACGCATCGGTAACGCGTTACCGACTTTAATAGGCGCTTGCGTACCCGCTTGGATTTGATCGCCTGCCGACAAACCTTTCGGTGCCAAGATATAACGACGTTCACCGTCTTTATACAGCACTAACGCAATATTTGCGGAACGATTCGGATCATATTCCAGACGTTCAACAACCGCCGGCACATCTAACTTATTACGTTTAAAGTCAATGATACGGTAATGTTGTTTGTGACCACCACCGATATGACGGGTAGTGATACGTCCGAAGTTGTTACGTCCGCCGGTTTTAGATTTGGTATCCAAAAGCGGAGCGTACGGTTTACCCTTGTGTAGTTCAGGGTTAACGATTTTAACTACATGACGACGACCAGCGGAGGTCGGCTTACATTTAACGATAGCCATTATTTTCTACTCCTCTGATTATTCGGCACTGTCCAAAAAGTCCAGTTCCTGGCCTTCTTGCAGTGTTACATATGCTTTTTTCCAGTCGCTGCGGCGGCCTGTTCTTGCGCCATGACGTTTGGTTTTACCCTTAACGACGACGGTACGTACAGAATCCACTTTCACTTCAAACAGTTTTTCAACAGCTGCGGCGATTTCAACTTTGTTGGCTTCTTTCGCTACTTTGAAAACAATCGTGTTTGACTGTTCGGCATTATTAGTCGCTTTTTCAGAGACATGAGGTGCTTTGAGCACTTTCAGCAAACGTTCTTCCAGAATCATGCCAACATCTCCTCAATTTGCTTAACAGCGTCAGCAGTAATAACCACTTTTTCAAAAGCAATCAGACTGACCGGATCAATCGCCTGAACATCACGCACATCTACTTTGTAAAGGTTACGTGCCGCCAAGAACAGATTTTCATCCAAAGCCGCTGTAATGATCAGCACATCATCAAGTGCCATTTCCTTTAATTTTTGAACCAAAACTTTTGTTTTCGGGGCGGCAACCTCGAATTTTTCCACCACAACCAGACGGTCTTGACGAACCAATTCGGAAAGAATGCTCTTAATTGCACCACGATACATTTTTTTGTTCACTTTTTGGCTGTGATCTTGTGGCTTAGCCGCAAATGTCACACCACCTGAACGCCAAATCGGGCTTTTTACGTTACCGGAACGCGCACGACCGGTACCTTTTTGACGCCATGGTTTTTTGCCTGAACCTGCTACTTCCGCACGAGTTTTTTGAGCACGAGTACCTTGGCGAGCACCTGCTGCATAAGCAACAACAACTTGGTGTACCAACGCTTCGTTAAACTCACGTCCGAAGGTAGTTTCAGAAACAGTCAATGCACTTTGTGCATCTTTAGTTACTAATTCCATTCCTATCTCCTAGACTTATGCTTTAGCTTTAACAGCTGGTTTAACAATTAAATCGCTACCGGTTGCACCAGGAACGGCGCCTTTTACCAATAACAATTTACGTTCAGCATCAACACGAACTACTTCAAGGGATTGAACGGTTACGCGTTCGGCCCCCAAATGTCCTGCCATTTTTTTACCTTTGAATACACGGCCCGGAGTTTGGTTTTGACCAATAGAACCGGGAACACGGTGAGACAAAGAGTTACCATGTGTAGCATCTTGGGTACGGAAGTTCCAGCGTTTTACCGTACCGGCAAAACCTTTACCTTTAGATGTACCTGTTACGTCTACTTTTTGAACGTCTGCGAAGACATCAACATTAATTTCCTGACCCAACGTGAATTCTTCACCGTTGGTACGGAATTCCCATAAACCGCGACCAGCTTCAACACCTGCTTTAACGAAATGACCTGCTTCTGGCTTAGTTACACGACTTGCTTTTTTAGCGCCGGTAGTAACCTGAATTGCAGAATAGCCATCTGTTTCAAGAGTTTTCACTTGAGTCACACGGTTGGCTTCGATTTCGATTACGGTAACTGGAATAGAAACGCCTGCTTCAGTGAAGACGCGAGTCATACCAACTTTACGACCGATTAAACCAATCATTGTAATAACCTCTTAATTAACCTAGGCTGATCTGCACGTCAACGCCGGCAGCCAGATCTAAACGCATAAGCGCATCAACAGTTTTTTCTGTTGGTTCAACAATATCAACTAAACGCTTGTGAGTACGAATCTCGTATTGGTCACGTGCGTCTTTGTTAACGTGTGGAGAAATCAACACGGTAAAACGCTCTTTACGGGTCGGCAATGGAATTGGACCGCGAACTTGAGCACCTGTGCGCTTAGCTGTTTCTACGATTTCCGCAGTGGATTGATCGATCAGACGATGATCAAACGCTTTCAAACGGATACGGATTCTTTGGTTCTGCATGAGACCAGAGCTCCATTCTAAAAATTAGATAACAAAAAACCGACACCTCAATTTCCCTACTGCTTATATGTGAAATGATGTGCGATTAAGCCTATTTTAGCCCCCAAATCGGGAACATTGTCAGCAACAATACATGACTGTCGCTCGTTTGATAAATGATTACATCAAACGACTTCCTAATGAAAGTCCGCAGATTCTATAGAATCATCACACAGATTGCAAGCGGTTTTTCAAAAATAGCCCGACAATTTGCCTTGCCGTGAGGCATACCGCACTTTCCTGCGTCATTATGCCTTGCGCCGTCAATTTCTGCGGTTATCTCCTTTCCCTCGCTCGCTAAATTTGTTATCGTTTGCGCGAGCCGAAACCGCTCTTTTGCACCCGCAAAACAAGACCGGAAAGATCTTGTCTTTCCCCTGAATTCACTCGTCTGCCGATAGGAAAACGCCGATGAAAATTGCCGCCAGCCAAGGGACCGAATTTGCCTTTTTGTCTGACTATAAAATCATGGACATTGATATGACCGATTTCACCAATGTCTGTGCCGTGGTTACCACCATTAAAGATTTACCCGAAGTTTGGGAAGAGTTGGAGCGATTAGGCTTTGCCATTCCGATTTTTGCGGCGATTGAATACGGCGAAACCGTGCCGGACGAATGGCTGACCGAACTCTACGGCGTGATCGAACTGGCCGAAGATCAAAAATATTATAACGGCCAGTTAATCAATGCTGCGGCGGCAGACTATATCGATACCCTTGATCCGCCCTTTTTTCAGGCGCTGAAAGAATATACCGACTACGGCAACGCCGCATTCGACTGCCCGGGACACCAGGGCGGGCAATTTTTTCGTAAACACCCGTCAGGACGCCGCTTCTATTTATATTTCGGCGAAACCTTGTTTCGAGCCGATTCCTGTAATGCCGATGTGCGTTTGGGCGACCTATTGATTCACGAAGGCCCCGCCTTTCAGGCACAAGCCCACGCCGCCCGTGTTTTTAATGCCGACAAAACCTATTTTGTGCTGAACGGCACGTCGTCCGCCAATAAAGTGGCTATCGGCGCACTGGTGACTAAAGGCGATCTGGTGTTGTTCGATCGCAATAACCATAAATCGGTGCATCAGGGCGCATTGACCATCAGCGGCGCCACGCCGGTGTATATGGAAACCACCCGCAACGCCTACGGCTTTATCGGCGGCATTCCGTCGCACTGTTTCGAGGAAGATGACATCCGCGCCCAAATCGCCAAAACAGCGCCGCAACGAGCCAATGACAAACGCCCGTTCCGCCTTGCCGTAATTCAATTGGGCACATATGACGGAACCATTTATAACGCCCGTCAAGTAGTCGATCGTATCGGGCATTTGTGTGACTACATTTTGTTTGACTCGGCCTGGGTCGGCTATGAACAATTTATTCCGATGATGCGCGACTGCTCGCCGTTATTATTGGAACTGAACGAAAATGATCCGGGCATTCTGGTGACCCAATCCGTACACAAACAACAGGCCGGCTTCTCGCAAGCTTCACAGATCCATAAAAAGGATAATCATATTCGCTTGCAAGCGCGGTATTGCAACCATAAGCGTTTTAATAACGCATTCATGATGCACGCCTCTACCAGCCCGTTCTATCCGCTGTTTGCCTCACTTGATGTAAATGCCAAAATGCACGCCGGCAAAGCCGGTAAACGCATGTGGCAGGAGTGCGTGCTGAGCAGTGTCGAAGTGCGGAAAATGTTGCTGAAAACCTGTAAACTGATTCGCCCGTTCGTGCCGCCGATGGTGGACGGAAAATCGTGGGAAAACCATAAATCGGAAGACATTGCCGACAATATCCGCTTCTTCCAGTTTGCCAAAGATGCCCGCTGGCACGATTTCGACGGTTATGCCGAAGAGCAATATTTTATCGACCCGTGCAAACTGTTGCTGACCACGCCGGGAATCAATATGGAAACCGGCGAATATGAAGAATTCGGCATTCCGGCCACTATTTTGGCGCATTTCCTGCGTGAACGTTCGGTGATTCCGGAAAAAGCCGATCTCAACTCGATTCTGTTCCTGCTGACGCCGGCGGAAACGATGGCGAAATTCCAACATTTGGTTGCCAATATTGCCCGCTTTGAAGAACATATTCAGGACAACACCCCGGTCATCGAAATGCTGCCGACCTTGGCAAAAGCCTACCCGCAATACGGCAAAATGCGCATTAAGGAACTGTGCCAAAAACTGCACGATTTTTACGCCAAACACCGCCTGAATGAATTGCAACAATATATGTTCCTGCGTGATGCCTGGCCGAAAATGGATATCACACCGGACGAATGCCACAATGCCTTTATCCGTAATCAAGTCGAGCTGGTACCGTTATCTGAAATTCGCGGTCGTACTGCCGCCGAAGGCGCCTTACCTTACCCGCCCGGGGTATTGTGTATCGTACCGGGTGAAATCTGGGACGGCGCCGTGCTGGAATACTTCCTCGCACTGGAACAAGGCATTAATGAATTGCCGGGCTTTGAACCGGAAATTCAAGGAGTTTATCTGGAAGCGGACGAATTCGGTCGTAAACACGCTTCGGCCTATGTACTGAAGCAATAATTCCGCAATTTAGAGACAGCGGCTTCAACAAGGCGGAATCGAAATCCAAGCCCAAAGCCGAATGGTTCAACAACAGTTAAGTGCGGTTTATAAACCGCACTTGTCCCGTTAAATTGCCATATGACGTAACAATTCCACCTTACTCTGCCGCGACATATTTTCAACATACGCATTGATTTTTGGCGGCAACACCAGATCTTTGACAATCGTCAACGAACGCAATATCGGAAACAGATGAATGTCATCTTCCGACAGCATGCCGTTGACCGCACTTTCACTGACTATCAATTGCTCCAGTTGCGCCAAGTGCGGTTGTAGTTTTTCCAGATAAAGCGGGGTTTCCTTAATTAATTGATCCGGATCGCCAACCCAATCGCTCATCCGCTTCACATAACGCGCTCGGGCAGAATCCGTGACAATCTCTGCAAACGGCGCTTTAGTAAATCGTGGGATAAACAACGCCGCCGTCATGTCTTTGGTCGCACTCAGCCACTCGCCGACGGTCGGATTGTGCCGATTGCTCAAGTGCGGTTTGCCGTCCAATCGATCGACATAATGCACAATCTCCATACTTTCCGGCATAAAGCTGCCGTCATCTTTTTGCAAAATCGGCACGACCTTACGCCCGACCATCTCGGTTGGTGTCTCAATATCGTCTTCCGCCAGCACTTCCTGCGTCACCGGCACGCCTTTCAGCCCGAAAATCATCGCAGCTTTCACACAAAACGGACAATGCTGATAAATGAACAGTTTCATCGAGTTCTCCTTTTGTTTACGGGGGTTAAATCACTTACCGCTTCTATCTTAAAAGATCTGCCAACCAAAGCATAATTTTTCATCACGGCTAAACCGATCTTTTTTCCGTCCCGCTTTCAAATCTTACCGTCTCTATAGCACCCAAGCCAATATTCAGGTACAATCCGCCAATTAACTTATCCGTAAAAATTGCAACAGAGAATGCCTTTTAGATGAAAAATATTCGTAACTTTTCCATTATTGCCCATATCGACCACGGAAAATCGACGTTGTCCGACCGCTTGATTCAAACTTGCGGCGGGTTGAGCGCACGCGAAATGGCGGAACAGGTACTGGATTCGATGGATCTGGAGCGTGAACGCGGGATCACGATTAAAGCGCAAAGCGTTACCCTGAATTATAAGGCCAAAGACGGCGAAACCTATCAATTGAATTTTATCGATACACCGGGACATGTCGACTTCTCTTATGAAGTTTCCCGTTCACTGGCGGCTTGCGAAGGGGCATTGCTGGTGGTTGATGCCGGTCAGGGCGTGGAAGCGCAAACCTTGGCAAACTGCTATACCGCACTTGACATGGATCTGAACGTCGTGCCGATTCTAAACAAAATCGACTTGCCTGCCGCCGATCCGGAACGGGTTGCGGAAGAGATCGAAGATATTGTCGGCATCGAAGCCGCCGATGCGGTGCGCTGTTCGGCGAAAACCGGCGAGGGCATTGAAGATGTGCTGGAAGAAATCGTCAGAGAAATTCCACCGCCGGAAGGCGATCCCGATGCGCCGTTGCAAGCGCTGATTATCGACTCGTGGTTCGATAATTATCTCGGTGTGGTCTCACTGGTTCGGATAAAAAACGGGACATTAAAGAAAAACGACAAAATCAAAGTGATGAGTACCGGCATCTCTTACGGGGTTGATCGTTTGGGGATTTTCACCCCGAAACAAGTAGACACCACCGAACTGAAGTGCGGAGAAGTGGGCTGGATTGTATGCGGCATCAAAGATATTTTAGGGGCGCCGGTCGGTGATACCTTGACTTTACAACACAAATCCGCCGATCAGCCGCTGCCCGGCTTTAAAAAAGTGAAACCGCAAGTGTATGCCGGACTGTTCCCGATCAGCTCCGACGATTACGAAGCCTTTCGCGATGCGTTGGGCAAACTAAGCCTGAATGACGCCTCATTGTTCTACGAACCGGAAAACTCAACCGCACTTGGCTTCGGTTTCCGCTGTGGTTTCCTCGGTCTGTTGCATATGGAAATTATCCAAGAGCGGTTGGAACGGGAATATGATCTGGATTTGATCACCACCGCACCGACCGTGGTTTATGAAGTGGAACTGACCGACGGCACAACCGAACACGTCGACAGCCCGGCAAAATTGCCGCCGTTGAACAATATCAGTGAAATCCGCGAACCGATTGCAGAATGCAATATGCTGTTGCCGCAGCAGTATTTGGGCAATGTCATTACCCTGTGCGTGGAAAAACGCGGCGTGCAGACCAATATGGTCTATCACGGCAATCAGGTCGCACTGACCTATGAAATTCCGCTCGGCGAAGTGGTCTTGGATTTCTTCGATCGCCTGAAATCCACCTCACGCGGTTATGCCTCGCTGGATTACAGCTTCAAACGTTTTCAAGCGGCAAATATGGTGCGGGTCGATATTATGATCAACGCCGAACGGGTTGATGCCTTGGCGTTAATCGTGCATAAAGACAATGCGCCATATCGTGGACGTGAATTAGTGGAAAAAATGAAAGAGCTGATTCCGCGCCAACAATTCGATATTGCGATTCAGGCGGCGATCGGTAACCATATCATTGCCCGCTCGACCGTGAAACAACTGCGTAAAAACGTATTGGCAAAATGTTACGGCGGTGATGTCAGCCGTAAGAAAAAACTGTTGCAGAAACAAAAAGAGGGTAAAAAACGCATGAAATCATTGGGTAACGTTGAAGTGCCGCAAGAAGCGTTTTTGGCTATTCTGCATGTCGGTAAAGACAAATAAGGAAAATTCATGTCAAAATTCTTTCTTCCGATTCTTCTGGTCTGTGGATATGTCTTGTGGAAAGTGCTGGATCATCTGGCACTGCCGAACACCTTTTCCATCCTATTGATCATCTTCACCCTGATTGCCGGTGCAAGCTGGTGTTATAACCGCTTTGCCGTCGAACCGAAACGCCAACGTCAGATCGCCCGTCTTGAACAACGCAGCGGCAAAACACTGAGCGAACAAGAGCGAGCGCAAGTCGAGCCGATTTCCGAAGGCAGTGAATTTGTCGCCTCGCTGTTTCCGGTATTGGCTATCGTGCTGTTGGTAAGATCGTTTCTGTTCGAACCGTTTCAAATTCCATCAGGCTCAATGGAGCCGAGCTTGCGGATTGGCGATTTCGTGATTGTGGAAAAATATGCCTACGGGATCAAAGATCCGATTTTGCAAAATACCCTGATTCCTATCGGCGAACCGAAACGCGGTGATGTGGTGGTTTTCAAAGCGCCGCCGCAACCGACGATTGACTATATTAAACGTGTAGTCGGACTGCCGGGCGACCATATTAAATACGATCAGGCGAACGGCACGCTCACCGTTACCCCGGCAAAGTGCGGTCAGGCGGTATGTGAGCCGGAAGTCTATCAATACAGCGATGCCAAACCGAATCCGGACTACTTTTATCATGGCAATGCACAAATTGAAATGACGGAAAAAGGGGCAACGACACATCAGATCCTGCTTAATCCGGTACGCTTTTATTATGATGCGGCTTACTACAAACAGGCCGGGAATCCGCCTGGCGAATGGACCGTACCTGCCGGCGAATACTTTATGATGGGCGATAATCGCGACAACAGCGACGACAGCCGTTTTTGGGGCTTTGTACCGGAAAAAGCGTTGGTCGGCAAGGCCAGCTGGATTTGGTTGAGTCTGGATAAAAAAGCCAACCAATGGCCGACCGGAATCCGCACCGAACGCCTGTTTACGGCTATTCAGTAAGGCGACACCATGCAGAATCTGGACAGATTACAACGTAAAATCGGCTATCAATTCCAAAATATTACTTTGCTGAAACAGGCATTGACACACCGCAGCGCCGACAGCAAACATAACGAACGGCTGGAATTTCTCGGCGATTCGATTTTGAATTTTATTATCGGCGAAGCATTGTTCAAACAATTCGACAATGTCGACGAAGGCGATCTCAGCCGAATGCGCGCCACCTTGGTTCGGGAAAAAACGCTGGCGATTCTTGCGCGTCAATTCGAACTGGGGGATTATCTGCGACTGGGGCAGGGCGAGTTGAAAAGCGGCGGTTATCGGCGCGATTCGATTCTGTCCGACGGCGTGGAAGCGATTATCGGTGCGATGTATCTGGATAGCGGTTTGGAAAATATTATGCCGATTGTGCGTCTGTGGTATAAATCCTTCCTTGCCGAAATCAAACCGGGCGATAACCAAAAAGATCCGAAAACCCGCTTGCAGGAATATCTGCAAGGCAACCGCCAGCCGTTACCCGAATACGACGTGATCGATATTCAAGGCGAAGCACATAAACAAACCTTTAAAGTCGCCTGCCGTGTCAGCAGTCTGGATAAAACCGTTATCGGTCAGGGACAAAGCCGTCGCAAAGCCGAACAAGCCGCCGCAGAAGCCATTCTGCAACAGCTCAACCTTACTCAAACTCCATAAGGCGATAACATGACTGATTCTACTCTTGTCGACAACACTCCTGAAACCTACTGCGGCTTTATCGCCATTGTCGGTCGCCCGAATGTCGGCAAATCCACCTTGCTGAATAAACTGCTGGGGCAAAAAATTTCAATCACCTCACGCAAAGCGCAAACCACCCGTCACCGCATTGTCGGCATTGATACCGAAGGAGCGTATCAGGCGATTTATGTCGATACGCCGGGATTACATATCGAAGAAAAACGGGCGATCAACCGCCTGATGAACAAAGCCGCCAGCAGTGCCATCGGTGATGTGGATTTGATTTTCTTCGTGGTGGACGGCACACACTGGAACGACGACGACGAAATGGTACTGAACAAACTACGTGCCGCCAAAGCGCCGGTGATTTTGGTTATTAACAAAATTGATCATGTTAAAAACAAAGACGAGATGTTGCCGTTTATCACCGAATTGAACCAACGCTTTGCATTTAAGGCGACCGTGCCGATTTCAGCCCAACGCGGCAACAATGTTCATCAATTGAAAAAAATCGTACAAAATTCCCTGCGTCCCGGCATTCACCATTTTCCGGAAGATTACATCACCGACCGCTCACAACGCTTTATGGCGTCGGAAATCATTCGTGAAAAACTGATGCGCTTTATGGGCGAAGAGCTGCCGTATTCGGTGACGGTCGAAATCGAACAATTTAAAACCAACGAGCGCGGCACTTACGAAATCAACGGCTTGATTCTGGTTGAGCGTGAAGGGCAGAAAAAAATGGTCATCGGCCATCAAGGTCAAAAAATCAAAACCATCGGTATCGAAGCCCGTGCAGATATGGAAAAACTGTTTGAAAACAAAGTGCATCTGGAACTTTGGGTTAAAGTCAAATCCGGTTGGGCGGACGATGAACGCGCCCTGCGCAGCCTGGGTTATATCGACGAATAACCAAACCGCACTTTAAATACCAATTACCGCTGTAGTTGGTATTTTTTTATCCGTTTCTTTTCATCACCTAAGGTAACGCATTAAATATGAACAAACTGCTCTACTCCGTTGAAGACAAACCGCCTTTTTTATTAAGCCTGTTATTGGGCGCGCAACATCTGCTTGCTGCACTCGGTGGGATTATCGCCGTGCCGTTGGTCATCGGCAATGTACTGCAATTGCCGAGTCATGACACGATTATTCTGGTCAATGCCGCCCTATTGATTTCCGGTGTGGTCACGATGATTCAAAGTCAGGGTATCGGTCCGATCGGCATTCGCCTGCCGAGTGTGATGGGCACCAGCTTTACCTTTGTTGCCGCCGCATTGTCGATCGGTTTCAGTGAAGACGGTGTCGCCGGGATTTTAGGCGCATCGCTGGTCGGTTCGCTGGTGATGATCATCGGCAGTTTCTTTATGCCGACCATTCGCAAACTGTTTCCACCGATCGTCACCGGCACGGTCGTGATGATGATCGGCCTCAGCCTGATTCCGGTTGCCGTCGATTGGTTCGCCGGCGGACAGCGCGGTGACGCCGATTATGCCTCACCTGAAAATCTCGCTATGGCGTTGTTTGTGTTGACCATTGTGGTGATCTTGGTGCAATGGGGCAAAGGCATTTTTTCAGCCGCAGCGATTGTAATCGGTATGTTTGCCGGCTATTTGACCGCACTTTTGCTCGGCTGGATTGACTTCAGCGCTGTTCGTCAAGCCGATGGGTTCGCCTTGCCGCAACCGTTGCATTTCGGACTGACATTTCCACTTTCCGGTATTATCGGCATGAGCATCGCCTATCTGGTGACGATTGTCGAATCCAGCGGGAACTTTCTGGCGCTCGGTAATGCCACCCGAACCGAGATCAGCGGCAAGCACCTGCGTGGCGGTGTATTGTGTGACGGTTTGGGTTCGGCGCTGGCAGCCGTAATGTCGACAACGCCATTTTCATCGTTTTCACAAAATATCGGTGTCATTTCTCTGACCGGCGTTGCCAGCCGTTACGTGGTGACCATAACCGGCGCTTTGCTAGTCGTGGCCGGGCTTTTTCCGCTATTCGGGGCGTTGATTGTTTCCATTCCGTTACCGGTGCTGGGCGGGGCGGGCTTGATGATGTTTGCAATGATTATCGCCGCCGGGATTCAGATGTTGGATAAAGTGGAACGCAGCAAGCGCAACGGTTTAATTATTGCAATTTCAATCGGCTGCGGTTTAGCCGTGACCACCCGTCCGGAAATTCTGGACAAACTGCCCTCCTTCGTCAAAGAAATTTTCGGCTCCGGCATCACCGTCGGATCATTGCTGGCACTGACCCTGAATTTGGTGCTACCGCATGAAAAATCGGAAAAAACAGAATAAACTCACCTGAATCTAAACCTCGCCGTCGGCTTCTACCGATGGCGAGTTGTTTTATGTTATCGCTATTGTTATTTCGCCTTGCGGCGACTTGCTTTTCTTTGTTTCGCCAAAGAAAGAAAAACGCCCTGATAAAGTGCTAATCTTTGCAACAGGCAGTTCATCAGGGACCCCGAAAAACATAACCCAAAGTATGAGATTCTAAACCGCACTTTGGATATAAATCTTAATAAGAAATTTGTAGTTTAGTGAAAATGCGCTATATTCTTCGCCGCCAAAGTCCTGTAGAATGTTCCCCCCTTAATCAACGTGGTTCGTAACCCTCCCACGCAAAAAAACTAGGATAAATCATGTTACAAACAAAAAAAGCCTTGGTGATCTTCTCCGGCGGACAAGATTCCACCACCTGCCTGTTACAGGCCATTCACGACTACGGCAAAGAAAACGTCGAAGTCGTCACCTTTCAATACGGACAACGCCACGCCATCGAGCTGGAAAAGGCGCGCTGGATCGCACAAGATCTGGGCGTTAAGCAGACCCTGATCGATACTTCGGTCATCAAAGCCATCACCGGCAATGCGCTGATGGATCAAAGTGCGGTTATCGAACAAACCGATAACGATATGCCGAATACTTTTGTTGACGGACGTAATGCCCTGTTTTTGTTGTATGCGGCGATCTACGCCAAAGGGCAAGGCATTTCGGATATTATCACCGGCGTTTGCGAAACGGATTTCAGCGGCTATCCCGACTGCCGTGATGTCTTTATCAAATCCATGAACGTCACTCTCAATCTGGCGATGGATTATCCGTTCAATATTAAAACGCCGCTGATGTATCTGGACAAAAAACAGACTTGGGCATTAGCGGATCAACTAGGCGGTCTGGATTATGTCATGCGGCACACCCACACCTGCTATCTGGGCGTGGAAGGCGGCTGTCATCAATGCCCGAGCTGTAAACTGCGTGAAAAAGGGCTTAACGACTACTTGCAGCAAAAAGGACAACCGTATGTTTAAAATCAGCAAAGAATTCAGTTTCGATATGGCGCATATGCTCGACGGACACGACGGCAAATGTAAGAACCTGCACGGGCACACCTATAAATTACAAGTCGAACTTTGCGCACCGCTGCTGACCGATCCGGCAAAGTGCGGTATGGTGATGGATTACAGCGATTTGAAACGCATTGTCGACGACTTGATCCTAAAACCGATGGATCATGCGTTTATTTTCGATCAAAACAGCGAAAAAGAACGTAAAGTCGCCGATCTGCTGCAAACACTCGATTCCAAAGTGTTTGCCCTGCCCTATCGCACCACCGCCGAGCAGATGTCGCAATTTATTTTCCAGCGCCTACAACAGGCGGGCCTACCGGTTTCTGCGGTACGGCTATGGGAAACGCCGACCTCCTATTGTGAATACACGGATCCGGCATGACGGCAGAAATCGAGTATAACATTGTCGAAATCTTCGAAAGCTTGCAAGGCGAAGGGTTCAACACCGGAATGCCGAGTATTTTTATCCGTTTCGGCAAATGCAATCTTGCCTGCCCGTGGTGCGACACGAACTACAACCAATTCGAGCGTTGGACATTTAGTCGGATCTTACGACAAGTGCGGTCATATGGTGCCAAAAACATCATCATCACCGGCGGCGAACCGACTATTCAGCCCAAACTGGAGAGCTTACTCGATCGGCTCAAGGCTGACGGCTATTTTCTGGCAATCGAAACCAACGGCTTGAAAACGATTCCGCCACAAATCGATTACATTGCGACCAGCCCCAAACTGCTGTATCAGCACAAATACCGACAGCGCTGCATTCCGTCCGCCGATGAAGTGCGGATCGTCAATGACGGCGATATTCTGCCGTTTTGCGAACAGATCGAACGGCAAATTCAGGCGAAACACTATTACCTTTCGCCTTGCGAACAACAGGGTGAAATGAATCTGCTGGATACCGTCCGCAAACTGGGACAACTCAATCAACGGCTCAACGGCCGAAAATGGCAACTCAGCTTGCAGACGCATAAATTGCTCGGCATTGAATAATGTACGGTTGGCACAATCCGAAAATTATGGATAATAGTCTGCCTTAACCCAATTCAACCGCACTTTGAGGCAAACCGACTTATGCTACTGATCATCAACAACCATGACTCGTTCACCTATAATCTGGTCGATCTGTTACGCCGGATTGAGGGGCTGGAAATGGCGGTGTGCGATACGGAAAAGGTCGATTTGCAGCAGATCGGGCAATTCAGCCATCTTTTGATGTCGCCCGGCCCCGATGTGCCGCAGGCGTATCCGCAACTGTTTCAGATCTTGCGGCACTATCACCGGCAAAAATCCATTCTCGGCGTCTGTCTAGGGCATCAGACGTTGTGCCAATTCTTCGGCGGCACATTGTATAACCTGCCGCAGGTCAGGCACGGGCGAAGTGCGGTTTTAACCCGAACGGAAAACTCGTTACTGTTTAAAAACCTGCCGCAATCCTTTAAGATAGGGCTGTATCACTCTTGGGCGATCGATGCCGCCGCCCTGCCGACCTGCCTGCAAGCGATTGCGCAGGATCAAGCGGGAACGCTGATGGCAATGCAACACCGCACATTACCGATTTACGGGGTGCAATTCCACCCCGAATCATTTATGACCGAATACGGCGAACAGTTACTGCGTAACTGGCTGACAAGCTAACAAAGAGGCAAACTGTATGGCACGTTTTTTTTCACAATTATTGCTGTTCTTAAAGCTGTTTTGGCACCGTTTCAACCAAAACAAGCTGAATATGGCCGCCGGTTATTTAACCTACAGCACCATGCTGGCACTGGTTCCGCTGATGATGGTCGTGTTGGCTATTTTCTCCGCCTTTCCGGTTTTTGAGGAGGTCAGCGGTCAGATTCAACACCTGATTTTCAGTAATTTCGCACCGGAAACCGGGGGCGTGTTACAGCAATATCTCAATGAATTTGTGATGAATTCGACCAAAATGAGCGGGGTCGGGATTGTCGGTTTGATTGTGGTGGCGCTGATGTTAATCTCCTCGATTGATCATACCCTGAACGATATCTGGCCGAATACCAACGCCCGCACGCCGCTGTTTTCCTTTGCCGTTTATTGGATGATTCTGACGCTGGGACCGCTCTTTCTGGCGGTCAGCCTGATTATCAGCTCATATATTTTCTCAATTCAGTTTTTCAGCCATCAAACGGTGATGTCGCTCGGCACCAAACTGCTGAGTCTAGTGCCGTTTGTCCTCACTTGGCTGGCATTTACCTTGATTTATACAGTCGTGCCGAACACCAAAGTCAACTTGCGTTACGCCATGATCGGCGCACTGGTCGCCGCAATCTTTTTTACCTTGGGCAGACGGGCGTTCACGTGGTATATGACCATGTTTCCCTCTTACCAACTGATTTACGGCGCCTTGGCAACCCTACCGATTTTATTGCTGTGGATTCAGCTCAGCTGGACGTTTGTTCTGCTCGGAGCCCAGCTCACCGCCGTACTGGAAGATTTTCATCTGGTCAAACACGGTAATCTGGATTTACACAAGGAATATCAACAAAAACAGCAAAAATTTCACGGCGATCTGAAGCGTCTGATCAAAAAAATAGAAAACAGCACGCCCGCAAAGTCACAGGAATCACAACATGATAGCCCTAATTCAACGCGTTAAACACGCCTCAGTCAGTGTCGAAAACCAAATCGTCGGCGAGATCAAACACGGTTTACTGATATTGCTCGGCGTTGAAAAAGCCGATGACGAAACCAAAGCCTGCCGTTTACTGGAGAAAATCTTGGCGTACCGGATTTTTTCCGACGATGACGGCAAAATGAATTTAAACGTGAAACAAGCGAACGGAAGCGTTCTGGTGGTGTCTCAATTTACATTGACCGCAGATACCCGCAAAGGTTTGCGCCCGAGCTTCTCGCACGGCGCTTCGCCGCAACAGGCCGAACAGCTGTATAACTATTTCAGCCGACAATGCCGGCAGCAGATTAATACCGAAACCGGCATTTTTGCGGCGGATATGCAGGTCAACCTGACCAACGACGGGCCGGTGACATTCTGGTTACAAAGCTAAACAAAAGGAAACGACAACATGAAACATCATCTGCTAAAAACCCTCTTCGGCGGCAGTATTCTACTGTTAGCGACCGCACTTCCGCTACAAGCCGCCGAACAACAAGATAACGAGCCGCAACGCATCAATTTCAGCGTGCAGTCCGCCCGCCAAGTTGAACGCGATACCATGCAGGTGGTGCTGTATGCGCAAGAATCGGGCAAAAATCTGAAAGCGATTAATGCCTCGCTTACCCAAAAGCTGAATCTGGCGGTGGACGAGGCGAAAAAACGCAATATTCAAACCGGTATGACCAACCGCCGTACCAATATTAGCTATGACAAACAAGGCAAACCGAACGGCTGGATTGATCATGTTGAAATCGCACTGGAGAGCAACGATTTTACCGCACTTTCCGAACTGATTACCGCCACCGGCGGTCAGCTGGCGGTACAAAATATTCGTTTTACCGTTTCCGATGAGAAAAAACAGAGTCTGGAAAAAGCGCTGACCGAAGAGGTGTTACAGGCATTCAAACAAAAAGCCGAGCTGATCGGTCGGAACTTATCCGCCAAAGGCTATCGGATTTCCAATCTGGATATCGGCAGCCCGACCGATGTCGGCGCCGACAGCCCGCCGGTGTATTATGAGCGCCAGCTGTCATTCTCTTCCGCAGAGACACCACCGAGCATGATGGAAGTACAAAGCGGCATGGCGGACTTGAAAATCCAACTAAATGCCACCATAAACCTGATTAACGAATAACGTTAGTTAACTTACGGGCAGGATTTGCGTATAATCCTGCTTTCGATTCATTTTATCCATTAATTTAAGGCGGAGTAGCCGATGAAAGCAGCAAAAAACGTAGTGGTCAGCATTGCATATCAAGTTCGCACCGAAGACGGCGTATTGGTCGATGAAGCCCCGGTAAATCAACCGTTGGAATATCTTCAAGGACACAATAATCTGGTTATCGGTCTGGAAAACGCCATCGAAGGGCGTGAAGTCGGTGAAAAGTTTGATGTGCGGGTCAAACCGGAAGAAGGTTACGGCGAATACAACGACAATATGGTACAACGTGTACCGAAAGATGTCTTTGTCGGCGTTGACGAGCTGACCGTTGGTATGCGTTTTATCGCCGATACCGATATCGGCCCGCTGCCGGTCGTGATCACCGAGGTCGGAGACGATTATGTCGTGGTGGACGGCAACCATATGCTGGCAGGGCAAGAGCTGCTGTTTAATGTTGAAATCATCGCCACCCGCGAAGCCACGCTGGAAGAGATTTCCCACGGTCATATTCATGCGGAAGGCGGCTGTTGCGGCGGTCATGACAGCGATGAAGCCGGCCACGGCTGTGGCTGCGGACATCACCATGAACACGATCATCACGGACATGATCACCACCACGGTCATGAAGGCTGTTGCGGCGGCAAACATAAACATTGATTTTTGATTTCTCACCGACCAAATACCATATCGGGCATGCAAATGTCCGATATTTTTTTATCATGACTGTTCTTGCGGCTGCAGGCGATAGACGAAAAGTGCGGTTAAAATCAAAAAACAACCCAGCGCTTTTTGCCAAGTAATCACTTCCGACAGTAATGCTACGCCGAGCAGCAACGCCCATACCGGTTCCAAAATCATAATAATTGCGGCATTGGTGATTTGACTGCGGCGCTGACCTATTGCTTGTAACAGATAGCGAAAGCCGGTCGCTAAAAAAATATTGGCGGCAACCCAGCCCCACGCTGCGCCGGAGACGGTTTGCGGCCAAGTTTCAAAGCCCAGCGAAAATACGCCGCAGGAAAGCCCTGCCATCGCCAATTGAATGGTGGCTAACGATAACGCCGGTACGGATTTGGAAAATTGATTATTTAAGACGAAAAAAGTTGCCAACATTAATGACGAAAGGAGAAACAACCCGTTACCCTGAGAAAAAGCCAATCCTGTTTCCGATGCCAATAAGAACAGCCCGCCGCCCGCCAGCGGCAAACAAAACCAAAACATGTACTGAAGGCGGTGTCGGAAAAGCGTCCAAGAAATCAGTGGCGCAAGCAACATAGATAAACTGACGATAAAAGCGCCTTCGCCTATATTTTCCGCATGGTTCATGCCTTGTACCCATAAAAACTGAAATAAGCTGAAACAGATACCGACAGTCAGTGCATTTTTCAATTGCACGTTGGACAGATGCTTCAATTGGGGGCAAGCAAACGGCAGAAACAGTAATGCAGCGATAAAAAACCGCACGCCGATAAACCCCGCCGGCGGCAGTTCCAACAAGGCGTATTTAGAAAACAGCCAACTTAAAGCGGCTAACATCGTCACCATTAACAGCATCCATTCGCCATAATACGTTTTCATGTTATTGTCGCCCTTTGCGTCTGTTATGTTTGCGCCATAGCAACAACCGATAACGCAGCTGCGGTTGCAGACGGTAAGCAAAAAGTGCAGTCAGGATTAACCCGCACCCCAAGGCTTTTTGCCAAGTAATGATTTCGCCCAGCAGACTGACACTCAATAACAGTGTCCAGACCGGTTCCAGCACCATAATAATCGCCGCATTGGTAATTTGACTGTGCTTCTGTCCAATCGCCTGCAACAAAAAACGAAAACCGGTCGCAATCAGCACACTGGCGGCAACCCAACCCCATGTTGCGCGTGAAACAGGCATTGTCCATGTTTCGAACAGCAATGAAAAAAGCCCGCAAAACAGCCCGACCATCAATAATTGAATCGTGGTCAACGACAATGCCGGAATCGACTTGGAAAACTGATTGTTCAGCACGAAAGAGGTTGCCGCCACCAGTGACGACAATAAAAACAGGGTATTACCCAACGAGAGATGCAAGCCGCTGCCTGATGCCAGCAAAAACAGCCCGCCGCCCGCCAAAGGCAGGCAAAACCAAAACATTCGCTGCGGACGATGGCGGAAAATCAGCCACGACACCAACGGCGCAAGCAACATCGACAGGCTGACGATAAACGCCCCTTCGCCCATATTTTCAGTGTAGCTCATTCCCTGCACCCACAAAAACAGGTTCAGGCTAAAAGCCAAACCGACAGTGACCGCACTTTTCAGCTGTTCGCGTGAAAGGCGACGCAGCTGTGGGCAGGCAAACGGCAAAAACAACAATCCGGCCGCCAAAAAACGGACGCTGATAAACCCAGCCGGCGGCAACACCTGCAAGGCATATTTGGAAAATAGCCATCCCGATGCCGCCAAAAGGCTGACCAGCAACAAAATCAGTTCGCCACGATATTTATACACGTTTTTCAACCTGTTATTGTCCGTTATTCGTTCAGTATAATCCATTCTACGGCTTGTGACAGCACGGCAACAGCGATTTAGGCTAAATTTCTGATTGCTCATCTCGATTTGATCGGTAAACTAAGCGGATTAATCGATAGCGGAAACCCAATATGCAGAATTTACAACCGTTCCACACGTTTGCCCTGCCGGTACAGGCGCAAGCCATTGTGGAAATCCAATCCGATTCACAGCTGCTGCAAGTTTGGCAGGCTTATGCCGATCAAGCGAAATTATTACTCGGACAAGGCAGTAATGTCTTGTTTTTGGAGGATTTTAACGGCATCGTGCTGCTAAACCGAATAATCGGGATACATTACCGTGAAGACGGGCAGTTTCATTATCTACACGTCAACGGCGGCGAAAACTGGCATAATTTAGTGACCTTTTGTGTGGAACAAGGCTATAACGGGCTGGAAAATCTGGCGCTGATTCCCGGCTGTGCCGGCACGGCGCCGATTCAAAATATCGGTGCTTACGGCGTTGAATTTCAAGACGTATGCGACTATGTCGACGTACTGGATCTCAAGTGCGGTCAGCTGACACGACTGACGGCGGAACAGTGTGCTTTCGGCTATCGCGACAGTATTTTCAAACATCAATACCGCGACCATTACGCCATTGTCGCCGTCGGTTTGAAACTGGCTAGGCATTGGCAGCCGCAACTGCAATACGGCTCCCTCGCCGCCCTTGATCCGCAAACCGTCACCGCTCAACAGATTTATAACGAAGTTTGCCGTGTGCGGCGCAGCAAACTGCCCGACCCGGGCAACATCGGCAATGCCGGCAGTTTCTTTAAAAATCCGGTTGTCGATCAAGCGCATTATCAACGACTCATCAGCCAATATCCGACCATGCCCGCTTTTCCGCAGCCGGACGGTTCGGTCAAACTGGCGGCAGGCTGGTTAATCGACCGCTGCGGATTGAAAGGTTGTCAAATCGGCGGCGCCGCGGTACATCGGCAACAGGCATTGGTGCTAATCAATCAAGAGCAGGCTACGCCGCAAGATGTGGTGGCGCTTGCCCGCCATGTTCGTCTACAAGTGCTGCAGCGCTTTAACGTTGCGCTGCAACCCGAAGTGCGGTTTTTTAATGCCGACGGCGAAATCGACAGTGAACAGGCGATCAGTTGAAGCATGAATACCGCCCTCCTCGAATCCGTTTTGGTGTCGCTGGCTGACGGGAAACCGCACTTGTTGCCGCCGATGTCGGCACAACAACGCAGCGAAATCCTACAACAGTTGCTTGCTTGGGGATTAACGCCCAAACGGCTGGAAAATCAGATTTATCAACTCGAACAGCCGTTAAATCTGCTCGATCAAGCCGTTATAAACCGCACTTTGCATTACGGCAAAGCCGTGGTTTTCCGTTGTATTGATTCAACCAACGAATTTTTGTTGCAAAACAAATCCCTGCCGTCAGGCACGATTTGCACCGCCGAAATGCAAACCGCAGGGCGCGGACGGCGTGGGCGGCAGTGGCAATCACCGTTTGCGCAGAACCTCTACTTCTCGCTGTTATGGCATTTCCAAATGCAGGCGAATCAATTACAGGCGCTCAGTCTGGTGGTCGGTATTTGTCTGGCGGATACGCTGGCCGAATTGGGCGTGGAGAATATCAGCATCAAATGGCCGAACGATATTTACCTCAACGGACGCAAACTCGGCGGCATTTTAATCGAAAGCCGACGTTTCGAACGACAAAAACAGGAGATGGTAATCGGTATCGGTTTAAATCTGGCTATGCAGCAAAACGCAGCCGCACAGATCGATCAGGCGTGGGCGAATCTCAACGAAAGTGCGGTTCGGGCGGAACGCAACCAACTGGTGGCGACACTGGCAAACAATCTTCAACATATGCTGCTGCAAGTAGAACAGCATAGCGTAACGCCCTATTTATTACGCTGGCAGCAATACGATCATTTTTATCAAAAACCGGTTAAGTTGTTATTACAACAACACACCATACAGGGAATCTGTCGCGGTATCGACACCGACAGCGGCGAATTATTGCTGCAAACGGCAGACGGCACCCTGCAACGCTTTAACGTCGGCGAAATTTCGGTACGTCCGCTAACCCCGTAACACCGTGATATGACACAAGGATTATTTTATGAATTTTCAACAAAATCTGGCTGCTATGCCGAATATAGACCATTTGAGCGGTCTGAATGTCTTAAATCAGCAAGATGAAATCGTACACCATATTCCCGCCGTGGCCGGAAAACTGGGATCACTGCGGCTATACAATGCATTGTCAGAACAATTTCAACAGCAATTGACTGCGCAAGCCGCCCGACAAGGCTTATTGTGGTTTGCCGAACACGTTGCCGATGCCGAAAATAATCCCGGCAAACACCCGAATATCGATCTGCTGTGCGATGTGATTACTCATAACCGTCATCTCATTTTACACCCGCTAAGCCGGTAACAAGGTTAATTTTTCACAAAAAAACTCATTTTTATTAAGATTAATATAATCAAATAGACAAAAACAAGAAAATAACGTAATAAATGGCTTTAATTATTGGATAGTCATTCGCTTTATGTTTGAATAATTTTATGCAGCACATTCCTCGGAGGTTTTTTTATGCAGGATATCCAACTCTTTTTTAATTCGCTCAGTAATTATGTCTGGGGCCCTTATATGCTGGCATTGCTGGTCGGCACCGGGATTTATCTCAGTTTGCGCCTGATTTTTTTACAATTCAGGCTACTGCCTTTTGCCTTGAAGCAGGCATTTACCCCACACCCGAAAAAAGAGGACGGCAGTGATCACCATGGCGATATTTCCCATTTCGGCGCACTGATGACCGCACTTTCCGCCACTATCGGCACCGGTAACATCGCCGGGGTTGCCACTGCGGTGGTCAGCGGCGGGCCGGGAGCGGTCTTCTGGATGTGGATCACCGCCATTTTCGGCATGGCGACCAAATACGGCGAGGGCGTATTGGCAGTCAAATACCGCATCGTAAACGATAAAGGGGAGATGTCCGGCGGCCCGATGTATTACATTGAGCGCGGTATGAAACTCAAATGGCTGGCATTACTGTTTGCGCTGTTCGGCACCATTGCTTCTTTCGGCATCGGCAGCTCGGTACAATCCAACTCGGTTGCCAATGCGATTCATACCTCTTTCGGTATCGATACCACGACCACCGGCGTTGCCTTGACGTTACTGACGGCGATTGTGGTACTCGGCGGAATCAAAAGCATTGCCCGCGCCTCCTCGATTATCGTCCCGTTTATGGCCGTTTCTTATATTCTCGGCGGAGTGGCGATTATCGTGGTAAATGCCGATTTGTTCCTCCCAGCACTTTCCACCATTATTGATCACGCTTTCGGCGCCGATGCCGTCGGTGGTGCGATTTTAGGCAATGCGGTTCGCTACGGGGTCGCACGCGGGGTATTTTCCAATGAAGCCGGTATGGGTTCCGCCCCGATCGCCGCCGCCGCCGCCAAAACCGATCATCCGGTACGGCAGGCATTGGTCTCTATGACCGGGACATTCTTGGATACCATTATTGTTTGCAGTATTACCGGAATCGTGCTGGTGATGGGCGGATTGTATAACGACGGACAAACCGGCGCCGCCTTAACGACCCTGACGTTCAATAAAATGCTGCCGGGTCCCGGCGGCTGGATTGTGACTTTCGGCCTGATTTTCTTCGCCTATTCAACCATTTTAGGTTGGTGTTATTACGGTGAAAAATGCGCGACCTACCTGTTCGGCGATAAATACGTCAATCTTTACCGAATTGTCTATGTCGCCACCGTGATGGCCGGTGCAGTGCTGCAACTGGATTTAGTCTGGTCGGCAGCGGATGTGTTTAACGGTCTGATGGCGATTCCGAACTTGATTGCACTGTTGTTCCTCTCCGGTGTGATTGTGCGTGAAACCAAAGACTTTATCGAAAAACGCAAAAACGGCGAACTGCCTTAACGAAAAATAAAACAGCCCGATTGAGGTCAACCGGGCTGTTTTTCATCGATTATCAATATTCCCACGTCTTCGGATCGATGCCTAATTCCAGCATCAACGCTTTCGCCTCTTCGGGAATCTCGTCATCGCGATCTTTCATCAAATCATGATCGGTCGGGAGCGGTTGTCCGGTAAATGCGTGCAAAAACGCTTCGCATAATAACTCACTGTTGGTGGCATGGCGCAAATTTCGGATTTGGCGACGGGTACGTTCATTAGTCAAAATTTCCAAGACTTTGATCGGAATAGAAACCGTGATTTTTTTAACCTGCTCGCTTTTCTTGCCATGCTCCGCATAAGGGCTGATATATTTTCCGTCCCACTCCGCCATAATGAATCCTTTTAAAATCCCCATAAAAACTTTGGCTATTTTAACAAAAAACACAGAAATAACAATCTGGACGTCAAGACTGCTAAAAATAGTGACCTTTTATTTTGATCGCCGCTGAAAACTGATAAAATAAGCCCGATTTTTACTCTTGATTTGAGGATTGTTATGGCAATTCATCCAACGAAAGAAATGCATAAATTCGGCGGCAGCAGTCTGGCCGATGCGGAACACATCCGCAATGTCGCACAAATTATAAAAAAATACACCCGACATAGTGATTTGATTGTGGTCTCGGCTATGGGCAACATGACCAATAATCTGATTGAATGGATCCACTTGTCAAGCACCGATCCCGTCACGGCCAACCAACAATTGCAAAAAATCAAATTTCATTATCTGACCCAAGCGAATACGCTGTTAAATGCGCCGGAAACGGTTTCGCAACAATTTCTGGAAGATATTCTGTCACTCTCTTCGCTGCTTGATAAGCCGCTGAGCGACGCGATTTATGCCGAAGTGGTCGGACACGGCGAAATCTGGACGGCAAAACTGGTCAGCGCCTACCTTAACCAAATCGGGATTGCCAACCACTATTTGGATTCCCGATTGTTTATGTATGCCGAAAGAGCGGTATTGCCGCAAGTAGACGTCGAACACAGCCAGCGTCAACTGCAACCGCACTTGCAACAGGCTGACGGCAAACGCTTAGTGGTCACCGGTTTTATCTGCCAAAATCAAGCAAAAGAAACCGTGCTGTTGGGGCGCAACGGCTCCGATTATTCCGCCACACAAATCGCCGCCTTGGCGGACATCAAAAAAGTAACTATCTGGAGCGATGTCGCCGGTGTTTACAGTGCCGATCCGCACCAAATCGGCAATGCCAACCTGCTGAGTTTTTTACGGGTGGACGAAGCCACCGAACTTTCCCGTCTGGCGGCACCGGTGTTACATGCGCGCACGCTGCAACCGGTCAAAAGCCATCAATTGACACTGTTGCTGCGCAGCAGTCTGCAACCGGAAAACGGCTCGACCCGCATTGAACACGCCCTGTCCGCCAGTGAAAACGGCAAGATTGTCACCCATCACAATCAAATCGGTCTGATTGAACTTACGATTCCACCGACCCAAGATTTAGAGCAGTGGCTGCAGCAATGTCGCTCTTGGATCGGGCAACAGCAACTGCTGCCGCTGGCACAAAGCGTGGATCATCAGCAACGTCTGTTAAAATTGGCCTACCCGGTGGAATATATCGACAATGTGTATATTCAATTCAAGCAATTGCCGCTGCCGGTGGAATCGTCTTCCATTCGTTACGATTTGTCGTTACTGGCCATTGTCGGTTACGGCGTTTGCCGTAACTCATTGCAGATGATGCGTTTTCTGCAAATGCTGAAAACCCAGCCGGTTGAATTCGTCTGGCAATCGCCCGATCAGATCAGCGTAGTGGCGATTCTGCGCCGTCAAGTCAACCGTGAATTACTGCGTAATGTGCATGACGATTTGTTTCGTCCGCATAAAACCATCGGACTGGTTGTGCTCGGCAAGGGCCCGATCGCCAAAACCTGGCTTGACTTGTACCGTCAACGGCGTGAAGAACTGTCCGCTCGCAGCAAATTCAATTTCACCTTAATCGGGCTGGTCTCCAGCACTAAAGGCTGGCTGAGCTATCAAGGCTTGATTCCGCAGCTGAAAAACCGCACTTTGGACGATGCTTTCGAGCAGCAGGCACAAGAACTGGAACCGAATCAATTACTGAATTGGATGAGCGGGCATCCGTTTGACGAACTGGTGATTCTGGATATCACTGCCAGCGAAGAAGTTGCCAAACATTATATGAGCTTCGCCAAACACGGCTTTCATGTGATTAGCGCCAATAAACGCGGTGCCGCCTTTCCGCTGGCGGCGTTTCATGAACTGCAAAATGCGTTTCAACAATCCGGCAGCCACTGGCTGTATAACGCCACCATCGGCAGCGGTCTGCCGATTAATACCATTTTACGCGACTTAGTCGAAAGCGGCGACACCATTTTATCGGTGGAAGGCACGTTTTCCGATACGATGACTTGGCTTTTTTACCAATACGAGCAGCATAGCCACAGCTTTGCCGAGCTGATTGAACAGGCATGGGAACAGGGTTTGAGCGAACGTAACCCGCGTGAAGATCTGAGCGGCATGGACGCCATGCGTAAGCTGGTGATCGCCGCCCGCAGTGCCGGCTATGATTTGGATCCGCAGCAAATCAAAGTTGAATCGTTACTTGACCCCAATGCGGAAGAACTGTCGCTGAATACGTTTTTCGAATCGCTGAATCCGTTGAATAAACGGCTGGAAGAGCGGTATCTGAACACACATGACGACGGCCTGACATTACGTTATGTCGCCCGCTTTAATGCCGACGGGCAATCCAGTGTCTGTCTGGAAGAATTGGAACCCGACGATTTGATCAGCCGAACCTTGCCCGGCGAAAATCTGTATATTATCCGCAGCCAATGGTATCGCGACAAACCGTTAGTTATCCATGGCCCGAGTTCCGGCCCCGCCATGACTGCCGGCGCTATTCAAAGCGATCTCAACCGCTTGGTAAAATTGCTTTAAGCGCCTCTTCGGAGACACAGAATCGCAGTTTTCAATCCAAAATAAAAAACCCGTTATTGCAAAATAACGGGTTTGTTTGTCAGCGTTGGATTACAATTTCACCGGCTCCAAGTTCCAGATTTGATCCGCATACTCTTTAATTGTGCGGTCGGAGGAGAAATAACTCATGTTAACGATATTTTGGATTGCTTTTGCCACCCAAAGATTATGATCGGCATACACTTCATCGACTTTCTCTTGAACATCGACATAACTGCGGAAATCGGCAAACGCCTGATAATAATCATTTAACAGCGAAAAAGACTGATAACGCCCCGGTTCTTCCGGACTGAAAACACCGCCGGTAATTTGCTGTAAAACTTCACGCAATTGCGGATCATTTTCATAATAGGTCGACGGGTTATAGCCTTTACTGCGCAGCTCTTCCACTTGTTCAACGGTATTGCCGAAAATAAAAATATTTTCCTCACCGACGTTTTGTAGAATTTCCACATTGGCACCGTCGAGTGTGCCGACCGTCAACGCCCCGTTCAAGGCAAATTTCATATTACTGGTACCGGAAGCTTCTGTGCCGGCCAGCGAAATCTGTTCCGACACGTCCGCCGCCGGAATAATCAACTGCGCCAGACTGACGCTGTAGTTCGGGATAAAGACCACTTTTAACTTATCATGCACCCGCATATCATTGTTGATCACTTTCGCCACATCATTAATCGCACGGATAATCTGCTTAGCCTGATAGTAAGCCGATGCTGCCTTACCGGCAATAATGAACACACGCGGCACCCAGTCTTTTTCCGGATTGCGCAGAATTTCGTTGTAACGGGCAATAATATGACACAAATTCAAATGTTGGCGCTTATACTCGTGAATTCGCTTGATCTGCACGTCAAACAGGGAATCCGGATTTACCACAATATTCAAATTGTGTGCGATATAATTAGCCAGCTTCACCTTATTGGCTTGTTTCACCGACCGCACTTCGTCCATAAATTTCGGGAAATCCGCATACTGTTTCAACTGTTCCAAATGACTTAAGTCTTTGCGCCAGGATTTTCCGATATATTTGTCAAATACCGCCGATAACCCCGGATTGGCCACGCCGATCCAGCGCCGCGGCGTGATGCCGTTGGTCATATTGCAGAAACGTTCCGGATAAATTTTGGCAAAATCGGCAAAAATGGATTTAACCATTAAATCGGAATGCAATTTTGCCACGCCGTTGACTTTATGTGACGCCACAACTGCCAACCATGCCATCCGCACTTTACGTCCGTCGTTTTCATCAATCAATGAAACCCGACGGAGCAAATCCGGATCTTTTTCCGTATAGGCTTTGATGCTGTTGAGGAATTTTTCGTTAATTTCCAGAATCAGTTGCAAATGACGCGGCAGAATCGCACCCATCATATCCACCGGCCAGGTTTCCAACGCTTCGCTCATCAAGGTATGATTGGTATAGGAGAACACTTGGCAGGTAATTTCCCATGCATCGTCCCAAGCAAACGCTTCTTTGTCGATTAAAATCCGCATTAATTCCGGAATCGCCAAAACCGGGTGAGTATCGTTCAGATGAATTGCGACCTTTTCGGCAAGGTTTTTCAGTGTTTTGTGCTGCCATCTGTGGCGGTTGATGATATCTTGCAGCGATGCCGACACTAGGAAATATTCCTGACGCAAACGCAACTCACGGCCGGCATAAGTTGAATCATCGGGATAAAGTACCCGAGATACGTTCTCGGATTTGTTTTGACGTTCCATCGCAGCAAAATAGTCACCGCGGTTAAATTTATTCAGGTCAAAAACATCGCCGGCATGAGCCGACCACAGCCGCAAACTGTTGGCCATATCGGTTTCATAGCCGGGAATAATTTGATCATAACCCAATGCGACAATCTGATCGGTATCGATCCAACGGCATTTACCGCCTTCAAAATAGATACGTCCGCCGAATTCCACTTTATAGCGTTTGGTCGGACGTACAAACTCCCACGGCATACCTTTTTCCAGCCAAATATCAGGGCGCTCAACCTGCTGACCGTCTACGATTTTCTGGCGAAACATACCGTACTCGTAACGAATTCCATATCCCATGCCCGGATAATTCAATGTCGCAATGGAATCCAAAAAACAAGCGGCCAAACGTCCCAAGCCCCCGTTTCCTAAGCCCGGATCGACCTCTTTTTCAATCACATCTTCCAGATCCAGCCCCAATTGCTCCAACGCTTCATGCACGATATCATAAATTCCGACCGCCATCATGGCATTGGATAAAGTGCGCCCCATCAAAAATTCCATTGAAAGATAGTAGACCCGTCGGCAATCTTGCGATTGTGTCGCACGCTGTGTTTTCAGCCAGCCTTCAGAGACCAGATCACGCACAGCCAATAATGTTGCATTCAGCCAGTCGCGCTGGCTGGCCACACCGGGATCACGCCCGATTGCAAAAACCAATTTTTGCACAATTGAGTCTTTGACCGCCGCAACATTGGACAATGGAGAATGGTGGAGAATGGTATTGCTCATTAGATTAAGTTCCTTAATTAAAACGTTTAATACAGAGAGTTCAGTTGAATAAACGTTGATAGATAACAGAATATTTTTCAGCCGCCAACCGCCAGCTGAAATCGGCCTCCATGGCATTAATACGAACTTTATACCATTGCGGTTTGGCGCGCCAGAGCGTTGCCGCCCGCTCAAAAGCGGAAGCCAGCTCCTCGGCATCGGCCGCATCAAAAACAAATCCGGTCGCACTGCGATCTTTCAGATTCGCTTTGCTGCTGTCCGTTACGGTATCCGCCAGCCCGCCGGTCGCCCGAACCAATGGTAATGTGCCGTATTTTAACCCATATAGCTGTGTTAAGCCACAAGGTTCAAAACGGCTCGGCACTAGGATCACATCACCGCCGGCAATGACAAGGTGCGATAATGCTTCGTTATAGCCGATTTCGATACTGACTTGCTGCGGATATTGTAATTCCAATTGGGAAAAAGCCTGCTCATATTCCTTATCGCCGGAACCGAGCAAAATAAATTGCATGCCTTCCTGCAATACTTGCGGCAGTGCTTGCAATAGCAAATCTACCCCTTTTTGGGCGGTCAGACGGGTGACCATCACAAAAAGCAGTGCGTTTTTCTCTTGCGGCAAGCGGAACGCTTTTTGCAGTTCGGCTTTACATTTGCCTTTCCCCGTCATGCTTTTCAGTTTGTAATTGGCCGGCAAATGCGTATCGTTTTCCGGATTCCAAATCGTATAATCCACGCCGTTCAACACGCCGCTTAATTTGTTTTGTCGTTGTAAAGTGATCAATAACCCTTCCAGCCCGTAAGCGTATTCCGCCGTAGTGATTTCCCGCGCATAGGTCGGGCTGACCGCCGTGACGTGATCGGCATAATATAAACCGGCTTTCAAATAAGAAATTTGCCCGTTCAATTCCAATCCGTCGACATGGAACATCTCGAGCGGCAAGCCGATTTCAAACATATGGTTGTAATGGAATTGCCCCTGATAAGCCAGATTATGGATTGTGAATACCGATTTTGCCGGTCTGCCTTTGGCATACAAATAGGCACAGGCTAAGCCGGCGTGCCAATCATGAGCGTGTACGACATCGGCTTTCCACCAGCCGTCTAAATTGTCGCCCAATTCGGCACCGAACCATGCCAATAAAGCAAACCGTTGATAATTGTCCGCATAATCGTTATAGCCGCTGTCATGATAAGGATTGCCTTCACGGTGATACAAGTGCGGTGCATCAATCAGATAGATTCCCAAACCGTGGTATGTGGTATAGCGCAGGGTAGCCTCGCCGGCAAAGGTATCAAACGTACCGACCGCCGTTGACGCCGGCAGCCCCGCCGCCACGGACGGAAATGCCGGCAGCAAAACCCGCACATCATCGCCGTTTTGCTGCTGGGCAAAGGGTAAAGCACCGGTCACATCGGCTAATCCGCCGGTTTTCAATAAAGGATAGAGTTCCGAGCAAACATGTAAAATTTTCATTTTTTCCTACCTGTATCTGTTATCCGTAAAAACCGTCTCCGCCGATTCCGGCGGAGACGATAATTCATTTTACGGCTCCGCCTTATAGGCTTTTTTGTCCTGTTCTTCCGCCTCGGTTTTCAGTTTGTTCAACATTCTGGAGGTCACCAACACAACCCCCCCTTTACTGACCCGAAAACGTTTTGCATCCAACGCCAAATCCACCCCGATTTCCATACCGTCGGGAATTTGGCAATGGCGATCGACAATTGCCCGTTTAATCACGGCGTTTTTACCGATTGTAACTTCAGGCAAAACCACGGAATACTCGACTTGCGATCCCTCTTTCGCCACCACATGATCGAACAGAACCGAGTTGCTGATAATCGCATCGTTGATAATGCAGCCGCCGCCGACCAGAGAGTTATCCAGCGCACGGGTTTTGCGCAGGTTTTTATAGAAAAACTTGGACGGGAAAGTCTGTTTCGGCGTCGAACGAATCGGCCAACGCTGATCGAAAATATCCAGTTGCGGATGTTCCGTCACCAAGTCAATATTGGCTTCCCACAACGCATCAATCGTGCCCACATCGCGCCAGTAAATTTCGCCTTGCGGATTACGCCCCATACAAGAACGACTGAACGGATGGGCATACAATACGCCCTCTTTCAAAGACTGCGGGATAATATCCTTGCCGAAATCATGGCTTGATTCCGGTTTGGCAAATTCACGATCCAGTATTTCATACAGATAATCCGCATCAAAAACATAGATTCCCATCGATGCCAACGATGTATCCGGCTTGCCTTTCATAGTTGGCGGATTTTTTGGTTTTTCAATAAAATCCGTCACTTGTAAGTTTTCATTCACGCCCATTACGCCGAATTCGGAGGCCTTGTCCTTCTCGACCTCAATACAGCCGACCGTACATTTTGCGCCGCTGGAAACGTGATCCAGCAGCATTTGGGCGTAATTCATTTTATAAATATGGTCACCGGCCAAAATCAAAACATATTTCGGTTTGTAATGGCCTTTCATAATGTCACAGTTTTGATATACCGCATCTGCCGTACCGCGATACCAAGTGCTGTCGTCCAGCTGTTGGCGTGCCGGCAGCATATCGACAAATTCATTGCGCTCGCGCGGCAGAAATGACCAACTGTGCTGTAAATGACGCAACAAAGAGTGCGCCATATATTGCGTGACGACGCCGATGCGATTCAAGTTGGAATTGATACAATTGGACAAGGCGAAGTCAATGATACGGCAAGAGCCACCAAAATAAACGGCCGGCTTGGCTCGCTTATCAGTCAGCTCGTACAAACGGGAACCTCGTCCTCCGGCTAGAATCAGAACTAAAGTATCATCCGTGATACGTAACATACTTGGTGAATTTTTCAAAATCTCATCCATAACTTTCCCCTTGGGTAATATTCTCAAACAAACGCAATAAAATACTACGTGGTACTACATACAACTCCACTTAACGATATAAAATATAAAGACCCGGTTTTTCGAGCTTCAAATTATTGTTATCCAGAACAATAGATTGTTGCTGAATACTGTTCCACTCACCATTCGGAAGGCGGAAATGCCGTTCCCCGTCGCCACGGTTGACCAGCAATAACCATTTTCCGCCCAGCTGAATCTGGAAGCCGCCACTGCCACCGTCTTCCCAGTCGGCAATGCTCATGCCCTGTCCTTCCCGATTCAACCACTGCACATGGCTATCATTCCACCAGTCATCACCGGCGGAAAGTGCGGTAATCTGTTTACGTACCTGAATAATTGCCCTGCTGTAGGCTAATAATTGCTGATCTTGTTTCGACCAGTCAATCCAGGTGATGTCATTATCCTGACAATACGCGTTATTGTTGCCGCCCTGCGTATGACCGAACTCATCGCCGGCCAACAACATCGGTGTGCCGTTGGCTAACAGTGCGGTTGCCAGCAATGCGCGCTTCATTGTTTGCCTTTGCGCCAAAATCTGCGCGTCACGGCTTTCGCCTTCTTCGCCGAAATTCCGACTGAAATTTTCGCCGTGTCCGTCCCGATTCTCTTCGCCGTTTGCCCAATTTTGCTTATATTGGTAACTGACCAAATCAGTCAACACAAAACCGTCATGGGAACAAATATAATTAATTGATGCACTCGGACATTTGCCGTCATGTTGGAAAATATCGGCAGATGCGCTGAACCGTTGGGCGAACAGCCCCATATTGCCCTGATGATGCAGCCAAAAACGCCGCATATCGTCACGGAAACGGTCGTTCCATTCGGCAAAATAATCCGGAAAATTCCCTAATTGATATCCGCCCCAACCAATATCCCAAGGTTCGGCAATATATTTTTTATCTTTCAGCAGCGGATCAGCGGCAATTCGACGAAAAATTTCCGCCTGTCGGTTAAAGTGCGGTTCACGCCCAATAATGGTCGCCAAATCAAAACGAAAACCATCCACACCAAACGTTTCTACCCAATAACGCAAACAATCATGCACCCATTGCAGCGTATTCGGCCTGCTCAGGTTAAGCGCATTGCCGCAACCGCTCCAGTTATGATATTCGCCCTGTTCAGTCAACCAATAGTAGTTGGCGTTGTCCAATCCGCGCTGGCTGAGTGTCGGTTGCTGCAAATCGGAATCGGCGGTATGGTTAAACACCACATCTAAAATGACCTCGAATCCCGCTTGATGCAGCGCTTTAACCATTTGCCTGAATTCACCGGCCGGTGTCGTTCCCGCCCGTCCCGACCAATAGCGGTCATCCACAGCAAAAGGCGCCAATACGTTGTAACCCCAATAATTACGCAGCCCTTTACGTTGCAAATGCATTTCATCGGCATGGAAAGCGACCGGCATCAATTCAAGTGCGGTTACGCCCAAACCTTTCAAGTAATCCAACGACGCCGGGTGCGCTAAGCCGGCATAGCTGCCGCGCAACGCCGGCGGAATGGCGGAATTCAGTTGGCTGAACCCTTTCACATGCAATTCGTAAATAATGGTTTCCGCCCAGCTGTGATTCGGCGAACCGTCGTCTTGCCCGTCAAGCGGCAGATCCACTACTATCCCTTTGGGGGCGGCATCGGCATTATCTAAATCGTTGTTCAAATCAAACAGTGCGGCCTGTTGCTCCGTCTCCCATTGCGGTTTGCCGTCGACCGCTTTGGCATAAGGATCCAGCAGCAATTTCTGCGGGTTGAAACAAAGCCCCAAGTGCGGTCTGTTTTCCCCATGTGCACGGAAACCGTATTTGATTCCCGGCTCAATGCCCGCCAGCCATAAACTCCAAATATGCCCGTCGTTGCAATTCATTTTGAAACGGTGCTCTTTTCCACTATACGAAAACAGACACAGTTCAATCAGTGATGCGTGTTCGGAAAAGACCGCAAAATTGACACCGCTTACCCCGTCAATAACTTGCAAAGAAGCCCCCATCGGTTGCTTCATGCCGTTTTTCACCCTGCCGATCATCTTGCCAAAACCTTCTTAAAAAGCCGTTAATCCTGATGTTGTAAATAAATTGTCGCCAATGGCGGCAGTGTGACCGAAATCGACCGCACTTTGTTATGACTGGCGATTTCCTCGCTCTGCAACAGTCCGGCATTGCCGACATTCGAACCATGATAAAACTCGGAATCGGTGTTCAACACTTCCTGATAGCGCCCGGCGAGATTAACGCCGATGCGATAATTTTCACGCGGCACCGGCGTGAAGTTACTGATCACCAGCACTTCCCTGCCTTCCCGATCCTTACGAGAAAATGCAAAGACCGAGTTTTGATAATCATCAACCACCAACCATTCAAAGCCTTGCGGATCAAAATCCAATTGGTGCATTGCCGGGGTGCGGGTATAAAAACGGTTTAAATCTTTTACCAGATTTTGTACGCCGCTGTGCCAACCGCCGCCGTTTTGATCATCCAGCAGGAACCAGTCCAAACTTTCCTGATAATCCCATTCACGCCCTTGTGCAAACTCCGCCCCCATAAACAGCAGTTTTTTACCCGGATGCCCCCACATATAGCCGTAATAAGCACGTAAATTAGCAAATTTCTGCCACGCATCGCCCGGCATTTTATCCAACAGAGAGCCTTTGCCGTGCACTACTTCATCATGTGACAACGGCAAAATGAAGTTTTCGGTGTAGTTGTACAGCATACCGAACGTCAATTGATTATGGTGATGTTGTCGGTAGACCGGATCCAGCTTCATGTAAGACAGCGTATCGTTCATCCAGCCCATGTTCCATTTATAGTGGAAGCCCAATCCGCCCATCTCCGGCGGGTTGGTAATTCCCGGAAACGCCGTGGATTCTTCGGCAATCGTCATACTGCCGTCCAGCTCGTTGCCAATCACATAATTCGTGTGTTTCAGAAAATCAATCGCTTCCAGATTCTCTCTGCCGCCATACTGATTCGGAATCCATTCGCCGTCTTTACGGCTGTAATCGCGGTAGATCATCGACGCCACCGCATCGACACGTAATGCATCGATCCCGAAACGCTCCAGCCAATATAATCCGTTCCCTGAAAGGAAGTTTTTCACTTCGTTACGGCCGTAATTGTAAATCAGGGTATTCCAATCCTGATGGAAACCTTCGCGCGGATCGGCATGTTCATAAAGTGCGGTGCCGTCGAAATACGCCAAACCGTGCGTATCACTCGGAAAATGACCCGGCACCCAATCCAAAATCACATTGATCCCCGCATCATGGGCTTTCCGAATAAAAGCACGCAGTTGCTGCGGCGTGCCGAAACGGCTGGTCGGCGAATACAATCCTAACGGCTGATACCCCCAAGAACCGTCAAACGGAAACTCATTAATCGGCATCAATTCGATATGGGTGAACCCCATTTCTTTGACATACGGAATCAACTGATCCGCAATTTGCTCGTAATCGAGCCAGAAATTATTTTCCAGATTACGCCGCCACGATCCCAAATGGACTTCGTAAATCGAGATCGGCGCATCAAACGCATTGGCTTTTTTGCGCGCCTCGGTCATCGGCACAATGTTCGGTAAGGGGCTGACTTGAGAAGCGGTATCAGGACGCAATTGCGAGGCAAAGGCATAAGGATCGGCTTTCAAACGGACGGTGTCGTTCACATCAAGCAATTCGTATTTATACAGGCTGCCCAAGCTGACTTTCGGAATGAAAATTTCCCACAAGCCGTTTTCCGGATGAAAACGCATCGGATGGCGACGACCGTCCCAGAAATTGAAATCCCCGACCACGGAGACCCGCTTGGCATTCGGCGCCCACAGGATAAAATTAACGCCTGCGACCCCTTCCACTTCGGTGAAATGCGCCCCCAATTTCTCATAAGGGCGATAATGTGTGCCTTCCGCCAGCAGCCAATTGTCCAACTCCGACAAAATCGGTCTGAAACGGTAAGGATCTTCTAAAATCTGGTTTTCATGTCCCCAGAAAACATTCAGCTGATAGGTAAAAAAATCATGTACATCAGGCACTACGGCGGCAAAAAAGCCGTCCTCATGCAAACACGTCAATGCCACGACTTCCTGCTGACTCTCTTTATCAATAATCGAAACACTGGAAGCGTCCGGCATCAATACCCGCACTTCGATCCCGTTATCCGTTTCATGCATCCCCAATACGGCAAAAGGATCCGAGTGCCTGCCGCTTAACAGGGCTTCTATTACTGCTGTTTCTACCAAAACGCTCATTTTTATCTCCATTTCGATTACTTTAAGCACCGAATGATTTATTTCGATGTTGATAAAAAAATTCAAATGAACTTAATATTTCATTAAAAAATATCAATTTAAATTAGCTTCATGAAACTTGCACCACCATTGATGTGCTTATTTCTAAGAGTGGCATAAGAGTGTTTAAGATACAATCGGAAAAGTCAAAAATCAGGGTATAGATCACATTATTTTATCAAATTAAATAAATGCTCGAGATGGAGTTTATATTTATTCAAAAAAGGGATATCGGAAAGAAAAAGCCGAGACGGATATCTCGGCTTCAAAACACAAAAGTGCGGTTCACAAAAGGAAAGAACTAGATATTATCAATTTTTCCCAACAAAGAGCTGATTCTTTCTTTCCAGTTATTCAGTTCATTTTTCAAATGTTCATTCTCACCGGCAATCGCATCACGTTCGCCGCGCAGATCATTCAATTCATTTTGCGCATTGTCATGTTTGCCTTTCAACTCTTCAATTTCCAATTGCTGTAATTGAATGGTTTCAACGGCTTGTTTGATTTTTTCATCGAGTTGTTCAAGAAGTTCGAAAGACATAGTAAATCCTTAATAGTAATAAGTGTCCAATAAAATCCGCTTTATTCTAGCCTAGTTGACGGCAGATTTCACATAGAAATTGAAAGTCCGCGGCGTTTTTTGCCTTTCCCGCCCGCATCTTGCCGCAGCTCTGCCATATCGCCCCAGTCTGTGCTAGAATACTATTTTGTGTGGATAATAGCAAAATCCATCAGGCTACATCACCGTTAACCTCTCACGAATAAGGTCACACAAAATGAAAAGAGCTCTTGCAATCGAATTTTCCCGCGTTACCGAAGCCGCCGCACTGGCGGGATTTGCCTGGTTGGGGCGCGGCAATAAAGACGCCGCCGACGAAGCCGCCGTCAAAGCCATGCGAATCATGTTAAACCAAATTGACATTAACGGCGAGATCGTTATCGGCGAAGGCGAAATTGACGAAGCGCCGATGTTATATATCGGTGAAAAAGTGGGAAACGGACAAGGCGATCAGATCTCAATCGCGGTCGATCCGATTGAAGGCACGCGCATGACGGCAATGGGGCAAGCCAATGCTCTGTCTGTGCTGGCTGCCGGCGGCCCGAAAACCTTTCTACAAGCGCCGGATATGTATATGGAAAAACTGGTGGTCGGTCCGGAAGTGAAAGGCATGATCGATCTCAACCTGCCGCTGGAGCAAAATTTACGTCGTGTTGCCTCTAAACTCGGCAAACTACTCTCTCAACTGACCGTGATCACGCTCGATAAACCGCGCCATCAGGAAACCATTGCCCAAATGCAGCAATTGGGCGTCAAAGTGCTGGCGATTCCCGACGGCGATGTCGCCGCATCTATTTTGTGTTGCCTGCCGGATAATAATGTCGATATGCTGTACGCCATCGGCGGAGCGCCGGAGGGCGTGGTTGCCGGGGCGGCAATCCGTGCGTTGGGCGGCGAAATGCAAGTGCGGTTATTACCACGCAACCAAGTGAAAGGCGATACCGAAGCAAACCGTGCTATCGCACGGCAAGAAATCGCCCGTTGTCAGCAAATGGGCGTAGAAGTCAATAGCGTATTGCAACTGGAAGATATCGTACGTGACGATAATTTGATTTTTTCCGCCACCGGCATCACCAACGGTGATCTGCTGAAAGGGATCCACCGTAAAGGCAATCTCGCCACCACGGAAACCCTGCTGATTCGCGGCCGCTCCCGAACCATTCGCCGTATTCAGTCATTCCATTATCTGGATCGCAAAGATACCGACCTGTACCGCTTAATCGGCAGCTGACCGCACTTTAGACCTCCGGCAGACAATCTCTGCCGGATTGTGTTTACCGACAAGCCCGACATAGTAAAAAGCCATACCGGCGCCCTCGATTCCACACAGCGCGCGGCGGCTGACGCAGTCTCACGCCAATACCAATTCGATATTCAAATTCTGAATATTTTTTTGCACGCTTTCGAGCAAAGTACGGTCAGTAATAATCGTATCAAAGACCTCCAAGCCGTAAATCCGGAAAGTTGCCACTTTGCCGTATTTAGAAGCATCGGTGACCAAAATATTTTTCTTACTGGACGCCACAATTGCCCGTTTCACCGGCAGTTTTTTCTCATCAGGCGTGGTTAAGCCTTTCAAATTCCAAGATGACGTCGAAATAAAAGCCACATCAATCGAAATATTGCGCAAAAACTGAGCGGAGAGTTCGCCGACGGAAGAATAATTCTCTTTACAAACATAACCGCCGGTGTGGATCAGCTCGCCTTTTCCCTCTTTCATCAAAAAATGGGCAATCACAAAATCATTGGTAATCACCAATAAATCACTGCGTTTGGCAATTTGGTGTGCAATCTCCAGCGTGGTCGTGCCGGCATCAAGGTAAACGGTTTTACTTTCACCAATCAGCGCCAGCGCTTTTTCACCGATCGCCTGCTTCTGCAACTGGAACAACAATGATTTATCGTCATGGGTCGGCTCACTCAACAAACGCTGCAACAACTGAACGCCACCGGAAACCGACACCACTTTCCCTTGCTCTTCCAGCTTTTGAATATCACGGCGCACCGTCATATGCGACACCTGCATAATGTCGACCAACTCCGTAATGCTGATTAATTCATGCTCCGTCACCAATGTCAGTAATTTTTTTTGCCTTTCTGCCGGAATCATCTCGCCAGTCTCATTATTTATTGTGAAATTTAGTGAAATAATAACACTTTATGTGCAGACAACTCAAACCGTCCGCATTAAAAACCAATAATTAACAATAAATAACATAATTTGTGAATATTTGTGATCCTGATCGTGGTTTTCCAGTTTGAATTAAGGCAAGATACGTTCACACAATTTCTATTCAATGGCTTTACAACAAACGGAGCATGATATGAGTTATTCAGTCGCAGTCGTCGGGCTTGGAGCAATGGGCATGGGTGCCGCACTTTCCTGCATTAATGCCGGACTAGAGACCTACGGAATTGATTTAAACCCGGTTTTACTCGACAAATTAAAGCAAGCAGGCGCCAAACAAGCCGCCGCCAATGCCGACACATTTGCAGACAAACTCGATGCCGTATTATTACTGGTTGTCAATGCCCGGCAAGTCAAAAGCGTTTTATTCGGTGAAAACGGCCTCGCCGCCAAACTGAAAGCCGGCACCGCCGTGATGGTTTCATCGACAATATCCGCACAAGATGCTAAAGAGATTTCACAAAAATTAACAGCATTAAAACTGATTATGTTGGATGCACCGGTATCCGGCGGGGCTGCAAAAGCCGCTCAAGGGGAAATGACTGTAATGGCGTCCGGCTCTGCCGAAGCGTTTGACAAGCTGCAACCGGTACTCAATGCGGTTGCCGGAAAACTGTATAACATCGGTGAAGAAATCGGGTTGGGCGCAACGGTTAAAATTATTCATCAATTGTTGGCAGGCGTACATATTGCCGCCGGTGCGGAAGCGATGGCATTGGCCGCCCGAGCCGGCATTCCGTTGGATTTAATGTATGACGTGGTGACTCATGCCGCCGGTAACTCTTGGATGTTTGAAAACCGAATGAAACATGTTGTCGACGGTGATTACACCCCGCTTTCCATGGTTGATATTTTCGTCAAGGATCTCGGATTGGTAACCGATACCGCCAAATCGCTACATTTTCCGTTACCGCTTGCCGGCACAGCGTTCAATATGTTTACCTCCGCCAGTAATGCCGGTTACGGCAAAGAAGACGACAGTGCCGTGATCAAGATTTTCAACGGCATCACACTGCCGAAAAAAGAGGAGGCATAACCATGTTAGGTGTTATTGCAGATGATTTTACCGGCGCCAGTGATATCGCCAGTTTTTTAGTCGAAAACGGACTCAGCACCGTACAAATGAACGGTGTGCCGAAACGCCGGCTGCAAAGTGCGGTCGATGCCGTGGTGATCAGCCTGAAATCCCGCTCCAATCCGGTTGAGGAAGCCGTACAACAGTCGCTCAACACACTGAATTGGTTGCAACATAACGGCTGCACCCAATTTTATTTCAAATACTGCTCCACCTTCGACAGCACCGCAAACGGCAATATCGGGCCGGTAACCGATGCGTTGATGAATGCACTGGATACCGACTTTACCGTGATTACCCCGGCATTGCCGATTAACGGTCGTACGATTTTCAACGGTTACCTGTTTGTCGGGCAAACCCTATTGAATGAATCCGGTATGCAAAACCACCCGATTACGCCGATGAAAGACGCCAATTTAATGCGGCTGATGGATGCGCAAGCCGACGGCAAAACCGGATTGGTCGGCTACGCCGATGTCATTCGGGGAGCCGATCACGTTAAATGTTGTTTTGATCAACTGAAACAGCAAGGCTATCGCTACGCCGTTGTCGATGCTGTCGATAACGTACAACTGGCGGTGCTGGCAAAAGCGATCGATGATTTCAAACTGGTGACCGGCGGCTCCGGCTTAGCAGCCTATATGGCGGCGCATAAAAGCAAAAATACCCCGCAAAAAACACAAAAAACCGCACTTTTACCGACAAAAGCCGACAGCGTCGTTTTATCCGGTTCATGTTCAGTGATGACCAATAAACAAGTCGAAGCCTACAAAACCAAAGCGGCACACAAATGGCTCGATGTGGAGCAAAGCCTGAATAACCCGAATTATGCCGATGAACTGTATCAATGGGTGATTGAACACCTGAACGACGATTATGCGCCGATGGTTTACGCCACCGTACCGCCACAAAAACTAAAAGAAATCCAACAACAATTTGGCGCCGATAACGCCAGCCATGCCATTGAAAGCACCTTTGCGACATTGGCGAAAAAATTAAAACGGTACGGCGTGAAAAACTTCATCACCGCCGGCGGCGAAACCTCCAGTATTGTGGTGCAGGAATTGGGTTTTGACGGTTTTCAAATCGGCAAACAGATTGCCCCCGGCGTGCCTTGGCTGAAAGCGCTGGATGAGGAGGTCTTTTTAGCGCTGAAATCCGGCAACTTCGGCAGCGAAACCTTTTTTGCCTATGCACAGGAGATGTTTGTATGACCGCACTTGCACATGAAAAACAACAAAAAATCGATTTGGTTAATCTGGCTCGTTCACTGTTTGAACGCGGATACAGTGTCGGCGGTGCCGGCAATATTTCTGTTCGACTGGACAACAATCGCTTTTTGGTTACCCCGACCGGCTCCTCATTAGGACGGCTGCAAGCCGATGATCTTTCGGTATTGGATAGCGACGGCAACCTGCTTGAAGGCAAAAAACCGTCAAAAGAATCTGTTTTCCATCTGGCCATCTACAAACGTAATCCGGCGTGTCATGCGATTGTTCATCTGCACTCGACTTACCTGACCGCACTTTCCTGTCTGGCAGGATTGGATACTGAAAATGCCATCAAAGCATTTACACCTTATTACGTAATGCGCGTCGGCAAACTGCCGGTGATCCCTTACTACCGCCCCGGCTCGCCGGAAATTGCGCGCGAACTCAGTGAAAGAGCGTTAGACGCCAAAGCGTTTTTACTGGCAAACCACGGCGTTGTTGTCTGTGGCAGCGATTTATTCGATGCTGTGGACAATACCGAAGAATTGGAAGAAACCGCCAAACTGATGTTCCTGCTACAAACACAAAAAGTGCGGTATCTGACCGATGATGAAGTCAATGATTTAAAAAATAGAGGGAAATAATATGCCTAAATTTGCTGCTAATCTATCTATGATGTTTACTGAAGTTCCTTTTTTAGCGCGTTTTGAAGCCGCCGCCAAAGCCGGTTTTAAATATGTGGAATATCTGTTCCCTTATGATTATCCAAAAGATGTACTAAAAACCAAATTACAAGACAATGACTTGCAACAAGTCTTATTTAATACTGCCGCCGGTGATGTTCAGGCCGGTGAATGGGGCGTGTCAGCGATTCCGGGGCGAGAAGCTGACAGTCATCGTGATATTGATTTAGCGCTGGAATATGCCTTAGCGTTGAATTGTCCGAATGTCCATATTATGTCCGGAGTCGTTCCACCGGGTGAAAACTATGCAAAATACAAACAGACCTTTATCGACAATGTGCGCTATGCCGCTGATAAATTCCAACCGCACGGAATCAAGATCTTGTTAGAAGCACTCAGCCCGCAAGTCAAACCTAACTATCTTACCGCCAGTCAATTCCAAACGTTGGAGTTGGTCGATTTGATCGATCGTGACAATGTCTTTGTGCAGCTCGATTATTTCCATGCACAAAATGTAGACGGCAACCTAACCCGATTAACCGACACGCTCAACGGTAAATTTGCCCACGTTCAAATCGCCTCAGTTCCTGAACGCCATGAGCCGGACGAGGGCGAAATCAACTATCGCCACATCTTCGATAAACTGGACGAAATCGGTTATGAAGGTTGGGTCGGTTGCGAATATAACCCACGTGGCAAAACAACAGATGGTTTGGGCTGGTTTAAACCATATAAATAGCCTCTCTTTCACTCACAAATGCATAAGGATCCGACAATGAAAATAGTTATTACCGGTGGTCAGGGATTTCTCGGACAACGCTTGGCCAAAACACTATTGCAGCAAAACGAACTCAAGATTCAAGAACTTATATTGGTTGATGTGAACGAGCCTATAATTCCAAGCAATGACAGCCGAGTACGCAGTATTAAGATGGATTTACGCCATGCCCACGGACTAAACGATATTATTACCAAAGAGACAACCGCTGTCTTTCACTTGGCCGCCATTGTCAGCAGCCATGCCGAAGAAGATCCGGATTTAGGCTACGAGATCAACTTTTTAGCAACCAAAAATCTGTTAGAAGCCTGCCGTAAAATAAACCCTCATATTCGTTTTATCTTCTCCAGTTCATTAGCGGTTTATGGCGGACAGCTACCGGAAGTCATCACCAACAGCACTGCGGTCACACCACAATCGACCTACGGCACACAGAAATCGATGTGCGAACTATTAATTAATGACTACTCGCGCAAAGGCTTTGTTGATGGTATCGCTGTTCGTTTACCGACCATCTGTATTCGTCCGGGAAAACCGAACAAAGCGGCATCCTCTTTCGTCAGTGGCATTATCCGTGAACCGTTAAACGGTGAAAGTGCGGTCTGTCCGGTTTCAAAAGCGCTATTACTCTGGATTTCCAGCCCGAATACGGTGGTGTGTAACTTTATCCACGCATTGACTCTGCCTTCGCTTGCCGCAAGAGATTGGCATGTGATTAATCTGCCGGGGTTCACCGTCAGTGTGGAGTCCATGCTGCGGGATCTGGCATCTATTAAAGGCGAAACAATTCTGGAAAAAATCGAATTCCGGTTTGATAAAAAAATTCATGACATTGTTGCTAGTTGGCCAGCCAAAATTGACTGTAGTCAAGCCTCAGCACTCGGTTTTCACGTGGATAATAATTTCACCGATGTTATCAATCAATTTATTCAGCATGACTTATAGGAGATAACCCAATGTTCGGATTACCGATTCCCATTATTGGTCTCATTGTTGCTGTTGTTGTCTTGGTTTATTTAGTATTGAGAACCCGTGTCCACGCTTTTATTGCTATGTTAATCGCCTCAGCCATTGCCGGAATTGTCGGCGGATTAAATGCGACTGAAACACTGGCTGTCATTTCCAAGGGATTTGGCGGCACACTCGGCAGTATCGGGATTGTTATCGGACTCGGGGTGATGATGGGCAGTATCCTTGAAGTATCAGGCGCTGCCGAGAAAATGGCGTACAGCTTCATTAAATTTTTAGGCAAGAAAAAAGAAGAATGGGCATTGGCAATCACCGGCTATGTGGTCAGTATTCCTATTTTTGTTGATTCCGCTTTCGTCATTCTCTACCCCGTCGCCAAAGCATTGGCTAAAAACGGTAAACGTTCGCTGCTCACACTGGGGGTCGCACTGGCCGGTGGTTTGGTAGTTACCCACCATACCGTGCCGCCGACACCAGGGCCGTTAGGTGTTGCCGGGTTGTTCGGCGTTGATATTGGTGCGATGTTGTTGGTAGGGATGGCACTGGCAATTCCTGCTGTTATCGGGATTGTCCTTTATGCCAAATGGCTAGATAAAAAATATCCGACCTTTAACCAAGAAGTCTTTACGCAAGAAGAACTGAAAGAAAAATTTGATAATTATATTGAAAGCAGAGAAAAGAAAAACCTACCGGGCTTAGGAATTTCTATGCTGCCAATCGCACTGCCAATTGTGCTTATCTTCATCAAAGCAATTGTTGATCTGATGGCGAAACAGCAACAATTTGCTTGGATTCTGGATTCAACCATTTACCAGCTGATAGCCTTCGTCGGGAGCCCGATTATTGCATTGGCGATCAGTGTATTGGTTTCGATTTATGCCTTATTGCCGAACGCAGATAAAAATACGACCGCACTTCACTTGGAAGAAGGGGTAAAAACGGCAGGGATTATCTTACTAGTCACCGGTGCCGGCGGTGCGTTAGGCGCGGTATTACGCGACAGCGGCGCAGGTCAACAGCTAGCGGAGCAAGTCGCAAATTTACCGATTTCACCGATTCTGATTCCGTTTATCGTCTCTACTTTGGTACGTTTTATCCAAGGATCCGGGACTGTCGCCATGATTACCGCAGCTTCAATTTCCGCACCGATTTTAATGGAGATTCCCGGTGTTAATATGTTACTCGCCGCACAAGCCGCCACGATGGGCTCACTCTTCTTCGGTTACTTCAATGATAGTCTTTTCTGGGTGGTTAACCGTATGATGGGTATCAACGATGTGAAGAAACAAATGATTGTCTGGTCAATCCCGACAACGATTGCTTGGGCAATCGGTGGCAGCGGCGTGGTTCTGGCCAATTTGGTTTGGGGGCAAGACGGATCGATTCTTGATTTAATCTTCCCACTCGGCATACTGGCGATTATCCTTGTCTATGTTCAAACACAAAACCGAAAACTTTAATTTTTCGACGCAACGGGCAAGCATGATTGCCCGTTTTTATTCCGTACAAAAGGGGCTGTTATGTTTAGAACGATTTTTATCGTGTTATTTTCCCTGTTTTCTTCCTCACCCATATTAGCGGAAAATACCAATACCGCACTTTCGGATCAACCATTACAGCCTCAATCGATTCATGCCGCCCTGCTGACTGAAGTGACCGCCAAAGGGCAAAAAATCGCAGCCGTCGCATTGGAATATGAAGATAATCTGTTGAGTGGTGATGAACTGCAAGATCTGTATCAAATCGACGTATTTTTAGATGATACCCCCCTAGGCAAGCGCCAAATTCTAAAAGCATACAGTATGGATAGTGCCGTATTATCTTCTCTCCCCAAATCCGGTAAATATATTGTTCTTGAACTCAATAAACAAGATGAAAACGCCGATTTATATTCATTAAAAACGGAAAATAACGAACCGATGTCATTTCGTGCGAGAAATGAAGAAAATGCATTGATTACCAGAGAAATTGTACAAAGTAACCGTGTTCCCGAATACTATAAAGTGCGGTTACAATATGTCATACAGCAAAAAGGGATGATTAAACTCAGCAACGGTAAAACTATCGCCCCGAATAAGATTCATATAAGTGCAGAACCGAATAACCTAAAAAACTCCATTATTGATCAATTCCAAGCCAATCAAGTTCACTTAACCAATCCGCAAAATACGCTGCATTACCAACTTTATAAGCCACAACAAAGTGCGGTTCGCAAGCAATACCCCCTGACAATTTTTTTGCATGGTTCAGGACAACTCGGTACTGATAATATTGCCCAGTTGTCGTCCAGCAAAGGCGCTATCTCAACCCTAAAATATGAGGACGGTTTTGTATTAGCACCGCAATATGCCAGTGTATTTGACCCTTTTGATGATACTACCAAAGGGCAATAAGGCGGCGTTCATTGGCAAACTGAAAATCGCCGTAAACTACTATTAGCCATGATAGATAAAACAATTCAAGAAAATCCCGAAATTGATACAAGCCGTATTTATATTGTTGGACTTTCCAGAGGGGCGGAAGGCGGACTATATTTATTACTCGATCGTCCTGATTTCTTTGCTGCTGCGCTACTGATGAGCGGCAGAGAAGCTTACACAATAGAATGGCTCGATGGTAATGCAACGAAAGAAAATCTTGCTCCGGTAAACAAAACACCTATTTGGTTTTTCCACAGCAAAGAAGATAAAGTTTCTCCTGTTGCAGGCTCACGTATTAACTATCAAATAATTGCTGAACAACTTAAAAATCCATATGTTAAATATACTGAATTCAGTTTCAATCAACTCGGTGACAACGGTATTCTCAATAATAATCCACATAATACTTGGGATGCGGTATTTAACAGTCCGGAGGCTATTTCTTGGCTTTTACGGCAAAAACGTTAATTCAAAAAGGAATCAATCATGCAATATCAATTACTCTCTTACCCGCTAGACATCAAAGATCCCGGTTTTCCCGGCGAACCAACGTTAAGTATTGAAAACTGCACCGACACAGATAAAGGAGATGCCTATAATAGTTCAAAAATTCATTTATTTAATCATTTCGGAACTCATTTCGATGCACCCAATCATTTTAATCCACAAGGAAAAACTATCTCAGAATTACCACTAGAACAATTTATTTATGAAAAACCTTTATTGTTAGATATACCAAAAAATGAAACTGATTTAATCGAACCTGATGATATATCTCCGTTTTTGAGCGAAATTCAGCAGGCTGATTGCTTGATTATCCGCACAGGACTAGAAAAAGTACGATACTCAAATCCACAAAATTATGCAGCAAAAGGGTGTGCCGTCAGTATTTCTGCGGCACAATATTTGATTGATCATGCGCCAAACTTAAAAGCAATAGGCTTTGATTTTATTTCGTTAGCCTCTCCATCCAATCCAGAGCACGGCATAAAAGCTCATCAAATTATGTTAGGTATGTCCAATGAAAATTTTATTTGTATTATTGAAGATATGAAGTTGGCTCATATTGATCAATATCGCTTGAATAAAATTTTTGCCTTACCACTGTTAGTCAAAGGTATAGACAGTTCTCAAGTAACGGTTTTAGCCGAAATAGGAGAAAAGGATAAAAAATAAATATTATATTTGGTCCGCTATTTTTGCCATACTAACCTTTATCGGCGCTTATATAGCGTCACAAATTGAACGTGATTTTGGAAAAATTGATGTTTCTACCGTGCATATTATGACGGAAGAAATGAAGCCTATGGTTGCAAAATTATATCGTCCAATAACAGCAACCAAAGACAATCCGGCTGCTGGTTTACTAGCATTACACGGATATCAAAGTGACAAAGAAGCTACTAGCACCTTTGGTGCACTAGAATTGGCTAAACGGGGATTTGTTGTATTAGCCATTGATCAGTTTGGCCATGGTTATTCAACCGCACTTCCTGCCTCTAATAAAAACATGAGTGGCTCCAATAACGGTTATCAATATCTGAAATCACTTCCCTTTGTCGATAAAAATTCGTTAGGTCTTTTCGGACATTCTACCGGTGCATTAAATGCTATTCGCGTTGCCAAAATGAATCCTGATCATAAAGCGATTAATGGTTTGAGTAGCAATGGTGGTGACCCAGAATTACATAATTATCTTTTAACACAAGGATTATATGAAGAAATTGGCGGCTATCGCGAGCGAACTTTTCCAGTAAAAAATCTTATACACAACAAAAATCGATTAACTGCCTTTTCACTTCCGGAAAATGAAACATTGCAATGGTCACATACTTATGGTGATTTTCAAGACGGCAGCGCTAGACGTGCGGATTTAGTCAACGGCACTCACTTAGGCGTGATGATTTCTTCTGAGAGTAATCGTCAAGTAATTGAATGGTTTAATACAGCCTTGCAAAATAATGATAAAACATACTGGTTTGATCCTACGGAGCAAACCTATTGGTATAAAGAATTTTCCGGTTTATTTTCCCTATTTTCCGCTTTAATTTCAGCATTATTTTTAGCTGCCGCATTATTAAATAAAGTCTATTTCCAAGAGGTTTCACAAACAGTAATTGAAACCATGGTTATTAGTAAGAAAAATTGGTGGACTTTTGCATTGTTAAATATTGTTATGACACTATTTTTATATCCGCTACTGACTCAATGGGGCGGAGCAAATGAGCCGATAGCTAGTGTATTACCGTTTATGCCGCTGGAAATGGGAAATGGAATTATTACTTGGATAGCAATGAGTGCCGTAGTCAACCTAATCTTCTTTTTAGTTTGGAAAAAATCAGTCCATATCAATCTTTCCGTACTAGGCGTATCAAATTCTCACCCGACAACCTTTACAGTTATTTTTCGGTTCCTGTTGTTAAGTGTATTTTTAATCGGTTGGTTATATTTGATTGCCGCTATCTGTCATTGGTACTGGGGAGTTGAACTACGTTTTCTATGGCCATTCTTAAAGCCGCTTACTCCGGAAAGAGCAGTATTATTTTTAATTTACTGGTTACCAATTCTTGCTTTCTTCATGGTTTATAACGGCTTAATTCTTAATATCCAAATGAAGCAAAAACTATACCGTACGTTTATTTCCACCTTATTAATATGGACGATAAAAACAATCTTTGTCGCTATGGGTGGTTTAGCTGTTTTATGGCTATTTCACTTTATTCCAAACTTTATGCAGATAGGTCCCGGCTTTGATCTCATCGGTTTGCCACAATTTGGCGGACGCTGGATGATGATGCTTGCTGTTATTATTCCACAATTTGTTGTATTGCTGTTTATTAATAATTGGTGTTATTTAAAAACTGGATATATTTATCTCGGGGTATTCTTCACTTCATTGTTAATGACTTGGATACTTGTCGGCGGACAAGTTATTGGCAGATTTTTAGCTTGATATAACCCAAAGCGATAAATGCCGAATATCCCGATTTGGCATTTTCCATTATAATAATGGCTTCAAAGCCTGTTCGCAACGTGCAACAACTTCCTCAAACAAACCATCAATATTAATATGAATCACATCATTTTCATCAACTTGGGGAACTTCTAGTGTCTCAAACTGGCTTTTTAGCATTTCCGCTTTCATATAATGTCCTTTGCGCTGCTTCATACGCTCTAATACCAGGTCAAAACTGCCTTCCAAAAATAGAAATCTGACGTGTTCGTTTCCATCACGGATCAAATCACGATACTGTTTTTTCAATGCCGAACAAACAATAATTCCTATCTCACTTTTTTGTTCTAAGCTAAATGCCGCATCACGGATTCTTTCTAGCCACGGTGCACGATCATCATCATTCAGCGGCTGCCCCGCCCCCATTTTAATGATGTTTGCGCGCGGGTGCAGATCATCGCCGTCAATCAGTTTTATCCCCAAACGTTGCGCAAGTGCGGTACCGATCGAGGTTTTTCCTGTGCTGGAAACGCCCATCAAAATAAAACTTTTCCCTTTTTTTACTGCTGCCGATGCCATAAGCGACTCCTTGAATCTATTTTTGATCTTTATTTTTTAACATACCTTAAATCAGGTTAAATAGTTACCTGTAACAGTTAATATAGTGATATTCGTCACAAATTTATTTTGTGATAAACACATCCAATCATAGATGAATGGTGATTATTTGAACTGGATCGCAAAATACATAAATTTCTGAACTTTTGACTTTACCCTTCACCCCTAACAAGATATGTTATCGGTAACTTAATTGAGTATTTGAGAATACATTCATTTAAAGGAGACAAGAATGGAATTAGAAACATTATCTTGTGTAGTACAAGGAAAAAAAGAAGTTAATGTTGTATCACAAAAAATACAGTTCATCGATGACTCAGATACTACATTGGTACAAATAACGCGAGGCAGTATTTGCGGCTCAGATTTGCACTACTATCAACACGGCAAGGTGGGTAATTTTGAGATTAAACATCCCATGATTTTAGGCCATGAAGTGATTGGTAAAATTATCAAAAGTAATTCTCCAGTATTGCAGCCAGGTCAAAAAGTTGCCATCAATCCGAGTAAACCTTGTTTAATATGCAAATATTGCCTGAATGGTGATACTAATCAATGTGAACAAATGCGTTTCTTTGGAAGTGCAATGTATCATCCTCATGTTGACGGTGCATTTACCCAATTTAAAGTTGTCGATACCAACCAATGCATTCCTTACTCAGAATCCTTAGATGATGATGTGATGGTATTCGCCGAACCTTTAGCTGTCGCTATTCATGCAGGAAAGCAGGGAGGTGACCTATTTGGTAAGCGTGTGTTTATTTCCGGTGTTGGGCCGATTGGCTGCCTTATCATTGCTGCTGTAAAAGCTTTAGGTGCCAAAGAGATTATCTGTACCGATATTAGCCGGCGCTGTCTGGATCTTGCACAACAAATGGGCGCTACAAAAACGTTATTGGCACACGATAACTTTTCTGATTATTTAGTACACAAAGGCGAATTTGACGTTTCGTTTGAGGTTTCCGGTCATCCTTCATCAATAGAACGCTGTCTTGAGGTAACCAAAGCCAGAGGGAGAATCGTACAAGTCGGGATGGGCGGAAATGTCCCCAATTTCCCAATAATGACACTGATCGCAAAAGAAATCAATCTAGTCGGTTCCTTCCGTTTTGTTGAAGAATTCAATACTGCCGTTGAGTGGTTAAGTAAGAAAATTGTCGACCCGCGCCCCCTTTTATCAGCCAAATTTCGATTCCAAGAATTAAAACCGGCCCTAGAAACTGCCGGCAATAAACATGAAATCTCCAAAGTACAACTTGTTTTTGAATAAGCGGCATTAAAGGATAAATAAAATGAGTGAATTATTTTCATTAAACAATAAACGGGTATTGATCACAGGGTCAACTCGTGGCATAGGTCTACTATTAGCGCAAGGACTGGCAGAACATGGAGCCGAAATCATTATCCACGGCACCAAACAGCGCGTTGCAGAAGAGATCGCGCAGCAACTGACTGAAAAAACAAGAGCAAAAACCCATGCAGTGGCGTTTGATGTCACTGATTCGCAAGCAGTGCGTGACGCTATTGAACAGATTGAAAATAACATCGGTTCGATTAATGTGCTGATAAACAATGCAGGAATTCAGCGCCGCCACCCTTTTTGTGAATTTCCGGAACAGGAGTTTGATGACATTATCAGTGTCAACCAAAAAGCCGTATTTATTATTTCACAGGCGGTTGCTAAATACATGGTGCTCCGTCAAAGCGGGAAAATCATCAATATTGGCTCAATGCAAAGTGAATTGGGTCGAGATACCATCACACCTTATGCCGCTTCTAAAGGCGCGGTTAAAATGCTGACCCGTGGAATGTGTGTTGAACTGGCACGTTACAATATTCAAGTCAACGGGATTGCACCAGGTTATTTTAAAACTGAATTAACCAAACCGTTAGTAGAAAATAAAGAATTTAGCGATTGGTTATGTAAACGTACTCCGGCAGCACGCTGGGGCAATCCGGAAGAATTAATCGGTGCCGCCATATTTTTAGCGTCAAAAGCCTCTGATTTCGTCAATGGTCACCTACTATTTGTAGATGGCGGAATGTTAGCTGCTGTTTAATATTAGTTAAGGAACTCAAATTATGTTAATTTTTACCATGCTCGCAGCAATCCTGTTATTGCTGATCCTGATTATAAAATTCAAAGTTCATGCGTTTGTCGCCTTGATTATCGTCAGTCTGTTGACCGCACTTGCGACCGGTATTCCGGTGGATAAAATTCTGCCGACCATGCTGGGCGGATTTGGCGGTACATTGGCTTCGGTTGCATTACTGGTCGGCTTGGGAGCAATGATCGGGCGCTTACTGGAAATCACCGGCGGCGCCAAAGTGCTGGCCGACACACTGATCAATAAATTCGGCGAAAAGAAAGCACCGCTGGCATTGGGCGTCGCCTCATTGCTGTTCGGCTTTCCAATTTTCTTTGATGCCGGTTTGGTGGTAATGCTGCCGATCATTTTCAGTGTCGCCAAACAATTCGGCGGCTCGTTGTTCCGTTATGCATTTCCTGCCGCCGGTGCTTTCGCGGTAATGCACGCCTTTCTGCCGCCACATCCGGGTCCGGTTGCTTCCGGAGATTTATTGGGTGCCAATATGGGCTTGCTGGTCTTAGTCGGCTTAATTTGCGCCATGCCGACTTGGTATATCGCTGCCTATCTTTACGGTACGTTTTTAGGTAAAAAAATGCATCTGGATTTACCAAAAGCCTTTCTGAACGCCAATGTGATCAGCGATACCGCCGCACAAAATCCGCCGAGTTTCAAAAAAGTACTGCTGATTCTGTTATTACCACTTTTCCTTATTATGCTGGATACGGTGCTAAATACCTTGAGCGTCACAAAAGTAGTGGACGGTGCCGAATTATGGGTGCAAACCCTACGCTTTCTGGGTAAAACCCCGATTGCATTACTCATCACACTGATCGCCTCCATTATCCTGTTAAAAGGACAACGCAGCTACGAACAAATTGAAAAAATTTGTGATAATGCCTTGGGACCGATCTGTGCCATCGTGTTGGTAACCGGTGCCGGCGGTATGTTCGGCGGGGTATTGCGTGCCAGCGGTATCGGCGATGTATTGGCGGAAATGCTGTCCGATACCGGCATGCCGGTGATCGTAGCCGCCTTTATTATCTCGCTGGCATTGCGGGTTGCGCAAGGCTCGGCAACCGTTGCCCTGACCACCGCGTCGGCATTGATTGCCCCGACAGTCGCCGCAACCACCGGCTTAAGTGCATTCGATCTCTGTTTTATCGTGATCGCAATTGCCTCCGGTGCAACCGCATTTTCACATGTCAACGACTCCGGCTTCTGGTTGGTCAGCCGCTTTTTGGAAATGGACACCAAAACTACGCTGAAAACCTGGACGGTGATGGAAACGCTAATCGGATTTGTCGGTTTCGGTATCGCTGCAATCGGTAGCATTTTACTCTAATCTCCCTTAAACTCTCTGCAACTTAACCGCACTTTGGCATATAAAAGTGCGGTTTTGCCATTCGGTCGGTTTAATTCCGTGTGAAAATTCGGCTTGAGTGGTACAATTCGGCTTTAATGTTGAAGAATTGACAGACACGAACAGAGAACGATATGGCTCGCCAAAAGAAAACGCGCAAAATCAGCGATATTATGCCGGCTCGCAAAGCCGATACCAAACCTGCGGCGGCGCAGGTGAAAACCAAAAAAGGCCGTAAACCGACCCGCTATGAACTGGACGCCTTGGCGCGCGAAGAAAAACGCAAAAAGAAACGAAAAGGGCTTGATGCCGGCTCACGCCACAGTGCGGCAGATAATGACACTCGCAAGCAAAGTGCGGTACAAAACGACCCTCGTGTCGGCAGTCGCAAGAAAATCCCATTAATCATCGAAATGGTGAATAAGCCGGAAAAAGGGAAAGTGATTACGCCGCTTAGGTCGGAAACCGCCGAGCCGAAAAAGTTGGATCCGACGTTGGAACTGGAACGGCTGGAAAACAACGAATGTCTGAACGACTTGCTGGATCAGCTTGATGAGGGCAAAACACTTTCTGCCGATGATCAAAAATTCGTTGACGAATGTTTGGTGCGAATCGAACAACTGATGCAAGAATTGGGATTGACCGAAGAAGAAGACGAAAACAGTGAAGATGCGCTGTACCGCACTTTCAACACCATTGATATTAATAAATTTCGTTAAGCGATGAACTGGACGACCTTTTTGATACTTGCCGCAATTGCCGTTATTGTGGGGCTGGCAAGCTATGCCGCTTGGTTATTGTTGGCACTGCGCAGACAGAAACAAAAAATTACCGCCGCACGGCAAAAAAGACAGGATTTCACCTACGACAGCGTACAAATTATCGCCAAAGCGATGCTGAACGGGGATTGTAATCTCTCTGAAGGGGTGATTCGCTTGAATGCCTTATTGCCGGGACTGACGCCGGGAGCGATGGATAACTACCCCGCCATGCAGCAACTCTATCATGTGGTGATGGATATGCCGACCCATGAAGCACGCCGTGCCTTGCCGAAAAATCAGCGTATGCGGTTGGATTTAACCCGTGAAAGCCGTGAAGTCGAACTGGACGCCAAAATCAAATTGGAACTGCGCCGACTGTTGAGTGATATTGAGATAAAAAACAGGAAACAAGATGTCTGAAATTGAGTGGGATCTCACGTTAATCCAAAAATACAATCAGTCCGGGCCACGCTACACCTCGTATCCGACCGCACTTGAGTTTAATGACGCTTACAGCGAACAGGACTTTCTACAGGCCGCTCGGCGATACCCGAATCGCCCGCTATCGCTGTATGTGCATATCCCGTTTTGCCACAAGCTCTGCTATTTTTGTGCCTGTAATAAAATTATCACTCGCCACCAGCACAAAGCGGATATTTATTTGGATTATCTGGAAAAGGAAATCAAAGCACGCGCCGAACTGTTTACCCAACGCACGGTTACGCAAATCCATTGGGGCGGCGGCACACCAACCTATTTGAGCGAAGCGCAATCCACCCGCTTAATGCAGATGCTGCGAGATCATTTCCATATTTCAGACCAAGCGGAAATCAGCATTGAAATGGATCCGCGTGAAATCGAATTGTCGATGCTGGATCACCTGCGCAAAATCGGTTTTAACCGTATCAGTATGGGGATTCAGGATTTCAACAAAGATGTGCAGGCCGCGATTAATCGAATTCAGGACGAAGCGTTTATTTTTTCCCTGATGAAAAAAGCGCGCGAGCTGGGCTTCACATCAACCAATATTGATTTGATTTACGGTCTGCCGTACCAAACCGTAGACAGCTTTATGGCGACCTTGCAACGGGTCAGCGAGTTGAATCCGGATCGCATGAGCGTGTTTAACTATGCGCATCTGCCGTCACGTTTTGCCGGACAGCATAAAATCAAAGATGACACGCTGCCGCCGGCAAACAGCAAACTGACTATTCTGCAAAAAACCATTGAAACCCTGACTGGCGCCGGCTACCGCTTTATCGGCATGGATCACTTTGCCAAACCGGACGATGAATTGGCGATTGCACAGCAAAACGGCGTTTTGCACCGCAATTTTCAGGGCTACACCACCCAAGAAGAAGCCGATTTATTGGGATTAGGCGTTTCCGCCATTAGCCTGATGGGCGATCACTACGCCCAAAACCAAAAAGAACTGAAACAATACTATGCCGATGTGGAAGATCACGCCAATGCCCTGCACAAAGGGTTTGTCATGAGCGAGGAAGACTGCCTGCGCCGTGATGTGATCAAAGCCTTGATCTGTAATTTCCGCCTTGATTATGCGCCATTAGAGCAGCAATATCAGATTAATTTCAAACAGCATTTTGCTGAAGATTTAGAACTGTTAAAACCCTTGGCTGAAGACGGCTTGCTGACCATCGACGAAACCGCACTTGTCGTTTCCGCCAAAGGGCGCTTGCTCATTCGCAATATTTGCCTCTGTTTTGACACTTACTCGCGCCAACTGGCAAAACGGCAACAGTTTTCGCGGATTATTTAAACAAAAGAGCGGTTTTCAAAACCGCTCTTTTATTTTTCCGGCCTTAATTAATGCATCTCTTGCAGACGATAAACTTCGGTTCCGTTCAAGCTGTTTAAGCCTTGGCTGATCGCATCGGCGCCGGCAACGGTGGTATAAACCGGAATACGTTGCTGTAATGCGCTGCTGCGGATTGAGTGGCTGTCGGCAACTGATTCCGGCATACTGCCGACTGTGTTGATCACCATCGCAATTTCACCGTTTTTAATCGCATCGACGATATGCGGACGTCCTTCACGCACTTTATTCACAATCTGTACGCCGATGCCGTGTTCACGCAAGAATTTGGCGGTTCCCAGTGTAGAACACAACCCGTAGCCCAAGTCTTGTAACCGTTTGGCAATTTTTACCAATTTCGGTTTGTCGGCATTTTCCACTGACAGGAAGATTTTCCCCAGTTTCGGCAAACGTTCGCCGGCACCGATCTGCGCTTTCAGGAAGGCTTCGGAAAAGGTTTTGCCTACGCCCATCACTTCACCGGTCGAACGCATTTCAGGACCAAGAATCGTATCTACCCCCGGGAATTTGATAAACGGGAATACCGCTTCTTTCACCGAATACAGGTTTGGGATCACTTCTTCGGTTACGCCTTGCTGTTGCAGGCTGATCCCTGCCATCACCCGTGCGGCGATTTTTGCCAGCGGCACACCGGTAGCCTTACTCACGAACGGCACAGTACGCGAAGCGCGCGGATTGACTTCGAGTACATAAATCGTCTCTTTTTGCACTGCGAACTGCACGTTCATCAACCCGACCACTTTCAGCTCGAATGCCATGGCGGCGGTCTGGCGGCGAATCTCGTCCTGAATATCCACGCTCAACGAATATGGCGGCAGGGAACAAGCCGAATCGCCGCTGTGAATACCAGCCTGCTCGATATGCTGCATAATGCCGCCGATCACCACTTGTTCACCGTCACAGATACAATCCACATCAACTTCGATCGCATCATTCAAGAAGTGATCAAGCAGAATCGGGCTGTCGTCCGACACCCGCACCGCTTCACGCATATAGGTTTGCAGCTCTTCATCGTTATATACGATTTGCATTGCCCGCCCGCCCAACACATAAGACGGACGCACCACCAGCGGATAGCCCACTTCGTTTGCCAACGTTAGCGCTTCTTCACTGTTACGGGCGGTACGATTCGGCGGCTGTTTCAAATTCAATTTATGCAGAACCTGCTGAAAGCGTTCCCGATCTTCTGCCGCATCAATACTATCTGCTGAAGTACCGATAATATGCACACCATTTTCATGTAATGCATTCGCCAGTTTCAATGGTGTTTGTCCACCATAATGCACGATTACGCCGTACGGTTTTTCAATATGGATAATTTCCAGCACTTCTTCCAATGTCAACGGCTCAAAATACAAGCGATCGGAAGTATCAAAATCAGTGGAAACGGTTTCCGGATTACAGTTGACCATAATGGTTTCGAATCCGCTTTCACGCAATGCCAGTGCGGCATGTACACAGCAGTAATCAAACTCGATCCCTTGTCCGATTCGGTTCGGGCCGCCGCCCAAAATCATGATTTTTTTACGATCGGTAGGATTGGCTTCACACTCTTCTTCATAGCAAGAATAGAGATAGGCGGTATCCGAATTAAATTCTGCCGCACAGGTATCAACCCGCTTATACACAGGATGTAAATTCAATTGATGACGCAGATCACGCACTGCTTTCTCTGTGCTTTTCACCAATTGTGCGATCCGACGATCGGCAAACCCTTTGCGTTTCAGGCGGCGCAATTCGGCGTAATCCAAGTCTGCCAGCGTTTTCTTCTCCAACGCCAGCTCTTCTCCCACCAGATCACGAATTTGCACCAAGAACCACGGATCAATTTTGGAATAGTGATACACCTCTTCTAAACTCCAACCAATCCCGAACGCATCGGCAACATATAAAATCCGCTCCGGCCCCGGATTGGAAATTTCAGTCCGCAGCTTTTCCATATCTTCGGTTTTCAGATTAAAGCCGCAGATGCCGGTTTCCAAACCACGCAACGCTTTCTGGAGACTTTCTTGGAAGGTGCGCCCCATCGCCATCACTTCGCCGACCGATTTCATCTGTGTGGTCAAACGGTTATCGGCTTTCGGAAATTTCTCAAACGCAAAACGCGGCACTTTAGTGACCACATAGTCAATTGACGGTTCAAATGATGCCGGAATCAGCCCACCGGTAATATCATTGCGTAATTCATTTAAGGTGTAACCAACAGCCAGCTTTGCCGCCACTTTGGCGATCGGGAAGCCGGTTGCTTTTGATGCTAAGGCAGAAGAACGGCTGACACGTGGATTCATTTCAATCACAATCATTTCGCCGTTTTCCGGATTGATTGCGAACTGCACGTTAGAACCACCGGTATCCACACCGATTTCACGTAACACCGCCAATGAAGCATTACGCATAATTTGATATTCTTTATCAGTCAGAGTTTGTGCCGGCGCAACAGTAATTGAGTCGCCGGTATGTACGCCGATCGGATCGAAGTTTTCAATCGAGCAGATGATAATGCAGTTATCCGCTTTATCCCGCACCACTTCCATTTCATATTCTTTCCAGCCTAATACCGACTGTTCGATCAACAATTCGTGGGTCGGAGAGGCATCAAAACCACGTTCACAAATCGCATTAAATTCATCTTTGTTATACGCAATCCCACCACCGGACCCCCCCATCGTAAAAGAAGGACGGATTAACGTTGGGAATCCCACTTCTGCTTGGGCTTTCCATGCTTCTTCAACGCTATGACAAACAAAAGATTTCGGTGTATTCAAACCGATTTTAGTCATCGCATCTTTGAAACGCCCGCGATCTTCCGCTTTATCGATTGCATCTTCTTTCGCACCGATCAGTTCAACGTTATATTTTGCCAACACACCGTGTTTCGATAAATCCAAAGCGCAATTAAGTGCGGTCTGCCCGCCCATAGTCGGTAAAATCGCATCCGGATGCTCTTTTTCAATAATTTTTTCAACCGTTTGCCAGTGAATCGGCTCGATGTAAGTTACATCCGCCATATTCGGATCGGTCATAATAGTTGCTGGATTGGAATTGACCAGCACCACTTTATAACCTTCTTCACGCAACGCTTTACACGCCTGCGCACCCGAATAGTCAAACTCACACGCCTGCCCGATCACAATCGGACCGGCACCAATGATTAAAATCGTGTTTATATCCGTACGTTTTGGCATAAGCTTTCTCTTCCTGTCCTAACTCTGTTCTGTAAAAATCGTTTAGTTAAAGCGTTTGGTTTTGATTTGTTGATAACGGCAGAAAAAACTCGCCCTGCCCGACCAATATCACCTTGCCGCCTACATAAATTATTTGTTGTTGATCCACTTGCAGGCGTAATCGATTTGGTCGTCTGATTTCATCGCCTTGTGTGATGTTCCAGTCTAACGGTGTTCGCTGATTGGCAATTGCCCAACCGCCGAGATTGGCAGCGGCAGAGCCTGTACCCGGATCTTCCAATACCACCCCGTTCTGTCCGAAAAATAACCGCACTTTGGTCTTGCCGTTTTGTTCAAACCAAACATAAAGCTGTGCTTTTCCGCTTTTCGATAAAGCTTGTTGTAGGAAAAGTGCGGTATTAATACGACAAGCAGCAACCGCCTGTGCTGATGCCAGCTGAATCAACAACTGATCCGTGCCGGTATCCCCCCAAACGGGTCGTGAAGCAATATCGGTCGGCTGTAAGCCCAAAATGGCTGCCGCTTGCTCTGCTGTCAACGGTGCATTTTCAACTTCAACACCGTTATTCAATGCTAACGTGATCACCTCATGTTGATGCTGAATACGGACTTGCCCCGCCTCGGTTTGCAACCGATACGTATCCTCTAACTGCAATAAATTATGTAACACAAATGCAGCGCCGATTGTCGGATGTCCGGCAAACGGCATTTCATAATTCGGGGTGAAAATTTTGAGTTTTCTGACCGCACTTTGTTTGTTTGCAGCCGACTTGTCTACGGCTTGAATAAATACCGTTTCCGATAAATTAAACTGACGAGCAATCAACTGCATTTGCTGTTGGCTCAAGCCGTCCGCCTGCGGAAAAACCGCCAACGGATTGCCGCCGAAATGACTTTCGGCAAACACATTGACCAGTTGGTAGCTGTATCGCTGCATGGCACTCCCTACACCACAACTTGCGGCGTATGGGTGTGGCGCACCACTTCCATTTCATGTACGAATTTATCAAATAATTCAGCAACATCATGCGGTCCCGGACTGGCTTCCGGATGTCCTTGAAATGAAAACGCCGCTTGCGTGGTCAATTCAATACCCTGCACCGAGTTATCAAACAAAGAGCGGTGAGTAATTTTGACGTTGTCCGGCAAACTGGTTTCATCCACTTCAAATCCGTGATTTTGACTGGTGATATATACCTGTTCGGTGTCAAGATTTTGCACCGGATGATTAGCGCCATGGTGACCAAAGGTCATTTTTTTAGTTTTACCGCCAACGGCCAAGCCTAATAATTGGTGTCCTAAACATATACCGAAAATCGGTTTTTTGCTTTGCAATAACTGTTGAATGGCACTGACGGCATAATCGCATGGTTCCGGATCGCCGGGGCCGTTAGACAAGAAAATGCCGTCCGGATTGAGTGCCAGCACCTCTTGTGCCGATGTTTTTGCCGGAACTACCGTAATTTGGCAACCTCGCTCTGCCAGCATACGCAGAATGTTGTGTTTCACCCCGAAATCATAAGCAACCACATGATAACGCCCGTTGGCTTTATGGCTGAAGCCTTGCCCCAATTTCCATTCGCCCTGCTCCCAGCGATAAATTTTGTCGCAAGTCACTTCCTGTGCCAAATCTTTGCCTGCCATCGAACCGAAACTGTTCGCCAGTTTCAACGCTTTGGCTTCATCAATGTCGCCTGCCATAATACAGCCGGCTTGCGCACCTTTATCCCGCAAAATACGGGTTAAACGGCGGGTATCAATATCGGCAATCGCCACAATTTTATTTTGTACCAAATAATCGGACAAATTCTGTTCACTGCGAAAGTTACTGTGAATCAGCGGCAGATCACGGATAACCAAACCCGATGCATAAACCTTATCCGACTCGCAATCTTCCTTATTCACGCCGGTGTTGCCGATATGCGGATAGGTGAGGGTGACAATTTGTTTGGTGTAGGACGGATCGGTCAAAATTTCCTGATACCCCGTCATAGAGGTATTAAAAACCACTTCACCAATGGTATGGCCGTGATAACCAATTGAAGTGCCGTGGAAAATAGAGCCGTCAGCTAAGACTAGAATGGCTGGTTCAGACATGAATCTCTCCCGGGATAATCGTATTGTCTATTCAATCTTGGATAAATATCGGCGTTCGCCAATACGTTGCTCGTTACTCTATTCACGAAACCCATGTACGAATCGTATCTGAATTGTAGCAGAAATGAGCAAATTATTGTAATTGAGCCACCGATACAATTCAAGCTTATAATCGGTTCATTGTAATACAAGTGAAAAATAATGCAATATTATGCATAAAAATGCACTTTAGCACAACTTACCCCGCCTGAAAATAGCAACAAATAATGCTGTGCTTTGAAATGAAAATTGCTAAAATGAAAACGTTAACTTTAAAAACAGGACAGCAACATGAAAAAATCCATTTCCGCCACAACCCGACTCGGCAAATTGTGGCTTCCGCTGATGTTGGTAACCGCCATCAGCGCCTGCTCCAGTATTGATGAAACCACCGGACAACGTCAGGATCCGCTGGAAGGCTTCAACCGCACCATGTGGGATTTCAACTATAATGTAGCCGATCCGTATTTATTAAAACCGGTGGCGACCGGCTGGAAAGAGTATGTTCCGCAGCCTGCCAAAACCGCACTTGTCAACGCCGCCAACAATCTGGACGAACCGGCAAGCTTCGTCAATCGTCTGCTCGAAGGCGAATTCAACAAGGCGATGGTGCATTTCAACCGTTTCTGGATTAACTCGGTATTCGGGCTGGGCGGCTTAATGGACATCGCCAGTGCCAGCGAAGGCCTGCGCACCGACGGTTCACGCTCGTTCGGCGATATGCTCGGCAGCTACGGTGTCGGTACCGGTGCTTACGTGATGCTGCCGCTTTACGGCCCTGCAACGCCACGTCAGGATTTGGGCGGTCTGGTTGACCACACTTATCCGATGTTATCGCTGCTCGGTCCTTGGACACTACTGAAGAGCGGTATTCAAGCCGTCGATAAACGTGCCGATCTGCTCGGGCAAGATGCCATTTTGGAACAATCGCAAGACAGCTACCTGACCGTGCGTGAAGCCTATTTTCAAAATTTGGAATTCAGAGTCAACGACGGTAAGCAAAGCGGCAACATTCAGGAACAGCTGTCCGAAGACGATCTGAAAGACATTGATTAACGTTTACCCGTCCTGTTCAACAGAAGGAATATAATATGGAAATGACCCAAACCCAGCGCCTGATTCTGGTGAATCAATATGAATTAATGGCGTTACTCGACAAAGAAAATGCCGCCAAATACCACCGTTACCAAAGCATCATCAAAGGCGGATACAAGCTGGAATTAAAAGAATTATACAGCCAATTCAGCGATTTGAGCGAAGAGGAATGCAAAACCGTCATCAATACGTTGGAGATGTATCAGGCACTGCAAGTATCGTACAATAATCTGCACAATACCGAAGATTTAACCGCACATCGTCTGAAATTCCTCGGCTATTGCGGTATTCGTGAGAAAAAATATCTGAATTATCTGGGCTTTATTGCAGAAAACGATAAAAAATACCGTGAACTGATCCAATGCCCGAACGGCTGCGACGCACAAACACCGATGTGGGATAAATACAGCAAAATGCTGGATGTCTGGCACAAATGTCCGCGTCAGTTCCATTTGAGTATTGCCGAAATCAAACAAATCCTAAACGCCTGATTTAACTGAATTTTGATACCGCACTTTGCTTGCCGAAGTGCGGTATTTTTTCAAACGTATAACGCCATTATCAGGTCAAGATCGCACGTTCCCTCAAAATATGATCTAATAACGTTTTTATCAGCGAAAATAAAGGCGATATCATAGAGTTATTTCACTTTTTATCGTAAAGTGGCGTTATGGAGAGATAAAACCGCCTAAAATCATAAATATAGATTTGCATAGGCAGTCCATATGAAAAGTCACTAAAATTTAATTAAAATTCCATTATTTGACGAGGATTTTATACTTTCAATAACTTTAACTGATTCTATTGCTGTTTGTATATTTGATACAGGTTGTTTTCCTGTTTCAACACCTTCAATAAGGCTCAAAATAGCATCAACCATCCTTTCATTTGGAGTGTCGTTATGTTTTGAATAGACTAAATCTAAAGATTCATACTTACTACCTGATGAATTTTCACTACTTGAAAATGTATATAAATCATAAGATGAACCATTGTTGTATAATCTTATTCTTCCATTCTCACCTAGTATATCTATTTCAAACATATATTTCATTGGAGAAGAACCAGTGCCTTTAATGAACCCAACAGAATTAGATTTAAACTTTATCATCCCGGTTTCTCCGACATCAGAAATACCGTGAACATTTCTCACAAAATCATTTTGAACATCTCCAACAACATATTCAATCTCTGAATCAGAGAAATAAAGTAATAAATCTATTAAATGACTTGTACTAGTATGTAGAGCAGTTGCACCATAACCAACTAAAGAATAAATTTTTCCTATAGCATTGGAATCTAATAACTTCTTAATTTCTTGAATAAGATTATCCCAACGAAAAATATAATTAACTGCAATAATAACATTGTGCTTATCACATAAATCAACTATTTCCTTAGCCTCTTCTAGAGAATAAGAAATAGTCTTTTCACAGAAAATTACTTTCACTCCATTATTAGTACACTCTTTGATGATATCAAAATGTGTTTGAATAGGTGTACATATACTAACAATATCAAATTTATTAGTTTTCAGCATTTCTTTGTAATCTATATATCCATTCGGGATATCACACTCTTTTTGAATAGAATCTACCAAAGTTTTATTAATATCACATACTGATGATATTTTTACATTTTCAATACTTTTATATGCCTTGATATGGCTCCATATGATTTTTCTATTTGGATCTTTATCTATGCCATAAGCAATCAAACCTAACCCTATAACACCCACATTATACATACTAATCTCCATTGAATTTTTTCTTCAATGAAATAACACATCCTACAATAACCACTACAGCACCAAAACCTTGATAAATAGAAATGGTTTCACCTAAAGTAAAGTAACCAATAAAAGCTGTAGATAAGGGAACAGTTAATTGAATAATATTGAAAGCAACAACCCCTTGTTTTTGAACAATATAAAATGCAAATAACATTCCTGTTAGCATTCCATACATTCCTGCAAAGATTAATCCGATCATCAAGCCTGAGCTAACATCTTGTAATTAATAAATAACACCTGTATCACTTGCTAAAATCAGATAAACAAGACCAGCCAAAATGGCTGTAGATGCACTAATAACTATAGCATTTAATTTTTTTGATATCTTTTTAACAAAAAGATTTTGAATAGATTGAATAAATATCGCTGCCCCTAAAAAAATGATCCTGTTAGAAAATCATTACCACCACCAGATTTATTGCTATATATTACAAATATCAAAGAACCAATTATAGATAAGACACTACCAATATAAAAACTCTTCTGTTTTACTTTTTCCCTTTCATCTTGAAAAAAAAATCGCAGCCATAAAAACAGCTAAAGGCATGGACATAATACCAAAAACACTACCTGCTAAAGCTGAAGTATATTTAAGACCATTAATAAAAAAATACATATTCCCAATCATAAAAACAGCTAAAAAAATAAGATATAAAATGATCGAAGGTTCTCTTAGTAACTTAATCATTTCAGTTCTATATTTTAATATACAAATAAAAACGAATAACAATCCACCAGAGAGGAATCGAACAGCATTATTATTTAAAGTATCAAAATGAATACTCATATAACGCATAATAGGAAAACCAAAACCCATTAAAAAAACATAAGCGAACCTTATGAAATAATCATTACTCATATGATAAAACCCTATAACGAAGAAGTAAGTCTGATTCGTCAATTATAAGATGTTTGTATTTTTTCTCATAGAAAAAGGGCGAAGATTTTGATGTCTTCGCCCTTTTTCATGAATCTGTACTTGCGTTCTTTGCTAAGATGACAAGCCCTAGACAAGTTTCATCTCAGCAAAGGGTAGCTAGTAAATCAAGTAATTGAAAAACGTCCCTGCTACCAAAAAACCACAGGGCAAGATCGCACTTTCCCCCAAAATATGCTCTGCAAGCTAAAAATGGCGGGTTGGTCGGATGAATACCGGTCAGCCTTGATATTTGGGGTGAGTGATTGATTATTGTACAAAGTGCGCGCTTGCTCTGATGCCATTATAACTTATCACCATAGAGTATTTCGCTTTCCGCCGTTTCGCTTTTATAATAGCACTCCGATATCCACTAGCCGAACACAATCCGCCATGGCACTTTTTTATAACGAACACAAAAAAATCACGCAACCGAAAAAAATGGTGCTGACCATTGAAAGTCTCGATTATCAAGGCTTGGGAGTCGCCCGTTTCAACGGTAAAACCTGGTTTGTAGAAAATGCCCTGCCGCAGGAAAAAGTAGAAGTGCGGGTGCTGGAAGAGAAAAAGCAATACGGCCATGCGCTGACACAAAAAATTTTACAGCAATCCGAACAGCGCCTTACACCGCAGTGCGGTTATTATGCCGACTGCGGCGGCTGCCAAATGCAGCATATTCCGCTGTCGTTGCAACATCGGAGCAAGCAACAGGCGTTGCAACAGCGTTTAACCCGCCTGCAAAACCACATTGATTTTCAGCCGATGTTGACCGGCGATGAATGGAGCTACCGCCGTCGTTTGCGCCTGAGTATATTATTCGACAAAAAGCAGCGAACGCTGGCAGTCGGTTTGCGTCGGCGCCGCTCAAAAGCGATTGTCAATATTAACGCTTGCGCCGTTGCCGAACCGCACTTAAACCGCATTTTGACCGCACTTGCCCAATGGCTGCCGCAATGGCAAAACAAAGCGCAGCTCGGCCATATCGAACTGGTGGCTGCCGATAACGGAACGGCAATGCTGTTACGCCATCTGGGCGAGGTGCAGGCAGACGACAAAGTGCGGTTATTGCAATTCGCTGCCGAATATCAATTACTATTATTTGTCGCCGAACAAGAGAACCGGATTCAGCATTGGTATGGCGAATCACCTTACTATCAACTCGACAACGGACAAAAACTGGCATTTTCGATACGTGATTTTATTCAGGTCAACCGCACTTTGAACCAAAAAATGATCGACACCGCCCTTGACTGGCTCGATTTGAAACCGCAAGATCAAGTGCTGGATTTATTTTGCGGCATGGGAAACTTTACCTTGCCGCTGGCGTCAAAAGTAGCAAGTGCGGTCGGCATTGAAGGCGTGGCGGACATGGTTGCCCAAGCCAAACGGAATGCCGCCGCCAACCGCTGTGAAAATGCTGAATTTTATCAAACGGATTTAGACCGCACTTTTCGGGATCAGGCGTGGACAATGCGCCGCTTTAATAAAATCCTGCTTGATCCGCCACGCAGCGGCGCCCTGTTTGCGCTGCCGCATTTGTGCGAATTGCAGCCGGAGAAAATCCTGTATGTGTCTTGCAATCCGGCAACACTGGTGCGCGACAGCGAATACCTGTTGCAGCACGGTTATAAGATTGAAAAAAGTGCGGCAATCGATATGTTTCCGCACACAGCGCATTTGGAATCGATAACCCTGTTCGACAGGGTGTCATAAGGAAAAATTATGGTTGCAATACGAGCCTCGCATTTGCTCACACCCGAGCAATTTGTGGTTGAAGATTGGAGCGAGCGCTTGCCGCTTGCCCCTGACGTTCGTCAAAAACTGGTGGCGACTTGGCACTATAATGACAGTAAATTGCAGGCTCTGGAGACGAAAGAGCGGCAATATCTGCTCTATTCCGCCAGCGAAATGGTGGAGGTTCTGAGCGCACTTAATATGGATCAAGACAGCCTGCTGAGCGCAATGCTGTTTCCGTTGGTTCGGCGCAGAATTCTCAGCTATGATCAAATCAAAGAGGATTTCGGCAACGATATCCGCAAGCTGGTGAAAGGGGTGGTCGATATGGACGGTATCCGCCAGCTGAGTGCCAGCCAATCGGGCAGCCATTTACAGGTGGATAACGTGCGCCGTATGTTGTTGGCGATGGTGGATGATTTCCGCTGTGTCGTCATCAAACTGGCGGAACGGGTGGCTTTTCTGCGTGAAGAAAACCAGTTTATTTCCGAACCGGAAAAAATTCTGGCGGCGCGTGAATGCAGCAATATTTATGCGCCGCTCGCCAATCGGCTCGGCATCGGGCAATTGAAATGGGAGCTGGAGGATTACTGCTTCCGCTATTTGGATCCCGATAATTACCGCAAAATCGCCAAACTGCTGCACGAAAAACGGCGCGATCGCGAGGCGTATATTCAGCATTTCGTTGCCGTTATCGAACGTGAGCTGCAAGCCGAACTGCCCGTCACGGCACAAGTTTACGGCAGGCCGAAACATATCTACAGTATCTGGAAAAAAATGCAGAAAAAAAATCTGCCGTTTGCTCAACTGTTTGATATTCGTGCGGTGCGGATTATTGTGGATAAACTGGAAGATTGCTATACCGCACTTGGCATTGTCCACAGCCATTTTAAACATCTGGCGAGCGAGTTTGACGATTATGTCGCCCACCCGAAACCGAACGGCTATCAATCGATTCACACCGTGGTGCTGGGCAAGGGCGAAAAAGCGATAGAAGTGCAGATCCGCACGCAGAAAATGCACGATGATGCCGAACTGGGCGTGGCGGCACACTGGAAATACAAAGAAGGCAGCACCGGCGGCCGTGCCGGTTATGAACAAAAAATTACTTGGTTGCGACAAGTGTTGGCATGGCAGCATGATGTCAGCCAATCGGGCGGCATGGTGGAAGAAACCCGCAGTAAAATTTTTGATGATCGAATTTATGTCTTCACCCCGCAGGGCGATATTGTCGATTTGCCGGTCGGTTCGACACCGCTGGACTTTGCCTACACCATTCACAGTGAAGTCGGACACCGCTGTATCGGCGCCAAAGTGGCGGATCGCATCGTGCCGTTCACTTATAAACTGCAAATGGGCGACAAGGTGGAAATCATCACCCAGAAAAACCCGAATCCGAGCCGCGACTGGCTGAATCCGCAGTCGGGCTTTGTTACCATCAATCGAGTGCGATCCAAAATTCAAGCTTGGTTCAAGCGGTTGGATCGTGAAAAAAATATTCCGCTCGGTAAAGAGCTGCTGGATGCGGAAATGGCAAAACTGGGGCTGAGCCATAAGCAGATCGAAGAATACGCCCTGCCGCGCTACAACCTGAAACAGCTGGACGACCTATATGCCGGTCTCGGCAACGGCGATATCCGTCTCAATCAGTTAAGCAACTACCTGCAAGGCAAGCTGCTGCGACCGACGGCGGAAGAGGTGGACGAGCATATTCTGCGCCAAGTGGAAAATAAACAGCCAAGTAAAGCGACGGCAACCAAAGGACAGATTGTGGTCGAGGGGGTAGGCAACTTGATGCACCACATCGCCCGTTGCTGTCAGCCGATTCCGGGCGATCCGATTCTGGGCTATATCACGCAAGGGCGGGGCATTTCAATTCACCGCGCCGATTGCGAACAAGTGCTGAATCTACAAGAAGCATGCCCCGAACGGGTTGTCGAAGCCGTGTGGGGAGAAAGCTACAATACCAAATTTAATCTGGTTCTGCGGATTGTCGCCAATGATCGCACCGGTCTGCTGCGTGATATTACCACCGTCCTCGCCAACGAAAAAGTCAGCGTGCAGCGGGTTTCGAGCAAAAGCGATGTAAAAAGTATGACCGCCACCATGGATATGGAAATCGAGTTGGGCAATGTGGATATGCTGGGGCGTATTCTTTCATCGTTGCTGCGAATCAATGATGTGATTGAAGCCAAACGATTGTCCAATTAAACCGCACGTTGCGCCGAATAATAAAAACAATTAAGGAAAATCATGCAAAAACATAAAGGTTTCACCCATATTATCAAAGCAACCGGGTATTCAATCAAAGGCTACAGGCAAGCCATAACGGAAACCGCCTTTCAGCACGAGCTGATGATGGCGGCGGTTCTGATTCCGCTTGCTTTTTTCCTCGGCGATAACGGCGTAGAATGGACTTTGATGATCGGCTCGGTTTTAATCGTATTACTGGTAGAACTGTTAAACAGTGCGATTGAAGCCGTGGTCGATCGAGTCGGCACGGAATATCACGAACTGTCGGGCAGAGCCAAAGATCTCGGTTCTGCCGCCGTGACTACCGCCCTGCTGATTATGACATTGATTTGGCTGTTGTTGATCGTTTTTTGATACTAAGGCTAACGATATGTTAGAAATGCGCTTCAGAAAAACACTCGCTTGTCGTGACTGGCGCAGAGGTTACTATCGGGCTTTATTTCTTTTCCAGAAGCGCCGAACAATATGCCCGACTATTTGATGAAATGGAGATTGCACCGGATTTCCTCATTCCTTCTGCTGTTTATCTATCAAGCGATTCAAGCGGGCGATTTCACACAGGCGCCGCTGATAACACTTTTTGAAAGCCGTAGTCATGAGAAGCTTAAACGTTGGTATAAACAAGACATTAAACCGTTTTGAAGGAACAATAAAAGAAAAAGCCGTGTTACCGCTGTTTTCCCACGATTTTGGCGATTATTATTCTCATCACTAGCCGGAGATAAATCGGTACCGGAGTATTGTTTAATCGACAGTTCGGATAAAACCGACTTGTTTAGGCTGCGTAATACGAAAATAATCTGCACTATTCAGAATAATCGATCGTTCTAACGTACCGGCATTAAAGGCTAATTCGGCGTAGCGTTCACCCAACATCGGATCGACTATCAAGACAAGTTGTTCATTAAAACTGAACGGCGGAATTGCACCAAACACGCAATCGGTCAATGTCGCCACTTCCGCCGGGCTGGACAGTGAGGCTTTATTTGCGCCGAAAGCCGCGGCGATTTTGCTTAAATCCGCCTGTTGATCCGCCGGTAAAATCGCCAGTACGTTTTGCTTGATGCCGTTACCTTTCAGCGTGCAAACCAGTGCTTTCGCGCCCTGTCCGATTTCCGTAGCGCGAATTTTTGCCACTTCTTCCGATTTGCCGGCGGCAGTGTGTTCGACCACCCGATAACGAGCCTGATGTTGCTTTAACAGGTCAAGAATTTTTTCAAACGTTTGTTGCGACATAAAATCCCTTTCCTCCGTTTTTGTTCGTCAAAGTGCGGTTCAGGCAAAATAAAAGGGCAATTATTGCCCTTCGTCCAACCGGTTGATATGTTTTTTGGCGGCTATCCAAGCGCCGCACCAGCCGGTGAAAGCCGCCAGCATAATGATAAACAGGATTTCAACCAAATTAATACCGTTCAGTTCATATTTCATTGCAAAAATATCGGCAACGTACTCAATCGCAGTCGAAAAATAAGCAATCGTGACCGCACTTAACAACGCCGCCAGCATACCGCCGATAATACCGTAAATCAGCCCGGTATACAGAAACGGGCGCAGAATAAAATGTTCGGTAGCGCCCAGCAGTTTGGTGACTTCGATATTGGCACGGCTGCTGTACACATCAGATCGGATGCTGTTGCCGATCACCAAAATCACAGCCAATAACATCAACAGGGTACAAACCACGGCAATACGACCGGCAAGCCAAGTCATCGCACCCAGTTTTTCCAGCCAGTCACTGTCTAACCGCACTTCGTCCACGCCTTTAACTTTAGCCAGCGCAAGACGTAAATCCGCCAGCTTCGCCGACTGTTGAACCTCTTCCTCCGGCGTGATCATCACCACCGCCGGCAACGGGTTGTCGTCTAGAAGCTCCAACTCCGTACCGAAACCTGACCAAGCACGAAATTCCTCCAAACTTTGCTGACGTGAAATATAACTGAGTGAAGCCACACCATTTTGCTGGCGCAGCTGTTCGACCACCAAGTTAGCGTCCGCTTCGGTCAGTGTTTTATCCAGATAAACCGAGATTTGAGATTCCGGATAAAATTCGGTCGCCGCTTGTTTAGTGTTTTTCCACAGTAAATAACTGATGGTCGGAATGGTCAACGACACCGCAATCACCAACACCGTCAGCAACGTGCCGACACGCTTTAACCATAAATCGGCGAATACCGATTGCAATACATATTGGGTCTGCATCCAAAAAGGCGCTTGTAAACGACGGGAATTCATACTGACGGCTCCTATTGAAATGCGCGCAAATGACCTTGTTCCAATACCAAGGTCGGCTTCGGTTTTTGTTGAATAATGGCGTGATCGTGCGTGGCGATTAATACGGTAACGCCGATTCGGTTAAACTCTTCAAACAAGCGAAAAATCTCTTGTGACAATGCTTTATCCAGATTACCGGTCGGTTCGTCCGCCAATAACAATTGCGGACGGTTCACCACCGCTCGGGCAATATCCACCCGTTGCTGTTCGCCGCCGGACAAATGCAGCGGCAGATGATTGGCGCGGTGCAGCAGCCCGACTTTGTCAAGTGCGGCAGAAGCACGGCGCTTGATTTCATTCGGGTGCATACCGCTGATAATCAGCGGCAACGATACGTTTTCCAATACCGAACGATCCGTCAGCAGCCGGTAATCCTGATGTACCATGCCGATTTGACGGCGCAGAAACGGAATCTGTTCCGGGCTGATTCGGGTAATGTCATGGCCGTTAAAAAACACACTGCCGCCATTGGCGCGCTCAATGCCCATAATCAATTTTAACAGCGTACTTTTGCCCGCACCGGAATGACCGGTGAGGTAGCTCATACTGCCGACCGGCAGATGGAAACTTAGCCCTTGCAACGCCTGTTTTCCGCCCAAATAAGCTTTGCTCACATTCACAAAACGAATCATATTTTCTCTCTTGCTTTATTCATGTTCCTGACTGAACAGCGCCTCAATAAACTGCTGTGCTTCAAACGGGCGCAGATCATCAATTTTTTCGCCGACACCAATGTAGCGAATCGGCAGCTGGAACTGATCGGCAATCGCAAAGATCACACCGCCCTTCGCCGTGCCGTCCAGTTTAGTCAAGCTGATCCCGGTCAAACCGACCGCCTCATTGAACAGTTTCGCCTGACTGACGGCATTTTGTCCGGTGCCTGCATCCAGCGTCAGCATAATTTCATGCGGCGCTTCAGGATCCAATTTTTGCATCACTCGCACGATTTTTTTCAATTCGTCCATCAGATTATTTTTATTCTGCAAACGCCCGGCGGTATCCGCCAGCAAAATATCGATATTTTTCGCTTTAGCGGATTCCATCGCATCATACAGCACGGAAGCGGAATCCGAGCCGCTACTTTGTGCCACCACCGGAATATTGTTGCGCTCGCCCCACACTTGCAACTGCTCCACTGCCGCCGCACGGAAAGTATCGCCAGCCGCCAGCATCACCGATTTGCCTTGCGACTGGAATTGGCGCGCCAGTTTGCCGATAGTCGTGGTTTTACCCACGCCGTTGACGCCGACCATCAGAATCACAAATGGTTTTTTATCGGTAATTTCCAACGGTTTCGCCACCGGTTCTAGGATAGCCGCCATTTCATCTTTCAGTTTTTGATACAATTGTTCCGCATCACGCAGCTCTTTTTTTGATGCGTGCCGGGTCAGGCTGTCAATGATTTTACTCGTGGTCGGCATACCGATATCGGCAATGAGTAACTGCTCTTCCAACTCTTCAAATAACTCATCGTCAATTTTTTTGCCGATGAACAGATTACGGAAACCGGCGCCCAGATTCTGTTTGGTTTTAACCAGCCCTTTCAACAAGCGGCTGAAAAATCCACCTTCACTCGGCTTTTCCTGTTCGGTTTGCTGCTTAGTTTGCTTTTCCGCCGCTTCCCGTTCCGCCTGCTGTTGTG
>NZ_JSUM01000011.1 GCF_000772535.1 Chelonobacter oris
AGACGTCAATACTAAATCAGTCTATTTTTTAATCCTAAAAAAATAAAAACTTATTTGTAAAGTCGTTTGTGAAAATAAATATTGCTTGATAAAATCCGCAAACCTTAATTTTAGGTCTATTAACAATGACGAAATTAAGTAACAAGCTTCACTTTGTAATATATTAAAAACGTTCATCAAGAAATATTCAGAGAATCGAATGAATATGATTACAAAAGCGGAGTAAAAAATATACTTTATTTATGGCATAAATAAGGTGATTTTAAAATATATCTTATAAGGAATTAAACCCATGAAATATAACGCTATCGAGGAGCAAGCAAGCAAGCAAGCAAGCAAGCAAGCAAGCAAGCAAGCAAGCAAGCAAGCAATAGTTTGTCATATTAATGCTGATAACAATAAATCTTTTTTAACTAAAAAAACCTTCTTCTTAAATACATTATATGCAAGCCTTCTTCTTGCAATTTTTCCCTCTGCCTATGCTTCAACCGTGGTAGAAGCCAATATTGATCCTACCGTAAATAATGATCAACCCGATTCTACGGCAAAAGCGCATAATAAAGGCGGCGACAAGCCTTACAATTATTACAATCCGGGCAACCAAACCTACGATAATGCCAATGAAGGCATGAATAACGGCGATGTTTATAATAATAATGTCGCGCATGGCATGGCAATCGGTTATATGAGTAATGCGGTTGCCGATACCAAATTTAATCAAAATGATAAAGAATACTCTTCCGGCGCCGCTATCGGCGACTACGCCCGTTCTACCGGCCCGCTATCATTAGCCGTCGGGCATTTTGCAACCGCCAATGAACCTTCGGCGACTGCTGTCGGCACCGCCGCATTGGCTTCCGGCTTTAATTCTTTGGCAATCCAGCGTCAATCCGCCGCCACTAAAGACTATGCGATGGCTATCGGTGCAGTCGCATTAGCCGACGGTAAAGCCAGCCTGGCCATGGGGCAATCCGCCACGGCGAAAGGCCACCAATCGATTGCGATAGGCAGTTCCGCCATTGAAGCCGAAACCGTGGCAGAAGACGGTAATACGGCAACTAAAACCAAATATGATGCTGAAACCAACACTCAATCCCTTGGTTACAGCGCCGTTGCTATCGGGACAACCGCCCGCTCAAACGGGAACAAATCGATTGCTATCGGTCATCAGGCTCAGGTGAAAGTCGGTAACGGTACTGATGAAATAAAAGACGATGAATTGCGTAAAAGTGCAAGCTCCATCGCTATTGGTGATCAAGCCGCCGTTGATAATGCCGCCAATGCCACTGTTATTGGCACAAAGGCAAAAACAATTGATACTACAATTAATGGTACTGCCTATAAAGGCGATAACGCCATTGTGGTAGGGCAAAATGCTCAAGGTTCTATTGATGCGGTTGCTATCGGCCAAAATACCATCTCACAACGTACTACTGATGCAGCAACTATTGCTATCGGTCAAAATGCGCAAAGTTACGGTGGTGTTGCGATTGGACAACATGCTAAAACGCTTAAAGACCCGACTAAAGAAATTGCCAGCGCTTCAGTTGCCATTGGTCGCTACGCTACCACTGGTGAATATGGTGTTGCCATCGGTACTAGCGCTGCCGCAGGCGCTAAATTGGGCGATCTCAAAGCGGACGACAATGGAATGCCATATCGTGAAGCAACTGCCATTCCCGGTGCACTTTATACTACGGCAGTTGGTATTGGTTCAAGTGCAACAGCTATGAGCGCAACCGCACTTGGTCATTCCGCCAGCGCTTCTGGCAAAAATGGCATTGCCATCGGTAAAGATTCCAAAGCCGAAGGCGAGCAATCAATCAGTATCGGGGTCGGCAATAAAGTCACCGGCAAAAATGCCGGTGCATTGGGTGATCCGTCTTATGTCAGCGGTGAAGGCACTTATACCATCGGTAATGATAATGGCACGGCAGAGGCTCCGATTGCCGCCAAGAACGCCGGCGTATTCGGTAATAAAAATACGATGGACGATAAAGCAGAAGGCAGCCGTATTATCGGTAATGAAAATATTGTCAAACAGGTCAATACCTTTGTAATTGGTAACAAAGTCACCACCAGCCAAGCAAACAGCGTGATTTTAGGCAATGAATCCGCTGACCGCGCCGCCACCGCAGAAGATACGGCGACAGTCAATGGCTTTACCTACAGCGGATTCGCCGGTAAAGGCAGTGAAGCGAACGGTGTAGTGAGTGTTGGCGCAAAAGATAAAGAGCGTCAAATCATCAATGTAGCCGCAGGTAAAATTGCCAAAGACAGCACCGATGCCGTTAACGGCAGCCAGCTGTATTTGGTCGCAAATGATTTGAGTGTAAAACTGCCGGCGGAAGGCCCTGTGGTCTATACCACGGTTGAGGGCGATAAAGTCTATAAAGTCGACGGAAAATTCTACAAAACCCCGACACCGAATGGAGGAGATGAAGAAGTTTCCCCTGACAATATTATTGCTTCCGTACAAAATGCCAACGGGGACAACAACACAACAACACCGACTACATTAACCAATGTGAAAAGCAATTTAACGCCGGCAGAAGACACCACAACCAAAGCGCCTGAATTGCCCGAAGGGCTAAAACAGAATAATGCGGCAACCGTAAGTGATGTTTTAAATGCCGGTTGGAACCTGCAAAATAACGGCACGGCAAAGGATTTTGTGCGCCATAACGACACTTTGAACTTTGCTGACGGTGCAAACACAACAACGGTGATTGATACTGCCGACAATATCAGCAAAATTGCAGTCAACGTAACAGGCTTGCCGATCAGCTACACCAATCAAGACGGCACGCCGGTCGCAAAAGTCGGTGATAAATATTATACCTTAGATGAAAACGGCAAACCGACCGAGACTGAAGTCCCGGCTGATCAACTGCTAACAAATTTGATCAACCCTGCCGCCGCAAAAGATAAAAGCGGTGATCCGACGGCGCTGACAAACATCAAGAGCGGTTTGACAACCTATACCGAAGGTGCGCCAAACGGTTTAATCAATCTAAACGGTACAGCGCCGACAGTGACTGATAATACAGCCGCAACCGTTGGCGATCTGCGCAAAATGGGCTGGATTGTCAGTGCGGACAAAACGACCGGTGACTTAGAGAACGCTTACAACGGGCAAGTGAAAAATGCGGGCGAAGTAAAATTTATCGGCACCAACGGGGCGATCGTAAGCGGAAAAACAGAAAACGGCGTACATACCATTACCATTGACGTCGATACGCCGGATACCGCCACAACGGTGAAAGAGGGTAAAAATATTACGGTCACGAATGACGGGAATACTTACACTGTCGCCACAAAAGACGATTTGGAAGCCGACACCCTGAGCGTCGGACGCAAACCTGTCGACGGCGCCGAGGGTAAAGACGGTAAAATTTCAGTCACCGATGCCAACGGCAAAGAGAGGGTCGGCATTGACGGTAAAGACGGCGCTATCGGTCTAACCGGTCAGGCAGGCAAAGACGGTAAAGATGCCAAAGCCGCAATCACGGTAGCGGAAGGTCCTGTCGGCGTTGACGGCACGGACGGCACGGACGGCAACAACGGGAAAGACGGCATGGATCGGATCACCTACACCGATAAAAACGGCACACCGCATACGGTTGCAACCATGGAAGAGGGGCTAAAATTTGTCGGCAACGACGGCAAAGAAGTCGTCCGTAAACTCAATGAAACATTAAAACTCGAAGGCGGGATTAATAAAGACGATTTGTCAAACGACAAAAAAGTCTCTACGTCTAATTTAGGTGTCCGTTCCAATGAGAATAACGATGGTCTGGAAATCGTGATGAACAACAAACTCGACCTGACTGAAGACGGCGGCGTGAAAATCGGTGACGTTAATTTAGACAAGGACGGGTTGAATAACGGTGGAAACAAAGTCACCAACGTTGCCAGCGGTCTGGACGGTAAAAACCTGTCGGACTTACCAGACAATGCCCCGGAGTTAACCAATGCCGCCAATATCGGCGATCTGAAAACAGCGGTTGAGGGCGCTAAAACCAGCATTACCAATGCCGCCAATGGTGGTGGATTCGGCTTGAAAGATGATCAGGGCAATGAAGTAAAACAGGATCTGGGTTCATCGATTCAGGTACAGGGCGGTGATAACATCACCACCGCCGTTGTTGATGTGGAGAATGCCGACGGTTCAACAGGCAAGGCACTGAAAGTCAATCTGGATAAAGACATCACCTTGGGCGATGACAAAGACGGCGGCAGTGTCACTTTCGGCACAGCCGACAATGCACCGAAATTGAGCGCAGACAAGCGTGATCCGACAGCGTTAAGTGTCGAAAATAAAGCCGGTACGCCGACGAAAATCACCAATGTTGCCAGTGGGTTGGGCAACAAAGCCGACGGTACGCCGAATAACCTGAGTGATATTCCAGAAGCCGATTTAGCGGAGATTGCGCACAATGCCGTTAATGTGATGGATTTGAAAAACGTCACTTGGAATATGACGACACAAGCCGACGCCGAACAAAACGTGGCGGCAAAAAATATCAGCAGCCAAACCGTTACCGTCAATCATGGTCGAAATACCCAAGTTTCGGCAGTAAACGCCGATGACAAGGGCAACTACAACTATTCGATCGATGTCACCGGTATCCCGATGGAATATGTCGATGCCGACGGTGACAAACTGATTAATATCGGTGGTAAATTCTATAAAGAAACACCGAATGCAGAGGGTAATCTGGTCGGCTCAACACCGGCGAAAGTGTTAATCAGTGCCGATAAGCCGATGCAGTTGACCAATGTCGATAAAGGTGCGGTTAACGACAATTCGACCGATGCCGTCAACGGCAGCCAGTTGAAAGCGCTGGGTGACGTATTGGGCGGAGATAACATCAGCTATGCCGACAACGGCACGACTGCGCAGTTAAAACCGGATGTCTTTAAAGATCTTACCGCAGCCAACGGCGGCAATACGACTGTTGACGGCAAGCCGTTTACTCAGCCGACGAATGTCGTCAATGCGGTCAATACGCTGAATACCGAAGGCACAAAATACTTTAAAGCCAATTCAACCGAACCGGCAGCCAAAGCGGAAGGGAAAAACAGTGTGGCTATCGGGCCGAACAGCGTCGCAAAAGTTGAAAACGGGCTTGCTATCGGCAATGGTGCAACCGTTGCCGATACCGCCCCGATCGGCTCTGTTGCTCTCGGCAGTGGTTCCGTAGCCGCCGCCCCGCATATCGGCAATTACAGCTTGAACAATTATCCTGTTGCCGGCAAAACCGGCGCCGGAACGCAAGTTGTTTCCGTAGGCAGCGAAGGCAATGAACGTCAGATTCAGCATGTCGCACCGGGCGTACTATCCGCCACCTCGACCGACGCCGTGAACGGCAGCCAGCTCTATGCAACCAATCAGCAAATTGGTCAGACCGCACAGAATATCACCAATCTGCAAGGTCAGGTACAGGATCTGGATCGTGATATGCGCGGTGCCGGCGCCTCTTCCGCAGCAATGGCAAGCCTTCCGCAAGCCTACCTGCCTGGACACAGCATGGTTGCCGCTGCCGGAGGATCATACGGTGGTGAAAATGCCGTGGCACTGGGTGTTTCCCGAATCACCGACAACGGTAAAATTATCATTAAATTAAATGCGGGTCACAACAGTCGCGGCAAAACCTCGGCCGGTATCGGTGTAGGATACCAGTGGTAATTCCGTCATAACCAAACCGCACCGACAACGGTGCGGCTCTTACCTAATTTAAGAAGGAAAAAAACGTGAAATTAAGCAAATACATTTTATCCGTTGCCGCAATCGCAACCCTGACCGCCTGCGGAAACTTGAGTAATGTCACAAAAGAAGGGACGACCGACAACCCGGTCTGGCCGGAAATTGAAGATGCCGGCGTAAACTTCAGCGGTTCGCAATACGGCATTTGGCCTAACTGGGACAATGTCCGCATGATTGAAAAAGGCATGAACAAGGATCAATTATATTATCTGATTGGTCGTCCGCATCACGCCGAAGGACTGTTCGCCGTACGTGAATGGAATTATGTTTTTAATTACCGTGAAAACGGCGAACACAAAATCTGCCAATACAAAGTGCTGTTTGATACCGACATGAACGCACAATCTTTCTTCTGGCTGCCGGAAGGCTGCGGCAAACAAAACAATCCTTATGAACTGTCAGGAGATTTTCTGTTTGACTTTGATTCCGCCAATCTAAGCGATAACGGTCGTAACGTGCTTAACCAAGTTGCCGCCGAATTAAAAACCAAGCAGGCAAACAGCATCACCATTGAAGGATTTACCGATCGTTTGGGCAGCGACAGCTATAATTTAGCCCTTTCGCAACGCCGTGCCGAAACCGTAAAAGGCTATCTGGTGGGACAAGGTCTGTCTGCCGCCATGATTAACGCTATCGGCCGTGGTGAAGCGGAGCAAGTCAAAGCCTGCAACGATATCGAGGGAGACGCATTGAAAGAGTGCCTGCGCCCAAACCGTCGTGTTGTGATCAGCAGCGCACAATAACCAACTGATATTTATTAAAAAACCGCACTTTGCTTGTAACACAAAGTGCGGTTTTTTTGATGCTTAGTTTATCAGCATTATTCTACACGTTCACCGTGCAGTACCACATCCAACCCTTGGCGTTCTTCGTCTTTTTCCACCCGCAAGCCGGTGATTTTATCCACGATAAACAGTAAGATTGCACTGCCGACGGCGCTATAGGCGATTGTAATCAATACGCTTTGCACCTGTACCCAGATACTGGCGCCGCCACCGGTAATGTCGGTCGAAACAAATACGCCGGTTAGAATCGCACCGATGATGCCGCCGATGCCGTGAATCCCGAAAGCATCTAAAGAATCGTCATAACCTAACCAGTATTTCAGTTTGGTTGCGCCCCAAAAACAGATCACACCGGAAATCAAACCGATAGCAACCGCACTTTGCACACTGACAAAACCGGCCGCCGGCGTGATGGCAACCAAGCCGGCGATCGCACCGGACGCCAGACCCAACGCCGACGGTTTATGCCCGAACAGGCGCTCGGTTAAAATCCAAGCCAGTGCAGCGGAAGCCGTCGCAACTTGGGTTGTCGCCATCGCCATACCGGCACGGCCGTCCGCCGCCAGCGCTGAACCGGCGTTAAAGCCGAACCAACCGATCCATAGCATAGACATACCAATCAAGGTTAATACCAAGTTATGCGGCGGCATCGCTTCTTTACCGTAGCCGATACGTTTTCCCAGCATAATCGCCCCGACTAAACCGGCAATACCGGCATTGATATGGATAACCGTACCGCCGGCATAATCCAATACGCCGTCTGCCGCCAACCAGCCGTCCGGCCCCCAGACCCAGTGTGCGGTCGGTACATAAATCAGCAATGACCATAAACCGGTGAACAATAAAATCGCTGAGAATTTAATCCGCTCCGCAAAGGCGCCGGTGATAATCGCCGCCGCAATAATGGCGAATGCCATTTGGAACAGCATGAATACCGATTCGGGAATCGTACCCGCCCCCGGGAAAATCGTCAGTTGTTCACTTTCGGTAAAGACGTTCAGCCCGCTTAAAAAGAAACGTTCAGTGCCGCCGATAAAACCGTTATTCGAGGTAAATGCCAGACTGTAGCCGAAGCAGATCCATAACAACGAAATCAAACAGGCAACGGCAATACTTTGTACCATTGTCGCCAATACGTTTTTCTTGCGTACCATGCCGGCATAAAATAATGCCAGCCCCGGCAACGTCATAAATAATACCAACAGCGCCGATACCATCACCCATGCCGTGTCGCCTGCGCTGATTTCCGACATCGGGCGTACCCAATCCGCTGTTTCCGCCGCCAAGGTTGCGGTAGGCGCAAGCAATGCTCCCAGAGTCAAAAGTTGTCTTTTCATCTTCTCACCTATAAGTTGTTCCGAGTTTAAAATTAAATCAAAAATAAAAAGTGACGGCTTAAATCGCATTTTCATCGGTTTCCCCGGTGCGGATACGAATGACTTTATCCACCGGTTTGACAAAAATTTTGCCGTCCCCGATTTTCCCGGTGCGGGCGGTTTGGCAAATGACCTCGACAGCCTGTTCCGCCAACTCATCGGTCAGCACAATATCGAGCGCAATTTTAGGCAGGAAATCAACGGCATATTCGGCACCGCGATACAGTTCGGTGTGCCCTTTTTGCCGTCCGAAACCTTTGACTTCGGTAACCGTGATGCCCTGAATACCGATGTCGGACAAGGCTTCACGGATTTCATCCAATCTGAAGGGTTGCACAATGGCAGTGATTTGTTTCATACAGTTTCTCCTTAGAACAAGTAATAAATTACAACTCGAATCAGGAGCAACATGTCAGTGTCAAACAAATATCGTATGACACTAACATTTGCTTTCCGAGATAAACATCAAAAATAAAAGTCAAAAATAAAAAAGTACTGCTGATTATAAAAATTAAAATTACAAAATGTTGTCGTACTGCTCCATGATTCGCTTCGGCCATACGCTGGATTGTACTTGTCCGATGTGTTGTTTGTGCAATAACAACATTGCCAGACGGGATTGCCCGATACCGCCGCCGATAGACTGCGGCAATTTACCGTTTAACAGATCCTGATGCCATGCAAATTCCGCGCGTTCCTCGTTGCCGGCGATAGCCAACTGGCGACGCAGTGCGGTTTCATCAACCCGAATACCCATTGACGACAGCTCAAATGCCGATTCCAACACCGGATTCCAAACCAGAATATCGCCGTTCAACCCTTTGTATTCGCCTTCACTCGGCGTAGTCCAGTCATCATAGTCCGGCGCCCGACCATCATGCGGTTTACCGTCCGACAACTCGCCGCCGATTCCGATTAAAAATACGGCACCGTATTCTTTGCATACCGCACTTTCACGCGCTTTTCCGCTCAAATCCGGGTAGCGACGTACCAAATCTTCACTGTGGATAAAAGTGATTTCCGGCGGCAAGAAACTTTTGATCCCGAACTGCACCTCTACCATTTGTTCCGTTTCTTTGATGGCCGTATAAATCGATCTGACCGTTTCTTTCAGATACGCCAGATTGCGGGAGCCTTGCGGAATCACACGCTCCCAGTCCCATTGGTCAACAAAAACGGAATGGGTTTGATCCAGACTGTCCTCGTCGGGACGCAGTGCGATCATGTTGACAAACAGACCTTCGTTCGGCTGAAAATCAAATCTGCCCAAGGTGTGTCGTTTCCATTTTGCCAAAGAATGCACGACTTCAAAACGAACGCCGTGAATTTCACGAATATTGACCTGTACCGCATTTTCTACGCCGGACAGGTTATCCTGCATACCGTTTCCGACTTGGCTTAACAATGGGCCTTGCACTTCAACGATTTTCAAATGCTCTTTCAACATCTGGGTAAACGTATTTTTAACAAAACTGATTTCTTGTTGTTGTAAAATAAATGAGTTTTTCATAATTTTTCTGTTCTTTTTAAAAGGGTTTTCTGGGATTATTAAATAAAAAGCGGGTTTAACCTCGTTTTTGTGCATTATTCAACAAACAAACAAAAATTTCCAATACTTTTTTAATTTTTTTTGATAATATGCCTCCATCAATCAATTTAATTGTGATTTCTTTGAAAAAAAACTAAAGTTGGAGAGGCTTATGCAACAGGTTACTCAACATGTCGCTCAAATAGATGCGCTGGATCAGCAAATTCTGCGGGTCTTGACCAAAGATGCCCGTACCCCTTATGCCGAAATGGCAAAAAAATTCGGTGTCAGCCCCGGAACCATTCATGTCCGGGTCGAGAAAATGCGTCAATCCGGTGTTATCGAAGGCACCAAAGTGCGGATCAATGAACGCAAGCTGGGCTACGATGTCTGTTGTTTTATCGGCATCATTTTGAAAAGCGCCAAAGACTACGATGCGGTCATCACAAAACTGCAAACCTTCGATGAAGTGGTGGAAGCCTACTACACTACCGGCAATTATTCGATTTTTATCAAGGTGATGACGCACACGATCGAAGAGCTGCACTCTGTGCTGGCAACTAAAATTCAACTGATTGATGAGATCCAGTCCACAGAAACGCTAATTTCCATGCAAAATCCGATACTGCGTGATATAAATCCGTAATCGTTTGGCGTAAAATGTCTCTTTTTTATAATGATGTAATAAATATAATAACAAGGAGATGTTTATGGCAGATGTATTTCATTTAGGTTTAACCAAAGCAGATTTGGAAGGCGCAACGGTTGCGATCACGCCGGGCGATCCTGCTCGGGTAGAACGCATTGCCAAATTGATGGATACCCCGAAATTCTTGGTTTCAACCCGTGAGTTCACCTCATGGTTAGGCTATGTTGACGGCAAGCCGATTGTGGTGTGTTCGACCGGTATCGGCGGGCCGTCGGTTTCAATTGCGGTGGAAGAGCTGGCGCAATTGGGTGTGCGTACTTTCCTGCGAATCGGTACTACCGGCGCCATTCAGCCGCACATTAATGTCGGCGATATTTTAGTAACCACCGGTGCGGTTCGTCTGGACGGCGCCAGCCAACATTTTGCTCCGCTCGAATACCCTGCAGTGGCTGATTTCCATTGCACTTCAACCCTCTACCAAGTAGCGCAACAAAGCGGCGAAACCACTTATGTCGGTATCACCGCCTCGTCCGATACTTTCTATCCGGGGCAAGAGCGGTATGACACCTACAGCGGCCATATCTGCCGTCGCTTCAGCGGTTCACTGAAAGAGTGGCAACAGCTTAACGTGATGAATTTTGAAATGGAATCGGCGACCTTATTCACCATGTGTTCCGCATTGGGCTTAAAAGCGGGTATGATTTCAGCCGTGATTGTAAACCGTACCCAACAAGAGATCCCGAATGAAAGCACGATTAAAGCGGCTGAAGGCAAAGCGGTGGCATTAGTGGTCAAAGCGGCCGGCTTACTCGCCTGACCGCTTTTATCATAAACAAAATCCCGTTTGCACATGGTGATAACGGGATTTTTTACGGCTGTTGTACCGCACTTTTCAAGATCACGTACAACTCGTCTTTCAAACGCAACTTCTCTTTTTTCAGATTCTCCACCTCGGTGTGCGTACCCAGTTCGATATTACTCTCAATTGCGGCAATTTTATGGTCCAATTCATTGTGCTTGTCAAACAAACGGGCAAAATGCGCATCTTCCGATTTCAATCGGCTGATCAGCTCACGGTATTCAGGAAACATGGTAAACTCCTTGTTGATTATTAAGGGAACTTTCTTCCTTATTCTATCATCGTTCGATAAACCGAATTCAGCGCCAGCTCACAAAAGCGGCGTTCATATTGATTTAATTTCGCTAACGTGATTATCATTTTTTACCGTCGTCTTGATTTGCTGCAATAATTGTTCACAGCAACGATCCAACAAGTGATAGGTTTGCGCAAAATTATCGCTGTACCACGGATCGGGAATATGATCAAACCCCAGATCGGCAACCAAATCGGTAATTTTGCTGATTTTTTCCTGCTTGCCGAACAGCCTCTGCAAATCCGACAAGTTGCTGTCGTCCATAGCAAACAGGTAATCAAATTCATTCAAATCGTTTTTTCGTAGCTTACGGCTGACAAAACCTCGGGGATCAATCCCGTTCTGTCGTAACATTTTTGCCGTACCGCAGTGCATATCTTCACCGTCATGATAGCCTGCCGTCCCGGCGCTGTCGGTCGCTACCCTAGCCTGTAATCCGGCTTGCGCAATCTTATGGCGCAGAATATATTCCGCCATCGGTGAACGGCAGATATTTCCCAAGCAGACGAATAAAATTTTCACGCTATTTCCTTGCGCATATCAAAAAGCATGGCACTGTGATCAGCGCCCGTATTGCGATGGATTTTCCGCTATCGACGCAGTCCGGCGACAAATGCGACAGCCTCTTTGCTCAGACGGGTGACTTCCTCCCAATTGCCTGCGGCAATCGCCTCATTCGGCAGCATCCAAGAGCCGCCAACGGTAGCCACGCAATCCAGCGCCAGATATTGCGCTACATTTTTCAGACCGATACCGCCGGTCGGACAGAATGTCAGCTGCGGCAAAGGCGCCGAAATCGCTTTCAGTGCGGACGCACCGCCGTTGGCTTCCGCCGGAAAGAATTTCAAATGGTCATAACCTAATTCAAGTGCGGTCATCATTTCGGAAGGCGTCGATGTTCCGGGCATAAGCGGCACATCGCCTTGCACCGCATGTTTCAACAGCGAAACCGTCGCCCCCGGTGAAATAATAAATTTGGCGCCGGCATCTCGTGCCGCATCATATTGTTGCGGCGAAATCACCGTTCCCGCCCCGACCAACGCTTCAGGCATCGCCTGACTGATAAGCCTGATCGCATCAAGCGCAGCACCGCTGCGCAAGGTAATTTCAAACACATTAATTCCGCCGGCCGACAACGCCTGTGCCATCGGCAAGGCATCGTCCAAATTTTTAATCACCATCACCGGCACCACCGGTGACGCGGCAAAAACCGCACTTGGCTGTAAACTCCACTGCATGATCACTATCCTTATCGGTTAAATAGAAAAACAGAAACGTCTCCACATGAAGAACGACTGTGTTAAAGATAACAAATTCTTACCGTGCTGTCGCACGGCTGCGGGTGCAAAGTGCGGTTTATCCGGCAAAATGTGATCACGATCACGGCAAGTATTATCATCGCAGCCAATAACACAAACGGGCAGAAAATCTGCCCGTTTGTCGCGTCGCCCGTCAACTTAACGTGACGGTAAATACCGTGTCGGATCAACGGATTTCCCTTTGAAACGGATTTCAAAATGTAACTTGACCGAATTGGTGCCCGAGCTGCCCATTTTGGCAATTTGCTGACCGGCACTCACCTCTTGCTGATCTTTAACCAAAATACTTTCGTTATGGGCATAAGCGCTGAGGAAATCATCATTATGTTTGATGATAATCAGGTTACCGTAGCCGCGTAACGCATTGCCGGCATACACCACTCGTCCGGCGGCGGCAGCATTAACCGCCTGTCCGCGCGATCCGGAAATATCCAATCCTTTGTTACCGCCGTCTGCGGAAGAAAAGCCTTGAATCACCTTGCCGCCGGTCGGCCAACGCCAACTGATAGCCGAGTTGACCGCACTTGGCGGAGTGACAGCCGCCGTAGCCGCTGCCGTTGCGGCGGTTGCCGTGATCGTTTGTTGCGCCTGTTGCTGCGCCATGGTTGCCGCATTACCTGCGGACGCTTTCACCGGTCCGGTGATAGTGCCGTCAGAACCGTATTGTGTGTTATTCGGTCCCGGCGTATAGGTTACTGCCGGCGGTGTCGGCACTGTCGGTGCTGTGGCGGTGGCGGCTGTTGCAGCGGCCGATGCCGCCGTTGCCGTCGCAACCCCGTTACTTGCGCCTGCATTACCGGAACCGATTTGCAGTACTTGCCCGACCCGCAGATTATACGGCTCGCTCATATTGTTTTTTGCCGCCAAATCCGCCACGTCCAGCCCGGAAATATAGGCAATCAGGAACATGGTGTCGCCTTTGCGCACCGTATAGGTTTCGCCTTTATAGAATCCTTTGTCGATTTGATTATAAATCGGTGCATTGGTCGTGGTGTCGCGCGGAATACTGAAATCCTGTGAAACATTATTGGTACGGGTTTGGCTGGTTGCCGTCGGCGCCGCTTGCTGCACCTGTCCTATCGGCTGCTGTACCGCACTTTGCACGTTTTGCTGCACTTGTTGTGCCTGTCCGATCGGCTGTTGCACCGCCTGCTGTACGCTCATGTTTGCCGGCATACTCTGCTGCTGAATTTCAGGCTGCCAACTGCCGCCGCTTGCGCCGCTGGTTTCAACCGGCTGCATAATCCCCGGCGATAGGTTGCCGTCGGCACTTTGCACCGGCGCACCGCCGGAACTGGTACAGCCGCTGATCACGGCAAGGGCAAGTGCGGTGGCAGGAAAGAAGAACAGTTTACTTTTCATGTTTGAATCCTTGACTTTGAATAACGTAAGACTAACGTAAAATAAAATAGGCGATAACGGCTAAGACTACCACGCTCCAGCCGATCACTTCAATAGAACGGCGTAACTTGGCCTCAACTTTCGGGCCGCCCCAAGCCGATAATTTCGCCACCAGAATAAATCTCGCCGCCCGTGAAATAAATGCAGTGAGTGCAAAAGGCAGCAACGCCATATGCAGCAAGCCGCCGGCGATGGTAAACACTTTATACGGGATCGGTGAAAAACCGGCGACAAACAGCACTAAAATCCCCCACTGATGAAACCAGATCGTGACTTGCTCCAGTTTGTCCTGATAGCCGAATTGCACGATATAGTGTTGTACGAAATCAAACGCATAGTAGCCGACAGCATAACCGACCAAGCCGCCCAACATCGAAGCCAGTGCGGTGAAAAGTGCATATTTCAGTGCTTTTTGCGGATTGTTCATCGACATCGGAATCAACATCACATCGGGCGGAATCGGAAAGAAAATCGCCTCAATAAAACTGACGAAAGCCAACCAGTACACCGCCAAATGGTGGCGCGACCAACGCATGGTCCAGTCATACATTTTTCCAAAAATTTTCATTGCAGCGCTCCTGCCACTAACGGTACGAATTTAACATCTTCGATTTTTTCCACGCGGTATTTATCGCCGACCCGTGTGATCAATTGTAATACTTGGTTTACTTCTCCCACCGGAATCACCAAACGGCCGCCGTCTTTTAATTGTTGCAGTAAGTCAATCGGCATACTGTCGGCGGCGGCGGTGACGATAATCGCATCAAACGGGGCTTTGGCCGCCCAGCCTTCCCAGCCGTCCGCATGACGCAACTGAACATTGTGCAATTCCAGTTTTTTCAGGCGGTGAATCGCTTGCCATTGTAATTTCTTAATACGCTCTACGCTATAAACCTGACGGCACAGTTTCGCCAAAAGTGCGGTTTGATAACCGCTGCCGGTGCCGATTTCCAACACCGTATCCTCCGCCGTCGGCTGCAACAACTCGGTCATTTTAGCGACAATATAGGGTTGAGACAGGGTTTGTCCCTCCCCGATTGGAATCGCCATATTTTCATAACAACGACGGGTAAACGCTTCCTGCACAAAAAAAGTTCGCGGCAGTTCATAAATAGCCTGCAACACGGCTTCATTACGAATACCCTGTTCGTGCAGGCGCTGTACCAAACGGCGTTGTTCCGCTTTAGACATAGTTTAATCCGTATCCACCCAATGTTGCAGACGCGGTAACGATTGATGGGCGGTCATATCGGTTTGAATCGGCGTCAATGAGACATAACCGTTCGCCACCGCATGGAAATCCGTCCCCTCGCCGCTGTATTCCGGCAAACCGCTGGCGCCGACCCAGTAAATATGTTCGCCGCGCGGATCAATCTGTTTAACCATCGCACTGGCGGATTCACGATAGCCCAGTTTGGTGACTTTCAGCCCCTGCAATTGCGAATAAGGAATATCCGGCACATTGATATTGATGATTTCCCGTTGCCCCAGTACGTTGTCATGTAAAGTCGGGATAAGATCGCACACCACCTGCGCCGCCGTTTCGTAATAGATCCGTCCGTCAAGGGAAACCGCGATCGACGGCAACCCCAAATGCCGCCCCTCCAACGCCGCCGCCACCGTGCCGGAATAAATCACATCATCTCCCAGATTGGCACCGGCATTGATGCCCGACACCACCAAATCGACCCGACCGGCCAGAAAACCGTTCAATGCCAAATGGACACAATCCGCCGGCGTGCCGTTAATACAATAATCACCGTTCGCTAATTTTAGCGGACGCAGCGGTTCAACCAGCGTCAACGAGCTGGAAGCGGCACTGCGGTTACGATCTGGTGCGACGATAGTGACGGTGGCAAATTTACGCAACGCCGCCGCCATGGTTTGAATTCCTTCGGCATGAATCCCGTCATCGTTACTCAATAAAATATGCATAGATGTCCTTCTTTATTCTTCGTCAGTTGTCAATAAAGCCAGCTCCCGCACCAGCGCAGTGGCGTAACTGCCGCTGTCGAGATAAAACCGCAGCCGCAATCCCGCAGCCTCAAATTGCCACTCCAACTGTTGCGGCTGTGCCAGAATCAAGCGACGGGCATTCTGTAACCGCTCTTTGTGCATCAACTCGAGCAATGCCTGATGCCGATCGACAATCGCCTGCTCGCGTAACAGCGCCTGCTGCGCTGTCTGCAAGGCTTGCGAACCGACAAGCGCCGCCGTCAGCCCGAGATCCCGTTGTTGCAGCCGCTGTTGCAATGCCGCCAATTCGGTTTCCGCGGCGACAAACCAACTGTGCGAACCGTGCAGTTGCAGCACATCGCCGCATAAAACGGTTTCTGCCAAACCGTCCTTAATCCGTTGCGATACCATCAGATTGAATAATTCGCTGCGGGCGGCGGAAAGATAAAAACTGCGTTTTTTACGATCCTTAACGTGAATCTCGCCTTGCGCCCAGCGTATCGCCTGCGTCAGATTGTGGCCGTCACGCCCGAAACGCTGTTCGGTGAAATAGTTTGGAAAACCGTGATTTTTCAGCTTAATCAGACGCCGGTTCAGATCCGCACTTTCGGTTAAATCCCGTAATAGAATCTCAAAATGGTTTCCCTGTAAACTGCCGATACGGATTTTGCGGTTATGCCGTGTTACCGTCAGGATTTCGACCCCGTCCGGCGCAAAATGTGAGAAATCCGGCGTCTCTTTTCCCGGTAAATGCAGGCAAAACCACTGCTCGGTTACGGCATGACGATCTTTCAGTCCGGCATAACTCATATTTTTAGCTGAAATTCCGGCAAACGCCGCCAGTTTTTCGCCGACAAACAAGGTATTGGCATCGGTTTTTCGGATTTTCAAGGCAACGAATTCCCCTTCGCCGCTGAGGTCGTAGCCCAGTTCCTCTCGCACAATAAAATCGCTGAATTCGGCTTTTAAGCGGGCGGTCTGTTGCGGTTTGCCGTATAAATAGTGTAATGCCGACATTATGCCCCCTTAAGCAGCAGGGCAACAGCTTCACAGGCGATGCCTTCGCCGCGGCCGGTAAAACCCAATTTTTCACTGGTAGTGGCTTTGACATTCACCTGCTCAATGCCGCAGGCCAAATCCTCGGCAATGCGGGCGCGCATCGTATCAATATACGACCGCATTTTCGGCGCTTGCGCAATAATCGTGACATCGACATTGCCGACCCGATACCCCTGTAACCGCACTTGACGATAAGCCTCGCGCAGCAAACCGCGGCTGTCGGCACCTTGGTATGCGGCATCGGTGTCGGGGAACAACTTGCCGATATCGCCCAATGCCGCAGCACCCAATAACGCATCGGTCAGGGCGTGCAATGCGACATCACCGTCCGAATGCGCCAACAAGCCTCTCGGGTAAGGGATCGCAACCCCGCCGATCATAATCGGCCCTTCCCCCCCGAAAGCGTGTACATCAAAGCCATGACCTATGCGTATCATTGATTATTCTCCGTTGTGGTTCGTTTGTGCAGGTAAAATGCCGCCAGCGCCAAATCTTCGGGGCGAGTGATTTTCAGATTGTCGGAACGGCCGCTGACCAAGTGCGGTCGGTAACCCGCCGACTCCATCGCCGAAGCCTCGTCAGTCAACGTGCGGTTTTGGGCAAAGGCGTCAGCATAAGCGGCACGTAAAAGTGCGGTCGGGAAGAATTGCGGGGTCAGCGCATGCCATAATTGTGTACGGTCTTCCGTCTTAAGAATCTGCTGCGCTTCATCGGCACGTTTAATCGTATCTGTCGCCGGACATGCCAAAATAGCCCCGTTTTGATCGTGAATCTGCAACAGTTTGTCCAAATCTTGGTGAGTCAGGCAGGGACGGGCGGCATCGTGTACCAGCACCCAACTGTCGGCCGGCGCCCGTTGCAGCGCAGCAAAGACCGATGCGGCGCGCGAATCGCCGCCGGTCACGATTTGAATGCGGGTGCAATCCTCCAATCCCAACGCGCCGATATAGGAATCGTTTTCAGCCACCGCTAAAATAATCCGCTCAATCGGCGGATAGCCTAACAAAATGTCCAGCGTGTGCTGTAAAATGGTTTTGCCGTTTAACGTCAGGTATTGCTTCGGTTTGTCCTGCTGCATACGGGCGCCGATCCCGGCAGCCGGCACGATCGCAATAATTTTTCGGGTTGTCATTATTGGTATTCGTCCGCTTTCATCAGGCGATAAAACACTTCGTTGCTTTTCACCATATCATGTTCGAAACGGGCGCGCTCTTCCACCGCAGCAACGCCTTCTTTCAAATCCTTGATTTCCGCCATAATCAGCTGGTTCCGTTGCGCTAACTGGGTATTTTCCAGTGTATGTTGTTCGATTTCCCGCTCTACCTGCTGATAATCACGATAACCGTTTTTCCCAAACCAAAAGCTGTATTGGAACAACAGCAACAATCCACCCAATATGATGATCAATACTCGCATAATCGCCTGTTTTTTTATCTTGCCTGAAATAGCGAATAGTTTACCTTGAAATGTGACAAAAATGGAATTTTAAAGCGCCGTGTTGTAAAAAAAGTGTTAGGCAAAGCATGAAAAAACCGCACTTTGCATCGTCAAAAACAGACTAAAGTGCGGTTAAAACGTTCACAATATGTGTTTAGATCGGTTTATTACGTGCGGATAAATAATTGACGATGGCTCAACGCCGGCAGTTGACGGCGAACTTCCGCCAAGCGGGCAAAATCTATCTCGCCGACCGCAAACCCTTCGCCCTCGCCGACACCGCTGACAATCTCGCCCCACGGATCGATAATCATACTGTGGCCGAAAGTGGTGCGCCCGCTTTGGTGACGGCCGCCTTGTGCGGAAGCAATCACATAACACTGATTCTCTACCGCTCTGGCGCGCAATAATAATTCCCAATGCGCCTTGCCGGTGGTATACGTGAAAGCCGCCGGCAATACCAGTACGTCATACGGTGTCTGTGCACGGAACAGCTCCGGAAAACGCAGATCGTAACAAATGCCCTGTCCGACATTCACCTCGCCGATTTGCAGCGACGGCACTTGATAACCCGCCTGAATACTGTCTGCCTCACAATACTTTTCGCCGACACCGCTTTCACTGATTCCGGAATAGCTGAACAGATGAATTTTATCGTAACGCGACAGCAACTCCCCCTGCTCGCCGTAAACCAGCAGTGTATTCAAAACTTTGTTTTCTTCATTTCCCCGCAGCGGAATAGAGCCGGCAAACAGCACAATTTGCAACTCTTTCGCCAAATCCGACAACAGCTGTTGCAACGGCCCTTGCCCGAATGTTTCGGCAATCGCCAGCTTGTCCTTTTCATCCGTTGCCATCAACGGCCAATACTCCGGCAGCAATGCCCACTTGGCACCCGCCTGTGCCGCCTTGCGCACCAAAGTCTGCATTGTCTCGACATTGCTTTTCACGTCGGTTGTAGAAACCATTTGAATGGTTGCGATTTTAATAGCCGCTCTCGTCATTTTGCCTATCCTTCTTCCATTTTAAGCTTTTTGTTTCAGTATCCCTTGATTCGATTGAGAAAACAAGCAGCGTGCAAGGTTTTTCAAAAATATCCTCCATTGACAAAATATAAACAATCGCTTCTTATGAAGAATCGTGTTCTGTTATGCCTATGCAGATAGGTTATTGTTACTGAAGCCGATTATTAAACAAACTGCATATGCAGAAAATATAAACACCATATTGAGTGTAAAAACAGTTGTAGTCTGAATCTGAAAAGGGTAATATTCGCCCGTTTGTAAACTAATGAAAGGAAAACAGAGTATGAACAAATATTTTGCCGAATTCTTCGGCACGTTCTGGTTGGTCTTCGGCGGCTGCGGCAGTGCCGTTCTGGCAGCGGCTTATCCTGAGCTGGGCATCGGCTTTGCCGGTGTCGCATTGGCTTTCGGTTTAACCGTGTTGACCATGGCATACGCTGTCGGCCATATCTCCGGCGGTCATTTTAATCCGGCGGTGTCGGTCGGTTTACTGGTCGGCGGTCGCTTCAGCGCAAAAGAGCTGCTGCCGTACATTATCGCCCAAGTCGTGGGTGCCACTGCCGCTGCGGCAGTGTTGTATTTCGTTGCAACCGGCAAAGCCGGATTCGATGCCGCCGCCAGCGGCTTCGCCAGCAACGGTTACGCTGAACATTCCCCGGCTCAATACAGCATGGGGGCTGCATTGGTTATTGAAGTTGTGCTGACGGCCTTCTTCTTGATCATCATCATGGGCGCAACCGATGAGCGTGCACCGAAAGGCTTCGCCCCGATTGCCATCGGTTTGGGATTGACTCTGATTCACTTGATCAGCATTCCGGTAACCAACACCTCGGTAAATCCGGCACGGAGTACCGGTGTAGCCTTGTTCCAAGGCGGTTGGGCAATCGAACAATTATGGCTGTTCTGGCTGGCGCCAATCGTTGGTGCCGCCATCGGCGGGATCATCTACCGCACTTTATTGTCCGGTCAAAAATAATCCCTCACACAAAAGCTAAGCAAGCGGCTTCCGGCAACGGAAAGCCGCTTTTTTATGCTATAATCCCGCCGATTATCTCTAACACCAACACAGAAAAATGGCAAAATCCAATTACATTACCCGTCATGGCTGGAACACGCTGGATCAAGAATTAAAATTTCTATGGCGTGAAGAGCGGCCAAAAGTAACCCAGGCGGTATCGGAGGCGGCGGCATTAGGCGATCGCAGTGAAAATGCCGAATATATTTACGGCAAACGCCGATTGCGTGAAATCGATCGACGAGTGCGCTTCTTGAGCAAACGCTTAGACGTGCTGCAAATTGTCGATTACCACCCCAAACAGGAAGGAAAGATTTTCTTCGGGGCGTGGATTGAGCTGGAAGATCCGAATGGACAGACGAAACAGTACCGTATCGTCGGCTGTGATGAGTTTGACCCGCAAAAAAACTGGATTTCGATCGACTCGCCGGTGGCAAGAGCCTTAATCGGCAAGGCGGTTGATGACGAAATCAACGTCAACACGCCGTCCGGCAAGGCGATTTGGTACATCAATAAAATTTGGTATCAAAAAGATTAAATGCGGCTCAGAATACGCAAGAAAACCGGTTGATAATGCGATTGTCGACTTAAACGATCACCTACTTTTTTGATGCCGAAAAAAGCGGCGACCGTCATCACAAAAATAAACACAGCCAACAACAATTCATGCTGCAAAAATAACGAACCGATTAACGTCGACACTAAAAGTGCGGTCAGCGGCACGATATACAACAATAATGCCGATAACAGCAGCGATTTTTCCTGCAAACCAATTTCAATCCGCTGCCCAATGTACAACGGTTGGTTTACCGCCATTTCAAACAATAACGCACCGTCATTTTGACCGCCGCTGAGCTCGGACAAGGCTGCCGCACCACAGCTCGCTTGTGCGGCGCAGCCGCAACACCCTTTTTTGGTTTCACACCGCACTTTGGCAATGCCGTTACGGTATTCGATGACAAGTGCGGTTTCAATCAGCATAATTAATTCGCCTGCCGCTCAAAACTGACGTCTTTCACAATCCGTTTTGCGGTAATTAACGGGATTTGCCCGATCAGGGTGATTTCACGATTCTCACGCGTTTCGGTATAAATAATATTGCCCGCCTGCTGCCAATACTGTTCGCCGAGATTGTCGGCAATGTTGTGATTGATATACAGGCTGAACGAAAACAATCCGTCACTGAACATCACACTTTCCAGCGTACCGATTTCCGTCTCGTAATTTTCCCGTTTAACCACCTCAAATCCCGGCGGGATCCAAGCCGGCCGCCACTGCGATTGCTCGATGGCGTTTCCGCCCGGAATATTGATTAGCGGTGGTAAGTTCAACTGTTCAAGTAAACTGACCAACGCGTGTGAATTTCCGCTCTGCTGCAAGTCAATCATGCGAAACTGTTCCAGCAATTCGCTGTTGCGATCAAGAATATCGCTGCGCAGCAATAAATGGCTCTGTTCATCAATCCACAATACATACTGATAGCGAAAATCATCTTTCGGCAACACCCGAACCACCTGTGCAATTCGATCGGCAATCCGTGTTTTTCCGGCATCAATAAAATCATAATAAGCTTGTAGCTTGGCATAATCCGCATAAACCGCACTCGGTAGGTTGTCCAGAATATGCGAGCCGCGAATACTGAACGGCTGGTAGCCGCCGCCATAATAGCTAATCACATTGTCGCGCTGTACAACCTCTTGCTGGACGCCGTCCAGTGCGGACAGCTGCGCATAATGGCGTCGATCGGCAAAAACATGCCGATACTGATAACTGTTGACCTGAGAAGGCAGAATCTGAATGAAAGAGGTTTCATAATTACTGCTGCGCCATGCCTGTGACATTTGCTGCAACAGACTCAACAGGCTGTTACCGACCGCAGCGGACTGTTGCAATTCGTCCGATGACGAAACCGCCGATTCACTTTGCTGAGAATTGGCGCTAATCGGCAGCGCCAATGCCGCACACACCAACATAACTGTTTTTAATGACTTCATAACGTTCTCAGAATAAACTTCTCAAAATAAACCGCCCAAAACAAAGTCACCACCGCAAAGGTGGTGAACATCATACTTAGAAAACCGCCGCCGTTTACTCGTGATCGGCAGCCGCACTCAATTGTTGGCTATTTGCCCGACGCTGCAATTCGTAATTTTGCAACATCATATTGATACGTTTGCTTTGCTGTTCCAGTTGCGCCTGAGTCGGCACATCCCGACTCGGTGCATTATAGCTTACCTGCTGAATATTGTCGGTAAACGGTAATGTCTGCAATACCGGATTGTCGGCAACGACAACACCGTTATCGCTTTGCAGATAAGACTGTACGCCGAACACCGCTACCAGACAAACGCTCGCCGCCACCGCAATCTGTGTAAACGGATTCAACCAGCCTTTTAAACGATGCACAAACGATACGCGTTGTAGGGCAAGCGGTGCGTATTGCGCCGCTTGCGGCGTAGGTTCCGCATCAATCAGATCCGCCATTTTTGCGGTAAAATCCGTTCCCAACAGTACCGTCGTTTCCCGACGGACAACCGTACGAACCAAATGGTAGCGATTCCATGCCTGCTGAAGTTCTTCATCTCGGCAGAGCGTATCAAGCAGATGATCGTTTTGATATTCTCCGTCCAGATAAGCTGAAAGTAACTCTTTTTGCATTTTAATCTACTCCGCTATTTTATTGAATCCAGTAAGTCTACATTAAATTTCGTTATTGATGAGCGGCGAGATTTTACTGTCGATGATTTCCCTCGCCCTAAAAATCCGCGAACGTACCGTTCCGACCGGGCAATCCATAATCTCAGCAATTTCTTCGTAACTCAATCCTTCTAGCTCCCTCAATGTAATTGAGGTTCTTAACTCTTCCGGTAGTGCGGCTATCGTCTCAAATACGACGTTTTTCAATTCCGCCGACAGCATCAAATTTTCCGGTGTATCGACATTTCTCAAATTGTCCCCGGCCTCGTAAGTTTCCGCGTCCTCCGCCTGAATGTCCTCACTCGGCGGACGACGTCCCTGAGCCGTGATGTAATTCTTGGCGGTATTCACTGCGATGCGATAGAGCCATGTATAAAACGCACTGTCGCCGCGGAACAACTCCAAAGAGCGGTAGGCTTTGATAAACGTTTCCTGCACCACATCCGGAATGTCGTTTGCCGATACATAACGGGTTAACAAACCGGCGACTTTATTCTGATGGCGTGCAACCAACAAATTAAATGCTTTTTTATCACCTTGCTGTGCCTTTTCTACCAGAGCCTGATCTGTTAGTTGTTCACTCATCAGAAGTGAATCTCCTTACCTCATATTACGCTAACAATCCAATTGCAATGACAGCAGGTCGGTATACTGAATTAGAGCGCATGTGTTTTCAAAAGTTCAATTTTTTATAAAAATTATACGAATTATTTATCCGCCAAGTGATCTTGAATACGTTTTACCATGGCGGCCAGCTCGGCGGTAGGCGCTGTTTGCTGATTCATTAACCAACGGAACAGCTCGGGGTCGGTATACTCCAGCAGCTCGACAAAAGTGGCTTTTTGCGGTTCGGAAAGCAAATCAAAACAGTTTTGGTAAAACGGCATAATCATGAAATCCAGCTCCAGCATTCCGCGCCGACAAGCCCATGCTATTTTTAATTTATTGTATTTACTCATTTTATTCTCCAAAGTGCCGTTCAAACCCTTCGACTACGGCGGGAATAATAGCATAATTCTACCAGTCACAGACATAAAAAAACCCGATATTACATCGGGCTCTTTCAATGGAAGCAGAATTATTTGATTTTTGCTTCTTTATAGATAACATGCTTACGAACAACGGGATCGTATTTTTTGATCTCCATTTTCTCAGGCATATTACGTTTGTTTTTCGTCGTTGTATAAAAATGACCTGTTTCAGCAGTAGAAACCAGTTTGATTTTCTCACGAGCGCCTTTGCTTGCCATAATTCAGATCCTTAGAATTTTTCGCCTTTGGCACGCAAATCAGCCAAAACTGAATCGATGCCTTTTTTATCGATAATACGCATACCTTTCGCAGATACGCGCAAGGTTACGAAACGTTTTTCACTTTCAACCCAAAAACGGTGAGAGTGCAGATTCGGTAAGAAACGACGCTTAGTCGCATTCATTGCGTGCGAACGGTTGTTACCAACTGCCGGACGCTTGCCTGTGACTTGACAGACTCTAGACATGGTTAATTCTCCAATAAAACTTAATTAAGCTCGAGCTTCCGTGGTTCGGATCCCGCCTCGCGGTAACCTCGTCAGGTATGTAACCCGACCCACGCCAATATTAAAGGTGGGGGATTATACCATTTTTTTGGCACGACTCAAGCAGAAAAATCGATTAAATCGCATTTTCGGCACTCAGGATCGTTCGGCGCCAATGTTGGATCCCGCCGCTTTCATAACCAGCCTTGTTCACAAAAAGAGCGGTAACACCCCTGCCCGATGATAAAATGATCGAGCACCCGCACATCGATCAACTCACACGCTTGTCGGATCTTACGGGTAATATGATGATCCGCCTCACTCGGCTCGGCAACGCCCGACGGATGGTTATGCGCCAAAATCAGGGCGGCGGCATTATGTGCAAGTGCGGTTTTGACAATTTCGCGCGGGTGAACGCTGGCGCTATTGATACTGCCGAGAAACATCTCCTCTTTTCGTATCAAGCGGTGTCGGCTGTCGAGAAAAAGCACCAGAAAAACTTCGCGCTGTCGGGTTTCCAACTCGGTTTGTAGATATAACCGCACTTTTTCCGAATCATCAAATTGGATTTCACGCTGCAATTCTTGTTGCAGGTAACGTTTTGTCATCTCTTTACAGGCTTGCAGTTGGATAAACTGGGTCACACCCAGCCCTTTCATTCGGCAAAACGCCTGCTGATCGGCACTCAACAATTGGCGCAGCGATCCAAAATGCCGTAACACTTGCGCAGACAATGCCATAACCGGACAGCCTTTAATTCCGGTGCGCAGAAAAATCGCTAACAGCTCTTGATCGCTTAACGCTTCGCTGCCGTGCCGCAACAACTTTTCTCGCGGCATTAACGGTTCGATCATCATGTTTCCTCCATCATTCTGCGCCTTATTCTGCCTGAATCCTATATCGGAAAAACCGCCGCTCATAATTTTTGCGATCCATAATCCAAATATGATCTTTGCCGCCGCTTTTACCGATTGTGATTAGCTGAACAGATAAAATTGCAGTAAAATAAGCGCCATCGTGCCATTCATATAGGAATAACAAGATGAGCAATTTGTACGGAAAACACATTGTTGTCGGCATCAGCGGCGGCATTGCCGCCTATAAAAGTATCGAACTGGTTCGTCTGCTGCGTAAAGCCGGCGCGGAAGTGCGGGTGGTGCTGACCGAAGCCGCCGCTCACTTTGTCACGCCGCTCACTTTACAGGCGATTTCCGGCAATCCGGTAGCGAACTCGCTGCTCGATCCGCAAGCCGAATTGGCGATGGGACACATTGAACTGGCGAAATGGGCGCATTTGATTGTTATTGCACCGACCACGGCGGATCTTGCCGCCCGTTTGGCGATCGGCATGGCCAATGATCTGCTGAGCACAATCTGCCTGGCAACCACCGCACCGATTCTGGCGGCGCCGGCAATGAATCAGCAAATGTACCGCCAGCCGGTGGTTCAGCAAAATCTGTCGACCTTACAACAACGGGGAATCATGTTGATCGGCCCGAATGCCGGCGAGCAAGCGTGCGGTGATGTCGGAACCGGGCGCATGTCCGAACCGAGTGAAATTTTTGCCGCCGTTCAAACCGCACTTCAATCTCAAGCCGCCCAAGTGCGGTCTGCCAAACCGTTTAACGGTTTAAAAATCGCCATTACCGCCGGCCCGACCAGGGAAGCGATTGATCCGGTACGTTTTATCAGCAATCATAGTTCCGGAAAAATGGGATTCGCCTTGGCACGCGCCTTTGCCGAACAAGGGGCGGAAGTCAGCTTAATCGCCGGTCCCGTCAGTCTGACCACACCGGAAAACGTACAACGTTATGACGTAGAATCGGCACAACAAATGCATGATTTAACACTTTCGCTGGCAACACGACAGCATATTGTGATCGGCTGTGCCGCCGTTGCCGACTATCGCTCGCAAACCGTTGCGGAACAAAAACTTAAAAAGAAAGACGACAGCGAAACCATGATGCTGCAACTGATCAAAAATCCCGATATCATTGCGACCGTCGCCGCACTATCCGACAACCGCCCTTTTGTGGTAGGATTTGCAGCGGAAACCCAAGACGTTCAGCATTATGCCGCCAAAAAATTGCAACGCAAAAATTTGGATATGATCTGTGCCAACGATGTGGCACGGCAAGGACAAGGCTTTAACAGCGAACAAAATGCCCTGACGGTCTTGTGGCGTGATCGGCAACAAACTGTGCAACAGCAACAATTACCGTTAGCCGACAAATACGAATTAAGCCAAAAATTGGCAACATTGATCGTAAAACAGTACCAAATCACCCTATCTGATTAATCGGAAGCGATAATATAATGAAAAAAATTGATGTTAAAATTCTGGATCAACGCCTCGGCACTGAATTTCCACTGCCGACTTATGCCACCCCCGGTTCTGCCGGTCTTGATTTGCGTGCGTTATCCACTGAACAGATCACATTACAGCCGGGTGAAACCCGCCTGATTCCGACCGGCCTGTCCATTTACGTTGCCGATCCCAACTTGGCGGCTGTGGTTTTACCCCGCTCCGGTCTGGGTCATAAAAACGGGATTGTATTGGGCAATCTGGTCGGGCTTATCGACTCCGATTATCAAGGTCCGTTAATGGTTTCACTTTGGAATCGCGGCAACCAGCCCTTTACCGTTGAAATCGGGGATCGGATCGCACAGCTGGTCTTTGTGCCGGTGGTACAGGCCGAGTTTAATCTCGTCACCGAATTCGAACAGAGCGAACGCGGCGAAGGCGGATTCGGCCATTCGGGAAAGCAGTGATCCCTCATGAGCATCACCGTTAATCATAGTGAAAAACGATCGGTAAAAGAACGTCGTAAGCAAGTGCTTACCGTTCTGGCGCACTTGCTGCATTCGGAAAAAGGCATGGAACGGATCACCACCGCCCGTCTGGCGGCGGAAATCGGTGTTTCCGAAGCGGCGCTGTACCGCTACTATCCGAGCAAAACCAAAATGTTTGAAGCCCTAATTGATTTAATTGAAGAAAATTTACTGCATCGAATTAAACAATCCATTAAAAGCGACACCGATACCGTCGTGCGCATTCATAATATCATGCAGATGATTCTGGATTTTGCACGCAAAAATCCCGGTATGACCCGTGTTTTGAGCGGTCATGCGCTGATGTTCGAAGATCCCGGATTAAAAGTGCGGGTAGCCAAATTTTTCGACAGCCTGGAATTGCAATTCAACAATATCCTGCAAATGCACCGTTTACGTAACGGCAAGCCGTTTACAACCGATGAAAAAGTAATAGCCGCTCATCTGGTGACGTTCTGTGAAGGGCAGTTTTTACGCTATGTGCGCACCAACTTCCGCCGCAGTAATCAGGTGGAATTCGAACAACAATGGCCGCTATTTGCGTCCTTATTAAAATAACGTTACTATGCTTATTCCCTGGCAAGAATTGGCGGCGCAAACCCTTGAGAATATCCTTGAGTCATTTATCTTGCGTGAAGGTACCGACTACGGTGCGGTAGAACTTACTCTGGCACAAAAAAAAGAACGACTGAGGCGCCAGTTAGAAGTGGGAAGTGCGGTACTGGTGTGGTCTGAATTACACCAATCTATTGATATAAAAGACAAAAAATTATTTTTACAAGGCAAATAAGCCATAAAAATGACTGCCCATAGTTAAAAGAGGTATCTATGCAAGAGCAATTCTCAGCAAAACCGACATCGCCGGATCCGACTTTGGAATGGTTTCTTTCCCATTGCCATATCCATAAATATCCGTCTAAAAGCACCTTGATCCATGCCGGCGAAAAAGCGGAAACGCTATATTATTTGATCAAAGGTACGGTTTCCGTGTCCATTAAAGATGAAGACGGCAAAGAGATGATTTTGTCCTACCTGAATCAAGGGGACTTTGTCGGCGAAATCGGTTTATTCGAACAAGACAGCGAACGCACCGCTTGGGTTCGGGCGAAAACGACCTGCGAAGTGGCGGAAATCTCTTATAAAAAATTCCGTCAGCTGATTCAAATCAATCCGGAAGTACTGATGTACCTTTCCGAGCAGCTGGCCAGACGCTTACAGCACACCTCCAAGCAAGTCAGTAATCTGGCCTTTCTCGATGTAACCGGGCGGATCGCACAAACCCTGCTGAATCTGGCTAAAATGCCGGAAGCGATGACCCACCCGGACGGCATGCAAATCAAAATCACCCGTCAGGAAATCGGGCAAATCGTCGGCTGCTCACGCGAAACCGTCGGCAGAATTCTAAAAATGCTGGAAGATCAAAATCTGATCTCGGCACACGGCAAAACCATTGTCGTTTACGGCACACGCTAATTTCTCTGCTGCCTTCCGTTAAATGCTCCGCTGTCAGGAGCATTTTCATTTCCAATGTTCAATAACGGCTAAAAAAGCCCGTCTTCCATATTCAGGAATAATTTTCATTTGTAAAAACAAGCGGGATTCTTTATGATAAGATTTATTTAAAATCCATCTTATTATGTGAGGCCTACTATGAAAAAAGACGAAGTCGGACACCATTTTCTTGCGCGGCTGGGCAAAACCCGTCTACGGCCGGGCGGACGCCGTGCAACGGAATGGCTCATCCAACAAGGTCATTTCAATGCCGAAACACAAGTGCTTGAAGTTGCATGTAACATGGCGACCACTGCTGTCGGCTTGGCAACACGGTTCGGTTGTCGAATTGAAGGCATCGATCTGGACGAGCAAGCCCTAAACAAAGCGGAAGCCAATATCCGCCGCCACGGTTTACAGGATAAAATCCATGTCCGCCGTGCCAACGCCACCAAACTCCCCTTTGCCGACCGCACTTTTGATGTCGTGATTAATGAAGCAATGCTGACCATGCTGCCGCTAGAGGCCAAGCGCAAAGCGGTCGGCGAATATTTTCGGGTGCTGAAACCGGGCGGCGTATTGCTGACCCATGATGTCATGCTGACCCGTGACGAAGATTCCGAAGTCCTGCAGCAACTGCGGCAAGCAATCAACATCAGTGTCACCCCACTGAGTAAACCGCAGTGGCTCTCCCTGTTTCAAACATGCGGCTTTTCGGATTGCGAATCGATTAACGACAGCATGACGTTGCTCTCACCGACAGGCATGATCTATGACGAAGGTGTTTTCGGCGCAATGAAAATCGTAGGCAACGCCCTCAAGCCGCAAAATTTGCCGACATTTAAAAAAATGTTCAAGCTGTTCAACGATCCGCAACAGCGGCTCAACTTTATTGCGGTATGCAGTCGAAAATAAGCGGAATAACACCTTGACCGCACTTTCAAAGTGCGGTCTTCCCGCTCCCTTCTCAATTTAGCTTCTGTCGGTTGCTTGGATAAAAGCCGATTGCCGATCACAAAACTCATGTTTTAGCGAGTGATAAGTTCAATCGCCACCACTTCCGCCAACCCGATGTCGACAAAACGGAAGCGGACATTAAACTGCCAGATGCTCATGCCGTAAAGACGCTTCCCAATCTGTCCGTGCTGATAAGCCGGACGCGGATCTTGTTGAATAAGCTGTTCGATAAAACGTTGTAAATTCGGATAATTATTTGCCTGCCGTTCAATCGTTTGCGACGCCTGCGGCAAAAACCGCACGGCTATTTGCGCAGACGGTTTGTTTGCGGCAAAACCGCTGTCGGCATCCGGCTGGCTGTCGGCATAAGCCAGATACGGCTTGATGTCGAAAATCGGCGTGCCGTTGACCAAATCAAGGCTGCCGACCCGCAAGCACACATTGCCGCCTTGACAATCCACACCGTGTAACGAAACCTTAGACAGCCCGAGCGGATTAGGGCGGTGGGTGGCGCGCGAAGCAAACACACCGATCCGCTGATTGCCGCCCAAGCGCGGCGGGCGCACGGTCGGACGCCATTTATTGTCAGCAATTCGGTCAAAACGGAAAATCAGCCATAAATGGCTGAATTGTTCCAAGCCGCGCACCGCTTCCGGTTGATTATACGGCGGCAGTAATTCGATGATACCGCCGCCGTCCCGCACCAAATCCGGTTGGCGCGGCACGGAAAATTTCTCATTGTAAGGCGTATGCGCCACGGCAATCGGCTGAAGTTGCAACGGGTGAAAAGAAAATTCGGATGACATTTTTAAGATTCTCGATAAAAAGCGGCAAAATACCTTGCCAAATCAAAACAAGCACACCATTTTCGCCTATAATAGCACTCAAATTCATCTGTGCAGAGAAACAGGGCGGCTTGAACCGCACTTTTACGTTTATTAATCAAATATGGAAAAAATAGCATTTAATATGTGGCTGGAAACCGCCCGCCCGAAAACATTGCCGCTGGCGCTGGCTTCCATCGTCACCGGTTCGGCATTGGCAGCGTTTGTCGGCGCTTTCAGTTGGACAATCTCGCTACTGTCGATTTTGACCGCACTTTTGCTGCAAGTGGTCTCCAATTTCGCCAATGATTACGGCGATCACCTGAAAGGCTCGGACACCGCGGAACGAATCGGCCCGCTGCGCGGCATTCAGCACGGCGTCATTACGCCGAGACAGTTGCGTAACGGCCTGATTCTGGCGATTGCCGCCAGTTTATGCAGCGGATTGGCGCTGATTTTGCTGGCTACCAAAAGCTGGCAGGATTTGATTGCCTTTGCCGTGCTCGGGCTTTTGGCGGTTATTGCCTCCGTCACCTACACCGTCGGGCGCAAACCCTACGGTTATATCGGTCTCGGCGATATTTCCGTGCTGATCTTCTTCGGCTGGCTGGGTGTCGGCGGAACCTATTATTTACAAACCCACAGCATTGATTTTCCGGTTTTACTGATCGCCACCGCCTGCGGTTTGTTGGCAACGGCGGTCCTAAACATCAACAACCTGCGCGATATCGAACAGGATCGCAAAGCCGGCAAGAACACCTTGGCGGTACGGCTGGGCGACAAACCAGCCAAGCTTTACCACTGTTTGCTGATTTCAAGTGCGGTTTTGCTGTATCTGGCATTTACCCTGTGCTACTTTCTGCATTGGTCCGGCTTTCTGGTGGTATTGGCATTTCCGCTGCTGCTGAAACACGCCTGGACGGTATTGCACGCAACCGAGCCGCAGCAACTGCGCCCGATGCTGGCGCAAATGTCGATGCTGGCGCTACTGGTCAACCTGCTGTTTAGTGTCGGATTACTGCTGTCGGGCGGGTTTAATTGGTAATTTGCCTTTTTCCTGTTTATACTGAGGGCTGATTATTTTTCACAACCCTGTTGATTCATTAGTGTTTAAGGATACTTCCCATGCGTATTGATACTTCCGAGTTATGCGATATTTATCAGGATCAAATTGATGTTGTCGAACCTATTTTTTCCAGCTTTGGCGGCCGCAGTTCGTTCAGCGGCAAAATCACCACCGTCAAATGTTTCGAAAGTAACGGCTTAATCGAAGAAGTATTGGAAGAAGACGGCTTGGGGCGCGTGTTGTTGATTGACGGCGGCGGTTCGCTGCGCCGTGCCCTGATCGATTCCGATTTGGCACAGCTGGCGACAGACAACGATTGGGAAGGCATTATTGTCTACGGTGCAGTTCGCCAACTGGATATTTTGGAAACGCTGGATATCGGTATCCATGCTTTAGCGCCGATTCCGGTATCCGCCGACGACAAAACCCTCGGCGAGACCGATGTACCGGTCAACTTCGGCGGTGTCTCTTTCCTGCCGGAAGATTATGTCTATGCCGATCTGACCGGGATTATTCTCTCCCCCGAACCGTTGGAAATCGGCACGGAAACCCACGATGACGGCGATGAAATTTAACAACCGGCTCTCTCCGCCCTCTCGGCGGAGAGGCGTTCACGCGTTGAAAGCCCCCAAAGCGCTGTAAAATACCGCACTTTTAGCCTAATTATCCGTTTAAGCTCACATTTTTAACAATTCTTTATTTCATTATATTAATAAAATTATAACATCCTGCTATATTTAAAGCATTACATTAAATAATGTCTATTCTCTTGCTTGATATTGTCGCAACGTGCTAAGGAAACCATCATGACAGACCATAAAACAAACAAACCGGAACCGTTACAAAGCGGAATAGAAGATCGTGAATTGAAACGGGGCGGTATCATATTTCTGATCAATATCATTCTCTTTTTCCTGCTGCTTAATTTTCTGCCGTTCGGTGCCGCCGAAAATAAAGGGCTGGCGTTATTGGTGTTTGTCGGTATCTTATGGCTGACCGAAGCGATACACGTCACCATCACCGCACTTTTAGTGCCGATTATGGCGATTGCGCTGGGGCTGGTCGGCACCGGTGCCGCACTGGCAACCTTTGCCAACCCCACCATTTTCCTGTTCTTCGGCGGCTTCGCCTTGGCGACGGCGCTGCACATTCAGGGGCTGGATAAAATTATTGCCAACAAGATCATGAATCTGGCAAGAGGAAAACTGTTCCTTGCGGTGATCTATCTGTTCACCACGACTGCATTTTTGTCGATGTGGATGAGTAATACCGCCACTGCCGCCATGATGTTGCCGCTGGCGATGGGCATTTTGAGCAAAATGGATAAAAACGCCGATCATAATACTTACGTATTCGTCTTATTGGGTATCGCCTACAGCGCCAGTATCGGCGGTATGGGAACCGTGGTCGGCAGCCCGCCGAATGCGATTGTGGCATCACAATTAAACATCAGTTTCGCTCAATGGATGCAATACGGCTTACCGGTGATGCTGCTGATGATGCCGTTAATGATCGGCTCGCTGTATCTGACCTTTAAACCGAAACTAAGCGCCCACTTTGAAAAGACCTTTAATGAACAGAGCCTGCACCGCAAACAATATATCACGTTGGGGATTTTTGTGGTGATTGCCTTATGTTGGGTATTTAGCGGGCAATTGAATCCGTTACTCTCCTCCCTGCTCGGATTGGAAAAAAACATAGCAAGCTTCGACAGCATCGTTGCGCTGGTTGCGGCGGTTCTCATTTGTATCAGCCGTGTCGCCGCGTGGGAAGACATTCAGAAAAATACCGACTGGGGCGTGCTGATGCTGTTCGGCGGCGGTTTGACCCTAAGTGCGGTTTTACGTGACTCCGGCGCCAGCAAAGTCTTGGCGGATATGGTTGTCGCTGCAATTGAAGGCGGACATTTCTACCTCATCGGGTTAATTGTAGCGGCTTTCATTATTTTTCTGACCGAATTCACCTCCAACACCGCCAGTGCCGCATTGTTAGTGCCGATTTTCATCTCGATTGCCGAAACGCTGGGTATGCCGCCGTTGGGCTTGTCGTTGATTATCGGCTTGGGGGCGTCCTGCGCCTTTATGTTGCCGGTCGCCACACCGCCGAATGCAATTGTGTTCGGTACCGGACAAGTCAAACAAAGCGAAATGGTTCGTGCGGGTATTGTGCTGAATATTGTCTCCGTCTTCCTGATTGGGACGATGGCTTACCTATTGTGGTTCTAACCGATTCAGGCTACAAAAATACCGGCATTTTGCCGGTATTTTTTATACCCGTCACAACGGATTCAACGCATTTATCAGCCGGATTTCCTCATAATCCGCCAAGTGTTGCGCTGAAATATTGCGCAAACGGATTTTATTTTCCGCCAATAATTTCGCCCGTTGCGTGCCGTACAGCAGCGGTAGCTCGGGCGTATACCAAATGCCGTTTTGCAACAGTACCAGATTGCCGATCGAGCAATCGGTCACCAGCCCGTTTTTGATAATCAAAATTTCATCACAATCGCCGCGTTGTGCATACAATTGATCGAGCAACGTGCGGTCGCTGTATTTCAGGTGATAATCGATATGGTCGCAAACCAACGGGCGAAAGGTGCGAATCGTACGGCGTTGATAAGGAAAAAACCGCACTTGCTGCTGCTCGGCATTGTAATCCAAACGACAACGCACCAAACCGTGCCGAAAAGCATTCGGTACCTCGATTGTCGCCAAATCCAGCTCTTGCGCCGCCCGGTTCGGATAATAGTCCGCCAGCGCCCGCCGATAACGCTGCTGATGACAAGGTAAATTTTGTAATGCGCCGTTCTGCACGGCGATCGTTTCGATTAACGGATACATGGTGTTACGTCCTGCTCGACAATCGGAATATAGACTTTTTGCAACAGCTCGTGATACTCCTCGTCCGGTTTGCTTTGCGTGGTAATGCCGCCGCCGCTACGGAACAACAAGCCGGATTCGGTCTGTTCCAGATAGCGGATCAACACCGCACTTTGCAGATTTTCTCCGTCAAAAACGCCGAAAACACCGGTATAATAACCACGCTCGCCCTGTTCCGCCTGACGGATAATCTGTACGGTTTTTTCTTTCGGGGCGCCGCTGATGGAACCCGCCGGCAACAACTTCCACAGTAATTCGCCAATACGGTTTTGCCAGTCGTGCGCCAATCTGCCGCAAATTTCCGAACTGGTCTGCAAAATCATGCCGCGTTCGGTATGCAGCTTTTCCACATAGCGCAAGCGAGTAACCTCAATCCGCTCGGCGACAATCGACAAATCATTGCGGATCAAATCCACAATCGTGTTGTGTTCCCACTGCTCTTTTTCTGATGCCAATAACTGTTGTTCGGCATTCGGCAAGGCGGCATCAATCGTGCCTTTCATCGGGTAGGAATAAATCTTGTTGTTAGCCGTCGTCACAAACGATTCCGGCGAAAAACAGACGAAACGGTTATCCCATAACAGTTTGAACGGGGCGCGGCTAAGCTGAAAAATCCGGCGCAGACTGTAATTGCACTCAAGTGCGGTCGGGTAAGTCAAATTCAGCAAATAAGTATTACCGGCCTGAAGCTGCTGCTGTACCCATTCAAAGCCGCAGAGATAACGTTCGAAATCGATAGGCAAAGTCTTCAGTCTGAGCGGTTCGGCTGGCAACGGCAACTGCCAGTCACGATTGGTTTCGCCCCGTATTTCAAAAAAAATCCCGTGTCGTGCCGCCTCGTGCAGCGGAAAAATCAGCGGTTTTTGTTGCTCGAAATCAATCAGAAACAAAAACGGCTGCCGCTGCCGTCCGAAAATATCGGCACGTGCAATAAAATCATTCACCGCCATGACCGCACTTTCCCGCATTGGCCAACAGCGGATGATCCAAACCGCACTTCAACAACAACTGGCCGGTTTCATAAATCGGCAAGCCCATAATGCCGCTAAAACTGCCGCTGATATGGCGGATAAACAAGCTGCCGAAACCTTGAATCGCAAAAGCGCCGGCCTTGTCCATCGGTTCGCCGCTGGCGACATAGGCTTGAATATGCCGCTCGCTCAATTCGGCAAAACCGACCTGATTGGTCTGCAACAGGCTGCGGGTCTGCCCTTGAAAGTAAACGCAAACCGCCGTTAATACTTGATGAGTACTGCCCGACAACAAACGCAAAATCTCGGCGGCGTGCGCGGCCGATTCAGGCTTGCCCAAAATTTGATGCTCGAACGCCACCGTGGTATCGGCGGTCAAAAGCGGAAATTCGGGTTCTGCGCCCAACACCTCGCGCGCACGGCGGTTTTTCTGTTGCGCCATTCGCAACACATAATCCTCGGCGATTTCACCGTTAAACGGCGTTTCATCAATTTCGGCATCAACCCGAATCAGCTTCAGCCCCAGCTCCTGCAACAATTGCCAACGGCGTGGGCTTGCGGAAGCCAAATAAAGTGTATTTTTCATACCGTGTCCACCTGCTCTGTTTAGGTAAGTGCGGTATTTTGCTTTATAATCTGACGAAATAAAAGAGGAAGTTACCCCATGAACGAATTAACCTTGCAACTGTCGCCGCAGCACTGGCTGCTGATTTGTGTCGTGCTGACCGCACTTTGCCTATTGCTGTTTTTCATTGCCGCCCGCCGCAAACGCGACAGCGAAGAATTACAACAGGATTTAAATAAAACCATTGCCGATTTCAATCAGTTACTCAGCAAATACGAAGCGCTGCAACAACAGCGTGAGACTTTGCAGCAGGAGATAATACAAGCCCGAACCCGTGCCGAGGGCTTGCAACAGCGGTTAAACGAGCGTGACGATAAATTGGATTATCTGCAAAAAGAGCTGGACGAAGCCCAGCTGCGCAATGAGGCGGTGAACCGCAATATCACCGAACTGAAAGAGCGGTTCGGCAGCGCCTCGGCACAGGCAAAAAGCCTGCAACAGCAGTTAGGACTGAGCCAAAGTGCGGTCGAACAACGCGAACAACAATTACAGCAACACCGTTCACAGCTGACCGAATTGATTCAAGAACTCACCGAATTAAAAACCACCTTGAGCGAAAAAGAGAAACATTTTGCCGAACAGCAACAAAATTTCGAACACAGTAAGCAGCAGCTTTCGGTAGAATTTCAGAATCTGGCAAACCGCATTCTGGACGAAAAAAGCCAAGCCTTCCGTCAAACCAACCAAACTTCGCTCGACAACCTGTTAAAACCGTTTCGTGAGCAAATCGAAGGCTTTCAAAAACGGGTCAACGAAGTGCATTCGGAATCGATTAAAGGCAACACCGCCTTGGAAAGCGAAATTAAAAAAGTGTTGGATATCGGCCTGTCGATGTCGCAGGAGGCCAATAATCTGACCTCCGCCCTGAAAGGCAGCAAAAAAACCGCCGGAAATTGGGGCGAAATGCAGCTGGAACGCAGCCTACAACTGGCGGGCTTGATATCGGGTGACCACTATAGCAGCCAAGAATCGTTTCAAGACCGTGACGGCAAGCGCAAGCAGCCGGATTTTATTGTCAAACTGCCGGACAATAAGCATCTGATTTTAGACAGTAAAGTGTCGTTAGTGGATTATGAAAGTGCGGTCAGCAGTGAAGATGAGGCGAGTCAGCAGCACTACCTGAGCGAACACGTCAAAGCCATTCGCAATCATGTCAATGAACTGTCGAACAAGGATTACAGTAACCTGATCGGAATGCGCAGCCCCAATTTCGTGTTGATGTTTATTCCGATTGAGCCGGCCTATATCGAGGCGATGAAACAGGATCGCAGCTTGTTTAATGACGCTTATAACAAAAACGTGATTTTGGTCTCGCACACCACTCTGATGCCGATTTTGCGCACCGTGTCGAATCTGTGGCGAATCGAACGCGGCAACAGCGAAGCGCGTGAAATCAGTGAACGCGCCGGCGAGCTGTACAATCAAGTCAGCCTGCTGGCGGAACGGCTGCAAAAACTGGGCGGCTCACTCACCGCCGCCAATAATCACTACAACAACACCGTTACCGCACTGATCGGCAATCAGGGGCTGTACGGCAAAGTGGAACGTTTCAAAACCCTGTCGGCGAAAGTCACCAAAACCCTGCCGGAAATGGAATTGTTGCAGAGTAATATCGAAGCCGATCGCTTGCTCGTCTTAGCCGAACAGTCGTCAAGTGAATTAGCAGATAAAGAATAACCGCACTTTAGATGAAAATATTATGTTGAAAAAACACGTTACCGTCATTACTGGTAAGTAGTGTTCAAGCAAAAAGTCTTGCCGAGCCGATATTGCAACAGTACCCGCAATTGGCGACTGCTGAATTTTTATTAGTGAAAACCTATGCTGAGGGGCTATTCGCTGCTCGTGACAATGCAAAAGCATTCAAACTGTTTAGCCAAGCCGAAGGCTACCCTGAAGCCCAATTCAAAATGGGAAGGGGCTACTATTATGATTTGCAGGCGGATTTTGCACAAACACTGCCATGGTATCAAAAGGCTTGTGATAACAGTGATGTGCAAGGCTGTTTAAGCTTGAGCAATGAAAGGCAAAGTAACGGAAGTGCGGTTAACCGCACTTTACTGTTTCAACTGATGGGTATGCCGGAATGGAACTTGAATTCTTCATCAGGCGTGGAAATTAATTCGGCTTCTACTTGCGCAAAATGGGCGACGCGTGCGCTGATGTCCTGTCCGGCGATCTGTTCCGCCAAGGTCAAATAATCCTCATAATGACGCGCTTCGGAGCGCAGCAGTGAAATATAAAATTTCTCCAACTGTTCGTCTAAATATGGTGCTAATTTGGCAAAACGCTCACAGGAACGGGCTTCGATAAAAGCGCCGATAATCAGTTTGTCGACCAATGTGTGCGGTTCGTGGTTAATCACTTCGCGCATTAAGCCTTTGGCATAACGGCCGGCCGTGATATTTTCCAATTCGATACCACGCTGTTCAATTATTTCCAATACTTGATAAAAGTGATGCAACTCTTCTTTAATCAGCAGCACCATTTTGTCGATAATATCCTGCGCATACGGCTGATCGCTGCGTGCCTCAATTTTTTTGGTGATTTGGCTTTTGCCTTTTAAACTGCTCAAATCACCGATCTTGCGATAGGCAAAATCTTCATAAGGCTTCATCCACTGCAACAGATTTTGATTGCCGGCGGTATCGGCGGCATATTTGCGCAGCAAAAACATCGCCGATTGTGCGGCTTTCAGTTCGCACATCATGTGATCTTGCAAGATTATGCCGAGATTTTCCGGTTTTTTGGCATATTCGATCCACGCATCAGGGGTTTCGCATTGTAAAAATTGATGAATCGGTGCGAGTAATTGTCGGTACATAGTGATTTCTTATTCTCAATCGTATTCAACACTCAAAGTGCGGTTTAACCGCACTTTGATGATCCGTTAATGGGTTTTCAGTAAATTCCAATATTTTTCATAAATATCAATCGCTTCACCGACATCGGCCTGCAATACGCCGTTGGCGATTTCACTCGCCGGCGGGAACAAGGTCGGATCATCGGCATCGGCTGTATCCAACAACGCTTTCACGCCGTTATTCGGCATCGAGAAGCCCATGGTTTCAATCACCACTTTGGCGCTTTCCGGACGCAGCATAAAGTCGATAAATCGATAGGCGGCATCACTGTTTTTCGCCCCTTGCGGAATGGCGTAGTTATCCATCCAGAAAATAGCGCCCTCTTTCGGATAGATAAAACGAACGTCGGGGTTTTCATGATGGGCGCGGAAAGCCGAACCGTTCCAGATCATGCCGATCTCGACTTCGCCTTGTAAATACGGCACTTCCGGCGAATCGGAATTAAATGCCACCACATTCGGCATCAAACTTTTCAACGATTCATACGCCTGTTTAATCTCATTTTCATCGGTGGTATTCGGCGAATAACCGAGCAACAACAAGGCAAAATGGAACACTTCACGCGAATCGGCGGTCAGCAGCACCTTGCCTTTGTAGTCGGGATTCCATAGATCTTGCCAGCTGTCGACCGCACTTGGATCGATTTCCGCCGCATTCAGCCCGATGCCGGTCAAGCCGTAAACATACGGCAGGGAATAGACATTGTTCGGATCGAACGGTTTATCCAATAAATCGGTGCTGATGTTCGCCAAATTACTTAATTTGCTTTTATCCAGCGGTTGCAACATGCCTTCCTGCGCCATTTTGCCGATATAGTAACTGGAGGGAAACACCAAATCATAGCCGCTGTCTTGGGTCAGCTTCATTTTGGAATACATCTCTTCGTTACTTTCAAAAGTCGAATAAATCACCTCAATGCCGGTTTCTTGAGTAAAGTCCGCCAGCAGTTTGGACGGAATATATTCCGTCCAATTATACACATACAGTTTTTGTGCCGATGCCGAGCTGCCGAACAACCCCAGCGTCGCCACCAGTAATGATTTCAACAGACAAGCAGATAATTTTTTCACTTTTCAGATCCTCCAACGCCCGCAACATCGGGCCGAGTCAATATTGACAACATAACGCACTTTTGCGTTGGCAGTATAACAACTTCACCGCCGCTTTTCTAACGCTGTTTCTCATTAATGCCGAATAGCGATATTCTCTTCAAAAAATCAAATTTGCCTCATAAAATGATAAAAAATCAAGATTTTCCGATTTAATTCTCTAATAAGTCCTATTTATATAGTAAAATCAGCCGATTTTAAAAATATAATAAAAGGTGAAGCAATTTTATGTTATCCCGTAAAGACACCGCCATTTTAGGCATGATGATTTTTTCGCTGTTTTTAGGCGCAGGCAATATTATTTTTCCGCCGATGGAGGGCTATCATGCCGGTCAACACTGGCTGTGGGCGGCATTCGGCTTTATTTCGACCGGTGTGCTGATGCCGTTTGTCACGCTGTTGGCGGTGTCGGTAAAAGGGCGCGGCGAAGCGCTGTCGATTGAACTGCCGAAATGGGCCGAAGTGGCATTTTGGTCGATTTTATATTTGGTGCTCGGCTCGACTTTCGCCATGCCGAGAATCACCAATGTCGCCTATGAAATGGCATGGCAGCCGCTGAATCTGTTTAACGGCGAGTATTCGCATATCCTGTTTGCCATTGCTTTTAATCTGGTCGCTCTGTTTTTTATGCTCGGGCGCAGCACCATGATTTCCAGTATCGGCAAAGTGATGGCGCCGTTATTGCTGCTGTTACTGACGCTGGTCGGCATTGCGGTTATTGCCAATCCGCTGTCCGACATCGGCTTGCCCAGCCATGCCTATGCGACAAATTCTGCGATAGCCACCGGGCTGGTCGGCGGCTATCAAACTATGGACGTGCTGTCGGCAATGGCGTTTGGCGGTATTGTGGCGCGCGCTTTGGCAATCAAAGGTGTGGCGCATAAAAGTGCGGTATTGAAATACACACTGGGCGCCGGTGCGGTGTCGGTCGTGCTGTTAGCGGCACTTTATTTGTGCCTGTTTTATCTGGGGGCAACCAGCGAACACGTTGCCGCCGCCGCCACTAACGGCGGGCAGATTTTTTCCGCTTATGTCAACCAACTGTTCGGCAAGAGCGGTTTATTGATGATGAGTGCGATCGTGATGTTGGCCAACCTGACCACGCTGGTCGGGGTCACCAGCGCCTGCGCCGACTATTTCTCAAAATTTCATCCGCGCCTGAACTATAAATTTTTTATCATTCTGTTCACCGTCGCCACGATTATCATTGCCGAAACCGGACTGGATACGCTGCTACGCATCACCATTCCGGCGCTATTGATGATTTATCCGATGGCAATTATGCTGGTGGTTTTACAACTGTTGCGACCGTACTTGCCGGCAATCCGTTTCAGCACCCGTTTCACTATCGGTGTGGTGCTGTTGTTCAGCTTGTGCGACAGCCTGAACAATCTGGGCTGGTTGCCGCTGAAAGTCGATGCGTTACTGAACCATATTCCGTTTTACCATTTGGGCTTAAGCTGGGTTTTGCCGGCACTCATCACGCTGACGCTAAGTGCGGTATGGGGAAAAGCAGCAAAAGCGCTTTAAGTGAATGCGCTGACCGCACTTGATGTATTTGTCCGATATAAAAAATCCCTTTGACTCACATCAAAGGGATTTTTGACATTCAAAGTGCGGTCGGATTAACTGGCAACGGCGATTTTTTTCATGTCCGTCATATAACCGCGCAATTCCTGCCCGATATATTCGATCGGGTGGTTGCGGATAGCGTCATTGACATCACGCAAAGTCACATTATCAATTTCAACCGCCGGTGTGGCTTCGCCCAAATCGCCGCGTAACAAGGTCGGTATGATTTTCTCGCGCAAAATCGGCGTAGCGACATTAGCAAACAGATAATTGCCGTATTCCGCAGTGTCTGAAATCACCACATTCATTTCATACAGGCGTTTACGGGCAATGGTGTTGGCAATCAGCGGCAATTCGTGCAACGACTCGTAATACGCCGACTCTTCATAGATGCCGCTTGCCACCATGGTATCGAACGCCAGTTCTACCCCGGCTTTGACCATCGCCACCATCACTACGCCGTTATCAAAGAATTCTTGTTCGGAAATCTTAATGCCGTCGGCTTTCGGGGCGTTTTCAAATGCGGTTTTACCGGTCTCTTCACGCCATTTCAGCAAATTGGCATCGTTGTTTGCCCAGTCCGCCATCATGGTTGCAGAAAATTCACCGCTGATAATATCGTCCATATGTTTTTCAAACAAGAACGCCAATTCTTGTTTGATTTGCTCGGACAATTCGAAGGCACGCAACTTGGCGGCGTTCGACAGACGATCCATCATCAAGGTGATCCCGCCTTGTTTTAAGGCTTCGGTAATGGTTTCCCAACCGTATTGGATCAGTTTGCCCGCATACGCTGGATCTTTGCCGTCAGCAACCAATTTGTCGTAACATACGATTGAACCGGCTTGCAGCATACCGCACAGAATGGTTTGCTCGCCCATTAAATCGGATTTCACTTCCGCCACGAAAGAAGACGCCAAACAGCCGGCACGATGACCGCCGGTCGCCGCCGCCCACGCTTTGGCAATCGCCCAGCCTTCCGCTTGCGGATCGTTTTCCGGGTGAACCGCGATCAAAGTCGGCACACCGAAACCGCGTTTATACTCTTCCCGCACTTCCGTACCCGGGCATTTCGGCGCCACCATCACCACCGTAATGTCTTTACGGATCTGCTCGCCCACTTCGACGATATTCAAACCGTGCGAATACCCAAGCGCCGCACCTTGTTTCATTAAGCCCATCACATCGGCGATCACTTTAGAGTGCTGTTTGTCCGGCGTTAAGTTGATCACCAAATCGGCACTCGGAATCAATTGATCATACGTACCGACCACAAAGCCGTTTTCACTGGCACGCTGAAAGGAAGCACGTTTTTCCGCAATCGCTTCCGGACGCAGCGCATAACTGATATCCAAGCCAGAATCACGCATATTCAGCCCTTGATTTAAGCCTTGCGCACCACAACCGACAATTACAATTTTTTTGCCTTTCAGAAAATTTGCTTCATCGGCAAATTCTTCACGATCCATAAAACGGCATTGTCCCAACTGCGCTAATTGCTGGCGCAAGTTCAAGGTATTGAAATAGTTAGACATACTCTTTCCTTTGTTAAACGGGTTAAAAAACGTCCTGCTGGACAAGTGCGGTCAGTATAGACTAAAATCCAGATTGCGAAAATTGATATTATTAGAAGTTATGATTGCAAATTTTGCAATCAATAAGGATTTAAAGTGCGGTCAAGATGAATTTTCAAGAGATAAAACTGTTTTTGGATTTAGCGGAAAACCGCAATTTTCATCAAACGGCGGTTCAAAACCATATGAGCCCGTCCACCCTGTCACGCCAGATCCAGAAAATGGAAGCGGAGCTGAAACAGTCGCTGTTTTTGCGTGATAACCGCCAAGTTTCACTCACGAAAACCGGCGAAAAATTCTTACTGTTTGCCCGCCAAAATTGGCAACAGTGGCAACAATTCAAACAAGCATTAAACACCGGCCAAACGGAATTACAAGGCGAACTGAAACTGTTCTGTTCGGTCACCGCCGCCTACAGCCATTTGCCGCCGATTCTGGAGCGCTTTCGCCGTCACTATCCGCAAGTCGAAATCAAACTCACCACCGGCGATCCCGCCAATGCGATTGAGCAAGTGCGGTCGCAGCAGGCGGATTTGGCCTTGGTCGGCAAACCGTTGAAACTGCCGGACAATATTGATTTTCACTTCATCGCTCACATTCAACTGTCACTGATTACGCCGCGAGTCGCTTGCACCTCCACCCGTTTGCTGCAACAACACCCGCCAGACTGGCAGCAGATTCCTTTTATCCTGCCGGTCGCAGGGCCGGTGCGGGAACGGATCGATCTCTGGTTCAAACAGATGAATATCAAACACCCGAAAATTTACGCCTCGGTCAGCGGACATGAAGGGATTGTGCCGATGGTTGCGCTCGGCTGCGGGGTGGCGCTGCTGCCGGATATTGTAATTAAAAACAGCCCGATGAACGGACAGGTTTCCTATCTGGATTTGCCGCTCTCGGTCAAGCCGTTCGAATTAGGCGTCTGTGTGCAGAAAAAACGGTTGCAGCTGCCGCTGATCGATGCTTTTTGGCATATCCTGCAACCAAATTAGCCCCTACCGATAATAAATTTACGTTATACTATCAGGCAGAATCTACACACATAGTCAGGAGGATCCATGAAATTTCCGCATGATTTTTTATTTGGCGCCGCCAGTGCCGCCTATCAGCTTGAAGGCGCTTGGAATGAAGACGGTAAAGGCATGAGCAATTGGGACGAATTTGTCCGAATTCCGGGCAAAACCTTTGAAGGCACAACCGGTGATGTTGCCGTTGATCATTATCATCGCTACCGAGAAGACGTCCGACTCATGGCGGAAATGGGCTTAGAGTCTTATCGTTTCTCGATCAGCTGGCCGCGCATTTTTCCCGACGGCGGCGGGCAAGTCAATCAAAAGGGCTTGGATTTTTACAATAATCTGATCGATGAATGCCTCAAATACGGCATTGTGCCTTTTGTCACGCTGTATCACTGGGATTTACCGTTAGCGCTGGAAAAACAGGGCGGTTGGCACAATAAAGCGACCATTGACGCCTTTGTCCATTATGCCGAAGTCTGTTTTAACGCCTTTGGTGATCGCGTCAAACATTTCATTACCTTTAATGAAATGATTATGTTTTGCGGCAACGGCTACCTGACCGGTGCGCACCCGCCGGGGATCACCAACGATCCGAAAAAATATTTCCAAGTCACACATAATGTTTTTGTGGCACACGCAAGAGCGGTTTTGGCTTATAAACGTTTGAAACAATTCGGCGAAATCGGAATCACACATGTTTTTAATCCGGCTTTTGCGGTGGATAACCACGAAGACAACCTATTTGCCGCCCGCCATGCCAACGAATTCGATACCTATTGGTATTACGATCCCGTGCTGAAAGGACACTATCCCGAGTATGTGCTGCAACAACTGCAAAAGAGCGGTTTGACCCCGGATTGGGATCCGCAGGAATTGGCGGATTTGCAGGCGGCTGCGCCGCAAAACGATTTTATCGGGCTGAATTATTATCAACCGATGCGGGTTGAAAAACTGCACGAGGTACAACAACCGATCGAACACAGCCGTGAAACCTCGACCCTTGCACCGGGCAAAGCCAGTTTCGACAATGTCTACCGCACCGTTAAAATGGCGGATAAAATTTATACCAAATGGGACTGGGAAATTTCACCTGAAGGTTTTCTTGACGGCTTGCTGATGCTGCAAGCACGCTACGGCAACGTGAAAATTTATATCACCGAAAACGGGCTCGGCGACGAAGATCCGATTATCGAAGGCGAAATTTGCGATATCCCGCGGATTAATTACATCAAAACCCACTTAATCGCCTTACAGCACGCCATTGAAAAAGGGCTGAATGTAAAAGGCTATTACGCTTGGTCGGTGATCGATTTGCTCAGCTGGCTGAACGGTTATAAAAAACAATACGGCTTTATTTATGTCGATCACAACGACAATCTGGCACGCCGGAAAAAAGCCTCGTTCTATTGGTATCAACACGTTATCGCCACCCGTGGCGCAGAGTTGCAAAACCAATAATCCCATTCACCCGATTTTTGGAGACACAATGTTAAAAGCAGTTATTTTTGATATGGACGGAATTTTAATTGATTCCGAACCCGCATGGGAAGTCGCAAAATTTGAAGTGATGCAGCGCCTTTGCAATATTCAAATCACACAAGCAGACGCCGACGCCACCGTCGGCAAACGGGTGGAAGATATCGCACATATCTGGTGTCGCCAATTTGATCTGCCATTGGGAAAACAACGCGAAATCAGTGATGCCATGAACAGCAACGTGACTGACTGGATTCGCCGCCACGGCGAACCGCTGCCCGGTGTACGGGAAGCACTGCAATGGCTGCAAGACAACGGTTTAAAAGTGGCATTGGCATCATCTTCCAATATGCAGGTGATTAATGCCGTGGTCGATACCCTGCAACTGCGTGACTATTTTATCTCTCTCAATTCCGCCAATGAGTTGCAATACGGCAAACCGCACCCGATGGTCTACCTCAACACCGCCGAAAAGCTGGCGGTTTCGCCGTTGGCGTGTTTGGCGGTCGAAGATTCCGTCAACGGCGTCATCGCCGGCAAGGCGGCGCAAATGGAGGTGATTGCCATTCCGCCGCAGGAGCTGCGAACCGATCCGCGTTACAGCATTGCCGATCGCCGTCTGGATTCGCTCTTAGCGCTGCCTGCGCTGCTTCACGGCAGATTGTAGGTCGAAAGTGCGGTTTAAACTTTCGTCAACCCCGTAAATGACGTATTATCAGCGGCAATCACTGCTGAACCAAGGATATTTTATGAGCCAATACGCACTCGCCCGCACCAAACAGGGCAAAACCCTTTCTTTGACTGCCAACATGGCCAATCGCCACGGCTTGATCGCCGGCGCAACCGGAACCGGCAAAACCATCAGTCTGCGCAAACTGGCGGAAGCTTTCAGCGATGACGGCGTGCCGGTATTTTTGGTCGATGTAAAAGGCGATATTTCAGGTCTGGTAAACGCCGGCGAACTGCAAGGCAAAGTTGCCGAGCGAATCGAACAGTTTGAATTGGGCGGTGAACGTTATCTCAGCGGTTATCCGGTATCGTTTTGGGACGTCTTCGCTGAAAGCGGCATTCCGCTGCGCACCACCATTTCCGAAATGGGGCCGTTGCTGCTCTCCCGTTTACTGAACCTGAACGCTACGCAAGAGGGCTTACTCAATCTGGTATTCCGGGTTGCGGACGATAAAGGCTTATTATTGATCGATCTGAAAGATCTGCGCGCCATGTTGAAACACGTTGCCGACAACGCCGCAAGCTATCGCGTGGAATACGGCAATGTCTCCGCCGCCAGTGTCGGGGCGATTCAGCGTTCGTTGTTGACGCTGGAAAACGAAGGCGCCGCCAAGCTGTTCGGCGAACCGGCGCTGAATCTGGAAGACTGGCTGCAAACCCGTGACGGACGCGGTGTGATCAATATTCTGAATTCGGAGAAATTGATCAATTCCGCCCGAATGTACGGTGCGTTTCTGCTGTGGCTGATGGCGGAACTGTTCGAACGACTGCCGGAAGTCGGCGATCCGGAAAAACCGACGTTCGTGATGTTTTTTGATGAGGCGCATTTGCTGTTCGACGGCGCTCCGACCGCACTTGTCGAAAAAATCGAGCAGGTTGTCCGCCTGATTCGCTCCAAAGGCGTCGGCGTCTATTTTGTCACCCAGAATCCGCTCGACTTACCGGACAGCGTGTTGGGACAATTAGGCAACCGCATTCAACACGCGCTGCGTGCCTTCACCCCACGCGATCAAAGAGCGGTCAAATCCGCCGCCGAAACCTTCCGCAGCAATCCCGAAGTCAATGTCGTGGAAGCCATTACCGCACTTGGCGTCGGCGAAGCACTGGTTTCTTTCCTTGATGAAAAAGGTATGCCGACGCCGGTCGAAATCGCCTCTATTTATCCGCCGAAAAGCCAACTAAAACCCATCACGGACGAAGAGCGGTCAAGCCGGGTGAAAGGCGATGATCTATACCCTTTCTATCGTGACGACGTCGATAACGAATCAGCGTTTGAAGTGTTGGCCGCCGAACAGCAAAACCTGCAAGTGGTTGCCGAAAAACAACAGCAACAGGCGGAACAGCAGCAAGACGACGGCTTGATGGGCAGCTTGAGCCGTCTGATTTTCGGCACTAAAAAACGCGGTGAACAACTGACCGCCACCGAACAAGTCGTCAGCAGTGTCAGCAAAAGCATCGGGCGCAATATCCGCAACCAAATCACCCGCCAAATCGTCAGGGGGATTTTGGGAGCGCTGAAGAAATAACATATTAAATCACCCGGTCAATATGACGTTATCGCACGATTAAATGCCGGTTCGGTCTGTTTTCGGATAAACCCAGTCCGCTAAAATCGGTTCGTGATCGGACAACGGTGTGCCGTCGGGGGCGAATGCCGATAGAATTTTGCCGTGCGAACAACGAATATCTTTGGCACAGAACCAGTCCAATTTTTGCTGCCGCTGTTGGCGCAGGGTAATACGTGAATGGTGAGTGGTAACGCCTTCCGGATTGGCTTGCCAGTGATAGCCAAGCCGTTCCATACTGTGAAAGAGCGGTTCGGCATGGTGATCCAATCCATCCGCCAGATTATTGCCGGTGTTTAGATCACCGCCGATAATCACCGGCAGATTCGGTTTAAACTGTCGGCAGGCTTGCGCCAACGTCAGCATTTGTTGTTCACGGTAATGAATATCCTGATTAACATTACTTTCCAAATGGGTGCTGACCAGCAGCACATTGCCCTGTGATGTCGCCACTTCCGCCAACAGCGCCATTCTGCCGCCGATTCGTGCTTCACCAAAATGATCGCCGACTTTTTGTCCGCCAAACCAATGCCCGTGATCATCAAAACGCAACATGGCGACCGCTTTGAACGGCACTTTGCTCAGAATCGCATTGCCGTGCCAGCCTTTACTGTTGAAATCGTCCGTCGCCAGTGTACGTTCGATTTCACTCCCCAAATCCAGCTCCAAAAACTCAACGCCGTACAGATAATACATGCCCAGTTCTTTTGCCAGCGCCTGTGTAGTATGGCGCTGCTGTGTACGCGCCATGCCGTTGTCCATTTCCGACAACAACACAATATCGGGCTGATGCCGACGCAATAAAACCGCACTTGCGTCCACATCCAAACAGCGCTCCAGATTCCATGCCGCTATGCGGAAGTGACGCGACAGCTGCCGCTCCGTTCCCTGATGACCGCACTCAATGCTTTGCAGACAAGGCAACTGCATATAACGGCGATGAGCTTCCGTACTGCGTTCGGCCTGAACGATTTCATTCATCATCTGTTTCGGCACGTACTCCAGTTCCGCACAAACTCGGGTAATGAATGTAACGTGGTGTTGCGGCGCAACATCGTGTGAATAAACTGCGACCATCATCGCCTCCTTTTGCCGATCGAGAATCTCAAGCAACAGGATAAACCGCCTGTCCGCTTTCGCTGTCAAACAGGTAAATATCCCGACTTGCCACACTAAAATACAGCGTATCCTGCGCTGCAACCGTATTCATTTCCGTTACCGCCAACAACGACTGCGAACCTAAATTACCGTGAATCACCCGCTGCGCCCCCAAATCTTCAACGATCTCCGCCGACAGTAAAAACGGATTCTCCACATCGGGGCGCTGATACGACAACTGAATTTTTTCCGGACGGATACCGATTTTTAACGCTTTGCCCTGCCAATTTGACGGCAAGTTAAAATCCGGTTTGAAGTAGTGTCCGCTCGGCAGGCGCAGCACCCCTTGCTGTAAAGTGGCGTCCAAAATATTCATCGCTGGTGATCCCATAAACGTCGCGACAAACAGGTTTGCCGGACGGTGATAAATCTCTTTCGGCGTGCCGATTTGCTCCACTCTGCCGCCGTTGAGAATCACGATTTTATCCGCCATCGTCATCGCCTCCACCTGATCGTGGGTCACATAGACGGCGGTGATATTCAGCCGCCGCTGCAACGCCTTGATTTCCAAACGCATGGTATTGCGCAGTTTGGCATCCAGATTGGAAAGCGGTTCGTCAAACAAAAACAGCGTCGGCTCACGCACAATCGCCCGCCCCATCGCCACCCGTTGTCGCTGTCCGCCGGACAGCTCTTTCGGCTTGCTATGCAGATATTCGCTCAATTGCAACAGTTTGGCGGTCGCCTCTACCCGCTTTTCGATCTCCTGTTTCGGATATTTACGGTTAATCAGCCCATACGCCAAATTCTTGAATACCGTCATATGCGGATACAGGGCATAATTTTGGAACACCATCGCAATATTGCGATCCGCCGGTTCCAAATCATTAATCCGTTCACCGGCAAGATACATCTCCCCCGAGGTGATTGATTCCAAGCCGGCGATCATGCGCAATAAGGTTGATTTACCGCAGCCGGACGGGCCGACAAACACCACAAACTCACCGGCTTCAATGCGGATGTCGGCATGATAAGTTGCCGCTTTGCCGTTGGGATACACTTTACTGACGTTTTTGATTTCTAATGCTGACATAATTTTCTCTTATTCATTATTTATCGGAATCGACTAACCCTTTGATAAACCATTTCTGGAACAGCACCACCACCAACACCGGCGGCGCAATCGACAACACCACCAAGGCAAAAGCGCGGTTATAGGCCGGAATTTTGCCGTCGTCCAACACATTGATGATGTCCTTGATGCCTAACAACAGGGTTTTGAAACTGTCGTCGGTCGTCATCAAAATCGGCCATAAATACTGGTTCCAGCCCACCACAAACATAATAATGAAAATGGCGGCAATCATCGCTTTCGATAACGGCAATAAAATATCCATGAAGAAACGCCACGGCCCGGCATTGTCCATTTTTGCCGCTTCAATCAATTCGTCCGGAATCGAGAGAAAAAACTGGCGAAAGAAAAAGGTAGCCGTCGCCGAAGCAATCAGCGGCAAAATCAAACCGGTGTAGCTGTTGACCATGCCTAACTGCGCCACAATTTCGTAAGAGGGAATGATCCGCACTTCCAACGGCAACAACAGCGAACTGAAAATAACCCAGAATAAAAATGTCCCCAGCGGAAAACGGAAGTAGACAATGGCATACGCCGCCAGCATGGAAATCACAATTTTGCCGACAGCAAATCCCAGCCCCAAGATCAGCGAATTTTTCAACATCGTCAAGCCGCTGGCGCCCTTGATTTGTGTCGATACATCATTCAAAAAAACACTGGAGCTGCCGACCAGCAAATCTTTATAAGTGCTGATGAACTCATCGCCAAACCAGAATTGGATCCCGTTACGTGCCAGATACTCGGCACTGTGCGTTGATGACGCCAATGCCAGCCACACCGGCAACATCAAAAAAATCACGCCCGAAATCAGTATAAGATGGTCAAACAGTTTATTTTTCATGCAAATTTTTCCTTTTGGCGCCAATCAGTAATGCACTTTCTTTTCCAAAAAACGGAATTGAATCACGGTCAACAGCATCACAAACACCATCAAGATCACCGATTGTGCCGAGCTGCCGCCCAAATCGGCGCCTAAAAAACCGTCTTGGTAAATTTTATAGACCAGAGTCGAGGTTTCGCCGCTCGGTCGCCCGCGGGTCAAGGTGTCGATAATGCCGAAGGTTTCAAAAAAGGCATAGGTGATATTGATCACCAGTAAGAAAAACGTGGTCGGCGCCAGCAGTGGAAAAGTTATCGTCCAAAAGCGCTTGCTGCGGCTTTTACAGTCAATCGCCGCCGCCTCCTTGACCGACTGCGGAATGCCCTGTAAGCCGGCGATAAAATAGACAAAATTCACGCTGACCTGTTTCCATACCGAAATCAGCACCAGAGCCAACGTGGCATCGAACGAATCCAGCTTGTGATCAAACGCCCACATTCGGTTCAACAGTTTGTACAACGGGCCGACATGCGAATCGAACAAAAATACCGCCAGCAGCCCGGCAACCGCAGGGGCAATCGCATAAGGCCAGATAATCAACGTTTTGTAGCTGTTTTTGGCACGAATCACCTGATCGGCTTTTACCGCCAACAACAAGGCAATCGCCAATGAAAAAAATGTGACCAACACTGAAAAAATCACAGTAAAGCGGAACGAACCGAAATAATTCGGGTTGCTCAAGGCATCAATATAATTTTGCAGGCCGACAAAAGTCGCGCTGAAACCAAACGGATCTTGCAGATAAAAGCTCATGTTGACCGATTGAAACGCCGGCCAGACAAAAAACACGGCGATAATCAGTAATTGCGGCGCAATAAACAAATAGGGCAACACCGAATGTTGGAACGTTCTTTTATTCATCGTCTTATCCAAACAGAAAGAAAATACCCGAAGCGGGAATTCCGCCCCGGATTTGACCGCACTTGGCTTATTTTACGGTTTGTGCGAAGCGGGAAAGCAATTGATTACCCTCTTTTTCAATCACGCTCAATGCGCTTTCCACATCGGTCGCACCGGTAAACAGTTTGGTGACTTCACTGCGGATCACTTCACGGGTTTGCGGATAAAAGCCCAAACGGTAGCCTTTGGTCCATTCGCCGCCCGGCAGATTCAACTGCAAAATCCCGGTTTCCGCCGCCGGCTCCTGCGTGTAGTAGCCTTCGGCTTTGACTTTTTCATAAGCGGCGGTGGTGATCGGCACATAGCCGGTCTCTTTATGCCAGCCGGCCTGCACCTCGGCGCTGCTCAGGTATTTGAAAAAATCGGCCGAACAGGCATTTTGCTGTTTTGATTTGCCTGAAAACGCAAACAATGCCGCACCGCCGATAAAGGTGTTATATTGTTTGCCCTGTGTGACGGAATCCCAATACGGCAGATATGCAGTACCGAACTCAAAATCGGCTTGCGTTTTAATGCCGCCGAACGAACCGGAAGAGCCCAGCCACATGGCGACTTCGCCTTTTTCAAACGGGGTTTGGTTGTCGCCCCAACCTTCGCCGTAGTAACCGTAATAGCCTTTGTCTTTCCACGTTTTGAATTTATTCAAATGCATTTTCAGCTGATCATTGTTGTAATCCAGCTTGCTTGCCGGTGCGTCAAAGCCGTTATTTTGATCAGCCAGTTGCAGATTATGACGGGAATGGAAATTTTCGAACAAAATCCACGGCGAATGCGACTGTGACAGGGCGATATAACCGGCTTGTTTCAATTTTTCCGCCACGCCCTCAAATTCTTCCCAGGTTTTCGGCGGTTGCACACCGGCTTTTGCCAGCGCCGCTTTATTGAAATAGAGGATGACGGTGGACGAATTAAACGGCATACCGATCATCTTGCCCTGACTGTCGGCATAGAAATTTCGGATCCCCGGCAGATAATCGTTTTTATCAAATGCCACACCGCTCTCAGCAAACAGATCCGCCACCGGCGTCAACGCGCCTTTGGCATTGATAATCGTTGCGGAGCCGGCTTCATATACCTGAATGATGTTCGGTGCCTGTTTGGCACGAAATGCCGCAATGCCGGCGGTCAGCAGTTCTTCATAACTGCCTTTATAAATCGGATCAATCTTACACTGATTCTGAGAGGCGTTATAAGTCGCCGCCATCTTGTTGACCGTCTCCCCCAATTGACCGCCCATGGCGTGCCACCAGGTAATCTCGGTTGCGGCAGTCGCGGAAAAAGAAACGGTTGCAGTAGCAAGTGCGGTCATCAAAAATGATTTCTTAAACATAAACAGTCCTTCGGTGAATGCGAAAAATGATAGCTCGACATTGAGCCGAATCACTGTAGCAAAAAATTGTTACACTATTATTACAGCAAAAATAAAGGCGGGCGCATGAAGCGGCATAATCGATTCTGCCCAAAATCATTGGCATAACCACTGCTTAAGGGTAAACTTAATAGCGATTTTGTAGTCAAAAATAGGTCAATCCGTCATTATAAAACAATAAACCACTCACGGAGTTTATGTGAAATTGTCTAAATGGAAATTCGTCAGCCGCCTGTTCTGTTTTTCGCTGCCGTTCCTTTTTTCGGCAGCCGCGGCGGCACAGGGACAAACCGTCCTGTTACGTGTACAAGGCATTGAAAACCCGGTTTTAAGCGACAACGTGCGCATTCATCTGTCACAGTTAAGCAATGATGAAGCGGACGGATCGGAGCGCTACCAATATCTGGTCGCTCAAACCATCGAAAACGCCCTGCGCGCACTCGGCTATTTCAACAACCAAATCACCTTCCGCCTGCAACAGCGTGCCGCACCGGCAAAGGATTTGCTGTTTGCCGAGGTGGTACTGGCGCAACCGGTAAAAAATGCCGAACCTGAAATCCAAATTCTGGGCGATGCCAACCTCGATCCGGAATTTATCGCCTTGCGAAAAACCCTGCCGTCGGTCGGAACCGTGCTCAACCAAGGCGAATATGACCGCTACAAATCCTCACTGCAAAGTCTGGCGGCAAAGCGCGGTTATTTTGATGCCGATTTCGTGTTGTCACAACTGCTGGTCACGCCGGAAGAGCATGAAGCCGTATGGCATATCGTATTTAACAGCGGGCAGCGCTATCACTATGGCGATGTCCGCTTTAAAAATTCACAAATCCGTGAAGATTATTTGCGTAACATGCTGCCGATTGAAGCCGGAGAGCCTTATCTGATCAACGATCTGTCCACCCTAACCTCCAACTACACCTCCAGCAACTGGTTCAGCTCAGTGTTGCTGGAACCGCACTTGGACGAAGCAGCCAAACGGGTCGATCTCGATGTGTTGCTGCGACCGAAAAAGAAAAACAGCGTCGAACTGGGGATCGGCTATTCGACCGATGTCGGCCCTCGTCTCCAAGTCGGCTGGACACGCCCGTGGATTAACAGCCGCGGCCACAGCATTCGCAGCAATCTATACCTGTCTGCGCCGCAGCAAACGCTGGAAGCGACATACCGTATGCCGCTGCTGGCCAACCCGATGAATTATTATTATGAATTCTCCGGCGGGATGGAACGGGAAGACAACAACGACACCAAATCCAGCACCATCACGCTGGCAGGGCTGCGCTATTGGAATCACAGCAGCGGCTGGCAGTATTTTGCCGGTGTGCGCGCCCGTTACGATGATTTTACCCAAGCCGACATTTCGCACAGCACTCTGCTGCTCTATCCGACCGTCGGCTTTAACCGAACCCGCTTGCGCGGCGGCATGTTCCCGACTTGGGGCGACGCGCAGAATCTGACGTTCAATATCGGCCGCAAAATCTGGGGTTCCGACGTGGATTTTTACAGCATACGCGCCTCTTCCGCTTGGATTCGCACCTATTTTGACAATCACCGTTTTTTAACTCGGTTTGAAATCGGTTACATAAACACCAAAGACTTGGCACGTATTCCGCCGGCATTGCGCTTCTTCGCCGGCGGCGATCGCAGTATTCGCGGTTACGGCTATAAAAAAGTCTCGCCGAAAGACCGTGACGGCAAACTGATCGGCGCATCACGCATGGCGATTGCCAATTTCGAATACCAATATCAGGTTTATCAAGACTGGTGGGCGGCAGTATTTTACGACACCGGGCTTGCCGCCAACAAATTTTCTACGGCGGAATTGCGTTCCGGCGCCGGCATCGGCGTACGCTGGGCATCGCCGATCGGTGCGGTAAAATTTGATATCGCCACTCCGATTCGGGATAAAGACAATAGCAAAAACATTCAATTTTATATCGGACTGGGAACGGAATTGTAATGAACAGCACACAAACAGCGCCACAAGAGCGGACAACGGCAACGGAAAATCGACAAGACGACACACAGGCACAAAATAAAAAACACAAGTGCGGTTGGCGCAAATGGCTGTGCGGCTTTGCCGTGCTGCTGTTACTGCTGCTGGCCGTGCTTATCGGCTTACTCGCCAGCGGCTACGGACAGCGCGGGCTACTGAAACTGGCGGATAATCTGCTGGACGAGCTGCAAATCGAGCAGATCAGCGGCAGTCTGAGTGACGGCTTGCACCTGAAAAACGTGGAATATCACAGCGACGGCATCGGCGTTTCAATCGCCGAAACCCATGCGCAATTACGATTTTCCTGCTTGTGGCAGCGCAAAGTGTGCATCGATGACCTCTCCCTCGACAAGGTTACGATCGGGGTGGATACCGCACTTTTGCCGCCGTCGGAACCGAATCCGCCTTCATCGGGGGAAATGCGCCGCATCACGTTGCCGTTAGCGATCGATATCAACAATATTGCGCTACAAAACGTAAACGCCAAAGTGGATAACATGGCGTTTAATATGAATCGTTTTCAGACCGCACTTTCGCTGAATAACGATCAGGGGCTGACCATTCAACCGATTCAAATCGAACAATTTGCGGTCGAAACGGCAGAACCTGCAAGCGACAATGGCGGAGAAAAAGCGCAAACGGCAACAGAACGTGCGCTTGCACCGCAAACCACAGACTGGGAAGCCCTGCAACAGCAACTGGCAAAACCACTGTTGGCGAATGTACAGCAGATTACCCTGCCGTTTGATCTCCATATACTCGGTTTACACGGCCGTGACTGGCACTATCGGGAACAAGGTGAAAACGGGCTGGATATTGCGATTCCGATCGTTGATCTGGTCGCCGATGCCAGCGGTTATGACGTCGTCTTGCAACAGTTGAAAATCAACAGCGATCTGATAGACCTGGACGCACAGGGCGAAATCACGTTGGCGCAGGATTTCCCGCTTGATTTCCGACTGAGCGCCGATATTTACCCGTTGCTGCAAGCGGAAAAATTGATACTGCCGCAAAGTGCGGTCAAATTAAACTTGAACGGCGCGCTCAAACAAACGGCTACGCTGCAACTGGTGACCCAAGGCGCCGCCGATTTACAACTGGACGGACAACTGCAACTCAATCAAACGAATAACCCGTTTAATCTGCACCTGCAAAGTCCGCAATTCCGCTATCCGTTCAGTGCCGCACCGCAATCCGACGCCGATCAAGCCAACAACCGCACCAATGCCGATATCGCATTACACGATTTGGATCTGCAACTGGACGGCAACCTATCGCAATACCGAATTGCCTTGCAAAGTGCGGTCAGCGGCAATGCCGTGCCGCCGTCCCGTTTATCGTTCAACGGCAACGGCACCCTTCGTGATCTCACTATTCAATCGCTGCTGATCGAAGCCTTGAACGGCAAAGCCGAATTGAACGCTAAGCTGGCGTGGCATGACGGCATACACTGGCAAAGTGCGATCACGCTGGAGAATATCGACACCCGCCATTACCTGCCGGAATGGGCGGCATTACTAAACGGCGGCTTAAACAGTGAGGGCACAGTCAACGGTGAAAACTGGCAAGTGGCAATCAGCGATGTAGCCCTCGACGGCCGCCTCAACAACCAACCGCTGCAATTGAACGGCAATTTGCAAAGCAGCCGCCAACGCTGGTTGAATGCCGAACAGGTCAAGCTGGTTTACGGCAATAATACCGTTACCCTGAACGGACATTTTGATGAAAACTCGGATTTACAGGCAGACATCAATGCGCCGAATCTCGCCGGGCTGTTGCCGAATTTATCCGCCTCACTGAACGGCAACATCAATATTCAGGGCAGTCTGCAAAAGCCGTCCGCCGACATCGACTTAATCAGCAAAAACATCCAGTATCAGGATTTTCGCCTGCGCAATTTCAGTGCCAAAGGGCGGTTGAACATGGACGAAATCATTGCCGGTGCGCTGTATCTGAATCTGGATTCGTTCAAATACGCTGATATCGAACTGCAGCAAACCAAATTAATTGCCGAAGGCAACGAGAAAAACCACAAACTCAACCTGCGCACCGCCGGCAAGCCGGTGTCCGGTACGTTGAATATTTACGGTGGATTCGATCGCGCCGCCGAAATGTGGCAAGGCACATTTAGTCAAGTGCGGTTGAATTCTCCGGTCGGCGACTGGCGCAACAACCATAATATGCAGGTCGGCTTCAATGCGGCACAAAACGAAGCGGAAGTCTCCGCCCACTGCTGGCTGAACCAACAAGCACAAATCTGTTTCCCACAAACGTTCAAGGCGGGCAATAACGGCGATATTCCGTTTGAACTGAAGCAGATCAATCTGGCGATGATCAACGATTTTCTGGATAAAAACAGTCAGGTCTCCGGCATTATCGACGGCAGCGGCAAAGTCGCATGGTTCAGCGACAAACCGTTTGAACTGGCGCTGGCGTTAAAGAGCGGTCAACTGGGGTTCAAACAGCGGATTGACTACCGCACTTTTCAGATTGAATTACAGAATCTGAACATCGACAGCCAAATTCAGAACAATAATCTAACCCTGAAAACCGCCGCCGAAATCAACCGCAGCGGCCGCTTGGCAACCGATTTAACCGTTTCCGATTTGTCGGCGGCACGCACACTGTCCGGCGATATCCGCTTGCAGGATTTTAATTTGGATTTGCTCAATCAGTTGCTGGCCAAAGGCGAACGGGTACAAGGCGTGATCAACAGCCGCCTGCAACTGGGCGGCAACTTGCAGGCGCCGTTGCTGAACGGCGGCTTTAATCTGGAAAATCTGAGCGCTAAAATGTATTCCTTGCCGTTTCAAGTCTCCGACGGCCGGATCAATATCGCCTTTAACGGCACCTCTTCCACTTTAAACGGCACATTGCAAACCCCCGAAAGCCGACTCAACCTGAGCGGCAATGCATCGTGGCGCACATTGGAACAGTGGCAGGCACAGATCGCGGCGCAAGCCGACCGTTTCAAACTCGATATGCCGGGCATTGCACAAATTGAAATCAGCCCGAACGTGGAAGCCAATATCAATCCGCAATTGCTAAGCCTGACCGGTAATGTCGATGTGCCGTGGGCAAGAATCGAAATCGAAGCGCTGCCGGAAAGTGCGGTCGGCGTCAGCAGCGACTTGGTTATCATCGACAGCAAAAACAAAGCCGCTATCCGTCAGGCGTTGCAAGAACAAGCGCTCGCCCGTCAAGCAGGCATGGCGGTTTCATCGAATATCACGCTCAATATCGGCAATGATGTGCGACTCAACGCCTACGGACTGAAAGCCAACTTAAACGGCACGCTGGCGGTGCGGCAAGAAAAAACGCTGGGGTTATACGGTCAGGTGAACATTCAAAACGGGCGCTACGCCTCTTTCGGGCAGGATTTGCTGATTCGGCGCGGACAAATCAGCTTTTCCGGGCTGGCATCGCAGCCGTTCCTGAATATCGAAGCCATTCGCAATCCGGAAGCGATGGAAAACAGTAAAATCGTTGCCGGGATCAAAGTAACCGGCATTGCCGAACAACCTGATGTAGCAGTCTTTTCCGAACCGGGCATGTCGCAGGACGAAGCGCTGTCCTATCTCTTGACCGGACGCGGGCTGGACAACAGCGGCGATTCGGCGTCCAGCGCCTCTATCGGCGCCGCCATGCTCGGACTGGGTTTATCCAAGAGCGGCAAGCTGGTCGGCGGCATCGGCGAAGCCTTCGGCATCAGCGATTTAACGCTGGATACCGCCGGCATCGGCGACAATTCGCAAGTGGTGGTCAGCGGCAATATTACGCCGCGGCTGCAAGTCAAATACGGCGTCGGGCTATTTCAACCGTTGGCAGAACTCACCTTACGCTATAAAATAATGCCACAACTTTTTTTACAATCGGTTTCGGGGGTGAACCAGGCGGTCGATTTGCTGTATCAGTTTGAATTTTAACTTTAATTATAAAAAGACAGTATGCATGACAAAAGGAGACCTCGGATGTTGACGTTGGAAAGAGACAAAAACAGCTATACTTCGAAAGAACTGAGCTGGCTGGCATTTAACGAGCGGGTGTTGCAAGAGGCTTATGACGAAAGCAATCCGTTACTGGAACGGATTCGCTTTTTGGGTATTTTTGCCGCCAACTTGGACGAATTCTACCAAGTGCGGTTTGCCAATCTGAAGCACAAGCTCCTGATTATCCGCGAACAGGAATCATTGCCGGCTAAGCAGATTCGCTCACAATTGGAAGTGATTCAGCAACGAACGGAAACCTTGAATCAGAAATTTGACGAAATCTACAGCCGCCTGATGTTACGACTGGCAAAACACAAAATCTTCCTGCTCAACGAAACCCAACTTTCTTCTTATCACCAAAACTGGCTCAAAGAACATTTCAAGCGTGAAATCAAACAGCATATTTTCCCGATTATTCTGAATGAAGATATTGACCTGCTGCAATCCCTCAGCGCGCACAATTCCAACCTGATTATCGAACTGAAGAAAAATAAAAAAATCCAGACCCTTGCCATTTTGCCGATTCCGTCGGATACGATTTCACGCTTTGTGATTCTGCCCAAAGAGCGGTATAAACGCCATCAGGGCATTATCCTGCTGGATAACGTACTGCGTTTTTGTCTGGCGGAAATTTTCGCCGATGCGATTTTTGACTACGATGAAATCACCGCCTATTCGATTAAAATGACCCGTGATGCCGAATACGACCTGATTACCGAGGTTGAATACAGTCTGCTCGAACTGATGTCGTCCAGCCTGAAACAACGGGTAACCGCACAGCCGGTTCGCTTTCTGTATGAAAAATCGATGCCGAAAAACCTACTAAAAATGCTGAAACAGCGCTTGAATATCAGCAGTCTGGATTCCGTCGAGGCCGGCGGGCGTTATTTAAGTTTCAAACATTTGCTGCAATTCCCGGATTTGGGCAACAAAGAGTTGGTGAATGCGCCGTTGACGGTGATTGCGCACCCGCAGCTGAAAAACGAACGGATCATTCTCGATGCAGTCAGTAAAAAAGATATTCTCTTGTATTATCCATACCACAGTTTTAATGTGATTTGCGAACTGCTGCGCCAAGCGTCGTTCGATCCGAACGTGACGGCAATTAAAATCAATTTATATCGGGTGGCGAAACAATCGCGCATTATCGAAGCACTGATGAATGCCGCCAATAACGGCAAGCAAGTGACTGTGATCATCGAATTGCAGGCACGCTTTGACGAACAAGCCAATATCGACTGGGCAAAACGCCTGACCGACAGCAATATCAAAGTGGTTTTCTCCTCACCGGGGTTTAAAATCCATTCGAAACTGTTCCTGATCACTCGCCGTGAGAACGGTCAGCTGGTCGATTACGCCCATGTCGGCACCGGCAATTTCCATGAGGGGTCCGCCCGAATTTATACCGACTTCGCCCTGCTGACAAAAAACGGCAAAATCACCGAAGAAGTCAAACGAGTGTTCCGCTTTATCGAAATGCCGTTCAGCCCGACCAAATTCAGCCACCTGCTGGTGTCGCCGATCAACGTCCGAAAACGGCTGGCCTATCTGGTCAATCGTGAAATCCGCCATGCCCAAGCAGGCAAAAAGAGCGGTATTATCCTGAAAATCAATAACGTGGTTGATCCGGAAACCGTCGATTTACTGTATAGTGCCAGTCAGGCCGGCGTGAAGATTCGCATGATTGTGCGCGGCATGTGCGCTTTGCGCGCCGGGGTTGCCGGATTGAGTGAAAATATCGAAATCATCAGTGTCATCGACCGCTTCTTGGAACACCCGCGGGTCTATTATTTTGAAAATGACGGCAATCCAGACGTCTATATCTCTTCCGCCGACTGGATGACCCGCAACCTTGACCGTCGGATTGAGGTCGGCACGCCGTTATTGGACGCCGACACCAAACAGTGTGTGATCGATATTTTAAATATTCAGTTATCAGACAACGTCAAAGCGCGTATCATCGATGCAGAAGAAAAAAACGATTATGTCCGCAATGACCTGCCGCCTTGCCGTTCGCAGCTGGCCATTCACGACTACTTGCTGGCTAAAACCTTATCCATAAAATAGAGTAACCATTATGAATCAACACACAACCTCGACTGACTCGGCAACCAAAGAATTCGCGGCAATCGATCTGGGTTCCAACAGCTTTCACATGATCATTGTCCGTATCGTCAACGGTTCAATTCAGGTGCTGTCACGCCTGAAGCAGCGAGTGCAGCTGGCACAGGGGTTGGACGACAACCAGCATTTAAGCCGTGAGGCAATCGAACGCGGCGTGGCTTGTCTGGCGCTGTTTGCCGAACGTTTGCAGGGATTTTCGCCTGAAAATGTGCGTGCCGTCGGCACCTACACCCTGCGGCGCGCCAGCAACAATAGCGAATTTTTACAGGCTGCCGCAGAGGTTTTTCCGTTTCCGATTCGGATTATTTCCGGTACTGAAGAAGCGGAGTTAATCTATTCCGGCGTGTCGCACACCCAGCCGGAAAACGGGCGTAAGCTGGTGGTGGACATCGGTGGCGGATCAACCGAAATGATCATCGGCGAAGGCTTTAATCCGTTGATCGCCAACAGTCGCAACATGGGCTGTGTCAGCTTCGGCAAAACGTTTTTCCCCGACGGTAAAATCACAAACAAAAGCTTCAACAACGCCAAACAAGCGGCACTGGAAAAAATTGAAGACTTATCGTGGGAATACCGCCATCTGGGGTGGCAATCCGTGCTGGGCTCATCCGGCACGATTAAAACCGTCAGCCAGATTATCAACGAAAATTTCAATAAAGACGGCGTGATCACCGTCGAAAACCTGCAACAATTAATCGAAAAAGTACTGAAATACGACAGCTTCGACAAACTGAAACTCGCCGGTCTGAGCGATGATCGGGTCAGTGTATTTGTGCCCGGCTTGGCGATTCTAAGTGCGGTTTTCGACAATTACCGCATCGAACAAATGCGTTATTCCGACGGCGCCCTGCGTGAAGGCGTCATGTACGGATTAGAAAACAGTTTTCAGGTCGACGACATTCGTGAACGCACCGTCAACAGCCTGATGGAACATTTCAGTGTTGATCAGGAGCAAGCGCTGCGGGTTGCCGACACTGCCGTATTACTGGGGCAGAAATACCAGCGTTGGAAAAACAGTGATTGGATTCAGGATATGCAGAATATTCTGTTGTCTGCGGCTTTGGTGCATGAAGTCGGAATTGCAATCAATCACAGCGGTGTGCAACGACATTCCGCCTATATTGTACAAAACAGTGAACTGCCGGGCTTTGACCGCAGCCAGCAACGGCTGCTGGCAACACTGGTGCGTTACCAAATCAAATCATTCAAAACAGCCGATTTACTGCCGGATAACCGCTATGATGCACAAGATATACTGGCGTTGATCACGCTGTTACGCTTAGCACTGATCATCAACCGCTCACGCCGGGCGACCGAATTGACCGAGAAATTTACTCTCGATGTCAGCAGTGATTCGAAAATCTGGGAGCTGGAATTTGAACAAGGCTATCTGGAACGCAACCCGCTGACCCGCAGTGAACTGGGCGAAGAACAAGCGTTTTTAAACGGTTTGAATATCAATTTACAATTTAAATAATAAAGATTATCGACCATCATGCCGCAGGCAAAAGCGCGATTAAAAAATCGGCTTCAGCAGCTCGCTTTCCGATAAATGGCAGAAAATGCGGTGATTGTCGGCAAAAGTGCGGTTTGGCGGAATGTGGCTTTCACAGATGCCGCTGATTTTTTTCGGACAACGGCGCCGGAACGGGCAGCCTTGCGATGACGGTGATTGTTCAATGCCGTCATCCGCCAACAGCTTCGGTTCGCTATCGGGATCCGGCTCTAAAACCGCCCCCAACAAAACTTCGGTATACGGGTGAAACGGCGCTCGGAAAATACGATCGGTTGTGCCGATTTCACAAATACGCCCCTGATACAGCACCGCAATCTGATCGGCAAACGCCCGCACCACCGCCAAATCGTGCGACACAAAAATATACGCCGTGCCTTGTTCTGCCTGTAGTTGTTTCAGCAAGCGCAAAATCGCCGCCTGAATCGAAACGTCCAGTGCCGAGGTGACTTCATCACACAAAATCAGCTTCGGCTCGGCGGCAAACGCACGGGCAATGCCGATCCGCTGTTTTTCGCCGCCGGACAGTTGCGCCGGAAACCGTTGCAAGTAAGTTTTCGGCAGGCGCACCGCATCAATCAGCTGTTCACAACGCTGCTGAAGTGCGGTTCCGGTTAAACCGAAGTAACGTTTTAACGGTGCCGCCAGAATTTCAGCAATGGTGTGGCGTGGATTAAGCGCACTGTCGGCATTTTGAAAAATCATCTGTAATGCCTGCAACTGCTCGCGGCTACGCTGTTTTACCGTTGCCGCCAACGGTGTATTACCCACATCGACACGCCCGCGGCTCGGTTTTTGCAAACCGGCAATCGCACGCAAAATCGTCGATTTCCCTGAACCCGACTCCCCGACCAACGCCAGCGTCTTCCCCTGTTGCAGCGTAAAATTAATATCGTCAACCGTATTGTGCGGCGCTTGCTTTTTCAAACGCTGCAACCAGCTTTGCCGTTGATAGCTTATCGCCAAATCCGTAACGTTCAGTGCCGGAATTGCCGTATCGGTTGCCGAAACGGTATTGATGGTGTTGTGTATTGCCGGCTGATATTCAATCGTAAAATGACAACGCACCTCACCGACAGCCGTGTCGCGTAACGGCGGTGCGATTTGGCGGCACAGATCACGGGCATGGCGGCAACGAGGTGCAAACGCACACCCTAACCGCACTTCGCCTACCGGCGGCGGAAATCCCGGCAGAGCGGACGGAATCCGTTGGTCTTCCATGTGCGGAATCGCCTGTAATAACGCCTGCGGATAAGGGTGCTGTGGTTTGGTCAGCAAAGTACGGCTATCGCCCTGCTCGACAATTTCGCCGGCATACATCACTACGATACGTCGGCAAACACGGGCAATCACCCCTAAATCATGACTGACATAAATCATCGCCACTTGTGTGCGTTGTGCCAGCTCGCGCAAAAATTCCAAAATGTGAGCCTGCGTGGTCACGTCCAAGCCGGTGGTCGGCTCGTCCAACAATAATACTTTGGCATCGCACGCCAATGCCATCGCAATCGCTACCCGTTGCTGCTGTCCGCCGGACAGTTGATGCGGATAGCGTTTTGCCAATAAGTGCGGTGTCGGCAGGCGCACCAAGTTCAACAATGTCACGACTTTTTGCCGACGCTGTTTTGGGTTAAGTGCGGTGTGGAGTTGCAGCGCTTCGTTAATTTGTGCGCCGACGGTTAAGGTCGGTGTCAATGCTTGTCCGGCATTTTGCGGAATCAAGGCAATTTGTCCGCCACGCAACCGGTTCAACTGCTTACTTTTCAGGCTGAACAGCGGCTGCTTGGCAAAATAGACCTCGCCTTCAAACCGCATTAAACCGCTCTTGAGATAGCCCATTAACGCCAGTGCCAACGTAGATTTGCCCGAGCCGGATTCACCGACAATACCAATACACTCACCTGCTTTTACGCTTAACGAAATATCGCGTAGAATCGGATATCGGCGGTTTTGCTTTACAAAGCCTAGGCTGAGATTTTCGACTCGGATCAATTCGGCTGTCATCGTTAAATTCTCTCTTTTGCCCGATCAACGCCGAGCGCTTTGCCCAAGGCGTCCGCCAACAGGTTAATGCCGATAATCAAACCGGAAAGCGCAATACAGGGATAGACAATCGCCCAAGGGGTAATCGCAATAAAACCGCGCTCATTGGCGATCATCAAGCCCCAATCCGGTGTCGGCGGTGTTGCGCCGAAACCGAGAAACGACAAAGAAGAAAACGCCAACAACATCCAGCTCCAACGCATTGCCCCTTCGACCAATAAAATATCCGCCACATTCGGCAGTACTTCATGCCGAATCAAGGTAAAAAGCCGCTCGCCACGTGCGTTGGCGGCAGTGATAAAATCACGGGCAACAACTTGCAGTGTGGCCGCTCTGGCGACCCGAATCACCGCAACCCCGTAAAAAAAACCGAGAATCGGGATCACCGTCCAAGCGCCGCCCTGAGTAACCGATGCCACCAACAGCAAAAACAGTAGCCATGGAATCGATAAAAACGCATCGACAAAGCGCATACTGATTTCATCGGTTTTACCGCCGACAACCCCCAACAAAATGCCGACAAAACCGCCCCACAGCACTGCAATCGCTGCCGCACAGGCGGTTACCAACAACGCCAGACGTCCGCCGTACAATACCCGACTGAACATATCTCGCCCCAAACTGTCTGTGCCCATCAAATGCGCCATAGAAGGCGCTTGCTGAATTAAATCGGGATATTGTGCGGTCGGGTCATGCGGCGCGAGCCACGGCGCAAACAGGGATAACAAGATATAAGCAACGGTCAAGCCCAAGCCGATCAAGCCCGAAGGGCGGGCAACAATCCGTTGTAACGTGCGGTGAAAGGCCTGAAACATCGTGGTTATTTCCTGTGGTTCAACGTGCGGTTTTGGCATGGCGTAAACGTGGGTCAAGCAGCAGAATCAACAGATCCGCCAAGAGATTCACCACAATATAGACGACGGCAAAAATTAGGGCGATCGCTTGCACCAGCGGCAGATCGCGATCATAAATCGCCTGCAACATCAGCGTGCCCATGCCGGGATAATTAAACACCTGCTCAATAACTACCACCCCGCCAAGCAGCCAAGCAACCGTCAGCGCAATCACGTTGATTGCCGGAATCAGCGCAGAAGGCGCAACGTGCCTGAAAAACAGCCGCCGCGCCGGAACGCCTTTCAGTTTTGCCATTTGCACAAAATCCGATGCCGTCACCTCAATAACCGCCGCTCTGGTCATGCGTAAAATATGGGCGGTCATCACCCACGCCAGCACCGTCACCGGCAACACCAAATTCGGCAGCAAATCGGCTATCGGTGCATCGGGCGGTACGGTGGTAATTGCCGGAAACCAGTTGAGCCAGACCGCAAAGATAAAAATCAGTAACGCCGCACTGACAAATTCCGGAATCGTCATCGCCAACATCGCCACCGTCGAAATCAGCAAATCACTCGTTTTATCCCGCCGGATCCCCGCCCAAAAGCCCAACAATAATGCCAACGGAATCCCGACCGCAGCGGCAAAACCGGATAAAAGTGCGGTGTTGCGAAACCGCTCTTGCACCAATTCGCCAATCGGTTTACGCCGTTTCAGCGATGTGCCGAAATCGCCCTCGATAATGCCGCCGACCCAGTGACGATAACGCTGCGCCGCCGGTTTGTCCAAGCCCTGCTGTTTGATACACTGTTCCAAGCGCGGCCCTTGCGCCGCACGCTGCAAATAGGCGGTACACACATTGCCGGGCAGCAGTTCGACCACGGTAAATACCAACCCTGATACAAAAATCAGAGTAAACAGGGCAAAAAATAGTCGGTGAAAAATGAGCTTAATCATAAGTGCGGTTTTCAGCCGTCACGCAATATGCAACGGCTGGGATCAATACCTACTTTTTCTCAATATCTTGAAAACGGATTGCCATTTCTTCGGTATCCGCCGCCAGACCCGACAATTTGGCAGAAATCACCCGCACTGCATTTTGGTGAAATGGAATAAAAGCACCGCCTTCGGCAAACAGCTGTTGCTGCAAATCCAGATAAATCGCCTTGCGTTTGGCAAAATCCAACTCTTGGCGCGCCGCATCCAATTTTTGATCAAATTCGGCATTATTCCAATGGCTTTCGTTCCATTTGGCGCCGCTACGATAAATTTCGTTGAACACCTGATCCGCCTGACGTTGGAACCACGAAGTGACAAAGAACGGCTCGACCATCCAAGTATCCGTCCAATAACCGTCCGCCGGTGTTAGCGCCAACGTCACGTTGATCCCTGCCGTTTTCGCCTGTTGCTGATAGACTTCCGCTAACCGCAACGTGCCGTAATCAACGTCGGAATAGTGTAACGTCACATCAAGCCCGTTCGGATAACCGGCTTGTGCCAGCAATGTTTTCGCTTGTTCGATATCGGCAGGGCATTGCATCTCGGCAGCATATTGATCACCCGACCAAACCGGCGTGTCACAACTGACAATGTAACCGCCGTCACCCATCACCAGTTTGCCGAAGGTATCCCGATCGGCAAAAATCCGCATCGCCTGCCGCACTTTCGGATTATCAAACGGCGCCGTATCGGTGCGCATAATCAAGCCCGCCCAACGCCCGGTCGGGACATTTTGAATGGTATAACGGTTTTTATCGGCAAACAGCGCTTGCTGTTGCGATGTCACTGACGGCAACAGATCGATCTGCCCGGCCTGCATGGCAGAAACGCGCGCCTGCTGATCAGGAATGGCGATGATTTCCAGCTTTTCAATTTTTGCCGGCCCCTCCCAATAATTCTCAAAACGGGTTAATTGTGTCGTGCCGAGCGGATCGAGTTTCACCACTTTATACGGCCCTGTGCCGTTGTCGCTTTCACACAGCTTGCTCATGTCATTACCGCAGCTCTCTTTATCCATTATCCGCACCCGATAATCCATCAGCAGGATCGGGAAATCGGCATGGGCGGATTGTAGATTGATTTGCACCGTGTGCGAATCCAATGCGCTGATTGAATCCACAATATCCAGCACCGCTCTTGCCGGGCTGTCGATAGTTTCCGATTTGATTCGGCTCAAGGAATACACTACATCGTCGGCATCAAATACGTTGCCGTTATGAAAAGTTACGCCTTGGCGCAGTTTGAACGTCCACACTTTTGCATCGGCGTCGGACGACCATTCCGTTGCCAGATCCGCCACGGCCTGATCGTGTTCGCCCTGTCGCACCAGACGGCTGAAAACGGTTTGTGACAATTGCGAAAACGGCGTCGGCGAAATCGGATCGAGCGATTCCGCACCACCGTAGCCTAACTCATGGGAAATGCGCAAGGTTTCGGCTTGAACGGAGAATGACAGTGTTGCCAACGCAACAGCGGTAATAACGGCGGATTTCATGTCAATTAAATACCTTGTATAAAGAATGTAAATTCAGACGAAAAGCATAACACTAGCCGCCAAATGAAACAAATAAAAGTGCGGTTTCTGCGCAGCTTTTAGCGCAGCCGATCCAAGCGTGCAATATGTTGTGGGGTGATACCGCAGCAACCGCCGATAATGCTTGCGCCCGCTTGGAGCCACTTTTCGGCATAAGCGCGGTATTCTTCATCGGACAGATCACGCAATTCGCTTAAGCCTTCATTTGCGGCGCCGTCATTGGTTTTTGGTGAAAAACCGTTGGCGTAGACCCCGATTTGAAGGGTTGAGCCGTTGCTGTCCAACCACTGTTTACACGTTTCAACCGCACTTTGCATCACTTCAGGAATCGAGCAGTTAAACAAAATTGCATCAAGCCGGCTTAAATCCAGCGTTTCAAGCACCGCCGTCAACGGCTCTCCCGAACGCAACTGCGGCTGAAGTGCGGTATCGTCTAGGGTAAACGAAATCCAAATCGGCTTGTCTTCATCAGCCAAGAGCGTTAACAATAATGCCGCTTCGGCGCAAGACGACAAAGTTTCCCCCAGCCAAATATCGGCATAATCACGTTGTTGACGGATAAAAATCCGCCAGACCGCACTTGCCTGATCGGCATCAAACAAATCCGCCCGATAACTGCCCGCCACCGGCGGCAGACTGGCGGCTACACGCCGATTAGAATAGTCATTCGCCGCATCACGCGCCAAACGCGCAGCCAGTGCGATCAAATCCGCCCCCTGCCGCTCAAACCGCACTTGGCCGATATGAAACGGCACACAGGCATAACTGTTGCTGGTGATAATATCCGCCCCCGCATCAAGAAAATTGCGGTGAGCCTGAGTCACCCAATGCGGCGCCTCAATCAGCGCCAACGCCGACCATTCCGGCTGTTTGAACGGTGCGCCGATGCGCAATAACTCACGCCCCATGCCGCCGTCAAGTAATGTAAACTGCATATTATCCTCTCTTTTGGTTACCAACAAAATATAGAGCAGCCGATTTGAAATGGCAACAACCTCTCGCGGTTTCTTTCTCGATTTTTCTTTGTTATAGTGCCTACGATTTAAACCTATTGTGACATTGACAAGGAATTGATATGGCATTTGCTTCTCTTTTTACATTACTTGACGATATTACCGCCGTACTGGACGATGTAGCGCTGATGACCAAAGTCGCCGCCAAAAAAACCGCCGGCGTCGTCGGCGACGATTTGGCACTGAATGCCAATCAGGTCGCCGGCGTCCGTGCCGATCGCGAACTGCCGGTGGTGTGGGCGGTAGCAAAGGGATCATTTTGGAATAAAGTGATTTTAGTGCCGCTGGCGTTGCTGATCGCCTCTTTTCTCCCGGCGGCGATTCCTTATTTGCTGATTATCGGCGGTGCTTACCTCTGTTTCGAAGGGGTCGAAAAAATTTTTCACAAACTGCTGCATAAAGCGGATGAACAAGCTGAAAGTGCGGTCGCCGCCGAACTGACGCCGGAACAGGAACAACAAAAAATTAAGGGAGCGATTCGAACCGATTTCATTCTGTCTGCCGAAATCGTCACCATTGCACTCGGCATGGTCAGCGATTACAACCTGCTGACCCAAACACTGGTCTTATCCGTGATTGCACTCGGAATGACCGTGTTGGTCTACGGGCTGGTCGGCGGCATTGTCAAACTGGATGATTTGGGCTTGTGGCTGATGCGCAAGCAAAGTGCGGTCAGCCAACGCCTCGGCAAGGGAATTATTGCGGTCATGCCGCATTTTATGCGCCTGCTGAGCATCGTCGGCACGGCGGCTATGTTTTTGGTCGGCGGCGGCATCATTGCCCATAATTTCGGCCCGATTCATCATTGGTTGGAACAAATGAACTGGCTTGACGGCTGGATATTCAACCTTGCCAGCCTACTGATCGGCGTGATTTGCGGCACCATCGTCTTGGCGATCGTGGCAGGCTTCAGCTCGCTGTTTAAAGGAAAAAATGACGCAGCGCATTAATTTGCCGATTAAAGTGCGGTTTAACCGCACTTTAGTTAGCTGCAATCAAAACCGATTATTCAGACCGACCATTCCGATACAGCCGAAAACACACTTCTCCGCCGATTTTTTCTTTCAACAGCTGCCAATGCGGCGGCACAGGCAGAATGCCGAGTTGTTTTTCCGATTCGATATAAATCAGTGCATTGTCTGCCAACCAATTACCGTTATCTAGCGCTTCAATTGTTGGTGCCAGTAATCCCTGTTGAAACGGTGGATCAAGAAATGCTATGTCATAAGGAGTATCCGAATTACCTTGAGAAAACAATTGCAGGCTATTTCCCTGTTGTACATTACCAGTATGACAATTTAGATGCTGTAAATTTTGCTGCAATTGCTTAGCGATGTCTTTATCCAGTTCGAAAAATTGCACTGCACTTGCTTGTCGGGATAACGCTTCAAATCCCAAACTGCCGCTGCCGGCAAAGCAATCCAGACAACGGGCACCGACAATATGCGGCATCAGCCAGTTGAACAGGGTTTCTTTAATCCGATCGGTGGTCGGGCGCAAGCCTTGCCCGTTCAACACCGGCAGTTTCCGTCCGCGCCAGATACCGGCGATGATCCGCACTTCCCCTTTGTTTTTACTGTGGTGTTTAGCGGATTGAGGAGAAGCTGAGTGTCTCGGTTTTTTCATAACGGCATATCGGTTCAATGTTGGTTGGCGGCTAGTTTATGTTATTTTTGCAAAAAAAGGGATACGCCGACAGCAAAACCGCACTTTTTACGTTATAATTTCGCCATGTTAACCCATTTCCGATATTCCGGATTGCCTGAAATGACATCTGTAATGCGTAAAATACGCTATTATCTGCGGCATAAAGGCCACCAAACTTGGCGTTTGTCGCGCAAAAGCCTTGAATTCGCCTGCCTGTTACTGGGGGCTGCCTGGGTGGCGCTGTTTTCGCTGGGTTTTGCCTTGCTGGCGGATCTGGGGCTGGAATGGAACGCCCATTGGACAACACAGCACCCTTATACGGCGTGGTTGGTGTTACCGCTCGGTATGACCGCACTTGCTTGGTTTACCGCCAAATATGCGCCATATGTTGCCGGCAGCGGTATCCCGCAAGTTATCACCAGTATCGGGCTGCCGCATGGCGCCAATAAAACCCGCTTGGTCGCTTTCACGCAAACACTGTGGAAAATTCCCCTCACCTTTCTCGCCATGTTACTCGGTGCCTCTGTCGGGCGCGAAGGCCCGTCGGTGCAAGTCGGCGCAGCGGTGATGCTGGCATGGGGCAATTTTTGCCGTAAACACAATATCGCCTTCAAAGGACTTTCCGCCAATCAGTTGATGGCAACCGGTGCCGCCGGCGGTTTGGCGGCGGCATTTAATGCGCCGTTGGCAGGCGTTATTTTTGCAATTGAAGAACTGGGACGCGGCGTTCTGCTGCGCTGGGAGCGGCAGGTATTGTTAGGCGTGCTGGCTTCCGGTTTTATTGTGGTGGCGTTGATGGGGAACAACCCCTATTTTCCGCACTATTCAGGCGCTACCGGCGTACCGCAGATGTATCTTTGGGTCTTACTGTGTGCCGCCGTTTGCGGCCTTTTCGGCGGGCTGTTCGCCCGTTTGTTAGGCAAAGGGTTGGCGGCATATTCACCGGCAAAATGGCGCGGTTGGATTCGCCGTCATCCGCTGTGGATCGCCTTTCTGTTAGGTTTGGTGCTGGCGGCATTGGGCAGTTATTCCAACGGCAATACCTATGGCACGGGTTATGATGTCGTCACTCATTTGTTGCATGATGCGCCGCTACAAACCGAAGGCTTAGGCATCGCCAAACTGTTTGCCACCGTTGCCACTTATTGGACCGGCATTGCCGGTGGAATTTTCACTCCGGCACTAACCATCGGCGCATCATTGGGCGCACAAATTTGGGAGGTTAGCGGCGGGGCGGTCGATCAACGGCTATTAGTGTTATTGTCGATGGCGGCCTTTTTAGCCGCCGCCACCCAATCGCCGGTCACCGCCAGTGTGGTAGTGATGGAAATGACCGGCAGCCAGCCGGTGCTGTTCTGGCTGTTGGTTTGCAGTTTACTGGCTTCACTGCTGTCGCGCCAGTTTTGTCCGAAACCGTTTTATCATTTTGCCGCCGGCCGTTTTCGCCAACGCATTCTGGAAAATTCCGCCGAATCCGGTGCGCAAAATAAGGCATAGTACCGTTCACCCATTCATGAAAAGACGTTATGACATCAAATTTTGACTACCACGGCCGTTTTTCGGTCGCCCCGATGCTGGATTGGACAACACGCCATTGCCGCTATTTCCACCGTCAATTCAGCAAACATGCATTGCTCTACACCGAAATGATTACCACCGGTGCGATTATTCACGCCAAATACGACCATTTGCTTTACTCGCCAGACGAACACCCGCTGGCATTGCAATTGGGCGGCAGTAATCCCGAGCAGTTGCGTCTGTGCGCCGAGAAAGCGCAACAACGCGGTTATGCTGAAATCAACCTGAATGTCGGCTGTCCGTCGGATCGGGTACAAAACGGCTTTTTCGGTGCCTGTTTAATGGCGAAAGCCGGTTTAGTGGCGGAATGTGTGGCAGCAATGCAAAGTGCGGTCAAAATACCGGTGACGGTAAAAACCCGTGTCGGTATTGACGATCTCGACAGTTACGATTTTTTATGTGATTTTGTACAAAAAATCGAACGAGCCGGTTGCCGTGAATTGATTGTCCACGCACGCAAAGCGTGGCTTTCGGGCTTAAGCCCGAAAGAGAACCGAGAAATTCCGCCGCTGGATTATGAACGGGTGTATCAACTGAAACGTGACTTTCCAGCCTTATTCATCAGTATTAACGGCGGTATTAAAACCATTGCCGATATGCAGCAGCATTTACAATTTGTCGACGGGGTTATGGTCGGGCGAGAGGCGTACCAAAATCCAAGCTTGCTCGGTTATGTCGATCAGGCTCTGTTTGATCCGCAAAGTGCGGTTGTCACACCGCATCAGGCGGTAGAGGCGATGCTGCCGTACATTGAAAACGAATTGGCGGCAGGTACACATTTGAATCACATCAGCCGTCATATGGTTGGGGCGTTTCAAGGCTGTAAAGGTGCGAAGCAGTGGCGGCGCTATTTAAGCGAGAACGCCCACAAGCCGAACGCGGGAACGGAAGTCATTCAAACCGCACTTTCATTTGTCGACTAGGCATTTGTGAGCCGGATCACAAAAAGTTTTTGAAATTTAAGTCATTGAGATTATCTATCAGCATTTCTCAATGGATTAGTGTAAACTCATCACACTATTTTTTTGCAAATAATTATTTCTATTTTGAACAGGAGAAACACATGGCTTCACGCAGAGAATTGGCAAATGCGATCCGTTTTTTAAGCATGGATGCAGTGCAAAAAGCAAAATCAGGACACCCGGGCGCCCCGATGGGCATGGCGGATATCGCCGAAGTCTTATGGCGTGATTTTTTGGTTCATAACCCGACCAATCCGAGCTGGGCAAACCGTGATCGCTTTGTGCTGTCGAACGGGCACGGTTCGATGCTGATCTACAGTCTGTTGCATCTGAGCGGCTACGATCTGTCGATTGACGATTTGAAACAGTTCCGCCAGCTGCACTCCAAAACGCCGGGCCACCCGGAATACGGCTATGCGCCGGGCGTGGAAACCACCACCGGTCCGTTGGGACAAGGTATCACCAATGCCGTTGGTATGGCGATTGCGGAAAAAACGCTGGCCGGACAATTCAACCGTGCCGGTCATGACATTGTCGATCACCACACTTATGTATTTCTCGGCGACGGCTGTCTGATGGAAGGCATTTCACATGAAGCCTGTTCGTTGGCCGGTACGCTGGGCTTGGGCAAACTGATTGCATTCTATGATGACAACAACATCTCCATCGACGGCCATGTCGACGGCTGGTTCACCGATGACACCCAAAAACGCTTTGAAGCATACGGCTGGCAAGTCATTCCGGCAGTGGACGGCCATGATGCCGAACAGGTGAAAAGTGCGGTTGAACAGGCAAAAGCCGAAACCGGCAAGCCGACCCTGATTATCTGTAAAACCATTATCGGCTACGGCTCCCCGAACAAAGCCGATTCCCACGACAGCCACGGCGCGCCGTTGGGCGATGATGAAATCGCATTAACCCGTAAAGCGCTGAACTGGGCGCACGCCCCGTTTGAAATTCCGGCGGATATTTATGCCGAGTGGGATTGCAAAGCCAAAGGGCAGGCCGCCGAAAAAGCGTGGGACGAAAAATTTGCCGCTTATCAAACCGCCTATCCCGAACTCGCCGCCGAATTAAAACGCCGTGTTGCGGGCGAATTGCCGGCAAACTGGCAAACCGAATCACAAAAATTCATTGAAAAACTGCAAGCCAATCCGGCCGCTATCGCCAGCCGTAAAGCGTCACAAAATGCGATTGAAGCCTATGCCCCGTTATTGCCTGAATTTTTGGGCGGTTCCGCTGATCTGGCCAGCTCGAATTTAACCTTATGGTCAGGCTCCAAGCCTATCCGCGCCAACATTGTCGACGGTAACTATGTGAATTACGGCGTGCGTGAATTTGGTATGTCCGCCATCATGAACGGGATTGCGCTGCACGGCGGTTTCATTCCTTATGGTGCCACCTTCCTGATGTTTATGGAATACGCCCACAATGCGGTGCGCATGTCCGCTCTGATGAAGCAACGCGTATTGTTCGTCTATACCCACGACTCTATCGGCTTGGGCGAAGACGGCCCGACTCACCAACCGGTCGAACAAACCGCAGCCTTGCGTTTAATCCCGAATCTGCAAACCTGGCGCCCGTGCGACCAAGTGGAATCGGCGGTGGCTTGGAAAGCGGCGGTAGAACGCCAAGACGGTCCGAGCGCAATGATTTTCACCCGTCAAAATCTGGCGCAAATGGATCGCAGCGCCGAACAATTGGCCAATGTCGCCCGTGGCGGTTATGTGCTGAAAGATTGCGACGGCACGCCGGAACTGATTTTGATTGCCACCGGCTCTGAAGTGGAATTGGCGGTCAAAGCTGCGGAACAGCTCAGCGCCGACGGCCGTAAAGTACGCGTGGTATCCATGCCGTCCACCAATGTGTTTGATGCGCAGGACGAAGCCTACCGTGAAGCCGTGCTGCCAAGTGCGGTCACAAAACGTGTCGCCGTCGAAGCCGGTATCCGTGATTTCTGGTATAAATACGTCGGCCTCAATGGTCGCATTATCGGTATGAACAGCTTCGGTGAATCCGCTCCGGCAGACCAACTGTTCAAGTTGTTCGGCTTCACCGTTGAAAACGTCGTGGAAAAAGCGAAAGAACTGCTGTAATCACAACACCGCACTATATAACTAATCCCTGTTATCTATTGAAATAACAGGGATTTTTTACGATATCAATTCAAACTCCAACACCCAAAGTGCGGTTTCGTTCGGATAAATCTCTCGAATTACCTCTTTTAACTCACTCAACAGCATATTTTCCTGAGAAGCGTGCCGTTGATTTAATTGGTTAAACGTAATCGGTGTAACCGATAAAATCCGAATTTTTGCAAACCAGCGCTGCATTTCATAAGTCAGCACATCCACCACCGAATCGGGCAAATAGTGACTCTCAGCCTGATCACGAATGGTAATGGTTTTACTGCCGTTGAGAATATCCGCTTCAAAACGTTGGAAAAATGTAATTTGGGTTGGGGGTATCATAAAATATTCCTTATTGCTTTGTAATAAACGGATTTACCCTAAATTATAGGAAGAATCAAAAAGAGTTGCTATACTCAAATTCATCCATGTCCGAATATAAATATTGCCTTAAATGAATATATTGCCCAAAAAAACGCCTTTATACCTTCAAATCATTGAAAAGCTAAAACACGAAATTTTAGCCGAAACCATTCAAGGCTTTCTCCCTTCAGAGGCAGAATTGCAAAAAACATTCAATGTCTCCCGTTCTGTCGTTCGCCAAGCGCTTTCCAAACTGGAAGCCGAAGGTCTGATCGGCAAGGCACAGGGAAAAGGCAGCTTTATTCTGCCGACCACCCGAATCCATCGCATGGTTCAATCATTGAATGGTTTGGGTATGCAAATCGAAAAAATGGGAACGTTGGTTAATACTAAAGTTGTCTCATTTGAACCAGTCGCTTATGAACAGGCAAAACAATTTTGGCATGAAGAAACCGCACTGCATCTCATCAGAGTGCGATCGGATATTACCCAACCTATTGCTTATATCGAAACTTATCTACCGACCAAATACCATCGGTGGCTGACACCGGCCAAGCTGGAAAACCATTCATTGCATCAAATTTTGCAACAAGAAGCCAATATCCGATTAGAACGCTCAACCCGTAGTATTTATGCAATAGCCGCCCCAACCCATATTGCCGAGCAACTCAATATCCCTGTCGGTAATCCCCTTTTGTTACTTAAAGGTCTTACGTTTAATCATCATAACGAAGTGGTTGAAGCATTCTCGACTTACCATCGTGGTGATCGAATAATGTTTGATCTGGAAACCACAATTTAATTTTGCTTATTGACAATCCCAATTTTCTGCCACATTATAACTTGTACGTACATGTTGTGCGTAATTTTAAATTAAGGAGAAGATTATGTCAGTCAAATCGGATTCACCCCCTCAACAAGGAATATTCCCGTTATATGATTATATGAATAAAATTCCGGGCGGCACGATGGTTGTTCCCTTAATTTTAGGTTCAATAATCGGGACTTTTTTCCCAACATTTTTAGGCATAGGTTCCTTTACTACCGCGCTTTTCAAATCCTCCGCCGGCTCATTAATTGCTTTGTTGATTTTTGCGACCGGTATGCAGATTACGCTCCGCAGTTCCGGTCCGGTAATTGCACACACCAGCGTCATCTTATTGTTTAAGACGATTATTCCGGCAGCATTAATTACACTAGTGGGGCTATGGATCGGATCGGACGGCATTATGGGCATTTCTCTGCTGGCTATATTGACTGTCGTTGCAAATTCAAACGGCGGAATTTGGTTGGCCTTCACCGGGAAATACGGTGATTATCGGGATCGAGGTGCTTATATCGCTTCTGCGGTCAATGACGGCCCGTTTTTTGTTTTACTGTTTCTCGGTGTTTCGGGATTAGCCGATATTCCTTTTTCCTTAATGTTGGCAGCGGTTATTCCTCTCTTGGTCGGCATGATTATCGGCAACCTTGATCCTAAATGGACTAATATTATGAAACCGACCGGCGCAATTGTGATCCCTTTTTTTGCCTTCGCACTCGGCACCGGGATTAATCTACATGCAATTGTCACCGGCGGAGCTACCGGCATTATTTTAGGTATTGCCGCCTCGCTACTGACCGGAGCATTCGTTTTCTTCGGTTATAAAACCATTTTACGCAGAGGTAATCAATCGGGTATCGGATTCGCAGCAGGCACCACCGCCGGTAACGCCATTATCACACCAGAAATTGTGGCACAAGCCGATCCCAATATGGCGCAATACGTACAAACTGCTACCGCTCAAATTGCCGCCGCCGTCTTAGTCTCCGCCATCCTCGCCCCGCTTATCGCGGCATGGGTATTAAAACGCCAAGGCGGTCTGGAAGATCATTTCAAAGAGGGAAACTAATATGAAAAAGCCTATTCTTGTTATTGCCGACGACTTGACCGGCGCCAATGATACCGGGGTTATGTTTGCGGAAAAAGGGATGGCAACCATTTTGAATATTAACCCTGATTATTTAAAATACAGTCATTTTTCACAAGCCGACGTATTAACCTTTTCTACCGATTCACGCCCGCTCGGCAAAAAAGCACGGGGAAAAACGAAAAGTGCGGTTGAAATCGGTATGACCCAAGGGATTGATCAAATTTACCTCAAAATCGACTCAACCATGAGAGGCTCTGTGGCCTATCAAATAGAAGGTGCACTTGAAGCATGGCGCACACGCTATCCTGATGCTAAAGCCATTATTTGCCCCGCTTATCCCGAGATGGGCAGAACGATCGAGCAGGGTAAATTATACGTTAACGGTATTGCAGTGAATGAAACCGCCTCCGGTAAAGATCCGATTTGCCCGGTATTATCCGCCTCGATGGAAACGCTATTACCGCAGGCAAGTATCATCAGCAATATTTCCTCGCCGGACGCACTATTCAAAGCCATACAAACATCTGCTGCAACACAATTGGTTATTGATGCAAAAAATCCCCAAGATTTATCCGTCATTGCGGATGTGATCGCTCAATCGGGCAATCGTATTATTCCTGTCGGATCAGCCGGCCTTGCACAAGCACTGAAAATCACACAAAACCGCACTTCTGTTTGCCCGAATACATTCAAATTAAATCGGGCACTTATTTTAGTTACTTCAGTGCATGAAATCAGCCAATCTCAAGTTGATCAATATATTGCGACCACCGGAGGAAAAACCGTCGTATTTAGCCCCCATCCTTCACAATTGATGAATTCCACTATTTCGGAACCGGCTTTAAAACAGCAATTAAAAGCACTGATTCAATGTAGCGACGACAACATTATCATCCGGGCAAATCCGGCTAATATTGTTCAAACAGGAGCGCGGATTAATGACATAGCTCGGTTAATTTCCGCACATTTGGCTGATTTGGGGAAATTCTGTCTTGATAATAGTCTGTTCGATACATTAATTCTATTTGGTGGCGATGGTGCGGCCGCACTGTTAGAAAAATTACAGGTGCATGAAATGGAGATATTACATGCTGTTGTACCGGGTGTGCCTTTATGTACGATTCACGGCGGAAATTACCAAGGCTTAAACGTCATGACCAAATCCGGTGGTTTTGGTGATAAGCAGCTTTTAAGCCATATCATGTCAAAATATACAAAATAGAGGATATATATTATGCCATTACCCATCTTAGCGATCACCATCGGTGATCTTGCCGGCATCGGCCCCGAAATTACGGTGAAAACACTGTTAGCCCACCCGACTCTACGGGAGAAAGCCAAGCTATTTGCTATCGGAGATTACACGGCATTAACCCGTGCGTGTATCCTTTCAGGATATTCGCCAAATCAAATTAAACGAATAACGAATTTAGACGAATTATGCAATACACCTGATACGATAGAGTTATTGGAGATCGGCGAACCATTACCCGCGGTCGAAGCCGGTCAAATTTCCGCTATTGCCGGTGATGCGGCATACCGTTTTTTAGTCAAAGCCTGTCAATTAGGGCAAGAACGCAAAATTAACGGCATTGTCACCGCCCCGCTGAACAAGGAAGCTATGCACGCTGCCGGACATCATTGGCCCGGCCATACTGAAATTTTGGCGCATGAATTCGGCGTAAAAGATTATTCAATGATTCTATCCTCCGGCGATTTCTATCTATTCCATTTAACAACCCATCAATCCCTACATTCCGCCATTGACGATTGTACGACAGAACGAACCTCTACCGTGATTAATTTAGCGTTTGCATTAGCGAAATCACTCAATAAGCCGAAAGCTAAAATCGGGGTATGCGGAATCAACCCGCATGCCGGAGAAAACCGATTATTCGGTAATGAGGATTTGGATCAACTGGCTCCGGCAATTCGGCAAGCACAGAAACATCAGATTAATGTACAGGGCCCCTTGCCTGCCGATGCATTAATTCCACAAGCAGTGAGAGGCAAATGGGATATTGTTATCGCCTGTTATCACGATCAGGGGCATGCGCCCTTCAAAGCCGTATATGGTGACGATGGTGTCAACATCACAGCCGGACTGCCGGTTGTCAGGGTATCGGTGGATCACGGCACCGCTTTTGATATCGCCGGGACAGGCATCGCCAGAGAAACCTCCTTGGTCTTAGCCTGTGAACGGGCTGCGGAACTGGCACCCCAGTGGCATTTAGTCTGGAAATCCCTTCCGCTCTAGCATCATTGAAAAAGCGGATACCGCACTTGGTATCCGTTTATCTGTCGGTATGTATTATTTGGCTAATTCTTTGGCTAATACAGTTTCTTGCTGTAATTCCAGCCCACGATCCTTTGCCTGTTCTTTCTTTACGCATTCCCGTTCATAAGCCTTAAAGAACGGATAATAGATAAAAATATCAAGAATAATCAGACCGATACTAAGAATCGGTGCCCATATATCGCCGCCTGAAACCAAATAAGCACCAATTGGCGCCGGCGTTGTCCACGGTGCCATAAGATAGACACGGTGAATCAAGTCAAAGTCCAGAATTAGGTAAGCGATCACCGCATTTGCCATCGGGGCAAAAATCAGCGGGATAAAGAATAACGGGTTAACCACCATCGGGACGCCATACACAATCGGTTCTCCGATTGAGAAAAACGAGGGTACCAAACCGATTTTACCGATAGAACGTAAATGTGCCGAACGGCTGCGTACCAGTAAAAATGCCAACGCTATCACACCGCCGGAAGCGCCGTGTACTACATAAAAATCCCAAAATGAATTAGTGACAATAAACGGCAATGCCTCGCCCGCTTGCAATGCCGCCAGATTTGCCGCCATATTTTGTAGCAAGAACGGTGTCCACAGCTGCATTAACACCAAGGAGCCGTTAATCCCCAGAAACCACAATAAATGGGTGGCAAATACAAACAGCATAATCGCCCCCAAAGAATCGCTCACTTTAATCAGCGGCGCCATATAATCCATGATCAGCTGAGGAATGGTGACACCCGTCAGGTGTTCAATATAGATGGACAACGGAAAAATAGTGATTAACATGGTTAAAATCGGAATCACAATATTCAGTGATTCGGCAACCGCACTTGGCACTTCTTTCGGTAAACGAATCCGAAGATTGAGGTATTCCAGCAAACGGGTCACTTCCACCGTATAAATCGCAACAAAAATCGCTGAAAACAGCCCGATTCCGCCAAAAAATTTAATATCCATCACCCCGTCTTTGACCGGCGCCGCAATCAGTAAAAACGTCATCACCGACAAAAAAGCGGCCGGCAACGGCTCCCGTTTATAAGCCTTTGCCAAATTGTAAGCAATACTGGCAGAGGTAAATAACGAGATTGCATTAAACGACATTTGAAAAAATGTCCAGCCGTAGTCACTTGCCCAAGTGGCAAATCGCCACCATGCTATCCCAAAACTGTTAGTCGTATTCTGCTCAAAAGGCGGAATCAGTAAAATCATGATAAAACTGCCGACAATCAAAAACGGCAATACGACAATAAAGCCGTCGCGAATGGCGGAAATATGCGGTTGCTTTTCCAGTCTAAGTGCGGTCGGCGTAACATATTTATCCATATAATGGATCATTTTTTGGCTAAATGTACTCATAAAACCGTCTCCTATTCACCATCAACCGCTTTAAAGCACAATACTTGCCACGCCGATTGGTAGTTATGGACGGTTACTTCAATTTCACCATGTTGCTTCGCTTGCGAAAAATCAACCTGCGGATTTAACGCGCTAAGTGCGGTATCACACGGCAAGCTAAAGCGGTTCTCACCTTCGGATAAACCGTCAACAAAGCAATACAAATCCGTCCCTTTACGAGTAAAATGGAAAGTCAGATTCCCGCCTGAACAGGATTCCCGACGACTACACCGCGTGGCATAAATCCCTTCACTGTTCACTACCAACCATGCCCCTAAGCCTTGCAAGCGCTCGACTTGTCCTTCCGGAATCGTACCGTCGGCTTTCGGCCCGATATTCAATAATAGATTCCCGTTGTTCGCCACCACTTCCACCAGCAGTGAAACCAGTTTTTTAACCGAAATCAGATCTGAATCACTTTCATTTTGGTTATATCCGAACGACAAACCCAAACCGCGGCACATTTCCCATTTATGCTCACGGGAAGCTTCACCGTGTTTATATTCTTTCGAAGTAAAGTCACACCAAAGTCCATTCCAACGGTCATCAACCACCCCGTCCCGCACACGATTATAATAATGCGAAAACAATGTCGGCAGCATATGCTCACCTTGCTTCGGCCAACCAATGTCATTCCATAAAACCGCAGGTTGATACTGATCGACCAACTCCATTACCTGATTAAATGCATAATCTGCATAGGCATAAGTCGGACTGGCATTGGACATATTTTGGCTTTCAGTAAAAATCGGTGCAGAAGAAAACGTCCAGTCAATCACGCCCGAATAATAAGTCCCCATTTTTAATCCGACAGCTTCAACCGCACTTTTTAACTCACCCAAGATATCCCGTTTCGGACCGTAATTAAGGCTGTGATAATCGGTATAACGGCTGGGGAACAGGCAAAACCCGTCATGATGTTTGGTAGTCAGCACCACATATTTTGCTCCGGACTGCTTGAACAGTGCCGCCCATGCATTCGGTTGCCATTTTTCGGCCTTCCATAACGGTAAAAAATCACGATAGACAAAATCCTCACCATACGTTTTGACATGATATTCATAAGTTGGCCCCTGTTTCACATTAATCGAATTGAAATACCATTCCGCATACGGATTATTACAAAACCATTGTTCATCGATATCCACTTCCCCCAATTCCCATGTCAACGGTGCAAAAGCAGGCACGGAATAAATTCCCCAATGAACAAAAATACCGAATTTGTAATCCTCATACCAATCAGGCAGTTGGTGGGTTTTGACCGATTCCCAAGTAGCAGAATAGTTTTTTTTCATAATAGTCCCTCAACAATGTGTTAGTCCTTAAAGTAAAACAAGCATAAAAATATGAAAATACTATTCCATATAATCACAATTCAGACAAAATTTTTTATTTCCGTTCACTCATTACTGTGATAAAAATCACGAAAGCATCACTGAAAGACATAGAAGATCCTATATAAAGATGACCGAATTTTTTCTAATTCAGCAAATTCGGTCATCAAAATACCGGCATCACAAAAACCGCACTTCAAATAATAGTATTAAATATAATAGATTAATTTGAAATGCCCGATATTTATTCATCTTTATTAATTTCGGGCAATGAAATAAATAAATCTGCCGATCAAAACAAAGTATATTGTGATGCCCATCACAATACTCAGCCCTGTGGGCTGAAAACATACCTACACACCCTAAATTATGGAATCATTTTTCCAATAATGATTATTGAATTTCATTGTTTACATTAATAGTTTCAAATTTCACTTTATTGAACTGCATGCTCATGTAATCCTGCAAGGAGGTCATATGAAAAAAATCTCATTTAATGAAAAACTGTCTTACGGAGCAGGTGACGGTGCAACCGCATTCGCCGCAGTAACCGTCGGTAGTTTTGCCATGTACTACTTTACCGACGTTATAGGATTATCAGCGACTTTACTCGGGACAGTGCTTTTCTTTACCCGATTATTCGATGCAATCACCAATGTGTTGATGGGATATATCGTAGATATCACCAAAACTAAGCATGGTAAAGCAAGGCCCTGGATCCTCTGGTCTGCAATCCCGTTGGCAATTTCAATTATTCTGCTTTTCAGTGCATCAAAAGGTTGGTCGGAAACATTCTCAATAATCTATGCCGTGACTGCTTATCAACTGTTTTTTCTGATTTATACGGCAAGCAATATTCCCTACGGCACGCTAGGCGCATTAATTACACAAGATCCTAAAGAACGCAGTATGCTCAATGTATTCAGAATGATCTCTTTTTTTATCATGATGTTACTGATTTTAAATATCACCGTACCTTTAGTTGAATTTTTCGGCGGCGATCCCCGTGCCTGGCAAATTGTTGCCATTATTTATTCTGTCATCATGGTACTGATCTTTCTCTATACTTTTTACTTTACCAAAGAAAGAGTTACGGCCGCACAAAAACAAGAACGGATATCCTTATTAAAATCATTTAACTTATTATTAAATAATAAATATTGGATTTTGGTATTCTTGATTATGCTGATGACATGGACATTGCTCGGCACAATGACCGGCATTAATGTTTACTATGCCGACCATATTTTAAAAGATGCCGCATTAGTCGGCGTATTATCGATGTATTTTCTGCTGCCGCTTTTAATCGGATTTTTTAGCATGCCCTATCTCTTAAATCGATTTAAACGGCGCAATATCATTATTGCAGGTCTTGTTTTACTGATACTCGGCAGTAGCTTGATTCTAATTAAAACAGACTCGCTTTTGATTGTTTATAGCGGATCGATATTACGGGGAATCGGCTTTGCCCCGATTATGGGCAGTGCCTATGCTATGCTCGCCGATACCATAGATTATGGCGAATGGAAACAAGGTATTAGAATCGAAGGAATTGTTTACAGTGGAGGAACATTCAGTACAACCTTAGCAGGGGGGCTCTCTGCCGGTATTGCCGGCTGGGTACTCGGTTTTGGCGGCTATATCTCCGGTGTTGCCGCCGGCGAACAACCGCAAACCGTAAAAACCGCAATTGAAACTATTTTTATCCATATCCCGATAGTGCTCGCCGTCATAACCATCGGCTTAATGGTGATTTATAAATTAGATAAAGAATACCCGAAAATTTTAAAGGATTTGAAATTACTGGCTGAAAAATAAGGTAACCGGCTAATTCATATTATTCTTTAAAACGCCCCGATTTAAGGGGCGTTATCATATAACACTTAAAATGCTGTTTTATACACGGCCAAAATCAGCTCCGGGGTACATTCTCTCGGATTTCCGCCGGTGCAGACATCATTGAACGCATCAATCGAAAGTGCGGTCAAATCGACTTCTTTAACCCCAATTTCAGACAATTTTTCCGGTATGCCTACATCTCTTGACAGCTGTTTGACCGCATTAATCGCAGCAAAACGATATTCGCTTTGTTGCATATCGTCCACATTTTTCACTCCCATCGCACGGGCAATTTCACGGTATTTTTCACCGCTGTAATCTTGATTAAACTCCATCACATACGGCAGCAGTACCGCATTAGCTATGCCGTGCGGTGTGTCGTAATAAGCCGAAAGCGGGTGCGCCATGCCGTGCACCACGCCCAAGCCGACATTGGAAAAGCCCATCCCGGCAATGTATTGCCCTAATGCCATGCCTTCTCGACCCTCAGGTTCATTATTGACCGCACTTCGCAACGATTTGGCAATCAGTTCTATCGCTTTCAAATGCAAGGCATCGGTCAGTTCCCATGCCGCTTTGGTGGTGTACCCCTCAATTGCGTGGGTGAGTGCATCCATGCCTGTCGCTGCCGTTAATCCTTTCGGCATGCTGGACATCATGTTCGGATCGACAATAGCCACTGTCGGCACGTCATGTACATCAACACAGACGAATTTGCGTTTATGTTCTTCATCGGTGATCACATAATTAATCGTCACTTCTGCGGCTGTACCTGCGGTTGTCGGCACGGCAATAATCGGCACGCATTTTTTATTGGTCGGTGCCACGCCCTCAAGCGAAACGACGTCGGAAAATTCCGGATTATTGATAATAATGCCGATTGCCTTTGCGGTATCAATCGGTGAACCGCCACCGATGGCAATTAAATAATCCGCCTCTGCCTGCTTAAACGCTGCAACGCCTTGCTTGATGATAGCCACACTCGGATTGGCTTTGACCCGATCAAAAATATCATACGCCAGACCGGCTTGATCCAAAAGTGCGGTCACTTTGCTTGCCACGCCGAATTTAATCAGCTCGTTATCAGTTACCACCAGTGCTTTATTAAAACCACGACTGACGGCTTCATGTCCAATATGATCAATCGCACCGTTACCGTGATAACTGGTTTCGTTCAGAATAATTCTGTTTGCCATAATTTATACCTCGTTTTAAGTGAATGAATACCAAATATAGTGAAAATGATTATGCCGCCTGCTTCAATGTACAAGCTTTGCCTTTATTGTTTTAAATAAATTAAGGCAGGAATTTTCCTGCCTTAATTTGTTGATGTTATTAATACAACACGCCTTGCGCTTCTTCCGAATCAATATTATCTTTGGTAATGAAAACCACCCCGGTATCGATGAATTTTTCGATTTGTTTGCCGTCAATCACGTCTTTAATAGCAGTTACGCCTTTGTAGCCCATTTGGTAAGAGGATTGCACCACAATGCCTTCCAGTGTCCCGTCACGCACAAAACTTTGCAAATCCTGATTGCCGTCAAACCCGACCGCCACCAGTTTACCGGCATACCCACGTTCTTTTATCGCCCGAGCCATACCAACCGCAGTCGGCTCATTGGCACCAAAGATCGCCGTTAAATCAGGGTGAGATGTCAACACATCAATGGTTTGATTCAGTGCGGTCACCATGTCCGATTGAGAGTAGAATGGTCCGACCATAGCGATATCGGCATTTTCTTTGATTTTATCTACAAAACCGCCGGTGCGCTCAATTGCACTGGCCGCACCGGGGGTGAACGACATCACTGCCACTTTGCCTTTAGTCCCGTTCTTCTCTAACAGTTTTTCTGCCGCCAATTTGCCCGCTGCACGATTATCAGTAGCCAGAAAAGATTGATAATATTTGCCGTCACTGTTGATACCGGAATCGATCATCACCACCGGAATGCCTCGCTCATAAGCGGCTTTCACCGCCGGCACCAGCGCATCGGGGTCGGAAGCCGCCAAAACAATCCCTGCCACCCCACGATTCACCGCATTGTTGACCATATTAACCTGTTCATCGATAGCGGTTTCGGCTTGCGGCCCTTGGAAAGAAATATTGTATTGTCCGCCAATCTCTTTTCCGGCCTGTACCGCACCTTTGTTGACGTTTTGCCAGAAGTTAGCATTTGCGGTTTTAACGATAACCGCAATTTCACTGGATTTTGCCATCACCGATGCGCTGATTAAGGCAGAAAAGCCAACGAGAGCTGCCAATGTGGCGACTGCGAATTTTTTCATGTTGTGCTCCTTGTTTGTGGTTAAACTGGATTAGGAAATGAACCGCTTATTTCTTTTTGGTCTGTCTTAACTGATCAATAGACACCGTCACAATGATCACCAAACCGATGATAATTTGTTGAATAAAGGCTGATACTCCGTTCATATTCAGGCCGTTACGCAACACCCCGATAATAAAGGAACCGATTAATGTACCCGGAATCGTACCGACACCGCCCATTAACGATGTTCCACCGACAACCGCACTGGCGATTGCGTCTAACTCATAAGCCACACCACCGTTCGGTTGTGCCGTAACCAAACGAGACGCCAAAATCACACCGGCCAAACCCGATAATAAACCGCTGGCAATATAGGCATAATTTTTCACTTGATTGGTTTTGATGCCTGATAGTCGGGCCGCCTCTTCATTCGAACCGATAGCGTAGATATAGCGTCCGACACGCAATTTATTCAGGGCAAACGTGAACATCAACGCAATGACAATCATAATAATCACCGGATACGGAATCCCCGGGAATTTGACTAGCGGCAAGCCGTTTGCCCCTTGTTCCACCACACGGAACAGTGCGCCGTTACCCAAATAAGAGAATGATTCAGGCATGCCGGAAACCGGGGCGGCGTTGGTCACATATAACGCAACCCCACGGGCGACCATCATCATACCAAGGGTAGCAATAAACGGCGGTAGTTTCATTTTGGTGACGAGAATACCGTTGGCATAACCGCAAATACCGCCGACCAAAATGCCGCCGATCATACCAATCGGTACCGGAATTCCGGCATTAACAAACATTGCCGCCGCAACCCCGGACAACGCCACCACCGAGCCGGTGCTCAAATCGATTCCACCGGTTAAAATCACACAAGTTGCGCCGATCCCGATTAGCGCAATAGTTGATGTCTGCAAACCAATGGTCATAATATTATTGAGCGTAAAGAAATAATCATTACTGACACTAAAGGCGACTACCAACAGCAACAACCCCGCCAATGATGCCAATTTTCTCAACATGTCTTTTTGTTTATCGTTCATCTCGTCACCCTGTTATTTTTAGCAAATATAATCTCTGGCAAACATATTCTTCACCCCGGTGGCATACTGCATAATCTCTTCTTGGTTTGTCGACTTAGTTTCCAACATGCCGGTCATTTGCCCTTCCCGCATGACAATGACACGGTCGGAAACCCCTAAGACCTCAGGCAATTCCGACGAAATCACAATCACCCCGACGCCGTTTGCCGCCAATTCGTCCAATAATTGGTAAATGGCATATTTCGCACCGACATCAATACCCCGTGTCGGTTCATCAAAAATCATCACCGTCGCATCACGGAATAACCATTTGCCGATCACCACTTTCTGCTGGTTACCACCACTCAGGTTATTCACCAATTGTTCAACAGTCGGTGTTTTAATTTCCATTTTATCGACAAAGGTTTTGGCTGCTCTCACTTCCGCATCTTTGGAAATCAGCCCCACAGCACTGCAAACTTTATCCATTGACGCCATAGTAATGTTTTCACGGATACACATTCGCACCGCTACACCGTTCAATTTGCGGTCTTCGGAAAGATAGGCAATCCCGGCTTTGATCGAATCAGACGGACTTTTAATACTGACTTTCTTGTGATGGACAAAAATTTCCCCTTTATCCAACGGATCCGCACCAAAAATCGAGCGTGCCAACTCAGTCCGTTTTGCCCCGACCAATCCGGTAATCCCCAAAATTTCACCGCGCCGTAAATCAAAATTAAGCGGTTTAAACACGCCGTAACGTTCTGCATTCATCACCGACAAAATAATATCGTCTTCGATAATCGCTGTTTTCGGCGGGAAATGGTTATCCAGAGAACGCCCCACCATTTTAGTGATGATCTGATCCATACCGATCTCGGCAAAACGATGATTGGAAACATACATGCCGTCACGAAAAATCGTAATGTGATCGCAAATCCGCTTCAGTTCTTCCATGCGATGTGAAATATAGACTATACAAACCCCTTTGGCTTTTAAACGATGCACCAACTCAAACAGACGGTCGATCTCTTTTTCGGTCAGGGCGGAAGTCGGTTCATCCATGATCAATACTTCCACATCAAAGGACAATGCTTTGGCAATTTCAACCATCTGCTGTTTCGCTACCGACAACATATTAACAATATCACCGGGCGCCACATCAATATCAAACATCGACAATAACTCAGCCGCATCGTTGTTCATTTTGCGCTTATCGACCAAACCGTATTTCAACGGTTCGCGGGCAAAGAAAATATTTTCCGCCACCGTCAAGTGCGGTATCAGGTTCAATTCCTGAAAAATCATACTAATCCCGTTTTTTTGCGCCTCCAGCACCGATGCAAACCGCACTTTCTCCCCTTTGTAGCGGATCTCGCCCTGTTCGGGGTGATGAACCCCGATTAGGCATTTCATCAAGGTCGATTTCCCTGCACCGTTTTCCCCCATCAATGCATGAACTTCACCTTTACGCAGTGCTAAATGCACCTCTTTTAGTGCATGTACTGCGCCGAACGATTTACTGATGTTGGTCATGGAAAGCAGCGGGGCTGCTTGAGATTGATTTTCCATGTCACACTCCTGATTTTGTTTTTAGCGATGGCTATTCTTCGATTCTTAATCCATAAGTGCTGAATTTACCGAGTACGACCTGAATTTCATCATCCGACAATACCGGCACGTTATCCGTAATCGACAACAAGCGCATATACCAAGTCGCCAGCACTTCCACTTCATGCGCCAGCCACAACGCTTTTTTCAGATTTTTTTCCGCTGCAATTAGCCCGTGATGCTGCAATAAAATCGCCTTGCTTTGGCTAATGCCTTGCTGCACATATTCCGCCAGTTTCGGTGTACCGAAGGTGGCGTAAGGTACACACGGAATTCGATTGGTTCCGCTGACGGCAATCATGTAGTGAATTGCCGGAATGTCTTTGCCTAAAATCGACACCGCCGAACAGTTGATCGAATGGTTATGCACCACCGCATCCAAATCCGGCCGCACTTCATACACCGCATGGTGAAAACGCCATTCGCTGGACGGTAATTTACCCGCTTCATAATGACCGTCCGCATCGACATACACGATGGAATCTTCGGTCATTAAATCGTATGGCGTACCGGTCGGGGTAATCAACATACCGCCGTTATAACGTACACTGACATTGCCTGCCGTACCTTGATTCAAGCCTAAACGCGTCATTTCAAGGCAGGTATCGATAATTTCTCGGGAAAGTTGTTTTCTGTTCATTTTTTATCCTTAGCTGTCGGCATTACGCAATCGGCGTAACACCTTTTTTTAAAATAATATTGCCGTATTTCGCCAGTTCACCGCTGACCACCACCGCATAAGCCTTCTCCGCTCGCGCATAAAAAGCAAAACGGTCAATGCGTTCAAATTTCGGCACGCTGCCGACCGCACTTTCAATTGCCGCCATATAACGAATCTCAACGCTCGAATCCAGGCTGTCTCCGGCAACGGCGCTCATCATGATTAACGGAGCGTCAACATATTGATCGTATTCAAACAACGGGCTGATTGCCGTCAATAACGTCGCGACATCAATCCCGTCGGCACGAATCACCCGAGAGTGCAATTGATGCGCCGGAAAATGAGCATCGGACAACACAATCTCGTCACCATGTCCCATTTCCGCCAATGTTTTTAATAACACCGGCGAAATTGCCGGATGAATCCCTTTTAACATAGTCTTTCCTTCATATTGCTACTCATGTTCAGAATAACGTTGTAGCCATGCTTGATAAGCCTCATGGTCAGCCGACGGCAAAATTTGTTTGCGCTGCGGCTGCATATGCTGTTGGGCAACCTCAATCGAGCGATAATATTGTGCGCCGGCAAAAGTGAACATCGCCGCCCCCAATACCGTCGCTTCCGCCACATCAACAATTTCAATCGGCAGCCCCAACACATCAGCCCGAATTTGATTCCACAACCGATTTTTTGAACCGCCGCCGACACAAATCAAACTGCTTGCTTGAAAATGGCTGACCTGTTCCAACGTAGTCAAACCGCACTTGAGCTGATATGCCATATATTCCAGTGCCGAACGATAAATTTGCGCCCGTTGGCTGTGCAGCGACAAGCCGCTAATTTTGCCGCTCCGAGCAAAATTCTCCGCATTATTAAAATTGCCGTGCCACTCGACACCGCCGGAGCCAACATCAATATTTTCTGCTTCGCTGATCATGGTGTCGTAATAATGCGGTGTATTCAGGACATCGGTATAAAACCGCTTGCCGACCCATTCCACCACGCCTGATCCCAGCCACTGTACCCCGGGCGTGAAATAGCCTGTTTTGGCATCAAATTCCGTGGTCAGCCCCTGATTAATCAAACTAAAGTGCGGTTCGGCTTTGGCAGTACGCGCCATCAGAATTTCCCATGTGCCGGAGCTCAATACCGGCTGATTCGGCTTTGCGCCCGAACCGAAAATCGCAAACTGCGTATCATGGCCACAGGAAATAACCGGAATAGCGGCAGGCAGCCCCATCTGACGGGCAATCTCAGCTCTCAATTCTCCGACAGGTTGTCCGGCTTCGACTATCGGCGGAAAATGTTTGTCGGTCAGCGCCAACACGGAAAGGATATTCGGCTCCCAATCACCGCGTTGCAAATTGGTTAACATTGACGTACCCGCCATGGTTTTATCAGTGCTGAATACGCCGGTTAGCCAGTGATTCAACATTGACGAGATAAAAACAAATTTATCCATACGCCGGTAAATATCGGAACGATTTTCTTTCAACCACAGCAGCTTAAATAAAGTATTGAAGCTGTACAGCCCGATTCCGTTAGCAGTATAAAGCTGTTCAACATCAATATAATCGGCAATGTTTTGCATAATCGGAATAGTGCGGGGACATTTCCATGAAATAATCGGATAAATCTGTTTGCCGTGTCGGTCAAACGGAGCGCCATCAACGCCGAAAGTCGTTACCGAAATACCGATAATATCTTGAATATCATAATGATGATGACCAAGCTGAACGACCACATGACGCGCGCACTCAGATAATTTGTTACAAATTTCCTCGAAATCCCAAATGTGAAAATCGCTTGATTCTTCGCCTGTTTTAGTCGCACTGGCAATATGGTGCGATGCCAGAATCTTGCCCTTTTCATCAAGTGCAATCGTTCTGGTGTTGGTCGCACCACAGTCAAAAATCAGTACAATAGGCATAAAATTCTCCCAAGTGCGGTTTAAATTAACCGCACTTTATCTTGGTCAGGCATCAAATGCCCGACCTTGTCTTATCAATACGATGAGAATAGTTGGATACGATTAACGGTACAGCGGGCCGAAATTTTTACAGGCGCGGTAATCCTGCCCCTCTTTGTCCATGCCGAATGCATTCCAAGTACTCGGACGGAAGATATTTTTCTCCTCTACGTTATGCATACAGACCGGAATCCGTAACATGGAAGCGAGGGTAATAAAATCGGCACCGACATGGCCGAAGGTAGCGACACAATGGTTAGCCCCCCAATTTGCCATCACCGAATAAACATCGGTAAATGCGCCCTTACCGGTCAACCGTGGTACAAACCACGTTGTCGGCCAGGTTTCATTAGTGCGTTTATTCAAAATTTCATGTACATGTTCAGGCAAATCGATTGACCAGCCCTCTGCAATTTGCAACACAGGGCCGATGCCTTTGATGATATTGATGCGGGTCATGGTGAACGGCATGCCGCCTTTGGTCAGGTACTGCGAGGAGTAACCGCCACCGCGGAAATATTCGTGAACCGCAGGACACCAACGGGTATTTTCCAGACAACGCTTACCGTCTTCCTCACTCACTTCCCACACCGGCTTAATTACTGCATTACCGTTTTTGTCCTGATGCTGACCGGTGCCGTCCAAGGCTGCCGAACCGGAATTAATCAGGTGGATAAAACCGCTTTCAGGCCGCCAACCGGTAACACGCTCTACCGCATCTTCACTCCAATATGTCCGCACATCGGCAAAAATCTGCGCCTGTCCGGTCAATTGGTTGCCAAACAACATACAAACGGCATTTAACGCATCATTTTCTGTCGCTAAAATATACGGCGGACGCACCCCGTTCCAGTCATAAGTTGAATTGAGAACCGCCTCCATAAAGTCACCGTTCGGCAGATGATCCGTCCATTGGCGCTGACCTTGAAAACCGGCGGCAATGGCATTGTGTCCCAATGCCTCTTCTTCATAATCAAGCTCTACCAACTTAGGATTGCCGACCATTAAATCACGGGTAATAATCGCCATTTTGACAACATTTTCCCAAAGTTCGGCACGTTGTTCGGCAGTGCGCTGATTGTCAGGGGAATTTACGTCAATCCCTTCCTTGCAATATGCTTTCACCCAGCCTAACGCCAACTCCACTTCGTGTTGGTCATAAATTTTGCGATCCAAACGGCGTTTAATCTCGGTCATATCGACATATTCGTTGCGCATACCCAGATATTCTTGGAAGAACGTTTGATTAACGATCGAACCGGCGATACCCATCGAAACCGAGCCGATAGACAGATAAGATTTACCGCGAATATTGGCAACGGTTAAACCGGCACGGGCAAAACGCAACAATTTTTGCTGCACGTCCTGCGGAATACTGGTATCGCCGCCTTCCTGCACTTCAGTTCCGTAAATCGAAAACGCCGGTAAACCCATTTGAGAATGGCCGGCCAACGCAGCCGCCAAATAGACGGCTCCCGGCCGTTCAGTGCCGTTAAAACCCCAAATTGCTTTTGGCATATGCGGATCCATATCAATAGTTTCGGAACCGTAACACCAGCAAGGCGTCACCGTCAGCACGACACCGACATTATTCAGTTTAAATTTTTCCGCACAGGCCGCCGCTTCCGCCACGCCGCCAATACAAGTATCGGCAATCACACATTCGACAAAACTACCGTCCGGATGGCGAACTTGTGAGGTCAGTAATTCGGCGACTGACTTCGCCATCGTCATGGTTTGATCTTCCAGCGACTCACGCACACCTAAACGACGTCCGTCAATTGTCGGGCGAATACCGATTTTAACCGCTTGGGATTTAGCTAAACTCATAATACTGTTCCTCTTGCTTATCAATGAAGTGAAATAGAAATACGAATAATTTTTCTGAAATCTATCTTCAAGAGAAAGTGGCGGGAAGAAAAGTCTTTTGTTTAAAATCACCTCGGTTTCGTGATGGCAATCACGAAAAAGTCATCAAAAAGTCACAAAAACGGCAAAATAAATGCCCGATTTAATTATATAAAATTAAAATCGGGCAATTCGGGCATTCAATACAACAAGTCGAACAATCATCTCTCAAGGCGTAATAATCAATAAATTGTGCTGCTCACAATAAACTTTCAACTCTCCGTTTGGCTGTTGGTCACAGAAAAGAATATCGATCTGCGATAAATCACAGATCTTGAGCAAACTTTTTCGCCCCATTTTACTATTATCCACCAACAAAAATTTTTTTTCCGATGCCGCCATAATCTTACGTTTCACCGAAGCATTCAATTCATTCGACTCCCATACGGATCCGCCTTCATCCACCCCGATACAGGAAAAAATCCCAATATCAATGTGCAGGCGCTGCAACAATTGCTCTGATAACGGACCATAAAAAGCATCGTATTTAACCGAATAAACCCCGCCGGTTGCAATCGTCCTGATATTCGATTTATTGGCTAACGCATTGATATTATGCATGGCATTGGTAACGACCGTACACGGAATATCAGGCATTGCCTGAGCAAAATACCAACTGGTCGTACTGGCATCCAGCCCAATGACGGCGTTTTCAAAAATATACTCCACCGCACTTTCGGCAACTAAGCGTTTCGCATCGGAATTGCTTTTCTGCCGATTTTGAAAAGAGCGCCCTAAATCTTGGGCTTTCAAACATACTGCGCCGCCATGCGTGCGATGTAACAATCCTTTGCGATCCAGTTTGCTTAAGTCACGGCGAATAGTTTCCAACGATACCATCAACTCCTCAGACAGCTGATCGACCGCAACTTTGCCGTACTTGCTCACTCGCTCCAGAATGAAGCGCTCTCTCTCTTTCATTATCACTGTCTCATCATTAAAACGGTCAAACGGGCAATTTGATTATATGCCGATTAACCGCTAATTGATACATTTTTGTACACGTGAAAAAGTGTAATGATATTGCGATTAAACACGTTAAATCACAATTATCTCAGAGATAATAAGCCATATAACATTAATTATCGATATTTCCCTCACCCTGTCCCCTCCTCAGTTTGGCAACATCACTCAACAGTCGCTGAATCTGCGGGTCGCTAAACATCTCCTCCAAAGTGCGGTTCAAGCGGCGGCGCCAGTTTTTATACTGCGTGCTGGTGCCGGGAATGTTGACCGGTTCGGTCATGCCGAGCCAATCTTCCGGTTGTAGGCCGAACAAGGCGCTGTTGACGCCGGCGGCGTAGCGCTGTAAATCGTGGTTGAAATTTAACGGGCAGGCCGATGTCAGACCGGCATCAACCCCGTCCGGTACATTCACTTGCGCCTGTTGCAAACGTTGCAGGATTTTAGTTTTGGCATTGATACGATCTTTTTTCAGCATCGCCAAAATATCAGCATCGGGATAAACATCAAACTGCTGTCCCAATTCAAAATCATAGCCGCGCCAATATCCGTTCACCGTCGGCAGATCGTGAGTACTGAGCGTGGTCATCGCCTGATACGGGTAATCCTGCACGGCACGGCTGCGGCCGTGTTGGTCGAATTCGAAATAGAAAATTTTATAGGAAAAAATAGCGGCGTTTTTCAATTTGTCGATAATCGCCTTCGGTACGGTGCCGAGATCTTCACCGATAATCATACATTGATGGCGCTGACTTTCCAGCGCCAAAATTGCGATCAAATCATCGACCGGATAGCCCACATAAGCGCCGTTTTTTGCACTGTCGCCCCGTTTTACCCACCACAACCGCAACAGACACATGATGTGATCGATCCGTAGTGCACCGCAACTTTGCATATTGGCACGGATCATCTCAATAAACGGGCGATAAGCTTGCTGCCGCAAGACATGCGGATTCATCGGCGCCAAGCCCCAATTTTGCCCCTGCGGTCCTAAAATATCAGGCGGCGCACCAATCGATGCGTTCAAACAAAACAGCGCTTTGTTATACCAGGTTTCCGCACCGTTTGCCGTCACGCCCACCGCAAGATCACGATATAGCCCGATCGGCATTTGCCGTTGTCGGCAAACGGCATAGCAATCGGCAAGCTGTTCGGCGGCGCACCATTGCAGCCAGGCATAAAACCGCACTTCGGCAGCGTGTTCACGCTGAAATGCGGCAACCGCATCGGTATGATAATCCTGATATGCCGCCGCCCAGCAATCCCAACCCCATTGATTGTCGAAACGGGCGCTTAAGTCTGCATGTAAGGCATCGAAAGTCGCTTGTACCAACAAACTCTCCCCGCCGTCATGTAAAAACCGTTCGAATTGTGTCAGCCGTTCCGCTTGCGGCTGTTGCTCAAATTGTGCAAATGCCTGTTTTAAGCCGCTCAGTTTTAACGCCATCACCGCACTGTAATCAATCCATTGTGCCGCCCGCAAGCGGTTTAAAGTTTGCTGAACATCGGCTGACGCCAGCCATTGCTGTGCGACCGCACTTTGCTGAAATTCAGGCAGGGCGGCAACATCGATATAAATCATGTTCAACCACTGGCGTGACGACGGGCTGTAAGGACTGGCCCCTTCCGGATTGGCTGGGAACAGGGCGTGAATCGGGTTCAAACCGACAAAATCGCCGCCATGTTGTTGAAAATCGGTGATAAACCGCTTTAAATCGCTAAAATCGCCGACTCCCCAATTATTCGCCGATTTCAGGGTATAAAGCTGTACGCAGCTGCCCCACAACTTCTGTTTTTGTTGAATTTCAGGCGATTGATAGCATTGACGAGGCGCAATAATCACACTGCACTGTTCGCATTTTCCATCGAGGGTTTTCAACGCTAACCGATGGTAGCCGATCGGTAAATCAGCCGGCAGATTCAAGCAGTTACGCTTAATTTTACCCTGATAACACCGCTCGCCGTTTTCCAACGTGAGTAGCCAGTCGCCATGATAGCGTCGGCTGCGATCCGCTGTTTGCAAGCGGATATAAAACGGGCTGTTTTGATAGCCGACTTTCACCGCAGGCAACAACGATTTCGGCAAATTTTGTGGAGTTTTGCCGTCAAATGCCGCCAAAATCTGCTGTTTGACCGCACTTGACGGATATTTCCGCATGCCGTGTTCATTCAAAAAATAGCGCTGAATTCCGGCTTGCTCAAACATGGCTTGCTGTTTTTTGCTCATACCGTATTCCTATTTTTTCAACCAAATACGCTGCTGATAATCACGAATCGACCGATCGGAACTGAATGCGCCTAAGCGTGCGGTATTCAAAATCGCACTGCGCAGCCAAGCCTCCTGATCCAAATAGCGCTGTCCCACTTCCTGCTGTGCCGAGACATAACTGTCAAAATCGGCAAGCACCAAAAACGGATCGCGCTCCAGTAAGCTATCAAGCATCATGCGGAACATCTGTTTATCACCGCGGCACACGTTGCCTTTAGTCAGAAAATCCAACGCCGCTTTCAATGACGGATTGTCGCTATAATACTGTTTCGGGGAATATCCCGCTTTCAATAACGCTCGTACGCTTTCCACCGTATGCCCGAAAATAAAAATATTCTCCTCACCGACCATTTCCGCAATTTCGACATTGGCGCCGTCCAGTGTACCCAATGTTAAGGCGCCGTTGAGCGACAGCTTCATATTGCCGGTGCCGGACGCCTCTTTACCCGCCATTGAAATCTGTTCGGAAATGTCCGCCGCCGGAATGATTTTTTCCGCCAGACTGACCCGATAATCGGGCAAAAACGCCACTTGCAATTTGTCTCTCACCGACTTATCGCGGTTAATCACCTCGGCAACGTTATTAATCGCATGAATAATGTTTTTCGCCAGATAATAGCCCGGCGCCGCCTTGCCGGCGAACACGAACAGGCGTGGGGTATACGCCATATTCGGATTGTCTTTCAGCTGCCGGTAACTGTGGATAATATTCAGTAAATTCAGATGTTGCCGTTTATACTCGTGAAAACGTTTAATTTGAATATCAAAAATCGCATCGGTATTCACTTGCAGCCCCAATGTGCGCTGGATTTCTTCCGCCAACAGCTGCTTATTACCCTGTTTGATACGACGGTATTCATCACGAAAAGCGCCGTCGTCCACCTGCTTTTCCACACCGCTGATCAACGCCAGATTCTGTGTCCAGTCGCCGTCCAAAGTGCGGTCGAGCAAAGCGGCGAGATTCGGGTTCGCCAGACGAATCCAGCGCCGCGGGGTAATGCCGTTGGTCACATTACAGAATTTGTTCGGGAACAATTGATGATATTCCGGGAACAGATCACTGACAATTAAGTCGGAATGAATTTGCGCCACGCCGTTAACCGCAAAACACGACACCACACATAAATTCGCCATTCTGACCCGATAATCGTATAAAATCGCCACTTTCTGCCAAATGTCGGCATCTTCGCCAAATTGTTCGACCACCCGCCGTTGAAAAAGTGTATTGATTTTATCCACAATCTGGAAATGGCGCGGCAACAGCCGTTTGAACAGGCGTTGATCCCACTGTTCCAGCGCTTCCGGCAATAAAGTATGGTTGGTATAGGCAAAAGTGCGGTTACAGATAGACCAAGCCTCGTCCCATGAAAGCCGGTATTTATCCAGCAACAGCCGCATTAATTCCGGAATCGCCAATGTCGGGTGGGTGTCGTTCAGCTGGATAACCTGTTTTTCCGGCAATTGCTGTAGGGTGTGGCCTGCACTGAAATGGCGATCGAGAATATCCGCCACTGAACAGGCGCAATGAAAATATTGTTGCATTAAACGCAATTGCTGCCCGTTTTTGTGGTTGTCGTTCGGATACAGCACTTTGGTCAGACAGGCGGCATTCACCACCTGTTTTTCCGCTCTCAGGTATTTGCCGTCGTTGAAATCCGCCAAATCAAATGTTTGTTCATTATCCGCCTGCCACAAACGCAACGGCTGTACCACACCGTTATTATAGCCGAATACCGGTAAATCATACGCCTTGCCGTGAATAATCCGTTTCGGTTCCCAGTGGTATTGCTCGCCGTCGACTTGCCGGCTTTTGCCGCCAAAACCGATTTGGCGGGTTTTACCGTGATTATAGGCCTGCCACGGGTATTGACTGCGCGCCCAGTCATCACCGCTTTCCATTTGCCGCCCGTCAGCAAACGATTGTTTAAACAAGCCGTATTGATAATGCAAACCGTAGCCGGTCGCCGGTTGTTCAATCGCCGCCATCGAATCCAGATAACACGCCGCCAACCGCCCCAAACCGCCGTTACCCAGCGCCGGATCACGCTCTTGTTCCAATAAATCGGTCAGCTCGATTTGATACTGTTGCAGATAAGACCGCACTTCGTCATACCAGCCAAGGTTCAGCAGGTTATTGCCGGTCAAACGGCCGATTAAAAACTCCATCGAGAGATAATTGACATGACGCTTGTCCGATTGTAACGGTTTCGTCTCGCTGTAGGTCAAATCCAACACCGCCTGAGATAGCGCCTGATACCACTGCTCGAGCGAAAGCTGCTCCGGGCCGTCGACATTTAAATAACGGCACTGTTTTTGAATTGCCGCCGCAAAGTGCGGTCGGTGAAACGGAAGAGTTGCTGACATGAAATTGCTCCTGTACAAGAAACATAAATGAATGATTTGGCATCATTATGCGACAATTGTCGGGTTTGCCCTCCTCCCTGCCCGATTCTTTACGGGAGGATAATCAAGGCGTAACGGCAATTAGGCTTGTATGACCCCGAAATAGCTCTTATCATTAGCGCTAGGCCACTCCCACTATACCAATATTTTACAGGAAAAAATAATGCTTATTCCTTCCAAACTCAGTCATTCATCACGTTTACAGCATATTGTTATTCGCTCTCGGCTGTTGAATTTGTTGGAAAAAGCACAAGATTACCCGCTCGTGTTGATCAATGCGCCGGCAGGCTACGGCAAAACCACGCTGTTGTCGCAATGGGCGGAAACCCGCCGGCATCTCGGCTGGTATTCTCTTGACGAGAGTGACAATGAATGCGAACGTTTTATTGCCTATTTTCGCGCAGCGCTGGCCAAAGCGACCGATCAGGAACCCCCTCAAGCCCATCAGGCGCAAAGCAATTTTCTTGCCGGTTTAAGCCAGCTGCTGATCGAAAACAGCCGTTTCACACCGCACTTTTACGTGGTGATCGACGACTATCATCTGATTGATAACAGCGAAATCCATGACGGGATTAAATTCTGGATCAAAAACCAGCCGCAAAATATGACGCTGCTGCTGATTTCCCGCAGTATGCCGCCGCTGAATATCGCCAATCTGCGTGTGCAGGAACTCCTGCTTGAATTGGACATTACCCAGCTGCCGTTCACCCACGATGAAAGCCAGCAATTTTTTCTTAACCGAAACAACGATCCTCTGCCCGACAATGAAATCAATCAGCTGTGCGACCAAGTAGAAGGCTGGCCGACCGCACTTCAGCTGGTCAATTTGTACGCCCGCCAACATAACACCTCGTTACATGAAGCGGCAAAATCGATCACCAAAATCAACAATAATCACATCAGTGAATATTTGAATGACGAAGTATTCAGCAATATCGAAGCCGATACCCGCCTGTTTTTACTGCGCTGTTCGTTATTGCGTTCGATGAATGAATTTCTGGTAGAAAAAATCACCGGTATGCCGGACAGTCGGTTAAAACTGGACAATCTGGTGAAGCAGGGCATGTTTGTCTATCCGATTAATATTGACCAACAGGAGCAATGGTGGCGTTTTCACCCGCTCTTTGCTTCTTTCTTGCAGCACTTCCGCGATCTGGAACTCAACGGCGAATTACAGACATTACACCAAAAAGCGGCCGATGCTTGGTTGGAAATCGGCTATCCGACCGAAGCGTTATATCACGCTATGCAGCTGCAACAGCCGCAACCGCTCTTGGTTATGTTGCAACAGACCGGCTGGCCGCTGTACCATCAGGGTGAGCTGAAATTATTGGAAGAGAGTCTAAGTGCGGTCAGCTTTAAACTGTTGGCGGCTTATCCGCGACTGGTACTGCTCAAGGCTTGGCTGCTGCAAAGTCAGCATAAACACCACGAAGTCGGCGGCTTATTAAAAAAATTCAGTGACACCGCACAACAGCAACAGCTCGACATGGATTTGGCAATACAGGCCGAATTTGATGCCCTGCGGGCGCAGGTGGCGATCAACGCCGGCGATGACAAAACCGCATTAGTGCTGGCCTCACAAGCGCTGAAACACTTGCCGCAGGAAAAACAGTACGCACACATTGTGGCAACCGCCGTGATCGGCGAAGCGCAACATTGCGACGGACAATTAAATCAGGCGCTGAAAATGCTGCGTGAAGCGGAAAAATTGGCGCAACAAAATCAGGCTTACCACCATATTCTCTGGTCACTGCTACAGCAGGCTGAAATTTTACAGGCGCAAGGATTTCTACAAACCGCCTATGATATTTTGGACAAAGCCACGCACTTGGTCAAAAAACAGCATCTGCAAAAACTGCCGATGTATGAATTTCTCTTACGCTTAAAAGGGCATATTCTGTGGGAGTGGTACTCGCCGGATAAGGCCGAAGCGATGGCGGAAGCCGGGCTGGAAGTGCTGTCGAATGAAGCGGACAAACTGCAATGTTTATCATTGCTGGCAAAGATTTCGCTGACCCGCGGCAATCTGGATAATGCCGAACGGATTTTACAGCGCCAACGGACACTGTTGCAAAACCACCATTACCACAACGACTGGCTGTCGCACCATAATGAAGTCGAACTGCTGTACTGGCAAATGAAAGAGGATCAACAGCAAACACGTTCCTGGCTATTACAAGCAGACAAACCCGAACAAAATACCAACCATTTTTCACATCGCCAATGGCGTAATATCGTACGCGCCAATATTATTTTGCAACAGTACCCCGATGCCCTGCTGCTGACCGAGCATTTGATCAATACCGCCAGAACCTACAATTTCATCAGTGAATTAAATAAAGACTTGGTATTGCACAATCGAATCTGCTTCCTGCAAGGCGATTTTGCGGCGGCACAAACCAGTTTGCTGGAAGCGCTGGAACTGAGCAAACAAACCAACTTTATCAGCATTTTTGTCATTGAAGGCGAAATCATGGCGCAGCAACTGCGCCAGTTGTTACGTTTGAATGTGCTGGACGAATTGCTGACCCACAAAGCGCAATTTATCCTGCGCAGCATCAACCAGCACTATCGGCACAAATTCGCCCACTTTGATGAAAGTTTTGTCGAAAAACTGCTGCAAAATCCGCAAGTTCCGGAGTTATTGCGCATCAGCCCGCTGACCCAGCGCGAATGGCAGGTGTTAGGCTTAATCTATTCCGGCTACAGCAACGAACAGATCGCCACCGAATTGCAGGTCGCCCCGACCACCATCAAAACCCACATCCGTAATCTGTACCAAAAAATCGGCGTCAACAACCGCACCGAATCGATTGAATACACCCGAAATTTATTGAAACTGATGGGGTATTCGAGTTAAAGCGAATCAATAAACACGATGATCACTAATCTATAAATACAAAACCGAGGTATATTCTCGATACCGCCCTCACTCCCCCATAAACTTGTCTATCCAAGTAAAGCCTTTTTATGACAAAGGTCACATTTTTTAACTAAATAGTCAAATTTATTTTACCAAAATCCATTTTTAAATTAAATTCCTTGCAACTTTAGCAACGGAAATAATCATGATGGAAGAATTTATATACTTAAATAACCCTAAAGATCAAAAAATTATGGCCTCCTACTTCTCATTAGCCGACTCAATTGCCGAACTTTTGGGAAAACAGTGTGAAATTGTGATTCATTCGGTAACGAATTTTGAAAATTCAATTATAAAAATCATAAACGGCTATCATACAAACAGAAAAGTGGGCGATCCTATCACCGATAAAGGTTTGCAATTATTAAAACACTACCAACAACATCATGCCGATTCTGAACGCTGCTATTTTTCACACTTACCTTCCGGAGATCTTATTAAGTCAACAACCCATATCATTATAGGAAGCCAAGGAGAACCTATCGGAATATTTTGCATAAATCTTAATCTTTCCTATCCTCTTGACAAGATCATCACTTCATTAATGCCGAAATATGAGTTTTTAACACCACAAAAAAATGAAACTTTTACAACGACCCCTCAAGAACTTATTGAAAACACGATAAATAATGCAATTATAGAAGTTGAAAAAAAACTTCCGAAAAACTCAAAATCTTATAAAAAATCAATTATTCGCTATTTAGTCGACAATGGTATTTTCGAATTAAAAGATGCAATATCTCAAGTCTCAAAAAAACTGAATATAACCCCTCATGCAATTTATAAACACCTACGAGAATTAAAAAAATAAATCCTAATAAATAATTGGAGTTACTTATGAAAAATCAAATATTAACACCAGAAGAATTTAGAATTGCAACAAAATTTGATGCAACCGACTTTGGATGGATTATCATGAGCATCGGTATGGCAATCGGTGCAGGTATCGTATTCCTTCCCGTTCAAGTAGGATTAATGGGAATGTGGGTATTCTTACTATCCTCTATCATCGGCTATCCCGCTATGTATCTATTTCAAAGGCTATTCATCAATACATTGGCGGAATCCCCAAAATGTGTAGACTATCCGTCGGTGATTACAGGCTATTTAGGGAAAAACTGGGGAATATTTTTAGGAATACTCTATTTTATCATGTTAGTCATTTGGATGTTCGTATATTCAACGGCAATAACAAATGACAGTGCATCTTATCTGTTTACCTTTGGTATCACCGATACACTATTATCTGAAAATCCTTTCTATGGCTTACTGCTAATTTGTATTTTAGTCGCCCTCTCTTCACGCGGTGAACAATTATTATTTAAGATATCTAGTTTCATGGTCTTAAGTAAATTACTTGTTGTCGCCGCACTCGGTTTTTCCATGGTTGGAATGTGGAAATTATATAATATCGGTGTACTACCTCCATTCGGACAATTAATCAAAGATGCCATTATAACTCTGCCATTCACATTAACTTCCATTTTGTTTATCCAAACGCTAAGCCCTATGGTTATTTCATATCGTGCAAGAGAAAAATCATTGGAAGTCGCCCGATATAAGGCATTACGGGCAATGAATATAGCTTTCTTGATTTTATTCATCACCGTATTCTTTTATGCCGTCTCATTTACTCTGGCGATGGGACGCGATGAAGCAATACAGGCATATGAACAAAATATTTCAGCGCTTGCAATCACCGCTCAATTTTTTCCGGGAAGTTGGGCTACTTATGTCAGTATTGCGCTAAATATCTTTGCAGTGATGACCGCATTTTTCGGCGTTTATCTTGGCTTTAGAGAAGCCACACAAGGTATTGTGATGAATTTATTATTACGAAAATTCAGCATAGATCAAATCAATCCGCAATATGTGCAAAAAAGCATTATGGTTTTTGCTATCTTGCTCGCTTGGTCAGCAATTGTTCTAAATGCACCCGTCTTAAGTTTTACCTCTATTTGCAGCCCAATTTTTGGCTTTGTCGGCTGTTTAATTCCGGCATATTTGGTTTATAACGTACCAACTCTATTTAAATATAAGGGATTAGCTTTACATCTCATTATTTTTACCGGCATTTTACTGTGCGTATCACCATTCCTTGCATTTCTATAATAGTGTTTTGAGGAAATTTAAAATGAAAAGCTACGATATAACCGATGAAGAGATAATTTTAAATATCGTTAAAAATGAAGTGGTTCCTGCACTGGGTTGTACCGAACCAATTTCCCTGGCTCTTGCTTCAGCCGTTGCTCGCTTTCACTTAAATGCAATACCTGATCGTATTGAAGCCAAAGTCTCTCCTAACTTAATGAAAAACGGCATGGGCGTTACCGTTCCCGGCACCAATACGGTCGGACTAAATATGGCTACCGCAATCGGCGCCATAGGCGGAAATCCTGATGCCGGTTTGGAAGTATTGAAAAACATCACGCCAGAGCACATTATCCAAGCCAAAACGATGCTACAAAAAAAACAGGTTACTGTCTCAATATTAGATACGGAACATATAGTATATTCTGAAGCAACCTTATTCAGGGGCAATACCTCTGTTTGCGTACGCATTGCCGCACATCATACAAACATTATCTACATTGCTAAAAATAACCGAGTTATCTTTTCTAAACCCTGTTCAGCTAAAACAGAATGTTCGCACAATATTTTTACCAAACTCTCGGCCAACGATATTTTTGATTTTGTAATGAACATCAAACTTGAAAAAATCGAATTTATCACTGAATCAGCAAACCTAAATTGTGCTTTATCACAAGAAGGCTTACAAAATGACTATGGCTTACATATCGGCCGAACGCTGAAAAAGCAAATCAGTAGCGGGCTAATGAGTGATGATTTGATGAATAGAATTATTATTGAAACAACCGCAGCATCTGACGCTCGAATGGGAGGTGCAAAATTACCGGCGATGAGTAATTCCGGTTCAGGGAATCACCGCCACCATTCCGGTTGTCGTTGTTGCCCGATATTTAAATGTCGGCAAAGAACAGCTGACCCGAGCGCTCTTTTTATCTCATCTAATGGCCATTTATATTCACAGTAAACTGCCAAAACTGTCCGCTCTTTGCGCCGCCACAACAGCCGCAATGGGAAGCTGTGCCGGTATTGCCTGGCTACTGACAAAAGAATTTAATACCGTCAGTATGGCGATCAGCAGCATGATAGGCGATATCAGCGGTATTATTTGCGACGGCGCGGCAAATAGCTGTGCCATGAAAGTATCGACAAGTATTACCTCAAGCTATAAATCCGTTTTAATGGCACTGGACAATATGCAGGTGACGGGTAACGAAGGTATTGTAGAGCACTGTATTGACCGCTCAATAAACAATCTATGCAGTATTGCATCACACAGTATGCAATATACCGATAAGCAAATTATAGAAATTATGGTAAATAAGCCCAGCGTATAAATTGGAAACGCCGAAATTATCTAGAAATATCCCAAAATCCGATAATAAAGATTTTGGGGTATTAATCCCCAAACATCTCTTCACATTTTGACCCGCTAACATGATCGGCGTTGTCCCCGACTAAATTTGATAACAATTGAATGATGAATTTTCCGAGCTATCGCTCAACATAGCACACCGTTTCATTCGCGCTTGCCTGCCCAAACGACAATGACCTTGTCTTCGCCCCAACGACGTTCAAACGCATAATACCGCTCGCGGGATAATTCGGTTTGTATACCGGCGCCGATAGCGGGATGACGTTGACGAAACCGTGCCAATTTCTGCCAATGTTCGAGGAGATGACGATGAACCGCACTTTGCGCCAATTGTTGCCAGTTCATGTCGGAACGCGTTCCCTGAGCGGGATCGGAGCCCGTAACACCAAACGCCCGACCGCTTTCATCCCCATAATAAATCTGTACCGCCCCCGGCGTCAGTAACAATAACGCCGCCGCGGTTTTTTGTTTGGCCAGATCATTTTGTGCATCACTATGCAGAAAAAGGCGAGTATCGTGCGATGAGATATAACTCAGCATATTAAAATCAGAAAGTGTCTTACTCATCTCTTGATAAGTCGGCGCAATGTCGGCAAAACATTCGAGGCTATTTTTAGCCTGATCCTGCAAATCGAAATTCAACATTGCATCAAACCCATGTTGGAAATAATCACTTTTTATCACACGATGTCCCCAAGCTTCTCCCACCATCCAGAAGTCGGCATTATCAACCGCACTTTGCGGATGTTGCTTTTTCCATTCGCGCAAGGCACCAACAGCTGCCGTTTTCAACTGCAACCAAGTGCTTTGCTCCACATGTTTGGCCGTATCCACCCGAAAACCGTCAATCCCGTAATCCCGCACCCATCGAGTAAGCCAGTCGATTAAATAATCTCGCGGCACGGCGCCTGCCTTCTCGACAGCTAGAGTATCGCTTTTATGTCGATAAAAGTGCGGTAATCCGCTGACTTGATCGGATTCGGTTTTGATATCCGGCAAAGAAGCCAACGACATTCGCAGGTCGTCAAAACGCGGCCGATCATAATCGCCGATATCGCTACGAATCCACGCCTTGCCCCACCAATTTTGCCAACCTTGCTTGTCGCTGAAGTTAATATAATCATTAAAGCTATGCCAGTTTTGCCCTTGTTTCGGCTGCCAGTCCGTCCAGTTCTTGCCTAGTGTTTGCGCTATTTCATCGCCTTTCAGATATAACGAACCGAACTGATATTGCTGCATATCCGCCAAAGTCGCGTAGCCTGTATGATTCATCACCACATCAAATAAAATCCGAATACCACGCTTGTGCGCTTCCTCTACCAATCGGCGCAAGTCCGTTTCATTGCCCATATTGGCATCCAGTGCCGTCCAATCCTGATGGTAATAGCCATGATAGGCATAATGCGGAAAATCCCCTTTGTCTCCGCCGCCGACCCAACCGTGAATCTGCTCCAGCGGCGAGGTAATCCACAACACATTCACGCCAAGTTGTTGCAGATAATCCAGTTTTTGCTGCAAGCCGATTAAATCTCCGCCATGAAACGTGGCAATTTCCTGCATGCCGTCAGGCTTACGGCCATAACTGCGATCATTGTCCGGATTCCCGTTATAAAAACGATCGGTCATCACAAAATAAACCGTGGCATTTTTCCATTCAAAGTGCGGTTCTATCGGCTCTGCCTCTTTCACCCTTTCCAATAACAGTAAGCCGTCAGCCTCAGGAGCGGGTTGAAAACGGACTTGCCCGTTATACACCCGTGCAGTCCGGCCGGAATAAAAATCACGGATGATTTCCCCTTCCTGAAAACTGCGTCCGACATTAATGACCACAGCATTGCCGTCCCAGCTTGGACAGCGGTATGCTGTTTCCGATGTGCTGTTTACGGCATCCACGCTGACTTTCAACGTCGGCATACCACTGCGCAAATCGATCTCTGCCCGATAATGGCCATCACGAAACAGGCGTAATGACATATCATCTTGTCCGCCGCAAGGCCGCAAACCGATCACCCGATTCAGCCTGACCGCACTTTCGGGCTGATAACACTGCTGTCCCCAAAAGAACCGAGCAGAATAATCGCCTTTTTGTGCATCGGCTTCGGCAAGGTAACGATTTTCACCCTTCGGCCGGAAAGCAATAAAGAGATCGTGGTGCCAATCCGTCGCGTAGGCGTTAGCAGCAAGGATTAATGGCAATATTGTGAACGTCGTTAGCTTCTGCATAATCTGATCCTGAGCATAAAGGGGCGAAACGCCCCTTTGTTCTTACCCCTTCACCCCGCCGGCGGTTAAACCGCCGACCAGCCAGCGTTGTGCCAACAGGAAAACCAGCGTAATCGGAATAGCGGACAGCACGGCAGCGGCGGCAAAATCGCCCCAAAGGTAGTTTTGCGGATAGAGATATTGCTGCATACCGACCGCCAGCGTATAGCTGTCGACATCCCGCAGTAACAGCGAAGCAATCGGGAATTCGGTGATGGCGGCGATAAACGATAGAATGAATACCACCGCTAAAATCGGTACGGAAAGCGGCAACAACACCAGACGAAAGGCTTGCCACGGGGTTGCGCCGTCTAGGGCGGCGGCTTCTTCCAGCGAGCCGTCGATGGTTTCGAAATAACCCTTAATTGTCCAAACGTGCAATGCAATACCGCCCAGATAGGCAAAAATGACACCGCCGTGCGTATTCAATCCTAAAAACGGGACATACACGCCCAGACGATCGAACAAGGCATAAAGTGCGACCAATGACAGCACCGCCGGGAACATTTGGAAAATCAGCATACCTTGCAAAATTGTTTTTTTGCCCTTAAATTTCATGCGGGCGAAAGCATAGGCACAAGTCGTAGAAAGCACCACAATGCCGACCGCACTTATACCGGCGACTTTGATTGAATTCCATAACCATAACAACACCGGAAACGGCGGTTTGGTGACGGAGCCGTCCGCATTGACCACTTCCATGCCCAACGCCAAGCGCCAATGTTCCCATGAAATGTGTTGCGGAATAATGTCGCCAATCGCCAAATTACCGGGACGTAACGAAATACCGATCACCATCAGCAGCGGAAATAAAATCAGCACCAGAAAACAAATTAATAAAATATGCGTCGCCCATACACGGTAACGCATGGATTTAGGTTGCACCATCGCCATAATCTTCCTCCTAATCCAGTTTCAGTTTGGTAGCTTTCAGGTTCAATAATGCCAATCCGCCGACCAACAAGAAAATAATCGTTGCAATTGCCGCCGCCAGTCCGAAGTCTTGTGCGCCGCTGCCTTCAAACGCAATACGATAAGTATAGCTGACCAGCAAATCGGTATGCCCTGCCGGTGTTGACGTGCCGATCATATCCGGTCGGCCGTTAGTCAGTAATTGAATCAGCACAAAGTTATTGAAGTTAAAGGCAAATGAGGCAATCATCAACGGTGTGAGCGGTTTGATTAACAACGGGACGGTGATTCTGCTGAAATTTTGCCAAGTGGTGGCGCCATCCATTGCCGACGCTTCGTATAAATCATGTGGAATGGCTTTCAGCAAGCCCATGCATAAAATCATCATATACGGATAACCAAGCCAAGTATTGACGATAATGATCATCACTTTTGCCAAGGTCGGGCTGTTGAACCATTCCGGGCGAACACCGAACAGTTGGTTTAAAATCAGGTTGATTTCACCAAAGCTCTGATTAAACAAGCCTTTAAAAATCAGAATCGAAATAAACGCCGGTACGGCATACGGCAAAATCAGCAGCAGCCGATAAAGCCCTTTCGCACGCAGCGGCTCCCATTGCACCACGCACGCCAACACCATGCCGATCACCACGGTGAAGAAGACCGTCAGCAGCGAAAACAACACTGTCCAGATAAAAATTTGGATAAACGGTTTTTGAATGCCTTCATCGGTAAAAATCCGACTAAAGTTACTCCAACCGGTGGCCACGGTATAGCCCGGCTCCAGCGTTTCGTTTTGGAAACCGCCGTTTTGATCGATTAAACGGAAAAACCCGCTGTCGTTATCGGCACGGTACTGCTTGCCGTTTTCCAGATTCAGCAGGGTTTCGGTTTCGCGGTTATAGTGATAACGTTGACTTTGCTGTGCAAACTGACGCAATGAACTCATACTGAGTTGAGCGCCGTCCGGCAACAGCAGACGGCTTTGTTGCAGCAACGTGCGGTTGTCGATCACCGTTTTTAGCGGCGCTGCCGTCATTTCGCCGACCGCACTTTCGCTATTCATCCGAACGGTTTCATCACCCAACGTAAAAGTATCGGAAAGATAATGCGCACCTTGTGGCGAGCCGACTTCAATTTTCCATTGGTTATCCGCTTGTGCAAACAGCTTGAAATTGTATTTTTCGCCGGAAAAATAGCGTTGTTGCGATAAAACAGCGAGCGCTCTTTCAAACGAAAGCTGATTCGTGCCGCTGTAATTGGTAAACGCAATCACGATGGTGCAAATCAGGGGGAACAGGATAAAAATCGCCATACCCATTATCCCGGGGTAAACATAGCGCCAAGCATAGGTTTTTTTATTGGCAAACACATAAATACCGGAGCTGATTACCACCAACGTCAAAATGGCAAACAAGATTTCGCCCTGAAGATACATGACGGAAACCAGATAAAAATCAAGCAACAGCACCAGCGAGATAACGCCCCATTTAAGATACGTTGCCATCCGGTGATCGGCTGTCGTGTGCCGCGATTGAGTGATAGTTTGTTGCATAAAACCGCCTATCCGAAAGAAAATACCGCACTTTGTATTTCGTTAAAAAGGCAAAGTGCGGTTAAAACAAAAGACTACGAGCATTTTACTGCGCTTTAATCCGCCCAGCGGCATCATCAAGCGCGTCTTTCACGCTTTGGCGCTGATTGACGGCATTAATAATCGCACTGCGCTCGGCATACCAAAACGCCGTCATTTGCGGGATATTCGGCATGATTTCTCCGTTTTCCGCATTCTGCATGGTAGCGGCAATCCGCGAATCTTTCGCCAACGCCTCCTGATACGATTTCAATGCGACCGCCCCCAACGGTTTATCCTGATTGACGGTCGCCAGTCCTTCATCGGTCAATAAATAGTTTTCCAGAAATTCAACGGCCAAATCCTGATTCGGGCTGGCGGCGTTGATGCCGGCGCTCAAGACCCCGACAAACGGTTTCGACGGCTGTCCGTTCAATGTCGGCAACACGGCAACGCCGTAATTGATACCGCTCTTGTCGATATTGCCCCATGCCCAAGGCCCGTTAATCGTCAGTGCGGTTTGCCCTTTATTAAAAGCCGCTTCGGCAATCGCATAATCCGTATCGGCGTTGATTACTTTCGTTTTCACCAAATCGACCACAAACTGTAACCCACGCTGCGAACCGGCATTGTTCACGCCCACATCATTGACGTTATACTGCCCGTTTTCATATTTAAAGGCGTATCCCCCGTCTGCGGCGATAATCGGCCAAGTGAAATACGGTTCCGCCAGATTCCACATCACCGCATTTTTTCCTTCTTTTTTCAGTTCGGCATCCAGTGCCGCTACGTCTTCCCAGCTTTTCGGCGCTTCTGCAACCAAATCTTTATTGTAGATCAAGGATAAGGCTTCAATCGCCACCGGATAGCCGATAATTTTGCCGTTATAGGTTTGTGCGTCCCAGGCAAAAGGGACAAATTTCGCTTTAAATTCCTGGCTCGGATGCAATTCACTCAGTAAACCTGACTGAGCATATCCCCCGAAACGGTCATGCGCCCAAAATACAATATCCGGACCATCGCCGGTGGAGGCGACCTGCGGATACTTTTCTTCTAATTTGTCAGGGTGTTCCACCAAGACCGGAATGCCGGTGTCCGCTTCAAATCTTTTCCCCACTTCCGCCAAGCCGTCATAGCCTTTATCGCCATTGATCCAAATGACCAGCTTGCCCGCTTCCGGTTTTGCAAGGCTTGAGCCGGAAAAAACCAATGCCGCAACCGCACTTAAGGTTAATCTCAACAATTTATTTTTCATCATAAGCTATTCCTCATAGAGTAGAAATGAAAGCACCATGCCGTCATCGTCATTAACGCACATCATGCCCCCGATCGGGGAGTATTGGCATCATCCCTGCCGCTCCTCCCCTTGTCGACAAAGCGTGATCGCGATCACAATCAACCCGTTTTTGTGATCATGATCACTAAAAAAACGGCGCCAAATAAGATCTTGATCACAATATAACACGATAAAAGGGTTTTCTCTTCGTTTCGGTTTTTTTGCGCTAATCCTTAAAAAAAATAGCAAAGGAGGATTTTTTTATTGTGTTATCCGTGCATACTGACACACATAAAAATGGCATCATATCGAGCGGAAATAAATTAAAACGGTGTAAAAAACCGTACGGCTTTCACAAGGGGAAAATATGTCGAGTCTTTCATTACGCAAGGTCTGCAAATCTTACGGCGATATCTATATCTCCAAGGATATTAATCTGGACATTGACGAAGGCGAGTTTGTCGTCTTCGTCGGGCCTTCCGGCTGCGGCAAATCCACATTACTGCGCATGATTGCGGGGCTGGAAGACATTACTTCGGGCGAGCTCTATATCGGCAATACACTAATGAATGATGTGCCGCCCGCCAAACGCGGAATCGGCATGGTGTTCCAGTCCTATGCACTCTATCCGCATCTGGATGTGGCGGAAAACATGTCTTTCGGTTTAAAACTGGCGGGCACGAGCAAAGCGGAACGCAATAAACGGGTCAATCAGGTGGCTGAAATCCTGCAATTGGCGCATTTACTCGATCGCAAGCCGAAAGCACTGTCCGGCGGGCAGCGGCAGCGTGTCGCGATCGGACGGACGCTGGTGTCGCAGCCGCAAGTATTTTTACTGGACGAACCCCTGTCCAATCTGGATGCCGCCTTGCGGGTACAAATGCGGGTCGAGATCGCCAAGCTGCACAAAAAGCTGAACCGCACGATGATCTATGTAACCCATGATCAGATTGAAGCGATGACGCTGGCCGATAAAATTGTGGTGCTCAATGCCGGCGGTATCTCGCAGGTCGGTAAACCGCTGGAGCTCTACCATTATCCGGCCAACCGTTTTGTTGCCGGTTTTATCGGTTCCCCGAAAATGAACTTTCTGCCGGTCAAAGTGACGGCGGTCGAAAAGGAAAGAGTACAAATCGAATTGCCGGATGCCAATCATCATAATTTCTGGATACCGGTAGAGGGCAGCCATATCAACATCGGCGAAAACCTTTCGCTGGGGGTTCGCCCGGAGCATTTGATTCCCGCTGAAAATGCACAAGTCAAACTGAAAGGGATCGTCACGGTGGTCGAACTGCTGGGAAATGAAACCCAAATTCATCTGGAGATTCCTGAAATCAAGCAGCCGACGCTGGTGTACCGTCAAAATGACGTGGTCTTAGCTGAAGAAGGGCAGATTATGGATATCGGTATTGTGCCGGAGCGCTGTCATCTGTTCAGGGAGGACGGCACCGCCTGTAGGCGATTGCACAAAGAAATTGGGGTGTAGCCCTTTTTAACCAACAAGCTTTTTTCATTACGTTTAATCATATCGAATATTCATTGAATATTCGGACGGGATTGTTTTGTCCTAAAACCACTACTTAACCTAAAGAGGCCAACATTATGAACTGTAAAAAAACATTACTCGCCATTGCTATCAGCAGCACCCTGTTTGCCGGTACGGCAAGTGCGGTCGATTTCCACGGCTATGCCCGCTCCGGCATCGGTTGGACGGCCGGCGGCGGTGAACAAAGTGCATTTAAAGCAACCGGTGCGCCGGCAAAATACCGTTTGGGCAATGAAGCCGAAACCTATGCCGAATTTAAATTAGGTCAGGAGTTGTTTAACCAAGGCGAAAAAAGTATCTATTTGGATACCAATGTTGCCTATTCCGTTAATCAGCAAGTGGATTGGGAAGATACCAGCCCGGCATTACGTGAAGTCAATGTACAGTTTAAGAATTTTGCCGATTCTCTGCCCGGCGCAACATTATGGGCAGGTAAACGTTTCTACCAACGTCATGATGTCCACATGAACGACTTTTACTACTGGGATATTTCCGGCCCCGGTGCGGGGATTGAAAATATCGATCTGGGCTTCGGCAAACTTTCTTTAGCCGTAACCCGTAATACCGAACCTGCCGGCGCTTATTCTTGGGAATATAACGACACCACCAGTCAGTGGGAAACCAATAAAGATAAAGATGTTTACAATGATGTATTTGACATTCGCTTAGCCGATCTAAATATCAATAAAAACGGTAAACTGGAATTCGGGGTTGATTTTGGTAATGCCCACACCAAAGACGGCGTAACATTGGCTGACGGCGCCAGTAAACGTGGTTATATGTTGACCGCAGAACATACCCAAAACGAGTTCTTTGGCGGCTTTAATAAATTCACTGTGCAATATGCAACAGATTCGATGACTTCATGGAATACCGGCCACTCACAAGGCGGTTCGGTTAATAATAACGGTAATATGCTGCGTTTAATCAATCAAGGCGTCGTACAATTCAGTGATCGGGTTGAAACCATGTACGCCTTAATTTATCAAAAAACCGATTTAGACAATAATCAAGGTAATACTTGGTATTCTGCCGGTATTCGTCCAATGTATAAATGGAACGATACCATGAGCACCTTATTGGAAGTCGGTTATGATCGTGTCAAAGACCAAGCCAGCGGCAAAAAGAACGATTTGAAGAAAGTCACCTTAGCGCAACAATGGCAAGCCGGAAACAGCATTTGGGCGCGCCCAGCCATTCGGGCTTTTGTTACTTATGCCGACTGGAATGATAAATTCGGTGATCGAACCACTAATCCGAGCAAATATGGTAAAGCCAACGACAATGAATTTGTTTACGGTGTCCAATTTGAAGCTTGGTGGTAATGATTAAACCGCTCTTTGTCAAACGGCAAAGAGCAGTGCGCTATTTGTCTTAAATGAGGTTAATATGAAAACACTGCTAACATCCGCCCTACTGATGCTTGGGCTATTTTGTTCTTCGTCGGGCTATTCCGCACAACTGAAGATTAGTCCGCAAATGGCCGACAAACTGCATTGGCAGGATATCGGGCCATCACAACAACAGACTACACCGCTATCCGAACACCAACGACCGCTTGCCGACATCAACAGTCCTGTCGCAACTTATCGCTTACCCGCCAATCAAGGTACCTTAAAAATAACGATCGACAGTCTGATTGTCGATAATGACCATATTTTTGTCCCTAATATTGCTGTTCTGGATGCCAACTTTAATCTGGCGGCGACCTATCCTTCATCCGCATTTCAATTTCGCCATGAAGGCGGCTTACGCAATAATCGACTCAGCACGGAATTAAGCCTGACGCCGACACCGAATCAGGACTACATCTATCTGCTGGTTTATACGACCGATGATGATCTAAAAGGCAGTACAACCGTCCCTCACCCTGCCAAGCTGTATGCCAAAGCCAAAGGTAATCAGCCGCCTGCCATTGATGATCTACATGCCAAGCATAGTCGCAACGGTTTGATTCAAATCAGTTTAGACAGCCAACAAGGTGCCCAATTTATCGGAATGGAAATGCCGTCATTCAACACAAAAGCCGCCTCGGCAAAAACGGTCGGCAAGACTGCCAAAACCGTTTCCGCCGCCGGATTGAATAAACCGGTAGAAAAAGAGACCGAGCGCTATTTCAATACTGCAATTGATCAGGCTTTGAAACAAGGCAATATCGATCGGGCTATGAATTTAGTTAACGAAGCCGAACAATTGGGGTTAAGCTCTCCGCGCAAAACATTTATTGATCGCATATCAAAAAAATAAAACTCACAACATCTGTTTTAACCTATCTTTCCACCTCCCGTCGGGAGGTGTTTTTAACTATTTAACAAAATAATGCATATTTAATTTGATAAATGCATAAATACCCATTATTTTATCTTTTAATCATCACAATCCGTTTTACTTATTATCGAGGTTATCATGACGTCCACGACTAAAATTTCCATCAGCCGTCGCTCACTGTTACGCGGCAGTGCCGCTACCTTGGCGGGGTTATCCGTTTCATCATTCGCTATCGGCAAAACTGCCGCCGCCGTTGCGGAAAATACCGCCGATCTGCCTGACTTTACCGCTTCCAATTCACCTTTTCAAATACCGACTCAAGACGCTCCGTTAATGCTGCATTTTAATGAAAACCCTATCGGAATGTCGTTAAAGGCACAAAAAGCCGCAATTCAGGCAATTCCGATGGCAAACCGCTATGCCGATCCCGCAGTTCCGCCGTTACGGAAATTGGCAGCCGATTACCACAAGGTCAAAGAAGATAATATTTTATTCAGCGCCGGCTCCTCAGATGCTATTCGGATCTGTATTGCTGCCCATGCAAGTCCTGAAACACAATTTGTCATTCCTGATCTGACTTATGGAGACGGCGAATTTTTCGCCAATGCTTATGGATTGAAAATTACTAAAATCCCGTCTAACCCCAATAACTGGGCTATTGATTTAAACGGAATGCAAAGTGCGGTTACTGATTATTCCGGACCTAGTATCGTCTATTTGGTTAATCCCAACAACCCGACATCAACTATTGTCAACTCGGCTGAAGTGGAAAGCTGGATTAAAAGCAAACCAAAAGGAACCATTTTTATTATTGATGAAGCCTATGCCGAATTCGTCAATAACCCGGATTACCGCTCGGTCGATCATTTAATCGCCGAAGGGCTGGATAATGTATTGCTGCTAAAGACATTTTCAAAAATTCACGCCATGGCAGGCATGCGCGTCGGCTATACCGTCGCCACGGCGGAAAAGATCAAACAACTCAGTATTTATGTTGAGGACGACGCGCTGACGCTTTCATATCCTTCTATTTTGGCGGCGACAGAATCGATGAAAGACAAACCGTTCTTACAATTCAGCAAAAAGAGTAATGATGTTGCCAAATCAATTTATATCGATTTATTGAAAGAATTACAGCTGGAATATTTACCGTCTGAAACCAATTTTATTTTCCATCGTATCCCGGGAGAATTGGCGACATTCAAACAACGTATGCAAGAACAACATATTTTGGTCGGACGGGCATTTCCACCGGCTGACGGCTGGTGTCGTATGTCAATCGGCACACCTGATGAAATGATTTATGTTACCGAAAAAATGCGTGAATTCAGAAAAAAAGGTTGGGTTTAATCCGTTTATTTAAAAATGGCTTGTACCCTCTATTTTACCCCAAGTGCGGTCGGGTG
>NZ_JSUM01000012.1 GCF_000772535.1 Chelonobacter oris
CAGTCAAGTTGTAGGGGCGTTAAGTGCGGCAGCGATGGCGAACAACGGCACAGATGCTTATCAAGGGGCTGAGACGGCGAAAAGTGCGGTTGAGAATAATTTATTTAGGTATGTTGAAGAAAATCCAGAAGTTGCAAATAATATGTTTGTTCTTTCTAAAGCAAATTCAGTAAGTAAGAAAATTGAAGAAAAAGTTTTAGAAGAACTACCGGCTCGCACAATTCCACATTATATGATAATAGAAGGGGTTCTGTATAAGTATCCAATAAAAGTAGCAGTTAATACTAGAACTGCCGATATATTCACTGGAGTAGGCATGAATCCACTGACTGCACCCACTTCAGGATTATCTATGTCAACTCAGATAGGATGGATTACTAATTTAGATAAGTATGAACTTGGTAATAATTTAGGTGCGACGATCAATAAAACCCTAGAGGGGGAGTATTGGTGGAAGTCTTTGCTATAGTCTTGTTTGCAGTTCTTTTTCTAAGACGATTGTAATTAATGGTAATTCTAAATATTTGTTAAGTGTTGGAGCTGGAGGTGGTGTTTCTGTTAGTTCAGATTATTTATATAAAGTAACAGGAAGAGATAGTAATGAATCTAATTAAAAAAACAAACAAGCTTAAAATAGCTAGTGTTATGATGCTACCTTTATGGATTTTCTTTCTTTTATTCTCATTTTTAAAGGTTAATGGAGTGAAAATTGAAAACAAGAGAAATGACACTAAAATAATAAATATTCTTAGTCAAGAATATGGTCGGATTGAAAAATATGATAATAAAAGTTCTACATTTGGTTATGGCTTGATTTATTTTAATAATATTTATTTTTCTAATTGTCGAGATAAATTAATAAGATTAGGATTTAATCCTAAAGGGGGATATTATTGTTATGAAAAAACAGAAATTTCCATTCTGATAATAGATGGGAAGAAATTGTTTAGATATTACTATCCAAGTGAAAAGTGTCAAAATTAATTAAAGTATGTAGTCGATTGAAAGGCGGCATTATCGACAGCAAAGCGACGGCAGAAAACAACCGCTTCAGCACCGGTACATTGACCACGGAGAACATCGAAATGCGCATCTTAATATTGAGGATAAATAATGAAAGCAAAATTAAAACTAATAAGTGACTTATTCGGTGAATTTGAACCTGCTGAATATTCACCTAAAGAAATTGATATCTTTCACGTATCATTATTACTTGGTATTGGAGCAAATGAAAATGATTCTATAGATTATTTTGATGTTTTTGTATGCACGCCAAAATGGATAGATCTTAACGAAAGAAAACCAATTTTATTAAGAAATACGATCGTAGTCAAAGATTATAACTTTAAGGAAATTATTAGGTACATAAATTCATTTATAGATAGTTGTGATGGGAACGATTGGGAGGAAATAGCACATAAACTGTCGAAACTTTTCCGATGGGAATTTGATGATTATAAATAATATTAATAACATCAAATTCTTATCTGGGATTAACCACGGAAAACATCGAAATGCGTCTGCGAATGTAATAGCACACACTTTGCTGGGGGCAATTGAAGCAAGTGCAACGGGTAATAATGCGTTGGTAGGTGCGGCAGGCTCTGCAACAGCCGAGTTAACGGCACCAATTCTCACTGAACGGCTCTATGGTAAATCTGTTAAAGGACTGACTGAATCGCAAAAAGAAACGGTTTTAACACTTAGCCAAATTGTGTCGGGGTTAAGTGGTACATTAATTGGTGATGGTACTCAAAGTGCGGTCGTGAGTGCTGAGATAGGGAAAAGAGCAGTTGAGAATAATTGGATAAAGCATATGATGAAAAATCCTCAAATTGCTAATGACATGCTATTTTCAGAATTAGCCAAGGAAAAGCAAGACGAAGTAGAAAAAGAAATATCAAAACAATCTTTGAAAGAGCTGGCAGATAGGGGAATTCCACACTATCTTGCCAGTAGCATAGCGCTAGGAGAAGCATCAGCAAAAATAGCCATAAATACAAGGAATGCAGATTTATTCGGAGGCTATGAAATATCACCCAATATGACATCAAAGCCATCGAGAATTATTTCTATGGAAACAGGTTGGATCGTTAACTTAAAAAAAGAAGATTTAGGTGATAATCTCTCAAGGGTAATAAGTAATACTCTAGAAGGGCAAAGTGTTGGTGTAAAAGGCTGTTATTATGGGGTGTGTTTTGGTTTTTCAGAAACCATTTCTCCAGAACCTAAAAAGCTTTTTTCGATAGGTACTGGTATAGGATATTCTGCTGGCTCTGATAAGATGGATAAAATAAAATGATTGATGTAAGAAGAATATTCGTTTTATTTATTTCTGTATTGCTTGTTGTTTATATATCCTATATGGGAAATGATAAGAAAGAAATTTCTTGGGAGACAAAAGATATATTTAAAAAAGAATTACAAAAGGAGTTTGGTGAGAAAATCATAAGGATCCGTGATTCTAGCCAAACCTCAGCTTTGATGTTTTTCGAGTTTGATAGAGCTGATAAAAAAACGTTATCAAATTTTGTTGTATCCTTAGGATTTTTTCCAATGAAAGAATCAAATAATGAGTTTTGCTTAAGAAAACAATATATTCGTATTTTTTATTTAGAGAATAATTATAGATTAATGTATGTATATCCTGATGAACAGTGTTGATAAGATGTAACCAGTGAAGAAATTTCCGCACGGAGTTTAATCGAATAGCTTTATGGCAAAGCAGCGAACGAACTGACCGCCGACGAGAAAGAAACCATCTCAAGCCTCAGTCAAGTTGTGGGCGCACTAAGTGCGGTAGCGGTGGCAAATAATGGAACCGACGCATATCAAGGGGCTGAAGTAGCGAAAAGTACGGTTGAGAATAATGCGTTAATGAATATAGCCGTTAAAGGTTGCATGCATATTCATGCATATTAATGTATGTAAAAAAGAGATACCGTGATGAATTCCGGCGGCGATTTGCTCGAAACGCATTACAACGTATCGGATGTGAATTACCTGTATGGGCGTGATGTCAGCCATGAACGAAACGGGTACCGGCAGTGCAGGTGATATATGATATATTTATCAAGTGAGTATGAAATTTTAAAAAACCTTTCCGCACGCCAAACGAAGTCATGAAATGTAATCTCTTACAAAAAGCGAGAGCCGGATCACAAATTTACTTTTTGTGATTTAAGTGTCGGCGATGTCCTCTATATAATCGCTTCTTCTATTATTCCTTTCCTTTTATTACTTTTTGATTTTTAGTCAGTTTTTTATAGGACTACTCGGAAATCATATTTTTCGTAAATATTATTGCGAATAATTCTCAAGTCTATATCATTCCACAAATTTAATAACTATTAGTTATTATTATTGGTGGTTATTATTTCAACGGATAGTTTATGAAGTCAACGATTAAAAGTGCGGTCGGAAAGGGGTTGCTCCCGTTTTTGATCGGAATGCCGTTTAGTGTAGCGGCGGAAGTCGCCGTTCAGCACGAGCAGAGTTTGCGTGACAGTGAGCGTGAGATTCAACAACAGATTGAACAAAACCGCTATCAACAGCTGTCGGCACAAAAAGATCAATCGCTCGAAGAATCTTCAGATGAGGCATTGTCGACACACTGTTTGCCGATTAACGGCGTACAGCTTTCAGGTATTACTTTGTTAGACAAACAAGATTTGGCGGGTTTATCGACCATTCCCGGCGACTGTATTAACGATGAAAATGTTAATCGTTTGGTCAGAGAGTTGACCCGGCGTTATTTGGATAAAGGCTATATTACAACGCGCGTGGTGTTTGCGCCGTTAGATGAAAATAATACCTTGCGGCTGCATGTCGTGGAAGGTGTGTTAGAGGCAATCGAAAGTGATGACGATCGGTTTTCGGTCGGCAATGTGTTTCCGAATATGCAGGGTAATGCGCTGAATATCCGTGATTTGGATCAAGGGTTGGATCAATTGAATCGGCTGCAATCCAATCAGGTTACGCTGGATATTGTGCCCGGTACGAAATTCGGCAGCTCGATTTTACGCTTGAAAAATCAGCGGAAATCGCCTTATCACGTCTCTTTTTCAGTAGATAATTACGGCAATCGGCGTACAGGGCGAACCTTGGGGCGCATTGGGTTAAGTGTAGATAATTTTAGTGGACATTCGGATTTTTTATCGTTGAACCACAGCCGGAATTTAACCGATCGCTCAATTGGTTATAACCGCACATCAAGTGCATTGTATTTTATTCCGTACGGCTATTGGACGGCGAGCCTATTTGCATCTCAAGCCGAATCGTCTTCGCTTTTGCCGTTGTCCGGCGCACGTTATAACGGCTCAAGTCGGCAAATCGGGGCGCGTTTGGATCGGGTGCTTTCACGAGATCAGCGTAAGATCAATACGCTGAGTATCGGTTTGAGCCATAAACAGAGCCGCAGTGAGCTGTTGGGCTATCGGCATCCGGATCAAAATATACGCTTAAGCGTGGTTGATCTCAGTTTCGATCAGTTGCGTGTGCTGGAGAACGGTACATTGACGCTGAATCTCGGCATTCAGAAAGGATTGGGAATTTTTGGGGCGAGTGCTGCCGATAGCGGTCGTTTGACCGAACCGCACTTTACGAAATGGAGTGCAAGTGCGGATTGGCAATATTCAATGACAATGGCGGAAAAGTCCTTTCAGATGAATCACCACTTTGCTGCGCAATATTCGCGGGATCGTCTGCCGTCAATGGAAACGTTTGATTTAACCGGACGCCATGTCGTACGGGGCTTTGACGAATTGAGCCTCAGCAGCGACAGCGGCTGGTATTTGCGTAATACCTTGTCCTATCCGATAAGCTACGGTGCGGTGCGTTTAGCGCCTTATATCGGAGTTGACGCAGGACGATTATTTAACCGAAAAAGCACGAATGCCTGGCAAAGTGCGGTCGGAACCAGCTTTGGGATTCGCTTGGGTTATCAGCAGTTAAGCGGATCCTTTTCTTTTGATCGCGGGTGGTTTGTTTCATCGCCCGGCCGACAAAATGAAAGCCGATTTTTAGGCAAAATTACCCTGTATTTTTAATCGAAAACCAATAATCTTAAATAGAGGAAAAATTATGCGATCTTTTAAATTGTCATTCAGCGGCAAGCTGAGTTGTACATTAAGTATTGCTTTATTAGGCGGGATAACCGCTGCTGTATCACATGCGAATCAGGATATTGTCGGCGGCGGCCACTCGGCGCCGACGGTTATCGGCGTAGCGGCAAACGGTGCGTCGGTGGTGGAAATTGTGACCCCGAATGCTCAGGGATTATCGCACAATACGTATGATAAATATAATGTGAATCAAGCCGGTGCGGTATTGAACAATTCACTGAAAGACGGAAAATCCCAATTGGCGGGCGAACTGAATGCCAATCCGAATTTAAAAAATGATCAGGCGGCGAAAGTGATCTTGAATGAAGTGGTCAGCCGTAATCCGTCGTTGTTGTTGGGGCAACAGGAAGTTTTCGGCATGGCCGCCGATTATGTATTGGCAAACCCGAACGGCATTACCTGTGACGGCTGCGGTTTTATCAATGTGCCGCGCGCCTCAATGGTAGTCGGACAGGCTGAAATCGATCAGGGCAAGATTAAAAACCTGAAAACCGCAAACAATAAGAACAGTTTGGACATTAAAGGGAAAGGCGTATCGGGCAGTGATGTACTGGATTTAGTTGCACCGAAGATCAATGCGTCGGGGCAAATTAAAGCAAAACAAGAAATTAATGCGTTTACCGGTCGTAATAGCGTCGATTATGAAACGAAAAAAGTGGTCAACAGACAAAACCGTGAGGTCGGGCTGGACGGTTATTATGTCGGCGGTATGCAGGCAGGGCGGATTAACATTGTCAGCACCGGTGCCGGCAACGGCGTAAATCTCAGTGGGGATATTCAAACGAGCGATCAAAGCGGTTTGAATGTAAAAGCCGTCAGCGTGATTAATTTTGTGGCGGCGGACGTTAAAGGCAATGTCAGTGCGATTGGACAAGATGTGAAGCTGACCGGCAAAATAAGCGAAAAAACCGAAACAATCCAACGTGACGGGAATTACTCGGCACATAACGGCGCCAGCAAGAAACGTGCCGAAAAAGAGAGCCAAAGTTGGAAGGGTACTGATATTCGGGGCGATAAAGTGGTATTGGCGGCAAAAAACAGCGTGAATTCCACCGCAAGCAATATTCAGGCAAAATCATTGAATGTAGTCGGCAGAAAGGTGAATTTGGATTCACAAAAACTGACGTCTAAAAATACCGAGTTGGATCACAACTGGAAATACTCGTGGGAGCATAATCAAACCCGAGTCAACACCGTTGAAACGCAGGTCGGGAATAGTTTTCGAGCCGATGAGACCACCATTCGGGCGACAGAATATGATGTTAATATTCAGGGCGGTTTGATTGAGGGCAAAAAGCAATTGTCGGTCAGAGCCGATAAAGGCAACGTCTTCACCAACGGCAGTGTTGAAAAAGTGACGGATCTTGATGTCGGCAATAAACGCAACCACACCGCCAGTCTGGAAACCGGCAGTTGGAATATTGTCACGGAACAGGAGCATTTGTATAAAACAGAGTTGGCCGGTGACGGTGCAATCGGTGTTTCCGCCGCAAAAAATGTCAATATTACCGGCACCGACATTATCGGCAGCGGAGATATTCTGTTGAATGCCAACGGCAAAGTCAATGTCGGCGCGCAGCAAATCAGCAACAATAAAGTCACACGTGACAACCAAGTTTATTGGGGCGGGATCGGCGGTGGTTACGATAAAGACAACAACCGTAGCGACAAGTTACAAGTGGCGTCCGAAATCGAAAGTAAAGGCATGATTATTGTCAGCGGCGATCAAGGTGTACAGGTGCAGGGCAGTAAAATTGTGGCGGATAAAGGCGGTTATGCGCAATCCAAAACCGGTTCGGTAAACGTGGATAATGCAACCAATTTCAGCCATGAGATTATTGAGCAGCGTAACGGCACGGTGTTCAACATCACCAAAGATTCACAATTCAGTGATGAGAAAACCGAAAAAGCCAAACAATCCGAATTGGTTTCCAATGCCAAATTTGACATTATTTCCAACCAGAATATTGCCATTATCGGCAGTTTGATCAAGGTGGCGGAGCAGTTGAACCTGAAAGCGGTCGGAAACATCGATATTGAGGGTGCCAGACAAACCTTGGATCGCCAGAGCAAAACCCGTGAGCTGAGAGGCTCGGCGTATGCCGGGCAAGACGGTGATAAACAGTATCGTGCCGGTGTCGGAATTGAGCTTGAAAGCACAGCCGAAGCCCGCAGCGAAACGTCACATTTGGGCAGCACGGTGCAAGGCGGAACCATCACAGTGTCCAGTGAAAAAGATGTCAACATCAAAGGCTCGACGCTGAAAACCGATAAAGGCAACGCCGGTGTGAATGCTGAAAATATCCGTATTACCGCACAGCAAGACACCGCAGTGGTGAATAAGGAAAACAAAAAAGCCGGTTTCGGGGTTTATGCCGGCGGCGGAATGGATCGTGTCACTATCGGATTGGAAAGCGGTTTGACGAAAACCGGCAGCGAGAAAGAAACGTCGACCGCACTTGAATCTTCAAGTGAAATCAGCGGTGATTTGTCACTGAATGCGAAAAACGCATTGCAGTACGAAGGCGGAAAACACCAAATCGGCGGCGCTTTAAGTGAAAATGCCGCAACGATTCAACGCAAAGCGGCGACAAATAGCGAAACCGGTAAAACAACGACCACAACCTTTAAGCATGATGTCGGGGCCAGTGCGGATATCGGCGGTATTACCCGCCCGATTGAAAAAGCCGTGAACGGTCTGGCGGACGGGAATCCGGTCGGTGCGTTTGCATCTGTCAATGCAATCGGGGCGCCAAACGCCAATGTGACCGTGAAATTCAGCGGCGGAACCAAAGTCGAGCACAGCGAAAGCAGCCAAGCGACAGGTGTTCAAATTCAGGCCGGCAGCGTGGCGGCAACCGCCGACAGTATTCGTGATGAAGCGACAAGCTACACGGCAACGGCAGGCGGAATCCGCTTGAAAACGCAGGATTATGCCAATGTAGCCGCCGCCAATACCAAAACCGTCAATACGGTTGAAGATAAAGGCGAAGCCTCATTGGGGGTTGCGACCTCTACCGGACAAGACATTACCATTACGGCAAAAGGCAAAGGCGGACACAGCGAAGGGCGTGAATTCAACTCGGAAGCAGTAGTCGGCGGTTTTAATTCGGTTGCCGATATTCAGATTACCGCCGATAAAGGCATCGTGCTGGAAGGCAACCAAGTGCGGTCTGAGAAAGGCGGTTTAAACCTGAACAGCAACGGTAACGTCAAATTGGTGCAGGCCAATAACGTTAAAGAGAGCAGTAAAAACGGCTTTAATGTGGATCTTAACCTGTCAGCCGGTATCAGCAGTAGCAGCAAATCCGGTTCAGGCGGAATCGGCGGCGGTGCTAATAATGCCGATTCGCAGTCGGTGGTTGCCAAAGCGGGTGAAATTGCGGTCAACAGCATGACGCTGAGCGGTGACAATGTATTGCTGCAAGGCATGAACGGCAAGGCTGATAAGGTGACGGTCACGGCGAAACAAAGTGCGGTGATCAGCGCGGCACAGGGTTCAAGCCGTGATCAGGGGCTGGATTGGTCTGTTAATTTAGGCGGTGGCGGCGGTTCGACCGAAGGCGATAAAGCGGCCAAAAACGGTTCGTTGAAAATCGGTGTCAATGTGAAGAAAAGCGATCAAGCAACAACCGACTATCAAGCCGCGGCATTCACAGCGAAAGATATCAATGTGAGCGCAGGATCAACGCAGACCAACGCCATTCACATCGCCGGCGGTTCATTGCAAGGTGACAATGTGAATTTAACGGCGCAGAACGGCGGCATTGTGATTGAGTCCCGTACCAACAGCGAACACAAAGATAACCGTGCGGTTAAGCTGGGCGGCGGCGGCAGTATCAAAAAAGTCAACGCTGAAGATAAAACCACACAAGACGGCAATGCCGATTTAAGCATTGCGATTGAGAAGAAAGAGAAAGCCGTTCAGCTGAACAGTCGGATTGACGGTAAGCAAGTGACCGTTAAAACCGGCAATGATCTGACATTGTCCGGTGCGAATATCCATGCCGATGCGGTTAAAGGCGATATCGGCGGCAATTTAACGGTGGAGAGCCGCAAGGATTCGGAGCAGGCATTCGGCTTTAATCTGGATCTGACGGTGACCAACGGCAAAAATAACGGGGCATTGAACGGCGTGATGAAAGCGGTACCGTCAACCAAAACCACTGATGCGGTCAAAGGGAAAGTGACGGCAGCGGTCAATTCGGCGGCGGAGCAAGCCGGCTTTGCCGAACATAATCCGCTGACCGGCAAAACCGCCAAACCGTCATCCTTGGTGGTATCGGGCAGTATTGTATCGCAGGATCAAGTGGTGAGTGCCGCCGGAATTCAGGGCGGCACGGTAGACTTGACGGTGAAAAATCATACTCAATTGACCGGTGCAAGCGTAACGGCTGAAAACGGCAAACCGAATTTGAGCAGCGGATCGGTCGATACCAAAAATATCGACGGGCATAACAACCGTTATAGCGGTGAAGTCACTATTTCAAATAATATTCCGCTATTGATTCAAGAAGCGGTAAAAGATTTGAAAGACGGCAAGTTTCCGTTGATCAACGGCAGCATCAGCCAAGAGTCAACCACGGCAACGGCTGAAATCGGTGAAGTGACGAAACGTTAACGATACCGGTAATTGCCATACAAAAATCAATGCGCTTTTCATTTAGAAAAGCGCATTTTTTATTGCCGATAAATCGTTTAGATCAAATATCTTCGATAATCAGATAAACTTGTTTAATCGGGCCGTGTACGCCGATGACTTTCACCAGCTCAATGTCGGCGGTGGCGCTCGGGCCGGAAATGATATTGACGCAAGACGGCATACGTTCGCCTTGTTGTGCCTTGTGGTGCAGAATAGTGGCAAGCTGTGCGACACGCGGCAAAATAGTACTTTTTTTCACCACGGCAATCGAGATTTGCGGCAACAGGCTGGTGGCGCGCCCGCGCTCGGCGGAGGAATACAGCACAATGCCGCCCGATTCGGTCAGCCCGTATTCGGCAAACACAATGCCGATATTGGCTTTTTCGGCGAAAGTGCGGTTTTGTTCGCCCGTTTCCGCCGACCAGATATGTGTGGTGTAGCGCTTCTGTACGACTTGGGTTAACCCGTATTCGCTCAGACGGGGATCATCGTTTAGAATCACCTCGCCGCCTTGTAGTTTCTCACACAGTTGCAAAAGTGCGGTTGGTGCATCGGCGGGCGATGTCAAAACGCATTCGACCGCCATCACCTCCGTGGCAACCTTGACGAATTCGGCACAGCGCTGTTCGTCGTTCAGTTCGGTTAAGCGGGTGGTCGGACGGGTTGTCACCGTTTGATAGCCGCCTACCGCCTCTTTGCGCAACGGTCTGCCCAGCTGTGTTGCCAGATGATCTAAAAATTGCTGTCTGTTTTGTTGATCTAACATAGTGTTTTCCTTGAATCCGTTGTGTTCAAATCAGCGGTTTTTAAACCATTGACGGAAACTTTCGCCCTCTGCTTCCGGCAGATCACGGGCTTTGGTCCATTCTGAAACGGCGCCGACATTCAGCGGCGCTTTGCCGTTTTTAATCAGTTTTTTACTCAGTTTTGCTCCGATATTCATGCCGACTTTCCAGAGAGCAGGGTGATTATTGGCAAGGGTAAACAGACGTACGGACAGTTTTTCTAAGGTCGGGGTGATGCCTTGTTCGACCATGTTACCGCGATGTTTCAGTAACAGATTTGCCAGCGGAATTTTTACCGGACAGACCTGATTACAGGCGGTGCAGAGCGAGCAGGCATACGGCAGATCCTTGAAATCGTCGTAGCCGCCTAAAATTGGCGACAGTACCGAACCGATCGGGCCGGGATAGATGGAGCCGTAGCTGTGGCCGCCCATTTGACGGTAAGCCGGGCATACGTTCAGACAGGCGCCGCAACGGATACAGCGCAGAATATCGTTAAATTCGCTGCCTAACGCTTTTGAACGGCCGTTATCGACAATGACTAAATGAAACTCTTCCGGGCCGTCGGTTTCGCCGGCGAGACGAGGGCCGGTCAACCAAGTGTTATAACTGGTCAAACGAGCGCCGACCGCACTTCGTGCCAGCAATGTGATTAAAATATCGACTTCTTCGAATGTCGGTGCCAAACGTTCCATGCCCATGACGGCAATATGGGTTTTCGGCAGAGTAGTGGCGAGGCGGAGGTTGCCTTCGTTGGTCACTAGACAGACACTGCCGGTTTCGGCAACGGCAAAGTTACAGCCGCTGATGCCGATATCCGCCTCGATAAAATCTTTGCGAATGGTTTCGCGGATAAACAGCGTCATCTCTTCCGGTGTGGCTTCGCCCTGATATCCCAGCTTTTCATGCAAGACATTGCGAATCTGATAACGATCTTTATGAATGGCCGGCACAACGATATGCGACGGTTTGTCGCCGGCCAGCTGCAGAATATATTCGCCCAGATCGCTTTCGATCACCTTGATGTTTTCCGCTTCCAGCACGTGGTTTAAGCCGATTTCTTCCGTAACCATCGATTTGGATTTCACCACTTTTTTAGCCTGTTTTTGCAAGGCGATTTTTTTGATGTAATCGGTGGCGTCCTGTGCGGTATCGGCAAAATAAACCTGTCCGCCGTTAGCGGTCACTTTTTCCGACAGTTGATACAGATAAGCATCTAAATTTTCCAGCACATGGTTACGAATGGCTTTTGCCTGTTCGCGCCACTCTTCCCAATGCCCCAATTCGTCCACCATTTTTTGACGGTTGGCGCCGATCCGCTCTTGCGCCATTACCACCGCTTTGCGCATCACTTCATTGTGAATTTCATCGTTAAGCCGCTCTTTGAACGGAATTTCACTGGTTCTTAATGACATAATATTCTCCTTAACGACTCATCAATACTTCGGCGATATGCATGACTTTAATCGGGCTGCCTTCCCGTTTCAGGCGACCGCCGATATTGATTAAACAACTGACATCGGCCCCGATAAGATAATCCGGTCGGACTTCCTGAATATGTTCGGCTTTTTCCGTCACCATTTCGCCGGAAATTTCCGCCATTTTCACGGAAAACGTGCCGCCGAAACCGCAGCAGGTGGTCTGATTGTGAATCGGCAGCAACTCCAGCCCTTGAACCTGCTGCAACAGTTTGACGGGTTCGTCTTGGACGCCGAGTTTGCGGAACAGGCTGCATGACGGGTGATAAACGGCTTTGCCGTCCAGTTTGGCGCCGACATCGGTCTGTCCGATTTTATTCACGATAAAATCGGTCAAATCATGAAAGCGATCCGCCACACGAACCGCTCTTTGCGCCCATTCCGGTTCGTCTTTCAAATATTCGGCATAGGTTTTAATCGCATACACGCAGGAGCCGGCAGGTGCGACAATCGGGTAGTCGTTGGCTTCAAAGGTGGTGATCAGGTTTTTCATCGCCGGAACGGCTTGTTTACTGTAGCCGCTGTTGAGAGCCGGTTGGCCGCAACAGCCCTGCTTTTCTAAAAATGTGATCTCACAGCCGAGCTGTTCGAGCAGCAAGACACTTTGCTTGGCGACATTGGCTTTCAGCGCGTCGGCAATGCAAGTTACATAAAAATTAACGTTCATTGATATACTCCAACAAAATAAGACATGCCGCCGATAAATCAGCGGCGATGTTTAATCTCAGCGATTTAAACATTAAGATAAAATCAGGGTTGCGACCAACGCCGCAATCACACCGTAGATAAACATCGGTACGACGGTTTTTTTGATGATGGTGCCTTCTTGATTTTTGACATCTAAAACAGAACAAACGGCGATAACATTATTGATACAGACCATATTTCCCATCGCCCCACCGACGGATTGCAATGCCAGAATCAACGGTACTGAAAGTGCGGTTGTCTGTGCAATCGAATATTGAATGCCGCCGAACGTCAAATTGGATACCGTATTGGAACCGGAAAAAAACGAGCCGATTGCGCCCAGATAGGCGGAGAAATAGGTCCAGTTAGATCCGGTTGCCGCCGCAAAATCACGCCCGATCGTTTGCACCATCGAATTTTCGCCGCCCAACAGCATTAATTTTACCATAATCAAGGCGCCGATTAGCGCGAAAAACGGTTTTTTAGTTTGCTGGAACGTACTGAAAAAAATGGATTTTGACTGTGTGCCGTTCAGTTTGAAAAGTGCGAGTGAAATCAAAACCGTAACGATAAACGGAATCAGTGACGGCACATACAGGGTTTTATAGCTGTCGCTGACACCTTGTCCCAGAATGTTTTTCAGTGACAAAATCAACGCACGGCTGACTTCAAATTGACCGAATTGCCCCAGTGACACCGAGAACCACGTGGTTGCGTCATTCAGTAAGGCTTTCAGTCCCAGTTGGTGGATCCGTGTGACGATGAGAATGCCGATTAACAATAACGTCGGCAACATGGCTTTGAACAGCGTGACGAACGGCACGCGTTCCGCCGCTTCTTGCGAATCGGTTTTACGCAGCCCGATGCCTTGATTGGCCAATAAAATCGAGATAAGCAAGCCGACAGCCCCGCCGACCAGCGCCGGAAACTCATAATTGACACTGGCGAGCAACAGATACGGCACGGTGCAGGAGACAATGCTTAAATAGATAAACAGCAGGTTTTTGCGGATTTCCTGCCAGCTGCTGACAAAACGCAGCGCCATCACCGGAATGACAAAACCGGCAATAAAGTGGATAAAGGCGGTTTTATAGCCGATATCCATCAGCGTTTCATCGTCCAGATTCAACGGCGCAAAACCGAACCAAGTCGGCGTGCCGACCGCACCGAATGAAACCGGTACGGAGTTCATCACTAAAGCAAATACGGCGACTTTTATCGGATTGAAGCCCAGTCCGACCAGAATCGGCGCGGCGATAGCGGCAGGCGTGCCGAAACCCGATGCGCCTTCAATCATGAAAGCGAACGCCCAGCCGATAATCATCAATTGGGCGATCGGATTTGGGTTGATATTCGACAGCCAGCGGCGCAGGACATTGATTGATCCTGAGATTTCCATCATTCGATTAAACAAAATCGCACCGAAAATAATGGTTACCGGTGTTTGGGTGGCGATAATGCCGGAAATCACATTAGCGTTGACCAGCATGAAATCTTGATCGAAGTAGGTCAGCTGTAAGACGTAAACCAACAGCGCAATCAACGGTAAGGCGATAAAGGAAGGGGTGCTGTTACGTTTCACCATTAAATAGATCAGTAAAACAATCGGAAAAAGACTGAGTGTTAAAGCCATTTAAACATCCTGTATTAAAAAAATTAATTTAATTAATGTGCAACATTAACCATAGACAATGTATTGTTATTAGGGATTGTTATCATAATGTAATAAAAGAAATAGAGTTGTGATATAGATCTCAAGTTTGTGATCAAAATAATAAGGAACGGTATGATTTTGGTTTAATTGAAGAAAATTTCGCCAGCGATCAAAACCAAACCGCACTTTAATCGGCGTGACGCCGTAAAGTGCGGTCGGCAGAATGACGGATAAGCGGGGTTAACGCGGTGTTTGCAGATAAACCGTTTGTGTCAATAAATATTCTTCCAGCCCGTGTTTACCGTCGGCGCCGCCGATACCGGATTGTTTCCAGCCGGCATGAAAGCCTTGCATGGCTTCAAAATTTTCTCGATTGATATAGGTTTCACCGAATTGCAGGCGGCGGGTGATATAGAAGGCATCGTTCAAACTTTCGGTATAAACCGAGCTGGTTAAACCGAATATGCTGTCGTTTGCCATTGCCACCGCTTCATCAAGGGTGTTGAAGGCGGCTATCGGCAGAACCGGCCCAAAGGTTTCTTCATGCATAATGTCCATGTCGTTTTTGACATCGGTCAAAATCGTCGGTTCGAAGAAAAAGCCTTTTTGTTGTGGGCGTTTGCCGCCCAAATGCAAAGTTGCGCCTTGCTTGACCGCTTTTTCCACTTTGGCGGCAACGGCATCAACCGCTCTTTTTTCAACAAGCGGCCCCATATCCAGCGTATCTTGCGCAGCGGCCGGATTACCAAACCGCACTTGTTGCATAGCGGCGGTCAGTTTGGCAACAAAGGCGTCATGAACCTCTTGCTGCACATACACCCGCTCGGCACAATTGCACACTTGTCCGCTGTTGATAACCCGTGAGGCGACGATGGATTTGACCGCTAAATCCAAATCGGCATCTTTCAACACGATTGCCGGTGCTTTTCCGCCCAATTCCAAAGAAACTTTGGTAATATTTTGTGCCGCAGCGATCATCACTTGCCGACCGGCTTCGACTGAGCCGGTCAGGCTGACCAAATCCACTCGCGGGTGTTGTGCCAGATGGCTGCCGATCTCCGCTCCCGCACCGTTAACCACGTTAAACACGCCTTTCGGCAGGCCGGCGGCATGGACGATTTCGGCAAAAATAAACGCATTGATCGGGGTAATGCTGGAGGGTTTGACCACAATCGTATTGCCGGTCAGCAGTGCCGGCCCCATTTTGCGGGCGATCAGGAAAAACGGAAAATTCCACGGCAGAATACCGGCAACGACACCGTGCGGGCGTTTAAATAACAAAATATTTTCGTTCGGCCGATCGCTTTGAATAATTTCGCCCTCATAACGGCGCGCCCACTCAGCCTGATAATCCAGATAATCGGCGGTAAACAACACTTCTACCTCGGCCAACTCTTTGGTTTTTCCGCCCTCGGCAACAATCGTAGCGGTCAGTTCTTGCGCACGTTCACGAATCCCCTGTGCGATTTTGCGCAAATATGCGCCGCGTTGCACTGCCGGCGTGTGTTCCCACTCGGTCTGTGCTTGTTTTGCGGCTTCAACCGCCAAATCAACTTCCGTTGTACCGCCTTTCGGTTCATGAGCAATGACCTCTTCTGTCGCCGGATTCAAGACATCACGGTAGGTCCCGTTAAAATCGGTAACAAATTGACCGTTGATATACATCGCTAATGTTTTCGTTGATTGTGACATAGGCACCTCGTTGGATTGATGGATGGTTGAAACGGATTGCTTCAACTATAGCCGATTTTGCCGATAAAGAAGGTGTTCAAGTTCACAAAATTAACAATTAATTATCAAAAAAATAACAAAAGTGCGGTTGCTTATTCCTGATAACACAACAAATAAGGCGCCGAATCAAGCCGACGGCGCCTATTAGGTGAACGTGCGATAAAAATCTAAGGTAAGTTTACCAATGGTGTTTCCAACACGGCGATTGGTTTGCCACCTTGAATGTCGGCAATCGCTTGCGCTGTTTTTTGTACGGCTTCTTTACTGTCCAAAATAGTGAAAGTCAGGTCAAATGTTTTTTGCTCGCCCGGTTTGATTTTCGGCACAAGTCCCAATTCACGCTGATATTTACGGTTATAGGCGTAGCTGGTTCCCGGCTCAATTCCGGTGACATAGCCTTGTTTCAGGGTATCGGTATTTTTCCACATGGTTAAAACCGGCAGCTGTTTGGTATCAAAGCTGACGGCAATCCCTTTGTCTCCGCGCTTATTTTCCAGCATGGCGAGCGTTTTACCGTTGCTGTCGGCATAAGGCACAATGTTATAGACGGTTTCATCGTAATCGACTGTTGGGGCGGCGTATTGATTCCAACGATTCATTTCTCCGACAGCACGTTGATTAAACGGCGAAACTTCTTTGATTGGCGCACTGAATTTCGCCCCTTCTTCCAATAACGGTTGTCCGTAGTTGCTGTGATAAATAATTTGGTATTCGTTTTCATAATCCCCCAGATTGGTCAGCTGATCGTGTAGGGAGAATGATTTTTCACCCGGCACAACGGTTAAACCCGCCCAAACTTCATAGTCATTTTTTTTGAAGGTTTTTTCATAGACTGCACCTTTAACAGTGATGGTATAAGGGGCTTGTTCGGCAATATCGACGATCACGGTAGAAGCCGGCGTATTGCCGACACGCCCGTGCAGGCTCAACAATTGGCCGTCATCGTCAACCCCGGGATGTCCTGTCCATTCGAATCCGCAGCGCACCATCATTTCGTTGAAACCGTCAAGCCAGCCCAATCCGTTGCGGCTTTCCAGTTCAATAAAAGACGGATTGACAATTTCTTTGACCGGAGAGTCCCAGCCTAAGCGGATATCGCCGCTTTTGACTTCAAAGATATTCATGCCGCGAGTTGGGATCAGGCTAATCGTCATAACCCCATTGTCAATATCGATAACGCGTACGCCTGCCTGTTTTCCGCCGTGTAAAACCCGCTGGGTGACGCTGAATGTCTTGTCAATGCCCAAGGCTTTATTGTCGATATGCCAGTTGCCGACATCGGTGGCAGCCTGAGCATCGGTAATCACAAATTCTTTGGCAATGATCGGGGTGGAAATCAGGGAAAGCAAAGTGATTGCAATAAGTGAACGCTTCATAATAACAGCTCCTTTTGGTTGGGTTCATTCTTTATAAACAGTAGAAAAAACGATTAAGCTGACTTAATTGTAGCCAAAAAATAGCCGTTGAATATTTAAAATTACTTCATTTGGTGAGCTTGATCACAGAAAATCTATCGACTTGAAAAAGAGGAAAGACAGAGATTCATGATTTCAGATTAACCGTGTAAGAATTTCCATTTTACACTAGTCACTTATAGTAATAAGGGCTAAAATATCCGATACTTTTTTAATAAAGTGCGGTTTTCCGCCCTATAATTCATTAAACAGGCAAATAACATGATTGATCCTAATTTATTGCGTAATAATCTGGCAGAAACTGCCGAAAAACTGCGAATCAGACGTCATTTCACACTCGATACCGCTAAAATCAGTGAATTGGAAGAGCAGCGTAAGGTGTTGCAGGTGAAGACCGAAACTTTACAGGCGGAGCGCAATGCCCGTTCCAAAAGTATCGGGGCGGCAAAAGCCAGAGGCGAGGATATTCAGGCGTTATTGGCAGAAGTGGATTCAATGGGGAATGCATTAAACGATGCCAAAACCGCACTTGAGCAGGTGCAAAATGAAATGCAGCAAATTGCCCTCAATATTCCGAACATTCCTGCCGACGAAGTGCCGTTGGGCAAAGATGAAAGTGAAAATTTGGAAGTGTTGCGCTGGGGCGAACCGAAACAATATGACTTCGGCGTGCAGGATCATGTCACGTTGGGTGAAAATGCCGACGGACTGGATTTTGCTGCCGGCGTCAAATTGGCTGGTGCGCGTTTTGTAGTCATGAAAGGGCAAATCGCCAAGCTGCACCGCGCTTTAAGCCAGTTTATGCTTGATTTGCATACCGAACAGCACGGTTATCTGGAAACTTATGTGCCGTATCTGGTCAACCATGAAACGTTATACGGCACGGGGCAATTGCCGAAATTCGGTGAAGATTTGTTTCACACCGATGCATTGGAAGACGAACAGCCTTACGCCTTGATACCGACGGCGGAAGTGCCGGTGACCAATATGGTGCGTGGTGAAATTTTGGACGAAGAGCAACTGCCGATCAAGATGACGGCACATACGCCGTGTTTCCGCTCTGAAGCGGGATCTTACGGGCGTGATACTCGCGGCTTGATCCGCATGCACCAGTTTGACAAAGTGGAAATGGTGCAAATCGTTGCGCCGGAAAAATCGATGGAAGCGCTGGAAGAGCTGACCGGACATGCCGAGAAAGTATTACAGTTGCTGGGCTTGCCATACCGGAAAGTATTATTGTGCAGCGGCGATATGGGCTTTGGTTCGGCAAAAACCTATGATTTGGAAGTGTGGCTGCCGGCACAAAATACCTACCGTGAAATTTCGTCCTGCTCCAATATGTGGGATTTCCAAGCACGCCGTATGCAGGCGCGTTGTCGTGCCAAAGGCGATAAGAAAACCCGTTTGGTGCACACCCTTAACGGTTCGGGGTTGGCGGTCGGACGCACGTTGGTTGCGGTGCTGGAAAATTATCAGCAAGCCGACGGCTCGATTGCCGTTCCGGCGGTATTACAACCGTATATGGGCGGCTTGGCGTTTATCGGAAAATAGCTTGACCGCACTTTAATCGTTTAAATCCTTTTCGGGCATACCCCTGAAAAGGATTTTTTATTGGACGGTTGAGATTAATTCAAGTAAAGATTAAATTTAGTCAAAAAAAATCGGGAATATCTTACATTTACAATGCGAAATAACTCTTGGGTTTTTGAGTCGTATCACTATAAAATTAATCACCCGATTAACTGTTTAGCGAGACAGCAACCATGAATTCAGTCCTTATTCCCACCCTTGAGCTAGCGGCACTTGTCGCCAATTCCAATGATATTTCCCGACACGAAAATAATATGTTCAGCCTGCCGAACGGTTGGCAAGTGTTGGATACCGCACTTTCGTCCAAAGCGACGTTAAGCGGCAATTTGGGATATGTGCAAAATAAACAGAGCGGTTTTGAAGCAAAAGCGTATAGCAAAGGGGAGCAAATCGTGATTGCCTTTGCCGGAACTAATGTCGATGATTTAAAAGAGTGGATTGCCGATTTTGAAATTGCCTTAGCAGGCAAATCCCATCAGCAACTTTTTGATGCGGCGGTGTATTATCAGGAAGTCACCGCACAACACCCCGATAAACAAGTGGTTTTTGCAGGCCATTCCCTCGGCGGCGGCTTGGCATCGTTAATGGCGGGATTTTTCGATAAACCCGCCGTCACATTTGATCAAGCGCCTTTCCGTTTGGCCGCCACAAAAGCCGTTGCAGAAAAAATACAGGCACTGTTGAAACAGTTAGGCTATGCCGATGATGCGGATCTCAACGGCTATTACACCGTAGAAAAGCCGGTGGCGGAATTGAAAGCCGTGTTGGGCGATATGTTCAGTGCATTGGTGCTGAAAAATGCCTTGTATCCGCTAGACATTCGTGGTGAACAAAATGTATTGTCCTATGCCTTGCGAGGCGAATTTTTAACCGACGGTTTTGCATTTTTACAACAAGGGTTGGCGGCGTTAAAAATCGGTGAGCTGAATCTGATTAAAGCGGACGCCGGCGAATTGACCTTATCGCCGTTTACCTATCACGGTTTAGAACTGCTGGTGCTGCCGATGATTGCACCAAAAATAACCGCACTTTCGGTTTATTTTCCCGAAATTTTCCAAAACTTAGAGAATTATCAATCCTCGACCTATGCCAACAGCCAAACCAGCACCTTGATTCAATTTTTACAGCAGGAAATGCACGCTATTTCGGCAGGAAAATCATATAGTTTCTTGCAGGGATTTTTAGCGGATCTTGAGCGGGTGGCAACCTCGATTGATAACCTTGAAGCCAATTCAGTGGTGAAACACCCGCAATTGCGCAGCGCATTGCTAAATCTGGTGATCGATTATTACTACCACACGCCCCTTGGCGAAGCGCCTCAACCGTTCTTTGAGATTAAACAAGATGCACTGTATTTTTCTAGCGCAGATACGGTCAGGACGCAGTTGATTTCAGACATGGTTCAGCAATTAAACCGGCTGAATCTCATCGAAAAAGGAACCTTATTATCGGATTTGCGTTCGGGTAAAAATCACGATTGGATTTTAAGTTATCACGAAGAGCAAGGGCTGTTTTTCAGTGATACGGAAAGTGCGGATCATCATGTCGTGATCGGCAGCCGTTATGACGATCAAATCTCGGCCGGAAGCGGTGATGATATTATGTTCGGCGGGCAGGGTAATGATATGCTCAATGGCGGCGGCGGTGCCGATAAAATGTACGGCGGCGCCGGCAACGACAGCTATTATGTCGATAACAAAAATGATGTTATTCTCGAAGGCATCGGGCAAGGCACGGACACCGTCATCAGCGCCATTTCCTATAAATTGGGATCTTATTTAGAAAATTTAACCCTCATCGGCGATGAACATATCAACGGCTCAGGCAATATTTTAAATAATGTGATTCAAGGCAATGACGGGAATAATATACTGCGCGGTGAATTGGGCAACGACGGTTTACACGGCGGCAAAGGCAACGATTGGCTGATTGGCGGTGCCGGTCATGACATCTTAAACGGCGGTGAAGGAAATGACGTGCTGGAAGGTGGCTTAGGCAACGACACTTATGTATTCGAACGCCATTCGGGGCGTGATGTTATCCGTGATTTCGACCCGTTTGTCGGCAGAGACTCGCTTAAATTGACGGATATTAAAATTGAACAAGCATCTTTCTTCCGTGATGAGAAAAACCTGATCGTGGCATTACGTGAAAGTGATGACAGCGTCACCGTACAAGATTGGTTTAAACCGTTCTCCGGCTACATGCATAGAATCGAACAGTTTGAATTCAGCGACATCACCATCAGCGGTTCGCACGCGGAGCAACTTGCCGCTTATCAGCATAAACCCGATTATTATGAACAACCGATCAACTTAATCGCCTAGCTTGCAATAGCGCTGCTGTCGGATTTCCGTATTTTGCTTATGATTTGCGAATTGGACTACCGAGGGCGACGCTATTGACAACGTGTATACCGCACTTTTCATCGAACAATCTGTTTTTTTTATTCTTTTTTCTGCAAGCCTGTCGGATTTCCTATCTTATTATTCGTTTTTATCTAATAAAGAGTTAGGTATTCAGCTTCTTATCATCATAAATTATTTGCCTATAATGGTGATATTTTCAACGAATACTCAAAAGAAGGGCAGGATATGGAAAACATAAGTTTACCCAAAATTATGTTGGGTACTTGGTCTTGGGGCGGTGGTCTGTATGGCGGCGATCAGGTATTTGGCAACAGTATTTCGGCAAAAGATGTAAAAGAGGTGTTTAAAGTCGCGTTAGAAAACGGTTTGAATGCGTTTGACACGGCAACGGCTTATGGCTTAGGGGCATCGGAAGCGATTTTGGGCGAATTGATGCGCGACTATAACCGCACGGATCTTGTGATTTCGACGAAATTTACCCCGCAATTAGCAGAGATGTACGACAATTCCGTAGAAAAAATGTTTAATGCAAGTGCGGCACGTTTTAATACCGATTACATTGATATTTATTGGATTCATAATCCGTCGGACGTAGAACGCTGGACAAGCGGCTTAATTCCGTTGTTAAAAGCGGGCAAAGTTAAAGCCGTGGGCGTATCAAACCACAATTTAGCGCAAATTAAGCGTGTAAACGAGATTTTAGCGCCGGCAGGTTTCAAGATCGATGCCGTTCAAAACCATTTCAGCTTACTGTATCGCGCCTCAGAAGACGCCGGCATTTTGGATTACTGCAAACAAAACGGTATTGTCTTCTTTGCCTATATGACACTTGAACAAGGTGCATTAAGCGGCAAATACAGTCCGGAAAATCCAATGCCGATCGGTTCCGGACGCGGCGATACTTATAATAAGGTATTACCCCAATTAGTCAAATTAACCGACAAAATGCGTGCAATCGGAGAAAAACAAGCGGCAAGCGTAGCGCAAATTGCGGTGGCATATGCGATTGCCAAAGGCACGGTGCCGATTTTGGGTGCAACCAAATTGCATCATGTGACCGATGCGGCGAAAGCGATGAAGTTAAATCTTTCGGCTGATGAAGCGGCAGAACTGGAACGTCTTGCTAAAGAAACCGGCGTGGATACCCGCGGTGCTTGGGAAAACCCAATGGTATAAATCTCACTCGACAGGCGGTTGCAAAATTTTGCTCGCTTGTCATCTTCAATGACAGGTGTAAAATGAAATTTATGATTAAAACGCTTATTTTTTCAACCGCACTTTTTACTTTGCCTGCGACAACCTTTGCCACTGACACAAAACCTGCGACACAACAGACAGCACAAGGAGAAATGCAAATGAGCCTTTCAACTCGACAATTTTCGCTGGCACAAATCGCTGCGCTGACGGCGAAAGGTGATATCCCGAATCTTAAAATTGCCGTTGATCAGGCATTGGATAACGGCTTGACCGTCAATGAGCTCAAAGACGTCATGGTACAACTTTATGCTTACACGGGCTTTCCACGAAGTCTAAACGGCTTAAATGCCTTGGTGGAAAGTGTGAAAGCGCGTCAAGCGAAAGGAGTGAAAACGGAAACCGGGCGTGAGCCGACCGCACTTCCGGCTAATGCCGATATGGCACAAAAAGGCACCCAAACCCAAACCGAGTTAGTCGGACAAGCGGTGGATCTTTCCGCACTTTCACCGGATATCGATCGTTATTTGAAAACCCATTTATTCGGCGATATTTTCGCCAGCGACCTCTTAAGCTGGCAAGAGCGGGAAATCGTGACCGTCGCCGCATTAAACCAACTCGTCGGCGTGGAGAGTCAACTCAATGCCCATATCGGTATCAGTAAGAAAAACGGCATAACCGATGAACAAATCAACGCCGTAAAAAATGTATTGAATCCGAAAGAAATGAGCCCGTTTCCGGCAGGTGACGAAAACACGGCTTACGCCGACTATTTTGTCGGCAAAAGTTATTTAAATATGCTCTCGCTCGACCAAGTCGTGATCGGCAACGTGACGTTTGAACCCGGTACGCGCAATAACTGGCACATTCACCGTGCGACCAAAGGCGGCGGTCAAATGTTGATTGTCACCGCAGGGCGTGGCTATTACCAAGAGTGGGGCAAAGCCGCCCAAGTGCTTAAAGCAGGCGACATCGTTCACATTCCTGCCAATACGAAGCATTGGCATGGTGCCGCCCCAAACGAATGGTTTCAACATTTAGCCATTGAAGTTGCAGGCGAGAACAGCGGCAACGAGTGGTTAGAACCGGTTTCGGACGAAGATTACGGCAAACTGAAATAATCAAGCAAGACGTAAAGTGCGGTCGAATCTCCGGCATTGCGACAATTTTTTTATCAGCGAATAAGCAGGAAGCCTTAGGGCGGCTTGTGGAGATAATCGACCTTTGTATTTTTCATATGTTGAAAAACCGATAACTTGTATTTGAGAAGGGGGAAAATATGGTATCTCGTCGTCAAACTTTAAAAACATTAGCGGCAACGTCACTGTTCGCCATTTTGCCAAACAGTCTGGTAAAAGCTGCGCAAGTCGGCGAAAACAGGTTTCACCCTTTTGATTTTGAAAAACGCACAGTGACGCTCAATAATGGGATCGAAATGCCGATTATCGGTATCGGTATGTGGACGCTTAGCCCGGAACAAGCGGAAAAATCCGTCACCGAAGCGTTAAAATCGGGTTACCGTTTAATCGATACCGCTCGGATGTACCGTAACGAAGAGGCGGTGGGGCGTGCGGTTCGCAATTCAGGCATTCCGCGCGATCAGATTTTCATCACTACGAAAATTTACGGCAGTCGTGATTACGCCGACGCTGAAAAAGCCATCAATGAACGCTTGAAATTACTCGATACCGATTACATCGACTTATTGCTGTTGCACTATCCCGATACACATGACACCGAGGCTTGGAAAGTGATGGAAAAATTCGTGCAAGCAGGCAAATTGCGCGCAATCGGTTTGTCGAATTACCATCAAAAAACCTTTGGCGACATCATGAAAGTGGCGACTGTCACTCCGGCCGTTGTACAAAATGAAGTCCATATTTACAACCAAGATAAGCATACTAAAGCCTTCTTACGGCAATACGGCACACAAATGGAGGCTTGGTATCCGCTCGGCGGACGCAACAGCTACGGTAACGGTGGTAAAGACGTGTTATTTGCCGATCCGACCATTGTTGCGACGGCAAAAGCCCACAATAAAACACCGGCGCAAATTTTACTCCGTTGGCAGTTACAGGCAGGCAATATTGCCATTCCCGGTTCAAGCAATCCGGCGCATATCAAAGAAAACATTGCGATTTTTGATTTTGCGCTAAGCGAGAAAGAGATGGCACAAATCAGTAATTTGGATAAACAAACGAAGTTCTCGACATTCGGCAACGAGTAGCGAGCTAAACCAAACGCCCTGAAAATCGACCTCACGTTATGACAATTTATTGAATGTGCGGAGTTAGTTTAGTTAGTTTCTACTTATAAGCGGTGGGATTTTTGCAAAATTGGCAAGCAATCTCACCGTTTTTTTTGGGAGCAAAGTTCAGATTTTATTGTTTGGTTAAATCTAATAATCAGTTAATTAAAGGTAGTCTTATCATTTTAATTGAACATTTTATAATACGCCGTATCAAGCAATCGGCTTGCGAAACAAATTCGAATCCAACCGCACTTTGCGGCCTTTTAAGCAGGAATAAAAAATGACAAATTCAATCAAACCCGTTTTATGTGTTGTAACCAGTGCGCCAATCAAAGGCAAAAGCGGTATTCCGACAGGTTTTTTTCTGGCGGAATTAACCCATGCGTTGAATGAAATGGAAAACGCCGGTTTATCGACCGTGATCGCCTCTGTGCGTGGCGGGATTCCACCGATTGACGGTTTCGATTTAACCGATAGCGTGAATGCAACATATTGGAACGAACGGGATTTATATTCACGTTTAGAAAATACGCCGGCGCTATAGGAAACAAACCGATGAAAATTATTGCGGTAGAAGAACATATACAAAGTCCGGCGTTGGCAAAAGTGATGATGCCCGCCATGTTGGCGCAAGCCCCTTTCTTACTCGATTGGGGAAAAGACGTCGCCGACAGTATTACCGATCCAAGCCGTCCTCAGGTGATCGCCGCCGGTGATTCTTTGAAAAAACTGGCGGATGTCGGCGAAGGGCGTCTTCGTGAGATGGATGAGTATGGCATTGATATGCAAATGCTGTCTTATGCCGGTTTGCCGCAATTGGTAGAAGGGGCGGCAGGCGTGCAGGCGATTCGTGCGGCGAACGATTACTTAAGCGAAAAAATGCGGTCGAATCCAAGCCGCTTCGGCGGGTTTGCCTATTTGCCCTGGCAAGATGTGAATGCGGCGGTGAGTGAGCTTGAACGTGTACATAAATTAGGTTTTAAAGGCGTGTTGATTAACGGGCGGCCAAGTGAAAAATGGCTCGATAATGTCGAGTATGAAGCGGTGCTGGCGAAACTCGATGCGCTTGAAATGCCGCTTTTTTTACATCCGGGGTTGCCGTTTGAACAGGTTCAGCAAGCCTATTACGCCGGTTTTAAACGTGAAGTGTCGGCACGTCTTTCCATGTTTGCCTGGGGGTGGCATAACGAGGCGGGCATTCAACTTATTCGTATGATTTTGGGCGGTGTGTTTGACAAATTTCCTCAATTGAACGTCATTATGGGACATTGGGGCGAACTTGTGCCTTATTATCTGCAACGCTTGGACGACAGCATTCCGCAACAGGCAACGGGTTTAAAACGCACGATTACGGAAACCTTTAAGGCGCAGGTCTATGTTACCCCGAGCGGTATGATGAGCAATCCGCACTTTGTTTTTAACCGCGCGATTGTGGGGGCGGATCGCATTCTCTTTTCAGTGGATTACCCTTATCTCTCTATGAACGGAGCAAGACAATGGTTGGAAAACTTAGATATCGCTCAAGAAGATAAAGAAAAAATCGCCTACAAAAATGCAGAGCGTTTATTTAAATTATAGGAAAAATGATTGGAATAAGTTATGTCACATAAATCAGCATTATCACCGGAAGAAATTTATAGCGTGTCGCCCACCTTAGCGGCACTCACTAAAACTTTAATTTCAGACGATATGTGGAACCGCCCGATTCTCGACAAGCATGATCGGGCTGTGATCACTGTGGCGGCGTTGATCGCCCGTCAACAAATACGGCTATTGCACACGTAGCAAAAGTATACGAATAATCCGTTCAACGTCTATATCATTGTGATGTGGTCGTTTTAGGGATAACGTGAGTATATCAACCATAATAAACAGAGGAAAAACATCATGAACAACATTCAAAATAAAGTGGTGATTATTACCGGCGCATCAAGCGGTATCGGCGAAGCAACCGCTTACAAACTGGCAAAAGAAGGCGCTAAACTCGTACTGGGCGCACGTCGTGAATCAAAACTGCAAGCGATTGCGGACACCATCAACAGCCAAGGCGGTGAAGCGGTTTACCGTGTGACGGATGTGACCAAAGCGGAAGATAACGCCGCATTAGTCGAATTGGCAAGATCATCGTTCGGTAGAGTAGATGCAATTTTCTTAAATGCCGGTTTAATGCCGAACTCAAATTTTTCCGCATTGGAAACCGCCAACTGGAATGCAATGGTCGATGTGAATATCAAAGGCGTATTAAACGGTATTGCAGCGGTACTGCCGACATTCGAAGCGCAAAAATCCGGGCATATCATCAGTGTGTCATCGGTCGCAGGCTTAAAAGTCTATCCGGGGGCAGGCGTCTATTGCGGTACAAAATGGGCGGTGAAAGCGATAATGGAAGCGTTGCGTATGGAATCGGCACAAGCCGGCACGCATATCCGCACCGCCACGATTTACCCCGCCGCCGTGCAATCCGAACTGGTAGCGGGCATCACCGACGAAGCCACTTCAACCGGTTACCGTCAGCTTTACGACACTTATGAAATCCCGGCGGAGCGTGTGGCAAACGTGGTGGCATTCGCCTTAAGCCAACCCGATGATACTAACGTGAGTGAGTTTACCTTAGGTCCGACAACCCAACCTTGGTAATGACCAAAGTGCGGTCGGAAGTTGCAGAATTTTGTTAAGCTCCGACCGGCTGTATAATCTATCCCCTCTTTAAGGAGAACCGTTATGAGCTGGAGTCTTGCAACCTTAAATAAAATCAATCAAGCCGACGATTTGAAAATCGCCCCGGAACGTGCCGACGGCAAAACGGGCACACCGACTTGGATCTGGGAAGTGATCGTGGACGGACGTTTGTTCGTGCGTGCTTATTTCGGCAAACAATCGTCGTGGTATCAATCTGCCATCGCCTATAAACAGGGCATTATCAACGCCGCAGGCCAAACGTTTGACGTTCGATTTTCTCCGATTGCCGACCGCACTTTAAACGATAAAATCGACGATGCTTACCGCCAAAAATACAGCAAAAGCCAATATATGCGCCATATGATTCAAGCCGGCTGCCGTGAGGCAACCGTGGAGATTCTCTTGGCGGCATAATGCTGAGTCGGCGAGCGTTGGTCGGACATTGATATGCTTTCGGACAAACGTTCGCATTGAAAAAACGTAAGCCGATTGCGTCGTGTTTTTCATCAGATAAAATCCGCACTTTACGCCGTCGCTTGCTTTGTCCGACTTTCACGGTGCGGATCTTTTATTTTACCAACGGTATTTTACGTCGACACCGGCGTTAAATTGGGATTGAATCGCATCACCGTGTGCATAGCCCCCTTTGAGCGTGATGTTGAACCGTTTGCCCAAGCCGAAAACCGCACCGAGTTCACTTTCCACCCGATTTTTAAACAGGGTTGCGCCGAATGCGTGATTATCGGCATACAGCGTTTGCTGCTCATGAAAATTTTGCACATAATTGAATGCGCTATACAGTTTCAAGTTGGCTTTGGCTGTGATAGCAAATGTTTTGTCCAACATAATGCCGGTACGAAGTTGCCAAAAGTCCATGCTGTCACTGTGGAATCGGATATTTTCATGACGATAATCGCCGGCAGCGAGACGATAATAACTCACATCGGCGGAAGGCGTGACACCAATCGAACCGAGTTGCAGGCGCTGACCGAAACCGATGGTGGCCGTTATTGCATTTTGTCGGATTTTTTGCCGGTTTAATCGGGCATTTAGATCGTGATAGCTGATAACCGAAGTCAGATAAAACCGATTGTCAAAAATCACCTTGTTATACCAACTAAAGGTATGTTGAATACTGTTACCGTTCTGGTTTTCGGCAAAGGTGTTGTTGGCACGGCTGTGAGTGAATGCAATGCCGGACAGCCAATCGCCCCGATTAAACGGCATGGCTTTATCTGCACCGATTTGTCGGGTGGCAAGCCGCTGTTTATAAGTGCGGTAATTATCGCTGTTGTAACGCATCTCTTCATGATCCGCATTGAGCCACACACCGCTGTTACTGCCGTTTAAGCGCTGTAAATATTGGTTGAGCTGACGCTGTTGTTTGTTCAATTGATTGATTCGAGCCGCATGATCGGAAAGTGCGGTATTGACCGTGCGGCTGGTCCATTGCTGTTGCCGGATTGAAATATCCGCATTAGGAGTGGCGCGCGATTCTACACCGGATTCTGCCGTTATGCTGTCTGTTGCCTCATCGGCGGCAATCGTCCCGGTTTCTGTTGCCGATGGGAGAGGCGCATCTTTGCTGGCCAGTGTCGGTTGTAGGGCGTTATACAAGGCAAAATGCTTGTTTTTACGTGTTAAAACATAGCGGTATGCGCCGATATCCAAATAATGGTTTGGTAATGCAACCGTTATCGCTTCCCAGTCCTGTCGGGCATGATTCAGGGTCAGCAAGGGCAGAAAGCCTGACGATGAAGCCGCTTTTTCGCCGATGGTGCCCAATTTCAACAAATAATGGCCTTTCGCCAAGCCGTTAACCACAATACGATCGCTTTTTTGGGCGGCAAGATCGGCATTAAGTACAAATTGCCCGCTGCCGTTCAAATCGCTGTTGATGGTGAGAGTATGGAAGCGGTTTGTGTCGCTATTGCCGTTTAGGTTAACCGATGAGCCGTTATCCATTTCAAGTATCCCGAGCGTGCTGTTGTCCGTCATGTTCCAAACGGCGTCATGGCCGATTTGTGTGCGGCTGGTTTTTTCCGCTTGAATCTTGCCGCTGAAATCGGTTTTACCCAAATTGAGAACCGCACTTTCAGCCAAGGTAATATTGCCGTTTACTTTTGCAGGCGGAAGTGCGGTATAAAGCGTTTCGCTCAAGGCGTTTTGGTGACAGTTCACCAGTCCGCTGCCGTCATTAAGCGTGCATTGCAGGCTGTTGCGTGCGGCATTTTTGTCGTTGATGTAGCCCAAACTGATTTTACTGTTTTTTTCCGCGCTGAGATCCCCCTCTAAATTAGCGTAATTGCCCAACTGCAAGGCGGCGCCGTTAGCGGCGATAAAGCGAGCGGCTTTAAAGTGTGTTGTAATCCAATCGCTGTCAATCGTGATGTTGCCGGCGTGCGGTGTCGGTCTGCCGGAAAGTAATAATGTCCCTTTTTCAACTTTGATCTCCCCGTTCAGGTTGCTGCCGCCGGCAAGAGTATAAATGCCGCCGTCAATAGGAGAATGATAATGGAAATTTAATTTTCCGTTGTGTTTTGCAGCATCGGTTTCACCCAGTACGCCTAAAAAAACCGCTTTGTTTTGTTGTGAAAGAACGGTGTCTTTTGCTTTGGCTTCTTCGTGCCCTGCAAATGCCCAATCGTTGTTGCCTGCGGCGTTGGTCGGAAACCAGCTGTAAGTAGATTTTTTGAGAATAAAATAGTCGATACGGTTCCCTCGGTGGGTATTGATATATTTATAAAGGGTGCCGATCGTGCCTCGCTGGCTGTTATTCCAAGTATAAATCGGCGTATCGGTGACGCCGGTTATATTCACCGTTGCGGCTTTTTGCTGATGATGGTTGACAATTTGTGCGCCGTTATCAACATTTCGAATGCGGCTGAACGCGAAATCATTACCATTGAGATCAAGCCGACCGCCGCGAAAACCGAAATAGATATTGTCGGGATTGACCTGTTTGTTATCGCTCAATACCACCGTCGGGCGGCCGCTGACGATCTGGATTTTGTCAAACGCTTGAACCGCACTTTGATCGCCGGCCTGCTGTTTTAAAATAACCGTGCCGTCGCCTACGCTGAGATTGCCGTGATTTTTGCCTTCGGCATTAACAACGAGTGTGCCTTCGCCGATTTTGTGCAGAAAATCGTTATCTATTCCGTTCACTTGCCAAGTGACGGTGTTGTCTTTGGCAATATTTACACCAGCGCCGACCCAAGTTTGATTGGTTTCGGGTTTGACGGTGTAATCCCCGTTAAAGGTCAAACCGCCGGCACCTTGATTAATATTGTCGCTTAAGGTGATTGTGCCGCTGCCGTTCAGGTTGACATTTTGTCCATGATTCAGGGATTGTTTGTGATTGTTGCTTTCACTGTCGGCAAGTTTGACATGCCACGAGAGTTCGCTGGTTTGTGTCAGTACGCTGGTGCCGCCGTTATTGCCGAGTTTATCCGCCGTGTCTCTTTTCCAGATAAGGTCGCCGCTATTTTGAATATCCGGCGCTTGATCGGTTTTAAAATGCTGTTCGGCAAACGGCTTGTCAACCACGATCCACCAATTGCTGGTGTTGCCGGCGATGCCGTGCAGTACGCCGACAATCACCCATTTGCCAAGGGTGGTGTCCCACCCGAACAGGGGCGAACCACTGTCTCCAGGTTGCCCCTGCATGGCGAGCGGTTCGTTGTTTTTGTCGTATAGCGCACCGTTTTCATTATAAAACGTGGCATTGGAAAAAACAGGGGTTCTTACCGTGCCGCCGGTCAGAAACGTATAGCTTCCGGCAACCCATGTATTTTTACCGCTGCTGTCTCGGACTTGTTGATCGCCGCTGCCGAGGCGATAAAAAATGGGAAAACGGGTTTGATTTTTGTAAACATTACTACTCATTCCCGCATCCGTTATCGCAATCGGGGCAACATCCGTCACGTATTTGTGTAAGCGCGGGATATGTAAATCTTTTGTGTTATGCTCATTTCTGTCGACCAGCTCATAGCGTTGCCGCAGATAGTCGGGATTATTGCCGCTGCTGCCGAAATAGATATTCTGGTAGCCGCGATTGTGCTTGACGCCGGCGACATATTGCTGATTGACCAGCGTTGCCACGCCGGGCGGGCCAAAGGTATTGACGCTGCTGAAATCGATCATCGGGGCTTTATTGAGTACCCCGACCAAAGTTCCGTTATTCGTGAAAATTTCAAAGTCGGTGCTGCCCGGTATAAATTCGCCTTTATTTTCTGCAAAATCTCTGAAAATCTGGTAAGAAATATCGTCTCTGACGATAGAGGTGAACGCTGGATAACTCAAAAGTGCGGTTGAGATCAGTACGGCAAGTTTATTCGGTTTGAATGACATGATTGCTCCGATTATATTTTTTGTTATGGAGCGGAATTATATTAAAAATGCCGTCAATCTTTCTGGGGTGACGGCAAATTAGCGCAAAGTATCCGATTGTTTTTTCTGAGAAATCTATTCCAATCCGGTATAAATTTGCACAAATTAGATGGAAAGACGACAGCGGTTATATTTTCTGCGGATCGAATAGGCTCAAATCGATTCGGTTTTCAGTGTGATAAAATTCGCATAATGCCCGACGCAAGGTTTCAGCCCGTTTCGGCAGCCCTTGTTCCGCATAGCGGCAAACCTGTGCATAAACCGCATTTTTAAACGGCTGCGGATTTCCGACTTGTCCGCTGAGATTGTCGGCGCTGGCAAAAAAGCGTTTGCCGGCGGCATTGGAGAGAATCCATTCAATTGCTTGCGGCTTTACTTCCACTTGTTCAAACAAGCGCTGCTGTTCTTCGCTGCGTCCGTCAGGTTCGTACCAATAGCCGAAATCCTCCAACAGCCAACGTGAACGCCCCGCCACCAGCCAATGTGCGATTTCGTGCAATGCGCTGCTGTAATAACCGTGAGCGAAGCGGATCGAATGGTAAGTGCGGTTTTCATCGGCAGGCAGGTAAATCGGTTCATCACCGCCTTTTTCCAGTTTGGTATTATATTCCTGATAAAAACAGCGGTTGAAGATATTGATGAGATCGTGATAGTCGTGTTCCATAATCGGATTCCAAAGGGAAAATAAAAAGAAGGGGCTGAAATCAGCCCCGAAAATCATAAAGTGCGGTTATCTTAATTGAGTTTTTGCAATGCTTCAATCCGTTTTTCCAACGGCGGGTGGCTCATAAACAACGCCGCCAGCGGCGTGCCGCGTTTGCCGTTGATTGCAAAAGCCGCCAGTTCGCCTTCCAGTTCTTGCGGTTCATGCAGTGTTTGCAGACGTTTCAACGCCGCAATCATTTTTTGTTTGCCGACCAATTGTGCCGAACCGGCGTCTGCATGGAATTCACGGTAACGGGAGAACCACATTGCGATAATGCTTGCCAAGAAGCCGAAGACCACTTCCAGCACCATAGCCACCATAAAGTACATACCGCTGCTGGTTTCGCCGTCACGGTTGCTGGCAATAACTTTGGCAATCATGCGTGAAACGAAAATAACAAAGGTATTCAACACGCCCTGCAATAAGGTCATGGTGACCATATCACCGTTGGCAATATGGCTGACTTCGTGCGCCAGAACCGCTTCCGCTTCATCGCGGGTCATGGTATTCAGCAAGCCGGTACTGACGGCGACCAATGAATTCTTTTTACTGGCGCCGGTGGCAAACGCATTGACATCGGCGGAATGGTAAATCGCCACTTCCGGCATCGGCAAGCCGGCTTTACGGGCTTGTGCCTGTACCGTGTGAAGCAGCCATTGCTCCTGTTCGTTGCGCGGCTGTGTGATAACTTGCGCGCCGACCGCTCTTTTGGCCATCGATTTAGACATAAACAGGGAAATCAATGAGCCGCCGAAGCCGAATAGTGCGGCTAAAATCAATAAACCGGCGGCATCTTGCGATTGGATGCCGGTTAAGGTCAAAATAATGTTAAAAACAAACAAGACTGCCATGTTGGTCAACAAAAACAGAATAATTCGCATCATAATCAAATACTCCTAGAATAAAAACAGGGACAGAATCCATTTAATAGTGGTTATCAAATTGTTAATTTCAAGCCTTGCCGCAAAGTTTAAGGGAATCGGGCTGGGAATGCTATCTTTTTATCGTAGGAGCGATAGCGCTCAAACCTACAAATTCGGTTTAAATGCAAGACGTTTTGCCGGTAATATTTCAATTTTGCGATCCGGATCGAGAAAAAAAGTGGGCGACATGGCGAACAGGCGCTAAAAAAACTAGATTAATTCCCATTAAGCCAGTAAAATCGCCGACTTCTTAAACATACCTTGTCGGTATCCTGCCGACGAAGCCGTAATGTGTAATAACGAGGCGTGAATCATCATGACAACCAAAACGAATTTACTGGATTTAAACCGCAAAGCATTGCGTGAATTTTTGCAAGGATTGGGTGAAAAGCCGTTCCGTGCCGATCAATTGATGAAATGGATTTATCATTTCGGTGAAGATAACTTTGATAATATGACCAATATTAACAAAGTGCTGCGTGAAAAATTAAAAGTCGTTGCCGAGATTAAAGCACCGCAAGTTGCGGAAGAGCAACGTTCTGCCGACGGTACAATCAAATGGGCGATGCAGGTCGGCGATCAGCAGGTGGAAACGGTGTATATTCCGGAAAATGATCGGGCGACATTGTGCGTTTCTTCGCAAGTCGGTTGTGCTTTGGCGTGTACTTTTTGTTCTACCGCCCAGCAGGGCTTTAACCGCAATCTGACCGTATCGGAAATTATCGGTCAGGTCTGGCGGGCGGCAAACGTGCTGGGGCCACACGGTGTCAGCGGTGAACGTCCGATTACCAACGTAGTGATGATGGGCATGGGCGAAGCGCTGCTGAATGTCAGCAATGTGGTGCCGGCCATGGAGATTATGCTGGACGATTTCGGCTACGGTCTGTCGAAAAGACGGGTGACGTTGTCAACTTCCGGCGTGGTGCCGGCGCTGGACAAATTACCGGATATGATCGATGTGGCATTGGCGGTATCGCTGCATGCGCCGAACGACGAATTACGTGATGAAATCGTGCCGATTAATAAAAAATACAATATCAAAATGTTGATGGATTCGGTCAGTCGTTATTTAAATATTTCGAAAGCCAATCACGGCAAGGTGACGATTGAATATGTGATGCTCGATCACGTTAATGACGGCACCGAACATGCGCACCAATTGGCAAAAGTATTGGAAAATATTCCGTGTAAAGTGAATTTGATTCCGTGGAATCCGTTTCCGGAAGCACCGTATAACAAAAGTTCGAATACCCGAATCGATCGTTTCCAGAAAGTGTTGATGGAGTACGGTTTGACAGTGATTGTACGTAAAACCCGCGGTGATGATATTGATGCGGCTTGCGGACAATTGGCGGGGGAAGTGATTGACCGAACTAAGCGCACGCTGCACAAAAAAGCGTTCGGCGAGGCGATTTCGATTAAACAACAGGCGTAAACCAAGATAAGGGAGAAAACATGATCAGCTTCGGGCAAATGAAAAAAATGGCTTTTTTATCCCTTGTTTTTGCTTTTTTAGTCGGCTGTAGCGCCCGTCAACAGCAGGATAATGCCCAAAGTGCGGCTTATGCCAGAGTGCAGGTTGCATTGGGATATTTACAGCAACATCAGTATGAAGCGGCCAAGCAAAGCTTAGACAAAGCGTTACAGCATAACCCCGACTATTATCTGCCGTATTTGGTTTCGGCGCATTATTACCAATTAATCGGTAACAGTACGCAGGCGGAAAACCAGTATCTGACGGCACTGCAAAAAGATCCGCATCAGGGCGATACGCATAATAATTACGGGGCTTTTTTATGTCAGCAGGGGAAATTTGCCGAAGCGTTCCGGGCTTTTGAAACCGCACTTGCCAGCCGTGACTATTATCGCTTGGCACAAACCTATGAAAATACCGCACTTTGCGCCCATCAGGCAGGGGATAACATACGTCGGACGGAAGCATTGCAGAAATTGGATAAGATTGACAGCGCACAAGCCAAACGATTAGGTGCATTATTACGCTGATAATTTGCCGTTTTTTTCATATATCTGTTCTCGAACCATGATTAACTATTGCAAAAGCAGGGTGGTAATTTTAAACTCTGCGCTTGAAATTAATTTTATGGTAATGTCATGGAAAATCAGCAATTGCAAAATGAATCTAATCTTGGTGAAACGCTGCGCCAATATCGCGAAAAACTGGGCTTAAGCATTGAAGACGTAGCCAACAAAACGTTGCTCAAGCAGGCGGTTATTAAGCATATTGAAAATAATGAATTTATCGTTGCCGCCTGTCCGCCGACTTTTATGAAAGGCTATGTGCGCAGTTATGCCAAATTCCTGAAAGTGCCGGAATCCGTCTGGAATAATCCGGCGATCTCCTATGGCGAACCGATTCGCAATGACCTGCAAAAAAATATGCGGACCAACAACCGGGTTAATCATTATTCCTCTTATTCGGGCTGGATCGGGCGTTTGACCTGGCTGATCGCACTGATTATGATCAGCATGACCGCATACTGGTGGTGGCAAAATTACCAACAGTCGCAAAGTGAACGAACTAATTTGGTGGAAAGCTTTCTCAACAGCACGCAATCTGAAAATACGGAACAAGCCGTTCAAGTTGCAAGCACCGGCGACAACGGCGGTCAACACGGAGAGGCGGTGACGGCGGACACGACAATCGATAGTCCGTTGGCAAACTTGCCGACAACCGGTGAGGAAAATGGGGTGCTGACACCGCCGGCAGAGGTTTCGACAGCGGCAAACGACAGTGTTGCCTCATATCAAGGGCAGACGTCCGGTCAAGTATTAAGTGATGTTATGGAGCAATTGGACGGTTCGCCAAATACGCTCAATCCGTCCGATAATAGCGAACAAAGTGCGGTCGGTGATTCCGGCGCGGCGATTGTCGGCGACGGCTTGACAATCGAGATAGTCGGTAACAGCTGCTGGCTCAGTGTTCGTGATGCAAATCGTAAAATCTTGGCGCAAAAAGAGTATAAACAGGGTGAAATCCTGACATTCAGTGACGGCGAGCCTTATTCATTAGTCATCGGCGCACCGCAAAATGTCAGAATCACCTTCCGTGGACAAGAAGTGCCGTTAACAATTGACGGCCGCGTTGCACGCATTAAGTTGCCTGAATAAGCGCTGTTAAAGGATAAAGACAGGATATGTTAAAAGAAACCCCTATCAAACGTCGCGAATCGACCAAAATTTATGTCGGCAGCGTACCGATCGGTGGTGATGCGCCGATTGCAGTACAATCGATGACCAACACCCGCACCACGGATGTGGAAGCGACTGTGGCACAAATCAGGGCGTTGGAAAAAGTCGGCGCCGATATTGTGCGTGTTTCTGTACCGACCATGGACGCCGCAGAAGCCTTTAAGCGGATTAAACAACAGATTTCCGTGCCGTTGGTGGCGGATATTCATTTTGATTACCGCATAGCGCTGAAAGTGGCGGAATACGGCGTCGACTGTTTACGTATCAATCCGGGCAATATAGGACGGGAAGATCGGATTCGGGCGGTAGTGGATTGCGCCCGAGACAATAATATTCCGATTCGGATCGGCGTTAATGCCGGTTCACTGGAGCGGGATATACAGGAAAAATACGGTGAACCGACACCGCAAGCCTTATTGGAGTCTGCGTTGCGGCACGTGGACATCTTGGATCGTTTGAATTTTGACCAATTTAAAGTCAGTGTAAAAGCATCCGATGTTTTTTTGGCTGTCGAATCTTATCGTTTGCTGGCAAAAGCGATCAAACAGCCGCTGCATTTGGGGATTACCGAAGCCGGCGGGGCGCGTGCCGGCGCTGTGAAATCGGCAGTCGGTCTGGGAATGTTATTGTCGGAAGGCATTGGCGATACGCTGCGTGTCTCACTGGCGGCGGATCCGGTAGAAGAAATCAAAGTCGGATTTGATATTCTGAAATCGTTACGTATCCGTTCGCGCGGAATCAATTTTATTGCCTGTCCGACTTGTTCACGTCAGGAATTTGACGTCATCGGTACGGTCAATGCGTTGGAACAGCGCTTGGAAGATATTGTGACGCCGATGGACGTATCGATTATCGGCTGTGTGGTAAACGGTCCGGGAGAGGCGTTGGTTTCCGATTTGGGCGTGACCGGCGGCAACAATAAGAGCGGTTTTTATCTGGACGGTGTACGGCAGAAAGAGCGGTTTGACAACGAAAACCTGATTGATCAACTGGAAGCCAGAATTCGCGCTAAAATCGCAATGCAGGATCCGAACCTGCGTATTGATACGACGGATATACAAGCCTGACGAAGAAAGAAAAAGGAAAAAACGTGGCAAAAACAATTCAAGCAATTCGCGGAATGAACGATTGTCTTCCGCAAGATACACCGTTATGGCAGTGGCTGGAAGGCACGGTCAGACGGGTATTGACCGGTTACGGTTACAGTGAGATCCGAATGCCGATCGTAGAGTCGACACCGTTATTTAAACGGGCGATCGGTGAAGTGACCGATGTGGTCGAAAAAGAGATGTTTACTTTTGAAGACAGGGATCACGAAAGCCTGACGTTGCGCCCGGAAGGCACGGCCGGATGCGTGCGTGCCGGCATTGAGCACGGTTTGCTGTATAATCAAGAACAGCGGTTATGGTATATGGGGCCGATGTTTCGCTATGAACGTCCGCAAAAAGGGCGTTACCGCCAATTTCACCAAATCGGGGTAGAGGTATTCGGTATTGCGCAAGCCGAGATTGATGCCGAACTGATTTTGATGACCGCGCGTCTTTGGAAAGCATTGGGTATCGATCAACATGTGACGCTACAGCTGAATTCCATCGGCTCACTGGATGCACGGAAGCGCTATCGTCAAGCATTGGTCGAGTTCTTGCAGCCGCATCAGGCTATTTTGGATGAAGACTGTAAACGTCGTTTAACCACGAATCCTTTGCGTATTCTGGATACTAAAAATGCACAGATCCAACAGCTTCTAAATGATGCGCCTACATTGCATGAATATTTGGACGAGGATGCTAAACAGCATTTTGCACAGTTGTGCGCTATTCTGGATCAAATGGGAATTGCCTATGAAATAAACCAAAAATTGGTTCGTGGTCTCGATTACTATAATAAAACCGTTTTTGAATGGGTGACGACTGCACTGGGTGCGCAGGGAACGGTGTGTGGCGGCGGACGTTATGACAGTCTGGTCGAACAGCTTGGCGGTCACGCGACTTGCGGCGTCGGCTTTGCGATGGGGATTGAGCGGCTGGTTCTGCTGGTACAAGAGGTTAATCCGCAGTTGAGCTTGCCGGCAGCCGTTGATATTTATATTGTACACCATGGCGAACAAGCAGCCTTGCAAGCGTTTAACATTGCCGAACAATTACGTGATGCCTGCCCGCAGAAAAATGTGATGCTGCATTGTAGCGGCGGAAATTTCAAAAAACAATTTAAACGGGCGGACAAGAGCGGTGCGGCATTTGCCGTCGTTATCGGCGAAGAAGAGGTTCAAAACGGGCAGTTAGTGGTGAAAGATTTACGGGGTCGTAATGAACAACAAACGCTGCCGAGTGCGGAAGCCATTCGCTTCCTAATGGAAAGTATCTAATTTAAAGGAGTAAAATCAGTGTCTTATATTACCGAAGAACAACAAGTCGAAGAGCTGAAAAGCTGGTGGAAAGAGAACAGCAAAGTGATTATTGCAACCTTCATCTTGGTTGTGGGCGGTGTGTTGGGCTGGCGTTATTGGCAGACGCACCAAATTAACAGCCGAATGGCGACATCAAACGAGTATGAACAGGTGGTACAGGCTTACTTGCAAAATCCGCAAGTGAACACGGAAGTGCTACAGAAATTCGTTGATGAAAATAAAGATTCCAGCTATGCGGTGTTTGCCCTGTTTGCTCGAGCTAAAAGTGCGGTCGAACAAAATAATCCAGCATTGGCGGAAAGCAGTTTTCAGCAAGCGGTTCAAATCAGTCGTGACGATAATTTACGCACGATTGCGGCATTGCGTTTAGCTGAATTGCAAGTGCAGCAGCAAAACTACGATGCGGCGCAAACAACGTTGAACAACGTGAGCGACAATGCTTGGGCAGGCAGTAAACAGCAGTTGATCGGCGATATTTTATTGGCGAAAGGTGAACAGCAAGCGGCGCGTCAGGCCTATCAACAGGCACTGGAAAGCGCAAATCTGAATGTATCCGACAGACAGCTGTTGCAATTGAAAATCGACAGTCTGGCACAGTAACCGTTTTATTACATGAGTTTAAACAAGAGGAAAAATAATGTCTGATTTACAAACCATCATTGAAAACGCATTTGAAAAACGTGCGGAGATTACCCCGAAAAGCGTGGATTCAGCGACTAAAGCGGCAATTGACGAGGTTATTGCCGGTTTGGACAGCGGCAAATGGCGTGTGGCGGAAAAAATCAACGGCGAATGGGTAACGCATCAGTGGTTGAAAAAAGCGGTATTATTATCTTTCCGTATCAATGACAATCAATTGATGGAAGGCGCCGAAACCAAATATTTTGATAAAGTGCCGATGAAATTTGCCGGTTATGATCAGGCACGTTTCGAAAAAGAGGGTTTCCGTGTGGTTCCGCCGGCGACAGTGCGGCAAGGTGCGTTTATTGCGCGCAATACCGTTTTGATGCCGTCTTATGTCAACTTGGGCGCCTATGTTGATGAAGGGACGATGGTGGATACTTGGGCGACAGTGGGTTCTTGTGCGCAAATCGGGAAAAACGTACATTTGTCCGGCGGTGTCGGAATCGGCGGCGTATTGGAGCCGCTGCAAGCAAATCCGACCATTATCGAAGATAACTGTTTTATCGGAGCACGTTCTGAAGTGGTGGAGGGTGTTATCGTAGAAGAAGGTTCGGTGATTTCCATGGGCGTATTTATCGGTCAGAGTACTAAAATTTATGATCGTGAAACCGGTGAAATTCATTACGGCCGTGTGCCGGCAGGATCGGTGGTGGTATCCGGCAGTTTACCGTCGAAGTGCGGTAAATACAGCCTGTACGCTGCGGTTATCGTCAAAAAAGTGGATGCCAAAACACGTGGAAAAGTGGGCATCAACGAATTATTGCGTACAATTGACGAATAATTGTTGTCTTTTTATGCAAAAAAGAGGCCTCGATTGTAAAAATCGGGGCGTTTTGCCATATAATGCTTGTTATTTGTACAAATAAGCGTGAAAAGTGTTGTACTCAGGCAAAAAATATCGGACACTTGCCTACGCTCAAATGTGAGTGTTGTGTAAATAACTTTGCATAACATTAACAAGCTTAATTTAAATAGGAGTTTAAAAATGAAAAAATTGTTAACCACTGCTTTACTGGGCGCCAGCGTATTGGCGGTTACCGCTTGTGACGACAAGCAGGTACAAGATGTTAAGAACACCGTAGCGGAAGCAAAACAGGACGTTGTTGAAACTGCGGCCGAAGCCAAAGATACCGTAGTGGAAAAAGCAACTGAAGCGAAAGACGCCGTTGCTGAAAAAGCGGCGGAAGTGAAAGATGCGGTAGCCGGTGCGGCGACAGATGTTAAAGATGCCGCAGCGGCAAAAGTGGCAGAAGTCAAAGAATCGGTCGACAGTACGGTAGCCGATGCAAAAAAATCAATTGATAATACCGTTGAAAGCGCTAAAAGTGCGATGACGGATGCCAAAGAATCCGTTAATGATGCAACAGCAGACGCTTTGAATTCGGTTGAGAAAACACAAGCGGAAGCGGCTTCTGCGGTTGAAAATGCACAGCAAAATGCACAACAGGCAGCTGCTCAAGCTACAGATTCTGCAACTGAGCAGGCAAAAGCGGCACAAGAAAGTGCGGCGGCAGTAGCGGCTGATGCAAAAGAAACCGTTGCGGAAAAAGCCGCTGCGGCACAGGAAAGTGTTGCTGCAACCGCCACTGAAGCGAAAGCCGCCGTGGTCGAAAAAGCAGAAGCGGCAAAAGAAAGTGTAACGGCGACTGCGACAGAAGCGCAGGCAGCGGTTGCGGAAAAAGCGGAAGCCGCAAAAGAGAGCATCAACAATCTGGTGGATCAAACCAAACCGGCTGAAGAAGCGGCTAAATAATCGCTTTCCAAAGCATTGAACAATGAAACCTCTATCATTATGATAGAGGTTTTTTTATTTCTAAAACAAGGTGATAGCAATCAAAGTGCGGTTTTTTTAGAAAATCGATAACGCTTTGTGCTATAATAACAGCCTTATTTTGAGTTGTGTCCCACGACATGATTTTATATTCACTCTTTGTAAAGAAAAATAATAGCACAGCGTATCGAATCAGAACACAAAAGTGCGGAGAAAAGCATGATAGCAGCGAATAAACGTTCAATTATTACTCTTTTTTATGATGAATCCAGTTTGGGTTCACATCAGGTCAGAATGGTTTTGGCAGAAAAAGAAGTGCCTCATGAGCAGGAATTGATTCAACCAGGCGTGATTAATGAAGACTTTTTGGAGTTGGGCACAAACGGTGAATTGCCGACATTGGTTGATCGGGAATTAGTTTTGTTTAAACCCCGTATTATTATGGAATATCTGGACGAGCGTTTTCCGCATCCGCCGTTAATGCCGGTTTATCCGGTCGATCGCGCCAAATCCCGTTTGCTGATGCATCGCATAGAACAAGACTGGTTTTCGGTTATCGAACAGGCGGAGCGCTTGGCGGAAACGGAAAAACTACAGATGCTGAATAATCTGAAAGATGAAATTTTGGCATTCGGCCCTATTTTCGCCCAGAAGCCTTTTTTCATGAGCGAATCGTTCAGCTTGGTGGATTGCTATATCGTACCGATTTTGTATCGTCTGCAAAACTACGATATGAAATTTACCGGTGCCGGCAGTAAAGCCATTAAGAATTATATGGATAATTTGTTTGAGCGTCCGTGTTTTGTATCGTCGCTGAAAAATACCCCGCAAAAAATCATTATTGAAAAATAGAAACAGGTTTTGTGATGGCAAGAGCAAATATGGGGGCAAAGCGTCCCTATTTACTGAGAGCGTATTACGATTGGTTTTTGGATAATGATTTAACTCCTTATTTGGTGGTTGATGCTTTTTATCCGAATACTGTCGTGCCGGACGATTTTGTCCGAGAGGGGCAAATTGTGCTGAATATCTCGCCGAACGCCTGCGGTAATTTACAATTGGGCAATGATAAAATTCTGTTTAATGCCCGTTTCAAAGGATTACCACGCGATATCAGCGTGCCGTTGGGGGCGGTGGTTGCAATTTATGCCCGTGAAAACGGCGATGGCGTGATGTTTGAACCGGAGCTGGTGTACGAGCAGGCGTTGGAACAAAGTTTGGGCGATTTGGTGGAACAGCCGTCCGATTTCAGCGAAATTGTCGATAAACCGCAGCAAGATGAGAATGAAGTGAAGCCTAGATCTAAGCCTAAGCCGAAACGCACCGCATCCCACCTTAAAATTATCAAATAACCCGCCAAACCGCACTTTTGATCTGTAAAGTGCGGTTTCCCTATGGTGCACAACAAGATTTGCCGCTGAGCGAATCAATAATCGGACAATCGCTCTGTTCATCGCCGGGGCACTGGGCGGCAAGCCTTTCCAACTGTTGTTTCATCTGTCGTAATTTCAAAATCTGCCGATCGATATGCGCGATTTTTTCTAGTGTCCGCTGTTTGATTTCACTGCTGTGACGGCTCGGATTCAGGTAGAGATCCAATAATTCTTTTGATTCGGGCAATGAAAAACCGACATTGCGGGAGCGGTGCAGAAATTGCAGCTCATCAATTTGGCGCTGACTGTATTGACGGTAGCCGTTGCTTGCACGAGAGGGCGGGCTAATCATACCTTTACTTTCATAAAAGCGGATGGTTTTATCGGTTAATCCGGTGAGCTGCGCAACTTGTTTGATATTCATAAAAACCGCTTGACCTTATCGTTAGGGGAAGGTTTATTCTAGCCCTGATCTTGATGAGATTCAAATTACAGATAGATAATGATTAAGGAGAGAGTATGTCGATAACGATTCTGGGATTGCAACAGCTATCCTGTCAAAACTGCGTGCGCCACGTGAAACAGGATTTGAGTAAAATAACCGGTGTCGATGCGGTGAAAGTCAACCTGCATTATGCTTGGGTGAGCGGCTCGGTGGCGCAAGACCTTCTGATTCAGGCGGTAACGGATGCCGGTTATCAGGCGAGTGCGAATCCTCAACCGCACTTTAGCCTGAGACTCGACGGTCTGTCCTGTCGGCACTGTATTAAAACGGTTGATAAGGCATTGGCAGCGTTTGATTCTGAATTGATTTATCAATTGGAATTGACGGAATTAAAAGTATATGCCGATGTTGATCCGCAAGCCGTTATAGATGTGATTAAAGCGGCGGGCTATCAGGCGGCTTTGGATATGGCACTGCACGAGGTAAACGAAAGCCCAAAGTCTGATCTACTATCAACCAAACCGCAAATCTCTGATAAGCGTGATTCTGATCCGGTGGTAGTAGAGCGGGGCGATCAGAATCAAACGACAACACAATTATTACTGAGCGGTATGACATGCGCCGGTTGTGTGTTAAAAGTAGAAAAAGCGTTGTCGGCAGTGGCGCAGGTGGCGAAGGTCAATGTGAATTTAGCGGACAGCAGTGCGTTGATTTACGGCGATGCCGATACGGCGGCGTTAATTCATGCGGTCGAGAATGTCGGTTATGGCGCCGAAGCGATTGAAGATCCGCAGCTGCGCCGTGAAAAACAACAACAAAATACACAGCGTGAGATCAGACAGCGGAAATGGCAGGCGATTCTGGCATTGCTGTTTGGTTTCGGTTTGATGTTCTGGGGGTTTTTCTATGGCATGGCAGTAAGCCCTGCTTCGCAATTCGGCTGGCTTGCGGTCGGGGTTGTCAGTGCGGTGGTGATGACATTGAGCGGACGCCATTTTTTTATCAGTGCATGGCGTCAGTTGCAGCACGGCAGCGCCACCATGGACACCTTAATCGCACTGGGAACCGGCGTTGCTTGGCTTTTCTCGATGGCAATCGTCGTGTTTCCGAACTTCTTTCCGGAAAATGCCCGTCATCTCTATTTTGAAGCGAGTTTGATGATTATCGGTTTAGTGAATTTGGGTAAAATGTTGGAAGTGAAGGCTAAACAGCGATCTTCCAAGGCACTGGAAAAATTGCTCGATCTCACCCCTGCCGATGTGACGGTAGAAGACGGGCAAGGCGAAAAACGGTTACCGTTAGGACAGGTAAAACGCGGCATGCTGATGCGCTTGAAAACCGGTGATCGAGTGGCGGTTGACGGTGTGGTCGTCAGCGGAGAAGGCTGGCTTGATGAATCGATGCTGACCGGCGAACCGTTGGCGGTGAGTAAAACAACGGGCGACCAAATTCGGGCGGGAACGATTGTGGATAACGGCAGTTTACGTGTCGAAGCCACCCAAGTGGGCGAGCAGACCGTGTTGGCGAATATCATCAAGCTGATCCGGCAGGCACAGAGCAGTAAACCGCAGATTGCCAAACAAGTGGATAAGATTGCAGCCGTATTTGTACCGATTGTCGTGACGATTGCGGTTATTGCCGCCCTGATTTGGTATATTGTCGGGCCGGAACCGAAACCGGCGCATTCGTTAGTGGTATTGACGACGGTATTGATTATTGCCTGTCCGTGCGCTTTGGGGTTGGCGACACCGATGTCGGTGATCGCCGCTGTTTCCCGTGCGGCGGAATTGGGAATATTGGTGCGTGATTCGGACGCTTTGCAGAAAGCGGCCAATGTCGATGTGGTGGTATTTGATAAAACCGGCACGCTGACCGAAGGCAAACCAACCCTGACCGCACTTTATTCTGCTGAGGGAATGACCAACGAGCTGCTATTGCATTGGGCGGCCAGTTTGGAAACCTATGCCAACCATCCGTTGGCGAAGGCCTTATTGGATGCGGATCGGATTCAGCATGATCAATTGTGCGAAGTCAGCGAATTTATCACACTGAAAGGCATGGGCATCAGCGGCAAAATTGACCGTCAACCGTTTTATTTAGGCAATCTGGCATTGATGAATTTGCAAAATATTGTGATCCCGGCTGTAATGGCGGAACAGGCAAATGCAGAAAGTCGAGCCGGCGGTACGGTGTTGTATTTGGCAAAAAACGGCGAGTTTGCCGGTTTTATGGTGGTGAAGGATCAGCTTCGTGCCGAGAGTCGAAGTGCGGTAGAAACGCTGCAACAGGCCGGTTACCGCACGGTGATGCTGACCGGTGATCAGCAACAGACGGCGGAAGCAGTGGCAAAACAGTTGGGTATTGATCAGGTTATCGCCGGCGTTTTGCCGCAAGGCAAAGTCGATGTTATCCGTAATTTACAGCAGCAGGGCTACCGTGTGGCGATGGTCGGCGACGGGATTAATGATGCGCCGGCGTTAGCGTTGGCGGACGTCAGCATTGCGATTGCCGGCGGCAGTGATGTGGCGATTGAAACGGCGGATTTAACCTTAATGCGCCATAGTATCGATGCGGTGTCTGATGTTTTATCATTATCGCAGGCAAGTATGCGCAATATCAGACAAAATCTGTTGGGGGCGTTTATTTACAACAGTCTGGGGATTCCGGTGGCGGCAGGTATTTTGTATCCGTTTTTCGGGGTGTTGCTCAATCCGGTATTTGCCGGTGCGGCAATGGCGCTATCATCAATTACGGTTGTCGGCAATGCGAACCGATTACTCAAATTTAAACCTTAGCAGCAGGCTTGGTTTCAACGTGAGGTTTTGCTGTAAAAAGTCGGACACAAAACCCGTGTCCGACTTGTTTGTCACGGTTAAAATACCCGTTTAAACGGCTTAACCGTCACATCGCCATAGACACCGGCAGCCACGTAAGGATCTTCTGCCGCCCATTGTTTTGCCTGTTCCAGATTGTCAAACTGTGCGATAACGGTAGAGCCGGTGAAGCCGGCTTCGCCCGGATTTTCGTCATCAATTGCCGGATTGGGGCCTGCCACTAACAGGCGGCTTTCAGACTGTAGCGCCGTCAAGCGTTTTAAATGTTGCTCACGTACGGATAGCCGTTGTTGGAGAGTATCCGGTTTGTCTTGTGCAAAAATAACATAGTACATCAGCGTTCTCCTTGGTTTTCTTGATAGGCTTTTAATTCCAGTATTGCTTTTTCCAGTTCTTGATTATTTTCTTTCGGAATGACTTTCGGACGGCCGTTTTTGTCAATCGCAACAAAAGTAAAGACGGCGTCGGTTACGCAATAACGCTCGTTAAACGGCTCGGTAGAGACTTTTTTAACCCAGACTTCGACCTCGATTTTAATCGAGCTGTTGCCGATTTTTACGCAGCGGCCGTAGCAACAAATGACATCACCGACCGAAACCGGGCGGATAAAATTGATTTTATCGACCGATACCGTCACCACTTTGCCTTGGGCAATTTCTTTTGCCATAATGGCACCGCCGATGTCCATTTGCGACATAATCCAGCCCCCGAAAATATCACCGTTGGCATTGGTGTCGGACGGCATGGCAAGGGTACGCAGCAGTAACCGCCCTTTTGAAATCCGCCCCGGGTTCGCACCAAGTGCGGTTTCAATAAATTCGTGTTCCATATTTTAATCCTGATCCTGTTTATGGTCGCCAATCTCTTTGGGTAAATGGCGATAAAGATACAATCCGGTGATCACGGTTGCGATAAGCGTCATGCCCAATACACCGAATACTTTGAATGTTGCCCAAGCATCATCGGACATGAACCGGCTGATATACAGATTGACCAGCATACAGAGGACAAAAAACAGCGCCCAACCGAGATTAAGGCGATTCCAAACCCATGTCGGCAGGGTGATCTCTTTGCCCAGTAGACTTTTTACCAGCGGTTTTTTGAATCCATATTGGCTGATCAACAATGCGGTGGCAAAAATAGCGTACACAATAGTCACTTTCCATTTCAGAAATTCCAAATCATTAAAATAAACGGTCAGCAATCCGAAAAAGATCACGGCAACCGCCATGATTTTTTGTTGTTTTTCAATCGTACCGAATTTCAGTTTCAAAATAACCATTTGAGCAATCGTAGCGACAATCAGGGTAATGGCGCCGGCTTGGATACCGTAAACTTTATAAGCAATAAAAAACAGGATTAAAGGAATAAATTCAAGTAGTTGTTTCATTGAAACTTCCTTAGCGCGGTTTTATCGATAAACAGTTGATAGAAACGGTAACTGAAGACTAAGGTAAACAGGCTGATCAGTGCGCTGATAACCGCGATCCCCAATGTGGTAAGCAGAGACGGTGCTAATCTGCTCAGTTGTAAGGTGATGAGCAACGGCAGTAAATAGACCAGCAGACTGAACAAAAAAAGCGGCAGTACACGCCCGACGCCGTTTAACCAGACCAGCTTTAATGCTTCGGTAAAAGAACTGTTTTCAATAATATAAGAATAAGGGGCAAGACACAGACGAATAAACAGATAGGCACCGATAAGCATTGATAACAGCGAGAAAATCGAACTTTGTTGGTTAAAATAACTGGCGGCAGCCAAGCTGAAGGGCAGCACGATTACCAGATTCAGCAGCAGGTAGAACGGCATTTTTTTTATGCCGTAGGAAAGAGCGGTAACCAGATTCGGCTGCTGCTGACGACTGATTAAGGTGATGACGCTCAACAGCCAGAGAACCAAAATGGCATTGACCACTTGGCTGGCAAGCAATATCAATAAAACCGAACGTGAAGTTTCTTCGCTCTGTAGATTCGGGCTGTCGAGTAAGTAGCGGAAAAAAAGATTGTCAATAATCAGCAGCACCAGAAAAAACAGCACGGTTTGTCTCTGGTTGAGCATGAAATTCCAGCTGTCTTGAAATATTTTGATGAAATTAACGGGCATAATATGTCCTACAACATTAAAAAGAGCGCTATTATAACAAATAATGCATTATTTATATGCGGCAAATAGCGCTTGATGGGCGAGCAATTGCGTTTTGGTCAGGGAAAATACGCCGTCACCGCCCTGTTCGAACCGAATCCAATTAAACGGAACCATCGGAAACTGTTCAATCAGATGTACCATGCTGTTGCCGACTTCGCACACCAGAACGCCGTTATCGGTCAAATAATCGGCGGCGTGGGCTAAAATCCGTTTTGCCAAAATAAGCCCGTCATCACCGGCTTCCAACGCCAGCATCGGTTCGTGGTAGAATTCCGCCGGCATTTCATCGAGATCTTGCGCATCGACATACGGCGGATTGGTGACAATCAGGTTGTATTGATCCGGCGGAAGTGCGGTAAACAGGTCCGACTGAATTGGGAAAACGTGATGTAACGCATTGTGTCGCTCGATATTCATTTCGGTAATTTGCAGGGCGTCCGGCGATAAATCGACCGCATCGATTTCCGCATTCGGGAATTTTGCCGAACAGGCAATGGCAATGCAACCGCTGCCGGTACACATATCCAGAATCCGTTTCGGCTCCTCTTTCAACAGCCCGGTGAAACCGTTTTGAATCAGCTCTCCAATCGGCGAGCGCGGCACGATAACCCGTTCGTCAACATAAAATTCATAGCCGCAGAACCAGGCGCTGTTAGTCAGGTACGCCACCGGTTTACGGGTTTCTATACGCTTGATCACCATATTAAACAGTTTTTGTTTCTCATAATGGGTCAGATTGGAGGAGTACAGCTCGGTCGGTACATCATGCGGCAAATGCAGGGTCGCCAATACCAATTGTACGGCTTCGTCCCAAGCATTATCCTGCCCATGACCGTAAAAAATATCCGAAGCATTAAAACAGCTGTAGCTCCAACGTAAAAAATCTTGAATGGTTTTGAGATCGTCCTGATTGGCTGAAAGTGAAATTTCCTCCACCAAATCGGTGTTATAAGTCATCGTTTCGGGCATAAATTAAGCTACCTGGTTAAGACGGTGTGAAAAGCTATTTATACCATATTTTCTTAATGCCGTCACAGCATGTTAGAATGAATCCATCGAGAACCGAACCAATATAGCGACAATGACTTTAGACCAAGACGACATTAACCTTTTTCGTGAACAGATTAAAGGCACTAAAAAACTGCGGCAAGATACTTACATTGCGCCGAGAATCAAAAATAAACGCAAGCAGGCATATAACGAATTAGTACAGCAGCAGGATAATTTGTTCTATTTTTCCGATCAATACGAACCGCTATTGCAAGAAGATCAGAAAGTGCGGTATCTGCGCGAGGGGGAGGATTCCCACTTGTTGAAACAGCTGCGTCGAGGGGATTTCGAACCGGAATTATTCCTTGATTTACACGGATTAACACGTGAACAAGCCAAATCCGAACTGGCGGTGCTGTTACACGCCTGTGAAAAAGAAAATGTGCATTGCGCCGGTATTATGACCGGTTATGGCACATTTGCCCTGAAACTGCAGATTCCCCGTTGGTTGGTGCAACACCCGAAAGTGCGTGCGCTTCACCAAGCGCCGAAAGAGTGGGGCGGCGATGCGGCATTTTTGATTTTGTTTGAGACGGTTGAATAACCAAAAAAAGCCCGCAATTTGCGGGCTTTTTGTATTGGCAGGATTAAAAAATGAGGCGATTACAACACCATTGCCGCAATCCAGCCGAATACCAAAAGGGGAATGTTAAAATGGATAAAGGTCGGCACCACCGAATCCCAGATATGATCGTGTTTGCCGTCAACATTCAAACCGGAGGTCGGACCCAATGTCGAATCGGAAGCCGGAGAACCGGCATCGCCCAACGCGGCGGAAACGGCAACCAGTGAAACCGTTGCCAATTCGGAAAAGCCGAGGCTGATACAGATCGGCACATAAATTGCCGCGATAATCGGTACGGTAGAGAATGAGGAACCGATGCCCATGGTGATGAACAGGCCGATCAGCAGCATGATCATCGCAGCCCAACCTTTGTTGTCGCTGCCGATAGTTTCACTGAAGGTTTGCACCAATACGGCAACGCCGTCGGTTTCTTTAATCACATTGGCAAAACCGGAAGCGGCAATCATCACAAAGCCGATCATCGCCATCAGGCGTAAACCTTGTTGGAACAGATCATTGCTCTCTTTCAGCTTAAAAATACCGCCTAATGCAAAAATAGTTAAACCGACCAAACCGCCGACAATAATCGAATCGGTGTAAAGCTGTAGTGCAAATGTTGCAATGATAGCCGCAATACTGACGGCAATATGGAACGGGCTGATGTCGGCGATCCGTTGTTCAATCGAATCGGCGGTCGGTTCCGGCATTGCTGCCTGATATTCGCGCGGCTTACGATAAGTCCAAAATACGGCAATCAGCAAGCCCAGAATCATACCCGTTACCGGGATCAGCATCGCACTGGAAACCTGTGCGGCATTGGTTTGCAGTCCAAGTGCGGTTCCGGCTTCGTTAATTTTGGTGACAATAATATTATCGATGAAGATTTTGCCGAAACCGACAGGCAGAATCATGTAGGTTGCGGTTAAACCGAATGTCAGCACGCATGCTACCGCTCGGCGATCCAGTTTCAGGCGGTTCATAATGTCCAGCAACGGCGGCACGACAATCGGAATAAAGGCGATATGCACCGGCAGAAGGTTTTGTGATGAAATGGCAAACAGCACCAATAGCAGCAGCACCAGATATTTAAACCAAAATAAGGCTTTTTCACTCGGTTGTCCGCCTAATTTTTTGATAACCTGCATTGCCAGTAAATCGGTCAACCCCGATTTTGAAATGGCAACGGCAAACGCCCCTAAAATCGCATAATTCATCGCCACGGCAGCACCGCCGCCCAAACCGTCAGTGAAGGCAGAGATCGTGGTTTGAATATCCATATTGCCCAATAAACCGGCGGCCAAGGCGGAAATAATCAGGGCAATGACCACATTAATCCGCATCAGGCTGAGCGCCAACAGTAGAATAATGGACAAAACCACATTGTTGGTAAGTAACATAACGAGAGTTCCTTGAGTCTGGTTAAAACAAAAATAAATGAAAAAGATAAAGCGAAAAGATTTTAAAGCAAAATAAACGGATTTGCCTGATTTTATTGCGGATCAGCCTGAAATAATGGAAATCCGCCCACATTTTTTAACCGATTGACCATAAAACAGAATAATTCTGCGGTTTTTTCAGTGTCATACAGGGCGGAGTGTGCCTGTTTCGGATCGAAAGCAATGCCGGCGGCATGACAGGCTTTGATCAACACGTTGTTGCCGAACATAAAGGCACTTAACGTAGCGGTGTCCAGCGTGCCGAACGGGTGAAACGGATTGCGTTTCAGTTGGGTACGGTCGGCTGCCGCCATTAAAAAGCCGTGATCAAAAGCGGCATTGTGTGCCACGATAATCGAACGTTTACAATCAGCGGCTTTCTGCGTACGGCGCACCATTTTAAACAACCCGTCAAGTGCGGTTTGTTCGCTGACGGCGCCGCGTAAGGGGCTTTCAATATCAATGCCGTTAAATTTTAACGAATCGGGATTGATATTTGCCCCTTGAAACGGCTCGATATGGAAATGGCATTTTTCATCAGGGTGCAGCAAGCCGTTTTCGTCCATTTTCAGGGTAACGGCGGCGATTTCCAGCAAGGCATCCGTTTTAGCGTTAAAACCGGCGGTTTCCACATCGATAATGACCGGAAAATATGCCCGAAAACGGTTTTTCAGTAGGTTATAGTCGGGCGTATCGGCTGGAGTGTTTGGCGCAACTGTCGTCAAAATAAATCTCTCTGTTATGATCAAAAACCTGCCGAAATAACCATTCCGGCAGGTTGATCGTCATGATGGTTAAAATGTGTGATAAAACATTAATCGCCTAAACCGGCTTTAGCGCTTTTGTTTTCGATAAATTCGATTTTATAGCCGTCCGGATCCTCGACAAACGCAATGACGGTTGTGCCGCCCTTCACCGGACCCGGTTCGCGGGTGACGTTACCGCCGGCAGACCGCACTTTGTCACAGGTGGCGTAAATATCGTCGGTACCGATGGCAATATGCCCGTATGCCGAGCCCAACTCGTATTCCGTCACGCCCCAATTGTAGGTTAATTCCAATACCGCACTTTTATCTTCATCGTCATAGCCCAGAAAAGCCAAGGTGTATTTGTATTCGGTATTTTCGCTGGTGCGTAATACCCGCATACCCAACGCTTCGGTATAAAAGCGGATTGAGCGATCCAAATCGCCGACACGCAGCATGGTATGTAAAATTCGCATGATTAGTCCCCTAAGTTGTTAACGAAACAAGAAATGTGGCATTATAATGGCAATTTACGATCCATTACTATCCATTTTATCACGTTGAGTGTTTTATGTCAGATCATAACGAAAACAAACGTCAGACGATACTTTCTTCGCTGTTACCGCCGATATTGCTGTTAGCAGCCGAAACCGCACTTTGGTTTTCACATCACGAATTAACCGCATTTATCGCCGGTTTTTCATTGTCGGTGCTGAGTGCGCAGTGGGTTGGGCAACTGGTTTTTGTCAAAGGCGAAATTTGTCACGGACAGCGCTCGCGCTTGATTAAGGGCAGCCTGTATTTGGCGGTGTATTGGCTCGGATTATTGCTGCTCGGCGCATTGGCGGCGAAGCGTTATATTCCGCAGGCCTTGGTGATCAGCGCGGCATTGCTGCTGTTGTTCGCCGTTTGGCAGCAACCGAAAGACGACGAGCGTTTGCGCCGCGGGCTGTTATTGTTTGCCAATATTTGCGGTGTGATCGGGCTGTTGGCATATCTTTCCGTTTGGTTGAATCTGCCGCTGCAAGACTGGTTGCGTTACAGCCCGTTCAGCCAGCTGTTGCTCGGACTGGTCGTCGCAAGCTGGTTGTTGCGGGTTGCCCGTAATCGCTTGCAGGGTTTGATCGCATTGTTGCCGCGATTGATGCTGTTGATGGTATTACTGAATGCGGTTTACAGTGTCATTGTGCTGTTGTCGATGCATCTCAAACTGATCTTACCGACTGCCGGCGTTAGCGGTTTTGCCAGCTATTTTGCCGTGCATTTATTGACGGCTGCCGTATTGGGTTGGTTAATATTGAAAAATAGACCGTTGACGCTGCCGATTTTGGGTGTTTTACTGCTGTTGGCGATCAGTTTTCCGTTTTGGTTGTTCGGGTAGTTGAGTATGCGCAAGCGGTGTTTGCTGGTGTTGGTGGCGTTGCTGATCTTGTCGGCAACCGTACTTTTCTATCTGTTACAGGGTAACGGAGTGCAGCGGATCGCCAATTATTTTCTTGCACCGGACTACCAATTGACACTGGAACAGCCCTTCAGACTTGATTCCGGCGGCATCAGCCAACCTGCGATCCGGCTACAAATTGCCGATTGCCCGTTGGCGCAAGCGCAAGATATCCGGTTGGCGTGGCGGACACGCAAACTGGTTTTGCAGCGATTGCAGCTCGATTATGCCTGCTTGCAACCGCTGCTCAAGCAACAGGATAACGAACAACCGAGTCCGCCGTTTACACTCCGGCGCTTATTTGCGCTGCTGCCGCTAGGGGAGTTGGATATTGCCGAGCTGAATTGGGTCAATACCGACGGTGTGGAAAATCCGCAATTGCAGCAAATTTTGACGGCAACGACCAATATAAGTGCGGTTCGTGACGGGGAGGAACTGCGCCTGCACCTGCGCGCCGAGCAACAGGGCGCACAGCCGCAAAATCCATTGTTTAATCTGGACGGTGTACTGAATAGGCAGGATTTGAGCGTAACCGCCACCTATCAACCGGACAGCGAACAATACAACCATGTCACGCTGAAAAGCAAATTGGCGGAGCGTTTCGATCAATTGCCGTTAAACGGCGATGTGGATTTCGGCTGGCGTTCGCCCAACCTGATTATTCCGCAGGGCGGCATCAAACTGCACTGGCAAGCGGAGCAGGCAACACTGCAATTGTATGAAGTGGCGGAACAAACGGAACATGAATTGTTAAATCTGCCGTTTGATATAACAAACGGACATTTGCATGTTAAGCAGGCTAAATTTAATTGGGCAAAAGATCTGCCGCAACCGATGAACGGTTTTCTCGATTTAAATGTGCAGGCGGAAGACGAAGGTCGTTTTTTCTGGAACAGTTTCCCGTTGAAAATCAATTTTCGCCTGTCATTGCTCTCCAACGGCGAAAAAGGCAAAGGGTTGATTGTTGTTCAGGGCGTAAACGGTACGGTTGATCAGCAGGCATTGCATATTCCGTTACAAGTCAACGGTGATGTGAAATCGTTCGATACTATTTTTTATGCCGGTTTGCCGATGAGAGTTGAAGGGCCGCTGCATGATCCGATAGTCCGTTTCTTAAGCGGATCATTACTGCGAATGAACGGTAACACCGACTATATCGACATTGAAGAGCTGCGCCTGCCGTTAGCCGGGGTTGTTGTCGGACAATATGGCATAAGAGGGCGGCTACAGGCGATTTTAAAAGGCAAAACCCGCCAATTTGACAACATTGATTTGCGCTTGGACGGACGGGCAAACGAGTTTATCGCCGGTATTCATTCCATTTTTAACATTCGTTCCGCTCAAGAAGTCGCCGGTTTACAGCAGGCACAAATCGCCGCCAATATCTGGAATTGGAATTTTTGGGGGTATGCCGACATTCCGAGTTTGCGCAGTTTGGTCGGTTTACGCGGCAGGGGATTCTGGCAGGATAACTTAATCAATATTCAGCTGTTGGACGGTGAGCTGTCGCGTTTTGCCTTACCCGGCGTGCGGGTTGAGCCGTTAAAACTGACATTGGCGGAGACGGTGGCATGGGATTATCAACAACAGCAATTGCATGGAGCGCTGACGGTTAACACCCCGAAAATTCAGTTTGATTACGGCGGACAGTTTCTCAAACCCGATATTCTTGTCAGTATTGACGGGAAAGATTTTAGCGATTTGAATCTGAGAAGCGAGCTGACGTCGGACAAACTGGGCCCTATCCGCCTGTTTTCACGTTATCAAGACGGAGCTTTGCGCGGCAATGTTTACTGGCCGCAGCAATCCGCCAATGTTTTCCAACCGCTATTTCCGCAACGTTGGGACTGGCTGATTCAGCGTGGTACGATTCGGGGGCAGACTGCATTTTCGATTACGCAGCAAGACGGTTTGGTCGCCGGCGGACATATCGTCATTCAAAACAGTGATATTTCGTTGCCGGAAGGGTCGATCAGCGGCATCAATTTCTCATTGCCTTACCGCTATCAAAACCAGCGATTCCAATTGGGGGTCAGAGAGCCGGTAGACGTTAAAATCGCCTCGCTGGAGAACGGGATCCGCTTGCAGAATATTTCGGTACGGCTGCAAGGGCATTACCCTTGGACACGAAAAATGCCGCTGTCGCTGACCCGTCTGCATCTCAATCTACTGGGGGGAGAATTGGACGTCGCTAAATTTTCAATGCCGCAACATCAGCCGGCATTTTTGCGTCTGAGCCAGATTGAGTTGACCGAAATTTTGGCACTGCTGCAATACAATCAATTGGAAATGCGCGGCAAAGTGAATGCCGATTTGCCGTTTTGGATTGAAAATTCAACCTGTATTATTTGTGACGGCATTATTGAACAGGGCAGTGACTGGCAAATCCACTTGGGCGATGAGTTGATTGAAAAAATCGAACAGGGCGGCGGCATAACCGAGCGGATTTTGACCAATTTGATGGAAACCATGGACGTGTATGATTCGAATATTAAGGTGAATCTGTTGACAGACGGCACCGGTTTGATGAATGCGCAAATTAAAGCTAACAATGCGTTACAAAACCCGATCTTTTTGAATTACAATCATAAAGAAAATGCGTTTGATTTATGGAAGTCGATCAATTTCGCTGCCGAGTTGCAGCAGAATTTGGAATACCGCCTGTATCAACGACAAGAAAACCGTAGAGAATAGCCATGTTATTAACCGTGAAACCGTTGACCGCACTTTTGTTCAGCCTGCTGCTGTTGTGCGGCTGTGTGCCGAAAATTCAGCTTGAAACCCCGAAAGAGGGGATTACAATCAATATGAATGTGGAAGTGGAACACAAGATTCAAATTGAAACCGATGACAACACCCGTCGGATCTTGACGGAAGAGAGTTCGGCGCAAGTTCAGTAAAAGATCGGTTTGCGAAAGTGTTTGTTAACGCTTATTTATTCCCGCCTTGCCGATTTGCCCAGTCAAACCAGGCTGTCGGTAGCAGGCGCCGCAGCCACCAATAGAGTTTGGTCGGAAAAGTCACCTGATAACGGGCTTTCGGCTTCGGACTGTTCAAACACTGCCGCACGGCTTTGGCACAGGCTTCTGCCGGCAGCGTGAACGGATTGGCGTTGCCTTTGCTGTTCAGTCGCACCAATTGCTTTTCGTAGGCGGTTTTATGGACGCTGTTTTGCCAGTCGATATAGTGATGAAATGTTGCCAATGCATTCGGGCGGAATCGGCTGGTAATCGGCCCCGGCTGCAACAGGCTGACAAAAATACCGCTGCCGGACAATTCGGTACGCAAAGTGTCGCACAAACCTTCCAGTGCAAATTTACTGCTGTTATACGCTCCGCGCCACGGCATACCGGCAAAGCCCAAAATGCTGCTGTTGACGATAATTCGTCCGTGTCCCTGACGGCGAAAAACCGCCATCGCATATCGGATACATTCCCAAGTGCCGAATACATTGGTTTCAAATTGCGCACGCAGGGCGGTGCGGCTCACATCTTCCACTGCGCCGGTTTGCCCGTAACCGGCATTACAGAAAATCGCCTCTAAAGTGCGGTTTGTGCTGATCTTAAGGATAACCTGCTGAATCTGCTGTGAATCGGTGATATCAAGCTGTACGCAGTCAAAGCCTTCTTGCCGCAAACGTGTGACGTCGTCACTTTTACGGCAAGCGGCAATGACGTGCCAACCGTGTTGCTTAAGGTAAAGTGCGGTTGCATAGCCGATGCCGCTTGAGCAGCCGGTGATCAGAATCGTTTTTTGTGTTTGTTGCATGATTAATCCAAATGATGTAGCAGGGTTTCGATATTTTTCAGGCCGTTTAATCGGGTTTGGCTCAATCGTTGGGCAATGCCGCACCGCTGCAAAAGTGCGGTCACATCGAATTGTTTCCGTTCTGTCGCGCTGAGCCGATGCAATGCGCTTAACACTAAATAGAGCAATCCGTTCATGATACGGGCTTCGCTGTAAGCGGCAAAACGATAGTTGCCGTCTGTTTGTTTCTCGGCTAAAAACCGCACTTCCACTTCACAGCCGGAAATCGCCGTCATTTTTGCCAGTTCATCATCGCTTGGAACCGGTAATTTTTTCCCCAGCTGAATTAAATAGCGATAGCGTGCTTCCCAATGGTTAAGACGGCTAAAATCAGCGATCAGTTGTTGAATGGATTCCATGGCTACTCCCGTAACAGATTCAGTGCGCTATCCAGTGCGGCAAAAAACGCCTCGACATCGGCGGCGGTGTTATACGGCGCAAAGGAGAGGCGTAACGTGCTTTTTTGCCCGATCCTCGCCAAATAGGGCTGGGCGCAATGTTCGCCGACCCGCAAGGCAATGTCTTGCTCGCTGAGGAGCGTATTCAAATCGGAACTGTTGATGCCGTCAAAAATAAAACACACGACAGTGCTCGGTTGCGGCGAATTGAATAACCGCACTTTCGGATAAGTCTGTAACCGCACTTTGACGTGTTCGGCTAAGCCGACGGCATAGCGTTCAGCCGCTCGGAAATCAAATTGTTGCAGCCAATCCAACACCGCACCGAAGCCGATCACAGCGGCGATATTCGGGGTGCCGGCTTCTAGGCGGTAGGGCAACGGATTGAAATTGATCCGCTGTTTTGAGACCCGATCAACCATTTTGCCGCCGTACAGCGAAGGCGATAATATTTCGAGGGCGGACAATTTGCCGCTTAGTACGCCCAAACCGTTCGGACCATACAGTTTATGGGCGGAAAAAGCATAAAAATCGGCGTCTAATGCCTGAATATCAAGTTTCAGATGGGCAATGGCTTGTGCGCAATCGAGCAGAATAAACGCTTGCGGCGCAGCCCGACGGATAACGCCGATTAAGTCGGCAATCGGTTGCTGCGTGCCGGTGACGTTGGAAACATAATTCAGCGCCACGATTTTAGTGCGCGGCGAAAGCGCTTGCTGTAATACCGCACTTTCAATCAACCACTGATCGTTTATCGGCAAAACGATTAATTTTGCCGAGCAGCGTTGTGCCGACATTGACCAAGTGACGAAATCGGCATGATGATCCGCTTCGCTGATTATGATTTCATCATCGGCTTCAAGCTGATCCGCCAATCCGTTTGCCACCATGTTGATCGCCTGTGTTGCCCCGGAGGTCCAAATCACACAATCGGTTGACGCGGCATTAATCCATTGTGCCGTCAATTGTCGCGAGCGCTCATAAAGTGCGGTTTGCTGCGCGTCGTGTTGACTGCGGTGCACCGATCCCGCACTTTGATAAAACGCCAATGTGCTGTCGAGCAGGGTTTGCGGCTTTAATGCCGTTGCCGCCGAATCCAGATAAACCAAGGCGCAATCCTGTTGCAGATAAGGGAAGCAAGCACGAAATTGTGCGGAATCGAAATCGGGCATAGTGTGTACCGGTAATCAAATATGAGCGGATATTATAAACTCAACGTTGTTGCTTGCGCCACAAATACGGCTCTTGGGGTTTGTTATCCCGCCACAAACCCGATTTTTTCAGTTTAGCAAGCTGCTGAGCCTGTTGATATTGTTGATCTTTTTTATAAAAACGGTACGCCCAGGCATAGCCGCTTTCAACCATTAGCAGGTTCACATTCCGCTTTTGCCCGTCATATACTGTTGCCAGACGGCGCGAATATTGATCGATGCCGTTAATATTCAGCGTAACCTGTTGTTTAAGAATGAATTTTGCCAGTTGCTGTTTGGCTTTATTGGCATAAGCCTGTCCGTTTTCCGGCGCATCAATGCCGAGCAACCGCACTTTAATCCGTTTATTATTGCTCAGACAAGTAAAAGTGTCGCCGTCGCTGATGTGAATGGCAAGGCAGCTAAATTGCGGTGCGGCGGCGTTTGCCGTTGCAATAGTGGCGGAAAGTAACAAAAATGCAAATAAAAAGAAAAAACGTGTTATCGACACTTTACAACCTTATCAGTTATGCGGAAAAAAAGGGAAATTCAGTGACTTTGATCACAAATTGAGGGAGAATTATTTCACATTTTCCGATCATATCAAATCAAGATGAGACAAAAAATCCTATCCTTGTTGCGTTCGCTGGCGATTTTGTATGCCGTATTGTATCTCGGCATTGCGCTACAGCACCTGATTCCTGTCGGCGTGCCGGGCAGTATTTGGGGATTGTTGATTTTATTTATCTGCCTGACCACACAAATCATTAAAGTCGAGTGGATTGCACCGGCGTCAAGCCTGTTGATTCGTTATATGGCATTGTTGTTTGTGCCGGTCAGTGTCGGGATTATCAAATATGCCGATCTGTTATTGGCAAATGCCAAACAGTTGCTGATTCCGAATGTGGTCAGTACGATGCTGACTCTGATAGTCATCGGGCTGTTGGGCGATTTTCTGTTTGAGCGTCACAGTGTACGTAAATTACGGCGTAAAGTACAACGCAAACGCCGTAAACGGCAGTAGCGGGGAAAAATCATGATTTATGTCTATTCGCTTTTGACGATTCTGGCTTTTATAACCGCACTTCGGATCAGTAAATACTGGAAATCGATTGTGTTTAACTCTTTTGTGTTGACTCTGTTGCTGTTGGCGGCGATATTGCTGTTGTTGAATATTCCCTATGACAGCTACATGCAGGGCAATGCGCCGTTAAACAGTTTGTTGGGGCCGGCGATTGTTGCATTGGCGCTGCCGCTGTATGAACAGCTGCGCCAAATCAGTAGTCGTTGGCGCAGTATTTTACTGATTACCGGCGTTGCTTCCGTTTTTGCGATGTTTAGCGGTGCGGTATTGGCGCTGTTATTGGGCGGAAGCGTGGAAATTGTCGCCACCGTGTTGCCGAAATCGTTGAGCACGCCGATTGCGATGGCCGTGGCGGAAACGGTCGGGGGCATACCGTCCGTGGCGGCGGTCGGTGTGGTTTTGGCGGGGTTGCAAGGCTCGATTTTCGGTTATCTGATTTTGAAAAAAATCGGCTTAAAACACCCTGAAGCCATCGGCTTGTCGATCGGCGCTGTTTCACACGCCCTCGGCACTGCCCGCACGTTGGAAGTGGATCAACAGGCGGGGGTATACAGTTCAATCGCACTGGTGTTGTGCGGGATTATCAGTTCGGTGTTGGCACCGTTGGTATTTCGGCTGGTGATTGTGCTGTTTGCCTGAATCAGTGCGGCAGTCCGAATCCGATATGATAGAGCGGTGCGTGGCTGTCGCTCGGCACATCGGGCAGCTGTTCCGCCACCGCTTTCATCGATGACGGCAATTCAAACGGTAATTTGCCGCTGAAATCGGCTTGACTGACTAACGCCGCCAAGAGCGCTTCATCGCTGATGCCGAAATTAGCAACCAATGCAGAAGCGTGAGCTTGGATATTCCCCAAAATAGCCGGGCGATCCAGATAGACCGTGACAACGGTCGGCACGATTCGGGCGGTGTTTCTGATCAATTGATAATCCGTATTGTCCGAACTGAAATCCAGTGAGCCTTCATGTTGGCGTGCGCCGAAAAAATAGGTCGGGTGCAGAATTTCATAAGGCGTAGCGATACGAATAACGGCCGCATCGGCCTTTTCCGGCGTGGTGACCACGTCAAATCCCAGTGCGGTAGCGGCTTTGGCGTCGATATTGTGTAGGAAAATCTTGCTTTTTCTGTTGAGCGGCAGGATATGTTGTTGGTTTTTAAGCAAAACCAGTGATTTTATTTGCGCTTTGCGGGCTTCTTTCCGCCATGTCGGATTACCGACCACTGCCTCGGCATGTTCGGGATCAACGAAAGGTGTTTCGAATAAACCGATGGCAAATTTTTGGATTAAAATGCGTTTTACCGACAGATCCAGACGCGCCTCGTCCAAGCGGCGCTGTTGTACCGCAGTGACAATCAAATCCGTGTTGGACACACCGCCGAATTGATCGATACCGGCATTCAACGCTTTGATAAAACGTTGCTGTTGGGTGAGCTTTTCCACGCCCCAAGGTGCGCCCGGCGGAAGCGACGGTACGTGATTAACCGCTCCTTCTCGGCATTCGGAAGAACAATCATGGGTGATTAACCAGTCACTGAGAATCACGCCCTCAAACCCGTATTGCCGCCGTAACAAATCGGTCAGCAAAGTGCGGTTGAATCCGACCGCAACGGGTTCCGGCGCTTTTCCGTTCAGCTGCACGTCTTTTAGAATCGAATAAGCGGGCATGACGGCGGCGACATTGGCTTCAAAAGCGCCGGTAAACGGGTAGATGTGTTGCGGCAGGCTGTTGCCCGGAAAAACGGCATATTTGCCGTAGGCGTTATGACTGTCCCAGCCGTCTTGTGCCGCACCGTAACCGACCCAGTGTTTCACCACTGAAACGACACTGCCGGAATGCAGTCCGCGACTGCCGTTTTGCATACCTTCGATATAGGCTTTTACCATGCGTTTCACGATGTCGGCATTTTCGCCGAAAGTACCGTCAATCCTCGGCCAGCGGGGTTCGGTGGCTAAATCGGCTTGTGGTGAAAGTGCGATATGAATCCCGGTCGCCCGATACTCTTGCCGGACGCTGTCCGCATAGCGTTTAGTGATGTTTTCATCATTAATTGCACCGAAGCCGAGAAATTCCGGCCATTTGGTGAACTTTCCGGCAGAAACACTCATGCCGTCGAGTTGGGTGAACGAATTACGGGGATCGGAGCTGATACTGATTGGAATGCCGAGACGAGTATTTTCAGCCAGTTCTTGCAGTTTGTTATTTTCAGCGGCAAAGGTGGCGATCGAATCGGCAGATAAACGGCTGAGCAGGCTGGTGATTTTTTTATCGCTGATTAATTGCCGATTGTGGCTTAAATCATAATGTTGCCCTTGACCGTTGCTGTTATCCGTGATGATTGCGGTGCCGTGCATGATGGTGCCGTGCATGATGGTGCCGGCTTTTTCTTTCAGGGTCATTTGCGCCAGTAAATTTTCGGCACGTGTTACCGGATCCAATCGCCAATCCTCGTAAGGATCGAGGCTGCCGTTACGATTTAAATCCTTAAAGTGTAATTGTTCGATTTGCAGTAACGGCGCCGTGCGGTAAGTCAGCATTTGTTGCGCCGTTGTTGCCGCGAAGACATTGACCGTAGTGAAGGAAAACAGGCAAAGTGCGGTTAGTTTAGTCAATGATTTTTCCATACTTTGATTAATCTTATTGTGTTCGATATTCTAAATAAAAAGTGCGGATAAGAATATAAAATAGTGAGTTCTTTATACAATCGGTGTGTTACTTTGCAAGGTATTGAATACTTGATTTTTTACTGAATAAACTTACCTTGATAATACTGTTTTTTTATACAGTATTTTGCGATATAATCGCTGTCATGATATCCAACTCTTTTCGGACGAGATGCAACAGCGAAAGATTATTCATATCGATATGGATTGTTTTTATGCCGCCGTGGAAATGCGGGAAAATCCGACCCTGTGCGGCAAGCCGGTGGCTGTCGGCGGTGCGGCCGCCCGACGGGGAGTATTGTCGACCTGCAATTATGAAGCGCGTAAATTCGGCTTGCACAGCGCCATGCCGACCGCACTTGCGCTAAAAAAATGCCCGAATCTGATTCTGTTGCCGGGTAATATGGTGTTATATAAACAGGTTTCAGAGCAAATACAGCGGATTTTCCGACGTTATACCGATTTAATCGAACCGTTATCGTTGGACGAGGCCTATTTAGACGTCTCGGATTGCCGTCTGTGCAACGGTTCGGCTACTTGGATTGCGGCGGAAATCCGCCAAAGCATTTTTGACGAATTACAGTTGACTGCATCGGCAGGCATTGCGCCGCTGAAATTTCTGGCCAAAATTGCCTCGGAGGTCAATAAACCGAACGGTCAATTTGTCTTAACGCCGGATCGAGTTGATGATTTTGTCTTGCAATTGCCGTTAAAAAAGATTCCGGGCATCGGGCCGGTCACTGCGCAAAAACTGCGTACCATGGGGTTACATAATTGTGCCGATGTCCGCCGACTGGAGCAGCATGTACTACTGGATTTGTTCGGTAAATTGGGGCAGCGGATTTGGCAATTCAGCCATGCCATTGATGAAAGAGCGGTACAGCCGGAGCGTGAACGCAAATCGGTAGGGGTCGAAATCACCTTGTCGCAAGATATTCGGCAGCCGCAGCAGGCGGAAGAGATTCTGGCGAGCCTTTATCAAAAATTAGTGCAGCGTCTGCAACGGGCACAGCCGGATACGCCATTACAGGCTTATCGTAAAATCGGCGTTAAATTGAAATTCAGCGATTTTCAAACCACCACACTGGAAAGCCGCGCCGAGGTGTTCAGCAAGCAGGCTTTTTACAAGTTGTTACGGCAAATTTGGCAGCGGGCGGAGGGGCGAGGAGTCCGTTTAATCGGGCTGAGCGTCAGTTTACCGCACAAAAATACAGCACAACAGCTCAGTTTATGGTGATTTAATTCAAATTATGGCAAAAAACGGCGATTTCCGATTTACTAAAAATTCGTTTGTGCTATAAAAAGTTAACGTTAAAGACAGAGGATGTCGGCATGAGTATGAAAATTCAGTTAAGTAAAAAAAACGCCCCGGAAATCTGGGGTAAAAATGCGGTTATCAGTTTTGATGACGGCGTGGCGAAAATTCATTTCGGTGAAGAAAAAAGCCGCATCAAGATCCAACAGGCGGCTCGAAAATTACGCGCGCAGGGGATTAGTGACGTTGAGTTGGAGGGCAAATACTGGGATTTAGCGCATTGTTGGGCATTTTATCAAGGCTTTTATACCGCCAAACAACAGTTTGCGGTGGAGTTTCCGACATTGGATGATGCCGAGCAGCAACAACTGTTCCGTCAAATCGAATGCGGTGATTTCGTACGTGAATTGATCAATTTGCCGGCCGAACAGATTACGCCGCAAGAATTGGCTCATCGGGCAGCCGATTTTATTTTACAGCAGTCGAAACAGGCAGAGTGTGAAAGTGCGGTTTCTTATCATATTATTGCCCGTGAGGAGCTGCGCGATCGCGGCTACAACGGCCTTTGGACGGTCGGTAAAGGATCGGCCAATCAACCGGCGATGTTGCAGTTGGATTTCAATCCGAGCGGCGATCCCGAAGCGCCGGTGATGGCGTGTCTGGTCGGGAAAGGGATTACGTTCGACACCGGCGGCTACAGTTTAAAACCGAGTAATTCAATGGATTCGATGCGTTCAGATATGGGCGGAGCGGCATTATTGACCGGCGCTTTAGGTTTGGCGATTGCCTGCGGCTTGAACCGGCGGGTCAAACTTTATTTGTGCTGTGCGGAAAATATGGTCAGCAGCCGTGCTTTCCGATTGGGCGATATTATCGAATACCGCAACGGCGTGACGGTGGAAGTATTGAATACCGATGCCGAAGGGCGTTTGGTGCTGGCGGACGGCTTGATTGATGCCGATGCGCAAAAACCGCACTTTATCATTGATTGTGCAACCTTGACCGGTGCCGCCAAAATGGCGGTCGGTAACGATTACCATTCTGTGCTGTCAATGGACGACTCGCTGGTGAAAGCGCTGTTTAACGCGGCGGAAGAGGAAAACGAACCGTTCTGGCGTTTGCCGTTCGAACCGTTCCACCGTGAACAAGTCGGTTCTGCTTTTGCCGATATTTGTAACACCGCTTCCGTTCCGGCAGGCACAGGCGCCGGTGCCAGTACGGCAACCGCTTTTTTATCTTATTTCCTAAAAAATTATGCGAAAAACTGGCTGCATATCGATTGTTCAGCCACGTTCCGCAAATCCGCAAGCCCGTTATGGGCAGCGGGAGCAACGGGAATCGGCGTCACGAGTTTGGCAAACTTATTGTTAAGTCAGGCGGACAGCCGGTAGTTTAAGCCGGTTTAACATCGTGAATTGCGGTTTGTCTGAGTCTGAACGGAAAAACCGCACTTTTACCCATTAATCCAAAAGAGGAAGTCGTATGCAACAAACCCTGTCAATTATCAAACCGGATGCAGTAAAACAAAATCGGATCGGGGCAATTTTCTCTCGCTTTGAAAGCGCACGCTTTACTATCGTCGCCACAAAAATGCTGCATTTGACCGAGGAACAGGCCGGTGGATTTTATGCCGAACATAAAGGGCAGCCGTTCTATGAGAATCTGGTGCGATTCATGACATCGGGGCCGGTGGTCGTTTCAGTCTTGCAGGGAGAAAATGTGATTAAGCGGCATCGTGAACTGATAGGGGCAACGGATCCGCAAGCCGCTGCCGCCGGCACGCTTCGTTTTGATTTTGCCGCCAGTAAAAGCATTAATGCGGTACACGGTTCTGATTCCGAACAATCGGCCAAGCGTGAAATCGAGTATTTTTTTACAGAAAGTGAAATTTTCAGCCGTCAAACGAAAGGATAAATAAAATGTTAACCCGTTGTCCGGAATGTCGTCATAAAGTGAGCGACAGCGCTAAAATGTGCCCGTCTTGCGGTTTTTCGTTCGATCCGCAAGATCTTGAACGTTATAAGCAACACCACCAGCGCTTGCGCGAACATAAACAAGAGATTAACCGCAAGAGTGTCAAACTGCACTTGATTTGGTTGGCGGTGTTTACGGTTTTTATTTTACTGGCAAGCTGGATAACCCATTAGGATTGACGGAATCAATCAGAAATGGTGCGTTTATGCGGGAAAGGTATTTTTTGTGATGATATAACGTGGGAAATACGTTTTATGCGTCTGAATCCAAAAAGAAATGCCGCGGAATTCTCCGTTCGGCATTTTATTTTCCAATCAATATCATACTAACAATATGACGTTACATTTTTTTCTGTACATCACCAGCGGTATTATCGATCGCTTCTCCGGCAGATTGAATATCTTGTCCTGCCCCTTTGACTGTATTACAAGCAGTCAGTGTGCCCATTGTTGCTGCCAAAATAAGTGCCCAAATCAATTTCATGGTTCTTCTCCTGTCAAGGTTAAATGGATTTAAGTAGCTAAATAATAACTACTTAAGTTCATACTACACCGATAGAAACAAAATAACAACATGAAGATTAATGATTTTTACCGCTTTCCAAACGCTCAAATGACAACACCCGATTTTCCAGACGACGCAACAGCAGGGTGGCGATACCGGTAATTACCAGATAAATCCCACCGGCAATGCCGTAAATCAGCAAAGCATCGTATTGTGTTCCGTAAAGTTGTCTGGCATAGCCCATAATATCCATAATGGTGATAGTGGAGGCGAGGGAAGTTCCTTTGAATACCAGAATAATTTCATTGGTGTAAGACGGCAACGCTCGTTTTAACGCAAACGGAACCAGAATCCGCAGGGTTTGCCAACGGCTTAATCCCAATGCGGCGGAGCTTTCCCATTGCCCTTTGGAAATGGCTTTCACCGCGCCATGAAACAATTGGGCGGAATAGGCGGCACTGTTTAGTGCCAAAGCCAACATTGCACAGAACCACGCATTCGACAGCAAAGACCAAAGCGGGCTGTCGATAATCCATTGGAATTGTCCGGGGCCGGCATAGATCAGAAAAATCTGTACCAACAGCGGTGTGCCGGTAAACAGCGTGATATAGCCGTTAACCAAGGCTTTCAACGTGCGGTTTTCCAGCGACAGAATAAAGGTGAATAACACCGCCAACAAAAATGAAATCACCAACGCCACGGCGGTCAGTGCCAGACTGGTCGGAATGCCTTGTGCAATCGTTGTAAAATAGTCACTGATCATACCGCCTCCCTTTCAAAACGGGTAAACCGTTTTTCCAGACGGGCAATGCCGATTTTACTTAAAATCGTGACGGCCAGATAGAGCAAGGCGGCGATGCCGTACCAAGTGAAGGGTTGATGGGTGTTGGCATTGCTGAGTTCGGCTTGGCGCATTAAATCGTTGACCCCGATGAGCGAAACAAGTGCGGTATCCTTCAATAAAATCAGCCATTGATTACTTAACCCCGGCAGCGCGTGTCGCCAGACCTGCGGCATGATAATCGCAACAAAAGCCTGTGTACGGCTCAGCCCCAATGCGGCGGCGGATTCCCACTGTCCTGACGGGATTGCCTGAATCGCCCCGCGTAAAGATTGCGAGGCATAAGCGGCAAAGATAATCGCCAAGGCGACCACACCCGACCAAAACGGACTGAATTCGATAAAATCGCCGGTTAAAAGGAACAGCACCTGAGTAGAACCGTAATAAATCAGCAGCACGACCAAAATTTCCGGCAGCCCGCGTAACAAGGTCAATACTACGGAAGTGCTATTACGGATAAAAGTCAGCTTGGCGGTTTCAAACACCACAAAAATCATGGCGAGAATCAGACCGAGAATTAAGGCGCAAACAGCCAACCCCAAGGTCATCAGGGTGGCTGAAAACATTAGCGAGAGAAAATTGCTGAACATAGATAATGATTATTTTCCTGTCATCCAGCTATCATAGATTTTTTGGTATTCACCGTTGGCTTTAATGGCGGCCAACCCTTGATTCAATTTTTCCAGCAGTTCGGTACTTGCCTGATTGACGGCGATACCCAAACCGTTCCCGAAGTATTTCGGATCCGTGACTTTTTCACCGATAAATGCTAGATTTTCGTCGGTTTTCATCCAGTCTGCCAAAACAGCCGTATCGCCGAAAATAACATCCACGCGACCGTTTTTCAAATCCAGAATGGCGCTTTGCAGGGTGGCATAAGATTTAGTGGCGTATTGTTTGCCGTTTTCAGCAATGTATTGCTGGAAAGTCGTGCCGTTTTGAACGCCGATATTTTTTGCAGTATTCAGGTCGGTTTTTCCTTTTACGGCGATGAAACTGGCTGAGCTGTCGTAATACGGATCGCTGAAGCTGACTTGTTTGGCCCGTTCTTCGGTAATGTCAATCGCCGAAATCGCCGCATCAAAACGTTTGAATTTTAAGCTTGGAATCAGGCTGTCGAAAGCATGGCTTTGAAATTTGCAGTTTGCCTGGATTTCGGCACAAATCGCATTGGCGACATCAATATCGAAACCGATAATTTTCCCGTTGGAATCCGTATTTTCGAACGGCGGATAAGTCGGTTCGGTCGCAAAGGTAATGTCCAGCGCATTAGCTGAAAATGCGGTTGCCAAAAGTGCGGCGGCTAATAATTTTTTCATGATAAGCTCCTTAAAAGAAATAGAAACGGAATGGAAATCAATGAGACAAATAATGCGCAAATGCGGTGGTTTGCGGCTGTTGGAAGCAACTCGAATCGCCGATTTCAATAATTTTGCCTTGCTCCATATAGATCACTTTGGTTGCGATTTTACGGGCAACGGCGACTTCATGAGTGACGATCACTTGTGTGATGCCGGTCTGCTGCAATTCTTGAATGATGGACACAACTTGTGCGGTGATTTCCGGATCCAGCGCTGCCGTCGGTTCATCGAACAGCAAGACTTGTGGTTTCATCATCAATGCGCGGGCAATAGCGACCCGTTGTTGTTGTCCGCCGGACAAATGCAACGGAAAGCGCTCGGCGTGATCTTCCACCCGTAAACGCTGTAACAGCCCCTGAGCCCGTTCCATCGCTTCTGCTTTAGTGAGACCAAGGACTTTCATCGGCGCTTCGATCAGATTTTCCAGTACGGTATAATGCGGCCACAGGTTATATTGCTGAAACACCATGCCGACATCTTGACGCAGTTTGCGGATTTTTTTGGCTTCGGTATTGGCGGACAGTTCAAAGCGGTTGCCGGCGATGGTCAACTGACCGCTCTTTGGCACTTCCAGCAGGTTCAGCGTGCGGATTAAGGTGCTTTTGCCGGCGCCGCTCGGCCCCAGCAAGACAATAATATCGCCGTCTTGGGATTCAAAATTGATATCAAACAGGGCTTGTTTGCTGCCATAAAAAAAATTCAGGTTTTTAATGCTGATCGTCATGTCGCCAAATTATTTTAAATAGATGAATAGATAATGCGGAATAGTAATAATAAAAAATGCAGCATGCAAATAAAATCTCAAAAAAAGCGAGTAAAGTCGCATAAAAATTCAGTTGCAACGCATTAAATTCGAAATTGCTCAAAATACCATCGGCAAGAGAACAAAATCGCAAAAGAGAAGGGGGAAGCGTTGCTTCCCCGAGAAATAGTTATTGTTTGGCGGTCAGTTCAAGCTGTTGTTTCAGCTCCGACGGCAGGTTCAGGGCCTGTGCCAGCTGTTGCATATAGGCTTGTTCGAGGAAATGATCGGGATCAATGACCGATAATGACGCCATGTAAACCTCCGCCGCCAGTTGCGGATCACGGACTTGCTCAGCCAGCGCCTGCGGATTTAATGGGGCATTCAGCCAGTCGTTAATCAATTGATCGGCGTTGTCACCGTGCCCCAATTGCTGCAAGCCTTTGTGAATCTGTTCACGTTCCTGTGCATCGATTTGACCGTCGGCACGGGCGGCAAAGACCATGGCTTGCGTCATCAACATGATTTTGCTGTCGGATAGCGTGCTGTTGGCATAGCTGATAGCGTCTTGCTGTGCCTGAGGATCGAAATTCACATCTTGAACCCCGCCGTTTTTGCTTTGCTGCCATTTGTTATAGGCAAGCCAAGCCGCACCAGCCAACGCCGCATAGCTACCGGCTTTAGCCACGCCTTTACGTGCGCCGCTGTTGCCTAAAATTAAACCGGCCAAACCGCCTACAGCCGCACTTTTGGCTATTTTGGAAAAGTTCTCGTCCTTCATCATTTCGCCGAGGCGGCTTTGTAACTGACTGAATAAATTGTTCATACGGTTTTCCTTGTGTTTGTAGGTGAAATTATGCGGATTTTGCCATTTCAAATTCAATTAACATCATCAGAATATGAATGACTTTAATATGAATTTCCTGAATCCGATCGGCATAGCGAAAGTGCGGTACACGAATTTCCACATCGGCCAGTCCGGCCATTTTCCCACCGTCTTTGCCGGTCATGGCGATCACTTTCATGCCTTTGGCTTTGGCGGCTTCGATAGCGTTCAGGATATTTTGGGAATTGCCGGAAGTGGACAAGCCGAATAACACATCGCCTTTTTGCCCGACCGCTTCGACATAGCGTGAGAACACATAATCATAGCCGAAATCATTACTGACACAGCTCAAATGACTGACGTCGGAAATTGCAATCGCCGGATAACCGGGGCGGTTTTCACGATAGCGTCCGGTCAACTCCTCTGCGAAATGCATCGCATCGCAGTGCGATCCGCCATTGCCGCAAGAAAGTACTTTGCCGCCGTTTTTGAAACTGTCTGAAAGCAACAGTGCGGCTTGTTGAATCAGTTTAATATTATTTTCATCGCGGATAAATTTCTCCAGCACATCCGCCGCTTCGTTTAATTCCGCTTTAATTTGTTCTAAATACATAAAATTTTCCTCAATTCGGGTGCGCATTAGCCTTTGCATTGTAAAACATAATTGGGGGGATTGGTATGAAATTTCAAGCATATATTCGCTTTGATAATACAGCGGATTGATGAGGATCCGCTTAGCTTCCGCCTATTTTTTATTGGACAATTTCATTATCGGATAACATTTTTCTTTTATATTTTGTGATTCAGATCACAGCGTATTTTGTCTCTTTGCCATGCTTTAAAAAGAGGTGGCAGCCGGTTTAAGGTTTTGTTTTTTGCCGATTATTACACTAGAACCAAATTCAAGGGAGGGATATGGTTATGAGTGTTCAACAGATTGCGGCAGTGGATTTGGGCGCCGGCAGCGGAAGGGTCATGCTGGTATCTTGCGATGACGACTGTCGGATCAATTTACGTGAAATTCATCGCTTTAAAAATCAATTAAAAGAAAAATCAGGCCATTTTTGTTGGGATTTAACGGCGCTAGAGCAAGAGATTATTACCGGGCTGAATAAAATTATTGATAACGGCGAGACACTGCACAGTATCGGCATTGATACCTGGGGTGTGGATTATGTGTTGTTGAATCAAGACGGTGAGGTTGTCGGGCCGACGTATGCTTATCGTGATTTACGCACGGAAGGCGTGATGTCAAAAGTTCAGCAGGATATCGGCAAAAAAGTACTTTATCAGAAAACCGGCATTCAATTTTTACCGTTTAATACGGTATATCAATTAAAAGCCATGATGGAAGACGCGCCGCCCTGGTTGGGCGATATTCAGGATTTTGTGATGATTCCTGATTATTTAAATTACCGTTTGACCGGAAAATTAAATCGGGAATATACCAATGCAACCACAACACAGTTGGTCAATGTCAATACCGACAGTTGGGATCAGGCACTGTTGGAATATCTGGGCGTACCGATCCGTTGGTTCGGGCAAATTCGCCATCCCGGTCATCAAATCGGATATTGGCAACACCACAGCGGAAAGCGCATTCCGGTTATGTCGGTGGCGAGCCATGATACCGCAAGTGCGGTTATTGCCGCGCCGTTAAGTCGTGACGGTTCGGCTTATTTGTGTTCCGGCACTTGGTCGTTGATGGGCTTGGAGAGTAAACAAGTTTGTAATGATTCGACGGCAATGGAAGCCAATATCACCAATGAAGGCGGCATTGACGGCTATTATCGTGTCCTGAAAAATATTATGGGATTATGGTTATTCCAGCGGTTATGTGAAGAGCATCAGATTAGCGATATCCCGCAATTAGTGCGACAGGCTTCGCAGGAAACGCCTTTCCGCAGTTTAATCAACCCGAATCATGAGGGTTTTCTCAATCCTGTTTCTATGGTCGAAAGTATTCGTCAATACTGCAAAACCCATAATCAGCCTATTCCATACAGCACCGCACAATTAGCCCGTTGTATTTTTGACAGCCTGGCAATGTTATATCGCAAGACGGCACAGCAGTTAGCTTTGTTACAACACAAGCCGATTTCTTGTCTGCATGTGGTCGGCGGCGGTTGTCAAAATGAATTTTTGAACCAATTGTGCGCCGATGTTTGTGGTTTTGATGTGATTTCAGGGCCGGTAGAAGCGTCTGTTTTAGGAAATGTCGGTTGCCAATTAATGGCGCTGGATCGCATTCAGAATGCCAAACAATTCCGGCAATGGATTGAAAAAAGTTTTCCGCTAAAACACTTCCGGCCTAATCCGAAGTTCTTGGAAGTCGGATTTTTAAACCGAAAATGGCATGAATTTTGTGCATTAACTTAAATTAAACAAAAAAGGAGTTTTATGATGACAAGCGTTCAACAGGCTTATCAATTGGCCAAACAGCAATTCGCCGATATGGAGATTGACACTGAAGTTGCTATGGCGGCGTTAGATAGATTACCGGTTTCCGTGCATTGTTGGCAGGGAGATGATGTTGCCGGATTCGAGCTGCAAAGCAGGGATTTGAGCGGGGGGATTCAAGCGACGGGGCGTTATCCGGGCAAGGCGCATAATGCCGACGAGTTAAGGGCGGATTTAGAGGTTGCTTTCGCCTTAATCCCGGGGGCAAAACGCTTGAATTTACATGCTTCTTATTTGGAAGCAGACAATAAAGTGGAACGTAATGAAGTGAAACCGCAGCACTTTGTCAACTGGGTTGAGTGGGCGAGACAAAATAAGATGGGGTTGGATTTTAACCCGACTTATTTTTCACATCCGCTCAGCCAAGAAGCGACCCTGACTCATCAAAATAAAGAAATTCGAGATTTTTGGATTGAACACGGCAAAGCTTGCCGAAAAATTTCCGAATATTTCGGCAGAGAATTGGGGACGGCTTCGGTGATGAATATTTGGTTACCGGACGGCAGTAAAGATCTGGTTATCGATCGTTTTGCACCACGTCAGCGCCTGATGGCGTCGTTGGATGAGATTATCAGCGAGAAAATCGATACTAAATATCATTTAGATGCCGTAGAAAGTAAGTTATTCGGTATCGGATTGGAATCTTATACTGCGGGTTCCAATGAGTTTTATATTGCATATGCAACATCACGTCAAACCGCACTTTGCTTGGATGCCGGTCATTTTCATCCGACAGAAGTCATTTCTGACAAAATTTCCGCCGTGATGCCTTTTATCCCGCATTTATTATTGCATGTCAGCCGTCCGGTACGTTGGGACAGTGATCATGTGGTGTTGCTGGATGACGAAACGCAGGCAATTGCCAATGAAATTATTCGCCATAGTTTATTCGATCGTGTCCACATTGGGTTGGATTTCTTTGATGCCTCGATTAATCGTATTGCGGCTTGGGTCATCGGCACTCGCAATATGAAAAAAGCCTTACTGAAAGCATTACTTGAACCGACGGCCGTTTTACGTCAGGCCGAGATTAATGCCGATTTTACGACGCGTTTGGCATTGCTGGAAGAACAGAAATCATTACCGTGGCAAGCCGTGTGGGATATGTATTGTGCCTGCCATGATGTGCCTGTCGGCAGTCGTTGGCTGAATGAGGTACGCCGCTATGAAAGTGCGGTTTTAAGCCAACGCTAATCAGTCAAAAAATAAAAGATAAAGATAGGGAAAAGTATATGCAATACATTATGTCTTCTTGGTTTGTACAAGGAATGGTTAAAGCGACACAGGATATGTGGCTGAAAGGATGGGATGAACGTAATGGCGGCAATGTCAGCTTACGTTTATTCGAGGAGGATATTACGTCGTTTACATCGGATTTTTACTCGAATCCGAGACATATCGCTCTCACACAAGATGTTTCTGCGCTGTCCGGTCAGTATTTTATCGTCACCGGTTCGGGCAAATTTTTCCGTAATGTCATGTTGGATCCGGCTGATACGTTAGCGGTGGTGAAAATTGATGAACAGGGAAAAGGCTATTACATCATGTGGGGATTGGTAAATGGCGGAGTGCCGACCTCCGAACTGGCGGCGCATCTACAGTCGCATATTGCGCGTATGTCCGTCAGCCATAATCAAGATCGTGTGATTATGCATTGCCATGCGACCAACCTGATTGCGTTAACTTATGTGCTGGAGCTGGATAGTGCGGTGATTACTCGTGAATTATGGGAAATGAGTACCGAGTGTTTGGTGGTATTTCCCGACGGTGTCGGTATTTTGCCTTGGATGGTTCCCGGTAAAGATGAAATTGGCTATGCCACGGCAGAACAAATGCAAAAACACGCCTTGGTGTTATGGGCATTCCACGGTGTTTTTGGCTCAGGAGCTTCACTGGATGAAGCATTCGGGTTAATTGATACGGCGGAAAAATCGGCTGAAATTTTAGTAAAAGTCCTTTCTATGGGCGGGAAAAGACAAACGATCCGTTCGGATGAATTCAAACTGCTGGCGGAACGTTTCGGGGTTACGCCGATGGATGCGGTTTTGCAATAAAAATAAGGTGTTATTGGTTTTTAGGCAATCAATAACACCGCAAAGATACGGTATATAATAGGAGAAACACGATGGGAAGTTCTATTTTTCTGAGTATTTTTTGGCATTTTGTCGGCGCAACGTCAGCCGCATGTTTTTATGCGCCATTAAAAAAAGTGACTAAATGGTCATGGGAAACCATGTGGTCGGTTGCAGGTATTTTCTCTTGGATCCTATTACCTTGGTCAATCAGTTATTTTTTATTGCCTGATTTTGCCGGGTATTACGCCTCGTTTAGCGCCGGCGTATTATTACCGGTATTTCTCTTCGGTGCAATGTGGGGAATCGGGAATATCGGATATGGCTTGACCATGCGATATTTGGGCATGTCGATGGGAATTGGTATCGCAATTGGGATAACACTGATTGTCGGAACATTGATGACACCGATTATTCAAGGACGATTTGGCGAGTTACTGGCTTCTACCGGTGGGAAAATGACGATACTCGGCGTTATCGTCGCCGTAGTCGGCGTAGCCGTCGTATCGTATGCCGGTTTATTAAAAGAAAAAGCGGTGGGAATTGCTGCTGAAGAATTTAATCTTAAAAAAGGGCTGATATTGGCTGTCATATGCGGTATTTTTTCAGCGGGTATGTCTTTTGCAATGAGTGCCGCACAACCGATGCACACCGCAGCCGCAACGTTAGGTGTGGATGCGCTTTATATGGCATTACCCAGTTATGTGGTGATCATGGGAGGCGGCGCAGTGATTAATTTGGGATATTGTATTATCCGATTAATTATTAAACCTGAATTATCGATTAAAGCTGATCTTGCCGTTCCGACAGCATTATTGATCAGCAATGTATTATTTGCCGCGCTGGGCGGTATTATGTGGTATTTCCAATTTTTCTTCTATGCTTGGGGACATGCCAATATTCCCGCTGAGTATGGTTTTATGAGCTGGATGTTACATATGAGTTTTTATGTGCTGTGTGGCGGTATTGTGGGGTTAGTCTTAAAAGAGTGGAAAGGAACGGGCGTAAAACCGGTCAGGGTATTATGTATCGGTTGTTTGATTATTGTATTGGCGGCAAATATTGTCGGTCTGGGTATGGCTAATTAAGGCGAGGGGCGGTTATGATTAGAAAAGGTTTTGTTATGCAAATCAATCCCGATAGTCATGATGAATACAAAAAACGCCATGATGAAATTTTCCCGGAATTGGTAACCGAATTAAAAGCGCATGGTGTTCATCATTATTCTATTTTTTTAGATAAACAGCGAAATTTATTATTTGCGTCTGTAGAAATAGAATCGGAATCCCGCTGGAATGACATCGAGAATACAGAAGCTTGCCAAAAATGGTGGGCATTTATGTGCGATATTATGCCGTCTAATGCGGATAATAGCCCGATTTCAGAAGCATTGGATGCGGTGTTTTATCTGGATTGATACTTAATGAAAAATCTGACAGCCGTTTTTTGTGATCAGCTGTCAGGTTTTTTGAATAATGCATTATTTTATCATGAAATTTTTACGATATTCAGAAGGAGGACAATTTTGCATTTTACGAAACACCAAAGAAAAATAATTACTGTCTTCATAACCGCACTTTAATGCAATATCGGCAATAGATAAGCTGGATGTACGCAATAGCGTCATTGCTCTGCATATCCTGAGCTTTTGCAAATATTGACCGATAGTCATATTGGTTTGTTGCTTAAATAAACGTTGTATGGCGCGTGGAGAGAACCGATTCTTCTGACAAAAAAGTTCAAAATTGAATGTTGTTTCAATACTGCCGTATAAAGCCGAGAAGATCATATCTATTTGTTGAATATCTGCCGGTGTGGAATGATCAGCCTTATGCCGGAAGCGAAACAGCAGAATGATCAATTCTAAAAAAAGCGCTTCAGATAAATGGATTGATGAAATATTATTTTTTTTACTCTCCAATGCCAATTGATCAACAATCATAAATATTCTTTTTAAATAAAATAAATCTATTCGCCAAAACCGTTGTTCTTGAAGTGTTTTTTCATAAGGTAGGTATTGAGAGATAATATCAGTCATAGAAAATTTTTCAGGTTGATAAAGGATATTATCAAGCTTGAGATCATTAACGGATTCGTAGGAGTGAATATCTTTCCGATTGATATAGAGAATATCGCCGCAAGTAATAGGGTGGATATGCTCATTCCAGATATGCAATCCGTTACCGGAAGAAACAACCACCAATTCTTCGAAATCATGATAGTGTAACGGAAAATAATCTTGATGATTCCGCCGTTCAACAGTGATTGAATTTTCCGGAGAGATACAATAATCTTGATAATGTAATAAAATAGGCTTAATCATACGTTTCTGACATCTCTAGGACTAATCATAAATTCATTTTTAAAGCAGGTTGAAAAGTAACTGCCATCATTAAATCCGCAATCATATGCAATAGTGATAATGTTTTTATCGGTATATCGTAATTGATAATAAGCTTCAGCAAGTCTTAATTTGGAAATATAGTGTTGTGGCGAATATCCCGTACTATTTCTAATATAGCGATGTAATGTTCTTATCGGTAAGGAAAATTGTTGTGCAATTTCTTCCCAATCTATTTTTTCATTAAAATGATACGCTAGCCAGCGCAATAGCTGCCTCCCTTTCTCTTCGGTCGAACCTATACCTTTATCATCATATTGATACTGTTGTAATAATGATAATAGCTGAAAAAATAAACTCTCTTGTTGAGGAATACTCTCAAGCGATTGACTTTTTAATTTATCTACTAAAGAAAAAACAAAAGGCGCATGTTTTTTATGTAAAACTTGGTAACAAGATTGTTGCGGTTTTATTGATAAAAGTAAAAAACGAATATTATTTAAGAATTGGAAGCTATCACAAGATCTAAGAAGAATATTGGTTAAGTGGAGATCTTGCACATTTTCATATAAGTGATGATCTTTAGCCTCAATGTATAGGATCATACCTTGATAAAGTTCATGAGGATAGCCGTTTAAAATATGCCGTCCTTTTCCTTTAGTGACAATAACGATTTCATCAAAATTATGCGTATGTTCAGGATAATTTTGCTGAGGAATTCTTGGCTCAACCTTAATAGATTGTTTTTTTGCGATAAAAAAATCACTATCATATAATTTTTGTACCATCGTTATTTTCTCCTGAAATAGATATCTTATTCTATAGAGCAGGAGGCAAAAGTATCTTGAAAATTTGGTCAATCCATGCAGATTTTTGGTAAAAAATTAAAGATAGATGAGAATCATTTTTCTAAATGTGGCGTGCCTCACATTTTTAAAGGCGTATAAACCGCACTTTGTCGTGAAACCTGACGGCTGCAAAGTGCGGTATGGTGATTAATCCAATAAACTTTTTATCAATTCTTCCACAAAGGCTAATCGCTCTTTTGCCGTTTCGGTGGTTTTGCTGAAACGGAATTTGGTTGGGCCGTCGAAACGGAAGATATTGGGTTGCTGTTTGATTAATGCCAAAAATTTAAGCGGGTCGAGTTCGGCGTTAGCCTTGAATTCTAAGGCGCCGCCTTGGGCGTGTGCTTCGATTTTCTGGATGGCAAGCGGTTTTGCCAGCAAGCGTAATTCGGCGATTTGCAGCAGATTTTTTCCGGCCTCCGGCAATAAGCCGAAACGGTCGATCAGTTCGACTTTCAGTTCGTCCAGTTCTTGCTGATTGGCGGCACTGGCGATGCGTTTGTAGAATGACAGCCGCATATTGACATCGCCCAGATAATCTTCAGGTAACAGTGCCGGAATGCGCAGATCGATTTCCACTTGCTGTTGGGTCAGTTCGTCCAGGGACGGTTCTCGCCCTTCTTTCAAGGCATTGACCGCACTTTCCAATAATTCCATGTAGAGTGAGAAACCGATGGATTCGATTTGTCCGCTTTGTTCGCTGCCGAGCAGTTCGCCGGCACCGCGAATTTCCAGATCGTGGGTTGCCAAGACAAAGCCGGCGCCGAGATTGTCCAGACTCTCCAGCGCTTCGAGGCGCTTCAGCGCATCTTTGCTCATGCGTTTCGGATGCGGTGTCAGCAGGTAAGCGTAGGCTTGATGGTGAGAGCGTCCGACCCGACCGCGTAATTGGTGCAGTTGAGCCAAACCGAATTTATCGGCACGATCAATAATAATGGTGTTGGCGGTCGGCACGTCAATGCCGGTTTCGATAATGGTGGAGCAGACCAACAGATTATAGCGCTGATGGTAAAAATCGCTCATCACACGTTCCAGATCCCGTTCGCGCATTTGCCCGTGTCCGATCACGATTCGGGCTTCCGGCACCAGTTGCGCCAGCTGTTCGGCACAGTTTTCAATGGTGGCGACATCGTTATGCAGATAATAAACTTGTCCGCCACGTAAAATTTCACGCAATACCGCTTCGCGGATCAGCAGATTGTCGTTTTCACGCACAAAGGTTTTGATGGTCAGGCGGCGTGCCGGCGGAGTAGAGATAATCGACAGATCACGCATACCGCTCATCGCCATATTCAGCGTACGCGGAATCGGGGTGGCGGTGAGCGTCAAAATATCAACATTGGCACGCAGTTGTTTAATTTTCTCTTTTTGCCGAACACCAAAACGGTGTTCTTCGTCCACCACCAATAAGCCCAAATTTTTAAATTTGACATCGGATTGCAGCAGTTTATGCGTTCCGATCAGAATATCGATTTTGCCTTCTGCCAAGTGTTGCAAAATGATTTTTTGCTCTTTAGCGGTTTTAAAGCGCGACAGCATTTCTACATTGACCGCCAGATTGGCAAAACGATCCTTGAAATTATCGTAATGTTGCTGTGCCAGTAGGGTTGTCGGCACTAAAATCGCCACCTGGCGATTGTTATTGACCGCTAAAAATGCCGCTCGAATCGCCACTTCGGTTTTCCCGAAACCGACATCACCGCACACTAGCCGATCCATCGCTTTTGCTTGGCACATATCACTGATAACCGCACTGATCGCCATTTGCTGATCAGTGGTTTCTTCAAATGCAAACGTATCGGAAAACTGTTTGAATTCTTCTTTGTTATAGTGAAAGGCAAAGCCCGTTTGGGTTTCGCGCTTGGCATAGACATCAAGCAGTTCGGCCGCAACATCACGAATTTTTTCCGCCGCTTTGCGGCGTGCTTTCGCCCAAGTATCGCTGCCGAGTTTGTGTAGCGGCGCGGTTTCTTCATTGCCGCCGACATAGCGGCTGAGCAGGTACAGTGATGATACCGGCACATACAATTTGGCATCGGCGGCATATTGCAAAATCAGGTATTCGGCTTGAATTCCGCCGGCTTCGAGCGTGGTCAAACCGCCGTAGCGCCCGACCCCGTGCTCCAGATGGACAATGGGTTGCCCCGGCTTCAGCTCGGCAAGGTTGCGGATTAGAGTGTCCGGATTGACGGTTTTGCGTTGATCCCGCTTGCGCTGTTGTACCCGTTCGCCGAGTAGGTTGGTTTCGGTGATGATCGCCAGTTGAGTGCGTTGACTGTAACTGTCACAATTCAGAATAAAACCGTTATCCAGTCCGCTGATTAATAGATTATATCGCTGTTCAAATAATTGTGACAGGGTTTGAGTAAAGTGCGGTTTGAGCTTGAGCGGACGCAATAATTCCAACAGTGTTTCACGCCGCCCTTCGGTTTCTACCGAGAATAACAGTTTGCCGTTAAATTGTTCGTCAAATTGGCGCAACAGTTTCAGCGGCTCTTTTTGTTGGGCATTTAATGTTAATTCCGGCAGATGGCTGACCGGTAAATTGCACTGACGGGCAGAATTACGTAATGTTTCCTGTGTTAAGGTCAGACGGGGATAGGCTTTCAAGCGGCGATTGATTTCGTCACTGCGCAGCCAGAGTTGTTCCGGCGGCAACAGCGGCCGCATCGGGTCGATCCGGCGGCTTTCAAAACGTTGCTGTGCGTCTTGATAGAAACGCTCGGCACGCTCGCCGTTGGCTTGATAATCAATAAACAGCGTGTGGTCAGGCAGATAATCAAACAGCGTCGCCATGCTTTCAAAAAAGAGCGGTTGCCAATATTCAATGCCCGATACCAGCGTGCCTTTGCTGATTTGCTGGTAAATGTGTTCCGGATCGCGCCGAATTTCAAAGCGTTCACGAAATTGACCGCGGAAAAATTCAATCGCTTTATCGTCAATCGCGAATTCGTGTGCCGGCAACAGATTGATCCGGTCGATTGTATTCAGTGTTCGTTGGCTGTCGACATCAAAAGTGCGGATCGAATCAATTTCATCATCGAAGAAATCCAGCCGATACGGCTCGTAGCTGCCCATCGGAAACAGATCCAGCAGTGAGCCGCGTACAGCGTATTCACCGTGTTCCAACACTTGTTCCACGGCACGATAACCGGCATTTTCCAGCTGTAAACGCAATTTATCCAATACCAGTTTATCGCCCCGTTTAATCAGCAGCACATTATTGCTTAAAAAGTGCGGTGGGCAGAGGCGTTGCATCAGGGTATTGATCGGCAACACAAAAATGCCTTGTTGTGGCTGTTGTAGGAAGAACAACGCACTTAAACGAGCCGAAATAATATCCTGATGCGGTGAAAAACTGTCATAAGGCAAGGTTTCCCAATCGGGGAAAAAACAGATGTTTTGCGGGCTGAGCCGGCTGAGTTTTTTTTCCAGATTTAAGGCGTGGCGTGTGTCGGCGGTGACTACCACGGTCAACCCGTTGTGCTGGTCGGCGGCTTGTGCAATCGCCAAAACATCACTGTCGGCAATGACATTGCCGAGCAGTTTATGATCAGCCGCATCTTGTGGTAGATTTAAGGTGAATAGGGTGTTCATAGCGTTATATGTTATTAAAAAATAAGCGCCCAGTTTATCGAACATTGGGTAGATAAGCCAGACGCTTTAAGGGAAAAGTGCGGTTTAGAAACCAAACTAATCACAAGGCAAAATTTTGATTGCCAAGCCGCCGGTTGAGGTTTCGCGGTATTTGGAGTTCATGTCTTTGCCGGTTTCGTACATGGTTTCGATCACTTTATCCAAGCTGACCGATGGGCTGCTGGTGCGGCGTAACGCCATTCGACTGGCGTTAATCGCTTTGACCGAGGCAATAGCGTTACGTTCGATACACGGCACTTGTACTTGGCCGTTGACCGGATCGCAGGTTAAGCCTAAATTGTGTTCCATGCCGATTTCCGCTGCAATACAAACCTGTTCGGCAGTACCGCCCAGAATTTCAGTCAGACCCGCCGCCGCCATTGAGCAGGCGACACCGACTTCACCTTGGCAACCGACTTCGGCGCCGGAAATCGAGGCGTTCATTTTATACAGCGAAGCAATGATACCGCAGGTTAATAAATAGCGGGCGATGGTTTCTTCCGTCAGCGGTGCAATAAATTGCTGATAATATGCCAATACCGCAGGCACAATGCCGCAAGCGCCATTGGTCGGGGCGGTGACGACACGTCCGCCGGCGGCGTTTTCTTCATTGATTGCCAATGCGAACATATTGACCCAGTCGATAATTTTCATCGGGTCGTTAGACAGGCTGTTGTTCGATTCCAACATACGGCGAAGTGCGGTAGCCCGTCGGGTGACTTTTAACGGCCCCGGCAATAGCCCTTCGGTATTCATGCCGCGCTGCATACAATCCCACATGGTTTGCCAAATGCGTTGCAGATAGGCATTGACCGCAGGCTGGCCGTGCAGTGCGACTTCATTTTGCAGCATCATGCCGGCTATCGACAGGCCGCTATTTTTGCAGTGATATAAAATATCCGTGGCGTTTTTATAGGGGAAAGGAACGGTCAGCGAGGTCGTTTCCTGAGCAGTGAAATTCGCCTCATCAACAATAAAGCCGCCGCCGATCGAGTAGTAGGTTTGTGAATAGACTACGTTACCCTGTAACAAGGCATGGAAGCGGATGCCGTTTTCATGTAACGGCAAAAAGGTTTTATGGAATACCAAATCCTGTTCAAAATGGAATTTGACTTGCAGCCGGCCACGTGCAATTTGTAAAAGTGCGGTTTTTTTCAGCTCGGCGATAAAGGCGGGGATACTTTCGATATCCACATCTTCCGGCAGATAGCCCGCCAATCCCATAATCACGGCAATATCGGTGCTGTGCCCACGGCCGGTCAACGACAGCGAACCGTAAACATCGACTTTGATCCGATCGATTTTGTCCAACAGCTGTTGTTGCGCCAATTCGTCCAGAAACTGTTTTCCGGCTTTCATCGGGCCGACGGTATGCGAGCTGGACGGCCCGATACCGATTTTGAAAATATCAAAAACACTAATCATAAATACCTGATATCATTTTTCTTTTTATGAACGATAAAACCTCTACGAAATCCGCAATGTGGTTCGTAGAGGTTTGAGTGTCATTATACTATAACGGCAGCGTTAACGGAAAAGGATATAAACGATTGCTGAGATAGCGACCAGCCCCATTACCGTAACAAAAATATTGCTTGCCTGACCGCGATAGCGCTGCATCGACGGGACGTTGCGGATAGCGTACATCGGCATGATGAACAGGATCATAGCGATAATCGGCCCGCCTAACGATTCGATTAAGCCTAAGATGCTCGGATTGATGGTGGCGACCAGCCACAGCGACAGCAGGAAGAAAAGTGCGGTGACGTAATTGAGTTTTTTACGGTTGATTTCCGCTTTGCCGGCATCACGGTTCATTTTGGTGATTAATCCGGCAAGGCCTTCGCGTGCGCCGAGATAATGCCCGAAGAACGAGCTGGTAATCGCAAGGAATGCCACCAGCGGCCCGAAATAAGAGATATACGGGTTATCAAATTTATTCGCCAAGAAAGACAGAATTGAAATATTTTGTGTTTTAGCCAATGCTAATTCTTGCGGCGTCAATGTCAACACGCAGCTGAAAACAAACAGCATGACGAACACCAACAGTAAGCCGGATGTGCCGAACAGAACGCGGTTGCTGTGCCGTTCTGTCGCTTCAAGGGTTTTGTATTCCCGTTGTTGTGACAATGTGAAAGCTGAAATGGCGGGCGAATGGTTAAAAGAGAAGATCAACACCGGGATAGTCAGCCACAGTGTGGACAAAAAGGCACTGCCGTCAGGCAATTGTTGTAAAGATGCGGTTGTCCATTCCGGAATCAGGTACAGCGACAGCGCAAATAAAATGGCAACCAACGGATAAACCAACCATTCGGTCACTTTTAACATGAATTTTTCACCCATCAACATGACGCTGATTAATGCCGCAATCAGAACAACCGACAGAATCGCACGCGGCGGAGCGGCGATATGCAGCTGGTTTTCCATGAAAGAAATCACGGTGTTGGTGATGCCGACACCGTAAATCAGCAAAATCGGGAAAATGGCAAAAAAGTACAACAATGTGATCAGTTTGCCGGCGGTTTTGCCGAAATGTTCTTCAACGACTTCGGTGATGTCGCTGCCCGGATTTTTGGACGAGAGTACGAAACGGCTGAGCCCGCGATGTGCCAGATAGGTCATCGGCCCCACGATACACGCCATCAGAACCAAAGGCCAAAAGCCGCCCATTCCCGCATTAATCGGTAAAAACAACACGCCGGCGCCGACGGCGGTGCCGAAAAGATTCAATACCCAAGCGCTGTCCAATTTATTCCATTTTTTCTTTTCAGCCACCGGAATGGCCTTAACATTACTCATTTCCATATTATGTTACCTAAAATTTAACCAATTGATTGTAGTCAAATTATATTAATTTGACGGTAGTCTGATGCTACGACGGCGGGATAATAGGGAAGTGGCGTAATAAATACAAATATTGAATTTCAGAACTGTGATCTGCCTGACAATATATCTGATTTTTAGACGGATATGTTTAATAAATTGTTAAAATTAGTGATTTGTTTTGTGTTTGCCATGAAATAAAGTGATTTATTTTTAATCACCCTGTATAAAAGTGCGGTATTGAGCGATAAAACGCTCAAAATCCTCCAGACCACAAAAAGCCAGACTTTCTTGATCATAGTAGCTGAAACCGTCTTCCAATTCGTCGTTGCTGTCAAAAGCCAGACTGTTTGCCTGTACCATCACTTCCTCCGCATTGAGTGAGAGTGAAAATTCATGTCCGATTAGGCGTTGTTCCTGCTGCGGATTGGCACTTCGTTTGACAGCGTCAACCAGCATGAAGACCTCAGCCAGTTTTTGTTGATCAGCATAAATCTCACTGTTTATCCAATTGGCAATCGCTTCATGTTCCATGCTGCAAGCGGCGACTGTTCTGCCCAGATGATCATAACGAAATTGAAAATCCATTGTTTTAGTCTCGATAGGTTAAAATTCATTTGCATTTTAGCAGGGCTTGCGGTAAATAAAAACAAGTGTTTATATTTGCCCGATTTGATCTATCACAAGATTCGGTCGGTAAATTTTCAGTATTCTATATCGAACCGACTTTTATTCGCTTAACCCTGAGGGCTGAAACTATGACAGCGACAGAATTAATGAGAGAAGGGATCAACCTGATGCTTTCCGGAATGGGCTTCGTCCTGCTGTTCCTTTTTATTCTGATTTTTGCAATCCGTTTGATGTCAACCGTCGTCAACCGACTGTTCCCCGAAACCCAGAAACCGGCGGCAGGCAAATCAAGGGCAGCGATTGCGGCAACAGCGGATGAAACGGAAGCGTTGCGTCCGATTATTGTCGCCGCCATTGCGCATCACCGCCGTCAATGCCATCGTTAATCGTTTTATTTTAATGGAGTTTTCAAATGACAAAACCATCACATCCAATCGCTATTACTGACGTGGTGCTGCGTGATGCTCACCAATCCCTGTTTGCCACCCGTTTACGTCTGGACGATATGCTTCCTATTGCGGCCGATTTGGATCAAATCGGTTATTGGTCATTGGAATCTTGGGGCGGGGCGACATTTGATGCCTGTATCCGTTATTTGGGGGAAGATCCGTGGGTGCGTTTGCGTGAACTGAAGAAAGCGATGCCGAAAACCCCGCTGCAAATGTTATTGCGCGGACAGAATTTGCTGGGTTATCGACATTATGCCGATGACGTGGTGGAGCGCTTTGTGGAAAGAGCGGTCAGCAACGGCATGGACGTGTTTCGTGTATTCGATGCGATGAACGATCCGCGTAACATGCAGTGTGCATTACAAGCGGTGAAGAAACACGGCGGACACGCACAAGGCACATTGAGTTACACCACCAGTCCGGTTCACACCTTGGAAACTTGGCTGAAGATAACCGAACAGCTGTTGGAAATCGGTGTCGATTCGGTGGTGATTAAAGATATGTCCGGTATTTTAACGCCGATGGCGGCTTACGAATTGGTCAGTGAAATCAAACGGCGCTACGATGTACGGCTGCATTTACATTGTCATGCCACAACCGGCATGGCGGAAATGGCGTTATTGAAAGCGATTGAAGCGGGTGTGGACGGCGTGGATACCGCCATTTCCTCAATGAGCGGTACTTACGGCCATCCGGCAACCGAAGCGCTTGTCGCCACCTTGCAGGGAACAGAATACGATACCGGTCTAAACATTCAGAAATTGGAACAGATTTCAGCCTATTTCCGTGACGTGCGCAAAAAATACCAAGCGTTCGAAGGGCAATTGAAAGGCACCGACAGCCGCATTCTAGTGGCGCAAGTGCCCGGCGGTATGCTGACCAATTTGGAAAGTCAGTTGAAACAGCAAAATGCTTCTCAAAAACTGGATGAAGTCTTGGCAGAAATTCCACGGGTACGCAAAGATTTGGGCTATATCCCGTTAGTGACCCCGACATCGCAGATTGTCGGCACACAAGCCGTGATCAATGTACTGATGGGAGAGCGCTATAAAACCATTGCCAAAGAAACCGCCGGCATTTTGAAAGGGGAGTACGGGCGCACACCGGCAGCGGTCGATACCGCACTTCAAGCCAGAGTGCTGAACGGCGGCACGGCAATCACCGATCGTCCGGCCGATCACTTGCAGCCTGAAATGCAAAAATTGGAAGCGGAAGTGAAACAGCAAGCGGCAGAAAAAGGTATTACGCTGGCAGAAAATGCCATTGATGACGTACTGATTGTGGCGCTGTTCCCGCAAATCGGACTCAAATTCTTGGAAAATCGTGGTAATCCGGCGGCATTTGAACCGGCACCAAGTGCGGTTTCCACTACGGCAAAAACCGAAGCAAAAGCACCGGCTGCGCCTAAAGCCGCCTCTTCGTCTGCAGTTTACACGGTGGAACTGGAGGGCAAAGCATTTGTGGTGAAAGTCAGTGAAGGCGGTGAAGTCGACGATATTACACCGGCGGCGCCCGCAGTAGCGCAACCGCAAGTTGCCGTAGCCGGTGTGGAAGTCAATGCACCGATGGCGGGCAATATCTGGAAAGTGGTGGTTTCCGAAGGACAACAGGTCGCCAAAGACGACGTATTATTGCTTCTGGAAGCAATGAAAATGGAAACCGAAGTGCGTGCGGCGCAAGCCGGGAAAGTGCAGGGTATTGCGGTCAAAGCCGGTGATATTGTTGCCGTCGGCGATCGTCTGATGAATCTGGCATAAGGCGGAAAATGATTATGGAAAGTCTTTACGCACTGATAGGCGGTATGGGCTTTATGCACATCGAACTCGGGCAGGCGGTTATGATCGCGGTCAGTTTGCTGTTGCTGTGGCTTGCCATCGCCCGAAAATTCGAGCCGTTATTGCTGTTGCCGATTGGTTTCGGCGGTTTACTTGCCAATATTCCGGAAGCCGGTATGGCGATGACCGCACTTGATAATCTGTTGCACAGCGGCAATACGGAGCAATTGGCAATGGTTGCCGCTAAATTGAACAGCGCCGCCGATCTTGAATCGATTAAAGCGGCGTTGAATACCGCACTTCCGTCGATTCAAGCCCAATTGGAAAGCGATGCCGCCGATATGGGATATACCAGTGGGATTCTGGCGTTATTTTATAAGGTTGCAATCGGTTATGGTGTTGCTCCGCTAATCATTTTTATGGGCGTCGGGGCAATGACGGATTTCGGTCCGTTGTTGGCTAATCCGAAAACCTTATTATTGGGTGCGGCGGCACAATTCGGGATTTTTGCCACGGTGTTGGGCGCGTTACTGTTAAACTGGTTGGGATTAATTGAATTTACATTGCCTCAAGCCGCTTCCATCGGGATAATCGGTGGTGCCGACGGTCCGACGGCGATTTATCTGTCAAGTAAACTGGCGCCGGAATTATTAGGTGCAATAGCCGTTGCCGCGTATTCTTATATGGCGTTGGTGCCGTTGATTCAACCGCCGATTATGAAAGCATTGACGACAGAGAGCGAACGTAAAATCCGCATGGTGCAGCAACGGAATATCAGCAAACAGGAAAAAGTGCTGTTTCCGATCGTGCTGTTGTTATTGGTCGCTTTGTTGTTGCCGGATGCCGCACCGCTACTGGGAATGTTCTGTTTCGGTAATTTGATGCGGGTGAGCGGTGTCGTTGATCGCTTGAGCGATACGACGCAAAATGCGTTGATCAACATGGTGACCATTTTCTTGGGCTTGTCGGTCGGGGCAAAACTGGTAGCGGATAAATTTTTGCAACCGCAAACCTTAGGGATTTTACTGCTGGGCGTAATTGCGTTCGGTATCGGTACCGCCAGCGGTGTGCTGATGGCAAAATTGTTAAACCGTTTCGGTAAAAATCCGATTAATCCGTTGATTGGTGCGGCAGGGGTTTCTGCCGTTCCGATGGCGGCGCGGGTTGCCAACAAGATAGGCTTGGAAGCGGATTCGCAAAACTTCCTGCTGATGCACGCCATGGGGCCGAATGTGGCCGGTGTTATCGGTTCGGCGATTGCCGCCGGAGTAATGTTGAAATATATTGCCGTGATGTAATCGGTTAATAGAAAAGAAAAAAGGTGTTATGGACAATTCATAACACCTTTTTCATGCGGAAGTTTAAATACTGAAACTGTTAAATACTGAACGAAGAGCCGCAGCCGCAAGTCGTGCTGGCATTCGGGTTATTGACAATAAAGCGTGAACCTTCCAGCCCTTCGGTATAATCCACGGTGCCGCCGATCAAATATTGCAAACTCATCGGATCAACCACCAACGACACACCGTTTTTTTCAATCGTCAAATCACCGTCATTGATTTTTTCATCAAAGGTAAAACCGTATTGAAATCCGCTGCAACCGCCGCCGGTGATATAAACGCGCAGTTTTAAATCCGGATTTTCTTCATCTGCCACCAAATTTTTCACCTTATTTGCCGCCGCATCGGTAAAAACTAATGGAATTGCTACATCTGTCATAAGGACTCCCACTGATGTATGAAAAATAATTGGTTATTATTATACAAGCCGAAACACGGTTCAAGGGATATTTTAGTCAAAAAATGATGAAACGCTCGGGTAACAAGTGCACACGACAGTTTTATCTGCCGATATGAAAATGTTATACTTAGGCAAAATAATAATTCAGATTAAAAATGAAGGTTGATAATGAATATTCCTATCCGAAGCGAAAGCGAATTGGAGAAGCTGCGCGAAGCCTGTAAACTGGCGCAAGATGTTTTAGTGATGATTGAACCGTATGTCAAAGCCGGAGTAACCACCGGCGAGCTGGATCGCATTTGTCATGACTATATGGTTAATGTCCAAAACGTGATTCCCGCCAGTTTGAATTATCACGGCTTTCCCAAGTCGACCTGTATTTCAATCAACGAGGTGGTTTGTCATGGGATCCCGAGTGATGATAAATTGTTGAAAAACGGCGATATCGTGAATATCGACGTCACGGTGATCAAAGACGGCTTTTTCGGCGACAACTCTAAAATGTATCTGATTGGCGAGCCGTCAATCAAGGCAAAACGTTTGTGCGAAGTGACGCAGGAATCGTTGTATATCGGTTTGCGTACCGTTAAACCGGGAATTCGCCTGAACGAGATCGGGCGTAATATTCAGCAGTATGTGGAGAGCAAAGGGTGCTCTGTGGTGCGTGAATATTGCGGACACGGCATCGGCGATCAATTCCATTGTGATCCGCAAGTGTTGCATTACTATGCCGATGACGGCGGTGTGGTGTTACAGCCGGGAATGGTGTTTACCATTGAACCGATGGTCAATGCCGGCCGCCGTGAAGTGCGGTTGATGAAAGACGAGTGGACTGTCAAAACCAAAGATCGTAGCCCGTCTGCGCAGTACGAACATCAAATTGTGGTTACGGAAACCGGCTGTGAAGTGATGACTATTCGTGATGAGGAGATTGCCGAAGGGCGGATTTCACGTCAGATGGTGAATATTTGATTCCGATTGAAAAACGTCCTCAGGGACGTTTTTTGTTTTGACTGAAATGGAAAGCGTATGCATATGAAATCTAATGAGAGTTCTTCCGAGAATTTGGATATTACGGCGGTTAAAACGCAGTTACAGCAACTGAAAGCACAAGAGGCGGCGCAGTTTGCCGAAATCGATGTGAACGAGCTGATAGCTTGTCGCAGCCGTTTTTATGATCAGTTGTTGCAGCGGCTATGGCGGCAGTTTGGGTTGGCGCAACAGCCGTTGGCGCTGGTCGCTGTGGGCGGTTACGGGCGGGAAGAGATGTTTCCGCTGTCTGATCTGGATATTTTGATTCTGAGTGAAACCGCACTTGAACCGCAGCAAGAACAAAGCATTGCCCGACTGATTCAATTTTTATGGGATTGTCGGTTTGAAGTCGGGCATAGTGTGCGTACGGTTGCGCAATGTATTGCCGAAGGGAAGAGTGATATCAGCATTGCCACTAATTTGTTGGAAGCCCGATTTCTGTTCGGGCAAACCGCACTTTTTACACAATTGCAACGTACGCTCAATACAGCGGATTTCTGGACGACAGAAGCTTTTTTTCACGGCAAGATGCAAGAAAAAGAGGCGCGTTATCAACGTTATAACAATACCGGCTACAATTTGGAGCCGGATATTAAATACAGTCCGGGCGGCTTGCGTGATTTGCATCTGCTGTATTGGATTGCTTTGCGTCATGTCGGGGCGAAGAATTTGCAGGGCATTTTGGATTCCGGTTTTATCTATCCCGAAGAGCACCGCATTTTGCATACGGCACAGCAGTTTTTATTCAAATTGCGTTTTGCCCTGCATTTGGTGATCACCCGTTATGATAACCGACTGTTATTTGATCGGCAGGTAAAAGTCAGCGAAATGTTGGGTTATCAAGCCCATGACGGACAGAAAAGTGGAAATTATGCGGTCGAGGAAATGATGAAAACGTTTTTTCGCACCGCACACAATGTCAGGGAATTGACCGAGCTGCTGTTGCAGCACTATCAGGAACATTTTATCAACCGTCGTGAAAACAGTGCGGCGCAGCCGTTGGACGACAATTTTGAACTGAAAAATAATGCCGTTCAGTTGCGCCGTCCCGATTGCTTTATACAACAATCGGATACCATTTTGGATCTGTTTTACCATTTAACCCGGCAACCGCAGGCGATAATCCACTCTTCCGCCTTGCGCCGTTTGCGCTTGGCGTTGTTGCAAAAACAACCTTATTTGGTCGAATCACCGACAGCGAGGCAAAAATTCCTCCAATTATTGGAACAACCGAATGCTATTGCGCGCGCATTTATGCCGATGCACCAGCACGGCGTACTAAACGCCTATTGCGAAGAATGGAATAATATCAGCGGATTAATGCAGTTTGACCTGTTTCATGCTTACACAGTCGATGAACACACCATTCGGGTTTTGCTGAAGCTGGAAAGTTTTTTGCAAGCGGAAAATACCGAACAACATCCGTTGTGTGTCGAGCTGTTTCCGCAATTGACCAGCCGCAGTTTGATATATATGACCGCACTTTTTCATGATATTGCAAAGGGACGCGGCGGCGATCACGCCGAATTGGGGGCGATCGATGTATATGATTTTGCACAGAAACACGGATTTTCGGAAGAAGATGCGGAAATGATGGCGTGGTTGGTGTTAAATCATTTGAAAATGTCGGTAACGGCACAGCGACGGGATATTTACGATCCGCAAGTAGTGTTGGAATTTGCCAACAGCGTGAAATATCAAATCCGTCTGGACTACCTGACCTGCCTGACGGTCGCCGATATCAGCGCCACCAACAGTAACCTTTGGAACAGTTGGAAACGTTCGTTAATCAGAACGTTATATCAATTCACGACTCAACAACTGGCGCAGGGAACCGATTATCTGTTGGACGTCAGCGATCAAATTTTGCAGCATCGCTTGCGTGCATTGGCACTGTTGCAACCGTTGCTGCAAGACGAGACCTTAAAACTGCGTACGATAAACGATTTTTGGCAGCGTTGTCCGCAGGATTATTTTTTGCGCAATAATCCGCAACAACTGGCATGGCATGTCAAACTGGTTTGCCTGTCAAACGATGAGATTATTGTAAAATCCAGCAACCGTTTTTCTCAGGGCGGTACCGAATTATTCGTTTATTGCCCTGATCAACCGCACTTATTTAATAAGGTGGTGCGTGCAATTGAAGCGAAAAACCTCTCTATTCATGATGCACAGATTTTGACCAGCAATGACGGTTATTCATTGGATTCGTTTATCATCAGTGAAGCCGGCGGGGTGTTGGCAAAATTCGATCGGCGGCGGAGCATTGAAGAAAGTGTGCTTAATGCGCTGAAAAGCGAGTATAAACCGGCTTGGAGCAACAAAGTCAATAACAAACTACAGCACTTCCATGTGCCGACCGAAGTGCGGTTTATCAATGCCGATAAACGGGAGCAAACCGAATTGGAGATTTTCGCTCTCGATAAACCGGGATTATTGGCGATGATCAGTAATGTGTTCAGTGAATTGGGAATTAATTTATCCAATGCCAAAATCACGACCATCGGCGAACGGGCGGAAGATTTCTTTATTTTACTTAACGGCAACAATCGGGCGCTGAGTGAGGTTGAGCGTGAGCGGCTGCAACAAGCGCTGAAAACCGCACTTTCAGGCTAAATATGCCTTATTTTTGTTCGAACGCCGCTAAATGCGCAGTATCATTGCGTTTGATCAATGTAAATTTGCCGTCGGGATATGGTGTATCCTGACGGTAATTCACCACATTGATTGCCGTATTCAGCACCGGGAGGCTCAAGTGCGGATCGCGATGTTGCTGCCAGACATCGCCGCCGAGTACATGCAGCAGGCGCAGGGTGTGTCCGTGTGAAACCAGCAGAATATTGCCTTGATGGTGAATGCGGATAATATCCTGCACACGTTGATACAGCAATAAATAGTTTTCGCCCTGATTGGACAGTGCCTGATAATTCACCGGATCATGCGACATGATTTGATATTCGTCCAATCGGCAGAGTTCCGTCATCATTTTGCCTTCCCAACTGCCGAAAAATTGTTCATTCAGCCCACGATGTTGAAAGTGCGGAATCGTACGGTTTCCGATAATCAGCGCAGCGGTATCGATTGCCCGTTTTAAATGGCTGCTGTAAGCTGCAACAAAATCAACGGATTACAGCGCAAGTGCGGTTGCCTTGGCGCCGGCAATGCCGTCCGGGGTTAAAGGCGAATCGCCGCTGCCTTGCAGTAAGCCGGCTTCGTTCCATTCGGTATGTCCGTGGCGAATGAGGTAAAAAGTGAGCGATTTTGTTATCATCATAAAATTACAGTAATGGGCTGAACAAAAAGAATAGCCGCTCAAAAAAACGTTGATAAATCGGGCGGTTAATCCATTTTTCGATATCCATAAAATCGGATTGTTGTAAATATCCCTGCTGCAACGCTTCAACTTCCTGTCCGAAACTCAAATCGTCTACATGGAAAAACCAAGGGCAAGATGGAACGCAATTCAATGCAGTATTTACCAAGGCATTATCGCCGATTGTATCAATCACCAAATGATACCCTTAAAATTAGTGGTTATCGCAGCTACTCGGTCGCTACTCCTCATTGCAGTGCTCTATTTTATTGCTGACCCCACTTTACTTTATGCTGCCGAAATCGGCAGCATCTGCCACGTTGAAGCAGAAGCCTATTATCCCGGTATTTGAGAGCCTTATGGTGATGATGAATTGGTTTGTAATTATTGGAAGTTCTTGGGTATTGAAAATCCGGAATTTGAAGAAGAATGGATTGAACTCGATAATATGGATTCACCAGAATAGATCGAAGAGTAAAAGGGGAAAAGGTAACAGTCTCAAAGGGATAATGGTAACCGTTTCCAAGGGAAACGGACTTGCCCGAAAAACCCGAAAAGGCTTAAAATACAAAAGGAATTTTTCTGGATTTACAAATCTGATACTTTCTAAATTTTATAAATATCGTTATACTGAAAAGAAATAGCTAATTTCTTCGATTTAGCAATGCGTTTATTGAGATTTTATGCAAAAAAATTCTAAATTCGCGTTCATTGGTTTTAATCTACTATTATCGTCAGCCGTATTTGCTGAAACATTATCTACCCTTGTAAATATCAATGCCCGACAGCAACAACGCCAACAAGAACAAATTCAAGCTATTCAATCTCAGCAGGTTAATCAACCTAATGTGCGGTTTGACACCACCGTTGATGATAAACGCCCGTTATTAACCCCCGAAGTGCAATGCCTGACGATTTCCCGCCTTTACCTGACCGATATCGATTTTTCCCAATCCGATTTGTTACCTGCTGCCGATATTCACCCCCCGCCAAGCAAATTTGATTGGGCGCTTGATGCCGTTTATCAGCCCGGGGATTTTGCGCTGCCGCATTGTGTCGGCGGCGAGGGCATCGGCATTTTAATCAAGCGGGTACAAAATGCGATTATCGAAAAAGGCTTTGTCACCACCCGAGTGTTGGTACAACCGCAGGACTTACGCAGCGGCAGGCTGATATTAAGCGTGGTGTCGGGCAAGGTGCGCCGGATTCAACTGCGGGATAACAGTGATTCCCCGAAAGCAACGTTAGCAACCGTTTGGTCGGCCTTGCCGGTTCAACAAGGTGAGCTGCTGAATATCCGTGATATTGAACAGGGCTTGGAGAATTTGAAACGCCCGCCCCACGCCGATGCGGACATCCAAATCGTTCCGGCAGGCGAGGGGGCTAATCCGGGGGAAAGTGATTTACAGATTGATTTTAAACAGCGCTTTCCGTACCGCTTAACGCTGTTGCTCGATGATTCGGGAAGTCGTTCTACCGGACGGTTACAAGGCACGGCGACAATTTCGATTGAAAACCTGCTCTCCTTAAATGACCTGTTTTACACCGCATTCACCCACAGTTTCAAACGCGGCAGCGACGATAGCGGCGAACGCGGCAGTCAAAATGTCAGCGCCTATTATGCCGTGCCGTGGAAAAACTGGCTGTTGAGCGCTTCGGTGTCACAATACGATTACCACCAAACGGTATTCGGGCCTTTCGTCAATTACGAATATGCCGGTAAAAGCACGCATCAAAACATCACCCTGTCCCGTCTGCTGTATCGTGATGCGAGCCGCAAAACCAGTGCGAACGTCGGTATTTGGCATCGTCGCAGCGCCAACTTTACCGATAATGCCGAAATTGATGTGCAGCGCCGCCGCATGGCGGGTTGGGAAATTGGCGTTAACCATCGGGAATATCTGGGCAGGGCAACGCTTGAGGTGTACGCCAATTATAAACGCGGCACCGGGGCGAATCGCGCCCTTGCCGCACCGGAAGAATTTCACGGCGAGGGAACTTCCCGCCCGAAAATCCTGACCGCCGGCATCAGTTTCAAGCAACCGTTCACGTTGGGTGAGCAGCCTTGGCAATTTACCACGAGTTGGCGCGGACAGTGGAACAAAACGCCGTTAATTCCGCAGGATCGTTTCAGTATCGGCGGACGTTACACGGTGCGTGGTTTTGACGGCGAACTGACGTTAAGCGCTGACCGCGGCTGGCTGTGGCGTAACGAACTGGCGTGGAATGTGATGAACAGCGGGCAGGAACTCTATTGGGGTGTGGATAAAGGCGTCGTGCGCGGGCGCAGCACGGCGGATTTAGCGGGGCGTCATTTGGTCGGCGGCGTCATGGGATTGCGGGGTGAACTTTGGGGTTTACATTACGACTATTTTGTCGGCGTGCCGATACATAAACCGCAAGGATTCCGCACCAGTCATGTGACTACCGGCTTTAGTCTGAGTTATCAGTTTTAAGCCGCCGAACCCGACGCTAAGCGCAGACGGCAACTATAAAGCAAAAATAAAAAGTAAAAAATAAAAAAACAAAAAAATAAAAAAACAAAAAATAAAGGAACAGCGTATGAACAAGCATCTTTACCGCCTGATTTTCAGTAAAACGCAACAGTGTCCGGTTGTCGTCTCTGAGATTGCAACCCGAGAGGGAAAAGCCAAAGGGGACGGCGGTAAAGAGCACCGTATCAACGATGAGCACAGTGATGACCGCACTTTCGTTTTGCCGTCCGCCTGCCGGCAGCTTCACCCGTTGACGCTCTGCCTGTTTAGCGCCTTGGGCTTCTTGTTTATCAGCACAAGTGCGGTTGCAGACGAGCTGAAAATTCTGGCAGACCAAGCCGCCCCGAAAAACCAACAGCCTATCGTCTTATCAACGGCGAACGGCATTCCTCAAGTCAATATTCAAACCCCGAACGACAAAGGGCTGTCGCACAATAAATATCAACAGTTTGATGTGGACACCCACGGTGCGATTTTGAATAACAGCCGCAGCAACGTACAAACCGAACAGGGCGGCCGGGTGCAGGGCAATCCGTATTTGGCGCGCAGCGAAGCCAGCGTTATTCTCAACGAAGTCAACTCGAGTAACCCCAGTCAACTGAAAGGCTACATCGAAGTGGCGGGCAAACGGGCGGATGTGATTATCGCCAACCCGTCGGGGCTTCATTGTGAAGGCTGCGGCACGATTAACGCCGGTCGCAGCGCCTTTACTACCGGACAAGTGGAAATTGAAAACGGACAAATCAAAGGCTATCGGGTTGAACAGGGCAAGATAACCGTTTCGGGGCGCGGCATGGACACCGAACGCAGCGATTACACCGACATTATCGCCCGCGAAACCCAAATCAACGCCGGGATTTGGGCGCAAGAACTGAACGTCACCACCGGCAAAAATGTGGTGTCGGCGGATAACCAATCGGTACAAGTCATTCACCAAATCCGACAGATTGACGATAACAGCGCCGAAAATGAAGAACAAGTGCGGTATGCGGTCGATGTTGCCGAGCTGGGCGGCATGTATGCCGGCAAAATTCATCTGGTCGGCACCGAAGACGGCTTGGGCGTGCGCAATGCCGGCCATCTCGGCGCCACGCAAGGCAATGTGCAGATTGATTCGCAAGGGCAAATCGTCAACAGCGGTTTTATCGGTGCACGGCAGGATGTTAAGGCAACAGCAAAAACGCAACTTGAAAACCGAGGCTCGGTTTATGCGCAGCAAGGCGATATCAAACTCACCGGCCAAACACAAGGCATCAACCAACACGGCAGCGTGGTAGCCAAAGGCGCAAGCCAAGGCAAAGGGCAGGTGAAACTGACCGCCAAACACACGATTGCCCAGCAAGGGGAAACCTTGGCGGAAAGCGATATTGAGTACCGTGCAAACAAGATTCAAGCGGAGCCATCGTCGACGTTAGCCGCCGGTGTGAGATTCACGCAAACGGAGAAAGGCGAGCAAAAATCTCTTAGCGCACAAAACGACAACGGCAAAAAGCTTAGCTTAACCGCTAACGAAAGTGCGGTTGCGCAGGGGCGGAATCTGGCGTCAAACCAACTGCAACTACAGGCGAAAACGGTCGATATTGCCCATAGCCAAACCGGCGGCTATGATGTGGATATTCAAGCAAGCCATGGCAATGTAAACGCAGATAGTGCCGTATTAAGTGCGGTCGCACATCTGACGATTAGCAGCCCGAGCGCACTTTCCACTCGGCGTGCCCATCTCCATGCCGAGCAGTTACACATCACCGCCGACCATGCCGATAACACACAAGGAACCTGGGTGCAGCGCAGCAGCGACGGTTTAAGGTTAACCTTAAATGGCGGATTCATCAACCAACGCGGGCAAATTAAGAGCGGCGGCGACATCACTCTCTCGACCACGGCATTTAACAATCAACAGGGCTTATTTGATTCCGGTAACAAATTACACCTCGATACCCGACAAGGCAAGTTGACCAATCAAGACGGCATTATCAGCACGGCTTCAACCCTTAAGCTTGACAGCGGTGTGTTAAATAACCAAGGCGGTTTGATTCAAAGCGGTGAAAGTGCGGTTATCAACACCCATGGAAAGCTGCTGGATAACCGTAACGGCTTAAATGAAAAGCGCAATCAGGGGATTATCAGCGGCGCCGGTTTAACGTTGAACGCCGGAAAATTGGACAACCAACAGGGCTATGTCGCTTCCCGAGAAACACAGCAACTTAATTTAAGCGGCGACATAAACAATCGCCAAGGGCAAATCGTCGCCCTGAGTAACGCTGAATTGAACGCCGCCAATTGGGATAACGGTCAAGGGAAGTTCAGCAGCAACGGCAAGTTAACCGTTGCATTACAGGGGGATTTGAACGGCGAACAAAGCCATATCAGCGCACGACAGGATTTACAGCTGCGTGCCGCCGGCCTCAGCCAAACCAAGCAAGCCTTACTGCACAGCGATAAGCAACTCACGATTAGCGCCAACCGGCTGAGTTCAACCGATAACAGCGAAATCAGTGGCGAACAGCTGGATATTGCGCTGCAGGGCGGTTTAGACAACAACCACAGTCGATTGCTGGCAAATCAAACGCTTACGCTGCTGTCCACGGCATTGAATAATGAGCAAGGCACGATTGCCGCGTTACAAGGGAATGTGTCATTAAATACGCATCAGCAGTCTATTGATAACCGGCACGGCAAAATCGCAGCACAGCGTGAGTTGACGATTAACAGTGGCGCGGTCACCAATCAGCAGGGATTAATTCAAGGCGGTGAAAATGCGTTAATCAATACGCATGGCTCGTTATTGGATAATCGCCATACAACCACGGCAGATAATTCAAAAGGAATTATCAGTTTAGGACGGCTGGCGCTTCGGACTGCCGATTTGAATAATCAGAACGGTTTTATCGGCGGCATAAAACAACAAACTATTCAAGCAAATACGCTGAATAATACTCAAGGCGTGATTCGTAGTGGCAGCGATCAAGCGATACAATTAACAGGCGCTTTGAATAATACGGCGGGAAGTATCACCTCCGCACAGGATTTGAGATTGCTAAGTCATGCACTGGATAACACCGCGGGTTTACTTCGCGGTCGGCAAAATGTGACGATTGATACGCAACAGCATACGTTGATTAATGATAATACACTGAATGAGAAAGGTTCCAAAGGGATTGTTGCATTCGGCTCACTGGCGATCGAAAGTGCGGTTCTGAGTAATCAACAGGGTTATATTGCAAGTCAAGATAGTCAAACCGTTACCGCAACACGTTTGAATAATCAACAAGGTGTGATTCAAACGAACGCCGATTTGTCGGTAATCGCACTGAGTGGTATGAATAATACCCATAATGGGCGCATGATGGCGGAACGGACATTGGCACTGCAAAGCGGTGAGTTGGATAATCAAAACGGCCTTATCCAAGGTAAACAACAACTTTCACTCGATACACATGGAAAACAATTGAATAACAGCGATACCCAGACGGAGGATTTCAGTAAAGGTATTGTCACATTGGGAAAATTGAGCGTTAAAACCGCTGACTTGATTAACCGAAAAGGGGGAGTGATCAGTGGCGGGCAGCAAGAGATTGCCGCAATGACATTGCAAAATAGCAACGGATTGATACAGTCCAATGCGGCACAGCGTTTAATCATTACCGATTTTCTGGATAACCGTCAAGGGCAAGTTCTGTCGGGGCAAAGTGAAATTAGCGCACAATCCCTAATGAATAATGAAGGCAGTATTTCCGCCGATAAACAATTGATAATGGATGTAGACGGCATGGTTGTCAATCAGAATGGCCGACTTGTCAGCCGTGGTGAAAATCGCCTTGTTGCCGGTGTACTGGATAATAATCGCGGTACGATTGGTTCACAACAAAATGCCGTCATGCTGACCGTTAAAGAGAATGTGGAGAATCGTCAAGGTAAAATAGCTGCCGGACAAACGGCAACACTACTCAGTGGTGAAGTCAACAATCAGGGCGGATTGATCAGTGGAGGGGAAGCGGTCAATATTGATACTCAAGGCAATTCCTTTGATAACAGCTATACTAAAAACAGCGGTATTATCAGTAACGGCGATATTATCTTAAATCTTACCGCGTTGAATAATCGGCAGGGGGATTTGACCGGCGGCAAAACGTTGCAGATCAATGCACAACATATCGATAACAGGGATAACGGTTTGTTATTCGGCAAAGAGCGGTTACAGATCGACAGTCGTGATTTGGATAATCGCGGCGGCGTGATTCAATCGCTGCAATATGCGGTTATTTTAGCGGAAACTAAGCTAAATAACAGCAAAATCGGTGAAAACGGTTCGTTGATTCAATCCGGCGACAGCGTGCAGATCATGACGGCGGGATTGGATAACAGCGGTACAAAAGCAAGCGAAAGCCGTCCTACGCAAGGTTTAGTTGCAAATCGCCTCACACTAGACGGTGACGGTTTGAATAACCAATCCGGCGGTATTTATACGACAATGGCGCTGAATGCAGACATCCGTGATTCGATTGACAATCAAAACGGTGAGCTTTTCTCTCTAGGCAGTTTGACATTACATGGTGAAAATCTGACCTTGAATAACCAAGACGGCAAGATAGAAAGTCGCCAACATTTGGCGTTGGATCTTGTCCGTTTTACAGCCGAAGGCAGTATTAAAACCCAAGGTGATGCCGACATTAAATTAAAGCAGGATCTGATCTTAAATCATGCTTTTCAGGTTGACGGCGCACTAAATCTGGCCACACAAGGTAACTTTTATAACCGCACCCAACTAGTCACGGGGAAAGGATTACGGGTTAGGGCAAATAGCATTGATAATCCGTTTAACAGTGAACTAAGCTCCGATAATACTTATATTGAGGCAAACAATATCACCAATTGCGGCTTGCTTAACGGAATAAGCAATGTGATAAAAGCAGGTGAACTTGACAATCTGGGGAGCGGACGGATCTACGGGGATCATCTGGCGATTCAAGCAAATAATCTTCGCAACAATCAGGAAACTATAAACGGCGAAACCCAATCAGCGGTTATTGCAGCTCGTGAGAGGCTGGATTTGGCTGTCGGAACACTCACTAATTACGATCATGCTTTGATTTTCAGTTTGGGGGATTTGGTCATCGGCGGTCAATTAGATGGGAATAACTACGCAACAGGCAAAGCAGTATTTGTTGATAACGGTAGTGCAACGATTGAAGCGCTGGGTAGCGGTGTTATCAATACGGCGAGATTGTGGAATCATGATTTGCATTTAGTCACAGGAGTTGAGGCAAAAAGCGAATACGTCCATGAGATGGCGCAAACAGAAAATACACAGCGTTATCGAGTCAATGTTGACGGTACATTTGATTGGGGAGGAAGAAATGCGTGGTTTGACTTCTATGATCCTGAGAAAGAAACCATTTCACAAAAAGAGTGGTACGGCTGGAAATATACTAAAACGACTGAAACGACATTTATCAAGCAACGAGATCCGGCAAAAATCCTGATTGGTGGAGATTTAAGTTTACAAGGCGATGATTTATATAACCAACACAGCCAATTATTAATCGGCGGAAAATTATGGCTGGGAGATAACGCTTTTACAGAGAATATAAATCATGATTCTTTATCAAATAACGGCTTTTCTCTTATTAATGAAGATTTGAAAAAAAATATTAATATCACAAACAGTGGATATTCTTATTTTCTAAAGCATTATAAAAAACATGGAAATAACGGACATAAAGAGGTCAATGAAACGGATTTCATCTATTCTGAGCCTACAGTAGAAGAGCCTTTCGGGTTAGTAGATAATACAATTGGAAATTTACAAATCGTTAAAGCAAACGGCAGTCACCAACAAATAATGCCAACCGTCGGAAATGAAAAAACATCGCTTACCGATGTTAATATCGGTTTATCCATCGTGTCGCCACAATCTGTCGATGTTACTAACGGAACGGTTATTACCGCCTTGAATTCATTTCATACCATTGGGATAACTACACCAACAGGAGATGATGAGAGCCGTATCATCTCTGTCCAAACGAGTACCCCGACTATTGAAAAATCATCACCAAACCAACTTGGCGAACGGGTTGATGTTACTATAAAAACCTATTCTCCCAATATGATATTACCACAAGCCGGTTTGTACAAAATTAATCCGTCTGCGGATAGTCATGTGTTAGTCGAAATCGATCCGCAATTTACTAATCGACGGCAGTGGTTGAGTTCGGATTATATGTTTAACGCACTGCATAGCGACCACAATAATATGCACAAGCGTCTGGGTGACGGGTTTTATGAGCAACGCTTGGTTAACGAACAGGTGAATCGGTTGACCGGACGGCGTTTCTTAGGCAATTATCAGTCGGATTATGAGCAATATAAAGCCTTGATGGATAGTGGCGTGAAATATGCTCAGCAGTTTAACCTGATCCCGGGTGTTGCCTTGAGCGAAGCGCAAATGAAAGAGCTGACCACAGATATGGTCTGGTTGGTCACTCGTGAAGTGCAGCTTTCAGACGGCACAACTACAATAGTATTAGCACCGCAAGTCTATATTGTCGCCAGGGACTCCGATGTTAATTCACGGGGGGCGGTAGTTTCCGCCAATGAAATTGTTGCCGTAACCGACGGTGATATTGAAAACAGCGGTACGATTTCAGGGCGTAAATTGAACGCACTTTCAGCGGATAACATTCGCAATTTAGGCGGAACATTACAGGGTGAACAATTATTATTGAATGCGCAGAATGAATTGGCTAATTTGGGTGGAAAGTTAATCGCCGATAATAAATTGGTTGCAGTAGCAAAAAATCTCCGTATTGAAAGCACTTGGTCTGAAACGGAAGATAGCGGTGAGTTTTATAAGAAAGGGCTGAATCAGCAAGCCGCTGTGAAGTTGAGAAACGGTGACGGCATGCTGGTTTTCCGTTCACAGGACGACATTACCGTTAAAGGGGCGAATTTTGATATTGCCGGGATTACGGACATTGAAGCCGGCAAGCGATTGCAGCTGGAGACGTTAGCCACGGAGAATAAAGAACAATATAATTTTAATGATGACAACTATTATCGCTTGCACCAAATAACGGAAATCGGCAATCAGTTTAATTTGAGCGGTAATGCGCGATTGGCTGGGGGCGATTCGGTAACTATTCGTGGAAATCAACTCCATGGCGACGGTGAACTGCATATTGAATCAGGGGGAAGTATTCAAATTGAAGAGGCACGTCAAACGGAGAAACTTGCAACGTCTAGAAAATTTAAAACAAAAGGCTTACTCAGCAGCACGATTTCTATCACCAAACATAACCATGATTATGATTTGGCGGTTGGATCGCAGGTTGATGCCAAAAATATTGTGATAAATGCGCAGCAAGGTGATGTGAAAATTATCGGCAGTGATATGGTCGGTGAAGACGGGCTGTCGATTCGTGCCGATAATGTCTCGATTGTGGAAGCCGAGAACCGGGTGAAAGAAGAGAATTACAGTCAAACCACGAAAAAAGGCTTAATGGGCGGAGGCGGCTTTGGCTTCACAATCGGTTCACGTCAAACGACACTGGAAACGGATAACAGCAAATATTATGCCGGCGGTAGCCAAGTCGGCAGTTTGAGCGGTGATACGATCGTGGTTGCCGATAATGCTTATTTACAACGAGGAAGTGCGGTAACCTCGGTCGACGGTGACAGTTTGGTCTATACGAAAAAAGCCGATGTGGCGGCAGTGGATGACAAATACGAAACCAATCAAAAATACAGGTTTGAACAAAAAGGGTTGACGGTTGCGGTGAAAGTGTCGGCACTGCAAGCGATACAGGCGGCGCAAAGTGCGGTTGAATCGGTGAAAAAGGTCGGTGACAGTAAAAACAGCCGCATTAATGCCATGGGAGCGGCGAATGCCGCTTGGGACAGTTTGAAAGCGGCACAGGGTTTACAAAAATTGGGCGAAGGGCTGGTAAACGGCGATATGTCATCGGTGCAGAATGTCAGCGTATCAATTACTTACGGCGAACAGAAAAACATCAACCAAACGCATACCGAAGGCAATAGCGCCAACAGCAGCCGGCTTCGTGCCGGCGGCAAAGCGATGATTGTCACCCACGGCGATAAAGAGACTTCACATATTACGATCAAAGGTTCGGATGTTGTCGGTGCAGGCGGTACGTTATTAAAAACAGCCGATAAACTTAATATTGAAGCCGCAGAACAAAATCATCAAGAGCGCAGTAAAAACAGCTCGCAAGGTTTTAATGCAGGGCTTGCGGTAAATTACGGCAGTGGCGGATTTTCCTTTGGGGTGACCGCCGGCGGCAATGTTGGACGAGGTTACGGCAACGGCGACGACCGCACTTGGGTGAATAGCCGTGTGGGCATGAAAGACAGCCGCACAACCCTCATCAGCAGCGATACGGCAATCGCAGGCGGAGTGGTTGAAGGCAGCGGTGTCAGGTTGGAAACGAACGGCCTTATCATCAAAAGCCTACAAGAAACGATGAGTTATAAAGGCAAGCAACAGAATATCAGCGGTCAAATAACCGTGGGTTACGGTGTGTCGGGGGAGGCAAGTTACAACCAATCGAAAATGAATGCCGATTATGCCGGTGTGCGTGAACAATCGGGAATATTTACCGGTGACGATGGTTATCAAGTGAGCGTAAAAGGGCATACCGACTTGACGGGTGGTTTGATAACTTCGACCGAACAAGCGGAAGCAGCGGGAAAAAATCAATTCCGCACCGGAACTTTGGATTATCGGGATATTGAAAATTATGCGAATTATTCAGCAAGCGGTTTTGGATTAGGCGGTGGATTTAGTGTAAGCGGCGGTGACTCAGCAAAAGAGCTCGGTGGATATAAGCTACAAGAAATCGGGGAAAATAATCAAGACGGCAGCGCTAAAGTCGAAATGCAGGGGCTTGGCGGCATTGGTTCTCAAGGAAATTGGGGTGTAGCAAAAGGTGTTATCGGCGTTTTAGCCGGGCAAGTCAGTGATAAAGGGCGAGAAAAAAATATAACCCGCAGTGGCATTAACACGCAAAATATCATGATTACTGACAATGAAAAACAACGCCAAATAAATGATAAATCCATTGAAGAAATGAAAGCTGAATTAAATCAAACAAATGATCATAAGCAGCTTAATAAAATTGATATTGAAAAAGCTAGATCAGAGCTTGATAGGGATCTGAAAACAGTTCAAGATTTTGTGAATCATGTTTATGAGACAGGTGATGAGATTTATTACAAAATCGAGAAAAAAGAAGACAATATTTTTGTAAAAGAAAAACGAGCAAAAGATTGTGAAAGTATTGATTGCATTAAAATGTCTGAATTAGATGTAGAAACCTTAGAGGTTCCTAAAACAAAAGAGGAGGCTGAAAAACTTGCTCGAATGTATGCTCACGGTATTTTTAATATTGATGATCGAGATAGGTTACAAGGTGCTATTCAATATGGTGGTGAAGATTATTTAGAAAATGATGTTTTAGTTGTCCAAAAAGAATATACCTCTATTGCGGCAGAATTAGGCTTTACTGTGTTTGAGCGATTAAGAGCAGGTATAGATGCTCCGGCTATTTTTGGTGCTTCAAATGCCAGCCGAGAACAAGCAAAAATTTGGGGATTATTGGAAGAATACAACCGAAACAATCCAAATTCGCAGGTGGACTTAAAGCATCTTTCGCATAGTTTAGGGGTGTCGAGTACTAAAAACGCAATGAACTGGGCGAGTTATAAAGGAATGAAGTTTGACAATACAACCTTCAAAGCTGACACGGTTGGCACATCTTACCCGATGACTAATAATACCCTTGGAGGCAGATTATCTTTTGGTTTGTATGATAAAGGTTATACTGAAAAAGCAAGTGGTTTATTTAGAGATGGGAAAGTGGAATATGCTGTAGCACCTAGAGATATTGTTGGCACAGGAGTGCAGCTACCGTGGGTTCCGGGAGCATTTAGTTTAGGGATTGGTAATACTAACACAACGGGCAGTAATACAACGGGCATTCCATTATGGGGGATTTTTACCGGAGATCATACTAAGGCTTATTTTAAGGATGAGAGCGTTATTAATTTCCTTTATCCAGTTGGTAAAGATAATGGTAGGGCGAGAAATGAAATAATTAATTATCAAAATAAAGTTTGGGGTCAAATTGGACCTAAAACAGAAGAAATTAAATTTAATAATAAATTTATTAAAGGTGGTGAATAATGAGGAAAATTATATTATCATCGTTCTTATTATTGTCTGGGTGTTATATGGCAAACGGCTCCCCGCCCGCTTCTATGTATTGGATTAAAAATGGAATAAGTCTCTCTTATGAACACGCTAATTACTGTTATGAAAAATCAAAGATAGAAGCTTTAAATAAAAAAGAATTGAATAAATTTCTCTATTTGGATGATAAATTTAATAAAAATCCGATAGATATGATAAATAATCATAAAGATGAATATAAGGAGTATAATAATCTGATGAATAAAATTAGTTTGCTTCATAGACAATGTTTTTATGATCTTGGTTATCGCTTTAGAGCTCCTTTATATTGGTGTTTGGCTCAAGATGGAGATAATACAAGAATATGCACGGAGAATATGAAGTATCGAAATTGAAAAAAAGATGTTTCATAAAAGTTATAAACTTTGAAAATACTGGTTTCTTCATTATAAAAATTATTAACAGCATACAATGTGGAACACGGAGTAGTTCTTCCCCTGACGGTTTTCGTTTAAGTGGCTCCTACTGTTTTGGTGCTTCAAATGCAAGCCGAGAGCAAGCGAAAGTTTGGGGATTATGGAAGAATATAACCGAAACAACCCAAATGCACAGGTGAATTTAAAACATCTTTCGCATAGTTTAGGTGTGTCTAGTACTAAAAACGCAATGAACTGGGCGAGTTATAAAGGAATGAAGTTTGATAATACAACATTGGAAGCGAATACAGTTGGCACTTCCTATCCAATGACAAATAGTACCCTAGGAGGGCGATTAAGTGGCGGATTGTATGATCAAGGTTATAC
>NZ_JSUM01000013.1 GCF_000772535.1 Chelonobacter oris
CCGACCGCACTTGGGGGAGATAGCCTCAAGGCTTACGGTTTATCTTTATTGAGAAATTTTACGGCTAAATCCGGGAATAACTCTTTATTAGATTTTTTGTAACCGGTTTTGAGATTGGATTTGTTGATAATAAGTTTAGATCAGTAAAGATTAAAAAAAACCGCACTTCAAACCCAGAAATAAAAGTGCGGTAAAAAAGGCGGCTTTAACCAGCCAACCTAAAAATCAAGTTTGGCTGATTAAATTCAAGTTTTCTGCGCAGAGAAAAATAGCCACATATTTGCTTTCCGAAAAAATATAAAGAAAAAATAAAATATGCTTTATTTATACAATATAGAAATCAATGTATCAATCTTTTTATGCGGATTATTTTTTATTTTTACGCTATAGTTTGATTGTTTTTTATAAAAAATCTTATTTTATTAGATATCATCTAATACTAACCGGTGTTGCGAACAGGAATGGCTGAGTAAATATATTACTTCAGCCTTAAGTGCGGTTAAATGCCGTATTGTTGTTGGTAACGGCGCATTGACGGCAGGTACTGCTGATATGTCGGATTGGCAGCCAAGAATTGTAATAAATCGTCTAGATTGATAATGGAAAAAACTCGACAGCCATAATCACGTTCGACTTCCTGAATGGCTGATAACGCCCCTGCGCCACGTTCTTGGCGGTTTAATGCGATCATGACCGCACTGAGTTTCGCCTGATTGTTTTCGATTAGGCGCATAGATTCACGGATCGCTGTACCGGCAGTAATCACATCATCGACCAGTAGAACTTTGCCCTGTAAAGGGCTGCCGATAAGGTTGCCGCCCTCACCGTGATCTTTGGCTTCTTTGCGATTAAAACAGACAGGCTTGTCGTTGTTAAATCGATTGGCTAGGGCAATGGAAACGGTGGTTGCAATCGGTATGCCTTTATAGGCGGGGCCGAAGATAACATCATAGTCAATATTTGAAGCTTGAATGGCGGCTGCGTAGAACTCGCCTAAGCGAGCGAGATCCTTGCCGCGATTAAACAGACCGGCATTAAAAAAATAGGGGCTGAGCCGACCGGATTTCAGAGTGAATTCACCAAATTTCAAGACATTACGACTCAGGGCGAATTCGATAAATTGCTGTTTGTATGCTTGCATACGCCGTCCTTATTCGGTGTCCAACGCTTGGCGTTGTACGGCAAAAATCTGTTCAATGCCGCCTTTTGCCAAATCCAGTAATTGTAATAATTCCCCATGGCTGAACGGATCACCTTCAGCTGTCCCTTGTACTTCAATCATTCTGCCGTCTTCCGCCATGACGACATTCATATCGGTTTCAGCGGCGGAGTCTTCCACGTATTCCAAATCACATACCGCATTACCGTTTACGATGCCGACCGAAACGGCGGCAACCAACCCTTTAATCGGATTGGTTTTTAAATCGCCGCTTGCCAGCAGGGCATTGACAGCATCGATCACTGCCACGCAAGCCCCGCTGATTGCGGCAGTACGGGTGCCGCCGTCCGCCTGGATAACATCACAGTCAACGGTGATAGTACGCTCCCCAAGTGCGGTTAAATCAATCATGGCGCGTAGTGAACGCCCGATTAAGCGCTGAATCTCCAGTGTACGGCCGCCTTGTTTGCCTCGCGCCGCTTCACGCTGCATTCTGACATTGGTTGAACGCGGCAACATGCCGTATTCGGCAGTAATCCAGCCTTGCCCTTGACCTTTCAAAAAGCGCGGAACACTGTTTTCCAGACTGGCGTTGCACAACACTTTGGTATCCCCGAATTCGATCAATACCGAGCCTTCGGCATGTTTGGTGTAGTGACGAGTGATTTGAATCGGGCGGGCGGCTTGTAAAGGACGGTCATTCGGACGCATTAGGTTCTCCATTATTCTCTTGAGTTATCCGACATATTCTAACACTAAACCGCACTTTTAAACACGACAGTCCGAGAAATAAGCAGTACAATGTTTGCGGTTTAATCATAGAATAATATCGAGGAAAAAACATGATTTACAGTATGACAGCCTTTGCCCGTTTGGAAGTTAAGCAGGCTTGGGGCAATGCCGCATGGGAAATTCGTTCCGTTAATCAGCGTTATTTGGAAAATTTTTTCCGCTTGCCGGAATCGTTCAGAGGGCTGGAAAATACACTGCGCGAGAAAATCCGCCGGCGAATTACCCGCGGTAAAGTCGAATGCAATCTGCGCTTGGAGTTGAAAAATCAAAGTGCGGTTGAATTGCAGCTCAATCAAGATCTGGCGCAACAGGTATTGAAATCATTGCAATGGCTGAAACAGCAAGCCGGTGAAGGTGAAATCAGTCTGACTGATGTATTGCGCTATCCGGGGGTGGTTGAGTCGGCGGAGCAGGATTTGGATCAAATCGGGCAGGATTTATTAACTGCTTTCGATCAATTACTGGACGATTTTATTGCCATGCGTGGGCGTGAAGGGGAGAAATTGCAAACCATTATCCGGCAAAAGTTGGATTTGATTAGCGTGGAAGCTGAAAAAGTGCGGTCGCAAATGCCGCAAGTTTTGCAATGGCAGCGGGATAAATTGCAACAGCGCTTTGATGAAATCCAACTGCAAGCCGATCCGCAGCGGCTGGAGCAGGAAATGATTTTGCTGGCTCAGCGGGTTGATGTTGCCGAGGAGCTGGATCGGCTGCAAATGCATGTAAAAGAAACGACATCAACCTTGAAAAAGGGCGGTGCGGTCGGTCGTCGATTGGATTTTATGATGCAGGAACTGAATCGGGAATCCAATACGTTGGCATCAAAATCGATTAATGCTGAGATTACGAATTCGGCGGTGGAATTGAAAGTGCTGATTGAGCAGATGCGGGAACAGATTCAGAATTTGGAATAGCGATAATGATAAAGTGCGGTCGAGAACCGCACTTGACGGTTATTGCGCTTTCGGCACGCATCCGCTGACAATCACTTCGCCTAAACTGTTGCTCAATACCGCACTTTGGGTTTTTTCCCACCAATTCCATTGAATATTGGCATAGCGTTTGCCGCTGTCGGATACCACCGGTTGTAAGTGTTGTTTAATGTTATTCAAGGTCAGTTGGATAGAGGGATTTTTCGAATGTTGTTTGATTGCCAGGGAATTCAGGACGATGACTTTGATTTCAACGTCGTTGTCGCAGTGATAATACTGTGTGGCATCTTCGCTTGGCAAGGTTTGCGTGGAAATAGCGGAGCCTGAGGTGTTTTGTCGGATCGGTTGCAGGGAGGAGGTGCCGTGATCGATATTCTGGCAGGCAGACAATAAGGCAATCAAGCCACCAAATAAAAGCGCTTTTATCATCGAATGTTCCTCGTCATAACTTAATGTGCAAAGTGGAAACGCCATTACCGGTGCGGTAATGGCGTTTGTGCTTATGGTCGATATTGATAAGAGCCGTCACTGTTGCGGCTGAAGCTGCTGCCGTTTTGTAGTGTCAATCGGCTGACCCTGCCTTGCGAATTCAGCTGAATAGTCACTTTATCGCCCGGTTTGAAGCTGCTTAGCGCTTTTTCGCCGCCATTGGCTTTGGTCATGGCGTTGACATCGGCAATATTCAGATTATTGTTACGGAAGACCTGCATTAATGACACGCCTTTTGGAATTGTCAACGTGCGGTTTGAAACCGATGCGCCGCTTTCTGTTGCCGCTTTGTTTGCCGTAGCTTTTGGCGGTGTGGCGGTTTTGGTCTGGTTTGACGTGGTATTGCTTGGTTTGCTTGTTGTTTTTGGCTGTGTTTTCGGCGCTTCATACCGTGGCGGCGTGACGGCGGTCGGCTGCTGTGCCGCTGGGGATTGCGTTGACGGCGGAGCCGACGGTTTTGTCTGTAGTTGTGTTGCGGCAGCTGCGGTATTGGTCACGGTATCGGTCAGCGAGACATGACTGCTCGGCAGGCTGTTTGTTGCCGTATTTGTCTGACTGTTCGGCGGTAACGGCAGATTGTTATCGGTTTGTTCAAGCGGCTGATTGACCGCTTCTTCTTCCGATTGGTTCAGCGGTTGGAATTCGATAGGCAGCGAGTTGGCATTTTGTGCTTGCAACGCATCAACCGTCGTGGTGGAGCTGGGTTTCAGCCAGAAGAATATCAGTAAAACCAGAATCAACCCGAGCAGGGCGATAAACAGGCGGCGGTGTTTAGCCGGCAGGCGATTGAGCAGCCCCCAGGTTTCCGGTTTTTTCAGGCGGTGGCTGAGCGGCTCGCGTACAGTGTCTTCCGTTGTTTTGTTAAGTGTTTCGGGCTGTTCGGTTTCAGTCTCGGTTTCGGTTTGTAGCGGTTGTTGCGGATTCGTCGGGTTCACGCTTTCCTCCTTGTGCTCACGTTTTGGTAAAAAACCTTTGGCTTTGTCCAAAAATGAAGGTTTCTCTTCAATCGGTTTTTTGGGCGTGATGGGCTCCATATTACTGAATTCAAATTTTAATTGATTTTGTTTATCGTTAGACGATGCGCCGCTATCGCCTGCGTTTTGTGAATTGTCAGAAGTCACACTGCACCTCAAATGTAAAAATACGTTTTTATGGATAAAAATATTTTTCTATTCTAAAGGAATTAGACAAAAGAAAAACTGTTTTTGCTGGAATTCGCCTGAATTTTTTTTCAATCGCCAGTAATCAGGGTTTTATTCGGTTCGCCGGCAATTTCTCGTGCCAGTTTCGGCACCAGATAGCCGGAGCTGATTTTTTGCAGCTCATGATAAATCGCCAGTGCTTGCCGATCATTGAGATAAAAATGCGTCGCTCCTTGTACTTTGTCGAGCAAGTGCAGGTAATACGGTAAAATGCCGGCGGCAAACAGTTTGTCGCTGAGACGCTTCAAGATTAATGCCGTGTCATTAATACCTTTCAACAATACCGATTGATTCAGTAGGGTGACATTGGCGGCTTTCAAGAGCGCCAAATGCTCAGCTAAAGTGCGGTCGATTTCGTTCGGGTGGTTAATATGTGTTACCAGCACTTTATTGAAACGTGAGCTTGCCAAGCGCCGACAAAGTGCGGGGGTAATCCGTTGTGGGATCACCACCGGCAGACGGGTGTGAATCCGCACCGTTTTAATATGTCCGATTTGTTCAAGTGCGGTCAGCAGCCAACCAAGCTCGTGGTCTTTTGCCATCAGCGGATCGCCGCCGGAAAAAATCACCTCTTCGATTTCGCGATGCTGTGCAATATAGTCAAGTGCGGTTTGCCAGTTGCGTTTGTTGCCTTTGTTGTCTTGGTAGGGAAAATGACGACGGAAACAATAACGGCAATTCACCGCACAACCGCCCTTGACCATCAGCAATACCCGATTATGGTATTTATGCAGCAGGTTCGGTACCGCACTTTGCTGCTCTTGCAGTGGATCGATACTGAAGCCCTCCGCTTGGATAAACTCCTGTTGAGCCGACATCACCTGTAAAAACAGCGGATCATGCGGATTACCTTTTTCCATTTTGTCGACAAACGGTTGCGGTACGCGCAACGGAAACAGACGACGTGCGGCGATATCATGTTCGAACCGCACTTTGGGTAAGTTCAGTTGCTCCAGTAGAATTTCAGGATCATTAATGGCATTGGCAAGGTAATCTAACCAGCTTGGTTGATCAATTGGTTCTTCTCTAAACAGGGGGTTTTGGGTTATCATATGCAAGTTTTAGGCAAAATTTTTGTGATCTTAATTCAGGATTGCCTTTAAGATCGCTTTTTTCAAATAATGAGGACATTATGGCAACATATTCTACCAGTGATTTCAAACCGGGTCTTAAATTTATGCAAGACGGCGAACCTTGCGTGATCGTGGAAAATGAATTCGTGAAACCGGGTAAAGGGCAGGCGTTTACCCGCACGCGTATCCGTAAACTGATCTCCGGCAAAGTATTGGATGTGAACTTTAAATCCGGCAACACCGTGGAAGCGGCGGATGTGATGGATACCAACTTGACGTTTTTGTATAAAGACGAAGATTTCTGGCATTTCATGAATAACGAAACATTCGAACAATTATCGGCGGATGCCAAAGCGGTCGGCGACAATGACAAATGGTTGCTGGATCAAGCGGAATGTATCGTGACCTTATGGAACGGCAGTCCGATCTCGGTGACACCGCCGAACTTTGTGGAACTGGAAATCGTGGATACCGATCCGGGCTTGAAAGGCGACACCGCCGGCACCGGCGGCAAACCGGCCACATTAAGCACCGGCGCAGTGGTGAAAGTGCCGCTGTTCGTGCAGATTGGTGAAGTGATTCGTGTGGATACCCGTTCCGGCGAATATGTTGCGCGCGTGAAGTAGTTTCTTCGGGAAAACGGGCGCGAATTTTTCGCTGTTTTCTTGTTTTACCCGTAAACAGATTGAAGGTAAAAACGGCTTTATCGCCGTTTTTTATTTTTCCAATATTAAGAACCGACAAGCGTAGGCATTTTTCTCATCGGCTTCACTGAACGTTTCTTCCACGGTTTTCCATTGCGTGAAATCAATCTGCGGAAAGAAAGTATCGCCGTCAAGTGCGGTTTGAATTTCAGTCAAATACAATTTATCGGCTAGCGGCAGGCTCAGTTTGAACAGCTCGCCGCCGCCGATAATCATCACTTCGGCTTCATCTTTACAGTGTGAAAGTGCGGTTTGCAGGCTGTCTGCCCATTGTATGCCGTGGTACACAAACGGATTGCGCGACAACACGATATTACGGCGGTTGGGCAGTGGGCGTCCGATCGATTCAAAGGTTTTACGCCCCATAATCACAGGTTTGTTCAGGGTGTTGCGTTTGAACCAAGCCAAATCTTGCGGCAAGTGCCACGGCATTTGATTGTCTTTGCCGATAACCCGATTTTGGGTGAAGGCGACGATAAGACTGATTTGCATGGATTTCCCCCCAGAGGATATCATTTAGATAACCGGTCGCCGACGATAGAACAGTAATCCCGGTAACGCCAGCCCGAACGCCAATGCGCCGATGATAAAACCGGATTTGACAAAATTATCAACGGCTTGCTGAAACAGAACGTCAGAATACCCGATATGGTGGATCTGTACAACCGCGATCATGGCTTTATAGGCAAATACACCCGGAATCATCGGAATAATGGCGGCGACGGTAAACACTTTCGGGTGCGCCAGATAGCGTTGCGACAGATAAACGCCGATAAAGCCTATCAGTGCGGCGGCAAAAAAAGTGGCGAATACCAATGGCATATCGACCGTCATTAACAATAATTTGCGAAAGCCGTGGCCTAATCCGCCGAGTAAGGCACAATATTTCAGTGCATTTTGCGGCACGTTAAACAGCAGGGCAAAACCGATCGCCGGAATGGCGGCAAACAGCATGTCGTCGAGTAACGTTAATAACACGTTCATATTATGCCCCCCATTGGCTGATATTCAGCAAACTTAATGCAAATACAATGCCGATGCAAGCGCCGAGCGTCAGTACGGTCGCCAATGCCCAGCGTCCGATTCCCATGTTGGTATAGCCTTTCAAAATATCGGACAAGGCGTTGATAAACGGAAAGCCGGGAACCAGTAATAATACGCTGGAAGCAATGGCGATTTGGGCGTCATTGCCAAGACCGAAACGCAATGATAAACCGGAAACACAGGTGGCGACAAATGCGGTGGCGGCAAAGACAATCATCGGGTTGTAGTGGTGCGCCGCCAGTTGTTGTCGGACGAACATGCCGCAACAGGAGGCGAGAAAGGTGATCAGGCAAATTAGGGCATCGCCGCCCGCCAAATGGGCAAAGCTGGCGCAGGACAATCCGACCATGAACAAGACATAATAACGGTTATATTTGAGCGGTTTTATATTATAGAGTTTCTTTCTGACCACTGCGCTGTCGTAAATATGGTGTTCGGCGGCAATCACAATGTGTTGCACTTCGGTGACCACATGCATATTGATACCGTGATCCTGATTGCGGCGTGCGGTGGTGATGCAATGTCCCTGATGTAACGTCGTCAGTACTACGGCATTGGCGGTCAGTGCCACTTCCACGCTTTCCACACCCAATGCTTTGCCGAGGCGGGTGGCGACTTGGCTGATAAGCGTGCTTTCAGCGCCGTGCTGTAACAATAAAAGTGCGGTATGCACACAAAGCCGGGTGATTTCCTGTTGTTCCGCTTGGTTGATGGCGGCATGTTGTGTTGCCATAATTTCTCCGAATAATACTGAATCAGACGCCTGTAAAAGCGATTTTATTACATGATTTTTATGCTGATTAATGGTAACGTAACATTCACTTTGTTATTTATTTTAGATCAAGAATTATGCAAAAACATTCGCATTCCGGCACTATTGAGAAAAAATCAGCAAAAACCATTGTATTGAAATTCGGCACCAGCGTGCTGACGCAAGGTTCGTCCAAGCTCAATCGTCCGCATATGCTAAATATCGTGCGGCAGTGCGCGCAATTGCAGCAAGAGGGATTTCGTGTGGTGATTGTGACCTCCGGCGCAATGGCGGCAGGAAGGCATTATTTGCAACATCCGCAATTGCCGCCGACCATTGCGTCTAAACAGCTGTTGGCGGCCGTGGGGCAGAGCCAGTTGATTCAAACCTGGGAGCAGTTGTTTGATATTTACGATATTTATATCGGGCAAATGTTGCTGACCCGTGCCGATGTAGAGGATCGCGAGCGTTTTTTGAATGCGCGCGATACGCTGAATGCGTTGCTGGACAACAATATTATTCCGATTATCAATGAAAATGATGCGGTGGCAACAGCGGAAATCAAAGTGGGCGATAATGATAATTTATCGGCGTTGGCAGCCATCTTGGCAAATGCGGATCAATTGTACCTGTTGACGGATCAGCAAGGACTGTTCGACAGTGATCCCCGAGCCAACCCGAACGCCAAACTGATTCCGTGTGTCGACAAGATTACCGATCACATTCGCGCCATTGCCGGCGGCAGCGTATCGGGCTTGGGGACCGGCGGTATGAGTACGAAAATTACGGCGGCGGATATCGCTACCCGCTCCGGAATTGAAACCATTATCGCCCCCGGCAGTCAGGCGAATGTGATTGTCGATTTGGCGCACGGTGAAGCGATCGGGACCAAATTCAACGCCTTGCTTTCGCCGTTGCAAAGCCGTAAACAGTGGTTGTTTGCCGCCCCGTCGGTCGGCGTATTGGTGATTGATGCCGGGGCGCAAAGTGCGGTTTTGACACAACAGCGTTCCTTACTGCCGGCGGGGATCGTGCGGATAGAAGGGCGCTTTTCCCGTGGCGAAGTGGTGAAAATCCGCACGTTACAGGGCAAAGATATTGCCATTGGCGTCGCTTGCTACAACAGTGATGCGCTGGCATTAATCAAGGGCAAAAAATCGACTGAAATCGCCGCAACAATCGGTTATGAATACGGTGCGGTGGCGATTCACCGTGATGATATGGTGGTGTTGTCGTAAGTGAAATCGACATCGTGTCATGTAGATTAAGGTCTGATTCCGCACCACTTTTGTCACACCGACATAATAACGGGAGAAAACGAGAATGACGATAAATATCATTGAAATGGGCAAAAAAGCCAAACAGGCGGCATTTGTACTGGCTCAGCTTTCCACGGCAGAAAAAAACCGGGCGCTGCAAGTGATAGCCGATCAACTGGAAGCCGGAGAAAGTGAGATTTTGGCAGCCAATGCGATCGATATTGAGCAGGCACAAGAGCAGGGCATCAGTGCTGCGATTATTGATCGCCTGCTACTGACGCCCGAACGTTTAAAGGGGATTGCCAATGATGTGCGTCATGTCATTTCGCTAGCTGATCCGGTGGGCAAGCTGATTGACGGCGGTACACTGGACAGCGGCTTGTCGATTCAGCGAGTGCGTGTGCCGCTCGGCGTGGTTGCGACCATTTATGAAGCTCGTCCGAATGTAACGATTGATGTGGCTTCGCTGTGTTTGAAAACCGGCAATGCCGTTATTCTGCGCGGCGGTAAGGAAACGCGCCACACCAATGAGGTGCTGCTGCAAGTGGTGCGGCAAGCCTTGCAACAGGCTAATCTGCCGGCGGAAGCCGTGCAGGCGATTATTGATCCGGACCGCACTTTAGTAATGCAATTATTAAAACTGGATCGCTATGTCGACATGGTTATTCCGCGCGGCGGCGCCGGGTTACATCAGTTATGCAAAGAGAATTCGACCATTCCGGTGATTGTCGGCGGGATTGGAATCTGTCATCTTTTTGTCGAACAAAGCGCTGATCTGCAACGTGTACTGGCATTGATTGATAATGCCAAAACGCAGCGCCCGAGTGCCTGTAATTCGGTTGAAACCTTGTTGTTGCAGCACAGTATTGCGGCAGAATTTATTCCTCGTTTGGTCAAACAATTGGCTGAAAAAAACGTGCATTATTATGCTGATGACAAGGCTCTGCCGATATTACAAAAGTACGGTGCGACGGCAAGTGCGGTCTGCGATGAAAAATTACGTAATGAAGCGCTGTGTAACGATGTCAATGTGGTGATTGTGGACGATATTGATCAGGCGGTTGCGCACATTCAGGAATACGGCAGCCACCATTCCGACGGCATTCTGACCGAATCACAGGCACTGGCGCGTCAATTCGTCAATCAGGTGGATTCGGCAACGGTGTACGTTAACGCCAGCACCCGTTTCACCGACGGCGCGCAATTCGGTTTGGGCGCCGAAGTGGCGGTCAGCACACAAAAATTACATGCCCGCGGCCCGATGGGGCTGGAAGCCCTGACTACCTATAAATGGGTGTGTTATGGGGATTATGTAAGCAGAAAATAAACCGAAAATCGGGCGTAACGCCCGATTTTTCTCTTACAACCGCACTTCAAACACACCTTTATTCGGATTGAGTTTAAAGCCCTGCTGGTGCCAGAATTCCCGCTGCGTTTGGGCGCTTTCCACCACCAACAGATTACTTTGGGTAAAGCTGACGAACTCTCGGCTTTTGCGCAGCAGCTCGCGTAAAATCTCTTGCTGATTGGGGATTTGGGTGACAAAGATATCGGTCAGTTGCCAATAACGTTGTAATCTGACGGACGATAAACGGGGATAAAGCTGAACAAAACCGACGGCTTGCTGATCGTTGACGGCGATAAACAGAATACTTTCGCTGAAACGAATCCGGTTTGCCAGAAAAGCCAATGCTCTTTCCGGATTGTCGTTCATGCCTTGCTCACGGCGGTATTGCTCGAACAAGGGCAGAATTAACTCAAGATTCCATAACTCAGCTTTAAATATCCGCATAACTGCCTCTAAATTAATCGGTTATTGCGCAAATTGTAGCGTTTTTATAAGCAATAATCATCTGTTGTTACAGAAAAAACGGCAAAAAAGTAAAAAAGCCGAAATTTTTTGAACGGAAAAAAGCAATTTAAGACAAGTTTTGCTATAGTGAGGAAAGTTTTTATTAATTAATCAGGCGCCGACGGAAGGCGCAAACAAGGAGAAAAAAATGGCACGTCGTCCTTTAGTGATGGGTAACTGGAAATTAAACGGCAGCAAAGCGATGACCCGTGAATTAATCGCCGGGTTAAAAGCGGAATTGGCCGAAGTGAAAGGCTGTGATGTGGCAATTGCACCGCCGGTGATGTATCTGGCGGAAGCAGAAGCCGCTTTGCAAGGCAGCAATATTGTCTTAGGTTCGCAAAATGCGGACGTGAATGTATCCGGCGCTTATACCGGTGACATCTCGACCGATATGTTAAAAGATTTCGGCGCGAAATATATTATCATCGGCCACTCCGAGCGCCGTACTTATCACAAAGAAAGTGATGAATTTGTGGCGAAGAAATTTGCCGCTCTGAAAGCTGCCGGTCTGATTCCGGTATTGTGTATCGGCGAATCCGAAGCAGAAAACGAAGCGGGTGAGACCGAAGCGGTTTGCGCCCGTCAAATTGATGCGGTGTTAAATACGCTAGGCGCAGAAGCATTCAATGGGGCGGTTATCGCTTACGAACCAATCTGGGCAATCGGCACCGGCAAATCGGCGACGCCTGCGCAAGCGCAAGCAGTGCATAAATTTATCCGTGATCACATTGCGAAACAAGATCAAGCCGTTGCGGATCAAGTCATCCTGCAATACGGCGGTTCTGTCAATGATGCCAATGCCGCAGAATTGTTCACCCAGCCGGATATTGACGGCGCACTGGTCGGCGGCGCTTCACTGAAAGCGGCGGCATTTGCGGTGATCGTCAAAGCGGCGGAAAAAGCGAAAAATTAATGTTGCGTTAAGCACACTTTCCACAAAAAAACCGAATCCTGACAACAGCGATTCGGTTTTTTATTGTGTTGAGTTTCTTAAAAAAGGTCCGCAGCATTGTTTAAATTTTTTGCCTGAGCCGCACAAGCAGGCCTGCTTCATACTGAGATTGATTTCAACGGTAGGATCAAGAAAATACCAAAGCCCATTGATATTGACAAAGGTGGACAACTCATGATGAACTTCCAGTCCGTTTGCGCTGCGGTAACAGGCGTTAAACGCCACTGTTGCCGCCCGCGAAATTTGAGAAACGCAACCGCTTAAAGTGAGAAAATTTAACGGCTTTATTTTTTCTCATTTAAAGCGGTTTTTTATACCGTTTAAATTCTCTTTTAATGATGTTTTAAATTCCATTTTAGACCTCCATACCTCTCCAGCCGATCTACTCGCCAGTCAGTTGTTTTAACCCCACTTTAGACTTCACTTCACCCACTAACAGAGTAATGCTGTGTCCAACAAAACAACAGGATAACAAGACGAGGTGAAGTATTCTTCCATTTAAAATGAGAACAGAAGATGAAATGATGGCAGAACTAGCACTGGTTGCTGTTCATTAAGCAGAGACGTTTGAGGTAGATGGTTCAACCTATACCATTAGCAATGACCGAGGTTTTACATTTGTCTATAACACCGATTTCCTACCCATACGCTTTATTGAAAGCGGCAAAAAAGACTGTGTAGTTCGCTTTCGTTCAACACTGGTGCCTAATAGCGATCCATTTTATGCACTACTTTCTGAAACCGATAACTAATTCATTTGCCATTTCAGATGTCCTGTGTTAAAAATGCGTCAAATACGGAAAAGGAGACGATATGTCAGACCTGTTTGAAATGTTGTTTGATAGCGACAACCCAGTCGGCGTAAAAGTGGCTGTTTTTAGCGTTCTTATCGCCTTAATTGGTGCCGCCGGTTGGCTACTGTTTTTCACGGTTTCCCTTGCCGCTGAATATAGCGCGCTACTTGCCACTGCTGTCACGCTGGGAATCATCGCTATCGGGGTCGTTATCGCACCGGCTATCGGTATAGCCTTAGCGGCGATAGCCGGTGTTGCAGGTTTACTCGCCCAAGGTGTTGTCAGCCTTATAACTTATATTCGTCAGCGTCAAAATACTCGCGCATAACCTGCTTTAATTTGCCTGTGCATTTGCGCTATCCACATTGGCAACTCCATTACATCGAGTTGCCAAATGTCGCTCGGCGACCAGCCAAACCACCACGCCAAGTCAGATAAAACCGGCATTAACTCGGCGATTTCTCCAACTTTCCCCCTTTAATCAACTCAACCGCGAAACCTTCCAGAACAATAAAATCCTCATTATCCAGTTGCTCCAAGTCTTCTGCGACTAAGTTGGATAAGCGCAATAAAACAAATTTAGCGGCTTTTACCCCTTGCTTTTCATAATCAAAGTTTTGATTTTCAATTTGCTCACGATCAGCTAATGTCATGCGGCGAATGGAGATTTCAGTAATATTCTCGCCGCTAGGGGTGGAAATCGGGTATTTCAGTACGTGGGTTTTGTACACGCGCAGATTAGATAAGACTTTTTGGGCTTCGTTAGACATAAAAACTCCTTAGTGATTGATTGTTTTCACTAAGGAGAATAGAGGAAGTTGCCGATAATTGATTTTAAACGGCTTTAAAGATTTTACTGCCCGATATTCGTGCGGTACTTCTGCAACACATCTTGTCCGTTGACACGGAAGGTGTTCGCTATCGCATCAAAGAATAAAATTTCCTTGCCGCTCTTAATACTAATAATTTACACTTGTGAGTAACTGGAAAGAACTATGATGCCATTTTGTTAGAGGCTCAATAGTTCTTTTCAAAAAAATCCAATTATTTTTAAATTCTTTTTTAAATCAAATAATTGTATTCTCACTTCTTTTGAAAAACTGAGTTCCTAAAAGGGGTTCTTATGGGGAACTTTAAAGAGTGGTTTTCCGTCGCTGAACTACTAGATAAAGAATTAAAGGATTTTCCAGCATCTGATAAGGGGCTGAGCAAAAAAGCAGAGCGTGAAAATTGGGTTAAAAGACAACGTTCGGGGGGTAAGGGAAAGACCTTTGAATATCACTACAGCTCTTTACCTGCTGAAGCTCAAGAGGCTTTAGGCTTTAAGGTGGAACCGGTCACTAACAAAGAAGTGAAGTACACCGAAGATGAGCTATCGTATATGGGTGATTTTGAGTTTATCCCATATTACGCTATTCGTGCATCGGCAGGTTATGGCGCATTTACTGAGGGCACTGCTGAACCCACACGCCACCTGGCATTCACTAAAGAGTGGATTGCGCGCAAAGGCCTGCGTAAAAAAGATCTCGTGATGATCAGTGCTGTTGGGGACAGTATGGAACCAAGCATTTATGATGGCGATGTGTTGTTGGTTGACACCGGCAATAAAACGCCACGTGACGGCAAAATCTATGTGATCCGCATTGATGGTTAAACGCATTCAGGGCTTGATTGGCGGCATTCGCTTGATTAGTGACAACAAAGATATCTATGCGCCAATTGATGTTGAGTTCGCGAAAAATACCAATATCGACATCATCGGTCAGGTTGTTCACGTGGGGCATAACTTGCTCGTTTAAACGCCGTTTTAACAGCATTTAAAAGATTTTGCCGTTTCTCATTTAAAGCGGTTATTTTCACGTTTCGGCCAAAATTTTTCTCACTTTCCATTTTCATTTTTTAATGGCACAAAAAAGGGGCTGAGTTTTCTCAAGCCCCGTTTTATCGGTATTTTCTCCCACTTATTCCCGCATTCTCCAACTTAATCCCTAACTTTTATTTTTTTCTCATATTAAGTGGTTGGATACAGCGAACGCATTAATTGTTCGGCATTGAGGGCGGTGTTTTTGCCGTTATGCAGTAAACCGCAGCAATCTTGATACTGTGTTTGGGATTGGCAAGGACACAATGAAGAAGTTGCAATTGTCATGGCGATATCGCAAGAAAATAAAAGAGATGAAACAGAGAAAAAAATGGCGCATCCGAGAGGATTCGAACCTCTGACCGCTCGGTTCGTAGCCGAGTACTCTATCCAGCTGAGCTACGGATGCGTCGTTTGAATGGCTAACCTGCATTTTTTCTTTTTACATTTTAATGAGAGTAAGCATTAAAATGGCGCATCCGAGAGGATTCGAACCTCTGACCGCTCGGTTCGTAGCCGAGTACTCTATCCAGCTGAGCTACGGATGCGCAGAACAAATGGCGGTGAGAGAGGGATTCGAACCCTCGATACAGTTTCCCGTATACACCCTTAGCAGGGGTGCGCCTTCAGCCTCTCGGCCATCTCACCGCAATCGGTTTGAGCGCACATAATACGGTTTTCGAAAAATATGTCAATTGCTTTTTAACGGAAACCGCACTTTTGTCTTTGTTTTGCTCTCGTTTGCTTGATTTGCAAGCAATTGCGGTGAAATCATCATCATAGCACGATTCAGTTTTTTCGTTTTAGCATCGCTTTTAAATTGGATACGTGACTGCTGGTTTTCTGTTCGATTTGGGCTTCGGTCATCGCCGGCTTATCCCGTTCCCATTGCAGATCATCTTGCGGCAATTCTTGTAAGAAACGGCTGGGTTCAGGACGAATCAGTTCGCCGTATTGCCGCCGCTCTTTACATAACGAAAATGTGAGTTCCTGTTGTGCACGGGTAATGCCGACATAGGCTAAACGTCGTTCTTCCTCTACATTGTTTTCGTCAATGCTGGTTTGGTGCGGCAAAATGCCTTCTTCCATGCCGATCAGATAGACATACGGAAACTCCAAGCCTTTTGAGGCGTGCAGCGTCATTAATTGCACTTGATCACTTTCGTCGTCTTCTTCACCGCGTTCCAGCATATCGCGTAAGGTTAGACGGGTTACCACTTGATTGAGCGTCATGGCTTCGTTGTATTCATCACCGCGTAACATGCCGGCGACCCATTCAAACAGTGTCGCGACATTTTTACTCTGCATTTCCGCCTGTGTCGGGCTGGCGGCGTGTTCATACAAATATTCCTGATATTGCAAGCCTGCCAGCATATCTCTGACCGCACTTTCGGCATCGCTGCGATGGGCTTGATCATGGCGTTCGACTATCCAGCGTGCGAAATTTTGTAATGCTTGGTAGCCGCGCGGCGGCAGGCGTTGAATCAGTTCAAATTCAAAAATGGCGGCAAACAGGCTGATATGCTTTTCTTGTGCCAGAATGCCGAGCTTTTCCAAGGTTGCCGTGCCGATTTCCCGTTTCGGGGTATTTACAATGCGCAGAAACGCCGCATCATCGTCTTGATTCACCACCAAACGTAAATAGGCCATCATGTCCTTAATTTCGGCTCTGGAAAAAAACGAGGTGCCGCCGGAAATTTTGTACGGAATGCGGTTTTGCATCAGCATTTTTTCCAACAGACGGGATTGATGGTTGCCGCGATATAAAATCGCATAATCACGGTAATGACTGCGGCGCAGAAAACGGTGCGCGACTAATTCCGCTACAATGCGTTCCGCTTCGTGTTCTTCGTTTTTGGCTTCGATAACAGCCAGTTTTTCGCCTTGCCCTAAATTTGAAAACAGCTTTTTCTCAAAAACATGATCGTTGTTGTCGATCAAAATATTGGCTGCGTGCAAAATCCGTGCGGTAGAGCGGTAATTTTGTTCCAGTTTGATGACATTCAGTGTCGGGAAATCGTCGCGCAAGCGGATCATATTTTGTGGGCGGGCGCCGCGCCAAGAGTAAATCGATTGATCGTCATCGCCGACCACAGTAAAGTTCGCTTGTTCTCCGACCAACAATTTGATCAATTCGTATTGGCTGGTATTGGTATCCTGATATTCGTCCACCAACAGATAGCGGATTTTTGCCTGCCAGCGTGACCGCACTTTGGGATATTGCCGAAACAGCAGGGTAGGCAGCATAATCAAATCGTCAAAATCGAGCGCATTATAGGCTCGAATCTGGTTATGATACTGTTCGTAGCAGAGCGCAAACAGCGTCTCTTTTTGCCCGTCGGCAATGCCTTTCGCCCGTTCCGGCAGGATCAGATCGTTTTTCCAGTTAGATATAGTGCTTAACAACTGATTGAGCAGATCTTTATCTTCTTTCAAATACGGCTCGGTCAGCGCTTTTAACAAGGCGAATTGATCGTGCTGATCAAACAGCGTGATATTGGCTTTGTAGCCCAAATGGCGATATTCCCGTTTGATAATATCGAAGCCAAGGGTGTGAAAAGTCGAAACAATCAGTCCTTTGCCGGCTTCTTTGCCGATCGAATGAGCTACCCGTTCTTTCATTTCACGAGCCGCTTTGTTGGTAAAGGTGACGGCGGCAATCTGCTTCGGCGAGTAACCGCACTTGGCGATTAAATAGGCGATTTTATTGATGATTACCCGTGTTTTGCCCGAACCGGCTCCGGCCAAGACCAGACACGGCCCGTGGGCATAGTCGACGGCATGTTGTTGTTGCGGATTGAGTTTCATTGGCCGTCCTGTGCCAAAGCGTAGGGCAAAAGTGCGGTATCCAGAATAAACGACAGCGGAATATCCAAAATCGGCAATCCCCAACGTTGTGCCATCTGGTAATCGTATTTCACTCCGGCATACGCCGAATAGGGCGTAGCCGGATTAATCAGGGTCACAATCGTGCCGCAGCCGCTTAACGTTAGACAAAATAACGAGAGTGAGAGGAATTTATACATGCGCTTTTGTCCGAATGGAAAATGGGGTGATTATAAAGAGAATCGCCGGCAAGGGGAAACGGTTTGTGTGCTGCTGAACCGCACTTGAATGCCGCCGCTGAGCAGCCTCTTAAAAGTGCGGTTTCAGACGGCCTCAACATTAATCGGGCGCTTGCCCGTTATGCGCCGGCCAGCGGCATTCGGTTAAAGCGAATTCGCTGAAAACAGCTTCAAAGCTCGATTCTTCCGGGCTGCACGCATAGATGCCGAAACGGATTTCGGCTTCGGCTTTGCTTAGGTGGCAAATGCGCATTTGGCTGAAGTTGATGCCGTCAAAAGAGGATTCGATACAAAAATCGGCTTCCCGCCGGCTCAGGCGGTAATAGATGGATTTGTGGGCGCTGTCGATGGCGGTTGTCGCCCAATCCGAATAGCCTTGATTGGTGACCACGCTGCCCAAATGCTGGAAATCGGCATTTTCATATTCAACCGAAGCTTTCAGCCAGTTTTCACTGTCCAGATAAACCACGATGCCGGCCTGATCAAAGCGGTGTTTGCTGTCAAAAGCAACTTTCACGCTGAAGGAAAAGTAGGCTTCGGCACTGGCCGTCTGAAATAAGGGCGCATTGTCATTTTGAAAATGGTAATAAGTGCGCTGCCACAAATCGGTATGCGGGCGCGTTTTGATGCGGATTTGCCGGTTCTGAATTTCCCATTCGGCCGGGTGGCCGGCCCATTGGAAGGTGTTGAAATCGATGGTCATGGTTGGCTCGTTTGTGTGTTAGGGCTGTTAATATTTCAGTTCGATTTGTGACGGCTTTTCACCCAAGAAAAGGCGTTTATAACGTAATATAAAGAAAAACAGTCTTAAAAGCTACAGCAGCGGAAAGTGAAATAGTGAGTATCCGTCGCATTTGATGCAAAAATTGTCGTGTTTTGCCACATTTTTGTCGTATACGGACTCGCATGATTGCCGGACGGTCTGTAAACTTCCTGTATCCAAATAGGCGTGAAAGTGAAACCCTATCAAATAATCGGTATTGGTTTCTACCGCTGAAATAACGCCCCATTCGTTTTACGGGCGCTTAAAGCGCCTTTTTTCATTGAGGATTGCAACCCATGTCACACACCATGCCGCATGCCGTTTCCCGCAGTGCGATGATGCGCTATATTTTTGCAGGTTTGTCGGCCAGTTTGATTGCTATCGGGCTGGCGCGTTTTGCCTACACGCCGCTCTTGCCGGAGCTGATTAACCAGCATTGGTTTTCTTCGGCCGATGCGGCTTATCTGGGGGCGGCCAATCTGGCCGGTTATCTGATCGGGGCGTTGCTCGGGCGGCCGCTGGCGGCGCGTTTTTCCAACAACCACACTTTGCGGCTGATGATGTTGGCGGTCACTTTGTCGTTTTTCGCCTGTGCGTTTCCGTTGTCGGTGGGGTGGTATTTTGTGTGGCGGTTGGTGTCGGGCATTTCCGGCGGGGCGATTATGGTGTTGGTGGCGGCCACGGTGTTGCCGCATGTGCCCGCCGGCAGCCGCAATTTGGCCAGTGGGGCGATTTTTCTCGGCATCGGGTTGGGCATTTTTGCCTCGGCCACGCTGGTGCCGCTGTTGATTGATTTGGGGCTGCGCGCTACTTGGTACGGCTTGGGCGTGGTGTCGGCGCTGCTGACCTTGTTGAGCTGGTGGAATCTGCCCAAGCCTGCGCCGCTGTTGCACGTGGTGCCGGCACATTCCGATGCGGCCGCAAACGGCAACGCCGCACCGCACTTGTCGTCCCCCAAACCGCTGTGGATTCTGTATGCGCAATATTCGCTGATTGCGGTCAGCATTGTGGCGCCGGCGGTGTTTCTGGTGGATTTTATCGCACGCGGTATGGCGCTGGGCACGCACACCGGCGCGCTGTTTTGGGGCGTGTACGGTATCGGCTCGATGATCGGGCCGGTGCTGTACGGCTATTTTGCCGACCGTTTCGGCGCCAAGCCGACCCTGCGCATGGTGTTGCTGGCTCAGATGCTGGCCTTGTTTGCACTGGCTTACAGCGATCATTATCTGCTGCTGATCGGGCTGACCGTTATCATCGGCACGTTTCCGCCGGGCATTGTGCCGCTGATGTTGGCGCGGATTAACGAAACCGTGCCCGAGCCGCACAAACAGCATCTGGGCTGGAGCCGGGCAACAGTGTTTTTCGCCGCCTTTCAAGCCGCTGCCGGTTATTTGCTGTCGATGGTGTTCAACCTCACCCACGGCGGCCACCGCACGCTGTTTGCCATCGGCGCGGCGGCGCTGGTGCTGGCGCTGTTGTTGGAAGCGCTGAACCGCCGGCGTGGAAAATTTTAGCGTGACTTCCCGCCCAATTGTTCTACAATCAAACCACCGGCAACCGATAAAGCAACCGTATGCACGCACCCGATAAATTTCCCTTGAATCACAACATCTTAATCCAAATCAGCAGCATGGGTATGGACATCGTGCAGCTGATGAAAGCGGCCGGCATTTCGCCGACCGTATTATCCGACAGCCGCCCCACCCTGCCGACTGCGCACTATTTCGCCTTTTGGCAAGCCGTGGCACAGCAAAGCGGCGACCCGCTGCTCGGCCTGAAAATCGACGGCGGCGACAATCAGGCCGGCTGCGACCCCGCCACCATCGTGATGATGCATTCCTGCCATTTTCTCGCCGCACTCGAACGGCTGGCGCGCTACAAAAAAATGGTCTGCCCGCAACGGATCTGCATCGACCGGCGCGCAGAAGAAACCGCCGTTTCCTCACAATGGCCGTTCAGCGAGCAGCCCGAACCCGACATCATCAGCGATATGTTTTTCCGCTCCATCCAGCACACCCTCGTCCTCAGCCTCAACCCCACACCCGCCCCGTTGCGGATCGAGCTCACCCGCAACCGCATTCCGCCGGGCTATCAGGCTTATTTTGGCTGCCCGATTATCACGCAAGCCGAACGCAATGCCATTGTTTACGCCAACCGCACCCTCGAGCTGCCGCTCAACAACCACAACGCCGAACTGCTGCACCTGTTCCAACCGCTGTTGGCGCAAAACAGCGGCGCGCCCTATCCGCAAAGCCTGCAACAACAAGTGCAGCAGGAAATCGCCCGCCTGCTCAACGGCAACAAACCCACGCTCGAACAAATCGCCGCCCGCCTGTTTATCACCCCGCGCACCCTGCAACGCCGTCTGAAAGCCGAAAACCTCAGCTTCGGCCGGCTGCTCGAAGCCACCCGTGCGCAAACGGCGGAACAACTGCTGCAACGCCAAGACATGGGCATCGGCGAAATCGCCTTTTACCTCGGCTACCAAGAAACCCACTCCTTCAGCCGCGCCTTCCACCAATGGCACGGCATCTCCCCGCTGCAATGGCGCAAACAGCACGGGCTGGCTTGACAGCAGTTGGGAACCGGCCTCGGTTTGCTTTGTCGGGATACCCGAGGGTGTCCTAAACAGCTTCGTCGAATGAAATGACACTGTTTAAACAAAGGCCGTCTGAAACCGCACTTTGGCTTTTTTCAATCAAACACGGCAATAAATACCGTTTCCCGCGAATATGTGTTAATTGGCGGCACGTTATCCAATGCATTGATGTGAAAATGATTTTATCTGTTGAATAAGACAAAGGCCTTTTATTTATTGAATTAGAACTAACTCACAACCAACCCATAATAGTTTTATATCACAGATAAGCCACATTTTTTTAGGTACTCAAAAGTACTATCATAAAGATTCTTAGGTCTTGTCACATCAGTACCATCAACTTCCGGAATATAAATAATCATTCCTTGTCTGGCTCTGGTCAATAAGACACGGTATGAGTTTAATAAATAATCTTTAGCAGACTGTTGATTGATATTTTGCCACTTTGTCCCTTTAAAATTCTGATAATGCCATTGGCTGTTATTGTGATACAAATTGATATCCCATGCTACACAAGTAAAATCAATCTCCAAGCCTTGTATATCAAATTCGGTCGCAATTTCTTCTAAGTAATATGATGCACGAACATCATTTTGATCATTTAAAAACCAATTGGCTGGAGATATTTCATTTTTAACATCAATGCCTTCTGAACGTAGCCTTCGCCCACCAGAACTTGCAACAATACCTATTCTTTCTGTTCCTTTTGCTTTTTGTTTTAACCAATTTTTTGCGGTATTTAAATTTCTGGTAAGCAAAATAGGGTAGCTATCTTTGATTAAATCAAAAATCGCTTTTTGCCTTATCAATAATGCGATTAATTGCAGCGGCAGTTCGAGAAAGATTGATTGCGCCGGAATCACTTCTCGAAATTTCCTGAACATTATGCCCTTTATAAAGTGCTGCTTGAGCCGCTTCAATAATGGTTGGCGTCGGTTTGTATACGCTAGCTTCCCAAGCTGCAGCATTGATATTGGATTGTGCACTTTGAGCCGATAAGATCGCTTTTAACGTGTGCTCAAAATTACTTTCATTACACAATATGCAATCGTCTAAATGGGGGGCGGCTGTTATGTTGTTTACTTGATTGGGAGCTTTTGTTGCAACCAATATAGGAATAATGGTCTGATTATGGCTGCCTTCATGAAAATTCAATAAATCCAAGCAATAATCAATAGTTTGATCCTGAGCGTCTTTTGTGTAGCGCGTGTCGCCAATCTTGAATTCGATAACAAAAATGATATTTTTTGAAATAATGATGTTATCAACCCGCTTTCCCATTCTGGGAATCGAAAATTCAAAGTAAATATTTCCCTCAATATTCTGAAGCTGTGATTTTAAAAATGCAATTTGCTTTAACCAAGCATTTTTTTGTAAATCCTCAAGATCGTGTTGATGATTTTTTGCCAATCGCCCAAAAATTGCATTTGTATCTTCTGATAAAAATTTTTTTATCGTATTTTGATAATAGCTTCTATTCATTTTTAATATCTTTTGTTTAGGTATGATTCGTTATTTATATCACCAATTATACTTTTAAAATTTAAAATCAGAAGCTAATAATTTCATCAATCTCTCATCATGATACGGCTTAACTGCAAGCGCATGATCAAAATCATCATGTTGCTGTTTTTGTGGAAGTAAATATTCCCGTTCGGCATCTGCACCCGTCGTGCCGCAAGTTAAGCGGCACGACGGTGTTTAGTTATCCAACCCTTTTGCCTTCAGCCAACCCGCCAAATGTTCCGCTACTTCTGCATTGTTTAAATCGGAAAACGGGAAATGGGTGTTGCCTTTGATGCCGGCTTTAGGCAGCTCGACCACGGTAACATCACCGCCGTGTTTGTTGACCGCATCGGCCCATTGTTTGGCCAACTGCAACCGCACATGCCATTGCTCGCCGCCTTGTGTGCCGTCTAATTGCTCGGGGATAAAGTCGCCGAAATAAATCACAATCGGCAGGCGGGTCAGCTTGTCAAATTGCGCTTTGGGTACGCTCATCGGGGCGACATCGCCGAAGCGGCTTGTTAATGCCGGCGGCGTTTCGCCTTCGGGAAACGGGAAGTTGCCCGGCTCATAGGCGGCGATGGCGTTGACTTTGTCGCTTGCCATGGCGGTTGTCCAGCCAATCACGCCGCCGGCGGAATGGGTGATGAAAATGCCGCCGCCGGTTTTGTCAAACAGCTTCACCATGCTGTCGGTTATCACGCCGACGTCAAATGCGCCGGTGCTCGGGGTCATTTGGCGGAAGAATTGTGCTTGGGCGGCTTTGTCGCTCGGAAATGCCACGCCGGGATTCATGTTCGGATATACGCCGATGCGGAATTGGGCGTACCAAAATTGGTCGTCAGGCACGGCGGCGAGTTCGGCGGCTACGGTGCTTTGCCCGGCTTGGCCGCGCCGCGGTTGGTCGACCAGATAAATCGGGTAGCCTTTGCGTAAAAACAGCGTGTCGAAGCCTTCACGGCCGTCGGGCGTGGTTTGCCAGCTGCGTGCGGATTGGCCGTAGCCGTGTAAAAACACCAGCGGGTGCGCTTTGGCACGGGTCGGAATTTGGTAAAACACGCTGGCGTGATCGCCGTGCAGGGTTTGACCGCCGGCCTGCACCGAGGCGTTGTATACGTCCCAAAAGTTGTTGCTGCTTTTGCCGGCGATTGCGGCGGGAACCGGTGTGTAAGTGCCGGGGCTGGTTTTTACTGTGCCGCCCACGGCAAAACTGCCTTGTTGTTCAATCGACAAGGGCGCGGCGAAACCAACGGTTGCCAGTGAGCAGGCTGCTATCAATAATGTACTAAGGCGTTTTTTAAACATAAAATCTCCTTGGATTTGACGTTTCAGCGGATCAATACCGACATCATCGGCTTGTTAAACCTGAATGTTATTATTTACCAACGACTCGCCCATCGGCGGATCATGATGGGCGAAAACAGCTACTGCCGCTTTTAAACCGCACTTAAGCTTGCAGACGGCCTGAAGCGGTATCAATACCGCGCGCCCACCACGTCAATCTCTGCCATCGCTTGTTCGATGGACGATAAATCGGCGGGGGTCAGTACAATATCCGCCGCGCCCAGATTTTCGTCTAAGCGTTTCAGGTTGCGGCTACCGGGAATCGGTACGATCCACGGTTTTTGTGCCAGTAGCCAGGCTAAGGCGATTTGCGCAGGTGTCGCACCGCCCTTTTCCTGCCCGATGCGCAGCAGTAAATCCACCACCGCCTGATTGGCGCGGATGGCTTCATCGGTGAAGCGCGGGTTGTTGGCGCGGATGTCGTTGGCGGCGAATTTTTGGCCGACGGTGATGGTGCCGGTGAGAAAACCGCGCCCGAGCGGGCTGTAGGGCACTAACCCGATGCCCAATTCTTCGCAGGCAGCCAGCACATTATTTTGCTCGATTTCGCGCCAAAACAGTGAATATTCGCTTTGCAGGGCGGTAACGGGTTGTACGGCATGGGCGCGGCGGATCTGTTCGGCGTTCGATTCCGACAGCCCGAAATGCTTCACTTTGCCCTCGGCGATCAAATCTTTCACCGCTCCGGCCACCTCTTCCACCGGCACTGCCGGATCGGGGCGGTGTTGGTAAAACAGATCAATCGCCTCAACCTGCAAGCGTTTGAGCGATGCTTCCGCCACTTGGCGGATACGCTCGGGGCGGCTGTTCAGCCCGGCGGCGATGGTCGGCTTGCCGTCTTTATCGGGATTGAAACCGAATTTGGTGGCGATAACCACTTGGTTTTTAAACGGCGCCAGCGCTTCGCCCACCAATTCTTCATTGTCAAACGGGCCGTATACTTCGGCAGTGTCGAAAAAGCTGACTCCATGTGCAACCGCTTGGCGGATAAATTCAATCATCTGCGCTTTGTCGCCGACCGGCGCATCGCCGAACGTCATGCGCATGCAGCCCAAGCCCAGCGCCGATACGCTCAAGCCTTGTGCGCCGCCCAATTGTCTGTGTTTCATGATTTGCTCCTGTGGCTTGCGATAAAAATATGTCAAGATTCAGCATAACCCGATCTGCCGTTGAGATAAACCGCACTTTGCCGAATAAGCCGTTTAGCGTGGTTAAACAATCGGGCGCGGGCATGAAAAGGCCGTCTGAAAGCCAAAGTGCGGTTTCAGACGGCCTCGGGTTGGGTTTGCTCAGGCGTTGAAAAGGTTGAAGCCCAAATCCTGTGCCAGTTGCGCCACCATTTTTTGCGCGCGCACGCTGTTGCCGTGTTTGTCGAGCGGCGGGGAAAAGGCGGCGATGCCGAGTTTGCCGGGCACGACGGCCATCAGTCCGCCGCCGACACCGCTCTTGGCGGGCAGGCCTACGGTATACGCCCATTCGCCGGAGCCGTCGTATAAGCCTTCCATCATCATTTCGGCCAGAATAGGCGCCACATTCTGCGCTTTCAATACGCGCTTGCCGCTGCGTGGGTTGATGCCTTGGGCGGCCAGTGTGGCGGCGATGGTGGCGAGGTCGACCGTATTGATCAGGGTGGAACATTGGCGGGTGTAGACATCGCAAGCCTCCATCGGGTCGCCATAGATAAAGCCGGCCGAATACAGCAGCCAGGCGATGGCGCGGTTGTGGAAATTGGTGGTTTGCTCCGATTGGTTGACCTCGGCCGACAACTGAACCGCATCGCTGCCGAGTGCGCGTTGGCAATCGAGAATTTTCTGCCAGCGTGCTTCGGCCGAATCCGCTTCAATCAGGCTCACGCTCGCCATCGCGCCGGCGTTGACCAGCGGCGATAGCGGTTTGTCGTGGTGCAGCTCCAGCGCCATCACCGAATTAAACGGCAATCCGGTCGGGCTGGCGCCGATTTTGCTGCGCACCGCCGCCGCGCCCTTTTCTTCCAACGCCAGCGCCAAGGTGCAGACTTTGGAAATCGATTCGATGGCAAAGGCGAAATCGGCATCACCGGCGCTGAACACTTCGCCTTCTGCGGTCACCACCGCCAACGCCGCCAGCTGCGGCGGCACGTCGGCCAGATAAGGAATGTAATCGGCATTGCGGCCGCCGTGGGCTTGGGCGTGCTGTGCATAGGCTTTGGCCACCGCTTGTTGCAACTCTTTCATGATAAAACTCCTTGAAAAAACGGCCTCTGCCGTTATCGGGCAGGAGGCCGTCTGAACACTTACTGCGTGTGGGTGTCTGCTTTTTGCGCCGCAGCTGCGTTTTGCACGACAGTGGCGGTATCTGCCGCCGATGGCGACGGAATACCCGGATGGCCGTTGGCTTCAGCCTGCCAGGTAAACGGCGCGAAATCGCTGTTTTCCGCCCGCCAGTGCGGTTTGCGCACGTGGTAAATCACAAACGGAATGATGCAGAACACCACGGTGGCGGCGATCAAAATACCGATATACAGCTCAGGGCTGCCGACGGCAATCTGATTGGGCGGAATAAAGCTGAACAAAAACGCAATCGCCGAGCCGATAAAGCCGGCACCGCCGATAATCCACATGCCGATATCGCCGCCGGGAATGCGGTATGGGCGCGGGCGTTGCGGCTGGCTGTAGCGCAGATAAATCGCCGCCGCAAACATCAGCAGATACATAATCAGATACAGAATCACGGTCAGCTGCCCTAAAATCTGATAGGCCGACTGCACGCTGGGCAGCACCACAAACAAGATCGACAGCAAGGTCACAATCAAGGCCTGCAACAGCAAAATATGCGTGGCCATGCCGTTTTGATTGGTGTGTTGCCACCAGCGCGGCAGGTAGCCCGCTTTGGCAATTTCCAGCAAGCCCGACGAAGGCCCCGCCACCCAAGTGACCACGCCGGCCAACACGCCCACGGCCAAGGCCACCGCCACCACCGGCGCCAGCCACGACAAGCCCGCCCATTTAAACATATCGCCATAAGCCACCAGCAGGCTTTGGGTGAGATTGATGTCGGCATGCGGAATCACAAACGCAATCGCCAGCGTGCCGAGAATAAAAATCGTCACCGTGCCGATGGCGGCAATCATGATGGCAATCGGGTAATTGCGGCGCGGATTGTCGACTTCCTGCACATGAATGGCGTTCATTTCCATACCGGCATAAAACAGGAAAATGCTCGCCGCCAACACGATATTGTCAAATTTTGAGAAATCCGGCATCAGCTGACTCCAAGAGAGCTCGATTTGCGAAGGCTGGCCGGAAAAGAGATAGGCAAAGCCCAACACAATCAGAATTACCGCCGGCACAATGGTGCCGATGATGCCGCCCCATTTCGACACCTTGGCAAACGCATTCACGCCTTTAAAGGCGATAAACGTCGCCAGCCAGTAAATCGCCAGCACAATCGCCAACACAAAAAACTTGTTGGCCGACAGCGCCTGATCCCAAGTTTGATCGGGGCCGATAAACGCCAGCGACACCGAGCCGAAGGTCAGCGCGGTGGGAAACCACACCGTCACCTCGATCCACAGCATAAACATCGCCAAAAAAGCCCATTTCGGCCCGAAGGCCTCGCCCACCCAGCGGAAGACCCCGCCTTTTTCCGGCCAGCCGGTCGCCAATTCGGCCGCCACCAGCGAAACCGGAATCAGAAAGAAGATTGCCGCAAACACATAATAAAAAATCGAACTCAAGCCGTATTCGGCTTCAGCCGGCAAACCGCGAAGGCTCACCACCGCCACAATGTTCATAATAACCAGTGTGGTGATGCCGAGCTTTTTCACGGCGCCGTTTGCAGATTGTGTCGCCATGATAAAACTCCTTCATCAAGTGTGATTGAAACTGCTGCCTTCAGCAAGGCCGCTGCGTTGCGGATGGTCGTGCAGATATTGCAGCACCGCTTTATAGTCTTTCAGCAGCAAATCGGCAAAATCCATCTCAAAGCCGCGGCGGCACATAATCCGCATCACGGTCACATCGCTGCAATCGCCGGTCAGCGCAAACGCCGGCACCTGCCAGCCGCGCAGCCGCAGCCGTTCCGACACGTCATAAAGCGTGTAGCCCGGGTCACTGCCGTCTTTCAACTTGAAACACACCGCCGGAATGCCTTCTTTCGGGTCGCCCTTGCAGATAAACTCATACGGCCCCAAATCCGCCAACGCCTCGGCCAAATACGCCGCCACCAGATAAGACGCCGTATGCACCTTGCGGTAGCCCTCACGCCCCAAGCGCAAAAATTCATAATATTGCGCAATCACCTGACCGGCGGGGCGGGAAAAATTAATCGCAAACGTGCCGACCTGCCCGCCCAGATAATCCACATTAAACACCAGCTCCTGCGGCAGCGAAGCCTGATCACGCCACAACACCCAGCCGCAGCCCAACGGCGCCAGCCCGAATTTATGGCCGGAGCTGCTGATTGATTTCACCCGCGGCAGGCGGAAATCCCACTCGATTTCCGGCGCGCAGAAAGGCGCCAAAAAGCCGCCGCTGGCCGCATCGACATGAATATCGATATCCAGCCCCGTTTCGGCCTGCAATTGATCAAGCGCATCGCTGATGGCTTTCGGAAACTCATAATTGCCGGTATACGTTACGCCGAAGGTCGGCACCACCCCGATGGTGTTTTCATCACAAGCCGCCAGCATCCGCTCCGGATCCATAAACAGCTTGCCCGGCGCCATCGGAATCTCACGGATTTCCACATCCCAATAGCGGGCGAATTTATGCCAGCACACCTGCACCGGCCCGCACACCAGATTCGGCTTATCGGCCGGCTTGCCCGCCGCTTGCCGTTTTTGGCGCCAACGCCATTTCATCGCCATACCGCCGAGCATACAAGCCTCAGAAGAGCCGATGGTGTTGGTGCCGACCGCACTTTCACCTTTTTTCAGCGGTGCATGCCACAAATCGGCCATCATGCGCACGCAGCGGGCATCGATTTCCGCCGACTGCGGATACTCTTCTTTATCAATCCAGTTTTTATTGATGGAAAGATCCATCAGTTTGTGTACATTTTCGTCATCCCAGGTTTGGCAGAAGGTCGCCAGATTTTGTCGGGCGTTGCCGTCAAGAAACAGCTCGTCATGAATCATTTGATAAGCCACATCTTCCCGCATTTCCGTTGGCGGAAAACGGTTGGCCTCTGCCGCCAAGCGCATGCTCACCGAGCCGAAACGCGAATCGTAAATGTCTTGCTTACTCATTTTGAACCTCCTTGGGTAGAATAGATAAATGTGAATATCACAACTATTCACCCCTTCACCTTACGCCCCAAAAATGAAAAAACCAACGTTTTTTCACCCAAAATCGATGGAAATCAAAAAATCACCACAACGATTTTTATTTTTTCAATATTGCGACAACAGCCTGATTCCAAACACAAAATGCCGCAGTACAATAAAAGGTTTGGCCGTTGAAATGAAATCATTATCCATTACCCGACGCCGCCCTGCACACCACGCCAAGCCACAACAAGGCCGTCTGAAAAAACACCGAAGTGCGGTTTTCAGACGGCCTCAAATGAAGAGCAAATCTTGCGCGGCTAAGCCACACACACGGCAAACCTGCCGACAGGCGTTTCGGCTCATCATGCGCAAATAAACCGCAATGCCGTCTGAAAAAACAGCAAAGCGCGGTTTCAGGCGGTATCAAATAGAGTGGAATATTCGGCGGCTAAGCCACACACAAGCGCTTCAGACAAGCACCTGAAAACAACCCGCAAGGCCGTCTGAAAAACCCAAAGTGCGGTTTCAGACGGCCTCGGTTCAGCACAATATAACTTGCCCTCGGATTTTGCTATAGTGTTCCCCAAAACCCAAACAGGACGGTGATATGCTGAACAAACCGGAAGCATTGCGCATTTTCTGCACGGCGGCGGAAACGCTGCAATTCAACGAAGCGGCGGTGCGCTTAGGCGTGGCGGCGCCGATAGTGTCGCGCACCATTCGCCGGCTGGAAAGAGAGCTGGGCGAAATTCTGTTTCAGCGCAACACCCGCCAAATCAAGCTCACCCGTTACGGCGAATATTTTTACCCGTTGGCACGGCAATGGCTCTCAGACGGCGAGGCCTTGTTCCAAGCGGCGCAAACCCCGTTGCAGGGCGAAATGCGCGGCGTGGTGCGGGTGGCGCTGCCGCGCTTTATCCAAAACGAAGCGCTGCTTCAGGCGGTGTTAAGCCGTTTGGACGACTACCCCGACATCGTGCTCGACTGGCGGGTGAGCGAGGCGCATGTGAATATTGTCGATGCACAGATTGATGTCGGCATCCGCATCAGCAGCATGCCCGACAACCGCTTGGTGGTGCGCCCGATTATGCCGATGGGGGCGCAAGTGGTGGCGGCGCCGTCGCTGCTGGCACAATGGGGCGAGCCGAAAGATTTACACGATTTGCAGCAGCGCTTTCCGCTCAGCGGCCTGATCAACCCGCACACCGGACGAATGTGGCAGTGGCAGTTTGCCGACGGCGCCGCATTTCTGCCGAAAAATCCACGCTTTATCACCGCCAATGCCGAAGCGGAAGTGGCGGCGGCGCTCGGCGGACGAGTGTTTGCCCACTTGGCCGACCATCTGGCGATGCCGTATATCAAGCGCGGCGAGTTGGTGCCGGTGTTGAACCGATATAAAGCAGAGCCGTGGCAGCTGTATGTTTACCGCCCCTCCGCCACCTTACTGCCGGCACGGGTGAAACTGGTGTTCGACATCTTGGCAGACATTTTGCGCAAAGAATTTTTATAGTCATATCAACACCATCAGGCCGTCTGAAAAGCCAAAGTGCGGTTTCAGACGGCCTGATTATTGCATTTTCGTTCATTCTGAAATCACATTTCAATACATTGTTTCCCGTGCTTGTTTTGCCGATAATAGTCAAAATCAATGCAACACGGAGCAGCAACATGAAGCAGGATATTTTACAACCGGGGCGGGCGGCGGTGATTACCGGTGCGGCCAACGGCATCGGCGCGGCGCTGGCGCACAAATTGGCCGGATTCGGCATGCGCTTGTGCCTGTTCGACCGTGATGCGGCGGCGTTAAACACACTGGCGGCAACGCTGAACACCGAAACCGAGGCGGTGGTCGGCGATGTGGCGTCGAGTGATGATCTCACCCGTTTGCGCGACACCGCTTTCGGGCGCTTTGGCGAAACCGCACTTTTAATCAACAATGCCGGCATTCTCGCCGGCGCCGGGCCGTGGGGCGAAATGGCGGCGTGGCGGCGGCAGCTGGAGGTGAACCTGTTTGCCATCGTGCAGGCGCAGGCGCTGTTTGTGCCGCCGATGCTGGCGCAATCCGGGCGCAGTGCCGTGGTAAACCTCGGTTCGAAAGAAGGCATCACTACACCGCCGGGCAATGCCGCCTACTCGGTCGCCAAGGCCGGGGTGAAAGTGCTGACCGAGCAGCTGGCACACGAATTGCGCCAAACCGCCGGCGACAAAATCAGCGCCCATCTGCTGGTGCCGGGCTATACCTGGACGCCGATGAACTTCCCCGATCAGGATTTGCGCCGGCCGGCCGACAAACCCGATGAGCCGTGGACGGCGGCGCAGGTGGCCGATTATTTTGCCGACCGTTTTACGCAAGGCGATTTTTACCTGATCTGCCCCGACAATGCCGTCAGCGCCGAACTCGATGCCAAACGCATTCAATGGGCGGCAGACGACATGATTCACAACCGACCGGCGCTGTCACGCTGGCACCCCGATTGGCAGGCACGTTTTGCCGAATGGGTTCAATCATAAGGCTTCCCGCCGCGAAAGGAACGTGATTTGATGAAAAAATGGCAACGCTACAGCCTCTACACCTTGACCGCACTGGCTGTTGCCGTGGCGGCGGCGGGCTGTCAGCTATCCCGCAATATCGGCGCGCTGCCCGATGAAACCCGTTTCGCATCACTCGATTATTACCGTGACGGCCGCTTTCACAACCTGTATGACGAATTGGTGTTTTACCCCGAAAAAGCGGCCGGCAAAGGCGGCTGGCGGCGCTACAGCGGTTATGCCCCCGCCGCGCCGCTGCCGATGGCGGCATTAGACGGCGGCAGCTTTGCCCAAGCCGAACCTTTTGCTTATTACTGGCTCGGCCACAGCAGCGCCATTCTTGAATTGGACGGCAAACGGCTGATTATCGACCCCGTGCTCGACAATGCCGCACCGCTCAACCTGCCGTTTGTGGTGCCGCGCTTCCAAGCGGCGCCGATCACACGCAACGCCTTGCCCGCCGCCGATATCGTGCTGATCACCCACGACCATTACGACCACCTCGAAGCCGCCACCATCCGCCGTTTGGCAAAACCGACAGCGGGTGCGATACCGCACTTTGTTGCCCCGCTCGGTGTGGGCGCACGCTTGCAATCGTGGGGCGTACCGTCTGAAAACATCACCGAGCTGGGCTGGGGCGACAGCGCCACCGTTGCCGGGCTGACTTTCCATGCCGAAACCGCACTGCACTATTCCGCCCGCTGGCGCAACGACCGCAATAAAACCCTGTGGGCTTCGTTTGTGATCGAAGGCGCAGGCAAACGGCTGTTTTGGAGCGGCGATTCCGGCTACGGACGGCATTTCGCCGAAATCGGTAAAAAATACGCCGGCTTCGACCTCGCCTTTATCGAAATCGACGCCGCCAACCCCGGCTGGCCGAACACCCATATGTTCCCCGAACAAGCCGTGCAAGCCGCCCTCGATCTCGGCGCCGCGCGCATGCTGCCGATTCACTGGGGCGTATTCAGCCTCGGCCGCAACCCGTGGAACGAATCGATCAAGCGCACAAACGCCGCCGCCCAACGTGCCGGCCTGCCGTTAGACGTGCCGAAAATGGGCGAAAAATACCAGCCGCACCGCTTCCAAAACGACCATTGGTGGCAAAACCCGGCCTTGTTGCAAAGCGGTCAGTAACCCCTAATCATTAAAATAAGGAGATTCACATGAGCAAACCTTTAGCCCTGATTACCGGCGGCTCCGCCGGCATCGGCCTCGAAATCGCCCGCCTGCTGGCAGCCGACGGCCATGATTTAATCATCACCGGCGCCGGCGAACGCGTATTTGCCGCCGCCGACAGCCTGAAAAGCCACGGCGGCGAAGTCATCTCCGTGCAGTCCGACTTGGCGACCGAAGCCGGCAATCAAGCCGTGCTTGATGCCGTCCGCCACAGCGGGCGCACGGTGCGGGTGTTGGTGCTCAACGCCGGCATCGCCGTCGGCGGCGCCTTTATCGACAACCCATTGGAAAAACATTTGCAGCTGATGGCGCTCAACATGGCCTCGCCGGTGCGGCTGGCACATGCGCTGATTCCGCCGATGATCGCCGCAGGCGGCGGCAAAATTCTGCTGGTCAGCTCACTTTCCGCCAGCACGCCCACCCCGTATGAAAGCGTATACGGCCCGTCGAAAGCCTTTTTAAGCGCCTTCGGCAACAGCATTCGTGAAGAGTTGAAAGACAGCGGCATCAGCGTAACCAACCTCCACCCCGGCGCCACCGCCACCGAATTCCACGCCCGCGCCGGCATGCAAACCACCGCTTTCGGCGACAACAGCTGGAAAAACGACCCCGCCCAAGTCGCCCGCCAAGGCTACCAAGCCATGCAGCGCGGCGACACCAACGTCGTCGGCGGCGACAGCACCACCCAACAAGCCTGGCACGACAACAAAACCCGCAGCGAGGAAGAAAAAGCCCGTATTCACGCCGAACGTGCAAAACCCGGCTCCCCCCTAAGCCGCGGCGTATAGCCGCTTGCCGTCTGAACCGCACTTTGGATAATAAAAGTGCGGTTCAGACGGCCTTTGCCTTATGCAACAGATAAAATCATTTCCACATCAATGCATTGGATAACGTGCCGCCAATTAACACACATTCGCGGGGAAACGGTATGGATTAGGGTGTTTGATTGAAAAAACCAAAGTGCGGTTTCAGACGGCCTGATATTCTTTCAGCCGCTTCAATCACAACCGGCATGGCGCTTTTCCACCCTTCGCCCCACCGCATTGCTTGTTCCTCAATGCCATTTCCGCGCCGTCTGAAAAATAAATTTCATCAAACTAGATTGCGAAAAATTTAATTTTTCTCTATTCTATTCGGCATGAAACAACCCGCGCGGCTTTTTTAAACCGCTATTTATCTTTATTTGCGCCATCGAGGCCGTCTGAATGTACCAACAATTAAAACTGGATAACCAATTCTGCTTTCCGCTGTATGCGCTGTCGAAAGAAATCACCCGCCGCTACACCCCGTTTTTAGAGGCGCTCGATTTAACCTATCCGCAATATCTGGTGATGATGGTGCTGTGGGAACACGACGGGCAGAGTGTCAGCCAAATCGGCGGCAAACTGCATCTCGACAGCGGCACGCTCACCCCGCTGCTCAAGCGTTTGCAGCAAAAAGGGCTGCTTGAGCGCCGGCGCGCCGAATATGATGAACGCATGGTGCAAATCGCGCTCACCGCACAGGGCCGCGCACTGGAATCGCAAGCCGCCGCCGTGCCCGAGCAAATGGCACAATGCGTGCCCATCAGCCCGGAAGAAGCCGCCCTGCTGCGCAGCATCAGCAAGCGCCTGCTGGCACACGACCCCAACCAAGCATCATCGTAAAAAGCGTGCATTCTGAATTGTCAGGACACCCTAAGGCTTTAGTGCCGTAAAATAAGTTATTATTGGCTCACATAAAATCTAGCCCAATCCGCAAACAAGATTTTTTGGAGCAACTTCCTAAACATCGAGAAGAAGATGGAAATACGTCTGTCTCGATGAAAAACTGCTTTGAGCGGCTACTACCTCATAGTCTACTTTGAATCCCATAGAAAATACCTGAGTATGGATCGAAAGCTTGTGTAAGATTTGACGCCTAATATTTTGTTAATGCTTTATTTTTTCTAAGATATTGCGAATTTACAGCACATTTGCATGATTTAACTATGTCATTTATTTGGAATACGGATACATTAAGTTCAATTAAAAGGACACATCGAATGAAAAAAGCTATGCAACGAAAAGCTATCACTTTAAACTATTGGAAATCTATCACTTGTATGATACATAAACCAAATTTATCTAAAAGGGTTAAAAACTTTAAAGATGAAATATAAAAATTTGAAAGCATTGGACTTTTTTTGTGGTGGCGGTGGGATGAGTTACGGTTTGCAAGAGGCTGGAATTCGCGTGCTCGCAGGAATCGACTATGAAATATCCTGTAAAGAAACTTACGAAGCGAACATCCGAGATGCGGCTTTTATTCATGCCGACGTTTTTGCCTTGCAGGAAAGTGAATTGGCTCGCTCGCTAGGTCTTTCCCGAAAAGACGACAACTTAATTTTAATAGGTTGCAGCCCTTGTCAATATTGGAGTGTCATTAGAACTAGTAAAGAGAAATCCGAACAATCAAAAAGCCTGTTATCCGAATTTCAACGTTTCGTCGAATACTTCATTCCCGGTTATGTCGTCGTGGAAAACGTACCGGGCATTTTTAGTCGCCGAAAAGAGAGCGGATTGGATGTTTTTGTTAATAAATTAGAAGTTTTGGGTTATACCGTCCATTTTGGAATACATAACACACAATACTATAATGTTCCTCAAAGTCGCAAACGTTTTACTTTAATTGCAAACAGAGTGAGCAAAGATAAACTGGAACCAATAGAATCCAAAGACAAAGTTTTGACCGTCAGGGATGTATTGGGTGAAAAAAACGGTTTCCCTAAAATTACCGCAGGACATCAGGATAATACCGATTATATACATAGTTGCGCCGGATTATCCGATATCAATATGCAAAGAATACGCCTAATTCCTAAAAACGGCGGTAATCGTTTGGCATTTGCGAATCGACCTGATTTACAATTGAAATGTTTCGTCAACAAAGACAACTGTTTTAAAGATACTTTCGGGCGTCTGTGGTGGGATCAGCCCTCTCCGACCATCACCACTAAATTCTTTAGCGTTTCTAACGGCCGTTTTGTTCATCCGGAAGAGGACAGAGCCTTGTCTTTGCGCGAAGGCGCCACTTTACAATCGTTTCCGAAACATTATGTTTTCAAGGCGAACAGTAGAGACAAAATCGCTCGATTAATCGGCAATGCCGTACCGCCTAAATACGCTGAACAAATCGGGAAGGCGATTATTAATAACAGTTTAAAATGATAATAACGAAGCGGAGATTAAAATGTCTGATAAGCAATTAAAAATGAGTTTTCAGCCGACTGTAATCGAACATCTCGGCGTAAAAATGTATTCTCATACCATCCCTGCTATTGCAGAGTTGGTGGCGAATGCTTACGATGCGGGCGCAACGGTAGCTGAAGTTCTTCTTTACGATAAACCTGAACATAAAATTGTAATACGGGATGACGGAATAGGTATGAGCTTTGATGAAATCAATGATTTTTATTTGAAAATCGGTCGTAATCGTCGTAAAGAAAATCAAATTTCTTGTCCAAATAGAAAACCGACTGGAAAAAAAGGGCTCGGCAAGTTAGCCTTATTCGGACTGGGTAATAAAATTGAAATATCCACGATAAAAAACGATGAAAAAGTCACCTTTACATTAGATTATAAAGAAATTTTAAACAGTGAAGGCGATTACAGCCCTACGTTCGATATTACTGAGGTCAATTCTTCCGACGGCGTCACCCACGGAACAACGATAACGCTTACGGAATTAACTAAGAAGCAAGGCTACCCTTTAGATAAGTACGTTGAACACCTTGCAAGATTATTCAACTTCACTGATTCTAACTTCATTATTCAAATGTGTTTAAATGATGGAGAAGTAAAAGTTATAGACAATCATTTGAAATATAAATTCATTACGCCGCAATTTGAATGGAATTATGAAGAATTGATTAAAACGGGGACATTAGCGGATAAGGCTGAAAAATACACTTCTTCCGGATTAATAAACGGTAAATTCATCACCACAGAAAAACCGTTGAAAAACAATATGAAAGGCATTACTCTCTTTGCAAATGGGCGTAGGGTTAACGCTCCCGAATTCTTCAGAAGCAGCGAATCTAGCCATTTTTATTCTTATCTGACCGGTTGGTTAAACGTCGATTTTATTGACGATGATAACGAAGACTTAATTTCTACGGATAGAACTTCGTTGGACTGGAAACAACCCATTACCACAATGTTAAGGAGTTTCTTAAGCGAAACTGTCTCTGTAATCGAACGTGATTGGAGAGAGAAAAGAAAAACTGAAAAAGACAAGAGAATGAAAAGCGAAAATAATATTGACATACAGGATTGGCAAAGTAAATTACCTATTGATATTAAAAATTCGGTTCAGGATATTTTACGGCAGGTCGAAGATTCTGAATTAACGGTATTAGAGCAAGTCGAAGTGGTTAAAGCTTTACGCACTTTAGTTCCTGAGTATCCCTATTATCACTGGAGAGGATTGCATACTGAAATCCGGGACTCATCACAAAAATATTATGAAAAAGAAGATTATTATAATGCCTTTGCAGAAAGTGCCAAAAGATATGTTGCTAATACTCGAAAAAAGTCTGGATGTACACAATCCAAAGACCAAGGATTGATGGGAGAAGTGTTTGGTATAGCAAGGGATGGTAAGAAAAAATTAAAGGTTACAAAGAAATATAAAGAATTAAATCAAAATGTATTTTCAGAAGATACTTTAACTTCAATAGAAGAGGGACAGAAGTATCTTTCTATGGGAATAATAAGCGGATGTAGAAATCCTATAGCACATTCTGAAATTAAAGATTTAAAGAATTCTGGGCTTTTTAATGAAAAAGATTGTCTAGATGCATTAGGATTGCTTTCACACTTACAAAGAAGATTAGATGATTCCGAATTAGAATAATTTGAGATGACTGATATTTTCTCTCCGAAAAAACGTTCCGAAATCATGTCGAAGGTTAAAAGTAAAAATACCAAACCCGAGATATTAGTCGGGACGTTTTTATTTTCAAAGGGATTTCGGTATCGAAAGAACGATAAACGATATACCGATGTTCCCGATATTGTTTTGCCTAAATACAAAACCGTCATATTTGTACACGGCTGTTTTTGGCACGGGCATACCTGCCCTAGGGGAAATCTTCCAAGTAGTAATCGTGAATTTTGGCAAGAAAAAATAACGAAAAATAAAAAACGGGATGTAAGAAGCTGCAACTCACTTGAAGATTTAGGATTTAAAGTTATCGTTATTTGGGAATGTGAGTTGAAAAATAAGACGTTACGCGAAGCTCGTTTACTTCGGCTTATCGATGAAATCAGAAACGCCGCCCAAACCGCACTTTGATAATCCAAGTGCGGTTTCAGACGGCCTGACTGATGAACTCGTTAACCTTACCGATCCAGCCCTTTTTCTTTCAGCCATGCAGCCGCCAGCGCAACCAGTTGGCGGTTGTTTTTTTCGCCCATCAGGAAATGTGAGTTGCCGCTGATGCCGATGTCGGGCAGGTGGACGAGGGTGGCGTCGCCGCCGTGGCGGTTGATGGCGGCCACAAATTGTTTCGCCATTTCCAGCTCGGTGCCCCATTTGTCTTCGCCGACGTGCTCGGAGCCGACCTTGATGTAGTCGCCGTAATACAGCACGATCGGCATGCGGGTGAGTTTCAGAAATTCTGCCATCGGCACGCCGAGGGCGGTGGCGCTGAGGGCGGCGAAGCGGGCTTGGGTAACGGCGGGCATTTCGCTGTCGGGGAAGATAAACGGGGTGCCGCCGGGTTCATAGGCGATGATGGCTTTAACGTTGTCGCTGCGCAAGGCGGTACGCCAGCCGATGGTGCCGCCCATGGAGTGGGTAACCAGCACGGCGCCGCCGGTTTGTTCGACCAGTTGCGCCAGCACATCGGCGTTCAAATCATTGTCCAGCGGGCCGGAGCCGATGGTCCAGCTTTGTTGGAATGCCTGATAATGAGCTTCGCCGCTCGGAAATTGGGCGTTGGCCACAGCTTCGCCTTGGGCGTTGTAATGCCCGATGCGCGAGAGCAGGTAGAGGGTTTTGTCGCCGTACATCGGGTTGGCTGCCCACGGCGTGTCGGGCGTAACCGCTTGGGTCGACAGATTGGCTTCGCCGCTGCGGGGCTGGTCGAGCAGATACACGCTGTAGCCTTGTTTCAGAAACAAGGTGTTGAAGCCGTCGCGCCCGTCGACGGTAGATTCCCACGTGCGCTTCGATTGTGCGCCGCCGTGCTGGAAAATCAGCGGATAAGGCTTGGCGTTGACCGGCGTTTGGTAGCTGACGTAGGCGAAATCGCCATAAGCCCGCTGGCCTTGCGGTGAAATGAAATGATCGGGGCTGAACGTGCCGGGGTGGGTGATGTAGCGCCCGCCCACGGTAAAGCTGCCTTGTTTGGCGAGATGAATCGCTTGCGGATCAAGCTGTTGGCAGCCCGCCAACGCCAGCGATAAGGCGGCGAGCAGCCAGGCGGATGTTTTGGCTTTCATGCGCTGTTCCTCTTGCGGCACCGGTGCTTAAGCGCCGATTTCGCGGCTGTCGCTGATCATAAAGTTGGCAATGCGTTTTGAAATCAGCCACTTGCCGTCTATTTTGCGGTAGCTGTCCTGATAGCGCACGCTGTGGCTGTGCAGCACCTGTTTGCCCTCTTGCTCGCCGACCAATTGCACCGCACAATAATTAATCGCATCGGCGCTGTCGCTGCTGTTAAATGTCACCGTGTGCTGGCCGTTCAAATGGTAAACACGCTCAAAACCCGCCAGAAAATCGGTAAACACTTTTTCAATCTCGCCCCGCCCGTGCATATCGGCAAATAATTCGCCGCCGATATAGGTGGTGACTTGCGCATCTTCGGTAAACAGCGGCATCTGCTCCGCCACCCGTTTTTCATCAGCCAAGTTGGAGAACGTGTCTACCAAATCTTTTAACGCTTGGCGCTCGATCAGTTGTTCTAAAGTCATTTTCTTTTCCTTTAATCGTGAAATCAATCGGTTGACAGCCCGTCACATAGCCGTCGATGGGATTTATCATAAGCAGAAACAGCCGGCTTGACTAGCGGGGCAATGCTCATAGAAATCATGAGGGAAATTCATGAATTGAATGGTTGCCTTAGGATTCTCTCGTGAAGAACAGGCCGTCTGAAACCGCACTTTGGCTTTCAGACGGCCTTTAACGATTGTTTTAATCAATCTGCTTATCAGCAAACGATTGGCTGTGTTTATCCTCATTCACAAACATAAGCGGACAGGCGGCATATGGTTTTCAGCCTGCCCGCTTGTCGGCTTGTATCGATAAAAAACCGCACTTTGGCTTTTCAGACGGCCTCAGCCTGCCGATGGCTGCGCCGCCTGCGCCCGATACCACGGCATTTGGGGGATTTGCTGCGCCAGAAAATCAATCCACACGGCGGTGCGGGCGGATAAGGTGCGGTGGCGGTAATACACGGCGTAGAGCGGTTGGGTAACGGTTTGCTGCTGCGCCGGCAACACCGGCACCAGCGTGCCGTTTTGGCGGTCTTGCCAGGTCATCAGCTCGGAAAGGCAGACGATGCCGTTGCCGGCGAGGGCAAGGTGGCGCAGGGTTTCGCCGCCGGAAGCCCGAATGGCGGGTTCGATCTCCAGCAGCCTGCCGTTGTGGTCGAGAAGCGGCCATTGGTTGAGCGAGGCGGGGCTGCGGAAGCCGAGCAATGCGTGGCGTGCCAAATCGGCGCTGGTTTGCGGCGTGCCGTGTTGCGCCAGATAGGCGGGCGCAGCCAGCACGCAGACGGCGGTGTGCCCGAGCAGACGGGCGTGCATGGCGGAATCTTGCAGGCGGCCGATGCGCAGGGCGACATCGGTGCGCGCTTCGATTAAGTCAATCAGGTTGTCGTTGCTGTCGAGCTCGATGTCGATCTGTGGATATTGGCGGCGGAATTCGTGCAGCAGCGGCGCGAGCACGTGCAGCATCACCGGCACCGACGTGTTCACCCGCAACAGGCCGCCGGCTTCGGCGCGCCGCATCGCCAACCGCTCTTCGGTCAGGTGTACTTCATCCAGTATCCGCCGCGCTTGTGCCAACAGCAGCCGCCCTTCATCGGAGAGCTGCATACGGCGGGTGCTGCGTTGCAACAGCGTCAGTTGCAGGTTGCCCTCCAGCCGTGCAAGCTGGCGGCTCACTGCCGACACGGGCAAATCAAGCCGTGCCGCTGCGCCGCTGAGCGAGCCGCTGTCGACAATCTGCACAAAGATATTCAAGGCGTCTAAATCCAGTTTCATGCTATTTTTGCGGTTTTTGTAAAAGTAATTTGCATATTACCGTGTTTTTTCGCAAAGATAAATGCGGCATGATGCCCTCTGTTGCATCTGAATCCGTCAAAGAGGAAAAAATCATGCCGCTTGCTTTGTTTGCATTAATGCTCGGTGCGTTTGCCATCGGCACCACCGAATTTGTGATTGTCGGGCTGCTGCCCACCATTGCCGCCGATTTGGGCGTTACCCTGCCTTCCGCCGGGCTGGCGGTGAGCCTGTATGCCTTGTCGGTTGCCGTCAGCGCGCCGCTGCTGACCGCCGCCACCGCCCGCTGGCCGCGCAAAAATGTGCTGCTGATGCTGATGGCCGTTTTTGTGGTCGGCAACCTGCTTGCCTGGCAGGCGACGGGCTTTGCCACTTTGCTGAGCGCCCGTGTGGTCACCGGGCTGGCGCACGGGGTGTTTTTCTCGATCGGCGCCACCATTGCCACTCAATTGGTCGCCAAAGAAAAAGCCGCCCAAGCGATTGCGATGATGTTTACCGGGCTGACCGTGGCGCTGGTTACCGGCGTGCCGCTGGGCACATTTATCGGCCAACATTTGGGCTGGCAAACCACGTTTTTAATCGTGTCGGCACTGGGCGTGGCGGCGTTTGCCGGCAGTCTGCTGTTTATCCCGCGCCAATTGCAGCAAAGCACCCCGCCCACCCGCAGGCAGCAGCTGGCGGTGCTGACTTCGCCGCGCCTGTGGCAGGTGTATGCGATGACCGTGATCGGCTACGGCGGCACTTTTGTGTTGTTTACCTTTCTGACGCCGATACTGCAACAGCTGGGCGGCTTCGGCAATAACGCCGTCAGCCTGATGCTGGTGGCTTACGGCACCGCCGTGGCAAGCGGCAACATTCTCGGCGCCAAGCTGGCCGACCGCAGCGGCGCACGCACGGCCTTGAAAATTTTGTTTGCCGCGCAGGTGTGGGTGTTGCTGTCGTTTATCCTCACCGCAACCCACCCCGCCGCCCTCGCCGTCAGCACCATCCTGCTCGGGCTGACCAGCTTCGCCACCGTGCCGCCGCTGCAACTGCTGGTGGTGCAGCAAGCGCAGCAAGACGCCCCGCAAGCGGTTGAAGTGGCCTCCGGTTTCAACATCGCCGCCTTCAATCTGGGCATCACCTTCGGCGCCGCCCTCGGCGGACAAATCGTAGCGCACAGCAGCCTGATCCACACCGCCTGGGCCGGCGCCCTGCTGCTGACCATCGCCGCACTGATGGCCGGCCACCGCCACAAAACCACCCCCACACCCACCCGCGCTTGAGCAGGCGGAAAGGCTCAATAGGCTTGACTAAGGAAAGGCCGTCTGAAAATGCACTGATACAAAGTGCAGTTTCAGACGGTCTCGTTTTTAGCCTATATTGTTATTTGCCTTACTACCGATTCAACACCTCGCGTGCGTGTTGGGCGGCGGTGGGGTTGGCTTGGGCGGCGAAGGTGTCGAGCATTCGTTCCAGTTGGGCTTGGCTCACGCCGAGGTTTTGGGTGTTGCGAAAATGGGAGGCGAGTTGTGCTTCGACGCCCGGGCCGAGTGAGGCGATGGTGGCGAGTACCACCAGCTCGCGGTCGACATAGCTGAGGGTGTCGCGGCTGAACAGGTAGCCGAACAGGTTGGCTTTGAGGGCGTAATCGATGCCTTCGCTGTCGAATAAGAGGCTGTTGCCGGCGGCGCGGCTGCCCATGTCGGTTAATGCTTGTATGCCTTTGTGGTAGTTGTTGCTCTGGTCGGCTTCGGTGGCGGCTTGGCTTGGTTTGCCCGGCGGGTCTTGAATGCCGTTGTCTGCCCGCTCTTTGAGCAGGTTGTTAAAGGTGGTCAGGCCGTTCAGGGCTCTGGGAAAGCCGGCGTAGGCGTGCAGGTGGGTGAAGATTTCGCGGATTTCGTTTACGCTTAAGCCTTGTGCCAAGCCGTTTTCAAGTGCGGTTTTCAGTTTGGCGGTGTTGCCCTCGGCGGTGAGGGCGGCAATCGGCACAATGGCGAGCTGGCGCGCGGTCAGTGGGGTGGTTTGTTGCACGCTGTGGTTTGCTTGGGCTTGGAAGGCGGTGAGGGTGGCGGGGTCGACGGCTTCCAGCCAGGTGGTTTGATTGCCGGCGGCATTGGGGCTGATGGTGATGTGCGCCATGCTGCGGTTGGGGGCGGCGCCGTGCCAGTGTTTGACATCCGGCGGAAACCACACGGCATCGCCTTTTTTCACGGCTTGAATCGGTTTGCCCCATTCTTGCACCAGCCCTTCGCCTGCGGTGATGATCAGGTATTGGCCGTTGCTGTGGCGGTGCCAGTGGTTGATGGTGCCGCTGTCGAATTCGACAATCGCCCAGCCGTCGGCGCTTTGGTCGACGGTGGGATAGCGGGCGAAACGGGCTTTGCCGCTGAAATAGGCGCTCGGCGCATCGGTGTATGGTAAGGCGGATTGCGGCAGGTGTTGCAGCTCGGCGGCGCCTTTGAAATCGGCGGCGAAGGCGCTGCCTGCCAGTGTTAGCCCTAGCCCCAATGTGGCGTGAAGTGCTTTTTTCATTTGCTCTCCTGATGGATTATAGGTTTTTGCCGTAAAAATCGTTGAGCTTGGTGCTGATTTGGCTGACGTATTCCGGTTTCCAATAGGTTTGGATATGGGTGGCGCCGGGGATCAGAAACAGCTCTTTATTGTTTGTGCCGGTGGCGTTTTTAAACACTTCTTCGGTCATATACAGGCTGTCGGCCTTGTCGCCCGCCATCATTAACAATGGCTGGTTGATCAGCTCGACTTGGGTGTTGGCATCAAATGCCATCAAATCCGCCAGGCTGCTGAGGGTGGAATGGGTTTGCGAATTGGGGTGGAAGTGGCTGCGGGCGTAATATTCGTAGCCTTCACGATACATTTCAAACGGCAGCGCGGCAATTTGCGCTTCGGTCATACCTGCGGCAAAAGAGGGGGTGTATTGCACTTCGCCGCCGGCGGCTTCTTGCGCACGGGCAGCGGCGGCTTGTGCCAAACGCGCTTGAATGCTGTCGGTTTGCGAACGCATAAAGCCGTTGCGGCGGGCGTCGCCGCTGTTGAACAGGCTTAGGGTGGCAACCGCTTTAAAGCGTTTATCCGCCTGTGCGGCTTTAATCGAATAACCGCCGCCGCCGCAAATGCCGAGCAGGCCGAGGCGGTCGGCGTCGGCGCCGGGATATCGGCTGACAAAGTCGGCGGCGGCGCGAATGTCTTCAATGCGGTTTTGCGGTTTGTCGACATAGCGCGGGCTGCCGCCGCTGCCGCCTTGATAAGCGGCGTCAAAGGCAATGGCGATGTAGCCTTGCTGCGCCAGATTCTGCGCATACAGCCCCGCCACTTGCTCTTTCACGCCGCCGTTGGGGTGCGCCACCACGATGGCGGGGTATTGTTTATTCGGGTCGTATTGCGCCGGCGTGTAGACATTCGCTGCAATATCAATGCCGTTGATGTGGTATTGCACCGGATGGATGTTGACTTTGCCCGCTTCGTTGCGGGTAATTGCGCCGCGATACACCAGCCCGAACGGGTTGGCTTGGGCGGTTTGGGTGGCGGCGGTGTTGTCCGCCGAGGTGTCGGCATAGCTGTTCATGGTGCTGAATCCTATTAATATGGCCAAGAAAGCGGGTTTGAGTATGCGGTTTTTCATTGTCTGCTCCGGGCTGTGTGTTTATCAGTGTTTATCTTAAACGGCTGAATCGTTCGGATAAACCGCCTTTTGCTGAATAAACTGTTTAGCCGTTTGAAACAATATGATTGAGGCCGTCTGAAACCGCACTTGGCTTGATCGTCGGCGCCACGGCGGCGGAAACCCTTTGCCATTTCGCCCGAAATGGTTAAGATGTAGCGGAATGAAGAAAGAAGTGATACAAGGCGAAGCAACGCCGCCGCACTTTTTGTTCATTTCACGATAAAGCCATCTTTGCCCGCCGCATCGCAAGACAGGGGAACATCATGCGCCATTTCAACGAGCTTCACGCCTTTATCACCGTTGCCCGAGCAGGCAGCTTCACCGCCGCCGCGCAACGGCTGGGCGTGTCGAAATCGGCGCTCAGCCAAACCATCGGCCATCTCGAAGGCCGCCTCAACCTGCGCCTGTTTAACCGCACCACCCGCAGCATTTCGCTCACCCCCGCCGGCGCGCAGTTGTTTGGCGAAACCGAACCGCACTTTGCCGCCATTCAAGACGGCATCGACAATTTGGGCAATTTCAAAGACACCCTCAGCGGCAGCATCCGCATCAACACCAGCGAGCTGGCCGCCAACTTGATTCTCTATCCCAAACTCAAACCGCTGCTGGCGCAATATCCTGAGCTGCATATCGATTTAGTGGTCGACAACCGCTGGGTCGACATTGTCGGGCAGGGCTTCGATATGGGCGTGCGGCTGGGCTATGCCGTGCACCAAGACATGATTGCGGTGCAAATATCCGCCGCCGCCAAAATGGTGGTAGTGGCCAGCCCCGACTACTTGCACGGCAAACCCGCCGTAGCGGACATCAGCGATTTGCTGCAACACCGCCTGATCGGCATGCGTTTTTCGTCCGACCATCAACAGACGGCGTGGGAGTTTAGCGTTAACAACCAAACCGTCGCCTTCCAGCCGCAAGCGCCATTTTCAGCCAACAACAACCTGCGCTACCAAGCCGTGCGCGACGGGCTGGGCATCGCCTGGCTGCCCGAAATGGCGGTAAAAAACGACCTCGACAGCGGCAGCCTGATCGAGCTCTTGGGCGAATACGCCATCGTTTACGAGCCGCTTTATCTGTATTACCCTAACCGCAAAGGCCACTTAAACATCTTCAAAATCGTGGTAGACGCGCTGCGTTGGCGCGATTGACCGTTTGAGGCCGTCTGAAAGACCTGAAAAAAGGAGAAGAACATGAAAAAACGCTTAGCCGCCATCACCTTAGCGCTGATCGGATTGGCGCTTCACCCCCTATCGGAGGCCAAAGACATGAAAGTCAAAATCACGCTCGACAACCACGTGCGCTACGCCACCCTCGCCGACAACCCCGCCGCCCAAAGCCTGTTTGCGCGCCTGCCGCTCAGCCTGCCGCTGAAAGATTACGCCGCCACCGAAAAAGTTGCCTACCCCAACTTCAAACTCAACACCAACCGCGCCCCCGCCCGCTACCGCGGCCGCCCCGGCGACATCACCTATTACGCCCCGTGGGGCAACCTGGCGCTGTTTTACCAACGCGGCCCCGAAGCCGCCGGCCTGATTTACCTCGGCCGCTTCGACAGCGACTACCAACCCCTGCTCAACGCCGGCCATATCAAAATCGAAGCCGCACATTAACCCTAACCGCACTGCTAAGGCCGTCTGAAAACCGTTTCACATCAAAAGTGCGGTTTCAGACGGCCTATGGGCTTCCAAGACGGATATGTGATACGCATTTTATCAAGTTGGCGTGTTATGATTTGCTGTAATAAATATACAGGTTTTTAAATAAGTATCGTCAAATCAGCAACTAACGACAACATGATGATGAAGAATGGTTTTTTGTGCTTTACCGCTTTGGCATTACAAAATCCGAAATCATCAACAATCTTAAAGGCGGATACCCATGGCAAACAGAATCTTAAAAGACATACGCTACTACGAAAGCACGCATCAGAATATTGAAGGGCAAAGCCTTCCCAACAATTTAGGCAAACTTTTCGTTCCGACCGGCGATACGCCCTACATCGGGCAACGCATCGCAAGAAAGTTGAACGAGCTGAAATACTCTTATGGGGAGTTTGACCATATCTATATCAACTTCACAACCTTCATTCAAGCGCATGAAATCATTGTTTCCGACAGGGATACTGATAGTAGAATCAAATAGATAGATTTGGCATTGATGCGGATAAATTAAACTCGCTTCAAGACATTGAAAAAGACCATTTTATAAAATCTTCAACTTTCAAAATATTAAGCCATATAAGCCAAGGTGAGAATTTGGCATTGGTGAAGCAGACTGAAAAATTGTTGGCTGAATTGGATACAGAAATCAAAATTCACTTCAAAACCAAGGAAACAAATTCGTACAAAGTGGTTATCTATTATCAAATAGCATCGATAAACGGCGGCACGCAAGCATTAATCGAGTATCACGACAAGAAAAACAATATTGGTAAAACAGCGAGCTATAAACTTCAACATGATGAAGATATTGATACGCAGGTCGACACCATAAGTGTCAAAGACGGCCTAATTATGTTGAAACTCAAAAAATCGTTTAGCGCCACACTCATCAATCAACGATACAACACACCGATAGTATTGAAAATTAGCGAACTCACAGAAATAAACTGCCATTAAATATACTGTATCTTGATGCCGTCTGAAAGCCTCACTTTTGATAATAAAAGTGCGGTTTCAGACGGCCTTAAACAGACAATCGACGCCCAAGTGCGGTCGGATGGGCGGTTATGGCTGTGGTGTTTGCAGTTCGGCAAGTAAAAAATTTGTTAACGCTTTAATTTTCATGATGCTTTTGCTGGCGGGCGGGTAAACCAGATAAATACCGTCGCGCTCTTTTGCGGTGTCGGGCATGAGTGTCCACTCGGGCAGAAGGCGAACGAGCCGGCCTTGGGCGAGCGGGGTGTCGATCAGCCAGTCGGGCAGGTGGGCGATGCCGATAGCGGCTAAGGCGTAGTTCAGCAGCAGCTCGGTGTGGTTGGTGCTCAGGCTGCCTTGCACTTGCACGGTTTGCGTGCCGTGGTGTGGGTGGCTGAACGACCATTTTGCCGCCGTATGATGAGGCGGCATGAAAACCAGACAATTGTGCTGCGGCAAATCGCTTGGTGCGGCCGGCGTGCCCCGCTGCACCAGATAGTCGGGGCTGGCGCACAACACGCGTTGCTGCGGGGCAAGGTATTTCGCCACCAGCCCGTCATCGCCGACCCGACCGACCCGAACGGCCAAATCATAGCGCCCTTCCGCCAAGTCAAAAAAATCATCGGCGGCATGGGCTTCCAGCCGGATATGCGGATAGCGGCGGGCAAATGCGGCCAACAGCGGCGCCAGCTTGGCATGGCCGTAAGCCGGCGGATAGGTAATGCGCAGTTTGCCCTGCAATTGCTCGGCTTCCTGCTTCAGCGAAAGGTTGGCGGCATGCAGCTCGTCTAAAACCGCGCGGGTTTGCTGCAAATAATGTATGCCGGCATTGGTTAGGGTGATGCGGCGGGTGGAGCGGTTTAACAGGCTCACGCCTAAGGTTTGCTCCAAGCGGTCGATTTGTCGTGCCACCGATGAAACGGCCAGATTAAGTTGGCGGGCGGTGGCGCTGAAATTGGCAGTTTCGGCAACGGAATGAAAAATGGTAAGTGCGGAAAAAAAGTCCATATCAGGTTTCTCTTTTGCGTAAAAGGCAAAGCTGTTTCGCTTTTATGGCATATTATCATTATTTTTAGGTGTAATATAATGGTGTCGAACGGATTTTTTAGTCATCGAAACCTTTACCGCAAAACCAAGGAGCGCAACATGTCAAAACGCATTGTATTTAATCAAACCGGCGATGCCGATGTATTAGAGATTATCGAACACACCGAGCCGGCACCGGCCGCAGGCGAAGTTCAAATCAAGGTGCACGCCATCGGCTTGAATCGGGCGGACATTATGTATCGCAACGGCGAAACCGGCGTGAAGGATTTTCCCGCCCGTTTGGGTTATGAAGCCAGCGGCGAAGTGGTGGCGGTGGGCGGCGGCGTGGCCGGATTTGCCGTGGGCGATCGGGTGGCGTCGATTCCGGCATTCAGCTTTGCCGACTATGCCGCTTACGGCGAAATCGTCAATCTGCCCGCCCGCGCACTGGTGAAAATGCCTGCCGGCCAGTCGTGGGTTGAAGCGGCGGCGAGCTGGATGCAATACATCACCGCATTCGGCGCACTGGTGGCATATGCCCGCTTGCAGGCGGGGGATTTTGTGATTATCAATGCCGCCTCCAGCAGCGTGGGTGTGGCAGCGATTCAAATCGCCAATATGGTGGGGGCGGTGCCGATTGCCGTCAGCCGCAGCGCCGCCAAAACGCAGGAATTGCTCGATGCAGGCGCTAAGCAGGTGATTGTTGCCGCCGAAGAAAACCTGAGCGAGCGGGTGCTCGCCATCACCGGCGGCAAGGGCGCCCGTGTGGCGTTTGATCCGGTCGGGGGCAAAGGCGCCACAGAGATTCTGAATGCCTTGTCTGACGAAGGGCAGTATTATCAATACGGCACTTTATCGGGCGAACCGCTCACCGTGCCGGCGTGGACGCTTATCGGCAAACGTCTGACTTTGCGCGGCTATGTGTTGTTTGACATCACGCAGAATGCGCAAAAGCTGGCGCAGGCCAAAGCCTTTATCACCCAAGGGTTGAGCGACGGCCGATTGAAACCGCTGATTGCCAAAGTGTTTGACTTTGATGATGTCCGCCAAGCACACCGCTTGATGGAGCAGGGCAGCCAAGTGGGCAAAATCGTGCTTCAAACCCATTTGCAACAATAAGCCAACGGCGTTGGCCCGACTCATTATCATCTTCCTATAAGAAGCCGTCTGAAACCGCACTTTGATGATGAAAGTGCGGTTTTCAGACGGCCTTGATGCTTCATTTAGCGCTTAATCTGCACATCCTGCCAGTTTTGCGTATTGCGGCGGATTTCGGGCGCAGCGCCGGCAAACACTTGTGCGGCTTCGCTGTCGTTCATCAGCGTATAGCGGAACCATGCCGTCATGTAGCCGTCGGGCAGATAGAGCAGTTCGCCATGGTCTGCATGGCTGCGCCGTGCCATCACGGTGAGGCCGTTGCCGGATATTCGGGCGTAATTGTCGCGCAGGGAGGTGAGCGGTGCAATGCCGCTGTCGGGGTCTTTGCCGTCGCCGCCGTCAAAAGGGCCTGTGCCGGCGTTCATAAAATACGGCACGTTTATTTTGCCTACGTTATACGGCCATTTCAGCGCTAAAGCCAAGGCATGTTTGGGGGTGCTGGCCGTGTAGAGCGCTTTGAACTGATGGCTGTTGGCGAAGTTGCCGACCGCATTAATAGCGCCGACACCGCCTTGCGAATGACCACTCACGCCGGCACGGTTGATGTCGAGCTTGCGGTAGAACAGGCTGTCGGGATGTTGATTTTGCTGCTGCAAAAAGGCCAAGCTTTGCGATGTAGACGAGCCGTCCCAACTGCTGGAGTCGTCGTTGCCGATGACCACAAAACCCCATGAGGCCAGATGGTTAAAAATGGCTTCATATTTGTAATATGCCACACCGGAGCCGTTGGCAAATACCACCACCGGATAAGTCTGCTTGCTGTGCGGCAGATCGGCGGGATACCAAACCTTGTATGTTTTAAAACGCTGCCGGCCGCCGGCAAAGGTTTGCGAGGCGGTATGAAAAGTGCCCGGCGCGGTGTATTTGCGCTCCAGCGGCATTCCGGTTTGCGTTTTCTGATAGTAGTCTGATGCGACCATCGCCGGCATCATGCGGTCTAGCGCCGAGCAGCCGGCTAAAGCGAGCAGCGTTAAAGCAGCCGCTAAGATCTTTTTCATGGGCTTTTCCTGATTAAAATATCGCGTGAAACTGTTTCAGACGGCCTGCGGCTTATCGGCGGTAATAGCGGTCTTCTTTATTCAACTGGCTGCCGATCACGCCGCCCAGCGCCGCACCGCCCAACGTTGCGCCCGAATCACCGCCGATCAGATGGCCGGCGGCACCGCCGATGACCGCACCGGCAACCATATTACGCTGTTGGCGGTCCAAGCTGCCGCACGCACTTAATGACAGAATGATGGCAAACACAGCCAATATTTTGAAAACAGTTTTCTTCATGATGTATCCTTACCGGTTGGCATATTGATGAAAAGTGTTACATCTGTAACAATGTATACGGTATGGTAATCAGCGATTCAAGCAAAGGCAATGCAAAATCGGCAAGCTGAAACAAAACGGGGAATATGTAACATGGCAAAAACGCTCAACACAGTGGTGAAAGAAAGCATCACCCAAGCCCTGCTGCGCCTGATGGAAACGCAGGATTTCTATGCCGTCAGTATTACCGACATCACTAAACTGGCAGGGGTGAGCCGCATTTCGTTTTACCGTAATTTCGACTCGAAAGAAGATGTGCTGATCAAACATCTGCAAACAGAAACCATGGCGGAATTGGCGGCAAACATCATCGAACCCACCACCCGCTATATTTTTATCGGGATTTTTCATGCCATCAACCGTGTCGGTGAGCTGGTAGATTTATTGTATGCCCGCAATCTGTCACACCTGTTTTTAGCATACATCCGCGCCTGCTGCGGCGCCCGCCCTGAATTGGACAACGAAACCGCACATCGGAATTCACTAATTATGGGCATTTGCTTTGGCGCATTAGATGAATGGATACGGCGCGGCCGTCAGGAAGACGTGGAAGAAATGGCGGCGTCGGTGCACCGGCTGTTGGATAAAATCGCAACGGAATGGGATACGCCCAAAGAAACGTAGCGCTGCTGTCAGGCCGTCTGAAAACCGTTTCGTATTAAAAGTGCGGTTTCAGACGGCCTGATGAAATTCCAAAATCATGTATAGCAACATGATTGAAAATAACAAATTTTGATTGATGTGTGAGATGCTGGCTTTAAAAGCTCTTTATGATTAATGCGCATGGAAAATCAGTTTTTAGTTATTTTTATGGTCACGGATTGAACTGTTTCTATATTTAGATATTTATTCAATGATATAATATTTATTTGTTAATTTAATTGTGCTATCTCAAATGAATGCCATAAGCATTATTATGTTAAAAAATGGTAGTTTGGGCTAATAGAGACATTACACAAAGGATAAAAACACTATGGCACAAAACGACACCAAAAAGAACGGTAATGGGGGCAATCTCGGTTTCGAGGCAGACCTTTTCAGGGCTGCCGACAAGCTGCGTGGCAATATGGAGCCAAGTGATTACAAGCATGTGGCACTTGGGCTCATCTTCTTAAAATATATCTCCGATGCTTTCGAGGCTAAGCACAATGCACTGCTTGCAGAAGACGTGCAGGCAGCCGAGGATAAGGACGAATATCTCGCCGACAACGTGTTCTGGGTGCCAAAAGAAGCGCGCTGGTCACATCTGCAAGCCAACGCTAAATTACCCGCCATCGGAACATTGATTGATGATGCAATGCGTGCCATTGAGAAGGATAACGAGTCGCTCAAGGGCGTTTTACCCAAAGATTACGCCCGCCCTGCACTTAACAAGGTGATGCTGGGTGAACTCATCGACCTGATATCGGGTATTACTTTGAACGAAGAAGGCGACCACTCAAAAGACATACTTGGGCGGGTATATGAATATTTTCTCGGTCAGTTTGCAGGTGCTGAAGGCAAACGTGGCGGTGAATTCTACACCCCGCGCTCAGTGGTGCGTGTACTGGTTGCAATGCTTGAACCTTACTCTGGTCGCATCTATGACCCGTGCTGTGGCTCCGGCGGGATGTTTGTGCAGTCGGAAAAGTTCGTACAGGAGCACGGTGGACGCATCGGCGACATTGCCATCTACGGGCAGGAATCGAACTACACCACATGGCGACTGGCAAAAATGAATCTGGCTGTGCGGGGTATTGACTCTGATATTCGCTGGAATAATGAAGGAAGCTTTCATAAAGACGAACTGCGGGATTTAAAGGCAGACTACATCCTCGCCAATCCCCCATTCAATATCTCCGACTGGGGCGGCGACCGCCTGCGCGACGACGTGCGCTGGAAGTTCGGCGCACCGCCCGTGGGCAATGCCAACTACGCGTGGCTGCAACACATCCACCACCACCTCGCACCCAACGGCACGGCCGGTGTGGTACTGGCCAATGGATCGATGAGTTCCAACCAATCCGGCGAAGGCGAGATCCGCAAGGCGATGCTCGAAGCCGACGCGGTGGATTGCATGGTGGCACTGCCGGGTCAGCTCTTCTACTCCACGCAAATACCAGCGTGCCTGTGGTTTCTGGCCCGCAACAAAAATCCCGGCAAAGGCTGGCGTGACCGGCGCGGGCACGTCCTGTTTATCGATGCCCGCAAGCTGGGCGTGCTCATCGACCGTACCCGACGCGAATTGAGCGACGCCGATATTCACCGCATCGCCACCACCTACCACGCCTGGCGCGGTGAGCAAGGCGCGGGCGAATACGCCGACGTGGCCGGTTTTTGCAAATCCGCCTCACTGGCAGACATCCACAAACACGGCCATGTACTCACACCGGGGCGCTACGTCGGCGCGGCCGCCGTGGAAGACGACGGCGAGCCTTTCGCCGAAAAAATGGCGCGGCTCTCGGCGCAGTGGCGCGGGCAACGCGCGCAAGCGGCCAAGCTGGATGCGGCGATTGAGGCCAACCTGAAGGAGCTTGGGTATGGGGAGTGAGTGGACAGAAGAGCGGTTCGGCAGTCTCGTTCGATTCATTTCAGATAAATCACAGGCCAAAGACGCAAGTATTGACACCTACATATCCACTGAGAACATGATGGTGGATTTTGGAGGGATTGCACCTGCGTCTGCGCTTCCACTTACTGGCAGCGTTACCAAGTTCAAGGTTGGCGACACGCTTTTTTCAAACATCCGTACTTACTTCAAAAAAGTATGGCACGCGCGATTTGATGGATGCTGCTCGAACGACGTGTTGGTGTTTCGACCCGTAAATAAAGGTGCGCTGGCGCAGGACTACTTGCATCAGATATGTCGATGGGAAAAATTTACCGAACTGAGTATCCGAACATCAAAAGGCGCAAAGATGCCGCGTGGTGACAAGGGCGCCTTGGCAGATTTTAAATTTCGGCTCCCTCCCATCGACGAACAACGCGCCATCGCCCACATCCTCGGCACGCTGGACGACAGGATCGAACTCAACCGCAGGCAGAATGAAACGCTGGAGGCCATGGCCCAGGCGCTGTTCAAGGCGTGGTTTGTTGATTTTGAGCCTGTACGAGCCAAAATGTCGGGCCGCTGGCAGCGAGGGCAATCATTGCCCGGCATGCCCGCACATCTTTACGACCTGTTCCCCGAACGGCTGGTAGCGTCGGAATTAGGAGAGATTCCGGAAGGGTGGCGTTATTCGACGATTGGTGAAGAAGTCACGGTCTGTGGCGGCTCTACGCCCAGCACGAAAGAATCGGATTTTTGGGAAGGTGGGCAACACTGCTGGGCAACGCCCAAAGACCTGTCTGCCCTGAGGTTTCCTGTTTTGCTAGACACGAATCGAAAGATTACGGATGCTGGTCTTGCAAAGATCAGTTCTGGGCTCTTGCCAGTCGGCACGGTGTTGCTCTCTTCACGGGCACCAATTGGCTATTTGGCGATTGCCGAAGTTCCGACAGCGATCAACCAAGGCTTCATCGCCATGAAATGTGATGGCGCTCTGCCAAATGTCTTCGTGTTGCCGTGGTGTAGGGAAAGCATGGATGCCATCGTCGGCAACGCTAATGGTTCGACTTTCCAAGAAATCAGTAAAAGCAACTTCCGACCACTTCGTATCGTAGTTCCTTCCGACCCGGTGCTGACAAGTTTCACCAGGTCAGCAGGGTCTCTTTATCGACAACTGGCGGAAAACGAACGTGAGTCCCGCTCCCTCGCCCAACTGCGCGACACCCTGCTGCCTAAGCTTATTTCTGGCGAGTTACGCGTGCCGGATGTCGAGCGCATTTTGGGAGAGACGTAAGCATGACAAACACACGTCAGAAGATTGATCTTTACATCCTATCTCTGGGTTTATTGTTTATCTTCTTTTTCATTATTTCGGTGGAGCCTCCAACGTCCTTTTTTTTTGAGGAGTTCGAGAGCTGGGAAAATCTCGTAATGAATAACCCTCTCCCCGTGATTTCAATATTCGGCCTGCTTTATTGTCTGTTTGCATATCTTCGATTTGACTTCGATTTGAAAGGCGCGAACGAAATACCTTTCGAAGTAAAGAAGCTGGAAAATATTAACTACGAGCATCTGACGTTTCTTGCCACCTATGTAGTGCCACTGATCAGCTTCGATTTTGACAGTGGCCGACAACTGATTGTGCTGGCGCTTCTGCTTGTAGTGATGGGGATAATCTATATCAAGACGGATTTGTTTTATGCCAATCCGTCCCTAGCGCTTCTTGGTTTCCACATATACCGTGCCAGCGGTCATTTCAAGAACGGTGAGAGGGAAGGAATTACATTGATTTGTCGTGAGCGGTTGGTGGAGAACCAGAGGGTTTCGTACATAAAGTTGGATGAAAAAATTTACTATGTAAGGAGTGTCAAGTGACTACAGATGAACTTAAAGAGGCTTTGCGGGCCTACTACGACGATCAAGGCAATATCGGCGTTTGTGTGTATGCGCTGATGAAAGATGCAAAGAATCCAGGCCCCTTCAAACTGGACATTGAAGCCGATGCAGAGGCTGGACTCAAAGCCTTATTCATGCAAAGTCTGCAGGATGAAATTTTAAGTCGAGATGAACTTTCAGTCCTTAACTTATCCAGTGCAGATGAGCGTGTCAATGCCATCTATATTTACGATCTCGACATTCCCGAAGAACTGGCCTCTTTTGAAAAAGAGATAGCACAAGATAATCTGCCTGCACTGGATTTAAATAAAAGAAGTCTGTCGTCTATCAAGGCGCTTCTCATCGAAATTGGCAATAATACTGGTCAGTTAGTTTTGTACAAGACGATGGCTCCTGTCAATATATTTGGTCGCTCAAGTTTTTTCCTTCGAAAGCATAAAAGTCGCCTCGAAAAGCTGAATGACGAATTTCTGCGTGTCAGTGCTGGCTTCCAAATGATGAGGATTAACGAAACCGTGCTGGTGCTGAATCTTGAGGCACTGGAACGCAACTTCGGGTTTCACGATGTGATCAAAAAGGAGGCCGAACTTGGCATTGATGCCATCGTCTCGGCAGAATTGCTGACTAATCCAGATGTCTTGCAAGAACTGATTGATGATGTGAAATATGCCCGCCGATTTACCAAGGTTGCAAAAGCATCGCCTGTGCTTAAAGCGGGGGTGTCAGGAGAAAGCATCGTCCAGTTCTGCAAGACATTTCCCAATCTTGTTGGCCGCATCAAATTCAATGAAGAGAACAACAAGGTGTTTCTCGATACCAAGGTATCCAAGGATTTGTTCATCAAGGTTTTGATGGACGATTTTCTCACCTCTGAACTCACCGAATTCCACTACGCCAGTGTCGCAAAAGATGCGGTGGAACCAGGTGTCGAGGGGACTGGCCAATGACGTTTCTACCGGAAGCCGCCGTAGAGCTGGCACTGCTGACACAATTGCAAGAGTTAGGCTACAACGTCGAACGTGAGGAGGATATCGGCCCTGATGGATATCGACCAGCGCGTGAGAGTTACAGTGAGGTTATACTCAAACAACGCTTTGAAGATGCCGTTGCACGTCTGAACCCTAGCCTTCCGCTAGAGGCGCGTCAAGATGCCGTGCGGCAGGTGATGCAGTCCGAGTTGCCATCGCTGCTTGAAGAGAACCGCCGCCTGCATAAGCTGATGACCGAAGGCGTGGACGTTGAATATTACGCCGACGACGGCACGCTGACAGCAGGCAAGGTCGCGCTGATCGACTTTGAGCGGCCAGAACAGAACGACTGGTTGGCAGTGAGCCAGTTTGTGGTGATTTCCGGGCAGTACAACCGCCGTCCTGACGTGGTGGCGTTTGTAAATGGCTTACCTCTGGCTGTCATCGAGCTGAAAGCACCGGGCAGCGCGGGTGCACATCTGCTGGGTGCATTCAACCAGCTTCAGACCTATAAGAAGCAGATTCCAGCATTATTTAGCACCAACGCATTACTGGTGACTTCAGACGGCATCTGTGCCCGTATGGGGTCACTTTCGGCAGATTTTGAACGCTTTATGCCGTGGCGCACCACAGACGGAACGGATGTTGCTCCAAAAGGGGCGCCGGAACTCTCTACATTGATTGAAGGTGTCTTTGAGCATCGCCGCCTGCTTGATCTTTTGCACCACTTCACGGTGTTCGGCGAAACTGATTCGGGGCTGGCTAAGATCATTGCGGGCTATCACCAGTTTCACGCGGTGCGGCGCGCGGTGGCGTCCACCGTTCGTGCATCCGCCCCGTGGGATGGCGTGCGCGAAGAGCCCGCCAGTTACGGCCTGCCCAGTGTGAAAACGCAGGCCCAAGGTGACAAGCGCGCGGGGGTGATCTGGCACACGCAAGGTTCTGGCAAAAGCCTACTGATGGCATTTTATGCGGGGCAACTCGTTAAGCATCCCGCAATGGCTAATCCGACGCTGGTGGTGTTGACCGACCGCAACGACCTTGATGATCAGCTCTTCTCTACCTTCTCGATGTGCCAAGATCTGATACGGCAGACGCCGGTGCAAGCCGAGAGCCGGCAAGATTTACAAAATGTGTTAAATCGAGCATCGGGTGGTGTGATTTTCACCACCTTGCAGAAATTTGTTGAGGTTGCACAGCCACTTACCACGCGCCGCAACGTAGTCGTTATCGCCGATGAAGCGCACCGCAGTCAATACGGCTTCAAGGCCAAGGTGGATACGAAAACCGGTGAAATCTCTTACGGCTTTGCCAAATACATGCGCGATGCACTGCCGAATGCATCCTTCATCGGCTTCACCGGCACGCCCATCGAGGCGGACGATGTCAATACCCCGGCGGTGTTTGGCCACTACATTGATGTGTATGACATCAGCCGCGCAGTGGAAGATGGTGCGACTGTGCCGATCTATTACGAATCGCGGCTGGCGCGCATCGAACTTGATGAGGCAGAGAAGTCAAAGATCGACGCCGAGGTCAACGCATTGACTGAAGGCGATGAAGAAGCCGAGCAGGAGCGTTTAAAGCAGAAGGGGTCAACGGTGGAGGCTTTGGTGGGTAGTGATAAGCGCCTCGCTCTCGTGGCCAAGGACATGGCCGCCCACTTTGAGGATCGCGTGGCAGCCCTCGACGGCAAGGCGATGGTGGTGTGTATGAGCCGCCACATCTGCGTCAAACTCTACGACGAAATCGTCAAGTTGCGCCCGGATTGGCACAGCACTGATGATAACGCGGGCGCAGTCAAAATTGTGATGACGGGTGCAGCGAGCGACCCACAGGAATGGCAGCTGCATATCGGCAACAAAGCCCGGCGTGATTTGCTGGCCAAGCGTGCCCGCGATCCAAAAGACTCGCTCAAGCTGGTGATTGTGTGTGATATGTGGCTGACCGGCTTTGATGCGCCGTGTATGCACACGATGTACGTCGACAAGCCGATGCAAGGGCACGGGTTGATGCAGGCCATTGCCCGCGTGAACCGTGTGTTCCGCGACAAGCCTGCAGGGCTGATCGTAGACTACATCGGCATTGCGCAAAACCTGAAGTCAGCTCTACAGCAGTATTCCAAGAACGACCAGGAAAATACGGGCGTTGACGAAGCACAGGCCACCGCGGTAATGATGGAGAAATACGAAATCGTGCGAGACATGTATCACGGTTTTGATTACACCCATGCAATGAATGGTACCCCGCAGGAGCGGCTAGCGATGATGGCGGGGGCTATCGAGTGGATTCTCGATATACAACAAAAGCTGGCAGAGAAAGAGAAGACAAAGGAAGGTAAGAAAAATGCTCACCGCCGATACCAAGATGCCGTGCTGGCCTTGTCCAAGGCATTTGCTCTGGCATCTGCTTCTGACGAAGCCCGCGAAATTCGAGAGGAAGTCGGCTTCTTCCAGGCGATTCGTGCCGCATTGATCAAGAGCAGCACTGGCTCTGGTGTAACTTCGCAAGAACGAGAACTGGCCATTCAACAAATCGTCAGCCGTGCGGTGGTTTCAACAGAGATTGTGGATATTTTGGCTGCTGCGGGCATCAAAAGCCCGGATATATCCATCCTCTCGGATGAGTTCCTTGCCGAAGTTCAGCAGATGGAGAAAAAGAACCTTGCATTGGAAGCCTTGCGCAAGCTGATCAACGACGGCATTCGTTCACGTAGCAAGGCCAATGTGGTGCAGACCAAAGCGTTCTCGGAGCGATTGGAAGACTCAGTGGCACGCTACCACGCCAACGCCATTACCACTGCTGAGGTGTTACAAGAATTGATTAACCTAGCCAAAGATATCCGTACAGCTCGTCAACGTGGCGAGGAAGCCGGGCTGTCGGATGAAGAGATTGCTTTTTATGATGCCTTGGCAGAAAACGAAAGTGCGGTGCAGATGATGGGCGATGACAAACTCAAGCTGATTGCTCATGAATTATTGATAAGCTTGCGAGAAAATGTATCCGTTGACTGGGCGCACCGTGAGTCTGCCCGGGCCCGCATGCGGGTATTGGTAAAACGTATTCTTCGCAAATACGGCTACCCGCCCGACCTTCAGAGCATGGCAGTGCAAACAGTATTGCAGCAAGCCGAGGCATTATCTTCAGTGTGGGTTAGCTGATATTGATTTGATATTTAGCCAAAAAATTTTGCTTCTTCAAACTATAACCAGCCTAAAGTGCGGTTTCAGACGGCCTGATCGCTGTTCCCCGCCATCACTTCCCGCAGCCAGCGTTGTATGGGGTGGTGGCGTTGGTGCCAGACGAGCATTTGTCGCCGATTACCAAGCCATCGAACACCTGTTGATCGATCAATACAGCGAAGGCGGCAAACAGGCCGACACTCGTATCATGAAGCCGGTATTTAACGAACAAGCCACGATTTATAGTGCCGATGAAAACGGCAAATTGGCAGGCGGTGCGATTCAAGGTCTGTTTGATGTGATCGATAATGTGTTCCGGCCGTCTGAAAACCCCGAAAGTGGCGATTGCCTATATCGATATCGGCGGTACGGCGGCGTCGGCACGGGTCGACACTGATGACTTGAACGGCTTTGGTTTTGCCGATTATTTCAACCTGTTGAAAATTGAAGGAAAATGGACGATTGTCAGCAAAATCTTCCATACTCATTATGCTGAGGTTTAAAGGAACAATATGAACATTTTGATTATCGGCGCCAACGGCCGTGTCGGCTCGCAACTGGCGCAAATCCTCGCCGAGCAAGGGCTCACGGTGCATGCCGCCGCCCGTCAAGCAAACCCTGATTGGCAACACGGCCATATCCGCCATCAGCCGTTCGACTTAACCGCACCGTTGGCGGATATCAGCCAAATCATGGCAAGCGTCCGCCCTGATGTGGTGTATTTCACCGCCGGTTCGCGCGGCAAAAATCTGTTGCAGGTCGACGCTTTCGGCGCGGTGAAAGCCATGCAGGCGGCAAAAGCGGGCGGTGTGGGGCGGTTTATTTTGCTCAGCTCGGTGTTCGCCTTGCAGCCTGAGCGTTGGGGTGAAAAATTTTTGGCAAACATCACCGATTACAACATCGCCAAATATTTCGCCGATGATTGGCTGGTGCATCGAAGCGGTTTGGATTACACCATTTTGCAGCCCGGCGCACTGCAAGAAGGCGAAGCCGACGGCAACATTCAAACCGATGTCGCCGAGCCGCTCGCCAACAGCATCGGCAATGTCGCCGCCACGCTCGCCGCCTTATTGCATGCGCCGAACACCATCGGCAAAGTCATCACCATGGCCGACGGCAACACTCCGATCGCCACCGCACTTGAGGCCGTCTGAAACATAACCGGCAGTGTTCAGACGGCCTGAGGTTTTGCTGTTTATCGGCCGTTTAGCGCATCCCGCAGCACTTCGCCCAAGCTGGCGGCGGATTGCGGGTTTTGGCCGGTAATCAGGCGGCCGTCTGCGACTACTTTATCCGACCAGTTCGGCGAATCCTGATGATGTGCACCGCGCTCGTTGAGGGTAGAGGCGAGTAAAAACGGCACCACATCGGTGGATTGCACTTCTTCCTCTTCCGCATCGGTAAACGCGGCTACGTTTTTACCGGCGACCAGCAGGCTGCCGTCTGAAAGGCGTGCGTTTACCAGCGCTGCAGGGCCGTGGCATACGGCGGAAACGATGCCGCCGGCTTCATAGATTTCGCGGATGGCTTTTTGCGCAGCGGCATTGTCGGGAAAATCCCACATGGTGCCGTGGCCGCCGGCAAAGAAAATCGCGGCGTAGCGGCCGGGGTCGATATCGTCGATACGCAAGGTGTTGGCGATGGCATGGCGGAAATTTTCATCGGCCCAGTAATGTTTGTTGACCGGGTCGTTCATGTCTTCCAAACCGTCCAGCGGTGCGGCGCCGCCTTTGATGGAGGCAAATTCCACTTCAATGCCGGCTTGTTGCAGTTTTTCCAGCGGATGGGTAACTTCGGCCAGGTTGAAGCCGGTGGGAATGCCGGTGTCGCCTTTCACATCTTGGCTGGTGACAACGAATAATACGGGTTTGTTTGGCGTGTTCATAATGGGGCTCCTGTGTGTGGATAGGGATAGATGAGGCCGTCTGAAAAACAAGTTGTGCCTGCGGCGTTCAGACGGCCTGAGGTTGACGGCCGATTACTGCGCCAAGCCGTCGATAATATAGGCACGCGTGCGGGCGGCTTTTTGGCGGATGGGGATAATGGCTTGGTAAGCGGCCGAGTGGTACCAGGCTTGTGCTTTTTCCATATCGTCGAATGCAATCACGGCCATGCCGCCTTTAACGGTGTCGCCTTCCAACGATACCACATTGTGGTCGAGGGAAACCAAACGGCCGCCGAACGGCTCAAGTGTTGCGCCGATTTGGGTGAGGTAGGGGGTCATGCCTTCGGCATCGGAAATTTCAAATTCGGCGACAAATAAAGCAGGGTTGTTCATTTTTTGCTCCTGAGTGTGAAAGATAAAATCAAAGCTGAAACAGAGCGCAAAGGGGTATCCGTTTCGACAAGATGCAGTTTAAACGGCTTGCTGGGTAAAGTGTAGGCTGCTTTTGTTGTAAAGATATTTTCCATAAAGGCAATAATCCGCCCGATAAAAAAGCCTGTTTGATACCCGGTTAGACATAAATGGGCATCAAACAGGCTTTCGGATATCGGCAGCAGCGCCGGTTACAGCGCTTCAATGGCTTGCAGTTGTTCGTCTGTGAGGCCGTTGTGTTTGCCGATGGCTTTGTGGGCGTTTAATTGAGATTCCACGCCGTTGATATTCGCCAGTGCGGCGATGGTGATGATTTCGCGCTCCTGCCAGTTGAGCAGGTCGCTGGCGAAGATGTCGCCGAAAAGATGGGTTTTCAGATAGCGGTCGGCATCGGGGGCGAAGTCAAACAGCGCACCGCTCACGGGCTGGCCGACCAGCTCGGTTTGGGTTTGCGTGCCTTTGTGCAAGATATCGGTATCGGCAGGCAAGGGCGTGGCGGTGCGGCCTTCGCGGGTGGCAATACCTTGCGCCTTGCGGCTGTTTGTGACGTTCATCAGGGTGGTCAGCGCATTGAGGCTGCGGGGAAAGCCGCAATAAGCATACAGCTGCACTAACGCATCTTTGGCTTCGTTGACGCTCAGGCCGTTATCCAGCGCTTGATTGAGCGCGGCGGCAAGTGCGGTTTGGTCGCCCCGGGCAGTGTATTTGCCGATGAGGGCGAGGTCTTGTTGGCGGGTGGTCAACATGGTGGCTCCTGTGCTACGGCTACTGATTTCTGTTGCCTGAATCGCGGGCGCAGCGGCCGTTTGTGCGCACGCGGTAAGTGCAAACAGGCAGGCAAGTGTGATGAGCGGTTTGGTGAGCGGCATCGGGTTTCCTTTCTTGGGCGTGATCAAACGGGTGTCGTCAAGCATGTTCAACAGCGGCATATTCTTCCTCGGTAACCGCTGCGCACCATTCGGTGTGGGCGCCGGCTTGCGGCACCATGATGGCGATGTGGGAAAACCAGCTGTCTTTTGCCGCGCCGTGCCAATGTTTGACATCGGCGGGAATATCGATGACCACGCCGGGAACCATGGCTTGCGCGGGCTTGCCCGCTTCTTGATACCAGCCGCGCCCGGCGGTGCAGATCAGCAGTTGGCGCTGGCCGTGATGGATATGCCAATGGTTGCGGCAGCCCGGCTCGAAGGTGACGTTGTGGGCGGGTGCATCACCGTCGGCAAGATTGGCAAGATAGCTCTGACCGGTGAAATATTGGGCGTAGGCATCGTTTTTTTCGCCAAGGTCAAACATTTGCGCAAAAGGGTGGTTGTTCATTTCAATCTCCTGATCAATCTCCTGATTGTGGCATCCGGTAACGGTATCGACAGGTTTATCTGCCCGCCGAGCCTATTGCTGGGTTTGTTTCACTTTTAATGGTTGTGATATTGGGCATCGCTCACTTTTTCCAGCCACTCAACGTTTTTACCGTGTTCATCGCTGGCGGTGAGGGCGAGGTGGGTCATGCTGCTGCCGGGTGCGGCGCCATGCCAATGTTTCACGCCGGGCGGGCACCAAACCACATCGCCGGGGCCGATGGCCTGCTTCGGTTTTCCCCATTCCTGAGTATAGCCGCTTCCGGCGGTCACAACCAACCGCTGCCCTGTCGGGTGGGTATGCCAGGCCGAACGTGCGCCGGGCTGAAAGGTAACATAAGCGCCGGATTCGTGATTGTGTTCATTCGGGTCAAACAGCATATCCACACGCACATTGCCGGTGAAATATTGCTCGGGGCCGGCGAAGGATTGCTGTGCGGCAGCGCGGGTAACGGTTTGCACCGGCTCCGTTGCGGCGGCTGACAACACAGCCGGGGCGGATGCGGCGAGGGCAATCAGCAAAGCATAAGGTTTCATGGCGGTATCCTTTGAAAGTTAAACGGCGGGTTGGAAGATAGTGTGAATAATTTTATTTGAATCTGTTGTTGCTTAAAGTGTATCTAAGTGTATCTCGGTTATTCAGACGGCCATTAGCCTATTTCTCGCCAATTTTTGCCTGATTGTCTGAAAAATTGGCTTTTGCTTGGTGTGCTTGCCAAGGCAGCGTAGAATCATCTGAAATTTTAGGCAAGCTTGATGGGTAATGTTTATAATCAAATGGGTAAGATGTTTTCAATACCTGTTTGATATCTATCTGAAAAAATGTAGGCGGCTTCACTTTTCGCTTGCTTGCAGCTTGATGATTCAGCCGATCAGGCAAAGATTGCCTGATGGAAAAACTTGCCTAATCTTATGCCGTCTGGAAAGAAAAGGAAAATAGGATGGACACTTTATTCAAACTGGCAGCACGCCACGCCGTTGATATCATGCCCGGCACCACCGATTATCCGCCGCACCGCTTGCTGGCAGATGTAACACCTTACCGTTTTTCTGCGCCCACCAAACCGGAAACCTGCATCGAAACGCCGTTTTGCGCACTGGTGTTGCAAGGTGAAAAAAATGTGTTGGCCGACAACCGCCGCATGCAGCTTCGTGCCGGCCACATCAATCTTGCCGCTGCCAACATGCCGATTACTTCCAGTATCGTTACCGCCAGCGCCGAGCAGCCTTATTTGGGGGTGATTTTCCGCCTTGATCTCGATGAAATCAGCCACCTGATCAGCGAACACCATTTGCAACCGCCAAGCATCGGCGAACAAAGCCATGTTGCACTGGCCGACACCACACCCGAGCTTAGCGATGCTTTTCGCCGTCTGCTTGCTCTCCTCGACCGCCCGGACGCCTGCCCGATACTCGCGCCGCTGATCCGCCGCGAAATTCATTATTGGCTGCTGCAATTGCCCGTTGCGGCCATTTTGTTTCAAGCGGCATTGAGCGGCAGCCAAAGCTACCGTATCCGCCGCGCAACCGAATGGCTGCGCCACAACTTCAGCCGCCCTTTATCCGTGCAAGCCCTGGCTGAATATGTACAAATGAGCCTTTCCAGCTTTCATGCTCATTTCCGCAGTGTAACCGGCATCACGCCGCTGCAATTTCAGAAACAATTGCGCCTGCAAGAAGCCCGGCGTTTGATGCTGAGCGGCGAATGTGATGCAGGCGGTGCCGCCTTCAGTGTCGGTTACGAAAGCGCCAGCCAGTTTTCGCGCGAATACCGCCGCCATTTCGGCGCACCGCCTGCCCAAGATATTCACCGTTTGCAGGCCACAGCATCATGAGCTGTTTCACAAAGCCATACCCGTTCAAAAAAACAACCAGGCTGTGTTGGCACGCCTTGCGGGCTTGTTTGAATAAAGGGCATAACGTTTTTTATTAAAAAGTGGCGGCATCAATCACATAGCGGTAGCGCGCTTTTTTGTTGACCACATTTTCCCAGGCATCGTTGATTTGTGCCGCGCTGATCATTTGGATCGTGGGGCGGATATTGTTGGCAGCGCAATAATTCACCACTTCCTGCGTTTCCGGAATGCCGCCGATAAGCGAGGCGTTGAAGTTGACGCGCGATTGCGACAGAGCAATATTACTCAGTGTGATATTAAACGCATCAGGCATCCCCACCAGCGTGAAGCTGCCGTAAGGTTTGACGGTAGCGGCATAAGCGGCAACATCAAATTGCACCGGCACGGTGGCAATCATGTAATCCAACCGGCCTTTATACGGCTTCAATTTATCGAGATTATCGACCACAATCACTTCTTTGACACCAAAGCGCCTGATATCGCGCACTTTTTCCGGCGAGGTGGTAAAGGCATACACTTCTGCGCCTTTCGCCGCGGCCAGTTTCACCGCCAGATGCCCCAAACCGCCGATGCCGGCCACGCCGACTTTGTCGCCTGATTTGATGCCGGCTTTCATCAGCGGCGAATAAGTGGTGATGCCGGCACACAGCAACGGTGCGGCTTCTTCCAGCTTGATGCTGTCGGGAATGTGTACGGCGAAATGGTCGCGCACCACGATGTTGGTGGAATAACCGCCCTGGGTGATGCCGGAGGGCGAGGCTGGGTCGGGGTAGCCGTAGGTAAACACAGTGGCGTTGTTGTCGCAATGTTGTTCCAGCCCGGCGAGGCAGCTTTCGCAACGCATGCAGCTGTCTACCATGCAGCCCACGCCGGCGCGGTCGCCTACTTTGAATTTGGTCACATTTTTGCCCACGGCGGCCACAATGCCTGCAATCTCATGGCCGGGCACTTGCGGATATTGCTGCTGCCCCCAATCGCCTTTCATTTGATGGATGTCGGAATGGCAGATACTGGCGTATTTCACGTCAATCAAAATATCGTTATCACCCACTGCACGGCGCTCAAATATCCATGGGGCGAGTTTGCCGGAGTTGTCAAACGCGGCATAACCTCTGGCGGTGATCGGGCGGTAAAGCGGGGCGGCAGATGAATGACCTCCGCTAACCGTCTGCGCCTTGACAGCGTTTAACAGCATGCCTGCACCGGCAGCCAAGCCGTATTGCACGAATCTGCGGCGGGAAAAAGAATGGTTAAAATCGTTCACAACAGGCTCCTTATCAGATAAATAGAGACCGGCGTCATCACAAGCAAGCCGTCTGAAAACATGCAGTCTTGTTCACGAATATTGCCTGATTTTGCCGGCAATCATATTCAGACGGCCTGAAAGGGCGATGGCTGAGCGGTTAGCGCATAATCAAACCGCCGTCTACAGAAATCGATTGGCCGGTGATGTAGCCGGCTGCATCGCTGCACAGCCACAGCACCGTGGCGGCTATTTCTTCCGGCCGGCCGTGGCGGCGCATCGGCACGTTTTCCAGTATTGCATCCAGCGCGGCTTGCTGGCCGCCTGCTACCATCTGCTCCGCCATCGCCGTCCAAATCAGGCCGGGGCATACGGCGTTGATGCGGATGCCTTGTTCGGCGTATTCCAGCGCAGCGCTTTTGGTAAAGCCCAACACACCGTGTTTGGCAGCGTGATAAATGCCGCGTTGCGCACCACCGACCAGGCCACCCAACGACGAGCAGTTCACAATCGCGCCGCTGCCTTGCCGGCGCATCTGTTGCAATTCAAATTTCATACAGCTCCAAATGCCGCGCAGATTGACACCGGTAACGCGGTCATAATCTTCGGCACTGGTGTCGGCAGTATCCGCCAGCACGTTTTGAACACCGGCATTGTTGTATGCCGCATCCAGCCGCCCGAATTCGGCCACCGTTTGCGCCACCATAGCCTGCACTTCGGCATCTTGGGAAACATCGCAGCGAATCGCCAGCGTGCGGTGGCCTTGTGCCGCCAATTCTGCCGCAGCCGCCCGCACGGCATCTTCGTTCCAGTCGGCCATTGCCACTGCCGCACCGGCTTCTGCAAATGCTTTGGCGGTTGCCAAACCCAAACCGGAAGCAGCTCCGGTAACCAATGCCACTTGATTGGAAAATGAAATATTCATGATCATCCATACCTTTAAAACGTGAAAAAATGCAGCGCCATTGCGGCTGCCTGCTGTTGAATCATTAAAAGTATGATACGCCGCAGGCAGTCGGGTGCATTATCCTGTTTCTCTGTGTTTTTTGCCTGATTCTCCAAATCAATCTATGGCTGTATCTGATGGATGGGTATGAAAACCGGTTGGCGGGCTACATTTTATCTGCCGCGCCGTCCTTTGCTAGAGTATCCTGACAATCCCCTTATAATCGAATTGTCCGGACACCCTAGGGTATTCTGACACCTTAAGCCGCATCACAACCAACAGGCCGTCTGAAACTTTATCGCATTTCAGACGGCCTGTTGTTTGATAAGCTATAGTGAAATAAAAGAAAAACTGATACCGATTCACAAAAATAACCTGACGGCGTTGATCCGCCTTGCCGGCTCACTTTTGTGAAGGTGCACAACAAAAAGATAATAAACTTCAAATCGTGCGCAGGGCGTTTGGCGCAGCCGCGCATGCGGTTTAAGCGGCTATGCCGTTTTTTTACCCTTTACAATCTGCATGATTTCCAACAGATGCGGGCGCAATTGGGCAAACAAAGGGTGGTTTTTATTTTCCAACATCACTTCGCTCATCAACTTCAAACCCAGCGTAAAGCGCTGCGCCATTTCCGGTGTCATATCTTCACGCCGGCTCATCATCTCCAGAATCGAAAAAATATTGTCGTGGTTCGGCGCATCAAACACCAGCGGCGCCTGCTCGACGGCATGACCGTCGGCATCGGCAAGATATTCAAGGGTAACGCGGTATTGGTGTTGTTTCATACGGCATGCTCTTTCAAGTATCATCTCAGGCAAATATCATATACTTTGTGATTGAAAAAAACAAACTGACCACAGGCCGTCTGAAAACTTATTGCGGTTTCAGACGGCCTGTTTTTTATCGGTATTATTCGCGCAATACGTCGACCAGTGCGTTGAGCAGTGGGGAGTGGGTGCGGCGGTTGGGGTAGTAGAGGTAGTAGCCGGGCAGGGTGGCGGCCCAGTCGTCGAGTACGCTGTGCAGTTCGCCGGCGGCGAGTTGGCGGCGCACGGAGAAGCGCGGCGCCCACACCAGCCCCCAGCCGGCGAGTGCGGCTTGTTCCATCAGCGCGGGGGTGTTGGCGGTGAAGCGGCCTTGCGGGCTGACGGTGATAAGTGCGCGGCTGGTCGGTTCGCTGAATTCCCAATCCAAAATGCCGCCGTGGGTGGGCAGGCGCAGTTTGATGCACTGGTGGGCGGTCAGATCTTGCGGGGTATGTGGCGTGCCGTGGCGGTTTAAATAGTCGGGGCTGGCGGCGACGCACATGTCGATATCGGGCGACACCCGCACGGCAATCATGTCTTTGGCGACGTTGTCGCCCATGCGGATGCCGGCGTCGAAGCGTTCGGCGACGATGTCGACAAAGCGGATTTCGGTGGCGATTTCGAGCGCAATATCGGGAAAACGGCGCACGAATTGCTGCAATTTTTCCCATAACACAAACGACACGGCGTGCTCCATGCCGTTGATGCGCAGGCTGCCGCGCAGTTGTTTTTGTGCCGACAGGGTTGCGCTGATTTTGTGGTCGATGTCGTCAAACAGCGGCTGCAATTGTTGATACAGCGTTTCGCCGGCTTCGGTGGTGGCGATGCTGCGGGTGGTGCGGTGAAACAGTTTGATCCCCATGCGGCTTTCGAGCTGGCGGATGCTGTGGCTGACGGCGGAGCGCGATACGCCTAATTGTGCGGCGGTTTTGGTGAAGCTGGCGGTTTCGGCGACCGATAAAAAGGTGCGTAAGTCGTTGAGGTTTTCGGGCATGGTGTTCGGCTGATTGGTGATTTGTTTTCACCAATGTATGCAGATTTGCCTATCTAGTCAAGCAAATGGGCGGTTTATACAATAGCGGCGAATATTAATCCACTCAGGAGCCATAAAGATGAACAAAGCATTCACCCAAACCGCACTTTTCACCCTCACCGCGCTGGCCGTCTTCAGTGCGCCGGCGCTGGCCGGCGGTGATGCCGCCAAACTGCCCGCGGCACAGGCGCAAAGCGAAGCCGAGCAGGTGTATTCACGGGCGCACCGCCTCTCGTTGGCAGAAAATAGGCAGAAAGTGCATTATTTGAACGGCGACATACGAATGGCGGCGAATGTTTATTACCCTGACCACTTCGACCGCAGCAAACGCTATCCGGCGGTGATTGTCGGCCATCCGGGCGGCGGCGTGAAAGAGCAGGCCTCGGGGCTGTATGCCAAACTGTTGGCGCAAAAAGGCTATGTGGCGATTGCGTTTGACGCCTCGCACCAAGGCGAAAGCGGCGGTCTGCCGCGCCATCTGAACGACCCGTATAAACGGGTGGGCGATTTCAGCGCCACGCTGGATTATCTGGCCACGCTGCCGTTTGTCGATGACGAGCGTATCGGCGTATTGGGCATTTGCGCCAGCGGCGGTTTTTCGGCCAATGCGGCGATTAACGATAAACGCATCAAAGCCTTAGGCACGGTCAGCGCCTTTGTGCGCTACAACACCGCTTGGGACGGCACGCCGATGAGCGCCGCCGCACAAGCCGAGTTGTTAAGTGCGGTGGCGGTGCAGCGCAATCTGGAAGCGCAAGGGGCGGCGGTGAAAACCATTCCGTATCTGGAGCCGGTCAACGCCGACACGCCGCCGGATTTGGTGGCGGCGTATGAATATTATCTGACCCCGCGCGGCCGATATCCGACCGCACAAAACCAGATGACGATGAGCAGCTTGGGCAATCTGATCACCTTTGATGCGCTCAATTCGGCAGACCAACTGCTCACTCAGCCGCTGCTGGTGATTTCGGGCGACCAATCCGGCTCCCTGTGGCAGAGCCGCCAAGTGTTCGAGCAGGCGGGTTCGACTGAAAAAGAGCTGTTTTTGATTAAAGGGGCGAACCATATGTCGATGTACGACAACTTAGATTACGTCAATCAGGCGGTGGACAAACTGACGGTGTTTTTCGGGGAGAATTTGTGATGCAGCAGCAACAAAATCAAATGGCAACCCGTTTGCTTGATGTGATTCAGGCACGCCATTCGGTGAAAGGCTTTGACCCCGATGTGAAAATCCCCCGTGCCGACATGGAGGAGATGTTGCGGCTGGCGATGCTTGCGCCTTCCAGCATCAACCTGCAACCGTGGCGTTTTGTGGTGGTGGAAAGCGAAGCCGCCAAAGCTAAATTAAACGGGCTGCTGATGTTCAACCAACACCAGCTCGACACCGCCTCGGCGATGATCTTGGCGCTCAGCGACATGCAGCATTTTGATTATGGCGAAACCATTCAGCGCCAAAACGTAGCGGCGGGCTATATGCCGGAGGCGGTCAAACAAAACAACCTCGCCTTTATGCAGCGCTGGCAGCGGCATTTGGGCGAACAAGGTATTCGCGAGCAGGGCATTATGGATGTCAATCTGGCGGTGATGCAGCTGATGCTGGTGGCAAAAGCGTTCGGTTACGACAGCAACGCCATCGGCGGATTCGAGCGCCGACAAGTGCTTGACGCGCTCGGCCTCGACCGCAACCGCTATGTGCCGGTGATGTTTCTCGCCATCGGCAAAGCCGCCAAACCCCCGCGTTTGAGCAGCCGCCTGCCGCTGGCATACACCGTATCGTGGAATGACGGGCAGTCGTTTGCCCATCCGTCTGAAGGGTAACAAAAGATGAAAAAAATATTGATAATCAACGGCCATCAGCCTTATTCGTTTTCCCCGGGGCGGCTGACACAATCGCTGATTGAAACCGCCGCCGCCACCTTGCAGGCTAAAGGTTATGAAGTGCGGTATGCCAAGGTATCCGATTACGATGTTGAAGCGGAAGTGGCCAAACACCAATGGGCAGACGCCGTGTTGCTGCAATTTCCTTCCAATTGGATGATGGTGCCGTGGTCGTGCAAAAAATACATCGACGAGGTGTATACCGCCGGCATGGCGGGTGTGTTTTGCGACACCGACGGCCGCTCCGCCGCCGCACCGAAGCAAAACTACGGCACCGGCGGGCTGATGCACGACAAACATTATATGCTCTGCGCCACCTTCAACGCCCCTGCCGAAGCATTCGGCAACCCTGCGGAATACCTGTTTCAAGGCAAAAGCCTCGACGATTTACTGTTCCCCGTGCACTGCGTATACCGCTTCTTCGCCATGCACGCCCTGCCGAGCTTCGCCTGCTACGACGTGGTGAAAAACCCGACCATCAAACAGGATTTGGCGGATTTTGCCAAACATATCGACAAGCATTTTTAACGTGTCGGCGCAATCAAACAGGCCGTCTGAAACCGCACTTTGATGGGTTTCAGACGGCCTTTTATCAAGCGGAGTTAGCGCACTTGATGCGGTTCGGCGCAATAGATTTGCTGCAAAATATCGCTTAATGCCTCGAATACGGTCAGCACGGCGGGGCTGGTGATGACTTGGTAGGGGCGGTAAAGATAGAGCTGCCAGGCTTGATAATCAAGTTGCGGGAACAGCTCGATCAGACGGCCTTGTTGCAGGTGGGGACGGCACAGCAGCTCGCTGATTTGGCCGAACGCCTGCCCCGATAGGGTCATGCCCAGTTCGAGATAAGGGTCGTTGGTGGTGAGCTTGATGTGCCGCGGCATGAAGCTGAGCCGCTCGTTAACGGTCAGCGGCCAGCATTTGCCGGTGGCGGGGTTCACCAGCCCGACAAAAGGGTAGTGGTTTTGCAAATCGCCGACCGCCTGCGGCCTGCCGTAGCGGCGGATAAATTCAGGCGATGCCACGATCAGCGGGCGCTCGTCGATGATTTTGCGCACGATGAAATTCGGCGCGGGGCTGATGCTGCTGCGGATGCCGATGTCGATCCGCTGGCGGATGCTGTCTGATTTGCTGACATCGGTTTGCCAATCAATCTGAATATTGGGGTAATCCGCCAGCTTGTCTAACAGCGTGGTGAGAATGTACGCTTTTTCCGGCAAATCCAGCGCCGTGATGCGCACCACGCCTGAAATTGACTGCTGCTGTTTTTTGCGCTTGAACAGCTTTTCGCTGTCGGCCAGCAGTTGTTGCGCCTGCGGCAGCAGCTGTTCGCCGAAAGGGGTGAGCGTGACCTTGCGCGAATTGCGTTTAAACAGCGTTTCGCCCAATTCTTCTTCCAATTCGGCAATCACCCGACTGACCACCGGCGGGGAAATGGCGAAATGAACCGCCGTTTCACGGAAATTCAAGGTGTCGGCCAAGCGGCAGAAATAGCGCAGTGCGTCGAATTTGTTCAGCATCGTTCTGATTTTCCTTATGCTGGTTTTCATTATTGTTAATTTTATCGGAACCTTACAGGGCATACAATAAGCGACAGCACGTGCACGATAAAGCAAAATCCAATCAATAAAGGAGCAAAACATGAAAAAGTGGTTAATGGCCTCGGCCTTGATGCTGGGCACCGGCGGCATGGCGCTCGGCAGCGGCCTTGCCGGCAGTGAAATCCGCGGCGAGGGGAAAATTGTCGACGAGCCGAATGTGGTGATTTATCAAAATACGCTGGCGAAAAACGCCCGCATCGAGCGGCACAATTATCCCGATTCGCAGGCGCTGCTGTTTTTCACGGTCACGAAAGGCAAAGTCAGCGTGTTATTGAACGACAGTGAACGGCACGAAATCGAAACCGGCACCCTGTTGCGCTATCGGGGCAGCGATTTTGTGCAATCGACCGCACAGGAAGATTCTGTGATTCTGGTCACCATCATTCCGTCTCAAGCAGGCGCAAAAGGAGCAAAACATGGCAAAACTAACCGATAAAATCGCATTAATCACCGGCGGCGGCTCGGGCATCGGGCGTGAAACCGCCAAACGGCTGGCCGACGACGGCGCACAAGTCATCATCATCGGGCGGGGCGAAGCGGCGCTGCAAGAGGTGGCGGCATACCATACGCAGATTGATTATTTAACGGCCGATGTGGCCAGCTCCGATGACATTGCCAAGGTAATGGCCGAGATTAAGCGGCGTTTCGGCCGATTGGATATTTTGGTCAACAATGCCGGCATTGCGCCGAATACGCCGTTTGAATCGTTGCAGATGGCGCAGTATGACCGGATTTTCAACGTCAATGTGCGCGGGTTGATCGACGTCACCCGCCAAGCGCTGCCGCTGCTGCAAAAAGCCGGCGGCACGGTGATCAATATTTCGTCCGGCGCGGCACACCGCCCGCAGCCCGGCCTTGCGCTGTATTCCGCCAGCAAAGCGGCGGTTTCGGCGCTCACCAAAGCATTGGCAAAAGAGCTGGCTGCGCTCGGCGTGCGGGTGAACGCCCTCAGCGCCGGCGCAACCGATACGCCGTTGTATGATAAAACCGGGCTGGCGACGGCAGCCGACAAACAAGCCTATATGGATAGGGTCAAACAAGGCATTCCGCTCGGCCGGTTTGCGCAAGCCGAAGAAATTGCCGCCGCTGTGGCGTTTTTGGCTTCCGACGATGCCGCTTATGCCTTGGGCGCAGATATCGTTATCGACGGCGGCTTTTCCGCTTGACGGTTTGACAACAGGCCGTCTGAAACCGCACTTTGATGGGTTTCAGACGGCCTTTTATCACGGTAGCCGACGGCAGCGCTTATTCCGCCAATTCGCGCATGACTTTGATCAAATCGGCTTTGCCTTCAAAACCGATGCCCGGCAGCTCCGGCATCACGATGTGGCCGTCTTCCACTTGCACGCTGTCGGGGAAGCCGCCGTAGGGTTGGAACAGGTCGGGGTAGCTTTCGTTGCCGCCCAAGCCCAGTCCGGCGGCGAGGTTGAGCGACATTTGGTGGCCGCCGTGCGGAATGCAGCGTGAGGGCGACCAGCCGGCTTGTTTGACCACTTCGAGCGTGCGCAGGTATTCGACCAAGCCGTAGGAGAGGGCGCAGTCGAATTGCAGGTAGTCCCGATCGGGGCGCATGCCGCCGTAGCGCAGCAGGTTGCGGGCTTCGTGGTGCGAAAACAGGTTTTCGCCGGTGGCCATGGTGCCGGGATAGAATTCCGCCAGCGTGGCCTGAAGCGCGTAATCGAGCGGGTCGCCGGCTTCTTCATACCAAAACAGCGGGTATTCGCGCAGCAGTTTGGCGTAGGCAATGGCGGTTTCCAAATCAAAGCGGCCGTTGGCGTCGACTGCCAAACGGGCTTCGCTGCCGATTTCCTGCAACACCGCTTCGATGCGGCGCCGGTCTTCTTCTAATGAGGCGCCGCCGATTTTCATTTTGACCACGTTGTAGCCGCGGTTGAGGTAGCCGCGCATCTCTTGCTGCAAGGCTTTCAAGTCTTTGCCGGGGTAGTAATAGCCGCCGGCGGCATACACAAACACGCGCGGGTTGGCTTGAATGCCTTCACGCTCCGCCAGCAGGTGAAAGAGCGGTTTTTGTGCGATTTTCGCCACGGCGTCCCACACCGCCATATCGAGCGTGCCGACCGCCACTGAGCGCTCGCCGTGGCCGCCCGGTTTTTCATTGGTCATCATTGCCGCCCAAATGCGGTGCGGATCGAGGTTGTCGCCCTGATCGTTCAGCAGGCTGTCGGGGTCGGCCTGCAAAATGCGGTTGCGGAAACGGTCGCGGATCAGCCCGCCTTGGCCGTAGCGGCCGTTGGAGTTGAAACCGTAGCCGACCACACGGCGCCCGTCGATCACCACATCGGTCACCACGGCCACCAGGCTGCTGGTCATTTGGGAAAAATCAATATAAGCATTCCGAATCGGGGATGCGATCGGTTTGGTGATTTCGAGAATGTCGACAATACGCATAGCGGCCTCCATGATGGCGTTGCGTGATGCAAGATTTGCATCGTTATGAGGTTGAATACAGCAAATTTCAGACGGCATATTTACTGCGGGTTGCACAAATATTAAGATGGTGCGGCGTATCCGTCCAATGTTGATAAGGAATGCTGTGATGCAAAATTCTCATAACCTAGAGCTGGCCTGGCTTCAAGATTGTTTGGCTCTGGCCGAAAAACGCCATTTTTCACAAGCCGCCGCCGCGCGCTATGTCACCCAATCGGCATTCAGCCGCCGCATTCAGGCGCTGGAAGCGTGGGTGGGCACGCCGCTGTTTGCGCGCAACCGCCGCCATGTGGCGCTGACCGCCGCCGGCGACTATTTTTGCCGACATGCGCCCGAGGTGATTCAGGCGGTCGGCAAATTGCGTGATGAAGCGCTGGCGATTGCCGACAATAAGCCGCCGCACGTGGTGATTGCCGCCACCCATGCGCTTTCGTTTTCGTTTTTCCCCGAGCTGCTGCGCCGCAACCACCAACTGGCGCAGGCGGGCGCATTCCGGCTGCTGTCCGACACCTACCACGCCTGCGAACGCAGCCTGCTGCAAGGCGAAGCGCAATTTTTGTTGTGCCATTATCACGCCGGTATGCACAGCCGGTTGACGGAAAGCCGTTTTGCCCATCTTTGCTTGGGGCGGGAGCGCCTGATTCCCTACAGCAAAACCGCCGCCGGCCGGCCGCAATGGCGTATCGGCGGGGCGGAAAAAATCCCCTATCTCTCGTTCAGCAACGAATCGGGCATCGGCCGCATCATCGCCGATTCCGCCGCTTTCCGTCGGGTGGAACCGCACTTGGTGCGGGTGTTTACCGCCGATTTGGCGGCCACCCTGCTGGCGATGGTCAACGGCGGCGAAGGCGTGGCGTGGCTGCCGCAAAGCTTGGCGCAGCAAGATGTGGCAAACGGCCGGATCGCCCCCGCCGGCGACGACCCGAGCTTGCGGCTGCCGCTCGACATCCGACTCTACCGCGCCCAAAGCGAATTGCCGGCGGCGGTGGAACAGTTATGGCAAAGCTTTGCCGCACAGCAGGCGTGAGTTGGGGTGTCCTGACAAACGGGCAAGATTGAGGCCGTCTGAAACCGCACTTTGTGATCAAAGACGGGTTTCAGACGGCCTGTGTGAGCGCACAAGGTTTCACAAGTGCGGTTTTGCCTCAGCCGATAATCGCTTTCGGTTCCAGATAGGCGTCAAGGCCATATACGCCGAATTCACGCCCGTAGCCGGATTGTTTGAAGCCGCCGAACGGGGCGAGCGGGTCGTGGAAAGCGCCGTTGATGCACACCCGGCCGGCATCGATTTGCGCAGCGAGGCGGTAGGCACGCTGTTTGTCGGCGGCGGTGATGTAGGCAGCCAAGCCGTAGGGGCTGTCGTTGGCAATGGCAACCGCATCGGCTTCGTCCTGATAGGGGATAACGCACAACACCGGCCCGAAAATTTCTTCTTGTGCAATGCGCATATCGTTGCGCACATCGGTAAACACGGTGGCTTTGACAAAATTGCCGTCTTCCAAGCCTTCAGGTTTGCCCAAACCGCCGGCGAGCAGCGTGGCGCCCTCTTCAATACCGAGACGGATATAGTCTTGCACCCGCGCATATTGCGTTTGGCTCACCATCGGCCCGACGGCGGTGTCGGCTTCGGCGGGGTTGCCGACTTTGATGGCGCCGACGGCTGCGCTGATGAGGCGGTTAACCTCGTCTAAACGCGATGCCGGCACCAGCAGGCGGGTGGCGGCAATACAGGCTTGACCGCTGTTGATGTAGCAGGCAGACAGGGCTTGCGGAATGGCGGCGGCGAAATCGGCATCGTCCAAGATGATGTTGGCTGATTTGCCGCCCAGCTCCAGCGTCACCCGTTTCATGGTTTCCACTGCGCCGGCGGCGATGATTTTGCCGACGGCGGTGGAGCCGGTGAAGGTGATTTTGGCGATGTCGGGGTTTTCGGTGATTTCTGTGCCGACCAGTGCGCCGGTGCCGTTGAGGATATTCACCACGCCTTTGGGCAGCCCGGCTTCGTGAAAGCATTCCATCATCAGTGCAGTTTGGCGGGCGCTCAGCTCGCTCGGTTTGACCACGCAGGTGCAGCCGGCGGCGATGGCGGCCGATACTTTGGTGGCGATAAAGCCGTTGCTGGAATTCCACGGCACAATCACGCCGACCACGCCCACCGGCTGCAACCGCACTTGCGAATCGCCCACGCGCGGGGTGAAATCGTAGTGCTCGAGCAGTTCGGCCATGTTGTTGAAATCATCAATCGCACCGTCGATCAGCAGCGTGGTGAATCGCAGCGGACAGCCGTATTCTTCGATCATCACGCTGATCAGCTCGTTGCGGCGGCGTTTCAGCACCGCATGCATGCTTTTCAGATGGCCGATACGTGCTTCTTTCGTGGTTTGGGAAAAGGTTTTCAGGGCGGCTTTGGCGGCGGCAACCGCATTGACGGTGTCAAGCCCGTCGGCCAACCGCACTTGGGTCAGCGGTTCGCCGTTCAGCGGGCTGTTCAGGGTCAGCGTGTCGGTGCCGTGCGGGGTCACAAATTCGCCGTTGATATAGATTTTGTCGAGTATTTTCATGAGGTTTGTCCTAATATGCGTTCAGACGGCATCGAATCATCAGGCATTCGGGGTAAAGCCGGTTTTGCCCTCAAACGCCACTGATTTTGCCAAATCCTGCTGTGCTTCGAGCTCGTCGAGCTGGCGGCTGTAGGCCTGTTGCAGGGTGCTGAAGGTGTCTGTGCCCAGTGCGGTGCGCAGCGGCGGCTGCGGCATTCGGATTAAATCATCAATGACGGCGGCGATTTTCACCGGATCGCCGGCGATGTTGTCCGAGCCGTATTGCCGGATATAACGGCGCATTTGCCCGACGGTGCTGTCGCGGTAGGCTTCGGATTCTTCAGACCAGTTCAGATTGTGAATAAAATCGGTTTGCATCGAACCGGGTTCGACAATCAAGGTGTTGATGCCGAAGTCTGCCAACTCTTGCGCCATGGTTTCGGCAAAGCCTTCCAAGCCGAATTTGGCGGTGTGATACATGGCGCCGCCGGCAAACGATACCCGCCCGCCGACGCTGGTGATGTAGACAATCACGCCGTGTTTTTTGGCACGCATCGCCGGTAAAAATGCACGGGTGAGGTAAATCGGCGCCAGCAGGTTCAGGTTCAACTGCTGCTGCACCTGCTCGTCGCTCAATTCTTCCATCGCCCCCAAAATCGCCCCGCCGGCATTGTTGATCAGCACGTCGGTGTCGGGGTGCTTGGCGGCGGCTGCGGCGAGGGTGTCGAGGCGGGTCACGTCCAACTGTTCGATAATCAAGCGTTTGCCGTATTGTTCGGCTAAGGCCGCCAACGCAGCCGGTTTGCGTACTGCCGCCACCACGGTGTGACCTTGGTTGAGGGCTTTTTTAACCAATTCGATGCCCAAGCCGCCTGATGCGCCGGTGATAAAGTATTTTTGTGTCATGATAATGCCTCAAATAAACTGAAATATGGCTTTTCAGACGGCATCAGGCCGTCTGAAAGCGCTTATCTGCCCAATGCCGCACGGGAAACGTTGTCCCAGGCTTCCCAAGTTTCGATGCGTTTGGCGTAGACGTCTTTCACCAACGGCAGCAGGTCGCCCAAAATCAGCCGCAGCGGCGGGTTGGGCGCATCGACCACTTGCAGAATCGCCGCTGCACTGGCTTGCGGTATGCCGAGCCGGTCGGCGGTGAGCATGGTGGCAAGTTCGGCACGCAGCGGGTCGTAAGCCGCCAGTGCCGGGGCGGTTTTTAACGACGTGCCGCTCAGAAAATCGGTGGCATAGCCGCCCGGCTCGATCAAGGTGGTGCGGATGCCGAACTGCGCCACTTCCGCCGCCAACGCTTCCACCATGCCTTCCACCGCAAATTTGGCGGCTTCGTAAATGCCCGATGTCGGCATTGCCACCAAGCCGGCCACGCTGCTGACCGCCAGAATATGGCCGCTGCCTTGCGCCCGCAAAATCGGCAGCGCCGCCTGAATCAGCGACAGCGTGCCGAATACATTGGTTTCAAATGTGGCCCGCACATCGGCCATTTCCGCTTCTTCCACCGCCGCCATATAGCCGAAGCCGGCATTCGACAACACCACGTCCAAACGGCCGAAATGGTGTTGGGCGGCTTTAACGGCGGCAAACACCGCTTCACGGTCGGTAACGTCTAATGCCAGCGGTAAAAAGGTTTCGCCGTAGGTCTGTTTTAATTCGTCCAGCGCGTTGATGTTGCGGGCGGTGGCGGCGACTTTATCGCCGCGGGCAAGGGCGGCTTGCGCCCAGATGTTGCCGAAGCCGCGCGATGCGCCGGTAATCAGCCAAATTTTTGGTGTCATGCTGTTGCTCCTCTGATGAAATATCAACCATGCACACAGTATAATTGATGAGAATATCAATGATAATATGCTAAAATAAGAACAAATTAGTGCAGGAAATAGAACAATGGCAAAAACCAGCTTGGTTGAATTACAGATAGTGATGGCGGTGGCGCAGCAGGGCGGCTTTCGGGCGGCGGCGACGGCGCTGGAGATGTCGCCCTCGGCGCTCAGCCATGCGGTCGGCCAGCTGGAGGCAAAATTGGGCGTGCGCCTGTTTAACCGCACCACCCGCAGCGTGACCCTGTCGGCGGCGGGGCAGAAATTTATCGAGCGCATCAAACCGGCATTGGCTGAAATCGAAGCGGCGATGGTGGAGGCCGGCGATGCCAACAGCACGCTTGCCGGCACTTTGCGTATCAACACCGCCGAACGGGCGGCGCAGGAAATGTTGCAGCCGGTGATTATCGAATACCTGCGCCGCTATCCGCATATGCAGATTGATTTGGTGAGCGACGGGCGCTTGATCGACATTGTCGCCGACGGCTTCGATGCCGGCTTCCGCCTCGCCGAAGCCGTGCCGCAAGACATGGTGTCGATTCCGCTCGGGGCCGACATTCAGATTATGGCGGTGTGTTCGCCCGACTATCTGGCAAAACACGGCCGCCCGCAAACGCCGTATGATTTATACCAACACGCCTGTATCCGCTACCGCTTCACCAGCGGCAAGCTGTTTCGTTGGGAATTCGAGCACGGCGGCGAGCAGATTTTGATTGATGCCGCCGGTCCGCTCACCCTCGACAGCCCGCTGCTGATGGCGGAAGCGGCGCTGAGCGGCATCGGCATTGCGTTTGTGTATGAAGGCTATGTGCGTGATTATCTGGCGGACGGCAGGCTGGTGCAGCTGCTGGGCGAATGGACGCCGAAATACGCCGGGCTGTGTTTGTATTACCCGCGCCAACGCCACATCAGCGCCGGCCTGCGTGCTTTTATCGACTTGGTTAAAGAAGTGCGGTCGGTGTTTCAGACGACCTGAATTGGCGCATTTTTCAGACGGCATCAATAAGATGGGCGGCGGTCATATATAAACGCCGCCGCATTTTTTATTTGTTTCAGTATAGCGCTTGAAGTGCGGTGATGATTGAATGTCAGGCCGTCTGAATTGGCTTTTCAGACGGCCTGCTGATTCGGGGTTAACGTGCGTTTATTTCAGCGCTGTTTTTCAGGGTCGTGCGGCTGATATTGCGCCACTTGTTCGGCCATGCGGCGGGCGGCGGGTGTGCCCAGTTGCTGTAGCCCGTTGATTACGCCTTGGCGGTTTTCGGCACGTTGGTTTTGGCTTAATTTATATTTTCCTTCCAACTTTTCAATCGTCAGCTCAAAGCAGACAACGCCTTTGCTTTGCGCATGAATGTAATCGTCGGGGGCGTCGCTCAGCTGCCACGCCGTGCCGTTGTCGGGTTCGTGCTGCGCGGTTTGGGCGGCTAACAGGGCTTTGACTGCCGCCGAATCTTCAAGCAGGGTTAATTTGCCTTGCGCATGCACCGCCTGAAAATTCCAAGTCGGCACGGCTTTGTGGTCGCGCTGTTTGCTCGGATAATAATTCGGGCTGATGTAATGGCCGGCATCTTGGAAAACTGCCAGCCAGTTTTGCCCGCCGAGCGCCTGTTTCCAAATCGGATTGCCGCGCGAAAAATGGCCGCGCAAACAGCCGTAATCGGTGCCGTTGTCCGCCCAAAGCAGCGGAACGTGGGCGGCATCCAACCCCGCTTCGGTGCGGGCAACCAGCGTGGCCAAAGGGTGGGCGTGCATAAAACGGCGAAGCTCGCCGAAGTCGGTTTGTCGGAATGTGGACGGGTTGTACATAACGCCTCCTGTGTGGTCACACTGAGTTTAAAAAACAAATGCTTGGCTGGCAAGCAGGGAATGGCTGATGAATTGAAACGGCATGGCAAGGCCGTCTGAAAACCATTGCCAAGTGCGGTTTCAGACGGCCTTTGTTTGCCTGAAGGGATTGACGGCGTTATGCCGAGCGTGCCGCCAACCAGGCCGCTAAGTCATCGATTTCGGCGGCTGAAATTTGGTGGCCGATGGGGTAGCGCTGAAAGCTGAAATCCCGTTCTTGCGCCAGCAGGGCGTAGCCTTTGCTGATTTGGGCAAGGGTGATGGTTTGGTCTTGCTCGCCATGCCCGACAAAAATCGGCGTGTGGCGGTTGGCGGGGTGGCATTGCGGCCATTGCGCCGCCAGCGGCAGGTAGCCCGATAAGCCGAAAATGCCGCCGAGTGGGGCGGAATATCGCAGCCCTGCCAATAAACTCAGCGCACAGCCCTGCGAGAAACCGCCGATAAAGAGGCGGCGGCTGTCGATGCCTTGTGCGATTTGTTCGTCGATCAAGTGGTGCAGATAGGCGGTGGCTGCCGACAAGCCGGCTTCATCTTCGTTTTGCAAAAAATTGCTCTGGCGAAGATGGCTGCCCGGCAAGTCATACCATGCCGACACCGCCTGATTGCCCGCCCATGTGACCGTGCGGACGGGCGCGTGCGGCAGCACAAAGCGGGTGTGCGGCAAGCGGAGCGCCAAACGTTCGGCCACGGGTTTGAAATCGAAGCCGCTGCCGGTCAGTCCGTGCAGAAAAATCACGCAAGCAGTGGCGGCGGGCGGCGTGATCAGCAGCGGTTCGGCGCGGGGGATTAACGGCATCCGTCCACTCCGCAGGCCGCGCCTTCTTGCAGCAACGGCTGTGCCGAATCGGCCCAAACTTGGTTCAACACCGATAAAAAGTGGGCGGCAGGTTGCGAACCCGCCAACGACACTTGGCCGTCGACCACAAAAAACGGTACCGCCTGCACGCCTACCTGCTGCGCCTGCGCCAAATCGGCGCGGGTTTCGGCGGTGAAAGCATCGGAATCGAGCATATTTTCCACCTGTTCGCGCGCAATGCCGACCGCTTCAGCCAAGCGGATTAAGTTGTCACGGTTTGCCAAGGGCAGATTTTCAATAAAATACGCCTGAAACAAACGCTCGTTCATCGCATCGCCTTTGCCGAGGCTGTGCGCCAATTTGGTCAAACGGTGGGCGTTGAAGGTGTTGGTGTTTTGCACGTTTTCATAATTCATCGCCAGCCCGGCCTTGTTTGCCATGGCTTCGATGCCGCGAATCATCTGCATTGCGCCTGTCGGGCTTTTGCCGTATTTGCGCTCAATCCGCCCTTGGGTGGTGTTGCTCACGCTGTCGCCGGCGTGCGGATACAGCTCAAACGCTTTATGCACGATTTCCACGTCATCGGCGTGTTCAAACTGCGCAAGGGCTTGTTCTAACTGGCGTTTGCCGATATAGCAAAACGGGCAGGCATAATCGGAATACATTTCGATTTTCATATTGGTTTCCTTTATTTATTCTAAAATCTAGAATGATAGATGTGTTGCAAGTTTAAAAAATGCCGCAACGGCATTTAGGACAGCCTGGGGTTTTACAGCTGCTGCTGCAAACGTGCCAAAAAATCGGCGGCGGCTTCGGCATTATAGCGGTAATACGTCCACTTGCCCGAACGTCTGGCACTCACCAGCCCCGCCTGTTTCAAGGCATTGAGATAGCCCGACACCACCGACTGCGCCAGCCCCGATTTAATCGTCACCGCCACCACGCACACCCCGCCGTTGTCGTCGAGCGCGTCGGCGCTGAACTCCGCCCCCGAAAAATGCACCTGCGGCGCTTTCAGCCATTGCAGCATCTGCCAGCGGTATTCGTTGGACAGGGTTTTAAAGGTGTCGGTGATGTCTGTGGTCATTAATCTGCTTCTCATGCGTTGAATTGCTGGCTATTATATCTATAAATCTAGATTTGTCAATTCTTTTTGCGTGCGAAAAAAACAGGCCGTCTGAATAGCCATCAAAGTGCGGTTTCAGACGGCTTTTATATCGGCAATCCGCCAAGTATACGGTTTGCAAGGCAGCCCCACGGACGCAGGCTTATTTTGAGTAAGGGCGGCATTTTGCCATGCTGCGGAACGTGCTTTGCTGATATGTTTCGTTTTTGTAAGCAATCATAGGTGCCGAAACAGAAATCAGGCCGTCTGAAAAGCCATCAAAGTGCGGTTTCAGACGGCCTAAGGTTATTTCAATGGCCGCTGCTGAGTTTCATCACCACCACGCCGGAGACGATCAGCAGGGCGCCGAGCCATCTGCCGAGGGTGGAGGCGTCGCCTAAAAACAGTACGCCGACCACGAAGGCACCGACGGCGCCGATGCCGGTCCAGACGGCGTAGGCGGTGCCCATCGGAATGGTTTTTTGTGCCAAAAACAGCAGAAAGCCGCTGGCGGCCATAAACGCCACTGCCAACAGCGCGCCTTGCCAGCGCCAGCCGTCTTGTTGTGCCAGTTTCAAGCCCAGCGGCCAGCCGATTTCGAGGCAGCCGGCGATAATCAGGTAAATCCAACCCATGGTGTGTTCCTTTTTTTGTGTGAAGGTGATTGATTATTGGTGGTCGGCGAACATGGTTTGCGCCAAGACATCGGTGAAGCGGTGCATTTCTTCAATCAGCCGTGTGCCGGCTTGTTCGCCGAAGTTTTCGAACAGCTGCCGCTCCATGGCCTGCATTTGTTCGACAATCGGCAGGGCGAAGGCGGCGCCGTGTGCGGTGAAATGCAGGGTTTTTTCGCGTTTGTCGCGGCTGCTTAGGCCGAAGCTGAGATAGCCTTGTGCGTGCAGTTGCCGGCAGACGGAAAACACGGTTTGTTTGGGCAGCTGCCAGCTTTCGCCGATCTGTTTCTGCGTACACGGCCCTTGCGCGGCGAGGGTGTAGAACACTGCCAGGATGTTGTAATTGATGCCGTGCTGCTTCGCCCAGCGGTCGTATTGTCGGCTGATTTGCGCCATCAGCGCGCCGAGTTGATCCATTTGATGCATGTGAACGCCTTTAGTCTGAAAATTGACCGGTTTGGTATTGTAGTCAGTTTTCAGACTGTTTTCAAGGGCGGTTTGCTGTGCGGCAAAACCGCACTTTGCGCACAAAAAATCTTTAAAAACAAGACTGCACAAGCCGTCGGCGTTTGGCTACAATGCCGTTTTTGTTGTTTGGCTGAGGTGTTTTGATGCATGGGTTGTTTTTGGCGCTGGCGATTGTCAGCGAGGTTTTCGGCTCTTCGATGTTGAAATTAAGTGACGGTTTCAGCAGATTATGGCCGTCTGTCGGGGTGGTGATCGGCTTTGGTTTGGCGTTTTACTTTTTGGCGCTGGCATTAAAAGCCATTCCGCTCGGTACGGCTTATGCGGTTTGGGCAGGGGTTGGGCTGGTGTTGACGGTGCTGGTCAGCCTCGTGTTTTTCGGTCAGAAAGCCGATGCGGCGGGAATTTTCGGCATCGGGCTGATTTTGGCGGGCGTGGTGGTGCTGAATGCGTTTTCGAGTATGGGCGCGCATTGATGTTTGAGGCCGTCTGAACGGCTTTTCAGACGGCCTAAAAGTTTCTTATTAGGAAATGATGGCATTCTGTTTGGGGGATTTATTTGCTGATTTGTTCAATTTATACTGCTTGCACGATAAATCAATTCATCAGCAAAGGAACTTCTATGATCGAACACCGTCCGTTTTCGCAACTCGGTGCCGCCAACCACGGCTGGCTTGATGCCAAACACCATTTTTCATTCGCCGAATATGACGACCCGCAGCGTATGCACTGGGGCAATCTGCGGGTGTGGAACGATGACACCATCGCCGCCGGCAGCGGTTTTGCGCCGCACCCCCATGCCGATATGGAAATCATCACGTATGTGCGCAAGGGGGCGATTTCGCATCAAGACAGCCTCGGCAACCAAGGCCGCACCGAAGCGGGCGATGTGCAGGTGATGAGCGCCGGCAGCGGCATCCGCCATTCGGAATACAATCTGGAAGACGAAACCACGCAGATTTTCCAAATCTGGATTTTGCCCGAACAGCGTGGCGGCGCGCCGGCGTGGGGCACGCAGCCGTTTCCGAAAAGCGACCGTGCCGGGCAGTTTGTGATCTTGGCCAGCGGTATAGAAAACGATTTGGCCGATGACACGGTGTTGCCGATCCGCACCGATGCCCGTGTGGCGGGGGCAACCTTGAAAGCCGGCGAAAGCCTGACGTATCGCTTTAGCGATGCCTCGCGTTACGGCTATCTGGTGCCGGCGGCGGGCGACATCACCGTGAACGGCGTGGCGCTGGCCGCACGCGACGGCGCCGCCATTCACGGCGAAACACTGCTCACCATCACCGCCCGCAGCGATGCCGAATTGGTATTGGTCGACAGCGCCGGTTAAGCGTTTGCCGGTAAGTTAAGGCCGTCTGAAAACCGTTTCACATCAAAAGTGCGGTTTCAGACGGCCTTGATGTTTTATTGATGGGTGCGGCGGTTCAGCCAGTCGATGATATCGCGGGTCACAATATCGCCGCCGTTTTCCAAAAACAGCAGATGACCGATGTGGCTATAGAGCCTGAGGCTTTTATCGGTCGAATTGGTTTGCCCGTAAAAATCAATGGCATCTTGCGGTAAAACATATAAATCGGCATCACCATTGAGCAGCAGCACGGGGTCGCGGAATTGATAGCTGTTTTCACGCAAATATTTCAAGCCGCCGTCAAAGGCATTAATCATGGCAACCGAGCAATCTTGCAACATCAGCGGGTCGTTCGGCAGGCTCAGCCCTTCGCTGGGTTTCGATGTCGGCAGATTGAGCGTTTGGAGGGCGGCCTGTGTGCAGGAAACGGTGCTGTTCGGGTCTTCGGGGCGGGGCAGATGGCCGAAATTCATTTGGTTATAACGCAAAAGGCCGGCAGCCAAAATATAGCCGTTCACCGCTTCAGGGTATCGGGTGCCGTATAAGGCGGCGAGGTGTCCGCCCATGCTGTGCCCGATGAGATAAATCGGGGTGCCGGGGTTTTCTTTTTTGGCTTTTTTGATGACTGCATCCAGATCGGCAACCATGCCGGAAAAGCCGTTGATCGGGCGGTCTCTGCCTTCGGATTTTCCGTGGCCGTGCTGGTCGAAACGGTATACGGCAAACCGGTTTTGATTCAATTGCTTAACAACGTCATCAAATACGCCCGAATGGCTGGCTAAGCCGTGTACGATAATCACCACCGCTTTGGGTTTTGTCTGCGGGTAGTCTTTTTGCAGATATAAATTCAAGCCGTCTTGGCTTTTGATGGTTTCAATTTGCGGGGTGTTCACCGGGTTGGCAAGGGCGGTTTGTATCGGTGTTATGCCGGCAATCGCCAGGCTCAATGCCAGCAGGCTGCTTGCGAATATGTTTTTCATATTTGTTTTCTTTGATGTCGGTTAGGGTTAAGTTGTTTGCTTGAGGCCGTCTGAAAGCCAAAGTGCGGTTTCAGACGGCCTTGATGTTTGCTGTTTAAGCCGCATGGTGGGTGATGTGCTGCGTGGTTTGGGCGGCGGCAAAGTCCTGCATCAAATCGTTGATCACCGCTTGCACGCTGCGGATTTCATGGATATAGCTGATGCCGTTGCCGACCGAGATATAGCCCTCGTCGGCACGCCCTTCTTCGAGCATACCCAAGCGCATGCCGTAACCGCCTTTAGACGCTTCGAGCAATTCGTCACGGCTGGCGCCACGGTTGTCCATCGCCACCAATTCATGCGCCAATCGGGTGGGCAAAGAGCGGTAATAAGCGGGCTGAGTGCGGTAGAGCAGTAAATCTTGTGCGCTGCTGTCGACAATGCGCTGTTTCACGCTTTCTGCCATGCGGTTTTCAACGGTGGGCAGTAATACTGTGCCGACAAACACGCCTTCGGCACCCAAGGCAAGGCTGGCACGCACGCCGCGCACATCGGCAATGCCGCCGGCCGCCATCACCGGAATGCTGACCGCATCGGCGATTTGCGGCACGATGGAAAAGGTGCCGATCACTTGTGAGGGCACGGTACCGCCTTCGTCAAAACCGGTTGCCACCAAAATATCGGCGCCGAGCTGTTCCGCTTCACGGGCGTTTTGCGGAGTGGGCGTGCCGGCACGGAAAATGGTTTTGACCCCGGCGGCTTTGAATTTTTGCATAAAAGGGCGGTAGTCGATGCCGTCCAACTGATTGATAAGGGCAACTTGCACGCCCTCTTCGATAATCAAATCGACCAAGGCGCCCATGGTGCTGAAATCATAAGACAAAATAATCGGCATGCCGAAAGGCTTATCGGTTAAGGCTTTGGTTTTGCGGATTTCGGCACGCATGGTGCTCAGCAAGGCTTCGGTGGTTTTCGGCGCTTTCATCAAGCCGGCGTTGGGGCCCAGCATGCCCAAACCGCCGGCATTGGAAACGGCAGCGACAAATTTGGCGTCGGTCATCCAGCTCATCGGGCCTTGCACGATAGGATATTGAATGCCGAGAATTTGGGTGATACGGTTGTTTTGCATGATGTTTACCTGTATGAAATAGTTGGAATGGACGTATTGTATATTTTCAAAAAGCTAAAATGAATGCTGGAAAATGGAAAGTTGGTTTTCATTTTTGGAAATATAAAGCCAAGTAAGCGGTCAAAATGGCAACGGGGGTGCACGATTGACCGCTTGAACATGGAATATGCTTTAAGCAGCTGCCTGTTTTACTTTACTGTAAAATAAGCGGCTTTATTTCGATAAAAAGAGCCGAGCCAATACGTGTTGCCCACCGGCAATACGGTAGAAACCCCACTAAATTCAGTAGTATAGCGGCCTTTCATCACCGGCTTGAGGGTGAGATTTTCAGGGTTGATTTGGGTAATATGAAAATCTTTCAAGCAGTCGGGGCGAATGCCTTGATGACAGTCTTGCAGCATAGAGCCGGCGGTGATTAAGACATTGCCGTGCCAGTGCAAATTGTCTGCCAAGCCATAATTTAAGGTGTTTGTGGCCACACGCTTAGCCGGGTTGGCAGTGGTGAATTGGCTTACCCCTTGCATATGCGCAACATAAATATATTTTCCGTCTTGAGAAAGCTCGATGCCGTTATTGCCGTTCAACTCTGTGCCTTGTAATTTTTCAAAGCGGCGGGTTTGGGGTGTCCAGCGATAAACCGCTCCGGTGGGCTTTCCGCCGAACATATCCTCCAGCGTGTGCGCCGGATGAGTCATGACCGTTGTGTAAATAGCGCCGTCTGCCCCTGCCACAACGCTGTTGCCGGCCAAGCCGTTTGGCAAGCGCACATTGCCGAGCCAAGCTAGCGTCGGTTTGTCGGCGTTGATATCAACTTCAAAAATTTCAATGGTTTCACGGGTGGGGGCGGAACTGTCTGCACCATAATGATTAACCACATAAAGATGTGCCTTGCCGCCGCCGATTTCACGCAAACTGATGCCGTGCGCCTGAAGTTTATCGGGCTGCGGCTGTGGTTCGCTATCGGGGTATAACGCTGACGGCGATGAGGCTTTTGGTGCAATCCATTTTTGTGCGGTTTTGTTTTGGCTGTCAATCAGATGCAAACCGCTTTTGGGCGCCATGCCGCTGGCAATGATCCATTTCGAATCGGGAACGGCAACTAAATCTTCCGGGCTTTGTATGCCGTTGATGTAATGTAATGCTGTGACCGATGCGGCTTTTGTTAAATCATGGGTTTGTTTGGGGTTGTTGTTATGCATGGTGTCGGCTATCGAGTTACAGGCAGTATTCATTAAGGCCGCACTCAGTATGAGGGCGGCCATCGTGTGTTTAACAGTGAGTTTCATCAAAATAACCTTGTGTTTGTTAGAAAGAAAAGGATATTATAAGATTTCAAAAATGATTGATGAATGGTGAAAAATGAAAATATCGTTTTCATTTTCGGAAAACAAAAATATCGGCAAAATCTATAAATTCAGCTTATATTTTTGCATCGTAATAACGTCTGCGAGAGGTATGATTTCCTCTCAACATCTTCTTCAACACTTTCTTGTGCAAGTCAACCCACAGGTGTGATGATGGATTTAAATGCAATACGCTTATTTGTCGCCGTGGTGCAAGCAGGCAGTTTGTCTAAAGCCAGCCAGCAGCTTGATGTGCCGATTGCCACCATCAGCCGGCAATTAAAAGCCTTGGAAAAATCGCTGAATACACAGCTGTTCGACCGCTTTAAAACCGGCGTGAAGCCGACCATGCTCGGGCAAAAGCTGTATGAAGACGTGTATTTGAGCGTAGATAATCTGTTGCAGGCAGAGCGGGCGTTGGGCGATACACAGCAGCAATTGAGCGGCAAGCTGCGGATTTCGACCCCGTCCGGTTTCGAGCCGGTGTGGGATTGGGTGAGCGCGTTTCAGCAGCAGCATCCGCAAGTTGAGGTGCATTGCCTGGTGACCGATCGGGTGTTGGATTTGGTGGAAGACGGCATCGACGTGGCGTTTCGGGTCGGCGATTTGCATACCGACAGCGTAATCGCCCGCGAGCTGATGCCGCTGCGCGCCAAACTGGTGGCCACCCCTGCGCTGTTGGCACGGTTGGGCGAGCCGCGCGAACCGGCGGATTTGGCGCATTTCCCCTGCGCCGGCTGGGCGACCAACGGCCAGAAAACCATGCAGTGGCAGTTGGGCGGGCAAAGCGTTACCCTGCCGTGCCGTTTCGGCGCCAACGACAGCTACGCCCTCGCACACATCACCCAAAAAGGGCTGGTGATTGGCCAATTGCCCGATTACATCGCCGAACGCCTCATCCGCGACGCCGGCCTGGTGGAAGTGCTGCCCGACCACCCGCAACCCAGCCACCCCGTGCACCTGCTCTACCCCGCCCACCGCCACGCCTCAAGTTTGATTCAAGCGTTTTTGGGGTTTTGTTTGGCAAGTGTCGGTTAAGCATGGCGGTAGTAAGATTGAGTGATAACCCGATGCGGTCATTGACCGCACTTGGCGGGTTATCTTATTCGCAAGGCATCAATTACCGCTCTTAATGCAAGGGAAGCATTGCGGTGGGGGTAATAAAGATACAATGCCGGCAATGTCTGGCTTTGTTCGATAAAAATGCGGATAAGTTGACCGTTCCCCAGCTCGAATGCCACTAAGCTTTCCGGCAGATAAGCAATGCCCAGCCCCTTTTTGGCGGCGGTTAAGGTGGTGTAATCATCATTAAAAATCCATTGTCCCTGCGGTTTGATTTTGATGGTTTTGCCGTTTTGATTGAATTCCCATGTAAACACACCGCCGTCACTCAATCGATAAGCGATGCAATTATGCTTGGCTAGCGCCTCTATCGTTCGTGGAAAGCCGTGTTGTTCAAAATAGCTCGGCGTGGCGACCACCGCCATTTTCAACACATCACTGATTTTGACGGCAATCATATCCTCCGCTACGTCAGCACCTAACCGAATACCGGCATCAAAGCCGTCGGCAACAATGTCCACAAAACGGTTTTCGCTGATCATTTCCAAACGAATATCGGGGTATTGTTCGGCAAAGTGAGCCAGTTTGGGAATTAAAATCGTATTAATCGGTTGTAAAGCGCAGTTGATTCGCACCAAGCCGGACGGGGAGTGGCGGTAATGTTCAAGTAAATTTAGTTCGTTATCCAGCTTGTTAAAGCTCTGTTCGGCGGTTCGGAAGAGCTGTTCTCCCGCTTGGGTTAAGGATACGCTGCGGGTCGTGCGGTGAAATAACAGTAAGCCGAGGCGCTGTTCCAACAAACGAATGGCTTTGCTTAATGCCGGTGATGATATGCCCAGTTTGGCTGCGGCTTTGCTGAAATTTTTTTCCCGCGCTACCAATAAAAACGAATAGAGATCGTTATAGTTTTCACGTTTATGCATATTTAAAATATTCCGCCATTGTTTTTTATACAAGGGATTATTAATAACTATAAGTTAATAGTATATGTATTTTTTAGCATATTATCATCTTATTTGTAACCGAATATAATGTAACTCATCGAAGGCAAAGTGCGGTCGAAATGAATCGAATTTTAAAAGAGGAAACCGTGATGAAATTAAAAGCATTAACAGCAGCATTGGTCTTGGGTTCAACCGTTGTGGCAGGTAACGTGATGGCGAATACAACATCCTCGGCAACCGTCATTGAGGTGCCGGCGCAAACCATTCAATTAACACAGGAATGGGATAAAATTTTTCCGAAAAGCGATAAAGTCGAGCATCGCAAAGTGATTTTCAAGAACCGTTACGGCATCACCTTGGCGGCGGATTTGTATAGCCCGAAAGGAGCTGGCGGCAAATTGCCGGCGATTGCCGTGGCCGGTGCGTTTGGGGCGGTGAAAGAGCAGTCGTCCGGGCTTTATGCGCAAACCATGGCGGAACGCGGTTTTGTCACCCTGGCATTTGACCCGTCTTATACCGGTGAAAGCAGCGGTGTGCCGCGCAATATGGCATCACCCGATATTAACACCGAAGATTTTAGTGCGGCAGTCGATTTTCTGGGGTCGTTAGATAATGTTGATCGCAACAAAATTGGTATTCTGGGAATTTGCGGTTGGGGCGGCTTTGCGCTGAACGCCGCCGTATCGGATACGCGCATTAAAGCGGTGGCCACCAGCACTATGTATGATATGACCCGTGTGATGGCGAAAGGCTATAATGATAGCGTTGATGCCGAAGGACGCCGTGAAATGAAAACGCAAATCAACAATTCCCGTTGGGAAAGCTCAAAAAATGGTTATGCGACTTTAACACCGGCCAATAATCTTCGTGCAGAACAAATTACCTCGGATACCCCGAAATTTATTGCCGATTATTCAGAGTTTTATACCACAAAACGGGGTTTCCACCCGCGGGCGGTCAATTCAAACCCTGACGGCTCTTGGGCAGACACGGTACCGTTGGCGTTAATCAATATGCCGATTTTGCAATATGCGGCTGAACTACAAACTCCGGCACTGGTGGTGCATGGCGAAAAAGCGCATTCCCGTTATTTCAGCGAAGATGCATTTAAAGCCTTAGGCAGCAAAAACAAAGAGTTGTACATCGTACCCGATGCCTACCATACGGATTTATACGACAACACTACCGGCAAGATTCCGTTCGATAAATTCGAGCAGTTCTTTAAAGCGAATTTGAAATAAACGATAACGTTATACAGCTTCGATATGATGTAATCGTTGCTTAAAACGAAAAATAGTCAACAAAACATGCCGTTACCGATGAGAAAGCGGTAACGGCATGTTTGTTTGAATTTTTACCGATGATCTACTGTAAACGCGTTATCACTGATTGTGGCTGAAGGGTGAATTAAAAGACAATTTGACCGCACTTTATGCTTATTATGCTTAAGGATTATTTAATCTTTTTATGTTGCAATAAAGTCCGTCATTAAAGAGAGGAAAGCATGATGAAAAACATCAAAGGGTTATTTAAAAAGTTCACACAAAAAATAAGTCATCTATGGCACAAACAGTCGGTGGTGTTGCGGCAACACAATGTAATCGCGAAAATGGCATTGTTGCCGATAATGATTTTTACGGGAGCCGTATTATTAGTCGCCGGGTTCTTGTCGTTTTTATTATTCGGCATGTTATTGCTGATCGCCATGCTGCGCTTGCGGTTCCAGCCTCAAAGTGCGGTCAGGTCGGATCAGGTGATTATCGAGACGACGGCGGTGAGACGGGATTTTGCGTAGTTTTCCCGTTAAAAACAGAAACTTGGGAAACAAAAAGGCTTCGGAATTCCGAAGCCTTTGTCTTTGCATAAATCACCTTGCGGCTTAGTTCAAACGCTCTTTGATACGTGCGGACTTACCACTACGCTCACGCAAGTAGTACAGTTTCGCTTTACGTACCGCACCTTTACGCTTCACGCTGATGCTGTCGATAACCGGGGAGTGCGTTTGGAATGTACGCTCAACACCGACACCGTTTGAGACTTTACGCAGGGTAAATGCAGAATGCAGACCGCGGTTACGAATTGCGATAACCACGCCTTCGAACGCCTGCAAACGTTTTTTACTACCTTCGACAACCCATACTTTCACTTCCAGCGTATCACCGGGACGGAAGCTAGGTACGTCTTGTTTCAATTGTTCTTCTTCAAGTTGTTTAATAATGTTACTCATAATAAATACCTTTTATTCCTAGATGTAACTGAATCTTTACTTTTGCTGTTTAATATTATCCAACAGCACTCTCTGTTCGTCAGTCAGAGCTAGGCTCTCCAATAGCTCAGGCCGGCGGGTCCAAGTGCGGTGCAATGACTGTTGTAAACGCCATTTGCGTATTTCCGCATGGTTGCCCGACAGCAATACCGGCGGTACGGCGACTCCGTCCAACACATCGGGACGGGTATAGTGCGGACAATCCAACAAACCGTCGGCAAAAGAATCTTCTGCTGCGGAAGCTTGCTTGCCCAATACCCCGGGAATAAAACGGGCAACGGCGTCGATTAACGTCATTGCCGGCAATTCCCCGCCGGTGAGGACATAATCCCCGACCGACCACTCTTCATCGATTTCCGCCTCGATTAGGCGTTCATCGATACCTTCGTAGCGTCCGCAGACCAAAATCAGTTTCTGATCTTGTGATAACTGCCGTACGCCGCGTTGGTCGAGTTTGCGTCCCTGAGGCGAAAGATAAATCACTTTCACCCCCTCGTCACCTGCTGCCTGTTTTGCGGCTTCCTTTGCGGTCAGGATTGCATCACGCAATGGTTGCACCATCATCAGCATTCCCGGGCCGCCGCCATAAGGGCGGTCGTCCACCGTGTTGTGCTTATCGTGCGTAAAATCGCGAGGATTCCAGCACCGCACTTGCAGCAAGTTTTGTTTTACGGCTCGTCCCGTAACCCCGAATTCTGTGATTGCTTTAAACATTTCCGGGAAAAGACTAATAATCCCAATCCACATATTGTTACCTATGCTAAAAATGTTACCGCCAAAGCGCCCACATCGTTCCTGAGGTTAGAAACCAGCGTCCCAATCCACTTCAATAGTCTTTGTGGCGAGATCGACTCTTTTAACTACTGTTTGTTCAAGATACGGAATTAACCGCTCTTGTTTGCCGAAAGCATCGTTAAGATTGGCTTTTACCACGAATACGTCGTTCGAGCCGGTTTCCATCATGTCGCTCACTTCGCCCAATTGGTATCCTTGCAGGTTGATGACTTGGCAGCCGATCAGATCGTGCCAGTAATAGCCTTCTTCCAGTTCAGGGAAATTGTCGGCGCTTACCCCGATTTCAACATTGGTCAGCGCTTGTGCTACGTCGCGATCATCGACATTTTTCAGTTTAACGATCAAATCGTTACTGTGATAACGCCAGCTTTCCAGTTCGGTGGCTTGCCATTGTCCCTTGATATTCAGATACCAAGGCTGATAATCGAAAATGCTTTCTGATTCTTCCGTTGATGAATAAATTCGCAACCAACCGCGAATCCCGTAAGTTGATCCCAACTTGCCGACAGTGCTGATGTTTTGCGTACTCATATTCACCTACTGATTTTTGCTGATTAAGCTGCTTTTTGCGCTTCTTTAACTAACGCAGATACGCGCTCGGATAAAGATGCACCTTTTTCGATCCAGGCGTTTACACGCTCTAAATCCAAACGTAAACGTTCTGCATTACCGGCAGCAAGCGGATTGAAAAAACCGATGCGCTCGATAAAACGACCGTCACGCGGGCTGCGGCTGTCCGCAACAACTACTTGATAAAATGGGCGTTTTTTTGCACCGCCACGAGATAAACGAATGGTTACCATAGCGTCCTCTAAAATGATAGTAAAAATAAAACCCTCGTTCGAGGTGAGGGTGTAGTGTCCTTTTTATCGCCATACGGCCACAAAAAGTCGTCAGATTTTACTCTTTTCTCGAAGAATTGCAAGTTTTAGTACGCTTGTCCGCTTTCATGCCGTGAATAAAATTTATTCGAGTTAAATCGATTTTTATTTGCAATGATAAATATTCTTTTGGTAAAACAGAGACGTATATTTTAAATATTAAAGGCGGCAAATCATGGCGGCGTTTAAAGCGAAAAAAATGAATAGGCAAAACCAAGCCGTTATTCCTTCAGTCATTTATCAAGACTGTTTAGCAAAAACTTATCGTTTATCCGATGGAACGACGATTCCGGGGCGGGGAGTCTTTGAACATTGTGTCATTGTCGGTGAAGTGGCTAAAAAATTATTGGCATTAATTCCCGCTTCTTTACGGAAAGAATTATTTCCGGCAGGAACCGAATTGCTCGCTGCTGTACATGATATTGGCAAAGTGTCCGTTCGTTTTCAAAATAAATTAAAAAAGGCGATGGATTCCCGTCTGGTTTTGAACATTGATGATAGGAAATGGAATGGGCATGGCGGCGTTACATTTTTAACCTTATTAGCGCTAATTAATGAAAAATCCGCTGTGGCTGCGGGGCAACATCACGGGCGTTATCCACATTTAGCCAAAGTGGAAATTACCGACCCGCAACATTCAGAATTCTTAGGCGGTGAGGGATATCATGCTCAGCGTCTTGCCTTAATTGACGCATTGAAAACCCATTTTCAAACGGATTTTCCGATATTGGTAAATGAACAGCAGGTTTTGGCGGTTTCCGGCTTGATTACCGTGGCGGATTGGATTGGTTCCGGTGAATTATTTGAAGATCCCCAGCAAAATTGGCGGCAATTTATAGCACCTGCAATTTTACACGCCGGTTATCAAGCTTTAACGGTACGTCCTGATTTGTCATTTGAAACAATTTTTGGTTTTGAGCCGCATTTGGCGCAGCAGCAGCTGTTTGAACAGGTTAATCAGCCCGGCGTTTATGTATTGGAAGCACCAATGGGAATGGGTAAAACCGAAGCTGCACTCTATGCTGCATATAAAATGTTACAAAGCGGATCGGCAACAGGATTTTATTTTGCCTTACCGACGCAATTAACATCAAATAAAATCTATCAACGCGGCAATGAATTTTTGGCGCAGATTTTGGATTCCGCGAATTTGCAGCAGGCGTTGTTGATACATGGTTCGGCATGGCTGCAACAATTTGAAATGGGGGAAGATGCGGCAGCGGGCGGTGCTTGGTTTAATCAGCATAAAAGAGCGGTGTTGGCACCGTTTGGTGTGGGGACGATCGATCAAATTTTATTATCGGTAATGCGGGTAAAACATGGCTTTGTGCGGGCTTTCGGTTTGGTTGGAAAAGTCGTTATTTTAGATGAAATCCATTCATATGATTTATATACCGGCGTTTTGGTACAGCGTTTAATTTCGGTATTACGTAAATTAGGTTGTAGTGTCATTATCTTAAGTGCAACGTTAACACGTCAGCGTCGATTGGAATTATTGGGGCTTGAGCCGGCAAAATATCCGGTACAGGAAGCGCCGGAGCCTTATCCTTTAATCAGTGTGTCCAATTCTGATCACCCTTATCGAACGCTTGCAGTTGCCCCACCGGCCGGCAAATCCATATTACTGAAAAATGCCACGCGTCAAACTGCTCTTGAGGAGGCATTATCTCGGGCAGAAAAGGGGCAGCAAGTGCTCTGGGTTGAAAATAGTGTTGCTGAAGCGCAGGAAACCTATCAGATAATTGCCGCACGTTGTAGCGGCATGGAGATAAAGTGCGGTTTGCTCCATTCTCGTTTTACGGCGCAAGATCGGGAAAAGAATGAAGGCGAATGGATTGATTTATATGGTAAAGCGGGGTGGGAAAATAGAGACTCCGCCCCACGCTTATTGCGGGGACGAATTTTAATCGGTACGCAAGTTTTAGAACAATCCATTGATATTGATGCGGATTTCTTAGTTTCAAACTTTGCGCCAAGTGATATGTTATTGCAGCGTTTAGGACGATTATGGCGGCATGAGGGAACACCTCGTGTCCCATCGGCAAAAGCGGAAGCATGGTTAATCATGCCGGCATTGCAAGATGCGATTGATGATCCCATCAACGCCTTTTCAACCTCGGCATTTGTGTATGCGCCCTATGTTTTATGTCGTAGTCTACTGGTTTGGGCGCATTTAACCGACATCACCTTGCCCGACGATATTCGTCGGATTTTAGAAATGACCTATGCTGAACGCAGCGAAAGCGGCAAATTGGCCCAATGGCGACATTATTTAGAGAACGGTAACCAATCCTATGGTTTTCCGAAATCTCGCGGGCGTCAGCAGTTGCAGCAACTTGCGTTAGCGGCACAAATGAATCAAGGATTTGCAGAAGATGACGATAAGGTACAAACTCGTTTCAGTGAACAGGATAGCCAAGATATTTTACTGTTACGTCATGTGCGCATGCTTGAAACGGAAAAAGCGACAGAACTGACCTTGTTGGACGGCTCTGTTTTAACATTGCCTTTAAATGGGCGCCGATTGCCACGTAAAGTACAAAAGCAGTATGCCGCACAATTAATGCAACATAAAGTCAGTATTAATAGCCAATATGCGCCCAAAGCACAAACCGTGGATTCTCTCTCTTTTTTAAAGGATTATTGCTATCTTGGCGGGAAAAGGGAAGGAGAGCGATCTTTGTTAACGGTTGCCATCGTGTCCGATGACGGTGCGCTAACGGGGTGCTCATTATTCCATTTAGAATGCCAAAAACCGCTCTTTTATTCTCCAACTATCGGATTAAACGTTCAAAAGTAGAATTTTACAAAAAATCGTGATTATTTTTACTTAAAATTTGAACTTAATCACATTTTTAATATGTTTAATAATATATGATTATTATCGCCTAATGTAGAGGCGTTAAAATGAAAAAGCATGGCGAGGTGTTTCTATGTTGAATAAAATAACAGATAGTCTTCTTCATAATCATGAAGGTTTTAATTTAATTGATTCTCGCTGGATTCCGATAGCTGATCACGGTTTGGTCGGCTTGCGTGATGTTTTTAGCGCACCTTATTTAGGCAGACTGGGCGGAAATGCCATGCAAAAAATCGCCTTGTTCAAATTATTGTTGGCAATTGCTCAGGCGGCTTATACCCCCAAAGATGATGACGAATGGAACGCGCTTACGCCCGAAGAATTGGGGCAACGATGTGTCGCCTATTTGGAAAAATGGTACGACCGATTTGAGTTATATGGCGATTCCCCCTTTTTACAAATGCCTGAAATCTCTGGCGCAGCTATACAGGATTTTGGTGCGGTATTGCCGGAGATTGCCACCGGCAATACCACGGTTTTTACCCAAACCCAGCGGGAAAAACCGTTATCGAATGCAGATAAAGCCTTATTAATTTTAGTGTTATGCAGTTTGGCATTGGGCGGGAAAAAAACGGATAACCGCATCGTCTTAAGTTCAGGTTATCGGGGAAAATCGAATGATAAAGGTAAGCCTTCCACCGGCAAAGCCGGGTCTGCATTAGGATTTATGGGGTTGCTGCATACGTTTTATCTTGGTAACTCGATACTTGAAACGATTTATTGCAACTTATTCACGGCAAGTGATATTCAACAAATGACCGTTTTTGCCGAAGGGTTGGGTACTCCGCCTTGGGAACGTATGCCAAACGGGGAAAATGATTCGATTGCACAAACGCTGAAACGAAGCTTCATCGGGCGCTTACTTCCAATGGGGCGGTTTTGTTTATTGGCAGAAAATGGCTTGCATTACAGCGAAGGTATTCAGCATTTTGGTTATAAAGAAGAAAAAGTTGCCGATCCGAGTGTTGCGATTAATTTAAGTGGTAAAGAGGCAAAAGTGCTGTGGGTTGATCCGGAAAAACGCCCATGGCGAGAGCTGACCGCTCTTTTGAGTTTTATCGAAACGGCAACGTTTAACTGCCCGCAATTGAGTTTACCGGCGAGACGGGTAAAACGAAAATTCAGTAATATCGGCATCTGGTCGGGCGGATTACGGGTAAGCAGTAACGCCGGTGAACAATATGTTTCCGGAACTGACGATTTCGTCGAATCAGCCGCTTGGTTTGATACGGAATATTTTAATCAAACTTGGTTTGAGCAATGGAAAAACGCCATGCAGCAATTGGATAAATATGCGAAAACGGTTTATTCAACCGTTGCCCAATTTTATCGTGAGCAAAAATTAGACGGAAAAGCCCAAGCTACTTTAGCTGCTAATCAGTTTTGGCTGTTGTGTGAACAGAATTTACAGGCGTTGATTGAGGCTTGTGAATTGATTACAGAAGATGAAAACAGCAATTCTGTCCCGCTAAATATGTTATACCGCTCTTTTATCCGTTATGCATATCAAATCTATGATCAATACACCGCCAATCAAACGGCAAGACAATTAGAAACGTGGGCAAAATGCCGTCCACATTTCGCAAAAAACAGTTAACAGGAGATTGTTATGCAAAATGCTGACAGTACAAAGGTGAAAACGGATGGTTTCATTCAATACATCATACAAAATTGTGCAAAAGATAAGGGCTTTGCGGCATTAGTGAAGCGGGCTGATAATCCGAATACCGAATATTACAGTTGGGAAATTTTGGCGCGCTTTATTGATTTAACCGATGATTATAAACGCCTGCCATACGCGTATATTGCTGCTGCGATTGCAGATGGAAAAATACAACAAAACGGCACGCAAAGTATCGGACGGATTTTAGCTAAATGTTATGACGGTACAAACGGGGCGGGGAATCAAGAAGAACAGGCGAAATTGCGATTAAGACGTCTATTGGCGTGTCAAAACAGTGTTGAAGCGAGCAATGTTTTACGCGGGTTATTGAGTTTGATTCGGGCTAAAAATTTAGCGGATCAATTGGATTATGCGGAATTATTAAAAAATTTAATTTATTTCAATGATAGTGTTAAAGCACGTTGGGCAACGGCATTTTATCGTAGTGAGGTCGGAAATGAATAAAGCATTGTATGCCAGCGTATTAAAATTAGGGCGTAGAGAAATCACGCGGTTTAATATTCGAGATGCGTATGCGTTACATAAGGTTATTTATTCTTTATTTGATAAAGGAAATGCGGGTTTGGAACGCCGTTTTTTATATTGCGAAAAAGGTACGGCATTTGATTTACAGAGTAAAGAATACGTTAAACAGGTCATTCTGCTGTCCAGTGAGTATCCGCAAAATAGCGTGCGAGATTATTGTTTTGATTTGAAAACATGCGAAATCCCCGATGGCTTTTTGCAGCATCAGCAATACCGTTTTGAAATTAAAATGAATGTGGCAAAAAGGGATAATCAAAGCCAGAAGATGACTCCTTTAAAAGATAAAGAGGCCATTTTTCTTTGGTTTTTGCAAAAGAATGCGCAATGGGGGTTTCAAGCCGACCCGCAGCATTTACAAATTAATGCACACAACGTGATGCGTTTCGACAAAGGCGAAAGAGCGGTTACATTAAATGTCGTGACGTTTCAAGGCGTATTGTGTGTAACCGATAGAATAAAATTTCAACACGGTTTTCAGCAGGGAATAGGTCGCGGGCGCTCATTTGGCTTAGGTTTATTACAACTTATTCCGATTAACGATACCTTTTTTTCTATTTGATTTCAGGAGATGACCATGACAAATCCACTTAAAAATACACGCATTGAATTTCATATTTTGCAATCTTTTCCGGTAACCTGTCTCAATCGTGATGACGTCGGCGCGCCAAAATCCGCGATCGTTGGCGGTGTACCGCGTGCGCGCGTGAGCTCGCAATGCTGGAAGCGGCAGGTTCGTTTGGCGATGGCCGATTTTGATATTAAATTAGCCGTGCGGACGAAAAGAATTGCGGAATGGATTTCAGCAAGTTGCTTATCTTTAGGAGCAACCGAAGAACAAGCGAATAAGTGCGGCAGTAAGGTTGGCGGCTTTTTGACAAAAGATACGCTGCATTTTATGACCGAAACGGAAGCGGCTGCCTTTACTGCATATTGTCAACAACAAGCCTTTGATGACAGTAAATTAAAAGATAAAGAGGTATACAAACTCGCTAAAAAGGTATTGAATCCTGCTTTGGACGGTTTGGATATTGCATTATTTGGACGAATGGTGGCGCAGGCTGCCGATCTCAATGTTGAAGCGGCCGTTTCTTTCTCACATGCGATTTCAACACACAAAGTAACTTCCGAAATTGATTTTTTTACTGCGCTTGATGATCGGTCAAATGAAGATGAGACGGGTTCGGCGCATATGGGCGCATTGGAATTTAATTCCGCAACTTATTACCGTTATATTAGCGTGGATTTAGGACAGTTGCATCAGACTTTGCAGGGGCAAGATCTTAAAAAAGCGGTTGACGCCTTTATCAAAGCGCTTTATGTCGCTGTGCCGGCCGCACGACAAAGTACACAATCCGGTGCGAGCGGGTGGGAATATGCGAAGATTTTGGTGCGTAACGGACAGCGTTTACAAGTTCCGTTTGAAAGAGCGGTTAAGGCGGAGAGACAGGAAGGTTATCTAAAACCAAGTATTCAGACGCTTAAAGATTATTTGCAGCACAAAGAAAAACTTTCAGGCTCACTGTTTGGAAAAATTGCTGAGTATGATTTCGGTGAGGATGAAAATTTTAATATCGATCAATTGATTAGCGCATTACATTCACATATAGAGGTTGCCGATGAGTAATCCTTATTTGCTGCTATGGTTCGAAGCGCCATTACAAGCCTGGGGATTTGATTCTAAATTCGGACGGCGGGAAACTTTAGCATTCCCAACGAAATCCGGCGTATTGGGACTCCTTTGCTGCGCATTGGGCTATTCTGGTGAACAACGTGAATTTTTAGCGGCTTTTGCGGAATTGGATATGCAGGTTGTTGCTTATCCAAGAGAATCCAAACAAAAAATGACGCAATCAACAATATTACGTGATTTTCACATGGTTGGTAGTGGTTACGACGAGAGTGATCCTTGGCAAAAAATGTTGATTCCTAAAACAAAAGAGGGGAAGCCGGCCGTTGGCGGCGGGGCTAAATTGACATATCGTTATTATCTGCAGGATATGGCGTTTGCCGTGGCTTTGGAAGTGCCTCATCAACAGATTGAATTATTGGTGGAAGCGATGAAAAGCCCGGTGTGGGATTTGTATTTAGGTCGAAAGTGTTGTGTGCCGACAGAATTTATCTATCAAGGTGTGTTTGAAAGCAGTCAGCAAGTATTTACTCATGCAGAACAGTTCAATCTTAATCGAAAAAAGAACCGCTATGCTAAATTTAAAGTGATTCAGGGCAATCAGCCTGATTTGGGTGAAGTACTTGCTTTGAATGATGTACCGTTGAATTTTGGCGAAAGTAAACACTATCGTGATCGTTTTATTACGATTATTGATTTATAACAACTAAAAGGGAGCCTGTCATGGCAGAAAATCAACGCTTGCTAATTAAAATTACGCGCGATTCTTTGCCCCAAGTTAAAGATAAATACCCTTATATTTATCTCGAACGCGGCAGGCTGGAGATTGATGACAGCAGTGTAAAGTGGATAGATTGCGACAACAATGTTGTTCGCCTGCCGATTGCAACCATTAATTGCTTATTGCTTGGCCCTGGAACCAGCATTACTCACGAAGCAATAAAAGTGATTGCGACAGCCAATTGCGGACTGTGCTGGGTGGGGGAGGATAGCTTACTCTATTATGCCTCCGGCATTGCCCCCACCAGTAATTCTCGTAATTTTCGCCTTCAAATGCAGCTTTCTGCCGATCCTAAAAAATCGCTTGATATTGCACGTAAATTATTTGCTAAGCGGTTTCCTGATTTAGATTTAACCGATAAAACGTTAAAAGAAATGATGGGGCTTGAAGGGCAGCGAGTGCGTAGTTTATACCTTGCAAAAGCAGAACAATACCAAGTGGGGTGGAAAGGGCGGCAATATGTTCCAAATAAATTTGAATTAAGTGATTTAACCAATCAAATTTTAACTGCAACCAATACCGCACTTTATGGCATCTTGTGTTCTGCAATTCACAGTATGGGATATTCCCCTTATATGGGATTCATTCATTCCGGCAGCCCCTTACCTTTTGTCTACGACTTAGCGGATTTATACAAAGAAAATTTATGCATTGATTTGGCATTTTCACTTACTAAAACAATGGCGGGGTTATATAACAAACATGCTGTTTCTTCTGCTTTTCGTTCTCGTGTAATTGAAACAGATTTGTTGACTAATATCACCCAAGATATTACTGAACTCCTTGGAGGAAGAAATGCTCGTCGTACTGGCAAATGATTTGCCGCCGGCCGTTCGAGGGCGGATGAAACTCTGGTTTGTTGAACCAAAACCAAACGTTTTTGTCTCTGGGGTGAAAGATTCTGTCGCTAAAACCGTTACGGAATATTTACTCAGTCATTGCTCGGTTGAGAGTGGGCTTGTTATTTTTCGACAAACACCGCACATTCCATATTATGAAATACAGACGCTTGGAAAAACGAAAAAAGAGTTGATTAAAATTTCAGGCTTACAACTTGTTATAGAAAAAAATCTAGATTAAGAAATACTAGATATTGTATTTTTTATTCGCTCTTTTACAATATAGTGGTGTCTTCTCCACGCCTGTGGAGGTGTTTCTGACCAAGCGGATTTATTGAGAAAGACCTTACGGTCTTCTCCACGCCTGTGGAGGTGTTTCCTATCGCGATATAACGTGGCCTCCGCCTCAAAGGTCTTCTCCACGCCTGTGGAGGTGTTTCTTATCTGGTTAAGGGGATAAAGGTTAAAGTGCCGTCTTCTCCACGCCTGTGGAGGTGTTTCTTCTGCCGCCTAGTCCTTTGGCTACCAATAAGGGTCTTCTCCACGCCTGTGGAGGTGTTTCCGAAACGGACTTGAATCCAAAATTGAAAAATCGGTCTTCTCCACGCCTGTGGAGGTGTTTCTTCTTTCCAAGTTCCAAACGTTATTGTTGATGAGTCTTCTCCACGCCTGTGGAGGTGTTTCTGGGATTTTGGCGGTTGTGCCGGAATCAGAATCGTCTTCTCCACGCCTGTGGAGGTGTTTCTTTGATAAGTTGGATATTTATGTCTAAGTATAAGTCTTCTCCACGCCTGTGGAGGTGTTTCTCTGCCCTGAGCTAGCCCCGCTTTTCTCACGGTGTCTTCTCCACGCCTGTGGAGGTGTTTCTTAATACTAAAACTAAAGCATCTGCATACGGCGGTCTTCTCCACGCCTGTGGAGGTGTTTCTAGCTAAAAGCCCTTTAAAATAGCTTTAAAGGGGTCTTCTCCACGCCTGTGGAGGTGTTTCTATAGTTCACCATATTAGCGACTTTGAAAGCCGGTCTTCTCCACGCCTGTGGAGGTGTTTCTAAGATCAAGAGGACAGGGGAGTTTTGGCGAGGGTCTTCTCCACGCCTGTGGAGGTGTTTCTAGATCAACAGCGCAGAACAATTTAATAGATCAGTCTTCTCCACGCCTGTGGAGGTGTTTCTCATTCATGAAACCGACAGAGAAAACGCAAAGTGTCTTCTCCACGCCCGTGGAGGTATTATCTTGTATTACCTATAACAATTTTAATTTCATTATTTTCTTCCTCAAAATAACCGTTATAATTGAGAACGATTACTAATAAAGTGCGGTTTTACAGCGGTGGATTGACACATGAAGATAGTCTATATTTTACTTGGTTTTTTATCGCTCGGCTTAGGGGGGCTCGGTATTCTGCTGCCGGTGTTGCCGACCACGCCGTTTTTATTGTTGGCGCTCTATTTTTTCGGCAAAAGTTCCGAGCGGTTGCACGCTTGGTTTTTGCAAACCGCACTTTATGATAAATATTTGCGCACGTTTGACGAACAGCGGGCGCTGACGGCAAAAAGCAAGGCCTATATTTTGCTGCTTTCCACGGCAATGATGGCGCTCAGTTTTTATTTTATGCCGTCGATTTACGGGCGTATTTTTATCATTTTGCTGCTGTTGGCGGAATACTGGTTTTTCTTCTTCTGGATCAAGACCATTCCGGCGATAAAATAATAGCTTTTTTGTGTGTTTTTTAGGATACTCTACCAGACGTTTTACCTTGCTTTCCATTACACTCTTTTATGCTGATTAAGGAATATCTATATGAAATCTTTTTTAAAATTAACCGGTTGTGTCGGATTAGCCGTCGGTACGCTGGGCGTTTCGGCGTTGGTGCAGGCATACGAGCAAGACCGCACTTACCAATTGACCGTATTGCATACCAATGATCTGCACGGTCGTTTTTGGGCAAACAGCAACGGCGAGTACGGGCTGGCGGCACAGAAAACCCTGATTGATCGTATCCGTAAGGAAGTGGCGGACAAAGGCGGCGACGTGATTTTGCTGAATGCCGGCGATTTCAATACCGGCATTCCGGAATCGGATTTGCAAAATGCAAAGCCAGATATTGAAGCGATGAATATCATGGGCTATGAAGCGTTGACATTGGGCAATCACGAATTTGACAACCCGTTGCAGTTGTTGGATATGCAGGAAAGTTGGGCGAAATTCCCGTTCCTGTCGGCCAATGTGTTTGGTAAAAAAGACGGCAAGTTGTTGGTGAAACCGTACACCATTTTGGATAAACAGGGGTTGAAAGTCGCCGTGGTCGGTTTGACCACCGAAGATACCGCAAAACTGGGCAATCCTGAGTTTATGTCAAGCGTGGAGTTTATCCGCCCGGCGGAAGCGGCGAAAGATGTGTTGGTAAGTCTTAACGATAATGAAAAACCGGATATCAAAATCGGCTTGACCCATATGGGCTATTATCATGATGCGCAATACGGTTCTAATGCGCCGGGTGATGTGTCGATGGTGCGCGAGCTGGACAAAGGCGCGTTTGATTTGGTGATCGGGGGCCACAGCCATGATACGGTGTGTATCAACGATGACGGTAGTTTTAAGCACGATTATAGGCCGGGTGACGCCTGCAAGCCGGCATTTGAAAACGGCACTTGGATTATGCAGGCCGGCGAATGGGGCAAATATGTCGGGCGTGCCGATTTTGAATTTAAAAACGGCGATTTGAAGCTGGTTAATTATCAGTTAGTGCCGGTCAACCTGAAAGACAAAGTGAAAAATGCCGAAGGGAAAACCGACTATGTGCTGTTTCAGCAAGAGATTGCGGCGGATCCCGAATTATTGGCACATTTGAAAGTGTATCAGGACAAAGGTGATGAATTGCTCGGTGTGGAAGTCGGCAGTGTTAATGAAAAACTGGAAGGCGATCGTAATGTTATCCGCTTCCAACAAACCAATTTGGGGCAGTTGATCGCCCGCTCGCAAAAAGAGCGCGCCAAAGCCGATGTCGGCATTATGAATTCCGGCGGTATTCGTGCGTCGATCGAGGCGGGCAAAGTGACTTATAAAGATATTTTGACGGTGCAGCCGTTCGGCAATATCATCAGTTATGTCGAATTGAACGGACAGGCGTTGTTGGATTATCTGAATGTGGTGGCGCTGAAAGAGGTCGATTCCGGTGCCTATGCGCAATTTGCCGGTGTTAGCATGACTGTGGATCGCACGGCGAAAAAAGTGTCCGAGGTGAAAATCAACGGTGAGCCGCTGGATCTGAAAAAAGTCTATCGCATTTCCTTGCCGAGCTATACCGCCGCCGGCGGTGACGGCTATCCGCCGGTGGCGGACAATCCGACTTATGTCAACACCGGTTTTGTCGATGCCGAGAGTCTAAAACTCTATTTTGAAGAAAATTCGCCGATTGATGCCGCACAATTTAAAGCCAACGAAGAGATTATTTATAAATAATCCGAGACAGCAACAATAGATCTTGCTGCCAAAATCCGATAATGTATGCGCATTATCGGATTTTTTATACACGGATACTGAACGGAATAATATGTTGATTAAACCGCACTTTTCACGTCGGCTGGCTTTATTCAGCCTTTTCTTTGTCTTTTTTATCGGCACCGCTTTTGCCAACGGCTTGTTTGGCGAGAATAAAGTGCGGTTTTTGCCGCCGCAGGAAGCGTTCGTTTTTTCGGCGCAGGCGACTCAATCACAATTGAAGTTGGATTGGCAGATCGCTGACGGCTACTATTTGTATAAAAAAGAGATTTCCGTTGAAGACGGCAACGGTAATATTGCCGAATTGGGTTTACCGGCTGCCGAGCTGCACCAAGATGAGTTTTTCGGCGAAGTGGAGATTTACCGTCACCAACTGGCATTTGGTGTGCCGTTATCGGATCGCAACGGTAAAATTATAGTCAATTATCAGGGCTGTACCAGCGGTTTTTGCTATCCGCCGCAAACGGAAGAACTGGATTTAAGCGTGTTGCAAACCGGCACAAGTGCGGTCGCACAGCCTGAAAATGCGACAAACGGCAGTGAAAATCCGATTCAGGATAACAGCGTGTTTAACCGCAACAGCAGCGAGCAATTGGCAAATACTTTGGGCGAGAGCAAATTCAGTATTGTCTGGTTTTTTGTCTTGGGGCTGGGGCTGGCGTTTACGCCTTGCGTACTGCCGATGTTGCCGTTGTTGTCATCAATTGTGATTGGGCAGAAACAACGCCCGAAAAGCCTGCGGGCGCTGGCGTTGAGCCTGGTTTATGTACAGGGCATGGCGCTGACCTATACCGCACTTGGCTTGTTGGTGGTGGCGATCGGCTTACCGTTTCAGATTGCGCTGCAAAGTCCGCTTGTGCTGATCGCCTTCTCGATCTTATTTATCGTGCTGGCGTGTTCAATGTTCGGCTTATTTACCTTGCAACTGCCGTCGGGCTTACAAAATAAATTGAATCAATTTAGCCAAAAACAAAGCGGTGGGGCATATTGGAATGTATTTTTGATGGGTATGATTGCCGGACTGGTGGCATCGCCGTGTGTTAGTGCGCCGTTATCCGGCGCGTTGTTGTATGTGGCGCAAAGCAGTGATTTTGTGGTCGGCGGTTTGAGTTTATATTTGCTTGCATTAGGCATGGGCATTCCGTTGGTATTCGTCACCTTGTTCGGTAATAAAATTTTGCCGAAAGGCGGTGAGTGGCAGGAAAACGTTAAAATCGCTTTTGGCTTTGTGATGTTGGCGGTGCCGGTGTTTCTGATTTCCCGTTTACTGCCTGAGGTTTGGGAAAACCGCTTGTGGTCGCTGCTGGGCGTCTCTTTCTTTATCTGGTTGACGGCGGCGATCAGTGACAAAAAATCGATGCTCGGCATTAAACTATTGCCGTTAGTGGCGGCAATTGTGGCGGCGCAACCTTTGGTGGATTGGATAAAGCCGCTGATAACCGGCAAAGTACAAAGTGCGGTACAGCAAACCGAAACGTCGGTTGTATTTAACAATATTGCCGATTTTAGCGAACTGCAAGCGGCATTACAGCAAAACGGCAACCGAATCGTGATGCTGGATTTATATGCCGACTGGTGTGTCGCCTGTAAAGAGTTTGAGAAATATACCTTTAGTGATCCGCAAGTCCGGCAACAGTTTGCGCAGATGACATTATTGCGCGCCGATTTGACCCGTAACAGCCCGCAAAACCGCACTTTAATGGAACAGTTGAATATTGTGGGTTTACCGACCATTATTTTCTTTGATCAGAGCGGTAAGGAAATTCCGCAAAGTCGAATCAGCGGTTTTCTCGATGCCGAGCAGTTTAGTCGGTGGGTGCAGCCATTGTTGGAAAAATAGCGTCTGAAATCAAGCCGATAGCTCAGGTAAGAAATCGTGAACAAAAAACTATGGTGAAAATTTTAGCCATAGTTTTTTTATTTTCTTTTTAGATAATCCCGATAAGCAACGATCCCGTCTAATACCCAATAAAGTGTGATTTAAGTCACGGAATCTGTGCTCGGATTGACGTAGATTCGCCCTCTTTATCTGTCATTACGACCGTATTACTTTAATTAACGGGAGAAAATCATGAGATTATCCGGCTCACAACATATTGATATCGGCAGTAAATTAACATTAACGGCGGTTTTAGTGATAGGAGCTTTATCGCCGTTGAATCTGGCGTTGGCAGAACATGCTGATTTTACGACATTGGACGAGATTACGGTGAGCACTGATACTGAGGTGTTCAGCAGTAATCCGCTTTCATCGCTTGCAAAACCTAATGATATCGTTGTTTCGAAACATCAATTAAAAAGGGCTTCCAGCACATTGGGCAATGCGCTATCAAATGAATTGAGCGTACACAGTAACCAATTTGGCGGCGGTGCAAGTGCGCCGGTTATTCGGGGGCAAGAAGGCGTGCGGTTAAAAATCTTACAAAACGGCTCGGACGTGATTGATATGTCGCAGCTTTCACCCGATCATGCGATTGGTGTCGATACGTTAATGGCGGAGCGGGTGGAAATTTTACGCGGCGCATCAACGCTGTTGTATGCCAATGCATCGCCTGCCGGTGTAATCAATGTGATTGATAACCGTATTCCGACCAAAATGCCTGAACGGGGTTATCAAGCGGACTTCAATTTACGTTATAATACAAACAGTAATGAAAAATTAGCCACCTCAGCTGTCACGTTAGGGATCGGGCAGCATATTGCGTTGCGTGTTGAAGGATTGACTCGTCATGCCGATAATTATCATGTGTCCGAATTCAATTTAGGGAAGAAAATAGATTTCGTACCGGATTCATTTAATAAAACAAATGCCGGCACTTATGCGATCTCGTTTATTGGGGAGCGGAGTTATATCGGCGTTGCCTACAATGAACGCCGTGAAGTTTACGGGCTGCCCGGGCATAACCACGCTCTTGATACTTGCGGGGCGCATATTTGGGGACGAAATCCGGAGAGTGATTATTTTCTGGAAATTTATCCGCACTTAATGGGGGACGACGATTTGGTCAACACCCATTTTCATTGCGGCTCCAATCACGCTTCGGGCGGTGCGCATAACCATGACAACCCCTACGGGCATAAGCACGATTATACCTTAGGCGGCCCTGTAGTGGATTCTGTATCACGGCGTTATGATATTCGAGCTGAGCTTAAACAGCCTATCCGCGGCTTTGAAAAGTTGCGTTTGAGCTATTCGTCAACGGATTACAAACACGATGAACGCGATGGCAGTATTCCGGTAAATTTATTTAAAAATAAAGGCTATAATCTGCGTTTGGAATTGCAGCACAACGAAATAGCCGGTTTGACCGGCGTTTGGGGCGTGCAGTATCAAACGGCAACGAGCAGTGCCAATATTCCTCGGCTTCCGCCTTGCAGCAACAGTTTTGACGGCGACAGCAATGTGCGTTGTCCGGAGAAAATCAGCCCGAATGATCGCAAGCAGTGGGCATTAATTGAAAACAGCAATAAACAGTTAAGCTTTTTTGCCATAGAGCAATTAAGAGCCGGCAACTGGTTGTTTGACTTGGGCGTGCGGACTGAAAAGCAAACCATTCCGATTAAATATGACGTCGCAAACTTACGAACTATAAAAAAATCACTTGAATGTTCCGAGTGGTTCGGCGTCGTGAGTTGTGACCCCGGCTCGTTGAATGATCCTGATTTGTCGACTTATAGCCAGTGGGCGACTTCCTATTCTACGTCTGCAACTTGGAATTTTGATCCCGATTATGCGCTGTCTTTCACCTTTTCACACAATGAGCGCCATCCGACACCCATGGAATTATATTACCACGGTAAACATTTGGCGACGGTTTCTTTTGAATATGGTAATCGCTATTTAAATAAAGAGGTATCCAATAATATTGAAGCGGGATTCAGTTATGTCGGTGACAAGCTGAGCTACCATGTCAGTGTATATTATAATCGTTTTAAAAATCGTATCTTTAATCAAACTTTGGCGAAAGAAGGCAATCTCTCATTAAATCGTTATACCCAATCCAAAGCGGTTTATTATGGCGCAGAGGGGCGTATAGACTATCAATTTATGCCTGAACTCAGTGTCGGTTTATTCGGTGATTATATTCGCGGGAAGTTATTTGATTTGCCGCCGACCTATGCGGTAGATCATCTGTTTAATACGGCAACACCGATTCCGCAAGCGGATCAAAATGCCGCCAGAGTACCGCCGGCGCGGTTAGGATTGCGTATCAATACAAATCTGAGTGAACATTTGTCCGGCTCATTGGAATATACTCATGTTTATCAACAAAAGAAAGTTGCGCCGTTAGAAAATAAAACGTCCGGGGATCGTTTATTGAATGTCGGTTTAAATTACGCCAACAGGATTGGCTATATGGATTATACCTTATTTGTTCAAGCCAATAATTTATTAAACCAGAAGGTCTATTCCCATACGTCTTTCCTCCCTTTTGTGCCGCAAATGGGGCGGAATATTACACTGGGTATTGATTTCAGTTTTTAAATATAGGATTTTTTGTAGAGGAAATAATATTGTGTGGAAAAGAAACCGCACTTTTAAAAAATGAGGTTAATAAAAAACGGCGCAACATTCTATTTAACGGTTTATCCAATGTTGCGCCAAAAGCAATGATAATTTTTAAATGCTTGATAAATAATCTCAAAAATCCTGTTATTTAATATAATTTAAGGCTAAATGTGATGTATATCACGGAATCGTAGGCGGGATTCACGTAAATTCGCTCTCCTTTTTTCATCGATTAAAGTCAATAAGAGAGCGTAATATGCAAAAAATAGTCTTACCTTTTGTTTTATCGGTTATCTCGTTAGCAGTATCTGCGGCCGGTCAGGAAGCAGAATTATTACCGGAAATTAACGTTAACTATAAGATTTCACGGTCTATGTTGTTGGAGAACAGCGCGAGTGTACTCGACGGAAAAAAACTATCCGAACAAAATTACAGTACGTTAGGCGATACGTTGAGCAAAATCAGCGGGGTACAAAGTGAATCTTTCGGACCGAATGCCGGTCGTCCGGTGATCCGCGGGCTGTCGGGGCAAAGGGTTGAAATCTTGAGCAATGATTTACCGTTGAATGATTTGGGCGCAATCAGCGGCAATTTACCGACACCGATTGAGAGTCATTTGGCTGACAGTATCGAAGTGAACAAAGGACCGGCGACGATTCTTTACGGCGGACGGGCGATCGGGGGCGTGGTGAACGTGAAGGACGGGCGTATTCCGACAGTGATTGATGAAAAGCGGTTGCAAGGCAAAATTGAAGGGCAAACCGGTGACAATGCGCAGCGTACACAAGGCTTCCGTTTGGATTTTAATAACGGCGGGCACTGGGCGGGGCATATCAGCGCGATGTCGCGCCACAGCAGCCGTACCAAAATTCCGGGCAGCAGTAAGGCCGCCGTTTGCCATGATCTCGAGGAGCTGAAAGGCGACAGTATGCTGCGTGATAAATGCCAAATCGAGATGAGCTCTTATGAAACCCGCAATCCGGCATACTATCCTTATTTAAGCAGATTTTATCAAAAATTTGCCGAAGATTATGAGTTGGAAAGCAGTGAAAAATACACCACCCGCCCTGAGGATCGGATGAGTTTTTTTGAAACCGTTGCCAACGATCCCAATCCTGATTATGTTGCCGGCAGTCCGCAATATATTCCGGTTTACAGTGAAGCGAAAGAGTGGGTAAAAGCCGAGAATGGTCGGATTCCAAACAGCCGTTTTAAATCAAAAAATATTACTGTCGGCGGAAGCTATATTGCCGATTGGGGATATATCGGGCTGGCTTATGCTCACTATCAAACCAAATACGGTGTACCGGGGTTTGCCTATCGCACTTCCCATGCCGCTAACCCGCAAAATACGCTCGGTGGAGGACAAGTCGACGTATTAAGCCAAGATCAACGTATTGATTTGCGTGCCGAGGTCAACACACCGTTGGCGCTGCTTAAAAAAATCAATTTGTCTGCAAATTATGCTAAAGCGAAAAACACCGAGCAGGTGAATCAAATCGATTCCAGTCGTTTTCATACTAATCAACGGCAAGTGCGGTTGGAGGCGGAACATCGCTTGTGGGCGAATATCGACGGGTTGATCGGTTTTGAAATCGGTAAACGCCAAATTCGGCGGCATGGGCAAGACGCTTATTTGCCTGATGTAGACAGCAATGAAAAAAGTATCTTCGTGGTGGAATCGTTCACCCTTGATCCGTTGAAGCTGAGTGTCGGCGGCCGCTGGGGGGATATTCAACATCGGCTGGTGAAAGACTATGCCGGCAATGGCGGAGGAGCGGGAAAACGGGAAAACCGCACTTTCGATTTGTCCAACTATCATGTCAGTTTGCGCTACCAACCGCTCGACAGCTGGCATCTCAAACTGCAACGCACTTTTTCACAACGCGCGCCGGAAGTGAATGAGCTATATGCCAACAATGCTCATTATGCGTTGTTGATCGAAGAAAACGGTGATACTGACTTGCAAAAAGAAAAATCCAACGGTTGGGAATTGAGCAGCGGTTTTGAACGCAATAACTGGACGGCAGACATGACGTGGTATCAGCTCGATTTTACCAATTATACCTATCTGGGGCAGACCGGCATTTCCCGACGGGCGACGATTGTCAAAGAGTGGCGGCAGACCCCGATTCGCTTGCAGGGCATAGAGATTGAACTGGGTTATCGTTGGAGCAGTGGTGATTTTGGTGATTGGCAGTTTAGTTTACTCGGCGACAGGGTTCGGATTAAAGCAATGGAAAAAGTGAACGGCGGTGAGTATATCAGCGGTATGCCGACTTCACGTTACGGTGCTGCAATCGATTGGCGCTATAAAAATTGGCATGCTTCATTTTCGGCATGGCATTATTTAAAGCAGGATAAAGTAGGGGTGGATATCAATAAAGAACTGGAATCGCCGTCATTCACCCTGCTTGATGCCGGGTTAAGCTATCAATTCAATCTGCCGCATTCGGCTATCGAATTATATTTGGTCGGTAAGAACCTGACTAACCGTGAGGCAAGGCTGCATAATTCCACGTTGCGCTATCTGGCGCCGATGGCGGGCAGGAGTGTGGCAACAGGCATTCGCTGGACATTTTAAACCGCACTTTTGGTATCATATGTAGAAAAACGGCTCCGAATCGAGCCGTTTTTGTTAATGATTGAAATAAGGCTTATTAGAAGCGGTAAGATGCCAAGAAAGAGAAAACATTGGATTTTGCACTCTCTTCGGAATCTTTTGAATGTTGGCGCGTATATTCCACGCCCAATTCGACGTTTTGTGAAAGCGCATATTTAGCACCCAAGCCGTAGCCGAATCCTTTGATTGTAAATGATCCGCGGTTATCCCACTTTGCCTTACCATAGTCGTAATTGACTTTGACATAAGGCAACAGGTTCGGCAGTACTCGGTAACCCTGAGCATAACCGATGCTGAAGTTGCGTTTTGTTTTCAGGCGGTTACCGTTATCGTCGGCAATTTTGCCGCTTTTGCCGAGCTGGATACCGGCTTGTGCCAAACCGACAAAATCATTACCGAAATCAAAACCGTAATCACCAATTAATTCAACCGATGAGAAACGTTTGGCATCACCGCTAACATCGCTGTTTTTAAATTTCTCAGTATTGACTTGCAACCCGACAGACGGCCCGACAAAGGTTTGTCCGGCTGGGGCGGCAACGGCGCCGGCAGAAATGGTGCCGACAATCATAGCGGTTAAAGCAAGTGCTTTTTTCATAATCAACTCCTAAAGGTAAAATACTCCAAATGAGCAATTAATTTTATCTCCAAAAGAAGAAAGGCAAATGTTAATTGGCGCAAGCAATTTAAACTCAGAATAGCGCAAGCCGGATAGCTATTTGTGAATTCGTTCACATAATTTTCGTTTTCGTTGATGTAATATGCATTAATCACGTTATGATGTTTTTTATAGAACGGAATAACATCAACTATTTTTCTGTTGCTATAGGGATAAAAGGATTCGATGATGAAATTTAATAAACTTTCTGCTTTGGTCTCTACCGCACTTTTAAGCGGTACATTATTAATCTCTAACGCCAATGCGGCGGGACGCTTGGTGGTTTATTGCAGTGCGACCAATATCATGTGCGAAACCGCCGTGCAGGAATTCGGCGCGAAATATGACGTGAAAACGTCCTTTATTCGCAATGGTTCAGGCAGCACGTTTGCCAAAATTGAGGCGGAAAAAGGCAATCCGCAAGCAGACGTTTGGTACGGCGGCACACTGGATCCGCAGTCTCAAGCCGCTGAAATGGGGCTTTTAGAGGCTTATCGTTCGCCGAATGTTGAGCAAATTATTGAGAAATTCCGAGATCCGGCAAAAGTGAAAGGCAATTACACCTCCGCCATTTATATGGGCATTTTAGGTTTCGGGGTGAACACGGAGCGTTTGAAAAAATTAGGGATCAACGATGTGCCGAAATGTTGGGCGGATTTGACCGATCCGCGCTTGAAAGGCGAAATCCAAATTGCCGATCCGCAAAGCTCCGGTACGGCTTATAGTGCGATTGCCACTTTTGTGCAGCTTTGGGGCGAAGATAAGGCGTTTGATTATTTCAGAAATTTACACGGCAATATTTCACAATATACGAAATCCGGCGTAACCCCCTCGCAAAATACGGCACGTGGAGAGGCGACCGTCGGCATCGGATTCTTGCATGATTATGCTTTAACGAAAGAAAAAGGAGCGCCGGTCGAGCTTATCGTGCCATGTGAAGGATCCGGTTATGAATTGGGCGGCGTCAGCATTATTAAAGGCGCACGCAATCCGGATAACGCTAAATTATTTGTCGATTGGGCGTTGTCGAAAGAGGGGCAAGAGTTGGCATGGAAAAAAGGCGCCTCTTTCCAAACCTTGACGAATATGACCGCAGAGCAATCGCCAACGGCATTTGATCCCGCTAAGCTCACACTGATTAATTACGATTTTGAAAAATACGGTTCTGCCGACGAAAGAAAACGTTTAATCACCAAATGGGTCAATGATGTTAAGTTAGCCAAATAATCGATGTTATCTCGGGAATACTGCGCTTGGACATAAAAAGTATTCCCTTTTTTTATTTTTGCGAGGTCATATGAATTCCGCCAGACAGCCGATGCTCCAAAGCGCTTGGTTTTGGGTTATCTTGGCATTAGCCGCTTTTTTGATTTTACCCTCTAAGGCCCTGGATTACGGCATTTTTGATGCGACAGCCGATGAAATCCTGCAAGCGATGGGGTGGGCTTCCATCAATATCAGTTGGCTGTGGTTTGCACCGTTATTAGGCTTTTGGTTTATCCCAAAATTAAAACAATCCGCCGCACGGCAGGCGAAAAATGAACTTTTTCTCATTGTATTTACCGCACTTTTCACCTTTATCAGTGCGATGGTTTACAAGGTCAGTCTGGGGTATTCCGTCATTGTTTTGATCGCTTGTTTAACCGGATTGGCGACGATCTCGTTGGCAAAGTTAAAAATCATGCAAGGCGATCGCTTTATTATTGCAGCGCTGATCAGTATCGTGTTACTGATTTTCTTTTTTATTGTCTATCCGACGGCAGCGATCTTCATCTCAATGTTTTATGACGGTGATACGTTTGCGCCACAGCAAGTTGTCGCAATTTTAAGCCAATCTTACATCATTCGGGTTATCGGCAATTCGTTGTTTCTTTCTGCGTTTGTCGGGCTTTTTTCCACAATATTCGGCTTGGCTTTCGCCCTTTATACCACACGAATTGCGCGCCGAACCGCATTTATCGGTAAAATATTCTCCATTTTGCCGATTGTAACGCCGCCGTTTGTTGTCGGATTGGGTGTCACCCTCATGTTAGGGCGCTCAGGTTATGTGACCGAATTTCTCGACCGTTATTTAGGCTTCACCAATCATAATTGGCTATACGGTTTTAACGGCATCGCAATTGCCCAGATTTTAGCGTTTGCGCCGATTTCTTTTATGATTCTGGACGGTGCGCTGAAATCCATTCACCCGTCGATCGAAGAAGCGTCTTATACTCTGCGGGCAAACCGTTATCAAACGTTTTACAATATTATTTTTCCGTTATTACGCCCGGCACTGGCAAATTCCTTTTTGATTGTTTTTATCCAATCGCTGGCAGACTTCAGCAACCCGTTGGTATTGGGCGGCAGCTTTGATGTGATCGCCACGCAAATTTATTTTTATATCGCCGGATCACAATTGGATTATGCCTCTGCCAGTACATTGGGTTCAATGCTGTTAATTTTCTCTTTGGCGGTATTTATTATTCAGTATCTGTGGATCGGCAACCGCTCTTATGTGACGGTATCGGGAAAATCCTATCGCGGCGATGTACAGGAACTGCCGACTATGCTGCGTTATCTGATCATCACGCTGCTTGCTTTCTGGGTTGTGTTTAATTTGGTGTTATACGGCAGTATTTTCTATGGCAGCTTTACGGTCAACTGGGGCGTTGACTACAGTTTAACCCTTCAAAACTATGCCATGATGTTTGGGCAGGGATTCCGTGAAGGGGCCTGGCCGTCGTTAATCAATACGCTGATTTATGCCGGCATTGCGGCACCGTTGACCGCACTTTTCGGGCTGTTAATCGCCTATATTGTGGTGCGCAAAGATTTTCAAGGCAAAAAAACGTTAGAGTTCATGACCATGTTGTGCTTCGCCGTTCCCGGAACCGTTGCCGGGGTCTCTTATATTTTAGCCTTTAACGATGCGCCGATGTACATCACCGGCACCGGAATTATTATCATTATTTCGATGGTGATGCGTGATTTGCCGATCGGTATGCGAGCGGCAATTGCAGGGCTTGGGCAACTGGATAAATCCCTTGATGAAGCCTCACTGTCGTTAAAAGCCGGTTCGTTGAAAACCATTTGGTTTATCGTCTTTCCGCTGTTGAAACCGGCGTTGCTTTCCGCCTTGGTAACCAGTTTTGTGCGGGCAATGACGACCGTCAGCGCCATTATTTTCTTGGTGACGGCGGATACCCGTGTTGCCACCGCTTATATCTTAAACCGTGTAGAAGACGGCGAATACGGCGTTGCAATTGCTTACGGCTCGGTATTAATCGTGGTGATGATGACCATTATTCTGCTTTTTGATTGGATTGTCGGCGATACCCGCATTTCCCGTTCTAAAGCGAAAAAAATGAATTGAGATGAGAATAAAATAATATGAACAGTCAAAACCAAGATTTTTTAGTCTTAAAAAATATTAATAAAACCTTTGGGAAATCGGTCGTTATCGATAATTTGGATTTAACCATCAAACGCGGCAATATGGTGACGTTACTTGGGCCGTCCGGCTGCGGTAAAACCACCGTCTTACGCTTGGTTGCCGGCTTGGAAAACCCAACATCAGGGCAGGTTTTTATTGACGGCGAAGATGTTACCAAATCTTCGATTCAACATCGGGATATCTGCATTGTCTTCCAGTCTTACGCGCTCTTTCCGCATATGTCGATTGGTGATAATGTCGGTTACGGGCTAAGAATGCAGGGCATCGACAAAACCGAGCGGCTGCAACGCATAAAAGAAGCGTTGCAACTGGTTGATTTAGCCGGCTTTGAAGATCGTTTTGTCGATCAAATTTCCGGAGGGCAACAGCAACGTGTTGCCTTGGCACGTGCGTTGATCTTGAAACCTAAAGTATTATTATTCGATGAACCGCTGAGTAATCTGGATGCCAACTTACGTCGCAGTATGCGGGAAAAAATTCGGGAATTACAACAACGTTTGGGGATCACCTCCCTTTATGTGACCCACGATCAATCGGAAGCGTTTGCCGTTTCCGATGAGGTTATTGTGATGCATAAAGGCAAAATTATGCAAAAAGCCCCGGCAAAAGATCTTTATCTTCGCCCTAATTCCCTCTTTCTGGCGAATTTCATGGGGGAATCCAGTATTTTTGACGGCACAATCCGAGAGGGATGCGTCATCGTTAACGGCTATCAATTCAGCTTATCGGATATTCGGCAATTCAATTTACCTGACGATGATTGTTTGGTCGGCGTCCGTCCTGAAGCCGTTTCACTGTTGCATAAAGGCGACACGGCACAACGCTGTGAGATTAAAAGTGCGGTTTACATGGGCAACCACTGGGAAATTGTCGCCCTATGGGCAGGCAAAGAATTGTTGATTAATTCAAATCCGGAAAATTTTGATCCGAACCAACGTGAAGCATATGTTCATTTTTCTGCAAGAGGCGTTTTTTTATTGCCGAAAGAATAGCGGAATTTGAATAGGCGGTTTTCGTTTAGAAATTGCATCGTGGGTAAATTAAAAAACGGCTCGATTTCGAGCCGTTTTGCTGAACCGTAATCTTCTGATTACAGCCCTAATGCTTTTTTCACGCCTTCACCGTATTGCGGATCGCATTTGAAACAGTTGTCGATATGGCGCTGTTTGATGAAATCCGGTGCGTCGCCCATCGCACGTGCGGTGTTGTCGAACAGTACTTGTTTTTGCTCTGCACTCATCAACTGGAACAATGCGCGCGGTTGGCTGAAATAGTCGCTATCGTCTTCACGGTAGTCCCAGAAATCGGCATCACCGGTGATTTTCAATGGCGGCTCTTTGTATTGCGGCTGTTCTTGCCAGTAACCGAAGCTATTCGGCTCATAGTGCGGTGCGCCGCCGTAGTTGGCATCGACACGGCCTTGACCGTCACGGTGGTTACTGTGTACCGGACAACGCGGTTTATTGACCGGAATTTGGCTGAAGTTCACGCCTAAACGGTAGCGCTGCGCATCCGCATAGTTGAATAAACGGGCTTGCAACATGCGATCCGGAGAAACGCTGATTCCCGGCACCAGATTGCTCGGTGCAAAAGCGGATTGCTCTACATCCAGGAAGAAGTTTTCCGGATTACGGTTCAATTCGAATTCGCCCACTTCGATCAGCGGATAATCACCTTTCGGCCAAACTTTCGTTAAATCAAACGGATGGTATGATACTTTTTCCGCATCGGCTTCCGGCATAATTTGCACAAACATGGTCCATTTCGGGAAATCACCGCGCTCAATCGCATCATATAAATCTTTTTGATGGCTTTCACGATCTTTACCGACAATCGATTCTGCTTCGGCATCCGTCAGGTTTTTGATCCCTTGCTGTGTTCTGAAATGGAATTTTACCCAGAAACGTTCGTTATCGCTGTTGATAAAGCTGTAAGTGTGTGAGCCGAAACCGTGCATATGGCGGTAACTGGCGGGAATGCCGCGATCACTCATAACGATGGTGACTTGGTGGAATGCTTCCGGTAATAACGTCCAGAAATCCCAGTTGTTGGTTGCTGAACGCATATTGGTACGCGGATCGCGTTTAACCGCTTTGTTCAAATCCGGGAATTTACGCGGATCACGTAAGAAAAAGACCGGCGTGTTATTGCCGACCATATCCCAGTTGCCTTCTTCGGTGTAGAATTTCAAGGCGAAACCGCGAATATCACGTTCGGCATCTGCCGCTCCACGCTCACCGGCTACGGTAGTGAAACGGGCGAACATTTCGGTTTTTTTGCCGATTTCGCTGAAAATTTTAGCACGGGTATATTGTGTGATGTCGTGGGTAACGGTAAACGTGCCGAATGCACCGGAGCCTTTGGCGTGCATACGGCGCTCTGGAATGACTTCACGCACGAAGTTGGCCAGTTTTTCGTTCAACCACAAATCTTGTGCCAACAACGGACCGCGCGGACCGGCAGTCATACTGTTTTGGTTATCGACAACCGGCGCACCGCCATTGGTCGTTAAATGGCTATAAGGGCATTTTGCTTTTTCTTCTTGACTCATATAATTCATCCTTTTAGTAAAAGTTAGGGTCTGACATCAGGGTACGACTTAGCCTTAATAACAGGCGATTGCGGTTATATTAACAAGAACGGGAAAAATTATCTTATATGGATTTGATAGCGTATGGCTATTATTTGATTTAAATCAATTTGTAAAAGCAATAACAAAAATACCTTTTTTTAAAGTATCAGCAGATTGTTTTAAAAGTGCAAGTGCGGTTTCAGTATCGACAAACCGCACTTTTATTTATGCCAGCCACTGTTTGACCAGCTCATCATCGATCACTTTACGCGACCACATACTGCCGAACTCCGGCTCAGGAAATTTGCTGTGGTTATAAGCGATCATCTTCACAAAATCAAATGCGGCATGTGGATAATCGTTAATCAACAGCAATGCGAAATTTCCGTCCTCCGACCAACAGATCTGTAATTTACGTGCTATTTCTTTTTCACTGACCGCACTTGTATTATAAATATGCAGCGAATCGACAATCGGCATCTGCTGCTGACGAGTATCCAGCGCATAAAAATAGCCGGTTTCGCCGTCGTCTTCAAAGATAACCGACAGATAGTCGTGTTTGGCGGAAGCCGTGCCGACTTGTTTTTCCTGCCCGATAAACAGTTGATCTTCTAACGTTAAATAAAACATGGGGGCTCCATCTGGTTGCGAATAAAAAAGGTTGTTTGAATCGCTTCAAACAACCTTCCGTTCATGTCGTTAAGACAAGAATTATGCTTGACCTTTCACTTCTTTCAAACCGTTAAACGGTGCTTTGTCGCCCAATGCTTCTTCGATACGGATCAATTGGTTGTATTTGGCAACACGGTCGGAACGGCTCATAGAACCGGTTTTGATTTGACCTGCCGCAGTACCGACCGCTAAATCAGCAATCGTGGCATCTTCGGTTTCGCCGGAACGGTGAGAGATAACTGCGGTGTAGCCCGCATCTTTCGCCATTTTGATCGCCGCCAACGTTTCGGTCAGAGAACCGATTTGGTTGAATTTGATCAGAATAGAGTTGGCGATACCTTTTTCGATACCTTCTTTCAGAATTTTGGTATTGGTTACAAATAGGTCATCACCGACCAATTGTACACGGTCGCCCAAGACTTTGGTTTGATAAGCGAAACCTTCCCAGTCGGATTCATCCTGACCGTCTTCAATTGAAACGATCGGATATTGTTTGGTCAACTCTTCCAAATAGTGGGTAAATTCTTGAGAAGTAAAGGTTTTTCCTTCACCTTTCATTTCATAGTTGCCGGTTTCTTTATTGTAGAATTCGGAAGATGCGCAGTCCATTGCCAGCGTAACGTCTTTACCCAAAACATAACCTGCTTTCTCAACCGCTTCTTTGATACAAGCCAACGCATCGGCATTAGAAGCCAAGTTAGGAGCAAAACCGCCTTCATCACCGACAGCCGTGTTCAAGCCTTTGCCTTTTAAGACCTTCGCCAAGTTGTGGAATACTTCCGCACCGATACGCAAAGCTTCGCGTAAAGTTTTTGCACCGACCGGCTGAATCATGAACTCTTGAATATCTACGTTGTTATCGGCGTGTTCGCCACCGTTGATGATGTTCATCATTGGTAACGGCATGGAGTAAACGCCAGGTGTGCCGTTTAGTTCGGCAATATGCGCATACAGCGGTAAGCCTTTCGATGCAGCGGCGGCTTTTGCATTCGCCAGAGAAACTGCAAGAATCGCATTTGCGCCGAATTTTGATTTGTTTTCAGTACCGTCTAAATCGATCATAATTTGGTCGATTTCAGCTTGGTTGGTGGCGTCTTTACCGACAACTGCCTGTGCAATCGGACCGTTTACCGCTTCAACCGCTTTCAGTACGCCTTTGCCCAGAAAACGGGATTTGTCGCCGTCACGCAGTTCCAACGCTTCACGGGAACCGGTAGAGGCGCCGGACGGCGCTGCCGCCAAACCGACAAAGCCGCCTTCCAGATGGACTTCTGCTTCAACAGTCGGATTGCCACGAGAATCGATAATTTCACGACCAATTACTTTAACAATTTTTGCCATTGTATTTTCCTCTTGTGATTAAATTAAATCGCTAAAAAAACTGCCAATATAGTAAAGCGATTTGCCTGCTTTGTCTTGTAAAAAATAGAAATTTATTGATTTAAATCTAGGATGTGATTTCTTTTTATATTCTACCTATCAATAGACGCTGTGGCATTTGTTATTTCTACTGAAATTGGCCTTGCGAGCCGGTTTTTTATAAAAAATAAGATTTGGATCACAAAAATAAAATAAACAATTTTACAAAATATAATAAATTGGTAAAGTAATTCACAGGATTATTTTACCAAGGAAAGAGGATATGGAAAAACTACGATTTGCGACAAGGTTGAATTCTTTTGCTTCCGGAGCACATCTGTATTGGCAGGAATTAAAAGGTAAACCGAGCACGCGGCAAATGATTGAGCGAGCGGCGACAGTAAACGGATTAACGGATTTGGATTTAAATTATCCGCAGCATCTTAATGAAGATCCTAAGGATTTGAGACAATTTATTGAAGATAACGGCTTGCGGGTTAATGGTATGGCGATGCGTTATGACAGTAAATTTCAATTAGGTGCCTTTACCCATCCGGATCGTCATCTTCGCCGTGAGGCCATTGACTTGACGAAACGAGGGATTGATTGCGGACGGGAATTCGGTACAAATTTAATGACTATTTGGCTTGGGCAGGACGGTTTTGATTATAGCTTCCAGGCCAATTACGCAAAAATGTGGGATGACTTAATAACGGCATTCCAAGAGATTGCTGCTTACGCTCCGGATGTTGACATTAGTATTGAATATAAACCGAACGAGCCTCGTTCTTTCAGTATTTTACCGGATGTATCGACTACATTACTTGCGATTTCTGATATCGGCGCAAAAAATGTAGGAATGACACTGGATTTTGCGCATGTACTATACGCAGATGAAATGCCGGCATTTGCTGCAACAATGATATCAAAACGATGCAAAATCATGGGATTACATTTAAATGACGGGTATCACAAACGTGATGACGGCTTAATGGTTGCTTCTGCCAATCCGCGTGCAACATTAGAACTTATCTGGCAATTACGTAAAACAGGATTTAGCGGGGCTTACTATTTTGATACTTTTCCCGATGCCAGTGGGTTGGATCCTGTCAGAGAATGCGAACTCAATATTCAAACTGTACATCAGCTCATTCGCATTGCCGATCAACTTAATGATGTTAAAGCACTCGAACAGGCAATCGAGCAGCAAGATGCGGTTGCCAGTCAAGGCATTGTGAATCAATTTTTATTTGGGCGGTAAAGTATTTTATTGCCGTTAATAAGACTTCCACTTACTAAAGAAGGAAAAAAGTATGCATAAATTCATTAAAACCACCTTAGTTTCTACCGCACTTTCATTTGCTTTTGGCTCGGCGCTAGCGGCTTTGCCACCGTTAAATTCGGATACGGAAACAGACCGGATAAATTGGATCGAATTGGAAAGCAAGTTGGGCAAAATGCCGGTAATTAAAGAAGGAACGCGTATCGGTGGGGTTTCCAAAACATTGACTAATGAATATTGGCGTTCATTGGGAGAAGGCTACAAAAACGTTGCCGATAAATATAATGTATTTGTTTCCTATCAGGCCGCTGCAAATGAAGGCGATCAGTTAGGACAGCTTTCTATTGCGGAAACTATGATTACCGAAGGGTATAACGCATTGTTATATTCTCCGCAAACCGATGTCAATTTACAGCCGGCGATTGAAGTTGCCGAATCAAAAGGGATTGCCGCCGTAAATGTGAATGACGCCGTCATGCCGAGTGCGACTCACTATGTCGGCAATGTACAAAAAGATAACGGGGTGCGTGTCGCAAACTGGTTTATTGAAAATCGTCCGAACGGCGGAAAAGTGGCGGTTGTTGAGGGACAGCCGGGCGTTTTTGCCGCTAAACAACGTACGGAAGGTTTTACCGAAACGATAAACGCAAACGGAAAATTTGATGTTGTAGCCAGCGTTCCGGCAAATTGGAGCCGTGAGGAAGCGTACAACGTGGCAACGAATATTTTACAACGGAATCCCGATTTAATCGGTTTTTATGTCAATAACGACGGTATGGCGCTGGGCGTGGTAGAAGCCGTAAAAGCAGGAAAATTACAGGATAAAGTGGCGGTATTCGGCACTGATGGAATTTCTGATGCTTATAAGTCAATTTTAGCCGGCGAATTGACAGGCACGGTAGATAGTTTTCCGGTATTGACGGGCGAGGTGGCGATGGAAGTTGTGCTTCGCTTAAGCGCGGGGCAACAATTGCCGCGAGTGGTTACGACGCCGCAAGCTTTAATTACCAAAGAGAATGTAAATACTTATTCTCAGGCTAATTCTGAAGCGTTAAGAAAAATTTTAGCACAATAAAACGAAAAACGGGGGGCTCTATGGTGACGGAACGTTTGAGTATGCGTGGAATGACAAAAAGATATGGATCGGTAACGGTTTTGCAGAACGTATCATTTAATGTTCGTCCCGGCGAAGTTCATGCATTAATCGGCGAAAACGGAGCAGGAAAATCGACACTACTCAATTTGCTTTCGGGGGTGCGTGCAGCTACCGAGGGAGAGATTTATGTTGATGGCCAAAAGGCGACTATCAATTCTCCCAGAGCGGCTCAGGAATACGGTATCGCGATGATCCATCAAGAGTTGCAAAATGTGCCGGAGCTGTCCGTTTTTCAGAATATGTTTTTAGGACATTCGTTGACAAAATCATTTGGTTTTTTTGTGGATAAGGCTAAAGAAAGAAAAATAGCCCAAGAGGTTTTGTACGATCTCGATCCCACTATCAACCCGAACATGCCGATTAAAACGCTTAAAGTGGCACAGCAACAAATCGTTGAAATTGCAAGGGCATTGCTGGGTAATGCTCGGATTATTGCAATGGATGAACCGACATCAAGTTTGACACCGAGCGAATTTAGACGACTGAGTGAATTGATTAAGGCGTTGGCAAAAAAAGGCGTATCCATTATTTATGTATCACACAAAATGGATGAGTTATTTCAGGTGTGTGACCGCGCCACTATTTTAAGAGACGGGCAGTTTATTGATTGTGTTGATATGGCGAATGAAACGGAAGAAACGCTCGTGACTAAAATGGTCGGGCGAAAAATTGAGAAATTAATACACCGCTCTTTTAAAACCGATGAATGTATTTTGGAAGTAAAAAACTTAGGGCGGGAAAGTGCGGTAAAAAATGTGAGTTTTTCGGCTCATAAAGGTGAAGTGCTTGGTATTTCAGGGTTGGTTGGCGCAGGCAGAACAGAATTATTCCGTTTAATTGCCGGCTTGGATAAGCCGACGAGTGGTGAAATTTTTGTGAATGGTCAAGCTTTAACACTGCATAGTGCGAGAGCGGCCATCAAAATGGGCATCGGACTTGTTCCCGAAGATCGCAAAAAAGAAGGGATTTTAAAAGATCGCAGTGTATCAATTAATATTGCCATGCCGTCTATGAGGCGGTTTAGCCGCTCCGGTTTTATTCGTAAAAGTTATTTACAGGCAATTTCCCATCAATTAATGATGGATCTTAACCTGAAACCGCTTAATTTGGATAAAACAGTCGGTACATTTAGTGGCGGTAATCAGCAAAAAGTGATTATCGGACGTTGGCTTGCGGCAGGAACAAAAATTTATTTATTTGATGAGCCTACCAGAGGTATCGATATCGGCACAAAATCTGAAATCTATAACCTTATTGAAAATTTAGCACAAGCCGGCAATGTGGTTTTGGTGGTTTCTTCCGAAATGCCGGAAATTATTCGAGTTTCGGATCGGGTATTGGTGATGAAAGAAGGCAAAATTGCGGCCGAACTTATTGGTGATGATATTAATGAAACCAATATCGGGCAATATGCTATCGGGCAGGAAAAACCGCTTGCTGCCTGATTCAACTTAATTTAGTAAAAGGAAAGAAACATGAATTCTCAAACTTCTCCGTTGAATGCACAACCGTCTTCAAAAGGCTTTTCTCTTAATTTCAATGTCCGTGATGCCGGGACATTGGTCGGTTTGGTGATTATTTTTCTCGTCTTTTCTCTCTTGTCGACAACTTTTTTTACTGTCCCTAATTTACTTAATATTTTGCAGCAGTCTTCATTGAATGCAGCCGTGGCTTTGGGAATGACATTAGTCATTATCACTGCGGGTATTGACTTGTCTGTCGGTCCGACGGCAGCACTTGCAGCCGTCGTCGGGGCGAGTTTAATGGTGGCGGGAATACCTGTACCTATTGCGGTGTTAGGGGCTTTGGCCGTAGGGCTGTTGGGGGGATTGTTCAATGGAGTATTGATTGCATATGCCGGGTTACAACCGTTTATTGTGACATTGGGCAGTTTATCGCTATATCGTGCATTATCTTTGCTTTATACCGGCGGTAATCCGATTTTTGGGATTCCGACGGAGTTTCGTTCATTCATGAACGGTACATTATTCAGTATTCCAAGCTCGATTATTATCGTTGCAATTATCGCATTTGTTTTGTGGATTGTTTTAACTAAAACGCCAATCGGTGAATATATTTTTGCTGTCGGAGGGAACGAGGAGGCGGCACGAGTATGCAGTGTGCCGGTAGCAAAAACAAAAATGACGGTGTATATGATCTCAGGTTTTTTGGCGGCAACAGCCGGACTGGTATTGGTAGGTCGTTTAGGGGCTGCGGATCCGACGCTGGGGAATTTATGGGAGCTGGATGCCATTGCGGCTGCGGCGATTGGCGGGGCTTCATTAATGGGAGGCAAAGGCAGCGTATTCGGCACCATTCTCGGTGCGATCATTCTGGGGGCATTGCGCAATGGTTTGACATTACTAAATATTCAAGCCTTCTATCAATTATTGGCAACCGGTATTATTATTATCGTTGCAATGTTAATTGATAGAGCAACCAGAGGAAAATAAAATTATGGCTCAGTTAGATCCAAAAACAATCGGTGCGCATATTCGTACAAGAAGACAGCAACTGACACCATTAGAACTTAAAGTGATTGATCAAATTCTAGCTAAGCCGGATTTTTCAGAAAGTACGCCATTAAAAGAAATCGCTGAAGAAAACCATGTCTCTGAGGCGATGATTGTAAAAATAGCAAAAAAACTTGAATTTTCAGGTTTTAGGGAGTTGCGTAGCGGATTGGCTTATTATCGGCAATTGGACGTGGCAAGCCTGCATTCCGAAATCTCCGAACAGGACGATTCGGCACAAATTATCAAAAAAGTGTTTGAAACATCCATTCAGGCATTAGAAGAAACACTGGCAATTTTAGATATCGAAGCCTTTGAGCGCAGTGTGGAAATATTGTGTAATGCAAAAAGTATTGATTTATTCGGTATCGGCGGCTCTGCTCAAATAGCGAAAGATATGGCGCATAAATTTTTGCGAATCGGCATCAAAGCGACGGTTTATGACGATTCACACATGATGCTGATGGCATCAGCCGTTTGTAATGATGCAAGTGCGGTTATCACAGTCAGCCATTCAGGCACGACCATTGATGTAATCGAGCCGTTACAGCTTGCCCGTAGAAATGGCGCTAAAACCATTGCAATCACGAATTACGCCACATCACCGATAACACAATATGCCGATGTAGTACTGAATTCCACGTCACAAGGTTCGTTACTTTTAGGCGAGAATGCTGCCGCACGTATTGCTCAATTAAATATTTTGGATGCATTGTATGTTGCTGTGGCAAAACGTAATTTATCCCGAGCAGAAGCTAATTTACGCAAAACTCGAGCTGCCGTGGAGAGCAAACGAATAAAGTAAAAAAGGAAAAATGATGATGAATAAGAGCGTCGTAGTAATAGGCAGTTTGCATTATGACATTGTCGTTGAGTCGTCTCATCGACCACTGAAAGGCGAAACCGTGTTGGGACAACGGTGGTATCCTAAGTTTGGTGGAAAAGGCGGAAATCAAGCCGTTGCCGTTGCCAAAGCAGGTTGTCCCGTTCGAATGGTAAGTGCGGTTGGAAAAGATGACTTTTCGATCTTTTTATTGGATAAACTTCAAGCTGAAGACATTGATTTGCGTTTTATTCAACAGATTGAACATACAGGTTCGGGAATGAGTGTCGCAATCATGGACGGTGAAGGCGATTATGGTGCCGTTGTTGTTTCTGGGGCGAATTTATGGATAGATACCGCGCAATTTTCAAATGATGAATTATGGCATAACGTGGGAATGCTGATTCTACAGAATGAAGTTGCCGAAGCTGTCAATATTGCTGCGGCACGGCAAGCGGTCAAACGACAAATTCTTGTTTGTATCAATGCGGCGCCGGCAAAGACATTATCCACCGATTTGGTTGAGTTAATCGATATTTTGGTTGTAAATGCTATTGAAGCGGAAGACATGAGCAGTATTGCAGTACATGATCTGGATAGTGCCAAAGCCGCCGCCATTCGACTTGCTAAGACGTATAAGCAGGTGATTGTTACCGCAGGTGGTGATGGTGTGGCATTTGCAAACGATAAAGAATCAGGAACTATTGCAGCACAAAAAATAAAAGTAGTCAGTACGTTAGGCGCTGGCGATTGTTTTGTCGGACATTTAGGTGCAGGGCTGGTTCGAGGGCTGTCTTTGAAACATGCTGTAGAGGTTGCAAATGCTAAAGCTGCGGAACATGTATCTGGATTGCAATATTAAAAAGAAAAATCTGCAATAAAAAACAGCAAGAAAAATTATAATCTTGCTGTTTTTTATTATATAAAATAAATGGTTACTTTTTCTGATGTTCTTTCGCAGCTTTAACAAATCCGCTAAATAACCGGTGTCCGTCGCGTGGGGTGGAGGTGAATTCCGGGTGGAATTGTGCCGCGATAAACCACGGGTGGTTTGGGATTTCGATGATTTCAACCAGTTTTTTATCCGCCGACAAGCCGCTGACTTTTAAGCCCGCGGCTTCAATTTGCGGTAATAAATTATTATTGACTTCATAGCGGTGGCGATGGCGCTCTTCAATGGTTGCCGCGCCGTAAACGTCCCGTGTTTTAGTGCCTTCAACCAAATGGCACACTTGTGCCCCAAGGCGCATGGTGCCGCCTAAATCCGAGTTTTCACTGCGGGTTTCGACATTGCCTGTCGCATCCTGCCATTCGGTGATTAAGCCGACAACGGGATAAGGCGAGTTTTTATTGAATTCGGTGGAATTGGCGTCTTTTAGTCCGGCGACATTACGCGCGTATTCAATCAGCGCTACTTGCATACCGAGGCAGATTCCCAAATATGGAATATTGTTTTCGCGCGCATATTGTGCGGTCATGATTTTACCCTCGACCCCACGGTAGCCGAAACCGCCCGGCACTAAAATGCCGTCCAGCCCTTTTAACAGTTCTGTGCCTTTCGATTCGATATCTTGCGAATCGATATATTTGATATGCACGCTTAACCGATTGCTCAGGCCGGCGTGTTTTAACGCTTCGTTGACCGATTTATAAGCGTCCGGCAGCTCAATATATTTGCCGACCATGCCGATAGTGACATCACCGTTGCTCGGATTGCTTTCACGATATAACACTTGTTCCCATTCGCTTAAATCGGCTTCCGGCGCATCGAAGTGAAAACGTTGGCAGATGTAGTCGTCCAGACCTTGCGATTTCAGCATTGCCGGAATTTGGTAAATCGAGCTGACGTCTTTCAGCGACACGACGGCTTTTTCCGGGACATTGCAGAACAGCGCAATTTTAGCCCGTTCATTGGCGGGAATGGAACGATCGGAACGGCAGATCAGGATATCCGGCTGAATCCCGATCGACAGCAGTTCTTTAACCGAATGCTGGGTCGGCTTGGTTTTCAGTTCGCCGGCGGCGGCAATATACGGCACTAATGTCAGGTGCATGAACAAAGTGCGGTCACGCCCGACTTGTACGGCAAGTTGGCGCAAGGCTTCCAAAAACGGCAGCGATTCGATATCACCGACGGTTCCGCCCACTTCGACAATCGCAACATCGTGATCGGCGGCGCCGTCAATCACGCGCGCTTTGATTTCGTTGGTAATATGCGGAATCACTTGAATCGTTGCGCCTAAATAGTCGCCACGGCGTTCTTTGCGCAACACTTCCGAATAAATTTTGCCGGTGGTAAAGTTGTTGCGTTTGGTCATTTTGGTGCGGATAAAACGTTCGTAATGCCCCAAATCGAGATCGGTTTCCGCCCCATCCTGGGTAACGAACACTTCACCGTGTTGAATCGGACTCATTGTACCGGGGTCAACGTTGATGTAAGGATCAAGTTTCATCATGGTTACGTTTAAACCACGCGCTTCTAAAATCGCAGCCAGTGATGCCGCTGCAATACCTTTACCGAGGGAAGATACGACACCGCCCGTCACAAAAATATAATTGGTAGCCATTTGAAATCCAGTCTGTATGTGAAATGATTTGGGATAAGAAAGTCTTATCAGGACGGGAAAGTAGTTTATATCAAAGCTGCGCTAAACTCAAATACTGATTCAGCGATTTGGCGGTTCATTTTGCTTGCCTTTTGTGCAGAAATCCGTATCATCACCGCTCTTTTAATCAACAAATTTAACAGATTTATTTGGGTTCCCTCGCCCCCAAACAGAAATAAAAAGGTATATGTCATGATTGCTAATTCTTCGCTATTCAATACGCAACAGAAACGCAATGCGTTAATTATTCTCAGTTTTTTTCATATTTTAATCATTACGGCCAGTAATTATCTGGTGCAGTACGCTTTCGAAGTGCGGTTGCCGTTCAGTGATTTCGCTTTCCATACTACATGGGGCACGTTGACGTTTCCGTTTATCTTTTTGGCGACCGATTTGACCGTGCGGGTGTTCGGTGCTAAAGAGGCGCGCCAGATTATTTTTATGGTAATGATTCCGGCACTGATTATCAGCTATTTGGTCTCCACGCTGTTTGTCGATCAACAATTTCAAGGCTTGACCGCACTTGCAGAGTTCAACTTGTTTGTTTTCCGTATTGCGATGGCCAGTTTTGCGGCTTATGTATTCGGGCAATTGCTTGATGTGCTGGTTTTCAACCGTTTGCGCCAATTGAAAAGTTGGTGGATTGCGCCGAGTTGTTCGATGACTTTCGGCAGCGCCTGCGATACGCTGATGTTCTTTGCGATTGCATTTTACCAAAGCAGCGATCCGTTTATGGCGGAAAACTGGTTAGCACTGGGCTTTGTCGATTATCTGTTCAAACTGTTTATCGGCTTACTGTTTTTTGTGCCGGCCTATGGCGTGGTGTTGAATGTTATTCTGAAAAAATTGCAGCAATTGGCTGATTTGCGTCAGCCGACTTTTAATTAACTTAGACAGAGAAAAAACAATGGATTTAAGACAAGCGATTGCCGGACGTTCGATGAGCCCGTTCCAATGGGGCATTGTGATGTTGGCGTTTTTATTGAATGTATTGGACGGCTTTGATGTTTTGGCGCTGGCGTTCACCGCATCGGCGATTAAAACAGACTTCGGGCTTGATGGGGCGCAAGTCGGTTATTTATTAAGTGCGGGGCTGATCGGTATGACAATCGGCTCGCTGTTTTTGGCGCCGTTGGCGGATAAATTCGGTCGCCGTCCGTTATTGTTGGTTTCGGTGTTGCTGTCAACGTTGGGCATGTTATTGTCCGGTTTTGCCGCGGATCATTATCAATTGGCATTATGGCGGGTGATTACCGGTCTGGGTGTCGGCAGTATTTTAGCTTGTACTAATGTGATTGTCAGTGAATATTCTTCGCGCAAATGGCACGGTTTGGCGATCAGTCTGTATGCGGCGGGCTTTGGCATCGGGGCGGTGCTGGGCGGCATGTCGGCACGTTTCTTACAAATGGCATACGGTTGGCAATCGGTATTTTTTATCGGTGCGGCATTGACCGGTGCGTGTTTTGTGGTGATTTTATTGTTTTTGCCGGAATCGATAGATTTTCTAATGAGTAAGAAACCGAAAAATGCGCTGCAACGTTTAAACAAAATCGCCGCCCGTTTGAACTTAAAAGGCGAATGGACGTTGGTGCAACAAACGAAAAAACAACAACAGCCGCGCGGCATTTTAGAACTGTTTTCCCCTAATTATCTAAAAATCACGCTGCTGGTTTGGGCGGCATTTTTCACCATTATGTTCAGCTTCTATTTTATCAGTTCATGGACGCCCGCGTTGTTGGAACAGGCAGGCATGAGTAAAAATGAGAGTATCAGTGTCGGCATGATGTTGTCGCTGGGCGGTACTTGCGGGGCGCTGACATTCGGCTTTTTTGCCAGCCGCTGGACGGCTCGCCATATTTTGATGGTATTCGGGGTGTTGGCGAGTATCGCCATCGTTGGTTTTGTGTTTTCGTTGCAAAGCATCGGTTTTGCCTTTGTATTGGGTATTTTGATCGGTAGCCTGATTAACGGCTGTATCAGTGGTTTGTATATTTTGAATCCCAGCCTGTATCAAGCGGAAATCCGTAGTACCGGAGTGGGTTTTTCAATTGGTATCGGTCGTTTCGGTGCGATTTTTGCGCCGATTCTGGCCGGGCATTTATTGGAAGCAGGCTGGCAGTCGAAAGAGTTATATCTGGGGGCGGCGGCAGTGATGTTGATTTCCACACTGGCGGTGTACGGGTTAAAGCCGAAAGCCAATATAATTTCTGTTTAAAAATTGACGGATAACGACATAAGCCGGACATGATGCCCGGCTATTGGTTTGCTAAACACAAAGTGCGGTTTAACCCGCAATTCCCTTATGTCTCAACAATGCGTCCAACTGCGGTTCACGGCCGCGGAAGCGTTTGAACAGCGCCATCGGTTCTTCCGAACCGCCTCGGGTCAGGATATGATCCAAAAATGCCTGTCCGGTCTGCGGATTGAAAATGCCTTGTTCTTCAAACAATGAAAATGCATCGGCAGACAAGACTTCCGCCCACAGATAGCTGTAATAACCGGCGGAATATCCGCCTGCGAAAATATGGCTGAACGAGTGCGGGGTACGAACCCAATCGACCGCTTTAAACAGAGAAACCTGATCTTTGACGATTTTCAGTGTGTCCAATACACGAGCGCCCAGTTTCGGATCATATTGATAATGCAAGCGGAAATCGAAAATACCGAATTCCAACTGGCGCAAGACAAACATCGCAGCCTGATAATTTTTGGCCGCCAACAGCTGATCCAATTTTTCTGTCGGTAACGGCTCATCGGTTTGGTAGTGACCGGAAATAAAGTCCAACGCCGCTTTTTCCCAGCACCAGTTTTCCATAAACTGGCTCGGCAGTTCGACCGCATCCCACGGTACGCCGTTAATGCCCGATACACCGCCGACATCGATTAGCGTCAGCATATGGTGAATGCCGTGTCCGAATTCGTGAAACAGCGTGGTGACTTCATCATGGGTAAACAACGCCGGTTTGTCGCCGATCGGGCGATTGAAATTGCAGACCAAATACGCCACCGGTTTTTGAATGTCACCGTCAGCCCGTTTTTTGCGACCGATACAGTCGTCCATCCAAGCGCCGCCGCGTTTGTGCGGACGGGCATACAGATCGAGATAAAAACTGCCGCGTAGTTCATGGTTACGATCATACAGTTCAAAAAAACGGACGTCCTCATGCCAGACATCGACATCAAACCGCTCTTGGGCGGTGATGCCGAAAATCCGTTTAACCACTTCGAATAGCCCGTTTAACACCCGATTTTCCGGAAAATACGGGCGCAGTTCTTCATCATTGATCGAAAACAGATGCTGTTTCTGCTTTTCACTGTAGAAGCTGATATCCCACGGTTCCAGTTGGCTGACGCCAAATGTTTTTTCAGTATAGGCGGTTAATTCCGCCAGTTCTTTTTCCCCTTGCGGTTTGGCACGAACCGCCAGATTTTCCAGAAAATCCAATACTTGTGTCGGGCTTTCCGCCATTTTGGTGGCGAGGGAATAATCGGCGTAGGTTTCAAAACCCAACAATTGCGCCAGTTCAAAACGCAGTTGCAGTATCTCCTCGATCAGATCGCTGTTGTCCCATGTGCCGGCATTCGGGCCTTGATCCGAGGCGCGGGTGTTGAAAGCACGGTACATTTCTTCACGCAAAGTGCGGTTTTCACAATAGGTCATCACCGGTAAATAGCTTGGGAATTCGAGCGTGAAGCGGTAGCCGTCCAATTCTTTGCTTTGTGCCGACTCTCTGGCGGCTTGCAGCGCCGACTCCGGTAAGCCTTTCAGTTCGTTCTCGTCGCTGATGACTTTGTCCCAGCCCATGGTGGCGTCCAACACGTTATTGCTGAATTGCGAGCTGAGCTGCGACAGACGGGCGACGATTTCGCCGTAGCGTTGTTGTTTTTCGGCGTCTAATCCGATTCCCGATAATTCGAAATCACGCAGGGTATCGTTGATGGATTTTTGTTGCGCCTGTGACAGTGTGGCGAATTCGGCACTGTTTTTCAGCTGCGAATAGGCATTGAACAAGCCTTGATGCTGCCCGATCCAGGTGCTGTATTCGGAAAGCAGCGGCAGACAGGCTTGGTAGGCTTCACGCAGTTCCGGGCTGTTTTTGACCGCATTCAGATGGCTGACCGGCGACCAGGCACGTCCGAGCCGATCGCCGGCTTCATCTAACGGCCGTACCAAATTATCCCAATGAAAGTGCGGTTGTTTCAGTACATCGTCAACGGTTTGGCGTGCTTGTTTGATTAAGTATTCAATCGCCGGCACGACGTGTTCGGGCAGAATTTGTGAAAAGTGCGGTAAGCCGGTTTGAGTTAATAACGGATTCGACATAATGTTCTCTTTTTAGGTTTGGTCGGTTTTTAGTTAGATAAGGCGTGTTTTACCCTAATTCAAGAGAACAATAAAGAAAAAGCGCGAAAAGTGCGGTAAACTGTCGCATAATCAGGCGTACAATCAAAAAGGATCTATTATGCTGAGCTATCGCCACAGCTTTCATGCCGGTAATCATGCCGATGTGTTGAAACATCTGGTGCTATTGTTGATCATTCGGTCATTGCAACAAAAAGAGAAAGGCTTTTTTTATCTGGATACTCATGCCGGGGTCGGACGTTATAATCTGACCGGTTACGAAGCGGAAAAAACGGCGGAATATTTAGAGGGAATCGCCCGTTTATGGCAACGGGACGATCTGCCGCAAGCGGTGGCGGATTATGTGGCGCAAATCAAAAAATTAAATCACGGCCCGCAGTTGCGCCATTATGCCGGCTCGCCGTTGATCGCCGCTAATTTGTTGCGGCCGCAGGATAGGGCTTTGCTGACCGAGTTACATCCGAGCGATTTTCCGTCGCTGCGGTTGAATTTTAAACCTTATGAAAATGTGACGACCAAACGTGAAAACGGTTATCAGCAGCTGAAATCCGCGTTGCCGCCGAAAGAGCGTCGCGGATTGGTGCTGATTGATCCGTCGTATGAATTGAAAGAGGATTACGATTTGGTGGTGAAAGCGGTTGAAGAAGGCTATAAGCGCTTTGCTACCGGGACGTATGCGATTTGGTATCCGGTGGTGCTGCGCCAGCACGTCAAGCGAATCATTCGCGGTTTGGAACAAACCGGCATTCGTAAAATTTTACAGATTGAACTGGCGGTGCGTCCGGATTCCGATCAGCGCGGCATGACGGCGAGCGGCATGATTGTGATTAATCCGCCGTGGACGTTGGAAGGGCAGATGCAATCTCTGTTGCCGTATTTGGCGCAAGTACTGGTGCCGGACAACACCGCATCATGGAAAGTGACTTGGATTATGCCGGAATAGCCGCACAGTGATAGATTGTCGGCGGCAATCAAAATAATCAGTTTTATTGACTAGTTTTTGACAGGCTTTTTCGACAGAATAAGCAACAACTTCAGTAATAAATTTAAGGATAAAAAAATGACAGCGAAACATTATGATTATATTGCCATCGGCGGCGGCAGCGGCGGCATTGCCTCGGTTAACCGTGCTGCAAGTTATGGCAAAAAATGTGCGATTATCGAAGCCAAATATTTAGGCGGCACGTGTGTGAATGTCGGTTGCGTGCCGAAAAAAGTGATGTGGCACGGAGCGCAGATCGCCGAAGCGATCAATTTGTATGCGCCGGATTACGGCTTTGACGTGAAACTGAACGGCTTTGATTTTTCCAAACTGGTGGAAAGTCGTCAGGCGTACATCGGGCGCATTCACCAGTCTTACGAGCGTGTTTTGGGCAATAATCAGGTTGATGTGATTCACGGTTTCGCCAAATTTGTCAACAGCAATACCGTTGAAGTCAACGGTGAACAGATCACGGCTGACCATATTTTGATCGCCACCGGCGGGCGCCCGTCAATGCCGAATATTAAAGGGGCGGAATACGGCATCAACTCTGACGGTGTGTTTGCGCTGAACGCATTACCGAAACGGGTTGCGGTGGTCGGCGCCGGTTATATTGCGATTGAACTGGCGGGCGTGCTACACAGTTTGGGCGTGGAAACCCATCTGTTTGTGCGCCAACATGCGCCGCTGCGGACTTTTGATCCGTTAATCGTGGAAACCTTGCTCGACGTATTGAAAAATGAAGGCCCGACTTTGCACTCGCACGCCATTCCACAGGAGATTGTGAAAAATGCGGACGGCAGCCTGACAGTGAAATTGGAAGACGGACGGGAGCAAACCGTGGATACGTTGGTATGGGCAATCGGGCGTGAGCCGGCAACGGACAATCTCAATCTGCAAGCCGCAGGCGTGCACACCAACGGCAAAGGGTATATTCCGGTGGATAAATTCCAAAACACCAATGTCAAAGGAATCTATGCCGTCGGCGATAACACCGGGGCGGTGGAGTTGACGCCGGTTGCAGTTGCGGCGGGACGCCGTTTGTCCGAGCGTTTGTTTAATCACAAGCCGAACGAACATTTGGATTACAACCTGATTCCGACGGTGGTCTTCAGCCATCCGCCAATCGGTACCATCGGTCTGACAGAGCCGCAGGCGATCGAGCAATACGGCGAAGCGAATGTGAAAGTTTATCAATCTTCCTTCACCGCCATGTACACCGCCGTCACGCAGCATCGTCAGCCGTGCTGCATGAAACTGGTTTGTGCCGGCCCGGACGAAAAAATCGTCGGTTTGCACGGTATCGGTTTCGGGGTGGACGAAATGATTCAGGGCTTTGCGGTGGCGATCAAAATGGGCGCAACCAAAGCCGATTTCGACAACACCGTTGCGATTCATCCGACCGGCTCGGAAGAGTTTGTTACCATGCGTTAATCGTGTTGTCAGACCGCACTTTAATCGAAAACCCGCCTTGTGCGGGTTTTGTCGTTTCGGCAATTGAGATGGAGGGCGCTTTTTTGCTATAGTGTGAAGCAACGCGATAATAAGAAAAAACATTTTTAAGCCACCGCCGCGGTGATAATAAAGGAGAACATTAGTGTCCACCAAAATTTTATTAGTGGAAGACGAAACCGCCATTCGCGACATGGTGGCGTTGGTGCTGTTGCAGCAAGGCTATGATGTGATGGAGGCGGGGGATTACCGCAGTGCGATTCGGCAGGTCGGGCAGCAGATACCGCACTTGGTGGTGCTGGACTGGATGCTACCGGGGAAATCGGGCTTGCAGTTTTTGCAATATTTAAAACAGCATGAAGCCTGTGCCAACGTGCCGGTGGTGATGTTGACCGCCAAAAGTGAAGAGGCGGATTGTATCGCCTGCCTGAATGCCGGTGCGGACGATTATGTGACCAAACCGTTTTCGCCGAAAGAATTGGTGGCGAGGCTGAAAGCGGTGCTGCGTCGCAGCGGATTCGAACAAACGGAAAAAGTGTTGGAAATCGACGGTTTGGTGTTGGATAACAACACCCATCGGGTCAGTTGTAAAAAGAAAGAGATTTCACTCAGTTCTACAGAATTCAAGTTATTGAATTTCTTTATGAAACATCCGGAAAAAGTGTATAGTCGCGAAAAATTGCTTGATCGTGTTTGGGGCGATGATATTTATGTTGAAGATCGCACGGTTGATGTGTATATCCGCCGTTTGCGCAAAAGTTTGGAAAAACACGGTTATGATCACTATATTCAGACCGTGCGGGGTGCCGGTTACCGTTTTTCCAAGCCGCGCTGAATAGGAGTCGACCATGCTGAAAATGCCCTGTTTCAACTTTGTGCTCGAAGTGTCGGTGGCGGCGGTGACGGCGGCATTGTTCAGTTATTTCAGCGGTTCGTTTTTGATTTGGTTTATTCTGATCTTGCTGCTGATTCTGATTTGGCATCACTACAACGAAACCCGTTTTCTCAAAATGCTCGACCGTAACCGTGTCAGCGACAAATATCAAATCGGGATCTGGGAAACCATTTCGCAAACCGTGGCCTATCAAAAACGCCGGTCGCACAAAGAGCGGTTCCGCACATTGCGGATTCTGTCGCGGCTGAACAAAAATATTCAATTTATCCCCGATGCGGTGATCATTTGCCGTTATGACGGGCAAATTTATTGGTGCAACAATGCGGCACAGGAGTTATTTTCTTTTTTTTGGAATAAGAAAAGTCAAAAAAATCTGCTGAACGTGATGTTTTATCCCGAATTCAAGCAGTATTTCGAAAGTGGGGAACACAAAATGCCGCTGGTACTGATGCCCAACAGCGATCAATATATTGAAGTCAATCTGAATCGCTATGATGATGAAAACTATATGCTGATTGCGCGCGATATTACCCAAATCATCAAATTACTGCAAAGTCGCCAGATTTTCCTTTCCAACCTGAATCATGAATTGCGCACTCCGTTGACCGTGCTGCAAGGCTATTTGGAGATGTTGGAAGACCGTAAGGCCTCGAAAACCCTGCACGCCAGAGCGGTGTCGATTATGCAGGAACAGGTACACCGTATGAGCCGCCTGCTGCAACAATTGACTTTTTTAATCAAAATCGAAACCTCGGCGGGCAGTGAAGCGCGGGAATTGGTTGATGTGCCGGCTATCTTGAAATTATTGGCCAATGATTCTGAGATTTTGCGCGATAAAACACACCGCATCAGCTTTGATTTTGATCCGACGCTGAAGGTCAACGCCAATGCCGGCGAGCTGAACAGCGTACTGTCGAATCTGGTTTACAATGCGATGAACCATTCTGAAGGCGACATGATAGCCGTAAGTTGGAAGAAGACGGAAAACGGCGCTTATTTTGAAGTAAAAGACAACGGCAAAGGCATTGCGGCGGAACATCTACCGCACTTGACCGAACGTTTTTATCGGGTAGACGAATCGCGTAGCCGTGATCAGGGCGGGAGCGGTATCGGGTTGGCGATTGTGAAATATGCCTTGGCGCACTTAAACAGTCGGCTGCAAATCCGCAGCGAACCGGGCAAAGGCAGCACATTCTCGTTCACCATTCCGCATGAGTTTGTGGTACGGGAAAACAGCGCTATCGATAACGGCTGATTTCCAGCAGATTGCCGTCAGGATCGCGCAGATAAATCGAGTCGAGTTTACCGATCGCACCGGTGCGAGTGACGATTCCTTCAATAATGTCGATATTATGCCGTTGTAAATGGCTGATGACATCCGGCAAGGCGTTGGAAGTCAACAGGCATAAATCTGCCGAACCGCAAACCGCCTGTGACGCTTTCGGCTCGATTTCCCGACCTTTGACGTGTAAATTAATTTTTTGTTTGCCGAATAACAGCGCTTTACGGTTATCACCAAAAGTCACTTCCTGCATACCTAAAATGCGAGTGTAAAAATCAATACTGCGCTGTTGATCGGCAACGGTCAGAACCAAATGGTCAAGACTGTCGATTTTAATCATACTTTCTCCTGATAAAAGCAAAGTGCGGTATAAATAACCACCGCAAACGTTCAGCGGTGATTTCAAGGGTTGAGTTCTGTATGTGTTAGCATTCAGTCCTTGAGTTTAACCTGAATATGTTCGAGGGGGTAGTGATGAAAATACTTAGCAATCGTATTGCCCGTTTGCTGAATTCTCTCAAACCGCTTGTGAAAATGCCGCTCGTCAAGCGTCGGTTTGATGGCGGGCGGCAGATAAACCGCACTTTAACGTTTTCATCGCCGCTTGTTAATAATCGTATTTTCACTTATCCCTGATTTCCATTACAATAACCCCAATTCATTCAAACAACCGAACAAGGTGGAAAACATGATTATCGTAACGGGCGGCGCAGGGTTTATCGGCAGTAATATTATCAAAGCATTGAACGAGATTGGGCGTAAAGACATTCTGGTGGTGGACAATCTGACCGACGGCACCAAGTTTGCCAATTTGGTGGATTTGGATATTGCCGATTATTGTGATAAAGAAGATTTTATCGCATCGATTATTGCCGGTGACGAGTTCGGCGACATTGAAGCGGTGTTCCACGAGGGAGCGTGTTCGGCGACGACCGAATGGAACGGCAAATACGTGATGAGCAATAATTATGAATATTCTAAAGAGTTGCTGCATTACTGTCTGGATCGCCGCATTCCGTTTTTATATGCGTCATCGGCGGCAACTTACGGCGATAAAACCGAATTTAAAGAACAGCGTGAGTTTGAAGGGCCGTTGAATGTCTATGGTTATTCCAAATTTCTGTTTGACCAATATGTGCGCGAGATTCTGCCGGAAGCCGAATCACCGGTGTGCGGTTTCCGGTATTTCAATGTTTACGGACCGCGCGAAAATCATAAAGGCAGCATGGCAAGTGTGGCATTTCATTTGAATAACCAGATTCTGAAAGGCGAAAATCCGAAACTGTTTGCCGGCAGCGAACACTTCCGGCGTGATTTCGTGTATGTCGGCGATGTGGCGCAAGTCAATATCTGGTGTTGGCAAAATCAAATTTCCGGTATTTATAATTGCGGTACCGGCAATGCCGAATCGTTTGAGGACGTGGCGAATGCGGTGGTGAAATTCCATAACAAAGGACAAATCGAAACTATTCCGTTCCCGGAGCATTTGAAAAGCCGTTATCAGGAATATACCCAAGCGGATTTAACCAAACTGCGCGCCATCGGTTATGACAAACCGTTCAAAACCGTTGCCGAAGGCGTGGCGGAATATATGGCGTGGTTAAATAAAGCATAATTAACGGGCAGGGCGAGCGATGAAAATTTTGGTGATTGGGCCGTCATGGGTCGGCGATATGATGATGTCTCACAGCCTGTATCAGGTGCTGAAACAGCGCTGCCCCGATTGTGTCATTGATGTGATGGCGCCCGATTGGTGTCGGACGCTGCTTTGTCGTATGCCGGAAGTCAATCAAGCGATTGCAATGCCGATTGGCCACGGCAGCTTTGCTTTAGGCGAACGTTATCGCTTGGGGAAAGCGTTGCGTGATCACTATGATCAGGCGATTATTTTGCCCAATTCGCTGAAATCCGCCTTGATACCGCTCTTTGCCAAGATTGCACAGCGGCGCGGCTGGAAAGGGGAAAGCCGCTATTTTCTGCTTAATGATCTGCGCAGCAACAAACGGGACTACCCGTTAATGGTGCAGCGTTATAACGCACTTGCCTTTGAGAAAAGTGCGGTTCCGTCGGCCGATAAGCTGCCGATACCCTATCCGTATTTAAGCGTAAATGCCGAACAAGTTGCCGCCAGCTGCAAAAAATTTGAAAAGCAGACCGCACTTGCCGAAAACCGCCCGATTATCGGCTTTTGTCCCGGTGCAGAATTCGGTCCGGCAAAACGCTGGCCGCATTACCATTATGCCAAGCTGGCGGAACGGTTAATTGAACAGGGCTACCAAATCCATATTTTCGGATCCGCTAAAGATGATGACACAGCAGAGCAGATCCGCAGCAGCTTAGTAACCGCACTTCAAGGTTACTGTATCAACCTTGCCGGGCAGACTCGCTTGGAAGAGGCGATAGATCTGATTTCATGCTGCCAAGCGGTGGTCAGTAATGATTCCGGGCTGATGCATATCGCTGCCGCCCTACAACGCCCGCTGGTGGCGTTATACGGCCCGACCAGTCCGCAATACACCCCACCGTTAAGCGATAAGGTGGAAATTATCCGCTTAATCGACGGGGGATTAATCAAAGTGCGCAAAGGCAGCGACAGCGCAGAAGGCTATCATCAAAGTCTGATTGATATTCAGCCGGAATTGGTACAGGAAAGACTAATGCGAGTATTGAAAAATTAGCCATATTTATTTCGGCACTATATTTATCCATGTATAGTGCCTAGCATTTTCATATTATTGTTTGGGCGTATAGTTGAGCAAAAATTTTGCCGTATCTTCATCAATAATCAGATCGGTAATGAAATTTCCGTGTAATGCACCGATTAATGCATCAAAATTGTGTTCGCCCGCACTTAAAAATATTTTGGTTTTTATCTCTCGTAATTGGTCAAGAGTAATACCAAGTAAGCGATTATCAACGTCTTTATATGGAACGGCTTGTCCGTCAATATCATAGAAACGCCCACACAATACGCCGACAGCCCCCAGATCTCTGACTATTTTCATTTCTTGGGTAGACAAGACACCGCTACTAATTAACGGATTGGTATTTTGCGTATTACCAACGACGGTCAGTGCTTTGTTACATTGTTGCAGTAATGAAAAATTGTGTTGAATAATCGGTTCGTTCATTAATTCTTGAGCAAGTCGGGAAGTTGATACGATAGCCGGTACGTGCAGTGAAACACACTCGGCGGAAAGTTTTTGCGCAATTTTTGTTGATGATTCTATTGTTGTAAAATCGGGTTGGGGCAGGATAGAACCTAACATTTGGATGACATTGACATTATGTAAGCGTTTTGGCGTAATATAATTTCCTAACATGTGGATCGTTCTTCCCCAAGCAACCCCCAAAAAATCATTATCTTCTATCATTTCAGCCAGATAGGCAGCGCCGGCGTTTGCCATATATTTACGAAATTCTGTAGACGGCATGATAGCGGAATGAATGCCCGGTACGATAAAGACATTGCTAAGATTAAATTTAGTTTTAATGGTGATTGCGGAATAATCGTTCATATATTCGTCTAAGTTTAGTTCTATTTTGATGACGCCCCTTTCTCTTGCCTGCAATAAATATTTATTTATCGTTAACCTGGATACATTCATTTTTTCAGCAACGTCCGCCTGATTTAATCCCTCTTGATAGTATAGCCATGAGGCATGCAGTATCGGATCGATCTTAAAAAATTTCTTGTTATTGTTCATTTATTTTCCTTTGGCTTAAATGATAACTGATTATACCGCACTTTAAATGTCAGTCTGTCAATTGGACAGTGTGGTAATTTCATTTTCAATCTCTGGTTAGTGGATACTCTTCAAAATAACAGAAAAGTTCAAAACTGTTAACCATATCACTAATTATACAAAAGTATGCATTGCATTATCAATAGATAAGATTTAATCTTATCCTATCTTATCAAAAGAATGCTTTGTGTTATCAAATGTAATGTTTTGGGTGTGATATGAATAAAAATAAGATTGAAATTCAGGGTATTAAGAAAAAATTTGGTGAAAACATCGTATTACAAAATGTCTCTTTAACGATTGAAGGCGGAGAAGTCTTGGTTTTGATGGGAGCCAATGGTGCGGGTAAATCAACCTTGGTTAAAATCTTAAGCGGTGTTTATCTTCCTGATGCCGGCTCTGTCGTTATAAATGGTAAAAAATGTAGGATGAGCTCACCAGATGAAGCAATTAAAGTCGGCGTAGTCACGGTTCATCAAACTATCAATGATGGTGTCGTACAAGATTTGACCGTGGCTGAAAACCTGCTATTAGATAAACTATGTGAAAATAATAAGAATATTTTTATCCGTAAAAAAGCACTTTATGCAGAGGCTGAAAAAATAGCATCTTTAGTGGGGCTTGATTTACCTCTTAATTTACCTGTTTCAGAATTATCACAAGCAGATAAACAGCTTGTATCTATTGCCAGGGCACTGACTAAAAAACCTCACCTTTTAATACTGGACGAACCAACTTCAAGTTTATCTGATTCGGAAACAAAAAAATTATTTAAAGCGATAAATAAAATGAAACAAGACGGCGTCGCTATTATCTATATTTCTCACAGAATGTCTGACATTAGAGCATTGGCAGATAGGATATCAACGTTAAGAGAAGGGTGTATTGTCGGCAATTTTGAAAAACCGCTGAATTATTCCGGTGCGGTAGACTCGATGTTAGGACATAAGGTTGCAGATATAAAATATACGTATAACCCAGGAGGTGAAACAATTTTAGCGCTTAAAAACTATCAATTAAAGGAAAACTCCATTCCTTTTGATCTTGAGTTAAAAAAAGGAGAGATTGTTGTTTTGACAGGATTATTATCCTCCGGTTGTAATGCTCTGATTGAGTCGTTATTCGGTCTGTATACCCCTTATTCAGGAGAAGTATTTTTAGAGGAGAAAAGGTGGCTGCCTGATAATCCTAAAGAATCTATTGAAAAGGGTATCTTTATGTTACAGGAAGATAGAGGGAATAATGCCGTTATTCCAGATTTTTCCATTGAATATAATGTGACGCTTCCATTTTTAAAATCCTTATCTAATAAATTTGGTTTTATAAATACATCTAAAGAACATTTGGAGGTAGGAAATATCTTGAGAAAGACCAAGGTAAAATATACAGATGCTCAAGATTTATTATCTGCCTTATCAGGTGGAAATCAGCAAAAGGTGATGATGTCACGATGGATGTTAAATGAGAGTAAAGTCTTTTTATTAAACGAGCCGTTTCAGGGAGTGGATATCGGTTCGAGGAGAGAGATAGGGAAATTATTAAGAAATACGGCTGATTCAAGAGCGACTATTGCGGTGTGTACGGATATTGAAGAGGCATTAGAGATAGCCGATAGAATTATTGTTTTTAATAGTAATAATTTAATTGGAGTTCATTATATCAACAATATTGATATGCCTTTAATTATAAGGCAAATAGCATCGGGATGAGTGTGATATATCAGCAATAAATTATTTTTTATTATCACTATAAGGGAATGTTATGGAAGAACTTAGAAAGTTTAGCATTAAATATGGTCTTTTAATTTTATTATGCATGATGCTACTGATATTTTCAATCATAGAGCCTATGTTTATGAGCACATTAAATATGATGATTATTCTTCAATCGGTTTCTATTGTGGCGATCTTGGCTTTAGGGATAACGGCAACACTTGCGATAAATGGTTTTGATCTTTCAGTAGGTTCGACTGCGGCTTTTTCTATGATGGCTTCCAGTTATGTAATGGTTGTACTGGATTTTGGTGCAGGAATTGCAATTCTCGTTGCTATTTCGATTGGAATTATTGTTGGTTTTATAAATGCATTTTTAATTATAAAAATGAAAATTCCTGATTTGTTAACAACACTGGGAATGATGTTTTTATTATTAGGATTGCAACTTATACCGACTCAAGGACGTTCTATTTCTACCGGAATGAGTTTAAGTGACGGAAGTAATGCGACAGGCGTATTCTCTGAGGTGTTTCTATTTCTGGGTAGAGCAAGAATATTTAATATTATACCAATTCCGGTCATTATAATGTTATTCCTTGCTGTTATTACTTATCTTTTTTTAGAGCGTACTCGGTATGGACGTGTAATGTATGCGATAGGATCAAATGAAAAAGCCGCCAGATTGGCGGGAGCAAAAGTCGAATATTATAAATACTCAGCTTATATTTTATCAGGAATATTCGCCTCAATCAGTGGAATATTACTGGCGGCAAGAATTGGTCGGGGAGATGTCAGTTCCGGAAGCTCATTGTTGATGGATGGTGTTGCCGGCGCATTAATCGGATATGCGGTATTGGGGGCAGCCAGACCTAATGCACAAGGAGCGGCAATAGGCGCGTTATTTGTCGGAGTACTCTTAAATGGATTGACTATGATAAATACGCCGTATTATACACAGGATTTTATCAAGGGATTAGTGTTGGTTGTCGCATTAATGTTTACATTTGGATTATCAAGAAAACATAAATAGTATTTCTATTCAACTATGAATAATGGAGCTTAATATGAAAAATTTATTTTCAAGAGTGATTGTATCTGCTTTTTTATTGGGCGCTATGAACATGACGGTAGCGAATGACTTGGCTGATTTTCAAAGTAAGAAGTTTAAGATTGCTCATGTGCGGTATTTATCACAAGGTGATTTTCCTGAGCAATATTTAAATGGAGTAAAGAAACAAAGTAAATTATTGGGTTTGAAATTAGACGTTTATGATGCAAGACAAGATGCCGCACTGCAACGAAATCAATTAGAACAAGTTATTATGAAAGGGTATGACGGTATTATTTTACAGCATGGATTTACTGATTCTTTAAAAGATTTGGCAGAGGTTGCTGTAGAAAACGGTATTAAAGTCGTTGCATTTGATGTTAATGCAGAGCATCCGAGTATTCCTCAGATTAATCAGGATGATCATGAAATAGCAAGGTTATCTTTATTGCAAGCAATTAAAGATAACGGAGAGTCTTGGAAAGCAGCTTATGTATATGTGCCGGGTATTCCGCCGTTGGATCGTAGAGATGAAGTATTTACAGAATTTAAAAAGACCTATCCGAATATTCAGGAAATTGCCAGATTCGGCACAATGAATAACCCCATTCCCAATCAAGTAGCAGATCAAGCAGCTGCCGTGTTTCGGGCTAATCCGGATATTACAGTCGCATTTTCTCCTTATGATGAATTTGCAAAGGGGATAAAAATTGCTGTTGAAGAGGCTGGACTTAGTCGGAAAATTAAAATATATAGTGCTGATATTTCTAATTCTGATATTCAAACAATGCGGGAACCGAATAGTGCTTGGGTGGCTACGGTTGCAACAAATCCCTCTATTATGGGTGAAGTAAGCGTCCGTGCTTTGGCTAAATTATTAAAAGGTGATAATGTTGATAATCAAATTACCATTCCTCCGGTCTTAATTACACAAGATATGTTAAATAAAAATAACATTAAAAATATAGATGAATTAATTGAAAATGTTACGGAGTTCAGATCTTCAAATGTATTATTGGAAGATTGGATGAAATCTAATAATTAACTTGTCGACAAAGGAGATATGTTATGAGTGAAGTGTATTCTTCCTATTTTATTTTGAATTGTGATGATATAACCGGTTACCTATCTACAAAACTACCAAAGGAGATTGATCTAGGCGGAGATTATACTCTTTGGAAAGTTAAAGAGATTGGTGATGGGAATATTAATCTTGTTTTTATCGTATCCGGAACTAAAAAAAGTATTATTGTAAAACAGGCAATACCTTATGTCAGAGCCGCAGGGGAAGGCTGGAAATTATCATTGAGGAGAGCTTTTTTTGAATATAGTACATTGAAACTGGAATATAGTAATGTGGGTAATAACTTGGTTCCGGAAGTTTATTTCTATGATGATATGATGGCAACCTTTGCGATGGAATATATTTCACCGCATGTTGTTCTAAGGAAAGAAATGATAGCAGGAAGAAAATTTGAAAAATTATCCTATGATATTGGCATTTTCTTGGCTAGAAATCTATTTTTTACATCTGATATAGGTCTTAATCCGGAAGATAAGAAAAAATTAGTATCCAAATTTTCGTTAAATTATGAATTATGCAAGATAACGGAAGACTTAATTTTTACGGAACCCTATTTTAATGCGGAACGAAATAACTGGTTAACACCGTTATTAGAGAAGCATATATGGGATATTTGGGCTAATCAAGAATTGATAAAAATTGCAATGAAGTACAAGTATAAGTTTATGACGGAATCTCAAGCATTATTACATGGGGATTTACATACCGGATCTATTATGGTGACTTCAAATTCAACTGTCATTATTGATCCTGAATTTGGTTTTATGGGGCCTATGGCATTTGATATAGGCAATTATATTGGTAATTTGATTATGTCATATACGTCACAGCGATGGCATATCAAAGAGCAACATCATCGTAAAGATTATCAAGAATGGATTTTGAGACAACTAATTGATACTTGGGGTATTTTTGTTGATGAATTTATATGCTTATGGAACCAAAAGACTCAGGGGGATGCTTATCCGGTTAATGTTTACGATGAGCATTTAGCATTGGATTTTCAAAAAGATTTTTTTAGAAATCTCTTCATTGACTCTATCGTTAATGCAGGTATGGAAATTAACAGAAGAATTATTGGATTTGCAGGTGTTGCTGACTTGAAGAGTATTTCTGATGAAAAAGAAAGAGCATATTGCGGTCATCATGCATTAAATATCGCTTGTTATTTTATGCTTTATGCAGATCGATTTTCCTCGATGGATTCTGTTGTTGATTATATTAGAAAATCTAATGGAGATAATTATTTATGAAGATTAATGGAAAGTATTATAGAACAGTTTGGTTTTCTGATGATAAAAGAAGTATCAGCATTATTGATCAAACAAAATTACCTTTTAAGTTTGAAATACTAAAGCTTACTACCGTTACTGATGTTGCTAACGCAATTCAAAATATGAATGTTCGAGGAGCCCCATTAATTGGTGCGGCTGCTGCATATGGCGTTGCAATCGCAATGAATGATGATCCTTCGGATGAAAATTTAGTGAATGCGTATAATTTATTGGTGAAGACGCGTCCGACAGCAATTAATTTAAAATGGGCGTTAGATCGCTGTATCACCGTATTAAAACAGATATCAATAGAACAGCGTACTATTCAGGCAGCTATTTTGGCTGAACAAATCAGTAATGAAGATATTGAAATTTGTAAATCTATTGGTATTCATGGATTAAATGAAATTAAAAAAATTCTAGAAAATAAAAAGGATAAATCAGTTGTTAATATTCTGACTCACTGTAATGCCGGTTGGCTGGCAACGGTTGATTGGGGAACCGCACTTGCGCCAATCTATATGGCTCATGAGTCGGGAATTAATGTCCATGTTTGGGTAGATGAAACCAGACCGCGTAATCAGGGAGGATTAACCGCTTTTGAACTGGGCTCGCATGATGTACCGCATACATTTATTGCAGACAATATCGGGGGACACTTGATGCAACACGGATTAGTCGATCTCTGTATTGTTGGCACCGACCGAACAACGGCAAGGGGGGATGTATGTAATAAAATCGGAACTTATTTAAAAGCGTTGGCGGCCAAAGTGAATAATGTCCCGTTTTATGTGGCACTGCCGTCCCCCTCAATTGATTTTACCGTTTATGACGGTGTAAAAGAGATACCGATAGAAGAGCGGTCGGCGGAGGAACAGGCTTATGTTTATGGCTTAGATGAAAATGATAAGTTAAGTAAAGTAAATATTGTCCCTGTGGGGACACCGTGTGGAAACTTTGCATTTGATGTCACGCCGGCAGAATTTATTACGGGGGGACTGATTACTGAACGTGGTGTTTGTGAGGCTTCGGAAAGGGGATTGGCTCAACTATTTCCGGACTTGAAGATCAAAGGTGCTGCTCATGGATAGACAGGCATTATCTTGTAAAATTATCTCAATCTATCAAGAAATGAATCGACTGAACCTTAATCAAGGAACATCGGGTAATATTAGCTGTCGTTTTGAAAATGGTCTATTAATTACACCCAGCGGCATCCCTTGTAATCAACTGATACCGGAGCAGATTGTTTTTATTCGTTTTAATGGAGATATTGAGATAGGAAAAATACCTTCAAGCGAATGGCATTTCCATTTGGCTTGTTATCAAGCTCGACCTGAATTAAATGCGGTGATTCATAACCACGCCTTATATTCAACGACAGTTGCGATATTGAATAAAACTATTCCTGCGATACATTACATGATAGCAGTGAGTGGCGGAAACGCTATTCCCTGCTTACCTTATGCCACGTTTGGCAGCTTAGAGCTATCAAATATTGTGAGCAATGGGATACGGTTATCTAAAGCTGTCTTATTACAACATCATGGTGTTGTTTGTATGGAAAGTACGTTAGATAAAGCATTATGGCTGGCGAATGAGGTAGAAGTATTGGCAAAGCAATATATTAATTTGTTAGGTATAACAGATAATATTCCTGTTCTGTCTGATAAGGAAATGCAAATTATTCTGGATAAGTTTCAATCCTACGGCTTGAAATAATTATATAAGGAATAAGAGCCAAATTGTATGGGTGTAATTTGGCTCTTGGTATTAAAAAAAGTATCGGTTTAGCTATTCTTCAATCCCGGTAGTTACCGAAAAACATCGGCTTTCATGAGGGGGTAGCATAATCAATGTGCCGTTGCGTTGGGCGGCGAGATAGCCTTCCGGGCGGCAGGTGGCGGGGAGGACAAATGCGCCGACTTGTTGATCCGCATTATATAAAATCCAGCGGGTGGCATAATTAAATTGCGCCGACAAGAATCGGGTGAGATAGGTATGCCCGTGTGGCGATTGCATCCGGTATTCCGGATATTTTTGGTATTGCTGCAAATTATCCATGAAAAACACAATTTCGGGGTTATACATGTCGTCATTGTCCAAACAGGTTAACGTATATTCCCCTTGTTTGATTTTATCGTTGAAAGCCGACCATTGCGGCGTAGGTTGAACATGGGCGGGGATAGATTCTCGCAATTGAATGGCTGAATCCGGGATATTTTGGCTGAATATTGCACCGTGTTCATAGCAGTAATTCATATGACACATATATTGTAACGGCATATCGACACTGGCAAGGTTGGTGACCTGCATTTGGATTTCAAACAGGCTGCTGTCGGCATGAATGATCACTTTCGGTTGTGCCAGATAGTGATCCCCAAAGCCTTTGACATATTCATATTCGCCGCAAATCGCAACCTGATCCGGTTCCAATTCAAGCCAGGCTTTGTCCAGCCGGGCGCAAGGCATTTCACCGTGTAAAGGGTGAGTGTCCTCAGGTGCGGGGCAGCCGTTGCGGATTAAACCGGAATGAAAACAGAAGCAGCCGTAGGTGTCGATAATTTCATGACCGCACTTGGGTTCTTTGAACATATTTTTCATTTTCAGGCTATGCCCGTTGAAGCAGGCGTCCCAAATAATTTGTCCGTAGAACGGGAGTACGGTGACAAATCCTTTGCCGTTACTGATGGTAACGGCTTCTATACCGGAATTATATTGGAAACCTGCTACTGTGATTTGCCGATTTTGTAACAGAATTCTTTTTTCTTTACCAAAATGTTCTTTGACTAAAGGGATAATACTTTTCATATGATTTCCTTAGTTAGTAGTGCTTGGATTCATTGCGTTTGCCATAAAAATAGTAACCGACATAAGCAAAGCAGAGCAGCGGCACGATAAAGGCAAGCTGAATTGAACCGAGCGAGTCGGACACCAAACCGTGAATGGCGGGCACCACGGCGGCACCGATAATTGACATGACGACCACGGCGCCGGCAACTTCACGGTGTTCCTGCTCGACGGTTTCCAGCACGGAGGCATAGATTGTCGCCCAGCAAGGGCCGAACAAGGCGCTGGCGAAAATGGCGGCATAAACGGCTGAAAAATCAGGTACAAAGGCGGTATAAGCCAGTGTTATTACGCCTAATGCGGAATACCAGACCAAAACCCAGTTCGGTTTGAATTTCGCCATTAAGAAGTTGGCAATAAATTTGCCGACAAAGAATCCGATAAAACTGTATACCATAAAATTAGAGGCATCGCGCTCATTCATATTACTTAAATTGAGTGCCAGTCGAATGGTGAAAGACCACACGGCGACTTGCATACCGACATATAAAAATTGTGCGGCAATTCCTTTTTTGAACGCAGTATTTTTCAGCAAATATTTTAAGGTGTCGATAAAGTGAACGTCTTGTTTGTGTTCTTGTTTTGCCGATTTGCACGTCGGGAAGCGGGTAATCAAAAACAGAACTGCAACGGCGATCAATACGAAGATCAGGTATTTGTATGGCTGTAGTGTATGTTGCAGCATGGCAAGTTTGAAGTCATGCAGCTGTTCCGGGCTCATACCGATCATTTGTTCTTCCAGGCTGGCACCTTCTTGGAAAATCAGGTATTTGCCCAACAGAATCCCGAAAATCGCACCAATCGGATAAAATGTCTGGCTGATATTCAAGCGTAATGTGGCGTAATCCTTATGCCCAATCATTGAGCTGTAAGTATTGGCGGATGTTTCTAAAAAACTTAAACCGATAGCAATAGAGAAAATCGCAGCTAAAAACATGGTGTAAGTCGCCATGTGAGAGGCGGGGTAAAACATCAGACAACCGCCGATGTATAAGGTTAAGCCGATTAAGATGGCGATTTTATAGCTGGTTTTTTTAATCACAAGCGAGGCCGGAATGGCAATTAAAAAATAACCGCCGTAGAATGCACTTTGCACCAGCGCACTGGCAAAATCGCTCAAGGTGAACACGCTTTTAAACTGGGTAATTAAAATGTCGTTCAGGCTGGCTGCTGCGCCCCATAACGGGAACAGACACGACAATAAAATAAATTGAAACAGTGGCGTTCTGTTCAAATAGCCGTCTGGCATTTGGATAATGTTCTTCATAGTCGGATCCTTCTCATTAAAGACAGTGTTGTTTAAACAGCTCAAATTCGGTCTGATTCGGGTAAGAGGACTGCGTTCCTTTGCCGGTGACACTGCAAGCGGCAAATAAAGAGGCTTCTTTCATGGCGGCTAAGACATCGCCGCTTTGGATATAGTGATGGGCGAAACAGCCGATAAAGGCATCGCCTGCACCGCTGGTGTCGACGGCGTTGACCTTATAGGGCGGAACATGCACGATATGATCATCATGCAACCAGACCGCCCCTTTTTCACCCAATGTAACAATGATGTTTTTGAGCCCTTTTCCCAGTAGAAAACCGGCTGCGGCTTGAATTTGCGCCATATTGTTGACCGGCATTCCGGTCAGAATTTCCAATTCGGTTTCATTCGGCATAAAGAAATCGCACTTGCAGGCATATTCCAGAGACAGGGCTTTACTGGCCGGCGCCGGATTCAAAATGACCGGAATTGCATGCTTATTCGCAAAATCAATGGCGTAATAAACGGTTTCCAACGGAATTTCCAGTTGTAGCACGATTAATTTACACTGTTGCAGGCTTTCGGCCGCCCGATCGATATCTTCGGGTTGTAAGTGTGCATTTGCTCCCTTGATAATCAAAATGCGATTTTGCGAACTGGAATCGACAAAGATCGGCGCAACACCACTGGAAACCCCGTTGACTTTTTCTACATATCGGGTATCGACACCGTACTGCTTGAAGTTATTAATTGTGTTATCCGCAAATACATCATCGCCGACTTTCGACTGCATCATCACTTTCGCCCCCAATTTGGCGGCGGCAATGGCCTGATTCGCACCTTTGCCGCCGCATCCCATCTGGAATGTCGGCGCTTCCAGCGTCTCGCCGGCTTTCGGCATTTGGTCGACATAAGTAATTAAATCGACCATGTTTGATCCAATCACTGCAATATCCATCATCATCTCCTTTGTTAAAAAATACACATTTTTAGTTAAAATGAGTTTATAATAATAAAAATGTTAAAAAAGTTACATTGATCACAGATTTTAAATTAAATCCGGATATGATATGAAAAAGTTGGATTTTGTTTGATTAAATACTCAATAGGAGAGAAGAATGAACGTGAAGAAAATAGCAAACATGATAGATCATACCGCACTGACCAGTAATAAATCAGAGGCTGAAATAGCGGTTTTATGTCGGGAGGCGATGTTAAATGAATTTTATTCGGTCTGTATCAATGCCTGCCACATTCCGTTTGCCAAAACAATTTTAAATAATAGTAATGTTAAAATCTGCACAGTGGTAGGATTTCCGCTGGGGGCGACGTTTTCGTCGGTCAAGGCATTCGAAGCCGCCGAGGCGATTAAGGCGGGAGCCGAAGAAATTGATATGGTGATCAATATCGGCTGGGTCAAATCAGGCAAATGGCAAGCGGTACAACAAGATATTCAAGCCGTATTAACGGCTTGCGCGGATATTCCGTTAAAAGTGATTTTGGAAACCTGTTTATTAACACGGGAGGAGAGAGTAAAATTATGCGAAGTTTGCCGCACGCTGAATGTGGCTTTTGTGAAAACCTCGACCGGATTCAGCACCGGCGGCGCGACCGTTGACGATGTAGCGCTGATGCGGCAAACCGTCGGCGAGACCGTCGGCGTCAAAGCTTCCGGCGGTGTGCGGGATATCGAAACCGCACTTGCGATGATCAACGCCGGCGCAACCCGCCTCGGCACCAGTTCCGGCGTTGCTATTGTTAATGGATTGCAGGATAATCAATCGGATTATTAAACGGCACAGGAGGCGGCGTGGATAGCAAAACCAATTCTCGGATTCAACAGCTGGAATTTCTGTTAAAACAGATGGATAAAATCCATCTGCGTGATGCCGCCGCTATTTTGAATGTTTCCGAAATGACGATTCGCCGCGATTTGGGCAGTGAACCCGGTTCGCTGGTGTTGCTCGGTGGTTATATCGTCAAAGATCCGCAACGTTTAAATGAAAACGGCTATTTTATTTTTGAGCAGCAAAGCAAAAATATCGCACAAAAAATGCAGATCGGCAAATTAGCCGCCGAACAAATTAGAGAAGGGGACGTGGTTTTTTTCGACTGCGGCTCGACCATTCCGTTTATTGCATCGCAAATCAGCGATTCGCTCGCCTTTACCGCACTTTGTTGCTCCATTAATACGTTTATGGTGTTACAGGAAAAAAGCCGTTGTAACTTGATTTTATGCGGCGGATATTATTCAAGGGACAACTCTTTCTTAGATGCGGTGACCTTGCAAAACGAACTGGATGTCGTGTGTCCCAACAAAGCCTTTATTTCCGCCGCCGGCGTCCATCACCAAAAAGGGGTAACCTGTTTCAATTTTAATGAGGCGAGAGTGAAAGTAAAAGCGATGCACAAATCGCAACACAGCACCTTAGTGTTCGACGACAGTAAAATCAATAAAATCCAGCAGGCTTATATCGGCGAAATCGATCAATTTGATCAAATCATCTGTAATGCCTCTTTGCCGGCTGAATTTGCCCAAACGGCACTGCCGCCTTTGATATCTAAATCATAGGGGGGATATGAAAGTCTGCCTGATCAAAACATCATCAATGGGGGATCTGTTGCATACGTTGCCGGCGTTGACCGATGCACAGCGGGCGATTCCCGATTTGCAGCTGGATTGGGTGGCGGAAGAGAATTTTGCCGAAATTCCCCAGTGGCATTCGGCAGTGAATCGGGTGATTCCGATGGCGTTACGCCGTTGGCGAAAAAAACCGTTTAATGCCCAAGTGCGGTACCAATGGCGGCAATATCGTACTTTGCTACAAGCGAACGAATATGATGCCGTGATTGATGCGCAAGGCTTATTGAAAAGTGCGGTTTTTGCCACCCGTCTGGCGCACGGCGTAAAGCATGGCTATGATTGCCGTTCGATTCGGGAACCGCTTGCCGCTTTCTTCTATGATAAAACCTATAATATCCGCTATCGGCAGCACGCCGTTGAACGGATTCGGCAACTTTTTGCGGCCGGTTTGGGCTATCCGTTACCGACCGCAAAAGGCGATTACGGCATTGCTCATCATTTTCTCAATCAACCGCATTTTGCACCGCCTTATTTGATTTTTATCCATTCCACCACTCGCAACGACAAGCACTGGCCGGAAGCGGCATGGCGTGAACTTATCGCACTGCTTGAGCCTTACGGCTACCGAATCCGACTGCCGTGGGGCAACGAAAAAGAGCGGTTACGCGCCGAGCGCTTGGCGCATGGTTTTGCTTATGCAGACGTTTTGCCCAAGACCAGTTTGTCACAGATAGCGAACCAACTTGCCCACGCCAAAGCCGTGGTTTCCGTCGATACCGGTTTATCCCACCTGACCGCAGCCTTGGACAAACCGAACATCACCCTCTATGGCGCCAGCGATCCGATGTTAATCGGTGCTTACGGCAACAACCAAACCGCACTTGCCGCCGAAAGCATGGCGGAAATTACCGTGCGGCAGGTTATAGATCAGCTTAAGACAACCATTGAACGGGTTTAGGCAAAGCCTTTTAAACGTTGATAAAGCTGATTGAACTTTACTTTTTTAGCATGATAATAAGCTGTTTTTTCGATATCGGGCTGATAGATTTTTTCCAATGCCAACGGTGGACACAAATCGGCAATATTTTTATCCGGATTGAGTGCTATTTGAGCCAATTTTGCTGCGCCTAAAGCCGGCCCGACATCTCCGCCTTTACGATATTCCAGTGGCTTGCCCGTAATATCCGCCAGCAGCTGTCGCCAATAGTGACTTTTCGCTCCACCGCCGATTAAGGTGATATTGTCGGCAGCCACGCCGCTATCATGCAGCACATCCATTCCTTGGGCTAATGCAAAACTGACGCCTTCGATAACGGCTTTTGCTAAGGTTGCTTGGGAGCTGTTATGGGTCATGCCCCAAAAGACCCCTTTGGCATAAGGATCATTGTGTGGAGTTCTTTCACCGGATAGATAGGGCAGAAAAATAACATCGGAATGATTATTATCCTGCTCGGCCAGTTCAAAGAAACGGGTAATATCATTAATTCCCAATAAAGTATTTGCCCAGTCAATGCAGGAAGCGGCGCTTAAAATAACGGACATTAAATGCCATCGTTGCGGCAGGGCATGGCAGAAACTGTGTACGGCTTTTTCAGGATTGCCGACAAATTTATCGGTGACGACGAAATAGACGCCGGAGGTGCCGAGAGAGAGCATGGCTTGCCCGTTTTTGTATAAACCGACACCGATTGCACCGGCCGCATTATCGCCGGCACCGGCAATGATTGGAATCTGATTCATACCCCACTGTTCGGCAATGTTCGGTAATAATGTTCCGCAAATTTGATTGCCTTCCAGGAGTTCCGGCATATTGTCAACGGATAAACGGCAGGCGGAAAGTAAATCTTGATTCCAAGTGCGGTTGGCGACATCGAGCCACATGGTTCCGGAAGCATCGGACATATCGGAGAAATAGCCGCCGCTCATCAAAAAACGGATATAATCTTTCGGTAATAAGACCTTGTGGATTCTTTGAAACAATTCCGGCTGATGTTTTTCGAACCATTTCAATTTGGGAGCGGTAAAGCCGGGCATCATAAGATTGCCGGTAATTTGGCGTGAGTTCGGCACATGTTTCTCCAATTCGTGACACTCTTCAAAACTGCGGCCGTCATTCCAGAGTATCGCCGGATAAATCACGTTGTTTTGTTGATCGAGCATGACGGCGCCATGCATTTGTCCGGTTAAACCAATCGCTTTAACGCGCTTCAATTGATGATCGTTTTTCAGTGCTTGAATACTGATATTAATCGCTTTCCACCATTCATCAGGATTTTGTTCCGACCAAAGCGGTTTAGGACGACTGATATGCAGTGAGGTTGAATGGGTTGCAATAATGGTTTGCTGTTCGTCTAATAACACTAATTTGACACCTGAAGTGCCTAAATCAATACCAAGATACATATTATGCTCCGCAATAATGATGAAAAATCCAGAACGGTTATCATTGTCCTGGATGTTTAATTTATTTATAAATATAAGAATTTATGATATTTTCCAGCAGTTCTTGATGACCGGAAACAGGTTGTGGCGCCAGTTGCTTGTCTTCAACCAATCCTGCCAAATCTTCCAGTGATGAATTTCCATTAAGAATAGACTGTCCCAATTCAGTATTCCAACCGGCATAACGCTGGTCGACAATTTTCTGTAATCGTTGATCTTTAACCATTTCAGCCGCAATCAGCAGTGATTGTGCCAGAACATCGATGCCGCCGATATGTGCGTGGAATAAATCATATTTATCAATGCTTTGTCTTCTTATTTTAGCATCAAAATTAAAGCCGCCCGTCGTCAGCCCGCCGGCTTTCAAAATTTCATACAAAACCAATGCATTTTCTTCCACGCTGTTCGGGAATTGATCGGTATCCCAACCCAGCTGAGGATCGCCGCGGTTGGCATCAATAGATCCCAACATGCCCAGCCCGACCGCACTTGCGACTTCGTGTTGGAATGTATGTCCGGCTAAGGTCGCATGGTTGGCTTCAATATTGACCTTGATTTCATTTTCCAGCCCGAATTGTTTCAGGAAGCCGTAGACCGTTGCGACGTCATAATCATATTGATGTTTGGTCGGCTCCTGTGGTTTGGGTTCAATCAGTAGTGTACCGGTGAAACCGATTTTATATTTATGTTCCACAACCAGTTGCATAAAACGTCCCAGCTGCTCACGTTCACGTTTTAAATCGGTGTTGAGTAATGTTTCATAACCCTCACGTCCACCCCATAGGACATAATTTTCACCTCGTAGTTTTTGGGTCGCATTCATAGCATGGAAAACTTGAGTTGCGGCACAGGCAAAGACTTCCGGATTCGGATTGCTTGCCGCACCGGACATATAACGCGGATTGGTAAAACAGTTTGCCGTCCCCCATAATAACTTAATACCGGTTTGTACTTGTTTTTCGGCAAGAATATCGACAATGGTCGTGAAGTTCCGAATATATTCTTTAAAAGAACGACCTTCCGGTGCGATATCAATATCATGGAAGCAGTAATAGGGAACGTTAAGTTTTTTGAGAAATTCAAAAGCAATATCGGCTTTTTGTTTTGCGGCGTCAAGCGGTGCTGCGGTTTGCTGCCAAGGTCGTTCCAAAGAGCCGCTGCCGAACATATCGGTTCCGTTCCAACAGAATGTATGCCAATAGCAGACGGCTATACGCAAATGTTCCGCCATCGTTTTTCCTAAAACGATACGTTCGGCATCATAGTAGCGGTATGCCAAAGGATTAGTACTGTCTTTTCCTTCATAGTTAATTTGATCAATCTTCTCAAAATAATCAGCCATTTTCTTTCTCCTGTATAAATACAATGTTATTTCGAAGCAAAGATAAAGGCAGAGAGGATGAGGTATCAATTATGTTATTTTATTTTGTGATTAATAATATTGTTTTATGTGATGGTTGTCACAGATAAGATAAGTTTGAGTTGTGATAGGAATCACATAAAACATAAATCATAATATGAAAATAAAATTCATTAATTGTATTTTTGGGCTAAATGTAAAATATTAGACTCGTCATAAAGACAAGTCAGCATTTAATTAATTACATGTGAGGTATTCGATATGAAAATCAGAAATAGTTTGTTGTTGGCAGCATTGATAATGGTCGGCTTAGGTAGTGTTGCAAGTGCAAAAGTGTTAACTATAGGAATGTCGATAGATGATTTACGTTTAGAAAGATGGCAGAAAGACAGCAGTATTTTTACCAAGAAGGCGGAAGCATTAGGTGCAAAAGTTTTTGTTCAGTCGGCAAATGGCGATGATAATGCACAAATCTCACAAATTGAAAATATGATTAATCGTGATGTGGACGTGTTGGTTATTATTCCGCATAACGGGGATGTATTAAGCAATGTTATCGCAGAGGCGAAAAGATCCGGTATTAAGGTTTTAGCATATGATCGATTAATTAATAATGCGGATTTAGATTTTTATGTTTCGTTCGATAATGAAAGAGTGGGTGAATTACAGGCGGAAACGATAGTCGCTATAAAACCGGAAGGGAATTATTTTCTAATGGGCGGTTCTCCGGTTGATAATAATGCAAAGTTATTTAGACAGGGGCAAATGAATGTGTTACAGCCCTTAATTGATAAAGGGGCGATTAAAGTTATCGGGGATCAATGGGTTGATTCTTGGTTACCGGAAAAGGCGTTGCAAATTATGGAAAATGCATTGACAGCCAATAAAAATAATATCGATGCAGTAGTAGCATCCAATGATGCAACGGCAGGCGGCGCAATTCAGGCATTAAGTGCTCAAGGGCTATCAGGAAAAGTGGCGATTTCCGGCCAAGATGCCGATTTGGCGGCAATTAAACGAATTGTAGAAGAGATACAAACGATGACGGTTTATAAACCAATTACAAAATTGGCAGATAAAGCCGCTGAAATTGCAGTGGGTTTGGCTAAAGATGAAAAGATTGAAAGTAATGCCAGTCTAAATAATGGATTAAAAGACGTTGCTTCTTATCTTTTGGATCCGATAGCGGTAACAAAAGAAAATATTGAAGAAACCATTATTCAAGACGGATTTCATAGTAAAGAGAGTATTTATAGTAACTAGTTTAGAGGCTGTCTAGAGATAAGGGAGAACGCCTCCCTTAAATTGATATGATAATGTTAGGTGGTTGCAATGGATTCATTATTAGAGATGAAAGGGATTGTAAAAAGATTTGGTGACGTTAAAGCATTAAATAATGTTTCTATTTCTATTTCTCCGGGAAAAGTACTTTCATTATGTGGAGAAAACGGTTCAGGTAAATCAACACTGATGAAAGTATTATGCGGCATATATCCTTATGGTGATTATGAAGGGGACATTTATTTTTCAGGTGAATTGTTAAAGTCTAAAAATATTAAGGACACGGAAAATAAAGGCATTTCAATTATTCATCAGGAATTGGCGTTGGTGAAAAATATGTCGGTTATGGATAATATTTTTCTTGGGAATGAGATCTCTCAATATGGTTTAACAAATGAGAATGAAATGTATATCAGGGCTAAAAAAATGCTCTCACAAGTTCAACTGGATATTGATCCTGTAACAATAGTCGGTGAGCTTGGTCTCGGGCAACAGCAATTGGTGGAGATAGCCAAGGCACTAAATAAAAATGTGAGATTACTTATTCTGGATGAGCCGACCGCATCTTTAACTGAAAAAGAGACGGATGTATTGTTGGCACTGATTCAAGATCTTAAAGCACATAATATTGCGTGTATCTATATTTCACATAAACTAAATGAAGTAAAGGCTATTTCCGATCAAATCTGTGTTATTCGTGACGGAGAGCATATCGGTACCAAAGACGGCAAAGAGATGAGCGAAGATGACATTATTACCATGATGGTCGGGAGGGAGATTACGTCACTATATCCGCATGAGCAACATCAAATCGGCAATGAGTTATTACGTATTGAGGATTTAACCGCCTGGCATTACGTCAACACACATATTAAACGGGTTGATAATGCGAATTTTAACTTATGCAGCGGAGAAATATTAGGGATTGCCGGGTTGGTAGGCTCCGGGCGTACGGAAATGGTTCAATGTATTTTTGGAGCTTATGCCGGAAAGTTTAAAGGAAAATTTTATTTAAACCAAAAACAAGTTCAGCATAAAGATTGTGCGGCAGCAATTAAACATGGCATTTTTATGGTGCCGGAAGATCGGAAACGGCATGGTATTGTGCCGATAATGGGGGTTGATAAAAATATTACACTCTCTTCTCTAAGAAATTATTGCATCAAACGCATTATGATTAATGAACCTTTAGAAGAGACAGTGATTAGACACTCGATTCAAGAATTAAAGGTAAAAACGTCTTCTCCTGATTTAGCAATAGGACGGTTAAGCGGGGGAAATCAGCAAAAAGCCATTTTGGCGAAAGCATTGTTGTTAAATCCCAAAATACTTATTCTTGATGAGCCTACTCGAGGAATTGATGTCGGTGCTAAATATGAAATCTATAAATTAATTAATAAGCTGGCAAAGCAAGGTGTAGGCATTATTGTTATATCGTCCGAATTGCCCGAAATTCTGGGCATTAGCGACAGAATTTTAGTGATGCATCAGGGAAAGATAAAAGGGAATTTGATTAATAAAAATCTCACCCAAGAAAACGTCATGGAAGTTGCACTTAAGGAGTAATTGTATGAAAAATCTAAAATCCGTCAATTTACAAGTTTATATCATGTTAATTGCTATTGTTGTTATTATGCTGTTTTTCTCGGTAGCAACAGACGGTGCATATTTAAGCGCACGCAATATCTCAAATTTATTAAGACAGACTTCTATTACGGGTATTCTGGCAATCGGTATGTTGTTTGTCATAATTTCAGCAGAAATTGATTTATCCGTAGGTTCTTTAATGGGATTATTAGGCGGTTTTGCTGCGATTACAAATGTATGGTGGGGATGGCCGTTACCTGCAACAATTTTTGCGACCTTATTACTCGGCTTAATGTTTGGAGTATGGAATGGTTGGTGGGTAGCATATCAACGCGTTCCCTCGTTTATTGTTACTTTGGCCGGATTATTGGCATTCCGAGGTATTTTGATTGGTATGACCAATGGCACAACCGTGTCTCCCACATCATCTTCAATGACTCAAATCGGACAAGGTTATTTATCCAATGAATTGGGTTTTATTCTGGGCGGCATGGCAATTGCACTTTTTATTATATGGGGAAATTATCAACGTCGATCCAGACAAAAATTGGCTTTACCGGTAGAGAAAATATCAAAAGATTTCTTAAAATACGTAGTAGTCGCGATCTTATTACTCAGTGCTATTTATCTTTTGAATGATTATCGTGGTATTCCGGTTCCGGTGCTTATCTTGGCTATGTTGGCAATTATTGGTTTTTTTATTTCCAAGAAAACCGCTTTTGGACGTTATATTTATGCGATTGGCGGCAACATTGAGGCGGCCAGATTATCCGGAATTAAAGTTGAAAGAATAAAATTAGCCATCTTTTCGATTAATGGGTTAATGGTTGCCATTGCAGGGTTAATCCTCAGTGCCCGTTTGGGGGCAGGCTCGCCTTCGGCAGGGCAGAATGCCGAACTGGATGCCATTGCGGCTTGTGTGATCGGGGGGGCAAGTTTGGCAGGCGGTGTCGGAAGTGTGTGGGGCGTGATTATTGGTGCTTTGATTATTGCTTCATTAGATAATGGAATGAGTATGTTGGATGTGCCGACATTTTGGCAATATATTGTTAAAGGCGGTATTCTGTTACTGGCAGTTTGGGCGGATTCAATCAGTAAGAAAAAAGCATAAAATTCAAATTTTTATATTTATAAAGGGCTGTCAATTCATTTGATAACCCTTTTATTTATAAAATTTTTATTCTATAGTTGGCAGACTTTCGATTAGTTGATTTAAAGGATTCCCAATGATTGCCGAATATCATCGAATTGCCCTGCTTTTTAATGCCAACAAGGTTTATGATCGGGAAGTGATGGAAGGAATTGGCGAATATATACAAGCTTCGTCGTGTAATTGGGATGTATTTTTGGAAGATGATTTTGTGCATCGAGAGTTGCAACTCAATCTTAGTTCGGTTGACGGGATTATTGCTGATTTTGACAATCCGATATTAGTGACACAATTAACTGAACACCCTCACCATGTTCCGATCGTTGCTGTGGGCGGTTCTTATCACCATCCGGCAGATTATCCACCGAGTATCCCTTATGTTGCAACTGATAATTATGCACTTATCGAAATGGCATTTACCCATTTAAGAAGCAAAGGGTTACATCATTTTGCTTTTTACGGTGTTCCGAGTGAAAATCGCCGCCATTGGTCGGAAGAGAGGCGATTTGCATTTGAACAGCTAATGCAGGCTAATCATTATGATAGCTATATTTATCTGGGGCATGAAACTCGGCAGGAAAACTGGCAAATCTCACAACAAGAATTGAACCAATGGATTCGTTCATTGCCTGAGCATACCGGTATTATTGCAGTGACTGACGCCAGAGCAAGGCACTTGTTGCAGACTTGCGAAAATTTGAGGATTGCTGTTCCGGAACAACTTTGTATTATTGGGATTGATAATGAAGAATTAATTCAATATTTCTCACGGGTTTCATTATCTTCAGTCGTACAAGGAACAAAATCAATGGGTTACCAAGCAGCAAAAATACTACAAAATATGTTGCTGAAGAAAAAAGTAAAAACCGCACCCGTATTGATTTCGCCGATCAAAGTAGAGGCGCGGACATCGACGGATTATCGTTCTATTCATGATCCGTTAGTGATTCAAGCCATGCATTATATTCGCTTATATGCCTATTCCGGGATTAAAGTGGAGCAAGTGCTTGATTATGTTAAGCTCTCCCGAACCAATCTGGAACGCCGTTTTAAAAAGGAATTGGATAAAACCATTCATCAGGTTTTACATGAAGAAAAAATTGCACGAGCTAGAAAATTACTGATATCGACTTCCATTTCTATTTATGAAATCTCAGAAATGTGTGGTTATCCCTCCATTCAATACTTTTATTCTGTTTTTAAAAAAGAGTCTGGTTATACCCCGAATGATTATCGTCGGCAATATAGCAAGAAAACAGATTAGCGCAAAAACTGACCCTTGAAACCGCACTTTGTCATCACCATATAACCCTCATTGATATAAAAAGTGAGGTAATTTATGACCACGATAGTAAGTGTGCGCCGTAACGGGCAGGTTGTCGTCGGCGGTGACGGGCAGGTTTCGTTGGGAAATACAGTGATGAAAGGCAATGCGCGTAAGGTGCGCCGTTTGTATCATAACAAAGTGCTGGCAGGGTTTGCCGGCGGTACGGCAGATGCGTTTACACTGTTCGAATTGTTTGAACGTAAATTAGAAATGCATCAGGGGCATTTGCTGAAAAGTGCGGTTGAGTTGGCAAAAGAGTGGCGTACCGACAGAGCATTGCGCCGTTTGGAAGCGATGTTGATTGTGGCGGACGAGACCGAGTCGTTGATTATCACCGGTAACGGTGATGTGGTGCAGCCGGAGGACAATATTCTGGCAATCGGGTCTGGCGGTAATTATGCGATGTCGGCGGCACGCGCCTTGTTACAAAATACCGACTTGTCAGCACGTGAAATCGTTGAAAAATCGCTCAAAATTGCCGGGGATATTTGTGTATTCACCAATTTGAATCAAACCATCGAGCAGTTGCCCGAGTAAGTAAGAATTAAGGAAAGACTATGTCTGAAATGACCCCTCGTGAGATTGTATCCGAACTGGATCAACATATTATCGGGCAGAACGATGCCAAAAGAGCGGTAGCGATTGCACTGCGTAATCGTTGGCGCAGAATGCAGCTAAGTGATGTCTTGCGTCATGAAGTCACCCCAAAAAATATTTTGATGATCGGCCCGACCGGCGTCGGGAAAACCGAAATCGCCCGTCGATTGGCAAAGCTGGCCAATGCGCCGTTTATCAAGGTGGAAGCGACCAAATTTACCGAAGTCGGGTATGTCGGCAAGGAAGTGGATTCGATTATCCGTGATTTGACCGATGTGGCGATGAAATTGGTGCGCCAAACCGAAATAGACAAGAATCGTTACCGTGCCGAAGAAATGGCAGAAGATCGTATTCTGGATATTTTATTACCGCCGGCTAAAAACAGCTGGGGAGCGGAGGAAGAGAGCGATAAGCAAAGCGGAACCCGTCAGGTTTTCCGTAAAAAACTGCGGGAAGGGCAGCTTGACGAAAAAGAGATTGAGGTGGATATTGCCGCCGCCTCGGTCGGTGTGGAAATTATGGCGCCGCCGGGCATGGAAGAGATGACCAACCAGCTGCAATCAATGTTCCAGAATATGTCGAGCGGACAGACCAAAAAACGCAAAATGAAGATTAAAGATGCGTTAAAAATCTTGATTGAGGACGAAGCCGCCAAATTGGTTAATCCGGAAGAATTAAAACAGAAAGCGATTGAGGCGACCGAACAGCACGGAATCGTGTTTATCGATGAAATCGATAAAATTTGTAAGCGCGGCGAAAGTTCGGGGCCGGACGTCTCGCGTGAAGGCGTACAGCGCGATTTGTTGCCGCTGGTTGAGGGCAGCACGATTAATACCAAACACGGCATGGTGAAAACCGATCACATTCTGTTTATTGCTTCCGGAGCGTTTCAGGTCGCGCGACCGTCGGATTTAATTCCTGAATTGCAAGGTCGTTTGCCGATTCGAGTGGAGTTGAGTGCGTTGAGCAGTAAGGATTTTGAACGGATTCTGACTGAACCGAATGCTTCGTTAACCCAGCAATATCAAGCGTTAATGGCAACGGAAGGGGTAAATGTGGAGTTCACCGCCGATGCGGTTGCCAAAATTGCCGAAGCGGCATTCCGTGTGAATGAGAAAACGGAAAATATCGGCGCCCGCCGTCTGCATACGGTATTGGAGCGTTTGATGGATAAAATCTCGTTTGATGCCAGCGATATGTCGGGGCAGAGTGTGACCATTGATGCAAAATATGTCAGCACCGCACTTGGCGACATTGTCGAAGATGAAGATTTGAGCCGTTTTATTCTGTAGGATAAAAAGTTAAAGTGCGGTTTTAAGCTTGAAAAAGCGATTTGTCGGTCGGCAAATCGCTTTTGTTTATGCTGCTTTTTGAGTCATAATAACTCGACACTTACCGCACTTTCATCCCCTACCAAAACAGCTTGATTCATTTTGTTAAGCGTTACTTTGATATTGGGATTGGAAAAAACCACCGGGGAAATTAAGGCGTTTTCGTTGGCGGAAAATTGATTTTTATCCACATAGGTCAGGATATCACCTTGTTTAACGCGCGCATATTTGTTGATTTTTGCCTTGAATGCGGCTGTGTTTTTAGCAGAATCCAAACCGATGTGGATTAAGGCTTCCAATCCGTCATCTCTGCGAATGATAAAGGCGTGTCCTGTGGGGAATGCGGCGATAACAATGCCGTTGAAGGGGCTGACCACCACATCGCCGCTTAGTTTCAGAGCAAATCCGTCTCCCAATGATTTATCTGAAAATATGCTGTCGGGTACGGCCTCCAACGGTAGTAGTTCGCCGGACATCGGGGCGATAATTTGTTTTTCTTGCTTTTCCATGATAACTCCTGATTTAATCACTTATTGCTGATTTGCATATTCCATCTGTTTTCTGCGTAAATTTAATACCTTAGTCATTTCATCACGAATGCTGTCCAAGCGATAGAAATACATCAGTACAATGACTAACAGGCAAATAATCAGCGGAATCCATATAAAGCACATTTCAATGCTCCATAGCGCGGATTCGGATTGTGGTATGTTGGGTTGATAGCCGCCGGATTTTAAAATCCAACCGATCAAAGCACCGGCGACACCCATGCCGAATTTTACGAAAAAGCCTTGTAATGCGGCGATCATGCCTGAAATACTACGACTTTTTTGATATTCGGAATAGTCGATTACATCAGGTTGAATCGCAAAAGTGACACCGAAAATACCGTACATTCCTAAGCCGGTAATCGCTAAACTCAGGATTAACAACAGTGGGGAATCTTTGCCGATATAGAACAGCAGATCACCGATAATGTAGATAATTGCACAGGCGATAATCAGGGTGCGCTGCGCAAAGCGTTTTTGCAGGTGCGGCAACAAGAATAAGATCGGTAAACCGGATAAAATCCCGAAGAAGCCGACAAACGTGAGCCAATCGGTGCGTTCCAGATTGTAGGTGAAATAGTAAATAACGGAAGTATTGCGCATCACATACAGACCGAAATAGAGAAAATTGACTAAGACCAAAATCCATGTTTGAGCGGTAATGCCGCTAAAATCGTCCCAAACCGAGCTGTTTTTCTCTCTGACGACGGTCGGCGGCACCACTTCTTTGGTTTGTGAGAAGGTGAAAAAGAAGATGAGCATTGCTAAAATACCGTATAAGCTCATCGTGATCAGGTAGCCTTTTTCGTAATCGCCTTGTCCGAAGAAATCGACCAACGGTTGGGTGATGCTCATCACTACCGCCGTACCCAACAAGGCGCACACCATACGGCTGGACACGAGGATATTGCGTTCGTGCACATCGGATGTCAGGCGCGGTACGATGGTGTTCAGTGGAATATTGACCACGGTGTAAGCCAACGACAGCATAATATAGGTAGCATATGCCCATATAATTTTGCCCGCCGCACCGAAATCAGGCACATAGAATGTCAGTGCGGTGAAGACGGCAAAAGGTAATGCCCCGATGATAAAATAGGGGCGGCCTTGCCCCCAGCGGGTGTTAGTGCGATCGACTACCAAGCCCATCATTACATCGGTGAAGGCGTCGAGCAGACGGGTAGAAAGCAACATCGTTCCGACCACCGCCGCTTCGATCCCAAAAACGTCGGTGTAGAAAAACATCAAATACGATGCCATAGTGCCAAATACCAAATTACAACCGAAATCACCTGAACCGTAGCCGATCCGTTTAAGCCAAGTTTTACTCATCATCTTATCCTTATCTTCGTCATGCGAAGTTATTGTTGTGATTGTGCCAGTGAGGACAGTGTTGCCATATCCTGTTTCAAATGCTGATAAACCGATTTATATACTTGATAATATTGGCTGTAGAGGGCGTGTGCCTGCGAATTCGGCATGATTTTTTCGTCCAGCACCTGCCATTTTTGTACCTCTTCAAAGGTTAATGTCCCTGTGCCGACACCAGCCAAAATCACATCACCCAAATTAGCTTCGGTGTCGTTTAATGGGCAGACCACCGGATAGCCGGTAACATCGGCGAAAATCTGTTTCCATAACTTGGATTTCGTCGCCCCGCCGGCGATGATGATAAAGTCTCCCAAGTCTTCACCGGTCACTTCCATTGCTTGCCGCAAGGCGTAAGCCACGGCTTCCATAAACGCACGGAAAATATGCGCTTTGCTGTGGGTCAGTGATAAACCAACAATCGTACCTTTGGCATGGGAATCCCAAATCGGGCTGCGCTCTCCCATAAAATACGGCAATACTACCAAGCCGCCACTGCCGATCGGTACCGCTTGAGCCTGTTGGTTCAGTATGCTGTAAACACTTTCGCCGCCTTGTTTTTCTTGTTCTATTTCCCATTGGCACAGCGTTTCTCGGAACCATTTGATGATCGCGCCGGCGGTATTTGAGCCGGCAAAGTTATAGCTTAGTTTTTTGGCATTATATAGATAGGGCCACACAATCAACCCATTGCTTTTGATGGGTTTTTCGGAAATTAATGCTGCACACATCGAGGTGCCGACGGTGGCGGAATAGGTATTGGGTTGATAAATGCCTAAACCGATACTTGCAGCGCCGCAGTCAATTCCGGCGGCGATCACGGGCAATCCGACGTATAATCCCAACTCTTGTGCGGCTTGTTCGCTCAATGTGCCGACAATATCGGTGGATTCCACAATCTGCTGTGGCATTTTATCTAACGGAATGCCGAGTGCTTGTGCCATTTCAGACGACCAAGTGCGGTTGTTCATATCAAAAATGCCGCCGATATTGCCTGCCGATGAATAATCAATGGCGATGTTGCCGGTCAGTTTATAAATCACATAATTATTTGGCGGCAGGAAAAGAGCGGTTTTTTGCCAGTTTTCAGGCTCATTGTTTTTCAGCCATAGCATTTTGGTAAAGCCGTAATAGGGATCAACACTGTTATAGGTGATCGCTTGTAACCGTTCTAAATCAATGTGTTTTTTGACCCATTGGGTTTCTTTTTCGGCACGGCGATCCATCCAAATCATACAAGGACGAATCGGATTCATCTCGTGGTCTAACGGAATTCCGGATCCGCCGTATAATCCGCTGATGGCAATACCTTTGATTTGCAAAATATCAATATTGGCTTTCTGCACCGTGTTGGCAATGGAACGTTTTGCCGCATTCAGCCATACGTCAGGCCATTGTTCCGCCCACAACGGTTTGGGGGTCAATACGTCGTATTCTTGCAAATCTTGGGCGATTAAATTGCCTTTGGTATCCATTAAAATGGTTTTTGTGCCGGACGTACCAATATCCGTTCCCAATAAATAAGTCATAGCATTTTCCTTCTTTTCATCATGCGCCGATAAGCAACCGCACTTTTTCTGCCGATTTGCCTGTTAGAAACAGGTGAATGCACCGTCCACAATAAAATCCGCACCGGTGGTGAAACTACTGGTGTCGCCTGCCAAATAAACGCAAATCGACTGTAATTCTTCCGGTTTGCCCAAACGGTGTAGTGGTGCCATTTCATTCCAGGTTTTGATTAGCGGTTGCAGATCTTTTGAATTTAGGGTCAGTTCAGTGCCGATATAGCCGGGGCTTAAACTATTGACACGGATATTGTGTTTCGCCCATTCAATCGCCAGTGATTTGGTCAGTTGAATCACCCCGGCTTTAGAGGCGTTATAAGCACATTGTGGTTGCGGCACGTTGACGATATGTGCCGACATTGAAGCGGTCGTGATAATCGACCCGCCCTTGCCTTGCTCAATCATTAATTTTCCAGCGGCTTGTGCGGTTAAAAATACGCCGGTTAAATTCACGTTAATAACTTTAGACCATTGCTCAATGCTCATCTCTTCAGCGGGAATATTCAAGCAAATACCTGCATTACAGAAGGCGATCTCCAGTGAGCCGAACGTTTTTTGAATGGCTGCGATCATTTGCTCGACACTTTCGGAACGGGTGACATCGGTTTGTATGGCAAGGGTTCTGACATTCTCGGCAACGGCAATTTCCTGCGCGGTTTTTGACGCTTCTTCAATATCCCAATCGGCGATGACTATGTTTGCTCCGGCCTGAGCAAAGCCGTATGCCACACTTTTGCCGATACCTCTTGCACCACCGGTCACAAGAGCCGTTTTTTTGTCTAATTTCATTTGATCTAAAATACCCATGATTTCATCTCCATCGTTGTTGAATTCAATTATTGAAATTGACTTAAATAAAGTCAATTTAATAAAGTTGATTTATATTATTCTTGCTGTCTGAGGTTTGTCAAAGTCGTTTTTTAAAATTGTGGAGGCAATCTCATTTTTTGTGTGGAAGTGTGATATTGTTCACGTTATTAGTTAATATTTAAGCTTAAAACTCGGTAGAGTGAGGCATACTTGCCACCTATTGTGAGCAATAGCGTGCGGTTTATCAAAAGAGGTCAGGAAGTGAGCAAAATCAGCGTACCGTTAAATATTAAAAAAGAGAATTATCATAAAATTTATCACCTTTTTTTCGAACACGATAAATTGTCCAAGCCGGAAGTTGCACAATTACTCAATTTGAGTTTGCCGACGGTTGTCAATAATATCAGTGAATTAGAAGCGGAAGGGAAAATCAGAAATCAGGGTTTTAATAAATCACAAGGCGGCAGGCCGGCGACAGCATATCAACTCATTGACGACGCTTTTATTGCACTCGGCGTAGAAATTCAACGGAAAAAAATTAAACTTGTGGCGTTAAACCTAAAAGGTAAAGTAATTTCTCTTAAAGAAACGCCGTTGGCATGCAGGAATGACGAGGCTTACTTGGGCAAACTTTGCCGTTTTATTACGCAATTTATGGCGGAATTGGGTTATCAGTCGGCACAAATTTTAGGTATCGGTATTTCTATTCAGGCGATCACAAGTAAAGACGGGAGTGCGGTTTTATACGGTAAAATCACACCTTGTGAGCAGTTCCATACCGATAAATTACAACCGCACTTGCCGTATCCGATAAAATTGTATCACGATGTAAAATGTGCCGCTAAAGCTGAATTGTGGGAGGTGAAACACATTGATAATGCAATTTATGTTTCGATTAGTGAGCATCTTGGCGGGGCGATGATCCTCAATAATCAGATTGATTTAGGTAAAAACGGCTATTCGGGGGCGTTAGAGCATTTGCAGTTAAGCAGAGATGGAAAAGCCTGTTATTGCGGACAAATAGGCTGTATGGAAACACATTGCTCTCTCGAAGCGTTGTTGCAGTCAAAAGACGAGATTGCGGATTTTTTTACCCGCTTGAGAATACAGGAAAATATGATTAAAAGTGCGGTCGACAATGAAATTGTGGTACGTTGGCAAGCCTTTTTAGATAAATTGGCGCAAGGACTGAATTATGTCTATTTATTGCTAGAGCGGGATATTATTCTAGGCGGTGAAATTTCGGCGTATTTGAATAGTAACGATTTGATCTTATTGCAGAATAAAATCAAAACGCTTTCCTCGTTTCCGTTGGAAGGTGATTTTATCCGCATTGCCACTGTACAAAAAAACGCCTCGGCAATTGGTGCGGCGCTGCCTTTTGTGTCAAGATATTTGTATGGTGAAGAATAAAATACACTTTTGAGTGTTGTCTTCACCGCACTTGGCGACATTGTCGAAGATGAAGATTTGAGCCGTTTTATTCTGTAAGATAAAAAGCAAAAGTGCGGTTTTAAGCTTAAAAAAGCGATTTGTCGGTCGGCAAATCGCTTTTTTGGTCGGGCGGGATTAGCGGTTTAGTACGGCAATTTCTGTTTGTTCAGGCGTATTCTGCCGGTTTTTCATAACAAACTGTAGCCCTTGTTCCCGTACTTTTTGGGCGTTTATGCTATCGCCCAACTGTTCGTAAGTATAAGCCGTCATTGTATAATCTTCGGCTTTTGTCCATTGCGGCTGGCTCAATACATTGCACAGGTAGGTTTTCGCCGAGTTGAATTCGTTCAAGCGGACATTCAAATAGCCCAATGCACGGTTGTACGCCACTTGTAATTCAGGATCCTGTGTTGAAGCCAGCTGTTTTTCCAGCGTTTTAATCAATTTGCTGTCGCTTTCGAGCTGCAAGTGCGGTAGTTGTTGCAGCAATGCCAGTCGATCGGTTTTGTTTTCCGCTTTTTTGACGGTTTCCAATGCGATTTCATAGGCTGATTCGTGGTCGTTGGCGGCAATCAGGCGTTTTAACATACCGGTTTTGGCATAGATGTCGTTACGCCGTTTGCGGCTTTGTTCTTCCCACCACGCCAGTAAACCGTCGACGCCGTCTTCATTGAGTTTTTCATCTTGCAGGCCGTCTTCGATTTGGTGGCGTAGCTGCAACAGTTTTTCACGGCTGTAATTCAGTTTGTTTTCAACCCGTCCGAAAAGCTCGTCCAGCGAGGCATATGCGTTGGATTGCAGATAAATATCGACCGCCAGACGTAATACTTCGGGATTATACGGCGCCAGTAACAGCAGGCTGTCAATTGCACTGCGTGCAGCGGAAGTCTTGCCTTGTTGCAATAAAATCCGCGTGCGAGCCAGTTCTACCACCAGATTATCGTTGCCGGCAAGTTTGGTTGCTTCGATCAGATATTTATTGGCACTGAATTCATCGCCTTTTTGCTGTGCGGCTTCGGCGGCTTTGATAAAATTCAGCACCGGTTCAGTGGCGTGTTTGGCATTTTTACCGATTAACTTTTCGGCTTTGGCATAATCGCCTTCATCCATTTTGATGAGTCCGGCAAGGGTTTGTTTTTCCGCTTTCCGCCGTTTACGGCGTGAAAACCAGCCGTAAGTGCTGTTGCTCAGGCGGCAAAAGCGAGAGATAAGCGCTTGAACCAGATAGACAATCGCTAATGATAAAACAAAGAAAACCACTAAAGTCGGGATAGTCATTTCAATATCCCAATTTGTTGTCGAGATCAACACGTAACCTTGTTTACCGGAAAGATAAGGCCCGGCAACCAATCCCGCCAGTAAAATCAACATTAAAAAGAGGACTTTAAACATAACAGTGGCTCCTATTGTGCAGATTCGGCGGCAGGTGCGACCGGATTATCGCGATGTTCGGCGGCCGGTGTTTCCGGCGGTGCCGTTTCACTGTTCTGCGGTGCAGTAGCTTCGCTTGCTGTGTTTTTCGTTTCTGTCGCTTGCACTTCAGGCGTATTGTCGTTATCCGCTTTGTCGGCGTCTTCCGTTTGAGACATCGGTTTTTTGTCGCTTACGTTCTCCGCTGCGGCTTTTTTGGCGGCTTCCGAAGCGGAAAACTGCTCTAAAGTGCGGTGCTCGCGATTAAGGAGCGTGCCGATAGCTTGCCAAGCGGTTAATTGTTGCGGCGCATTGACATAGATCGATTGTTCTTTCAGCTGATCGACTTGTTGTAGGAATTGCTGCACCGAATAATCATCGTCGTCAAAGTAGCTGCGAATCCAGCTTGCCACTGAATTTAACGACTGTTTATAGACCTCGTTTTGTTGACGGGGCACGGCGGACAATGCGACTTGTAGGCTCAGACGAATATTTTCTTTCAAGAAAATATCCTGATTCGGCGCAAGTAATTCCGGGCGATTAGGATTTTTTTTCTGAACACGGATAAAGTGATCAAGAAAAGAAGAGGCGCTTTTTTCCAAATTGCTCTGCCAGTCGTCTATTGAATCGCTGACACCGATGTCGGCAGGCGCATTGTTCGGATTGAGCGCCAATACTTTTAAATTGTCGACTTGCGAAATGAGCAGGCTCAATTGCGACATAATCAGATCTTGATCAACATCATTCACATTTTGCAGCTGTGTCAGATCGTTGCTGATTGCCGTTCTGATCGACAGTGCTTGCGAGGTTGAGACCTGTTGTAAGGTCTGATTGGCTTCCTGCAACAGCGACATTACCGTATCGATATCATTGTCCAACACCAGTTTGCGTTGGGCGTTGGTCAGCAGAAAATCGGCTTCCGACATCAGCCAGTCGTTAGGATCCGATTTATTGTTAAAACTGAGTTTGTTCAATTGATTGCGTAATTCGCTGTTTTCTGTTTTTTGCAAATCCAAAGCGGCGGTCAGTTGTCGAATCTCATTTTGGGTTTGTTGCAAGGCATTATCCTGCTTGGTTTGCAACTCGCGGATTTGGGTCGACACTTCGCTGTTAGTCTGAGTTTGCGCTTGGGATGTGCCTGATGGCGCGGTAGGCTGCGTTTGCAGATTTGCCATATCATCGGAAAGTGCGGTTACCTGCTGCTGCATGGCGCTGAATTGCTGCTGTCCCCAAAAATAACCGCCGGCGCCAATACCCAGTGCGATCAGAATAGCCAGCAGGGATAAGCCTTTGCCGCCGCCGGATTGGGGGTGAGGGGCAGGTGCGGTTGCTTCGTTAGTGTGGGATTTTGCCATGGTATTTTCTTTTATGGTTGTCGTGGAGGTTTTTGCGGATGCATCATCGATCACCTTATCTTGCGGGCGGGCTGAATCGGATTTTTCCGTTGTTTTTAGCGTATCGGGCGTTGTGTCTGTATCAGGTTTCGGCTTTTTTCCGTCCGCATGGGGCGCATGGGTATTTTTTTCACCTATTTTCGACAAGGAGATTGCGGTATTTTTCTGTTCCGTCGAGCGGTCGGTTGATCTGTTTTCAGTATCGGCACCGCTGTCAGGTGTTTTTTTCTCACTCATTTATCCTACCTCTGCTAATTCAATTCGTTTTTCAATGACAATAGCGTCTCTAATATCGATGCATTATCAGCGCGGGTGGTCTGGGTAATGTTTTCCCAGCCGTAGTCTTTGGCTAATTTCACAATGCGCGGACTAATGGCAACCAAATGGCATTGGGTCAACCAATTATGGTCATTTTTTGGTACAAATTCCACTAAATAGCGCAAAATTTCATGACTTGTCACAATAATAGTATTGATTCCGGCACGTTTCCAAATACTAATCTGTTGAATATTATCATATTCTTTCGGAATACGTTGATAACATTCCAACACATCGACTGTTGCGCCTCTGATTTCTGCCTGTCGGCGCAGCAGTTCTCTGCCGCCGTTCCCGCGCAAGATTAACAGTCGCTTATTGCTCAGCTGCTGCATTTGCGGCAGCCGGATCAGGCCTTCGCTGTTTTCATTCGGATAGGGATAGGCAACCGGATTTTCGCCAAGTGCGGTCAAATATTCGGCGCTACGTCGCCCGACCGTGAAATAGTGCAAATCGGAACGCCAGCGTAAACCGATGTTTTTCAAGACTTGATCGCTATAGCGAATCGCATTTTTGGACACGGCGAATACATAGTCGCCGCTTTGCAGATTCTGCAACTGTTGCGGAAGTCGGTTCAAATCCGAGCCTTTTTCAATGCTGAATAGCGGGGTATATAACGTCGCAAAACCATGCTGATTCAACAGTTGGCAGAGTGTTTCACCGTTTGGTTCGGGGCGAGTGACGAGAATAGCCATACACGTTTCGGTCGCATTATATTATGGTTGATAAATCGCTTGCAGAATGTCTCCGGCACCTTGTGCCAGTAATTGTTCTGCTACTTGAATGCCCAATTGTTCCGCCTGATCGAGCGTTGCATGGGCATCGGCTCGCAAGATTTGACTGCCGTCGGGATTGGCGACCAAGGCGCGCAGATAAAGTCGTTCTCCTTGAATTTCGGCAAAACCGGCAATCGGCACTTGGCAACCGCCTTGCAAATGGCGGTTCATGGCGCGTTCAGCGGTGACGCAACAAGCGGTTTGGTCATGCAAGAGCGGTTTCAACAAACGGTTGATGTTATGATCATCAACTCGGGTTTCAATGCCCAGTGCGCCTTGTCCGGCGGCCGGCAGCGAATGTTCGGGGGCGATGAATGCGGTGATCCGCTGTTCTAAAGCAAGCCGTTTCAGGCCGGAGGCGGCTAGGATAATTGCATCGTAATCACCGTTATCCAGTTTGTTCAGGCGGGTGCCGACGTTGCCACGCAAGGAATGCACCTGCAAATCGGGGCGCAGCGATTTTAATTGTGCCTGACGGCGCAGACTGGATGTGCCGACTACAGCGTTCGGCGGGAGCCGCTCAAGTGCGGTATAGCGGTTGGATACAAAAGCGTCGCGCGGATCTTCCCGCTCGCAAATCACGCTTAATCCCAAGCCTTTTGGAAATTCCATCGGTACGTCTTTCATTGAATGTACCGCCAGATCGGCGCGGTTTTCCAGTAATGCCGACTCTAATTCTTTAACAAATAAGCCTTTACCGCCGATTTTTGCCAGCGGTGTGTCCAGTATAATATCGCCTTTGGTCACCATGGGAATCAGTTCGATCCTCAAATTCGGGTAAAGCGCTTGTAGTCGTGCCTGAATAAAATTTGCCTGCCATAATGCCAGTGGGCTTTGGCGGGTCGCAATTCTGATGATGTTGTCCATATTATTTGTTTTTGCAATCAGTTATGGAAAGGATACGGTTTTTGATCCTATCACTGTTGCGTAGAATTGTCAGCGCTCAGCACGTGATTTTGCGCCGTAAATGCGGAATTATCGTTATTTTGCCGTGATTAACGTAAAAAGTTGGCGGTGAACGACAAGGAATGGATTATACTAAGCTCCGTTTTTTAGCATATCAATTCAATTATAGGGGCTTGCTGTGAATATTCGTGATTTGGAATATCTGGTTGCGTTATCGGAATATAAGCATTTCCGCAAGGCGGCGGATGCCTGTCATGTCAGTCAACCTACGTTGAGCGGACAAATCCGTAAATTGGAAGACGAATTGGGCATTTTGCTACTGGAGAGAACCAGCCGCAAAGTATTGTTCACCCAGTCGGGGATGTTATTGGTCGAACAGGCTCGGAAAATTTTGCTGGAAGTGCAAATCTTCAGGGAAATGGCGAGTAATCAGGGCAAAGAGATGAGCGGGCCGCTGCATATCGGTGTGATTCCGACCTTGGGGCCTTATCTGTTGCCGTGTATGTTGCCGGTTCTGGAACGGGATTTCCCCGATTTGGAATTGTATCTGTACGAAGCGCAAACCCAAACGTTATTGGAAAAGCTGGAGATGGGGCAACTGGATTGTGCGATTTTGGCGCAAGTGCCGGAAACGACAAATTTTATCGAAGTGCCGATGTTTAAAGAAAAAATGATGTTGGCGGTATCGCCTAAACACCCTTGGGCCAATGAAGCCTCCGTACCGCTTGCACTGTTGAAGGATCAAGAAATTCTGATGTTGGACGACGGCCATTGCCTGCGGGAACAGACACTGGATTATTGCTTTACCGCCGGCGCGCGCGAGAACAGCCATTTTCAGGCGACCAGTCTGGAAACGTTGCGCAATATGGTGGCGGCCAATACCGGCGTGACGCTGATGCCGAGATTGGCAATAATCAACGAAGGCAACCGTAAAGGGGTTGAATATATTCCGTTTAGCGAGCCGGAGCCTTATCGCAGCGTTATTTTGGTCTATCGTCCCGGCTCTCCGCTGCGGGCGCGCTATGAACGGATTGCGAAAATCATTCAAGGGGCAGTGATGCCGGTATTGGAATAAATTACGGACATATTATGGCAGGAATTCGGGCACAGCAAAAAGAAAAAACCCGTCGGGCGCTACTTGATGCGGCGTTTAACCAATTGAGTGCGGAGAAGAGTTTTTCCAACCTCAGTCTGCGTGAAGTGGCGCGGGAGGCGGGGATTGCGCCGACGTCGTTTTACCGCCATTTCCGTGATATCGACGAATTGGGATTGGCAATGGTGGACGAGGCCGGTCTGATTCTGCGCCAACTGATGCGTCAAGCCCGTAAACGAATTGAGCGCGGCGGCAGTGTGATTGTGATTTCTGTGGAAACGTTCTTCGAATTTATTCATGAACGACCGAACATGTTTCGCCTGCTGTTGCGCGAAAGTTCCGGCACATCGCAAGAATTTCGTACCGCCGCCGCACGCGAAATCCAGCATTTTGTCGCCGAATTGACCGAATATATTGCGGCACAGGAAAAAGATTCGCGCTATTTGGCCTATGTGCAGGCTGAAGGCATGGTAACGATCGTTTTCACTGCCGGCTCCCATGCGCTGGATATGGGGAATAAAGAGCGCGAAGAACTGAAAAAACGCCTAATCTTACAATTGCGAATGATTGCGAAAGGCGCCTTGAAAATTGTGGAGGAGAAGTCGCAAAGCACGCATCAATAGTGCGGTGGCGGCGTCTCCTCAGCTTGTGATGCGATATTGGACGGTTGCAAATCCGTCAGCTTTACAGCCAGCAACCGCACTTGCTGTTGCAGACGATCAAGGATAAATTGCTGTTCGATCAAAGACTGATTTAGATCCTCGATAGTGCCTTCCTGAAATGTCAGTTTTACTTCCAATTCGGCAATATGTTTTTGTAGTTCGATTAATGACGGCATATTGATTTTATAATAAAGTGACCATATATGAAAAATGTACTTTAACCTATTCGGTATCAAATATATAGTATAAGATGATTTATCAAAACCACTCCGGACTAAAAGGGGAGAGAAAAATGTTAGTGAAAAAGAAATTGTCTGTTGCAGCATTAGTTATCGCAAGTGCGGTTTCGACTTCGGTATTGGCTGCCGGCGAAACATTGAAAGATCCTAAATTTGTTGAAGATTCGTCGTATGCACTCGGTGTATTGATGGGGAAAAATATTCAGCAGGTGGTTGATTCGCAAAAAGAGTTGATTGTTTATAATCAGGCACAAATTATCGAAGGCTTGCAGCAAACGCTGGAAGGCAAAAGCAAACTGAATGATCAGCAATTAGAACAGCAGTTGCGTAAGTTGGATCAGGAATTGGGTGCGGTTGTGGCGGAAAAAGAAGCGCAGAGTGCAAAAGAAAATGCCGAAAAAGGGGCGGCATTCCGTAAGGAATATGCGGCGAAAGAAGGGGTGAAAAGCACACCGTCCGGTTTATTATACCGTATTGAAAAAGCCGGCGAAGGCGACAGCGTTGAACCGACGGACACCGTGAAAGTGCATTATCAGGGCAAATTGATCGACGGTGAAGTGTTCGACAGCTCTTATCAGCGCGGCGAGGCGATTGAATTTCAATTAAATCAACTGATTCCGGGCTGGATCGAAGGGATTCCGCTTATCAAGAAAGGCGGCAAAATCGAGCTGGTGATTCCGGCTGAATTGGCTTATGGTGAGAATGCAACCGGCAATATTCCGCCGAATTCCACATTGATGTTTGATATCGAGCTGTTGGACGTCACTAAGGCAGCCAAAAAATAATGATATAGAGGCGCGCTACCGGACAAGTTACGGTAGCGTTGTCTTTTCTGATCTTTTTTATTTTTAATTTGATATAACCCTAAATGTTATGGTACAGGATACACGGCCTTTTACTGAACAAGATTATGCGATTCTAACATCCTATCCGGCGGTAGTTGACGGGTTGGCGGCATTGGTCGGCAGCCACTGTGAAATCGTGCTGCATTCATTGGACGATTTGCAGCGCTCGGCGATTTATATTGCCAACGGCCACAATACCAACCGTAAAGTCGGTTCGCCGATTACCGATTTGGCGTTGAGTTCGCTACATCATATGCAAACCGATAATGTGTCCAAACCCTATTTCACTCGGGCGAAAGGCAATATTTTAATGAAGTCGGTGACGATTGCCATTCGCAATCCGGAAAAACGGATTATCGGTTTATTGTGTATCAATATGAATCTTGATGCGCCGTTATCGCAGTTTCTGCAAACTTTCGTGCCCACAGAAAGCCAGCAAGAATTATCGTCCGCGGTGAATTTTGCCAATTCGGTAGAGGATTTGGTGGCGCAGACAGTGGAATATACCATTGAAGAAATCAATGCCGATGCCAGTGTCGCCAATAACAGCAAAAACAAACAAATCGTCACTTCATTGTACGAAAAAGGCATTTTCGACATCAAAGATGCCATTCATCAGGTGGCGGAACGGTTGGACATTTCCCGTCACACGGTTTATCTGTATATCCGCCAGCTAAAACAGGACGAGACGGAATTGTAATGCGCTACGTTTTACAGGTTACCCAACCGCTGTATGGCGGGCAAGGATCGGCACTGGCGCTGCAATTGGCACAGACGTTGTTAAAGTGCGGTCATCAATTGGATCAGGTGTTTTTTTACCGTGAGGGCGTATATCACGGCAATGCTTACACCTACCCGGCCAGTGATGAACCTAATTTATTGTTGCAATGGCAGGCGTTTGCCCGACAATATCAAGTGCGGTTAAATCTTTGCGTGGCAGCCGCACAACGGCGTGGCGTGGTGTCGGCGCAAAGTGCGGTCGACGGTATGCAGGATAATTTGGCGGCAGGATTTGAAATTGCCGGATTGGGCGAGTTTACACGTGCAGTATTGGACGCGGACAGGCTGATTAGCATATGAAACTGGCCTTTGTTTTTACCGAATCCCCGTTCGCCTCGTCCGCCAGCAGAGAAGGATTGGACGCCCTGTTGGCGGCGACGGCATTTGTTGATGAAGATGAGATCGGTGTTTTTTTTGTTGATGACGGGGTATTGAATCTGTGTCCGCAACAACAACCGCACTTGCTATGGCAAAAAGATAGCTTGGCGGCATTTAAACTGTTGGATCTATACGCGATTGAGCAGCGTTACTCAGCTCTGGAAGCGTGGAAAGCTTTCGGCCTGATGCATGAAAACAGCTTAATCGAGACGGCGTGTTTACCTATCGACCGCTTGATGCAAAAGCTGGCAACGGCAGAAAAAGTGCTGACGTTTTAGTTAAATGCGTAAGAGGGAATAATGCTTTATACGTTCGCACACGCAAGTTATGATTTAGTATCGTTCGAGCAATATATACAGGCGGCAAGCCCTGATGACGCGTTATTGTTTTGGCAAGACGGCGTTTGGGCGTTAATAAAATATGCCGATAAGCTGAAGGATTGCTGCGGAAAGATTTATGTTCTGCAACAGGATTTGGCGGCACGGAATCTCTGCCTCGATCATCTCTCTCCATATTTGGCAATCAGTGAATTGGCGTTATCGGAATGGGTGACTCTGACCGAACGTTATTTTCCGCAATTTGCCCGCTAAAAGACTGAAAAAATCATACAAAGTGCGGCTGGCATTTGTCGCCTTGATGCTGAATAGAAAATAATCAGCCGATTTTGCGCCAGCCCTTGACATTCCGCCGTTCAAAGTCTAAAATTCTGCGTCCATTCTATTATTGGGTGGATTATCTTTTACATTCTTTTATGAATATTATTAATAAACTGGAGCTTTTTTAATGGCAACTATCAACCAGCTAGTACGCAAACCGCGTGTTAAAAAGGTTGTAAAAAGCAACGTTCCTGCATTAGAGGCTTGCCCGCAGAAACGTGGCGTGTGTACCCGTGTATACACTACTACACCTAAAAAACCGAATTCCGCATTACGTAAAGTATGCCGTATTCGTTTAACCAACGGTTACGAAGTAACCTCATACATCGGCGGCGAAGGTCATAACCTTCAGGAGCACAGCGTTGTGCTTATCCGTGGCGGCCGTGTTAAAGATTTACCGGGTGTGCGTTACCACACCGTTCGCGGCGCATTAGACTGTGCCGGCGTTAAAGATCGTAAACAAGCGCGTTCAAAATACGGCGTTAAGAGACCTAAAGCTTAATGGATCTCCGTTAAGTAAGGCCAAACGTTCATATTTTAAGCTAAACTATAATATAAACCATAACTCCAGTCATAGAGTTTTGGGTAACCTGAAGAAAATAAACGGAGAAATGCCATGCCACGTCGTCGTGTAATTGGTCAACGCAAGATCCTTCCCGATCCAAAGTTCGGATCAGAATTACTTGCAAAATTCATTAATGTATTAATGGTAGACGGTAAAAAGTCTATCGCTGAAAAAATCGTTTACAATGCGTTGGATACTTTAGCCGAGCGCACCGGTAAAGATCATTTGGAAGCCTTTGAAATCGCACTGGAAAACGTGCGTCCGACCGTAGAGGTGAAATCCCGCCGCGTCGGTGGCTCAACCTACCAAGTACCGGTTGAAGTCCGTCCGGTTCGCCGTAATGCCTTGGGCATGCGCTGGATCGTTGATGCGGCACGTAAACGTGGTGACAAATCAATGGCGTTACGCTTAGCCAATGAACTGTCCGATGCGGCAGATAATAAAGGTGCGGCGGTTAAGAAACGTGAAGACGTTCACCGCATGGCGGAAGCCAATAAAGCGTTTGCTCACTACCGTTGGTAATCCGACGTTATTGATGACGCGTACAACAGGTTTGTATTTTTCAAACCTGTTGTAAACAACATTATTTTTCAACGCCTAACGAGAGGAAATAATCGTGGCTAGAACAACTCCTATTGAGCGTTATCGTAATATCGGTATCAGTGCTCACATCGACGCAGGTAAAACAACAACTACCGAGCGTGTTCTGTTCTATACAGGTGTTAGTCATAAAATTGGTGAGGTGCATGACGGCGCCGCTACCATGGACTGGATGGAACAAGAGCAAGAGCGTGGTATTACTATTACCTCTGCGGCAACAACGGCATTCTGGAGCGGAATGTCAAATCAATTTGAACAACACCGTATCAATATCATCGACACCCCGGGGCACGTTGACTTCACTATCGAAGTAGAGCGTTCAATGCGTGTTCTTGACGGTGCGGTAATGGTTTACTGTGCGGTAGGCGGTGTACAGCCTCAGTCTGAAACCGTATGGCGTCAAGCGAATAAATATCAGGTTCCGCGTATTGCGTTTGTCAATAAAATGGACCGTACCGGTGCTAACTTCCTGCGTGTAGTTGAGCAAATCAAATCTCGTTTGGGCGGTAATGCAGTTCCGCTGCAATTACCAATCGGCGCTGAAGAAAATTTCAAAGGCGTGATTGATTTGGTCAAAATGAAAGCTATCAACTGGAATGAAGCCGATCAAGGTATGACTTTCACTTATGAAGACATTCCGGCAGAACTTCAGGATTTAGCGGAAGAATGGCAACAAAATCTGATTGAATCTGCTGCGGAAGCTTCTGAAGAATTGATGGAAAAATACTTGGGCGGTGAAGAGCTGACCGAAGAAGAAATCAAAAGCGGTTTGCGTCAACGTGTTTTGAACAGCGAAATCATTTTGGTAACTTGTGGTTCTGCGTTTAAAAACAAAGGCGTACAGGCTATGTTGGATGCGGTTATCGAATATTTGCCTGCACCGACAGATGTTCCTGCGATTAAAGGTATCAATCTTGACGACAGCGAAGGCGAACGTCATCCGTCGGATAACGAGCCTTTCTCTGCCCTGGCATTCAAAATCGCAACAGACCCGTTTGTCGGTAACTTGACTTTCTTCCGTGTTTATTCCGGTGTGGTTAATTCTGGCGATACCGTGATGAACTCCGTAAAACAAAAACGTGAGCGTTTCGGTCGTATCGTACAGATGCATGCCAATAAACGTGAAGAAATCAAAGAAGTTCGTGCGGGCGATATCGCGGCTGCCATCGGTTTGAAAGATGTCGGTACTGGTGATACGCTGTGTACGCCGGATGCACCGATTATTCTTGAAAGAATGGAATTCCCTGAACCGGTTATTTCTGTTGCGGTAGAACCAAAGACTAAAGCGGATCAGGAAAAAATGGGCTTGGCGTTAGGTCGTCTGGCGCAAGAAGATCCGTCGTTCCGTGTGCATACCGATGAAGAATCAGGTGAAACTATCATTTCCGGTATGGGTGAGTTACACTTAGATATTATCGTTGACCGCATGCGTCGTGAGTTCAAAGTTGAAGCGAATATCGGTAAACCACAAGTATCTTATCGTGAAACGATTCGTGATACCGTTAAAGATGTTGAAGGTAAGCACGCAAAACAATCCGGTGGTCGTGGGCAATACGGTCATGTTGTTATTGATCTTTACCCATTAGAGCCGGAAGGTCCTGGTTACGAGTTCGTGAACGAAATCAAAGGCGGCGTAATTCCTGGCGAATACATCCCGGCAGTTGATAAAGGTATTCAGGAACAATTGAAATCCGGTCCTTTGGCAGGTTATCCGGTAGTGGATCTGGGAGTGCGTTTGCATTTCGGTTCTTACCATGATGTCGACTCTTCCGAATTGGCGTTTAAATTGGCCGCTTCTTTGGCATTCAAAGCCGGTTATATGAAAGCGAAACCGGTATTGCTTGAGCCGATTATGAAAGTGGAAGTTGAAACACCGCCGGATTATGTCGGTGACGTTATCGGTGACTTAAGCCGTCGTCGTGCTCTGGTGAACGGTCAGGAAAGTAATGAATTTGTTGTAAAAATCAATGCTGAAGTACCGCTTTCAGAGATGTTTGGTTATGCAACGGACCTTCGTTCGCAAACCCAAGGTCGTGCCTCTTATTCAATGGAACCATTGAAGTATTCAGAAGCACCGTCCAGCGTTGCCAATGCTGTAATTGAAGCACGCAAAGCGAAGTAATTTTGTTAAACAAATCTACAAGCCGTTTAGGCTTGTAGACTTTACATAAGGAAACTTAATCGTGTCTAAAGAAAAATTTGAACGTACAAAACCGCACGTTAACGTGGGAACAATCGGCCACGTTGACCATGGTAAAACAACATTAACCGCTGCTATTACTACCGTATTGGCAAAAACTTACGGCGGAGCTGCACGTGCATTCGACCAAATCG
>NZ_JSUM01000014.1 GCF_000772535.1 Chelonobacter oris
CCGTCATCGTCTTTTTCCGCAGCAATCGTGCCTTGACTTCCACTTGTTCGGTGTCTTCGTCTGCCGGTGGGGTGATGGTGACCGAGCCGTCCTCTTGCGCCACGACATCCGGTGGATTCGGTGCAGTCACATCTTTGGCGGTATCGCTGTCCGGTTTGCTTTCGTTACCCGCTTCATCGGTGGCGGTCGCCGTTACTTCACTGCCGTCTTTGACTTGATCTGCCGGAATGGTAATGACGCCGGTATCCGGATCGATAGTCACATCCGGATTGGTCGTTGTCCATTTACCGTCATCGTCTTTTTCCGCAACAATCGTGCCTTGAGTACCGTCCGGTTTGGTGTAAACCACTTCCACTTGTTCGGTGTCTTCGTCTGCCGGTGGGGTAATAATAACGGATCCGTTGTCTTGAGCTTCAACCGTTGGTGAGTTTGGGGCTATTGTATCCACTTCGGCAGGATTTGCATTTTTGCCGTCACTATTGCCGGCGGCAATGGCTACGGCTGCTAATGGAACCAACGCTAACAACCACCACGGACTAAATACCCACAATCCACTGATTTCGTCTCCTCCCAGTGCTTGTGGAGCAGACATTTGCTCTGCAAGCATACTAACCGCATCAGGAGTTTGCCCGGACTCCGGTACATAGGCATAAATATTGCCATTTTCATGTTGACCAACAACTAAATTGGTTGTACCTGCCGCATCTTCACCATAATAATCTTCAATGGTAATATCTGTCGCCATATCACCATTTTCTAACAAAATATGTAGATCATTACCCATACGTTTAGCAATGATATTTTGTGGTCCAAACCCGGTTGAATCATCAATTAATTGATAATTTACTTGATCTTGTGCTTTGATGATCAATGTTTCGGTATCAGTAATTTTGTAATTTGCAATTTCAGTTTTTGCATTCAAAACTTTTAAAGTTGTTGGCATATTTTTTATCCTAAATTAAAAATTAACAGTAATAAATTTAGAGAATTCGCCAAAATACGATTACGCGGCAAACACTCTTTTATGTCAGTTATGTAAGTTTATTGTTTGTAGTTTGTAGTTTGTAGTTTGTAAATATAATTCAGCGTGCGTTTATATCACAAACTTTGTGCGAGCTCAAGATAAAAATTTAAATTAATTGACAATTAAAGGTAAAATGATAACAAATGTCAAGCCGCCGACACTAACTGTCATAATTCACAACTAAACTTTCAATTTTTTGTTGGTCTTGTGTTTGATGTTCAGATTGCAGATAGCAATTAACCGAGGTGGGAGAAATAGTTCATGAAACGGTGCGTGTCATTTCGCTTGTTAGCGTTGACAAGCCGCGCGTTATTTGTAACTCAATTTTCAAAAAATTTTGTGGTTCTTGCGCTTGATGCTCAGATGGTTGGTACTGAGTGGCAGTACGCTTTAATACCCGCCAAATATCACGGTCGAATTGAGGATCTTTTTGCTTTACTTCCGCCCAAACATCCTCAGCCCATCCTTGTCTATTAATGAATGAATTATATCTTTAAAATATTGCAAAATTTGGAGTCACTACAGACGTAAATAACTTACAACACGGTGCAATCCGGTACCATTTGACGATTTCAATAACACCCGACTCGAGTCATTCAATATAATCGTGTTATTTTCAAACAGCTTGATGACGGCTTCAGCATCCGGTACCCAATACAAGTGCGGTATACGCTTTAACGGTTGTAATGCTTGATACAATGACCGCATCTCCGCACCACACAAAATCACCATACTTGCTTGCGTTTGCAGCACCTCATCCTGTAATTCCAAATGGTGTTTCTGACTTTCCGCCCCTAATTCCAACATATCGCCCAATATCAATATCCGCTGTTCAGGCAGGCTTGTATCATCTGCAAATGCCTGTAAAGCCGCTTTCATAGAAAACGGGTTGGCATTGTAGGCTTCATTAATCACCGTAATCGTTTTGTTTGCATAAACACGTTGAGACACATCACCACGCCCTTCCACCGGTTGAAATTGCTCAAGTGCGGTCAGAATAGCGGGCAAATCCAAATCTTGCTGAGATGCGATGGTGATAACCGCTAAGGCATTCAGCATGAGATGCTTACCTTGCGCAGCTAATTTCACCGTCATTTCTTGACCGAACAACGATACTTTTGCGATGCCCTGCCGATAACTCAACAAGCGAACATCCGCATGCGGATGTTCGCCATAGCTTACCAGAACGAGCTGTTGCCGCTGTGCAGCAACAGCAATTAATTCAAACTGAGCAATATCACGACATACTACCGCCAAACTTTTTGGCGGCATAGCATCAAAAATACGTGATTTTTTGAGTGCTACGGTATCTAAATCATTATGATATTCCAAGTGCGCTGCCGCAATATTGGTGATCACGGCAACATCAGGTTTCACCAATTGGCTGTTAAGCGCCATATTGCCAATCGCCATTTCCAATACCCAATGTGCAGCAGTTTGCGACATACAGGCTATATTCCATGCAATACCAATCGGCAAATTCGCACTGCCTTGCGTTTGAGCAGTCGGCGCAATGGCGGATAGTGCTTGGCTCAACATGGCAACCGTGGTGGTTTTACCGGCACTGCCTGTAATGCCGTAGGTTTTACCGCGATAAGTCGAACGTGCCAAATACGCTAAATCCAATGTTGCCTTCCGCACATCATTCACTATTAACAACGGCACACCAAGCCCGGCATAAGCTTCAGGATCATCGCAGATAACCGCCGATGCTCCTTTGAGTACAAAGGATTTCACCGCAGGAAGCGGCAAATAACCTGTTTGCATATTTTTCCCACGAGCAACGATGATATGCCCCTTTTGGAAACTTTTGGGAAAAATGCTCACCCCCGTCGGTTGCCAGTTTTCAGGCGCAGGCGTATGCCATTTTCCTTTGGTTGCCACTTCCACATTAACCGCATTAAAGGCGGTATTTTGTTTGTTTTTTTGTTGCTGCAAACTCTTCGGATAATTGCCGTTTTTTAACAATTCATAGTAATGCACAAAGCCTGACAAATAGTGTTCCACATCATCAATCCGCACACGGAAAGCGTGATGACGGATAAAAAAACCGTGTAGAATTTTATTCGGGTTGGCAAAGTGCATGGCATTCTCAGGAAAGAAGAAGCCGTTGACCAAATAATTTGCACGGGTATGCAGAGCGGTATAAAACGCTGCCACATCAAAACCATCGAGTACATCTTGATATTCAGGAAATTCGTCTAATTTAAGCAGCATTTTATGAAATGCCATACACAATTCCAATAATGTTGGAAACGTGGTCAATCGGTTCTGAATAAAATTCAGATAGCCTTTCACGTTATCAACCGCAAATTGGAAATAACGCCGCTCAGGCTTGTAACGCACCAATTCGTTTGAGCAGTAAGACAACCAATGGTCGTGCGCTTTTTCATGGTGATTAGCAATAAAAAAATCAAATGCCCGTTCCACACAAGCCAGCCATCGGGGATCCTGCGTCACCCCATATAAACGCATTAAACCAAATGCCGCTTCACCATCATAATAAATGGTACGGGTTTTCTCCATAACCGCCAATGTTTGCCCGTCTAAAATATGCACGAAACCGCCATTTTCTTCCTGCATGGCAACAATGCCGACAGCCAGGTTTTCACATATCTTCAGCAACTGCCAAGCGCGGTCATTTTCGGGGAACATTTGTGCGTATTTTACAAACGCCAAAATCGCCACCGCATTGGCACCAAGCTTGATTTCATTGTTCACCTCCAACACATACGCTTTGCCATCAGCATAACGGCAGATATTATGCGTAACAAAATAATCAATTGCCGCTTCTATGCGTGTTCGTACTGTTTGTAATTCATCTGTCTTAAGAATATGCGGGCTGATTTCGGTCGCCACGTTAGCTTTAGTCGCCACTAATTGCCCGCACAATTCTAACCCCTCCAGCAAGGCATAAGTGCTGGAGGCATGGCGCAGCGTGTTATAAGTTGGAATGGGCTTGTCAAAACAGGGGAAATTTCCATACTGAAACAAACCGCTCTCTTCAATTTGGCGACTTAAATATTGAGTGCTTAAATGCACTAATTCGCTCGTTGTTTCAGGATCTAAGGCAAAAAACGTCCGGCGCCCGTGTTGGCGTGGCAAGGCTGAAAGAATGTGTAGTTGTTGCGTATCGGCATCTAAAAATACGCCCGCCGTCACAAAGGTAATCACAGGCATATCCGCTTTAAAATCAGGCATTTGTTTGGAAGAAAAACGTCCTTTCAGATAGCGTTCCAAGTTTGCCTGATTGATGCCGGCTAAGGGTTTATCCGCCCCTAAATAAAGCGCAGCATGGGCATTGAGTTCCATTTCTGTTGCCATCAGCCAAGGGGAAGTCATCCCTTTGAATGCAATACCTGAACGGAAATAATTCCGTTTGTATTTCTGCAATTCCTGCTGTAATGCCGCCCAGCTCATTGCCGATTCAGCAATCACCCATTCCACCTTCAACCATTTAACAGGCTGCGCAAAATGCTTAGCAAGCGCATTGATTTTATCCTCGATTTTGGCTTGCACGCACGCCCAGTCGCTATTTGCCAATTCATATTTATTAAAAAACAGGCTGGCACACTTGGCACGTTTTTCACCACTACTGAGTGAAATGATTAAAGTATCTGCCAACTCACCCATGCTATGCTGTTGTTTATAACATGAATAGATTTGTGGCAGCCGGTTGGTGAATAAAGTCAATAATGAAGTCATAATAGCGCAGTAATCAGTAAATTAATGGTAAAATAGTAATTATTAATTATAACTAATCGGCTAGTAAAAATCCGCAAAATCAAGAAAAAGAAAGGTTTTTTATTTTAAACGCAAACTTAAGTAAATTCCGAAAATAAATCGTTTTAAGCATCAGATAATATGGCAGGCAACAGCGCACAAAAGAGAATACAATCCGCAGCCGATTCAATTGAAATCATTCAGATAGGAGGTACATCTCATGGTAAACAGCACACCATTTGGTGAACTAAAAGAAAAATTTAAAGCCCATAATATCTTTTTTCGCTTCCGCACCGATGAACCGCGACATAAAGATACCGATTTGATTCGTTATGAGTCCGGCAGAATAATTGAACCCTATACCGCTTTTGTGGAAGGAAGCAATGTTTTTACCATGGGCAGCTTCTCTTATTCTTGCACCGCAGGCTTACCGGTAAACACCGAAGTCGGGCGTTACTGTTCGATTGCCGGTGGTTTAAAAGTACTCGGGGTCAGACACCCTTATGAATGGCTAACAACCAGCAGCAGCACTTACGACCGCTTTTCGCTATTTTTCAAACAATATTGTTTAGACAATAATATAGAAGCCAAATATTATCGTCGCCCGACCAATGAAAGTATCAGCGGGCGTAAAGACGGCATTATCATCGACCATGATGTGTGGATTGGTGCCAATGTCGTATTAAAAAGCAACATTCATATTGGAACTGGCGCCGTCATTGCTGCAAATGCCGTGGTCACAAAAGATGTACCGCCTTACGCCATAGTAGGCGGTAATCCGGCCAAATTAATTAAATACAGATTTAACAATGTACAGATTGAACGGCTGTTGGAAAGCCAGTGGTGGCGTTACGCCTTTCCGGATATACAGCAGCTGGATATTACCGATATAGAACGGTTTTTAAGTGAATTTGGCGATAAACAACATGAGTTAGCCGCATTTGAGCCGAAACCACTGATTTTATAAATCACGTCTTAATCTTGCAAAAGCCGTCTGAAATATGATCTTTCCGACGGCTTTTATTCTGCCGATAGGATAATATGTATGCCGGCGAAGATTTCAGTCGAAAAAAACAAAAATCCCCGTAATGGCTGACATTAGGGGACTAAGAGAATGTAATACTTAAGTCAGTCTTGCCTTACAACACAATCGTTTTATTTTCATAAACAAAAATACGGTCATTCAACGCTAAATCCAATGCTCGGGTCAGTACGCTTTTCTCAACATCACGTCCGGCGCGCATCATGGCGTACGCATCATAAGTGTGATCGACATTAATCACATCTTGCATGATAATCGGGCCTTGATCCAATTCATTATTAATGAAATGGGCGGTTGCGCCGATAATTTTCACGCCGCGCTCATAAGCCTGCTGATAAGGTTTTGCGCCGATGAAGGCAGGCAAAAACGAATGATGAATATTGATCACCCGGTTCGGGTAGCGTTCGACAAATTTAGGGTTCAGCACCCGCATGTATTTTGCCAGCACGATCAAGTCGGGGCGATAAATATCAATTTGCTCCGCCAATAAGTGATCATGTTGATCGCGGGTTAGATTTTCATGACAGACATAGTGAAACGGAATATCAAACCGATCGACAAGGCTGCGTAAAGTATCGTGATTGCCGATGACGGCGGCAATTTCAACATCCAAACCGCCATAATAATTTTTCATTAAAATATCGCCCAGGCAATGCGCTTCTTTAGTCACCAAAATAACGATGCGCTTTTTCTGACGCGTGATAATACTGTGCTTTGCGCCGGTCGGTAATGCCAGATCTAATTCGGTAGACAATATCTCGTCATTAAAGATACCTTGTAATTCGGTACGCATAAAAAAACGTTTACTACTGTTATCGACAAATTCACTATTATGGGTAATATTCAGTTGGTGCTTGTAACAAATATTCGTTATTTTGGCAACCAGCCCTTTATCATCCGGACATTCCGTCAGTAAAATTTTATTTTCAATCATATAATTTATTTTAAATATGAAAAAAATAAACCCTTACGGGTTTATTTTAACAGGTTGAAATTGAAGCGTGGATTTAGATTGTAAAATCGTCCAACGACTTTCCGCTGTCTAATGCATCTTGAATAACTTTCGGCGTTCTGCCTTGTCCTGTCCAGGTTTTTAGCCGACCATTATCGGCATATTGGTATTTTGCAGGGCGAGGAGCACGTTTCTTACGCTCTGTTGCAGCCGGATTATCCAATAATAATGTCGCCAGTTCTTCTTTGCTCAGACCGCTCTTTTCCAATTGCGCCTTTAATGCCGCCACTTTTTCTTTGCGTTCTGCTTCCTGCTGTTCAATTTTCAGCAGTTCTTCTTTTTTTTCATCAATAACGATAACAAACTTTGCCGCAATATCTTCCAGTTGTTCCAAAGACAGATCTTTGGCCAATCCGCGAACACTGCGTAAATTAGATAACTTCTTAATCAAATCATTCATAATCAATCCTATAAAAATTTCATGAGTAAAAATCGGTGAATATTTAGCTAGAAATATAAAGGAAAAAAAACGGATAATCAAACGATTTATAATATGTCTTATTATATTTTCGTGAAATTTTATTAAAATCGGAGCCATTGATTTAATTTAACTTGGTTTTTTTGGGTTCTTATTGTAGTCTTTTGTCTGCCGTTATCCTGAACACCGTGGGTCTGCACCGCACTTCAGGAAACCAATCCTTTCATTCCAATATAGTAGAACCTGCGTTAATCGAATTTTGTAATGGATATGGTGTACGTAATACAAGAAGATTACGTGTTAAATTTTAGCTTGCATGGTCTGACGGGCGATCATGTTTTATTGATAAAATCACTTATTGCAGTGATTTGTCTTCTGTGATGGAACTTTTTTATGGATTTTGTTGATTTTTCTCATTCATTTTGGTCAGTTATTCCGCCGCTATTGGCGCTCTCATTGGCAATGATTACGCGTAAAGTTCTGCTTTCGTTAAGTGCGGGTATTATCATTGGCGCCTTAATGCTGAGCGGCGGCAATGTGCTAAACGCCGCCCGATATGTCTTTTCCAGTGTTTTATCGCTGGTTTATACCGATGGCGGGCTGAATGCCGATTACACCAATATTATTATTTTTCTGCTTTTATTAGGCATATTGACCTCGTTACTGACGATTTCCGGCAGCAATAGGGCATTTGTCAATTGGGCGCAAAAACATATCAAACAAAAACGCGGCGCAAAATTATTAACCGTTTTTCTCGGGGTGTTTATTTTTATCGATGACTACTTCAACAGTCTGGCGGTCGGCGCCATTGCCCGTCCGGTCACCGATAAATATAAAATTTCCCGTGCCAAATTGGCTTATCTGCTGGATTCAACCGCAGCGCCGATGTGTGTCATTATGCCGATTTCCAGCTGGGGCGCCTATATTATTACCTTGGTCGGCGGTTTACTGGCAACACATGCCATAACCGAATACTCACCGATAGGCGCATTTGTGGCGATGATCGGCATGAATTTCTATGCGATTTTCGCCTTGGTGCTTGTGTTTATCGTGGCTATTTTCTCCTTTGATATCGGCCCTATGGCGCATTTTGAACGCAATGCAGAAAATGCCGCGGCAATCGAAGAAGATGCGCAAGACGGCAAATTGGGACGTGTGCGCGATCTGGTCTTTCCTATTTTGGCACTGATTGCGGCAACCGTAAGCATGATGATCTACACCGGTGCGCAAGCGCTGGCCGCTGATCAACTGCCGTTTTCCGTTCTCGGCGCATTTGAAAATACCACGGTAGGCACATCATTGGTGGTCGGCGGCGGCGTTTCGTTAATCATCGCCACTCTCTGTGCATTAAGCTCAAAACAAATTTCATTAAAAGAATATGCTATTGCATACGGCTTAGGGGCAAAATCGATGATCGGTGCGATTTTAGTCCTGTTCTTTGCTTGGACGATTAATACGATTGTCAGCGATATGCAAACCGGAAAATACCTATCGAGTTTAATCGGTGATTCCGTATCCATTGGTTTCTTGCCGGTATTACTGTTCATCTTGTCGGCAGTTATGGCATTTTCAACCGGTACCAGCTGGGGCACATTCGGCATTATGCTGCCGATAGCCGCATCAATTGCCGTGCACGCCGAACCTTCATTATTGTTGCCTTGCCTTTCTGCCGTCATGGCGGGGGCGGTATGCGGCGATCACTGTTCACCGATTTCCGATACGACAATCCTCTCCTCTACCGGCGCAAGCTGTAACCATATCGACCATGTAACAACCCAATTACCTTACGCCTTGCTGGTTGCCGCTGCGTCTGCCGCCGGTTATGTGGTATTGGGCTTTACACTCTCCGGCGGGCTGGGATTTTTGACAACGGCTGTCGTCATGATAGGGTTGATTTTGCTGTTAAAAAAACGTACTACTGGTTAAACCGCACTTTCGGCAATAAGCAGATAATTTTTTGAATTTTATAAAATGCGATACATTATCGCATTTTTTTATTTTTTGATGCCTTTATTTTTATAAAATATCGAAAATAAATTAATTAAAGCATTTTATACTTTAAAAATCCCGAAACAAACCTATTTTTACATAAAAAAAGAGTAGACAAAGCCAAGAACTTATCGTAAAAATAATCCATCTTTGAACATACCAAGAGATTAATTCAGGAGTGATTGATGAAAAAACTATCGGGCGCTGAAATTATTGTACAGGCTATCCGTGACCAAGGCGTAAAATTTGTCTTCGGCTATCCTGGCGGATCCGTACTGGATATTTACGATGCCATTCAAACACACGGCGGAATCGAACATGTCTTGGTACGCCATGAACAGGCGGCGGTTCACATGGCGGACGGCTATGCCAGATCAACCGGTGAAGTCGGCTGCGTACTGGTAACCTCCGGCCCCGGCGCAACCAATGCGATTACCGGCATTGCCACCGCTTACATGGATTCCGTACCGCTGGTTGTTTTTTCCGGACAAGTCCGCAGCGCCTTAATCGGTAGCGATGCATTTCAGGAATGCGATATGATCGGCATTTCCCGTCCGGTGGTAAAACACAGTTTTTTAGTAAAACGCGTCGAAGATCTTTCGGAGACGATCAAAAAAGCATTTTATCTTGCCGCCAGCGGTCGTCCGGGGCCGGTCGTCATTGACTTGCCTAAAGATATCGTCAATCCCGCCAATAAAATTCCTTATATCTATCCGGACTCCATCAGCTTACGCTCCTATAATCCGAATATTCACGGCCACAAAGGACAAATTAAAAAAGCGCTGAAAGCCATATTGGTCGCCAAAAAACCGGTTATGTTTGTCGGCGGCGGCATCATCAGCGCCAATTGCGCCGATCAGGCGACCGAGTTTGCCAAAAAATTGAATCTGCCGGTTGTCAGCTCACTGATGGGGTTGGGCGGTTTTCCGGCAACGGACAAACAATTTCTCGGTATGTTGGGTATGCACGGCACTTATGAAGCCAATAATACCATGCATGAAAGCGACTTGATTTTAGCTGTGGGTGTCCGCTTTGACGACCGCACTACCAATAATCTGGAAAAATACTGTCCGAATGCGAAAGTCATTCATATTGATATCGACCCGACGTCTATTTCCAAAAATGTGCATGCCTATATTCCGATTGTCGGCAGCGCGGAGTTGGTACTAGATGAATTCTTATCGTTATTGAGCGACGAAAACACCTTGAAATCACAGGTATCCTTAGAATCTTGGTGGCAGCAAATCGGGCAATGGCGCGATCGGCACTGTCTGACTTATGAACACAGCGATCAAGTCATCAAACCACAGCAAGCCGTAGAGATGATTTACAAAATCACTAAAGGCGAAGCCTATATTGCTTCCGATGTCGGGCAACACCAAATGTTTGCCGCCCTGTATTACCCGTTTGACAAACCGCGCCGCTGGATTAACTCCGGCGGTCTCGGTACGATGGGATTCGGACTACCGGCGGCGATGGGGGTAAAAATGGCACACCCGGATGCTTGTGTGGTCTGTATTACCGGCGACGGCAGCATTCAGATGAATATCCAAGAACTGTCGACCGCACAGCAATACAACATTCCCGTGGTGATTATCAGCCTGAACAACCGTTTTTTAGGCATGGTAAAACAGTGGCAGGACATTATTTATGCCGGACGCCATTCACAGTCCTACATGAATTCATTACCTGATTTTGTCAAGCTGGCGGAAGCCTATGGCCATGTCGGGATCCAAATCGACAATCCCGCCGAATTGGAAGCGAAACTGGAATATGCATTTTCCCTCAAGGATAAGTTGGTCTTTGTCGATATTCTGGTTGATGAAACCGAACACGTTTACCCGATGCAAATTGCCGGCGGCGCCATGAACGAGATGATTTTAAGTAAAACGGAGAGAACATAATGCGCAGAATTATTTCAGTCTTATTAGAAAACGAATCCGGCGCATTGTCGCGCGTTATCGCCCTATTTTCGCAACGTGCCTTCAACATTGAAAGCCTGACCGTCGCACCGACCGACGATCCGACATTATCGCGGATGACCATCGAAGCGTTCGGGGAAGAGAAAGTCCTTGAACAGATTGAAAAGCAGCTGCATAAATTAGTCGATGTATTTAAAGTCATCAACTTGAGCGACTGCGAACATGTCGAGCGTGAAGTCATGTTGCTGAAAGTCCGAGCGCAAGGTAACACCCGTGATGAGATCAAACGTCTGTCGGATATCTATCGCGGACAAATCATCGACGTTACCCCGAAAAGCTATACCATTCAATTAGCCGGAACCAAAGACAAGCTCAATGCATTTATGGCGTCGGTAAAACAGGAAAGCGAGATTATCGAAGTCGTCCGCTCCGGCCTCATCAGCCTTTCACGCGGTGAAAAAAACTGCTTATAACAGTGATCGGGCGGTTTCACAACCGCACTTTTATCCTCTGCCGGACATCGTATTCGTGGGTGTCCGGCGTAAAATGTCGCGAAGTCGCATCATCACTTCCTTATCGCCTTACCACGTGATTTCACTCACAAAACTTCGTTTGCAATGATTTAGATCATGTCTGTCCATTCCACTTAAGAGGCAGTAATGTTAAAATTTTCCCGTTACCGATTATTCTATTAACAGAGGACATTAACTATGACATTTCGTATTGAAAAAGACACTATGGGTGAAGTTCAGGTTCCGGCGGACAAATATTGGGGAGCACAAACCGAACGTTCACGCAATAATTTTAAAATCGGTCCTGCCGCTTCTATGCCGCATGAAATTATCGAAGCGTTCGGCTATTTGAAAAAAGCCGCCGCCTATGCCAACACCGATTTAGGCGTGCTGCCGACAGAAAAACGTGATTTAATCGCTCAAGCCTGTGATGAAATTCTGGACGGTCAACTGGATGAGCAGTTCCCGCTGGTGATCTGGCAAACCGGCTCCGGTACCCAGTCCAATATGAATGTCAATGAAGTCGTTTCCAATCGTGCCCATGTTTTGAACGGCGGAAAACTGGGCGAAAAAAGTATTATCCACCCGAATGACGACGTCAATAAATCGCAATCGTCCAATGATACCTACCCGACCGCCATGCATATTGCGGCTTATAAAAAAGTGGTCGAAACCACAATTCCTTGTGTCGAGCGCCTACAAAAAACATTCGCCGAAAAGGCGGCTGCATTTAACGATGTAGTCAAAATCGGCCGTACTCACTTAATGGATGCAACGCCGTTGACACTTGGTCAGGAATTTTCCGCCTATGCGGCACAATTGGCATTCGGACTCAAAGCGCTAAAAAATACGCTACCGCACTTGGCAGAGTTGGCATTAGGCGGTACAGCCGTCGGTACCGGGCTAAACACGCCGCAAGGCTATGATGTGAAAGTGGCGGAATATATTGCTAAATTTACCGGTTTACCGTTTGTCACCGCACAAAACAAATTCGAAGCACTGGCCACCCACGATGCCATCGTTGAAACACACGGCGCACTGAAGCAGTTGGCGGTCTCCCTGTATAAAATCGCAAACGATATCCGCCTGTTGGCTTCCGGCCCTCGCTCCGGTATCGGTGAAATTCTGATCCCTGAAAATGAGCCGGGTTCTTCCATTATGCCGGGCAAAGTCAACCCGACCCAATGTGAAGCCCTGACCATGGTCTGCGCACAAATTTTGGGAAATGATACCACCATTTCATTTTCCGGCACGCAAGGCCACTTCCAATTAAACGTATTTAAACCGGTAATGGCGGCTAACTTCCTGCAATCCGCCCAATTACTGGCTGATGCCTGTGTTTCTTTCGATGAACATTGCGCCGTCGGAATCGAGCCGAATCATCCGCGTATTCAAATGCAATTGCAAAATTCCTTAATGCTGGTAACCGCACTTAATACCCATATCGGTTATGAAAATGCGGCGAAAATTGCCAAAACGGCACATAAAAACGGTACAACCCTGAAAGAGGAAGCCATTAATTTAGGCTTGGTCACCGCTGAACAATTTGACCAGTGGGTACGCCCTGAAGATATGGTCGGCAGTCTGAAAAAATAGACTGTTTGTATTGCTCGAACGGGATCTTCGGATCCCGTTTTTTATTCTAAGGTCAATTAGACCTTATCGGCATTTATGCTATAATCCCGACAATGATATTGTGAGTCGTCGAATGGTATTCACCGGTTATATGATGAAATTATTGAAAACTGCCACTACCCTGTTTGCTTTATTATGTTGTAAATTGGCATCTGCTACTTGGTTGCCGGTCGGCACGGTTGATTATATGTGGGGGCCGTTCCATATTTACACTATTACGTTATACAGTGAAAACGGCAAATACCAGCCGGCACAACGTCCGTTAATGCTTACATTGAATTATGCCAAACCGGTCGAAGGTAAAAACTTTGCTATCACCCTCAAAAAAGAACTCAGCAATATTGCGCCGCAAGCCCCCATCGAGCTGCAAGATCAGTGGGCAAAAAAGCTGGAGCAGACATTGCCCGACTTTCAGCCTAAAGATTTACTGAATTATATTGCCTTGGAAGATACCGGCTATTTTGTGTTGAATGACACAGTGTTGGAGCCTCAATTCAGCAAAGCATTCAATCAAGCATTTTTAGATATCTGGTTATCACCGCAAAGCAGCTTTAAACGGTTACAAAGTCAATTGTTGGGGCAAAATAAGAACGAAGAGGCCACGACTGAGTCTGAATACTCGCCCCCGCAACGTCAACTGGAAAGTGTGCCGGTCGAAGATGAAAGCAAAGATCCGCTGCCTTTGCCGCTTGCACCCGAAATGGCACCGTCCGCACCGGAAAGTGCGGAAGCAAGTTAAATTGATCCGCTTGCCCATGGAGTATTTTTAATGACGTTACCCAAATCTTTTTTAGCCGTTATCGCAAAATCGTTGGCTTTACTGTCAATCGGCGGACAACTTTATGCCGCTGAACAGCAAACAACAAGCAATGGCAATACCGTTACTGCCAATGAACCGACTATTGAAAGCGCTCCGACCGCAACAGCACAGGATAGCGAATATGCTTCTCAAGCAAATGTCGAAATTATTCTGTTTCAACGTTTATTCGAAAACGACGGTTTAAATCAAAAATTCCCCGAGCTGACCTCAACCATTCCGGTAGCAAACGCCGTCGTGCCTGCTGAGAATCAAATTTATGCCCATATTCTGTCTGCCAATGAAATGCAATTGAATGATATTTATACCAAGTTTCAACAGCATGATGCCTATATTCCGTTTTACCATCAAGCTTGGGTACAACCGCTGACATCACAACCGTTGGCAGTGCCGGTTCGTATTCAATCCGATGCTTCTTCAATACCGACTATCGACGGAAGATTACTTATTTGGCAGGATAACAATATTGAGTTGAATTTTAACTTGGCTTTCAGTTATCACTCAGTGCAAAAATCGTCGGATTTTCCTGACAACCTAAATCAGGATATCGCCACTGTACCGGATATTGATGCGACAGATGCCGCTGATCCAGCGCTTACAGATAACAATGCGATCGCTATGACGACTCACACCATTCAATATCAAAGCCAAAGCAGTTATGTCGACAATCAAATGATGTATTTCGACCATCCGTTATTCGGTATTTTAGTATTGATCAACAGTGCCGACGGCAAGCCGTTAAAAGGCGTGAGCAATAGCAACAATATGTTGCAATAACTACCGACTAAATATCAAAATAAAAGCCATGCAAATGATGATCTGCATGGCTTTTTTATGCCGGTCAATTCGAATTATGGCAGAATTGCTTCTTGATCCTGACCTTCTTTTTCAATTTTCGGCGGTAACATATGCTCTCGATCCAGTCCTAAATCCAGTGCAAGTGTAGTTGCGATATAAATCGAAGAGTAAGTACCAAAACCAATCCCGATTAAAAGTGCCAACGAGAAATTGTGAATACTCGGCCCGCCCCAAATATATAGTGCCAGAACCACAACCAACGTTGTCGCAGAGGTCATCAAAGTTCTTGCTAATGTCTGAGTCAACGAAATATCCAAAATTTCTTTTGCCGCAGTGCGACGGATTTTACGGAAATTCTCACGAATACGGTCAAAAACCACAATACTGTCGTTTAAGGAGTAGCCGATTACGGAAAGAATAGCCGCCACAAACGTCAAATCAATTTCAATCTGTAAAGCGGCAAACACCCCCAACGTGACAATGACATCGTGCGCCAATGCCAGAATTCCGCCGGCGCCCAAACGCCATTCAAAACGTAAACCGACATACAGCAACAGCATAATCAGAGTTGCCAATGTGGCGTAAATCGCCGCTTCGGTCAGCTCTTTTCCGACATTCGGTCCGACAAACTCAATACTATTTACCGTTGACTTTGCATCAATGCTGTGCAGAATATTGACGATTTTAGGGCCGATAGTAGTATCGCCGTCCTCGGACGGCAGCCGAATCATCACATCACGCGTACCACCGGAAGCCTGTACCACCGCACTGCCAAATTCATTTTCCGCCAACACCGACCGCACTTTAGGCAAATCCGCCGGCTGTGAGAAAGAGGCTTCAATCACGGTTCCGCCGGTAAAATCCAGCCCCCAGTTAAAGCCTTTGGTGATCACAAAAAAGAGGCTGATCGCCACCACTGTAAGCGAGAAAATATATCCCGGAATGCGGTATTTCATAAACGGCACAACTCTGCGTGCCAATTTCACGCCGCTTTCCGTTTCAATAACCTGTTTTGCTTTTATATTCACGTTAAATCCTCATCTAAATCGACAACTTGTCAATACGCTTGCCGCCATACAGGAAATTTACAATGGCACGTGTTCCGGTGATCGCCGTAAACATTGAGATTGCAACGCCTAACGATAAAGTAATGGCAAAGCCCTTAACCGGGCCGGTACCGACCGAATATAAAATAATCGCCGTTAAAATCGTGGTCAGGTTAGCGTCAAAAATACTGGAAAATGCGCCGTTATAACCTTCACTGATAGCTTGCTGTATGCTTCGCCCGTTACGCAGCTCTTCTTTTATCCGCTCAAAGATCAACACGTTGGCATCGACCGACATTCCGACCGCCAAAACAATCCCGGCAATTCCCGGCATAGTCAGCGTCGCCCCCGGCAATAGCGATAACACCCCGATTAACAATACGATATTTAACACCAACGCAATGTTGGCGATAATACCGAATTTGCGGTAAACCACGATCATAAACAGAATCGTAAAGCCTAAACCGTACAGACTGGCTTCCATACCTTGTTCGATATTCTGTGCCCCCAATGACGGACCGATCGTCCGCTCTTCCACAATTTGAATCGGTGCAATCAAAGCCCCGGCACGCAATAATACCGACAAATTCAGCGCTTCCGCTGGGCTGTCGATGCCGCTGATACGGAAGCGACTACCCAACCGATCATTGATGGTGGCAACATTAATCACTTCTTCGTGTTTTTCCAGAATCGGCGTACCTTTATCATCAACCCGACCGCTCTCTTTATACTCACTGTAAAGCGTCGCCATCGGCTTTCCGATTGCATCACGGGTTGCGGCCGCCATCAGATTACCGCCTTCACTGTCGAGTGTAATGTTCACCTCCGGACGACCGGTAGTGTGATCACTGCCGGAGGTCGCCCCGGTAATATGCTCGCCGCCGAGAATCACTCGACGATACAGCACCACCGGATTGCCTTCCCGATCATTTTTAATCTCGGAATCGGACGGTACCAATCCGCGCGCCGCCGAATCAGGATTGGCATCGGTATTTAACAAACGAAACTCCAGTGTTGCGGTCGCACCCAAAATTTCTTTGGCACGTGCCGTATCCTGTACCCCCGGCAATTCAATGACGATCCGCTCTGCGCCCTGACGCTGTACGACCGGCTCTGCTACCCCCAGTTCGTTCACCCGCTTACGCAAAATTGTCAGATTTTGCTCAATCGCATGTTCACGTACCTGTGCCAATTCGGCATCCGACATCGCAACCGTAACAATATTGTTATTCGCGGTTTGCTCTAACGTCGGATCCAGACGTCGAATCAGGCTTTGCGCTTCGGAAAGTGATGCCTGCTCCCCAAGGGTCACGACTGTGGAATAATTATCGCCCTGACGGATATTGGTATAAGGAATTCTGGCTTTACGCAATTCTGTCCGCAAATTGTCCTGACGTTGGGTTTGTAATTTCTCAAGTGCGGTATTCATATCCACCTGCATCAAGAAACGCACCCCGCCGCGTAAATCCAGCCCCAGCTTCATTGGGCTGCCGCCAATCGCCTCCAGCCATGCCGGTGTTGCCGGCGCCAGATTCAGCGCAACCGAATAACCGCTGCCCAAATTTTCCGCCAGCTTATCTTTGGCAAGCAATTGATCATCGGTATTGGTAAATTTTGCCAAAATCGAACCGTTTTCCAACTGTAACGATTTCACCGGCAATTGATTTTGTTGTAGAACTTGTTGAACACGTTGATAAGTGGTGTTGTCTGCCTGCTGTCCGCGCGTGCCGGAAACTTGTACCGCAGGATCTTCACCGTAAAGATTCGGAAGAGCATATAAAATGCCGATGGCGACCAAAATGATCACCATCAGATTCTTCCATAAAGGGAAACGATTTAACACAATTAATGCCCCTTGTTAGCAGGAAGATAAGAAAATTAGAGAGATTTCAACGAACCTTTCGGCAGAACGGCAACCACGAAGTCTCTTTTAATTGTCACTTCCGTGCTATCGTTTAACGCAATCACGATATACTCGTTTTCCGCAGATACTTTGGTGATTTTCCCAATCAAACCGCCGCTGGTCAGCACTTCTTCGCCTTTTGCCAGCGAGGCCATCAGATTACGGTGTTCTTTGGTACGTTTTGCTTGCGGGCGGTAGATCATGAAATAAAAAATCAGGGCGAAAATCACCAAAATAAAGATCATTTGCATTCCGCCGCCTTGTCCTTGTTGCACGTCCATTTTTTTATCCTTTTAAGTCAGTTATTAAATTGATGAATCAAACAAGGCGAGCCAAATCGCCCTGTTCGGAAAGATGTTAAAAATAGCACAAAAACCATTTAAAGTGAAAATCTTCTTAACGCGCTTGGTTATTTTGTTTGGTCAAAAGCGTGATATTCGTTCAATGGCGGCACTGGCTTGCCGATTCGGGCATAAAAGCGGGCGACAAACTGTTCCAGCTCTCCGTTCTCGATTGCCGTGCGCAACTGTGCCATTAAGCGTTGGTAATAACGTAAATTGTGAATGGTATTCAGGCGAGCGCCCAAAATTTCACCGCACTTGTCCAAATGGTACAGATACGATTTGGTATATTTTTTACAAGTATAACAATCGCATTCCGCTTCCAGCGGCGAAGTGTCGTCACGGTATTTGGCATTGCGGATTTTAATAACGCCGTCGGCGGTAAACAAATGCCCGTTACGTGCATTGCGGGTCGGCATCACACAATCGAACATATCAATGCCGCGACGCACGCCTTCCACCAAATCTTCCGGTTTACCGACCCCCATCAAATAGCGCGGTTTATCTTGCGGAATTTGCGGGCAAACATATTCCAGAATACGGTGCATATCTTCTTTCGGCTCGCCGACCGCCAAGCCGCCGACCGCATAACCGTCAAAACCGATATCGACCAGTCCTTCGACCGAGACTTTCCGTAATTCTTCATACACACCGCCCTGAATAATGCCGAACAATGCGTTTTTGTTGCCCAATGCATCAAAGCGCTCACGGCTGCGCTTCGCCCAACGCAGCGACATTTCCATTGAGTTTTTGGCATAATCGAACTCCGCCGGATACGGCGTGCATTCGTCAAAGATCATGACGATATCGGACCCCAAATCATATTGGATCTCCATTGATTTTTCCGGCGATAGGAAAATCTTTTCGCCGTTAATCGGATTACGGAAATGTACGCCTTCTTCTTTAATTTTGCGGATATCCCCCAGACTGAACACCTGAAAACCGCCGGAATCGGTCAGAATAGGCCCGTGCCACTGCATAAAATCATGCAAATCGCCGTGTTTGCGCATCACTTCCTGCCCCGGACGCAGCCAAAGGTGAAAGGTATTGCCCAACAGAATTTGTGCGCCGCTGGCCTGCACCTCTTCCGGCGTCATGCCTTTCACCGTACCGTAAGTGCCGACCGGCATAAACGCCGGCGTCTCCACATGGTATTCGCCGTGCGGACGTTGGAAAGTCAGACGCCCGCGGCGGGCACGTCCATCAGTTTTTTGTAGCTCATATTTCATTTTTACTCCTCAACGGAAAAACAGTCCGAAGATTAACGGTTAAAAGTGCGGTGATCCGCACTTTCGCTTAATAAAATCAATCCAGTCCCTTTACATCGGGATTTTTAGTGATAAACATCGCATCGCCGTAACTGAAAAACCGGTATTTTTCTGTCACCGCACGTTGATATGCCTGCATGGTATTGCGATAACCGGCAAAGGCGGAAACCAACATCACCAGTGTCGATTCCGGTAAATGGAAATTGGTAATCAGGGCGTCGATCACCCGAAACGGTTTGCCCGGGTATAAAAAGATTGCCGTATCGGAAAAATACGGCGCCAACAAATTTGCCGCCCGAGTTTGTGCCGCCGCCAACGCCGCACTTTCCACCGAGCGCACCGACGTCGTCCCCACCGCAATCACCCGTTTTCCGGCGGCTTTGGTCGCCAAAATCGCTTGTACGGTTTGTTCGTCCACTTCAACATATTCGGCGTGCATATGGTGATCTTCCACCTTTTCCACCCGCACCGGCTGGAAAGTACCAGCCCCGACATGCAAAGTGACAAATGCGAAATTCACCCCTTTTTGCTGCAGTTTTGCCAATAACGCCTGATCAAAATGCAAACCGGCGGTCGGCGCCGCAACCGCACCAGGCACTTGATTGTAAACGGTTTGGTAACGCTCCTGATCCATCTCTTCATCGGGACGGTCAATATACGGCGGCAACGGGATATGTCCGATTTGCTGTAAGCAGTCCAATAGCGGCACATCGTCCGCCGTTTCCAACTCGAACAACGCGCCGTGACGGGCTTTCATCACCATTTGAATGCCGTTGCCCTCGCCCAATTTGTCTTCGCCGAGAATCAATAATGCCCCCGATTGCGGCGCTTTTGACGCCCGAACATGCGCCAAGCAGCTTTTTTCACTCAACACCCGCTCTACCAGCACTTCCAGCTTGCCGCCACTGCTTTTGCGACCAAACATTCTCGCCGGAATCACTCGCGTGTTGTTAAAAACCAACAAGTCGCCCTCGTCGACCAGCTCCGTCACATCGCTAAAGCGGCGGTGGCAAAGCTCGCCGTTTGTGCCGTCCAGACACAACAGGCGGCTGCTCGTCCGCTCGGCTTTCGGATAACGTGCTATCAATTCGTCCGGCAACTCAAAGTAAAAATCTGAAACCTGCATTCTCTCTCACCACCGATTAAAATAAGCGTGCTAGTTTATTGATTGTTGTGAGCCTGTGCAAGAAAATCATGCGTTATTCTCTTTTCCGTCAAGCAAAGATTGCGCCATCAAGCCGAACCACTGCTGCATTTTCGCCGTAATCACCGCCAAATTCAGGGATTGATGCTGGCTTAACAGTCGCTGCCAGTAGGGATCGGCACTTTGGTAAGGGGTTTCTTCGGCTAATTTCCAGATCTCATTGAGCAGCTCTTCCGCTGTTTTGGCGCTATCACCGCAAAACAGCGGGTAAAGTGCGGTCGGCAAGACAAGCAATTGCCGTTCAGATTCGACAAAATCGGCAATATAGTGCGCCAGTTGCCGCTCCGCGTCTTCCAGACTCATGTCGTTAAAACGGCAACATTGCACCGTCTCCCCGTCCAGTCCGTAAAAGTGCGGTGTCGGTGCAGTTTGGCGTAACTGTGCGGTTTGTACCAAGTAATACAGCCAAGTTTCAATTTGGTGGTTTGGTTTGACGGCACCGCTGCGCCACTCAATCCGCCGCCCCTGATAGAGGCGGTCGATTTCACCTTGCAACCGATAGGTTTGCTGCCCGCACACAATATCCTGCGCAATCGGCATACTTTCCGCTGTTTGTGATAAATAAGGGGCAATCACCTTGCTGAGCGATTGCAAACGCTCACTGATTTCATGTTGCGAAATGGTTGCAAAATGGGCGCGCGGCAGTTCGCCTTTCAATTTGAAAAACTCGAATTGCTGCGACCAATCCGTCACAGGCTGCCGCAACAAGGCATCACTCAGCTGATAACGCGCCAACGGCGAAATTTGAAACACTTCGCTGTCTTCGATTTCATCGTTGTGTTGGCGCAGATAAACACCCAATTGTTTTTCAAAAAAATAGCGCACCGGATCGACCACAAAACGGCGCAAACTGTCAAATTCAATCACCGGCCGGCTGAACGGCTCGCCGCCCAGCGGTTGGATAAAATCAGAAACCGCACTTTGCCCTGTTGCCGCCACCAGCCATTCACGGGCAAAAGAGCGGTTCGGATTGCGATACTCAAAATTGTCACGGCTGAACACGGTCATCGGATATTGCCGAACCAGTTGTTGCCGGACATCACCGCCGTCTGTCGTTCGGCTTTGATCCGCCAGATAATCCAGTAACTGACTGACCAGCACCGACGGCTGCAACTGTTGGTTATCCGTCAGCGAACGCCCGACATAGCTGATGTATAATGTTTGTTGAGCCGATAAAATCGCTTCCAAAAACAGATAGCGGTCATCGTCACGACGCACCCGATCGCCTTTCTGTACACTGTATTGCATTAAATCAAAGCTGTTCGGCGCTTGCTGACGCGGATAATCGCCTTCGTTCATGCCCAGCAGCGCCACCACCTTAAACGGTATCGCCCGCATCGGCAACAAGGTGCAAAAACTCAGTTTGCCGTTCAGAAAATGAATGCCGCCGTCTTCCTCCGATAAATGGCCGTTAAGCCATTCAAATACCACATTACTGTTCAGTTTACCGTCAAATTCGGTCTCCAAAGCAAGACGGCAAACATCATCAATCCGCTGCGACAGGAACAGCAAGGCATAACGGCTCTGTTCACTTTCGGCAAAAAAGTGTGCCAACACCCAATGCAAATGCTGCTGCCACTGCGCCACATCGTGCGACTGCTGTAAAATCCGCTGCCAATCTTGCAACCGTTGTAAAAATTCGCCCAGTTTACCGACAATTTGCGCATTTAAGCCGTAACTGGAATCAAACGCCACCGTCTGTTGCCAGATACCGTCCGCCTGCCGCATAGCGCTGCCGAGCAACATACGTTCCAGCCCGCTCTGCCAAGCATTATAATTCGGTTCGATGTCGTTTTCATCGCGGCTCAAGCCGTAACGGATACCGTTTTCCGCCACCCAGTTTTTCAAGATTGCCGATTCATTCAAGTCCAGAGCAAAACAGGCGCGCAATTCCGGCACGTCAAGTAAGCCCAAAACCGATTCGGCGCTGAAGGTACTCTCTTTCAACTGTAATAGATTCAAAAACGTCGAAATAATAACATCGCTGTGGGTATGTTTGCGATCGGTAATTTCATACGGGATAAAACGCGGATCCTGATAATCATATTGTGCGAAAACAGCGTGAATATAAGGCACGTATTTATCAACGTCCGCCACCATCACGACAATGTCTTTCGGGGTTAAATCGGCTTGCCGCTCAAATAGATGCAACAACTGATCATGCAGCACCTCCACTTCCCGCATCGGGCTGTGGCAGGCATGAATCCTAATGCTGTCATCATCAGTGTGCAGCAAAAACGGAGCTTGCGGCTGTGCGGGCTGCAAATCCAAAATCGCATTCTGTAGCTGCGCCAGCAGACTCTGCCCCGAGACATCGGCATACGCATCAATTTCATTCGCTTCACTCTGGCTCAATAAATACAAAAAATCCCGCCCCATTTTGCCCCATGCCGCTAATAACGGATTGCCGCTTTGCAATGACGCTGACCGCCCATCGTCAGGGAATGCCGCCTGTTGCCGCTCGTTCAACCAAGAACCGACACCGCCTTGTTGATGCTTCAGCCGTTGCCGCAGCTGTAATTTTCGCAAAAATGCGTTGTCGACAATATCGCCCCAGTAATAACGGCAAGGATTGTTGAAAAAAAGGTGCACCTCACAATGTTGCGCTATCGCCTGAAATGTTTGCAAATAGACCGCCGGCAAAGCGGAAATACCGAAAATAAACAGCCGTTGCGGCAGATGATGCGGTTTATGCGCTGCCAGCTTTTGCAGATATTCATGATGCAGTGCCGCCCGATGCCGGCAAATCGATCCCCGTTGTCCGGCTTGTCGTTCAATTCGGGCATATACTGCACGCCACAATTTCCCCTGCCAAGCAACCGCACCTTGCAATTCCTGATGCAATAAATCGGACATATCTTGTTGTTTGCCGTCAAACAACGATTGCAGCACCGCCTGTTCGTTTTGCTGCTGCCAGGCTTGAATCCAGTCGGGACGATACACCAAATACTGATCGAACAGATCGGCGATTTTGCCTGCAAGTTGATATAGTTTCTCTTGCGACGGCGGTTCGCCCAAATATTTTTTCAGCGGCGCAAAATCCGCCTGTGTCAGCAAGGTGGGAATCAACGCCGTCAAATGCCATTGCAGCGCTTCTTTTTGAAATGCATTCTGTTCCGGCACATCGCTCAACGTGCGGTGGTACTGCTGCCAAATAAAACCGGCCGGCAAAGGAAAATCGATATTGGCGGCGACACCGCACTTTTCGGCGATTTGCAATTTTAACCACTGTGCCATGCCCTGACTTTGCACCAAAACCTGTTCGCTGTGAAACGGATCCGCCAACGGGCTTTGCAGCATCAGGCTGATTAAAATCTCTTTTTGAATCTCTAAATGGTTGGAATAATACAGATGCAGCACAATCGCCCTCCTTTGCAAACTGCCCCATTGTCGGCAAGAGCGGCAACGATTGCAAGCAGGTTTACCGCTTTTCTGCGCTGAGGATCACTTCCCCCCATACAAACCGCACTTTCACCTGTTTACCGTGACAATCAATCTGAAAAACAAGCTGATTTTGCCTGTATTGCGTTTCACATTCCAACCCTAATCGTTGGCGTGCCAACTGATTTTGCGCCAATAACAGCGCTTGATAGCGTTGATAACTCTGTACGCCGTCCCGTTGTTGTGCGCTCAACCAACGGGAAAGTCCCGACAACATTATGCTGAACAGCATCAAAGTGAAAAGCACCGCCACCAGCCCCGCGCCTTTCCGATAATGACAGCCATTGCGTTTATAACGGATCAAAATCATGCCAACTTCCCGCTTGATAGCGCCATTGTTGATGCTCGGCAGCGATTTTTTCGAGCAAGTGCGGTTGAAAAACCAAGCGGTTCCGTTCCCCCAACAGCACTTTGCCATTATGAATCACCGCCCCGAAAATCGTGCCTTCACCGCGGATTTGCAAATCGGCTTCCGCCAGCACAATGCCGTAAAAATCCGCCTCCATCACCCACTCGCTGTCCGTTTTTAACCATAAAACCGCACGTTGGGCATAATCCGCTTTACTCAGCGGCAACGTTAACGGCTGCCAGCTTTCAGGATTTTGTACAAAATCCGCCACGCCCTGCTGTAACGCCTGTTGCGGCAACCGTTTGAACAGCGAATGCCGACGGCAAAGCAGATAGTGCCGCTGAGAGGCGTTTGCAGGCAAAACAAATTCGATCCGAAATGACGAGACCGCACTTTGCCCTGCCGCCGCCTGTCGGCATAGCTCATCGCTATCGGGCATGATACTTTGTGTCAGTAACGGCTCACGTTGCTGCAAATAGCGCCACCGTTCGCCCATATTCGCCCGTTGTAATGCCAAAATCTCACCGTCCCGCCATAAAAACAGACATAGCACCGACGCTAAAATCAGCAGACTCCACAACGTTACCAGCCCTTTTTTCATGCGGATCATCACTCCTCCGATAATAAACGATTATTTGATAAACGGTTGTTTAATAAACGGTTGTGTAATGCAATCACGACCACACTTTGATAACGGATTTGCGGATATTTTTTATAGGCGGCTTCGATTTCGACCGAAACGCCGTGCCGCTGTGCCAACCAAGAAAATTGCAGACGATCAACCCGATAAACCTCACTGTCAAGCAGATCCGCCCAACCTCGGGTATCGCAACCGTTTTCCGCAAGATAGGCATGACATTGCGCCTGTTCGCACTGTTGCACCGTGCCGCTCTTATACATCACTCGCGTTTCCACCATTTTGCTTTTCAAGCGATAACCAAACAGCTCTTTTTGAATTTCACCGGTCGCATTCACTTGATTCTCCCGACACTGTGCGCCGTGGTTGCTGCCGAGACAACCGCTGTGATCCAAGTCATACCAAAACAGCAGACAGCTGTTCGCCGCTTCACGGTTTGCCGCCGTGATGGTGGTCGAACCGCCGTCCGCATGGTTAAACAGCGCCTGATTGGATTGCTCTATCCGTCCGTCAAAATAAGCGAAACCGCTGCGGCTAATGTCTTTTTCCAGTAACTGCAACACCTTATGCACTTCCTGCTGGAGCTGCAAACGCAGCAATAATTCTCGATTTGCCGTTGCCGCCTGCGTAAAAAAAGTGATGATCACCAACAACAAAAACGCACCGATTGTACCGGCCGCCATGACTTCAAACAGGCTGACCCCTGCTTTATACGGCTGTTTAAACCGCACTTGAGATTTAATTGTCATTAACGCAGGCACTGGCGGCTTGATCATCTTTCACCCTTAAACTGCCGACATTGAACAGTGAGAAAATCGACCGCACTTTGCCTGCCTGCAACACAAAACAGGCGGCGGAAAAGGTGTCGCGCACCCCGCTCAAGCGGCTGATTTCCGACGGATAATATTTTTTACTGATGATTTGGGTTTGCGGTGCGAATGCCGGATAGTAAAAATGCGCCCGCAGGCGTGACGGACAGCTGTGTGGAATAAAGCAGTCGCAAATCAGGCTGTCTTTCAGCTGGGCGCCGACACACCACTGCTGTTTTTGCCGATCGCGCTGAATCGACAAAAACCAGATGTCGCCCGAATTTTCCGCCCGTAATTGCACATGTCGCAAAAATGCGAACAACTTGCGCTGCTCTTTCTGCAAGACTTGATAATCCGACAGTGTCTGCCATTGCGGCATCGCCACTGTCGCCAACAAACTCAAAATCAATACCGCCAACAACACTTCCGGCAAAGTAAACCCGTTACGCATTCGCCCTCCTTTTTCGGCGAGTCTAACGCAACGGACAGGAAGGCGAAGTGCGGGGCGATTTTTTTGCGATCCGGATCGCAAAAGCGGTAAATTGTGAGCCTGTTTATCGTTTAATTGATAAACATCTGGGTTAATTCAATGTCTTAAATGCCGTTATTGCCGAAAATGGGCATTTAGCGCATTGCGAATAAAACCGTGATGTGCGCGCAACAGCTGTTTTGCCTGTGGTGCGGAAAGTTGTGCCAGAATCATCAAAATTGCGGTTTTACAGTGCTGTCCGCTCTCTTGCAGCGCCTTTTCCGCCTCTTCCCGTGTGCAATCGGTTGCCTGCATCACTATGTTTTTTTGGCGTTCAATCAATTTATGATTGGTCGCCTGTACGTCCACCATCAAATTGCCGTAAACCTTGCCACAGCGAATCATTGCCGCCGTGGTCAGCATATTCAGCACCAGTTTTTGTGCCGTGCCGGCTTTCATACGCGACGAACCGCTGACAATTTCAGCGCCGACGGCAACACAAACCGGTATTTGTGCGGCCTGTAACAACGGCGAATCGGGATTGCAGGCGATGCCCGCGGTGACACAACCGAGCCGGTCGGCATAATCCACGCCGCCAAGTACATACGGCGTTCTGCCGCTGGCGGCAATGCCGACCACAATATCCTTTGCCGTCAATTGAATCTGTTTTAAATCATCGATTGCCGCTTCCCGATTGTCTTCCGCATTTTCCACCGCACTGAATACCGCACGTTGACCGCCTGCAATCAGCCCGACGACTTGCTGCGGATCGGTGCCGTAAGTCGGCGGGCACTCGCTGGCGTCCAAAATGCCCAAACGCCCCGAGGTGCCTGCGCCCAAATATAACAATCGCCCGCCGTGTTGAAACGCCTCGACAATCCGTTCTACCGCTTGCGCAATCATCGGAATTTGTGTGGCGACAATCGGCGCTACTTTTTGATCTTCCTCGTTAATAATCCGTAAAACCTCAGCGGTCGTTAACCGATCAATTTCCGCAGAACGGGGATTACGACTTTCGGTCACTAAGTGGTGTAAAGCTTTTTGCATCGGCGTTTCCTTGCTTGAAATAACAATTTACAATCAATGTAATCCAAAAATAAAAATATTCCAGATTTTTTGCCGTTTCAGGCGATAATCGGCTGAATATTATTTGATAATGCTGAAAACAACGCAAATTACCGTCGATAAAAAAACCGCACTTTATCGATAAAACAGCTTAATTCATCGGTAAAGTGCGGTTTGCCGGGGGGCGGTTAACTTAAATTTTAACGCCTAATTCTTTTACGGTTTGGGCGGTGGTCCACAAATCGTTTGCGATTAAACGGAAATTGATCAATGCCGCCAGATAGCCGTCGCCTTCAGGAATTTTCGGCCCCGCGGTGGCATCTTTCACCACGGTAACTTCGAAACCTTGTTCGATAAACTCGCGCAAATGGGATTCGATACACAAATTTGCCGCCATGCCCGCCAGAATAACTTGATCGACACCCTGCTTACGCAGTTGCAGCACGACATCATTGGTCTCGGGGCCGAAAACTTTATGCGGATTGGCGATAATGGTTTTACCGTCATAAATATACGGTTTGTACTCTTCCATAAAATCGGCGCCCGACCCTTCAAAGCCTTCCAGCGTATATTGTCCCTTGCGTGCAAACATACCGCTGTCATGCATAAAATGTTCTCCGGGGCCGCCGAATTTCCAGCTGTGATCTTGCGGATAATAATAGTGCGGGGAAACAATCACCGGAATATCCGCCGCTTTTGCTGCTTTGAACAGGCTTTCAATGTTCGGTACTGTGTTGTTCCGAGTGATACTTTCGCCCATTACGCCCCAACTGATGCCTTTCGGGCTTAAGAAATCGACTTGCGGATCGACCACAACCAACGCAACCCGCTTTTTATCCAGTTTCATGCCGTGACGCGGCATACCGTATTGCGCCGGTTCCGCATACGGATCCGTTGTTTTTTTATCCTGTGCCGACACGGCTCCGCTTAATCCCATCGCACCCAGTGCGGTTGCCGCCAGCGCAATTTGCGATCCTTTGCCCAATGCCTGACGACGTGCAGTATCTATTTGTTGTGCTTTATGCTCATTACTCATCTTAATCGTTCCTTTTTGTTGACTCTTCAACATTAACCTTTGAGAATACCGGCAATCTGTTGCTGAAATTCCCGCCGTTTGTTTGCTACGGCGTCAGTATAAGAACAACGGTGTACGGTCGGTTGACGGATCGTCCGAATTTTTTAACCGAGGAACCTATGGATGCGCTAACTGAATTTTTTGCCCGTTTTAACTTCCGCAGCGATCTGTTTTTTAGTGATTTGCTTTGTCGACTCGGGGAATTTAACGAGCCGAATAAAAGCTATTTGCATATTGTACATGCCGGTGCTTTTGAATTGATATTCAGTAACCATCAACGCAAACGCATAACCGAACCCTGTGTGATTTTCTGCCCGAACAGCACATTGCACCGCCTTAATCCATTAGACGAAAACGGGATTACCGTTTCCTGCATCAGTTTTGATTTCGGCGAAGGGGTGAAGAACCCGCTCAATCAAGCGCTGGCGGAGTGCGTGCTGATGCCGCTCGACAACTGCCCGGAATTATTGGCGGTCGGTGCGGCGGTTTATCAGGAATATCAGGCTGAGAAAGCGGGCAAACCGATTGCCGTCCACCATTTATGCAGCTATTTTTTAATTCGAATCATTCGCTACGGGTTGGAAAAACAGCAATTAACCGCCGGATTTTTAAACGGGTTGAGCGACAATAAATTAAGCAAACTGCTGACCGCACTTCATCAACATCCGGCGCACCCGTGGCAGCTGGAAAACATGGCGGAATTAGCTGCGATGTCCCGCTCAAACTTCTCGGCTTACTTTAAAAAAGTATTGGGCATTTCCGCTTTGGATTACCTGACGCAATGGCGCCTGACGATAGCCCAGCGCAAAATGCGGTCCGGCACCCCGATTGCCATTGTCGCCGAAGAGGTCGGCTATCAGTATGCCAGCGCCTTCACCCGTGTTTTCACCGCCAAAATCGGCATGTCGCCGTTAAAATGGCTGGCAAAATATCAAGGAAATTAACCGTACCCCATGAAACTCAACATCCGAAAACTTGCAAAAAACGCGCTTGCCCTGTTTTTAACCGTCATCGTGATGAGTGTGATTGTCGATTGGCTGCGCAAACCGCAAGTACCGAATCATGCCGATACCACCGCACTTTATGATCTGCACAACCAACCGTTTTTTTTGGCGCAACTCGGCTATGATCGCCCCGCCATCCTCTATTTTTGGGGAAGCTGGTGCGGTTATTGCCGCTATACTTCGCCGGCTATCGATAGCCTCGCCGCCGACGGCGTAGCGGTTGTCAGCATTGCCCTGCGTTCGGGCGATCGGCAGACCGTACAGGCTTATTTGGACGAACACGGCTACCGCTTTACCACCGTTAATGATCCCGATGGCGAAATCGCCAAGCAATGGCAGGTTTCCGTCACGCCGACGATTATCATCTTTGATCAGGGAAAAATGGCATTCTCCACCAGTGGTTTAAGCACCTATTGGGGATTAAAAGTGCGGTTATGGCTCGCCGAGTGGTTTTAAGCAAAGAATTTGAAGCCTATCGCAATTCCGGCAACAAATCCTATTCAAAAAATCCGCCTCTTGCTATGTTAATCGGTGTAATCCGCTGCCAAACGGGGTTACGGGATCATCAAATGCATTCCCCATAAACTGACGGGAGGTTTTCTTATGAGTGGTTTCGGTCTGGTCATTCTTTTGATTGCGGGGATTTTATTTATCGTTATCTCCACCGCAAAATACAAGCTACACCCTTTCATTGCGCTATTGCTCACCGCCTACGCCATTGCCCTGTTCTCCGGCCTGCCGATTGCCGACACGGTCAAAACCATCACCACCGGCTTTGGCGGTATTTTGGCTTATATCGGCATCGTTATCGTTCTGGGAACGATTATCGGCACGATTCTGGAAAAAACCGGCGCGGCAATTGCTATGGCGGATTTTGTTCTGAGCAAAATCGGGCGGCAGCGTCCGGTGCTTGCTATGAGTATTATCGGCTATATTGTCTCCATTCCGGTTTTTTGTGATTCGGGATTCGTGATTTTGTCTTCGCTGAAGAAATCGCTGATCCGCCAAACCGGTAAATCGGCGGTTGCCATGTCTGTTGCGCTGGCAACCGGTTTGTACGCCACCCACACCTTAGTGCCGCCGACACCGGGGCCGATTGCGGCCGCCGGCAATTTGCACGTGGAAAATTTAGGATTAGTGATCCTGTTCGGACTGGTCATCGCCCTGTTTGCCGCCGCTGCCGGCTATTTATACGCCGAATGGGCGGGCAAGCGCTATCGCTGTGCGCAAGACGACTTGCCGAAGCTGGCGGACGATGAAGAGATTCAGACGCTCTACAAACATATTCCGTCAACCTTGAATGCCTTTTTACCGATTATCGTGCCGATTGCGTTGATCGCCTTTGCCTCGCTGCTGAAGTTGCTGTTCGCCGGTGCTGATAATCCGCTGTTAACCTATGTCTATTTCTTCGGCGAACCGGTCACGGCACTGCTTATCGGGCTGTTTTTCTCCGCCCGCCTATTGCCCGAATGGAGCAAAACCACGTTGAACGACTGGATTGGGCAGGCTGTACGCGATTCCGGCAGTATTCTGATTATCACCGCAGCCGGCGGTGCATTAGGCGGTGTTTTAAAAGCCAGCGGCATCGGTGATTATTTGGGGTCGGTGTTACAAGGCATGAGCTTGGGCATTCTGGTGCCGTTTATTATCGCCGCCGCCTTAAAAACCGCACAAGGCTCTTCCACGACCGCACTTGTGGTTACCTCCACTATCATTTATCCGCTGCTGCAACCGCTCGGGCTGGACAGCGCAATCGGTTCGGTATTGGCAATTATGGCGATCGGTGCCGGCGCCATGACGGTTTCCCACGCCAACGACAGCTTTTTCTGGGTTGTGGCCGAATTCAGTGAAATGGATGTGGCAACCGCCTATAAATCCCAAACGATTGCAACCTTAGTGCAAGGGCTGGTGACCATTGTCATCGTCGCCATTCTGGCTTGGATTTTACTGTAAGTCGAACGGCATACCGCACTTTTAGCCGAAAAGTGCGGTTTTGCACGTCAAAAAGACGACCTCGCCTGAGTCAGAAAGTCGATTTCTGCCGGCGTTGAAATACGGTCTAAAACGGCATTGCGATGCGGATAACGACCGAAGCGATCAATAATCGCTTTGTGTCGCCATTCAAAATCCAGTGTCTCGGCATCGTTCAATGCCTCAAACAGCGGAATCGCCTGTTGATGGATCACCTTGGATTCACTGTGCATATACGGCATCAGAACAAATTTTCGCTGCAACGGGGCAAGTGCGGTATAGTCGGGTTGTTTTACCGCCTCTTGCGCCAATGCCAGCGCCATCGCATCCTGACTGAATGCACGCGGCGTGTTGCGAAACAGATTACGCGAGAGCTGATCCAGCACGATAATTTCGGCTAAACGCCCCGCCATCGTCTCACGCCAGCCTGCACATTCCCCCATAACGGCTGCCGTCAGCGTATTTTCAAACGATTTACAGCGGCGATCAAAGGCATCACTTTTGACAAACCAACACGGCATGACTGCGTCACTGAACCAAAAATCCAACACCTGTTGTGCGCTTTGATGCGTTTCTTGCATATTATTCCTCCATGTCGGTTAAAACGTTCTGTATTATTTAAAAAAATTTCAATATTTTTGTCAAAATAATGCTTAAATAGAAGAGCGTTATTTTACTGTTTAAAAAGGACAAGATATGGCTGTTGAACATGCGTCAAGCCCGTTATTGCCGGTCGTCATTCTCCTGACGGCCGGTGTTTTGGCAGTACCGATTTTCAAACGTCTGGGATTGGGCGCGGTATTGGGTTATTTTTGTGCCGGCATTTTGATTGGGCCGCACGTTTTCAGTTTTTTTGACGATCCCGAACAAATTTTACATCTCGCCGAATTGGGCGTGGTAATGTTTCTGTTTATTATCGGGCTCGAAATGCGGCCGAGCAAGCTGTGGCAAATGCGAAGTCAAATTTTCGGACTGGGCGCCGCCCAAGTGGTGGTGTGTACCGCACTGTTGACATTAATTGGCGTTTTAGTATTGGATTTGCGTCAAGAAATTGCATTTGTCGGTGCTGCCGGATTTGTTTTGTCGTCGACGGCGGTTGTGATGCAAATGCTGGCGGAGCGGGGGGAAGCCAATACCCCCGGCGGACAGCAGGCGCTGTCGATTTTGTTACTGGAAGATTTGGCGATTGTGCCGATGTTGGCAGTCGTTGCCTTTCTCAGCCCGAATCATAGTGCCGAGAGCGGTGTGAATTGGGGCAGTATCTGTCTTGCCGTGACCGCACTTTCAATTTTGATTGCCGCCGGAAAATGGCTGCTGAATCCGTTATTTGCCATTCTCGCAGCGGCAAAAGCACGGGAAGTGATGACCGCTGCCGCCCTGCTGGTCGTACTCGGTTCGGCATTTTTGATGGAAATCAGCGGCCTATCGATGGCGATGGGGGCATTTTTAGCCGGCGTGCTATTGTCCGAATCCAGTTATCGCCATCAAATTGAAGCCGATATTGAGCCGTTTAAAGGGATTTTGCTCGGGCTGTTTTTCCTTGCCGTCGGTATGTCGCTGAACCTCAATCTCATTGCCGAAAGCTGGGGCATGGTAGCGTTGGCTGTGATTGCTTTTATGCTGACCAAAGCCGTCGGGATCTATGCTATAGCCCGTCTGTTTAAATCCTGCCACCGTCAGGCTTTACTACGTACCGCTATGTTCGCACAAGGCGGCGAATTCGCCTTTGTACTGTATGCCGCCGCCGTCACCAGCGGGTTAATGGATTCCCAATCCAACGCCCTGCTGTCGGCTGCGGTCATTTTGTCAATGGCCTTAACGCCGTTGGTCATGCTCGCCGTGGATCGTTTTCTGCCGGAAGAAACCATTTCACTCGATGGTTTGCAACGGCCTGAAAACTTGAGTGATGAAGTGTTGGTGATCGGTTTCGGCCGTTTCGGACAAATCGCCAGTCAGGCGCTGTTAAGTCGCGGCATGGCGCTGGCCATTATTGACAATGATCCGCTGAGAATCAGAGAAGCGCGTAAATTCGGCCGTCATATTTACTTCGGTGACGGCACGCATTTGGATATTCTGCACTCGTCCGGAGCGGCTGATGCGCATGCGATCATGGTTTGTATTGATGACAAACACGCTACCGATCATATTGTAGATTTGGTACAAAGCAGTTTTCCGAATACCAAACTGATTGTGCGGGCATGGGATCGTCGCCATTATATCGAACTGATTAACAAGGGTGTAGACAATGTGGTGCGCGAAAGTGCGGCGGCAGCCTTTGAACTCGGTGAGAAAACGTTATTGGCACTGGGCGTGGAAAAAGAAGAAGCGGAGCGGATCACGCGTGATATGCGCCTGCGTGATGACGATTTATTGTGTGAACAGGTTTCGGGCAGAATCGATATGCGCCACTATACCCCAGAACCACAACCGTTAACCGAACATAAAGTTGAGGCGGTCGATGCGCCGCTAAGCTGATGCGTTCGATCTCTTCCCGTGTATAAGCGTACACGGGAACCAGACCGCACTTTTATAACTTCAGCTTTCTGACCACTTGTTTCGATTTTGCCAGAAACGCCTTGCGCTCTTTCGCCGGCAATCCGGTATTACTGCCCGGCAGTTTCACCGTCATCGGATTGACCGGACGGTCATTGATGTGAAATTCATAATGCAAGTGCGGTCCGGTCGAGCGGCCTGTGTTGCCGGAGAGCGCAATTCTTGCACCGCGTTTGACTTGCTGCCCCGGTTTGACCAAGGCTCTGCTCAGGTGCATATAAACCGTTTTATAATTACGTCCGTGCCGCAACACAATATAACGCCCGGCGCCGTTAGCCTGATACGCCACTTTGATCACTTCCCCGTCTGACGGTGCGATAATCGGCGTGCCGACCGGAATCGAGAAATCTACCCCTTTATGCGGCGCAATCCGCCTTGTAACCGGATGACGACGCGCCGGATTAAAATGCGATGAAATTTTCGGTTGTCTGGTTAACGGATAGCGGGCAAAACCACGCCCCAAGGTTTCCCCGTTGACATTAAAATATGCCCCGTTTGCCGCTTGGATAGCATAATAACTCTTGCCAGCATGGACAATGTGAATCGCATCGACCCTCGCCTGTCCCGTCAGTTTGTCGCCCAGATATTCGCGATCCATCAGAATGGCAAACTTGTCGCCTTTGCGTAGTTTTTTCATGCTGACTTGCCACTGCAACGCTGTCGCCAGTTGATTGATCTGCCGTGCCGAAATGCCGTGGCGGCTCAAGCTGTTGGAAAACGATCCTTGAATTTGCCCCTTAATCACTTCGGTTTTCCAAACACTTTGTTTTTTCAACACCTGTCTTTTATAGCTGCCGTCCGACTGACGTTCATAAATTCGCTCTTCCTTATCGGAAACCAGCCAATTCATATACTGCAATTGATCATTTTTATTTAGAATCCAATAAAACTGCTGTCCTGCCTTTAATGTTTTTAATTCGGGAAAGGCGCTGATCAACTCGCTGCTGACCGTCGGTTCCAAACCTGACTGATCCAAAATATCTTTTAATTGCTGGCCGCCGACCACCGTTTCGCTAAACTGATTATGGATCCGCCATGCTTCATCGGCAGCATCAAGCAGAATATCAAGTGCGCTTTGCGCCGCTTCGGGCAAATATTCGGTATCCGTCCCCAAGCCGCTTTCGTCAACGGAGCCGGGTTCCACTTCATCATCTTGATGGGACAGTTCGTCATCATAAGACGTGGCGCTCGGATCTTCTTCCTCTCTGTTTGCAGAAGCCGTGCCGACCGCACTTTCAGTCGGAGCCGTCTGCATGCCGCCACTTTCCTGAGCTGGCACTGCCGTAACTGAGGGATCGGATTGAATCGGTTGATACGCCGATTCCTCACCTTGCTGGCGCTGCAGATATTCCGTGGACGGATCTTGTGTAACACGGCTATCGTTCGGCAACAGAAAATACAAGGCGATGCCCCACAGCAACACGAACAGTGCCAAAAACACTATTTTTCGGTTACGGGCACGCCTCTTTCTGTCTCTGGCTAAAATAACACTTTTCACTATGGCCGATTCTTACACTCTTGTTTTATTGGTCGGTATTTTAACCTGTGGGCGATGAATTTCCGTGCAACAACCCTCACTCATGGCGATAAACACGGAAGCATGGTTGTGAGACAGTAAAAAGATTCAAAAAGTTCGCACCGCTTTGGTTGTTTGCCGATTAAAACAGCAATCATAATACGTATCCTTTTAATCTCGTTGCTTAGGGGCTGGTCTGTTCACATTTCGTGAAATCTTGTGGACGCGTTGAATTCCTTTTCAATCCCATAAAGCGGCTTTTTGTCTACATATTGCCGTGTGACGAATTGTGAACAGCCCCTATTGTACCCATCGGAAAAATCAGATATTCTGCTACTCTTTGGCTTACGCTTGTTATTAAAGGCAATCATTGTGCTTGATACTCAGCAACAACCCCTGATCGAATTACAAAATATCTGCGTCAGTTTCGATTCGAAAATCGTCTTGGACAATATCAGCCTGCGTCTCTATCCCAACTCCGTCACGACGATTGTCGGCCCTAACGGCGGTGGAAAGTCAACGCTGTTGAAGGTCTTATTAAAGCTGATCCGCCCGAATAGCGGCACGGTGAAATCGAAAGCCAAATTGCGGATCGGCTATGTACCGCAAAAAATTCACCTCGATCAAGCTTTACCGTTGACGGTAGCCAAATTTTTATCCTTAAAACAGCACCTGAAATCGCAGCAGCTTGCGGAGATTCTGCAACGGCTGTCAATTCAGCGTCTGGCGCAGCAAAGTATGCATAAATTATCCGGCGGCGAAATGCAGCGTGTACTGTTGGCAAGGGCATTACTGAACCGTCCGGAATTACTGGTTCTGGACGAACCGGTACAGGGAGTCGATATTGCCGGACAGGCAGAACTTTACCAGCTTATCCGTGAAAGCAAAAACCGGATTGACTGTGCCGTGCTGATGGTCTCCCATGATTTGCATCTGGTCATGGCAAATACCGATCAGGTTCTGTGTATCAATCAACACCTCTGTTGCGCCGGCACACCGGAAACTGTATCGGAGCACCCTGATTTTATTCAATATTTTGGGGATCAATTTGCACAAAACTTTGCACTTTACACCCATCACCATAATCATAAGCACAATTTGCACGGTGAGGTATGTTGCAGTTCGGCGTCGGTTTCGGCTCAGTGCCATCACGAGCATTCACATGATCATCAGTAAGAGGTTGTCTCATGCTTGAAATTCTTCTGCCCGCTTGGATCTGCGGCATGGTTCTTTCCTTGATCAGTGCGCCGCTCGGTGCTTTCGTTGTTTGGCGTAAAATGTCGTATTTCGGCGATACGCTCTCGCACGCTTCCTTGCTGGGTGTGGCGCTCGGGTTATTACTGGAGATCAATCCCTACTTTGCGATCATCGCTATGGTTTTGTTACTTGCCTGCCTGTTAGTCTGGTTGGAAAATTACACGACGTTCTCCGCCGATACACTGCTTGGCATTATCGCACATAGCTCTCTTTCCTTGGGCGTTGTTGCCATTGCCCTGATGGACAATGTTCGGGTTGATCTGATTTCCTATCTGTTCGGTGATATTTTGGCCGTCGATTATCATGATCTCTATTGGATTATTGCCGGGGCGGCGATCGTATTGCTGGTGTTAATCCGTTTTTGGAAACCGTTACTCTCAACCACCGTCAGCGCCGAACTGGCACAAATAGAAGGCATCAACACCCGCAAAATGCAAATTATCTTGATGCTGATAACCGCACTTACTATCGCCCTCAGTATGAAATTTGTCGGGGCGTTGATCATCACTTCACTACTCATCATTCCGGCCGCCACCGCCCGACGTTTTGCCAAAACGCCCGAACAAATGGTCGTTATCGGCTATTTTGTCAGCTGTCTGGCCATTAGTCTGGGATTAGGGTTATCCGCACTTTACGATACCCCCGCCGGCCCGTCGGTGGTCATTGCCGCTTCAGGCTTATTTATGCTGTCGCTGTTCAAATCAGAACAAAAATAACATTCTTCTAACCCACATTAATTATTTAAAAACCCTGTACGCCCGCTCTATGCAAGGTTGGTAAAAAGACGCTCTTCTGTCTTTTTTCAATCGTTGCGTTCTCCGTTTATTCCTGGTTATGCAATAAGTCGCCGACTTTTTTGTTATACCTGTCACGCTTTCAATTTTTCTCAACCATGCCTGAGGGTTTGTGTATTTCTCGTGATTGCCGATTCCGCTATTTTAAGTTCAGGCAAACAAACAGAATCAATCAACAGGAGAGACTTATGTTATTAAAAGACAAAGTGGTGATTATCACCGGTGCAGCTTCAGAACGCGGTTTAGGCAGAGCTACCGCCAAGCTGTTTGCAGAAAACGGCGCAAAAATCGTTATTGCGGATCTCAACGAGCAGGCTTCGGTTAATGCGGCAAATGCGTTGCCGGGTGAGGGGCATATGGGCGTTGCGGTTAATGTTGCGGACGAACAACAAGTGCAAGCCGCAAAAGAGAAAATTCTGGCCAAATACGGGCGAATCGATTCGCTGGTCAATTATGCAGGCATTACCCAACCATTAAAAGTCATGGATATCAAGGCTGAAAATTATGATGCGGTCTTAAACGTCAGTTTGAGAGGGACATTGTTGATGTCACAAGCCGTGATTCCGACAATGCGGCAACAAAAATCAGGCAGCATCATTTGTATTTCTTCCGTTTCGGCACAACGCGGCGGCGGTATTTTCGGCGGACCGCACTACAGCGCCGCCAAAGCCGGTGTGCTGGGGCTCGCTCGCGCAATGGCTCGCGAATTAGGTGCGGATAATATTCGGGTGAATGCCATTACCCCCGGTTTAATCCAAACCGATATTACGCAAGGCAAGCTCAGCGACGAACAGACCGCACAGATTATTGCCGGCATTCCGTTAGCCCGTCTCGGCAATGCCATTGATATTGCCGGCGCCGCATTATTTCTGGCGAGCGATCTCTCCTCCTATTCCACCGGTATCACACTGGATGTCAATGGCGGCATGTTGATCCACTAATCCAATACATCCGAACGGGAGTACTTATGACAAAGCAAGATTTATCAAAATTGGCAACCCATGCCTATAACATTAGACGCTACGCCTTACAAATGGGCGAGGTTCAAGGACAAGGCTATATCGGACAGGCATTGGGATATGCCGATGTATTGGCAACAGCCTACTGCCATGCCTTGAATTTTAAAGCCGGGGATCCCGAATGGGAAGATCGCGATTATTTTTTACTGTCGCACGGTCATTATGCCATTGCATTTTATGCCGCATTAATCGAAGCAAAAATTATCCCTGTCAGCGAGCTGGAAACGTACGGCAGCGATGAAAGCCGTCTACCGATGTCCGGCATGGCCACTTATACCCCCGGAATGGAAATGTCCGGCGGTTCATTGGGGCAAGGGCTGCCTATTGCGGTCGGTATTGCCTTGGGGCTTCGTTATCAAAACAAAAAATCTTTTGTGTATAACTCGATGTCCGACGGCGAACTGGATGAAGGTTCGACATGGGAAGCGGCGATGTCTGCGGCACACCATAAATTGGGTAATCTGATCAATCTGATAGATGTTAACCGCCAGCAAGCCGACGGCAAATCAACCGATATGCTGAATTTTGAACCTTTAAGCGATAAATGGCAGGCATTCGGCTGGTACGTCCAACGTGTTGACGGTAATGATTTGGCTGCCGTCGTACAGGCTTTTGACAAAGCAAGAAACCATGAGGGCGATCAACCGCGCGTCATTATCTTCGATACCCTGATGGGCAAAGGCGTTCCATTCCTAGAACAACGGGAAAAAAATCATTTTATTCGCGTCGATGCAGACGAATGGCAAAAAGCCATTGCTGTATTGGACGAAAGCCAGAAATAGGGGATATAACGATGACGAAGAAAAAACTCACCACATCAGCAATGATTGCCTCCATTGCAGAAGAAGGACAAGAAACGATTTCCGCACCATTTGGACATGCCTTGAGCGAACTGGCCAAAACAAGAGCGGAAATTGTAGGCATGACGGCGGATCTGTCTAAATATACTGATTTGCATATTTTCGCACAGCAATATCCCGAACGCTTTTTCCAAATGGGAATGGCCGAACAACTTTTAATGGGCGCTGCCGGCGGAATGGCTAAATCGGGCCTAATCCCGTTTGTCACGACTTATGCCGTATTCGCAACCCGCCGCGCATTTGATTTTATTCACCAAGTGATTGCAGAAGAAAATTTAAATGTCAAAATCGCCGTCGCCCTTCCCGGTTTAACCACCGGTTACGGTCCAAGCCATCAAGCGACCGAGGATATTGCCATGATGCGCGGCATTCCCAATATGACAATCATTGATCCGTGTGACGCTTATGAAATTGAACAGGTTGTTCCGGCAATTGCCGATCACCAAGGCCCTGTTTATATGCGGTTACTGCGCGGAAAAGTCCCCGTCGTACTCAAAGACTACGATTATAAATTTGAAATCGGCAAGGCAAAATTACTGGAAGACGGCAATGACGTGCTGATTATTTCGACCGGTCTGTTAACCATGAGAGCCATTGAAGTCGCCAAAATATTGAAAAAAGACAATATCAATGTTGCAGTGCTTCATTGCGCCACCATAAAACCGCTGGATACCGAAACCATCATCAAGCAGGTCACTCAGTCCGACCGGCTGATCATTACGGCTGAAAACCATACGATCATGGGCGGATTGGGCGAAGCCGTTGCCAGTCTGTTAATGAGCCGCAATATTCAAGCGAATTTAAAACAGATTGCTTTACCGGATCAGTTCCTGCACGCAGGCGCTCTACCTACCCTGCATGATCAATACGGGATTTCCTCGTCTGTGATATCAACCAATATCAAAAAATGGCTCGCCGAATCCAGCTAGTCAGACCGCACTTCTGCATTGGGGCCGCCCAATGCAGATAACGCCTGAATTATCCGAAAGATAACCGGTAAATATTTTACACAGGTATCTCGACAATGCGCCGAATAATGCCGATACCACACCAAATCAATCCAACGATTGAATAACAGGAGAAAATAATATGAATACTTATCCTATTCTCGAATTAGAACGCAATACCGTGCGAAAGGTGACTCGTCGATTAATTCCGTTTTTATTTATCTGCTTTTTTATCTCTATTCTTGATCGAGTGAACATCAGTTTTGCCGCCTTACAAATGAATAGCGATTTAGGTTTCTCCAATGCCGTTTTCGGATTTGGTGCCGGCATTTTCTTCTTGGGCTATTTTTTATTGGAAGTGCCGGGCAGCGCAATGATGACAAAAGTCGGCGCAAGCAAATGGATTTGCCGCATTATGGTAAGCTGGGGCGTTTTAGCGATCTTAATGGCGTTTATTGAAAAGCCATGGCAATTTTATACCGTGCGCTTTCTGCTCGGTGTGGCTGAAGCCAGTTTTTATCCTTGCATGGTGCATTATTTAAGCAGTTTCTACCAAGGCAAACACCATGCCAAAGCGATTGCGGCATTTATGTTGGCTATTCCGGGGGCAAACGCATTAGGCGCACCACTCTCAACCTATTTACTCGGTTTAAGCGGTTTCGGCTTATCCGGTTGGCAGTGGATGTTTGTTATTGAAGCGATTCCGGCTATTATTCTGGGAATTATCGCCTATTTTTATCTGACCGATTACATAAAAGACGCCGACTGGCTAAAACCGGAAGAAAGAACATGGCTGATGCAAACGCTCGAAGCCGAACAAAAAGCCAAACAAGCCGTAAAACATTACACCTTCATGCAGGCACTTAAAGATAAATCCGTTTTATTACTTTCCGTCGGCTATTTTTTCTGGATGATGGGCTACTACGGCATTAATATGTTTCTGCCTAAAATCTCTAAAACCATCACAGAAACAACAACGCTAAGTTTACAGAATTTAGGTTGGATTCTAGGCTTGCTCTACTTTATCGCCATGATTGTGATGATCTGGGTTGGCAGCCATTCCGATAAATATCACGAACGCCGTTGGCACGTTGCGACTTGCTTAACTGTCAGCGCCGTCGGCTTGGTATTGGCAACACAAGTTGCAGAAACAAACGTCTGGCTATCATTCATCTTTTTGGCCGTGGCATTATGCGGTGCCTTCGGCGCATTTTCACCGTTCTGGGCAATTCCGCCTTCGTTCCTGACCGGCGCCGCCGCCGGCGGAGCCATCGCCCTCATCAACAGTATCGGCAATCTGGGCGGATTCTTTGGTCCTTATATTGTCGGCACACTCAGCGACATGACCGGATCGTTTCAAAGTGCGATAACGTTCCTTGGGGGCAGTATGGTTATCAGTGCGCTTATTATTGTGATCAGCACCAGAAAAGTCGATACCACAATTGCCAAAACGCCTGAAACAACCGTTTTAGAGCGGCGTTTATCACAGTAATCTCAAATTAGCGTGCAAATATAGCCACTTTTGCACGCTGAATTTTATCTTTGGCAGCACAACGAAATATTATAGTATGGAGCACTAAAAAATCATTATTCCCTCTCATATAGGATATGAATATGAGTAACATCAAAAAAGTCGCTATTCCGCCGATTAAATCGATTCAGGCTTTTGAGCAGGCGGCGCAACTCGGAAGTATCGTCAAAGCAGCGGAAAGCCTGAGTATCACCCCTTCAGCCGTCAGCCATCAAATCGCCGGTCTGGAAAGCTTTTTAAATAAAAAACTGTTTTATCGAACCGGCAGAGGAATGATTCTTACGGGAACGGGCGAAAAATATTTAGACGCCATATCCGGCGCACTACACACCATCAATGCCGCCACCAGTAATATTATTGAAAAACAAGAGAAAGAAATATTAAGCATTCACACCTCCCCCAGTTTCGGCTTGCTTTATTTATTGCCGAGAATTGAAAAATTCAAGAAGCAATATAATGAATTACAAATTAATCTCACCTGTTCCTATGAAAATATTCAATTTAATCTGGATCAGGTTGATATCGACATTCGGCACGGCCATTTTTCATGGAAGAATCTTAGTGTTCTACCGATAAAAAACGAATATGTAACGGTATTGGCACACCCTTCGTTTCTGGCTAAAAATAAGATTAAGTCTCCGGAAGATTTGTTAAAAAACAATCTTATTTTATCACAAAGTGCGCTCATTCAATGGCCGCAATGGTTCGCACATCACAATATCAATATATCACAAGGGCTGACATATGCTTTTAGTTTCGACCGCTCTTATATGAGTTGTGAAGCGGCAAAACAAGGGTTGGGACTGATTATTGAAAGTAATTTATTGACCAATTCCTATCTCAAGTCGGGCGATCTGATTCCCGTCTTTGATGAAACATTCAATATCCCGATTAATGCGCATTATATTACCTTTCCCCATTCACACAAAAAATACACAAAAGTCCAATATTTCATTGATTGGTTGAATACCGAATTAAATGCACAGCAATAAAATGAAAGTGCGGATCACTCCGATATGATGATTCTGTTTTATTGCGTCAATCGGAAACTGATGTCAAGCAGCTCAAAAATCTCTGAATAAGGAACGGAACCGTCTAAAACAATAGACAGCCAATGTGTCTTATTCATATGATATGCCGGTAAAAAGCCTTTTGCCTGCCGCAGTGAATCAATTAATTCGGGCGGACATTTCAAATTCAGCAGATCTATTTTGCCATCGCCATTCAAACCAATTTTTTGTTTATCCACATCGGCAATCAGGCAAAACCATTTTCTGCTTCCGAGATGTCTGAACACCGCATAACGGGGGAATTTTTTCCATGGATATTCGGCTTCAACGGCATAATTTGAGGCGATATATTCCAATAAAGCGGTTCGGCTCAACATTTTCTCTCCGATAAAAAAGCCCGTTAACTTTTTAACGGGCTTTTTTGCTATTATTTGTTTTCACCTAAAAAATCCACATAATCGGCAGCAACGTGCTCGGCTTCGCGCAAAAAGAAATCCGGAGCTTCGTAATCTTTAGCCAGATCATCAATATTTTTTAACGGTTTTTTACCCTCGGCTTTAAACCTTTCATTCAGGGCTTTCAAACGGCGGGCTTCGTCACTACGGTTTTCATCCTGTCGATTTTTTAAGTTAAGCGACAGGAATTTGCGTTCAGACCGCTCTTTTTGAATTTCCAGCTCTTTTTCCAAAGCGATAAACTCACGTTCTTGCGCAATCCGTTTTTGATGTAATGGCGTTAAATAACGGATAGCCGCGTTCAGCGTCGGCATGACCGTGTAATTTGCCGCCGGCACTTTATCCCACGGCAATGCGTTATCTTCACTGCTTTCTCCCACTTTCTCGCCATCAATCAATGACGGGAATGTAATATCGGGATCAACCCCTTTAATTTGGGTACTGCCGCCGTTAATGCGATAGAATTTTTGAATCGTGTATTGGATAAAACCTAACGGAGACTGATCCAAATCATACACAAAATTCAATGGCCGGCTTTGCTGAACCGTCCCTTTGCCGAAGGTTTGCTGACCTAAAACAATCGCTCGTTGATAGTCCTGCATCGCTGCGGCAAAAATTTCCGAGGCGGAGGCGCTATAACGGTTGATCATCACCAGCAACGGACCTTGGTAGACTTGTGCACTGTCCGGATCTTGATGAATGCGAATACGGTTATACGCATCACGAACTTGCACAACCGGCCCGTCGGAAATAAACAATCCGCTCAGAGATACCGCTTCACTCAAGGCACCGCCACCATTTTCACGCAAATCGATAATCAATGCCTGTACGTTTTTTTCTGCTGCCTGAGCCAGTAATTTGCGCACATCATCAGTCAGCCCTAAATAAAAGCTTGGGATTTTAATCACGCCGATATTACGGTTTTCAACTTTATTCACTTCCAGCTTCGCCGCATTGTCCTCGATCCGCACTTTATCACGTACCAAGCTGATAATTCTGGTCTTGCCGCCTTTGGCGGGCTCGATTTCCAAACGGACGGTCGATCCTTTTTTCCCTTTGATTTTGTCAACGACATCGTCCAACCGCCAACCGACAATATCTTCGATTTCGCCTTTTTCACCTTGTCCGACACCGACGATTTTATCGCCGGCAGCCAGTTTTTTACTGCGTTCCGCCGGTGCACCCGGCACCAACGAACGAATCACGGTTTCGTCGTCTTCCGATTGCAGGGTTGCGCCGATTCCCTCCAATGACAAATTCATATCTTCGGTAAAACTTTTGGCACTGCGCGGCGACAGATAACTGGTATGCGGATCGATTTCACGGGCAAACGCATTGAGGAATAACTGCGAAACATCGTCCGCTTTGGTTTGATTCAAACGCAAAATAGCCAAATTATAACGTTTGCGCAATTTTTTCTTGATATCCGACCATTTACTGTTTTTCAAACGTTCGGTAATCACATCATTTTTAAAACGCTGCAACCAGAGTTTGTCTAACTCCGCCGTATCCGTCGGCCAAGTCGTCATTTTGGAGCGATCAATCTCAATTTGATCGTCCTCCCCCAAATTCGGTTCCTTGTCCAATAGGGAGAGCAGATAGACATAACGCTCGTAGCGGCGTTTACTCATCAGATCGTAAGCTTTGAATGCCAACGTCAAATCGCCGGAATACAACCCCTGCTGTAAGTCTTTATTCGCTTGGCTTCGCAATTCATCTACATCGCTTTGTAAAAAAGTATTGTGGTTATAATCCAGAAAATTCAGATAGCGGGTGAACATCTTCTCCAGAAATGCCTGATCTAATGCAAATTTGCTGTAGTGTGTCTGCGTTAAACGTGCCGTGACGCGTTTGGTCGCCGTCGCCTGCACTTCGCCCGGTTGCGGCAAACGAATCTCTTCATACTTAAGATCCGGTTTTACCGCAACAACGGATTGCGCTGTCAATGTCAAGGAAGCAAACAACACGGCAAATAAACCATATTGCAATTTTTTTACTTTCATCCTCAATCCCTAAAATATCCTGATTTTTAACATAAGCCGAAAATAAACAAAACACCGCACTTTAACCAAATGCGATGCTTCGAAACTCAGCAAATAAGTGATAACGCCTTATTCTGCATTATATAAATGTTCAAAGGCGACATTCAGCAACATGCCGCTTTGCAACTGAACCCTGGCAGAATCTTTCATGATATCCAGAATTGTCGCTCGGTTGGCTTTTTCTGCCAGTTTGACGTTAACCGATTGTCCTTTTTGCAAGGCGTCCGCATTGACCGGTGTCAATTTCGGCATTTCCTTGTGCGGTTTGTTTTCCGCTTTCACCGCACTTTGTTGTTTTCCGACCGATTTCACCGGACGCACCGATTTTTTAAACTCGGCCGGTTTTTTATCCGCTTTATCTTTGTCGGCTTGTTTGGCTTTGGCAGCAGCACGCAGTTGCGCTTTGCGTTGCGCCACTCTGGCTTTTGCCTGCTGCAATTGTTCGGCGGCATGATCGGCGTGCTCTTGTTCCAACACGCCGCAACGGTTTCCCGCCAGATCGACACGCTCCGCACCGGCTTTGCAACCATGCAAATAACGCCAGTTGGAGGTGTATTGCCGCAATGCATGGCGCAATTGGGTTTTACTGACTTTTTCGTCATCTTCAAGTGCGGCGGCAAGATCTTGAAAAATACCGATTTTAAGTGGCTTGGTTTCCCCTTCCAAACTGAAGCAGAGCGGAAACTTTTGTGCAAGATAAGCAATAATCTCTTTACTATTGCTGAGTTTTTGTTGTTCTGACTGTTGTTCTGACATGAAATTATAAATTCCCGAATCGTATTATCAAATTCTTGTATCCACAAGAAACCAATGCCACAAGAAACTAAAATGATAGGGGCATAGTCTAGCGTAATTTTTGATTGCTTGACAACATAAACCGCACTTTTCTCACACAATCGCCCCTGTCAAAGCGCAATGCGGCGTGAAAAGGTGTATTTGGCACGAAAATTTAGTCTATAGCCATCAATTCGCCTTTATATTATACTTAGCCAAATTTTTTACAGGAAAAACCGCCATTAAAATCTTATCCCGAGTCAGTACACAACACCTTCTGCGCTGCGATGAATGCGACACGCTGGTCAATGTGCCGCGTTTGCACGCCCGCCAGGTTGCCCGCTGTCCGCAATGTCATGCGGAATTGCGTTCCGGCAGTCGCTGGAGCTTGCGCCGTTGTGCCATTATTGCGATCTCGATCCTGATTTTAATGCCCTTTGCTTTTACTTTTCCACTGCTCAGCATTGATCTACTCGGCGTGCCGGTCTACGCTTCCGTCTGGGAAGGCGCTTGGAAAATCGCCACTAACAATGATATTTACACCGGTTTTATGGTGTTACTGTGCGCCATCATCATGCCGCTCTGTTTTGCCGCTTTGGTGCTGTTTTTATGGATTGCCAAACATTTTCACCACCGTCCGCGCAATCTGTTACTGATGTTGGGTTATATCAAACCTTGGGTTATGCTCGATGTCTATCTGGTCAGTCTCGGCGTGGCTGCTTTTAAAGTGCGGGAATATGCGACTCTGACCGTCGATATCTATTTTATCGCCTTTGTTTTTACCGCACTTTTAACCACGTTGTTGTTTATCAAAATCAATCCTATGGCGCTGTGGAATGAATTCTACCCGCAATTCAGCTACCCGACACCCGATGAAACTAAAGCACGGTTGAAGCACTGCCATTGCTGTAACTACACCTTTGTAGAACAGCAATCCGCCCTCGACAGCCGTGGCCGCCAATATTGTCCCCGTTGCCAGTCGCTGCTCGATATCGATGACGGCGCCAAACTACAGCGCACTTGGGCGGCATTGATTGCCGGCATTATCATGCTGATTCCCGCCAATTTGCTGCCGATTTCTTATATCTATCTCAACGGCGTTGCCAGCGGCGATACGCTGATTTCCGGGGTGATCACGTTTATCGGCATGGGAAGCTACTTTGTTGCGTTTGTGGTCTTTGTCGCCAGTGTCTTCGTGCCGTTAAGCAAAATTTTGGCCATGATTTATTTACTGATCAGTGTACACCGTAAAAAAGTCGGCGATATTCATAAAAAAATGAAACTGCTGCATTTAGTTCATTTTGTCGGACGCTGGTCAATGTTAGACTTATTCGTGTTGTCGCTGATGATGTCGCTGGTAACACGCGGACAATTGATCAATTTTTCTGTCGGCCCGGCAGCCTTCTATTTCGGCGCCGCCGTTTTTCTCACCATGATTGCCGCCGAGCAATTTGACAGTCGTTTACTCTGGAAATACTATGACAAGCAACACACCTAATCACGAACCGATTCGCACAATACCGCAAGAGCGGGTACAAAACGCGACGATTCGGCGTTTGAAAAGCATTTCGCCTTTTTGGTTATTGCCGATCGTTGCATTGATTATCGGCTTGACGCTTTTCGCCCGTATTTTAGACGAACAAGGTGAAACCATTACCATTTACTTTACCAATGGCGCCGGCATTTCTGCCGATAAAACGCCGGTGCGTTACCAAGGGCTACAAATCGGGGTGGTCAGAAAAGTCCAGTTTACCGAAGATCTAAAACAGATTCGCGTCACAGCCAGTATCAATCCGGAAGCTAAAGCCGTCCTGCGGGAACACACCAAATTCTGGCTGGTACAACCGAGCGCCTCGCTGGCGGGGATTTCCGGTCTGGATGCGTTGGTATCGGGCAACTACATCACCTTATTACCGGGTGACGGTGAAAGTGCCGACGAATTTATTGCCGAATCCGAAGGGCCGATGGCACAAATGGACGACGGTGATATTCTGGTTCATTTGCTGGCGGATAATCTCGGTTCAATCTCGGCCGGCGCTTCCGTGACTTACCGTAAAATTCCGGTCGGCTCCATTTCCGATTACCGCTTTTTACCGGATCAACAAAAAGTCGAAATTGATCTCGTCATTCACAAACCTTACAGCCATTTGGTTAAAAAAGACTCTCGTTTTTGGAACAGCAGCGGCCTGCAAACCGATATCAGTCTGAGTGGAATTTCAGTCGATATGGAAAGCATTACGTCATTGATTATCGGCGGTGTCTCCTTTGATTCCCCCGATGACAGTCCAAGTGCGGTCAGCGGAGAAAGCTACACCTTATACCAAGACGAAAAGTCGGCGCAGCGCGGTATTGAAGTCGACATCAAACTGCCGAATATTCGCGGGCTCAAAGTCAATACTACACCGGTTTATTATCAGAATTTTAAAATAGGCTCACTGTCGGCACTGGATGCCAATCTGGAAGGCGAAGTCAGCAACACGGTTCACGGCAAGCTGTTGATTAATGAAAATATGCGCAATCTGCTGCGCAGCGGCAGCCAAGTCGTCATTAATGAAAACAGTCTGGATGCAGATAACTTAAATAATCTGGAAAAATTATTGGCAGGACCATTTTTTAATCTGATTGCCGGCAACGGCGAGCCGCAAACGGAATTTACCGTACTGACTCAATCTGAATTACTGCTGAGCCAGCCGAATACGCTGCGTATTAAGTTGTCGGCACCTGAAACCTATAATGTCAACGTCGGGCAAGGTGTGTTTTATAACGGTATCCGCATCGGTGAAATCGCACAGCGCGAGGTGTCGGTTGAGGGTGTAGAATTTAATATTGCTATTGCCGGCGAATATCGCCACCTGATTTACGCCAATACTCAATTTGTCGCCGCTTCGAATCTGAACGTCAATATCGGCATAGACGGAATTCAGTTTGAAGCCGCTGCGCCGGAAAAATGGCTGCAAGGCGGCATTCGAGTTGCAGTTAACAAAAACGGGCAAGGCGAGCCGCTGGCGCAATATCCGCTCTATCAGGATCTGAGCAGTGCCGCAGCCGGTATCACCGGCGCCGCCCTGCAACCGAACATCACGTTAACCTCAGCCAGTTTGCCGGGGGTTGAGCGCGGTTCTCTGGTACTGTACAAACAATACCCTGTCGGGCAAATCATTGCGGTGCGTCCGACCGATAAAGCGTTCCAAATCGATGTTTTTATTAATAATCAATATCGTAATTTATTGACCGCCAGAAGCAAATTCTGGAGCGAAAGTGCGGCACAAGTCGATATCAGTCCGAAAGGTGTAACTATTCAAGCGGCGCCTATCATGCGCACCTTGAAAGGCGCTATCAGTTTCGACAATTTTGGTGCGGCCTCCGCTGCTAAACAGCTCTACCCTTCCGAAATTGCCGCCCGCTCGGCAGGAAATGAAATTATCCTGACCTCAAGCGACGCACGGGAATTGAGCAAAGGTATGCCGATCCGTTATATGGGAATCACCATCGGCGAAGTGGTTTCAATCGCGATTGATCAGAAAAATAACCGCATCACCAGTAAAGCACTGATCCAACCGAATTACTATGCCCTTATCAGCAAAAAAGGCAGTACGTTCAAATTGATTTCACCACAAATTTCCGCCGGTGCAATCGCCAATATCGACAGCCTGTTGCAACCTTACATTGATGTAGAGGCCGGCAAAGGAGAAAGCGCCAAAACCTTCCGTTTAATCAAAGAAATCAGTAACACCACCAAATTTGCCAACGGTATGCCGCTGGTTCTGGAAACCTCCAGCGCATTTAACCTGAGCGAAGGTTCGCCTGTGCAATATCGCGGCATCGAAGTCGGGTTGGTGCAAAGAATGCGACTGAATGAATTGGGCGATCGCGTGTTGGTAGACATTGTCATCAGTGATAAATACAAACATCTGGTGCGCCAAAATTCGCAATTCTGGATTACCTCCGGCTACAGCTTCGGATTCGGTCTGCAAGGATTTGAATTTGAAACCGGCAGCGTGCAACAATTCCTGAAAGGCGGCATTACGTTCGGCACGCCGTCAGGGGAAGTGGTTCAGCCTGCCGCCAAAGCCAAGCAACGCTTCCTGCTGCAACAGCAACTGCCGCCGGAATCCAAATTCTGGAATCAAGGCGCCTATTAATACCGTCAGCGGTGCTTTAGCACCGCTTTCGTCAGATATTCCCTGCCGGTTCCGCCGGATAAATCGCACCGAGTGATACCGCACTTTGCGCCCCGGTCACACTTGGCAAATTGGCGGATAAGCCGTGCATACGCCGATATGCCAACCAAGCAAAGGCTGCGGCTTCGACAGAATCGCCATCCAACCCGCAATCCGTGGTGGTCTGCACCGTCCATTCCGGCAAAAGTGCGGTCAGCCGTTGCATCATCAATCGATTTTTTGCACCGCCGCCGCAAACCAATAGCCGACAAGGCAACCCGCTTTGTGCGGCTATCGGCTGTAGTTGCCCTACGATACTCTGTACACTGAATTCAAGCAGTGTCGCCTGCACATCACTTGCGGAAAGTGTGCCGACATTCTGCATTTTCTGTGTCAGCCATGCCAGATTGAATAATTCCCGTCCGGTACTTTTCGGCGGTTTCAGCGAGAAAAAAGGCTCATCCAGCAGTGCCGATAACAGCGCTGGGCTAACTCGACCGCACTTTGCCCAAGCGCCGTCCTGATCATAACGTTTACCCTGATGACGTTCAATCCACGCATCCAACAGCGTATTGCCCGGGCCGGTATCGTAACCGATCACAGCCTGTTGCGGCGCCAACACCGAAATATTGCTGATTCCGCCGATATTCAGAACCACATTGACCCGCTCGGTTTCGCTGAACACCGCGTGATGAAATGCCGGAACCAACGGTGCGCCCTGTCCGCCGAACGCCATGTCTTTGCGGCGGAAATCCGCCACGACATCGATACCGGTTTTCGCGGCGAGCAGGTTGGCGTCGCCGATTTGCATACTAAATGGAAAACGCCCGTTCGGCGAATGCCATATCGTTTGCCCGTGACAGCCGATCGCCCTAATCCATTGCGGATTGAGTTGTCGGGATTGCAAAAAACGATTGACGATATCAACATATAACAGCGCCAAACGGTGATCCAATTCACCTAACAATTGCAATGACGTATTGCCGCTGTTGCACAATGCCGACAGTTGTGTTCTCAACGCTTCCGGCATCGGCATAAAATCGGTTGCCGCCAGTTTTGGGCTGCCTCGACTGAAATCCATCAATGCTAAATCTACGCCGTCCAGACTGGTGCCCGACATCAAGCCGATATAATAATTTTGCTGCATAGCCCGTTCTCCTCAGGACATAATGTGTTATACGCCCTGAGCGATTGCCGCAATATTGACAATCACATCAACCGCACTTTGCATGCTCTGTACGCTCGCCAGCTCATATTTACTGTGGAAATTATAACCGCCGGTGAAGATATTCGGGCAGGCAATGCCCATTTCCGCCAATTTTGCGCCGTCCGTTCCGCCGCGAATCGGTTTTTCCAACGGCGTGATATGGCAGGCCTGCATCGCACTTTTGGCCAATTCCAGCGCTTGCGGCATACAACGGATAACCTCGTACATATTGTGATAATTATCACTGATATTGCAGTGGAGCTGTTGCTGCAAGCCATGTTCATTTCGGAACGCTTCCACCCATTGATGAAACTGCTGCTTACGCTGCTTAAAGCGCTCTGCATCAAATTCACGGATTAAATAGTGCATTCTCACCTGCTCGACACTGCCTTCCAACATATCCAAATGAAAGAACCCTTCCTTCAATTCGGATTGCTCCGGCACGTCCTCTTTCGGCAAGTATTGATGAAAATCGCAAGCCAATGCCAATGCGTTTACCAGTTTGCCCTTGGCTTCACCGGGGTGAGTGGAATGCCCTTGAATCAAAATATCCGCCGACGCGGCATTAAAATTTTCCACTTGCAACTCGCCCAACTCGCCGCCGTCAATGGTATATGCCCAATCACAAGCAAAATCCGCCAAAGGGAAAAACGCCATGCCCAAGCCGATCTCTTCATCGGGAGTAAATGCCACCCGAATATTGGCATGTGGAATTTTGCTGTGAATCAGTTGCTCAAGTGCGGTCATGATTTCCGCAATGCCGGCTTTATTGTCTGCCCCCAACAAGGTGTTGCCGTCGGTTACAATCAATGAATGCCCGACCAACTGGTGCAGAAAGGGATAATCCACCGGACTGATATAGTCGTCCCCCTTACCCAAGGCAATATCACCGCCGCGATATTCCCCAATCAGCTCGGCCTTAACGTTTTTCCCACTCATTTGCGGTGACGTATCCAGATGCGCAATAAAACCGATCGTTCTTTCACTGCCGCAATTAGACGGCAAAAGTGCGGTCACCACACTATGGCGGCTCAGTTTTATCTCACTTAACCCCAATACTTCCAGCTCTTCAACCAACTTTTCCGCCAAGCGAAGCTGCCCGATAGAACTTGGCGAGCGCTGGGCGTCCGGTTTTGATTGCGTATCAAAGGCAAGATAATTAAAAAAGCGGTCAAGCAATTTTTCCCGCTGCGGAAACGACTGTTCAAATAATCCGGACATTTTTTATCCCCCTGACAACTGAAACGACTATTTTGTATACCTGTTTATTCTATGCTGATTTTGCCCGCAAAATCATGATCGATAACAATTATTCTTAATTTTTATGCCCGTGTCGACAGCAAACCGCCGCCGTCTGTGATTAATTTGCCGTCAAACTCACATTCCGACGAATCAAAACTTGAGTTTCTGCCGCCGGAAAGGTATGTTATGGCGTTTGTTTTATTTAAGAGGTCTATTATGAAAATTATTTTATTAGGGGCGCCCGGCGCCGGCAAAGGAACGCAAGCCCAATTCATCATGAACAAATACCATATTCCGCAAATCTCCACCGGCGATATGCTGCGGGCGGCGATTAAAGCAGGAAGCGAGTTGGGCAAACAAGCCAAACAGTTGATGGATGAAGGCAAGCTGGTACCCGACGAACTGATCATTGCACTGGTGAAAGAGCGGGTTGCACAGCCCGATGCTGCCAACGGCTTCCTGCTGGACGGTTTCCCGCGAACGCTTCCGCAAGCCGATGCATTAAAAGAGGCCGAAATCGGCATTGATTTCGTATTGGAATTCGATGTGCCCGACGAAGTGATTGTCGAGCGCATGAGCGGCCGCCGCGTCCATCCGGCTTCCGGCCGTGTTTATCACGTGGTTTATAATCCGCCGAAAGAAGACGGCAAAGACGACATCACCGGCGAAGCGCTGATTATCCGAGCCGACGACAAACCGGAAACCGTGCTTGATCGCCTGAGTATCTACCACAACACCACCAAACCGTTGGTCGATTACTATCAAGCGGAAGCCGACAACGGCAACACCCGCTATTTCCGTCTGGACGGCACGCAAGCGGTCGAAGCCGTGAGTGAGAAATTGGCGCAGATTTTGGGGTAATCGTTCCAACCGCACTTTGCACAAAAAAACCATGCCTAGGCATGGTTTTTTCGTATAACGGCAGCAGTTACTCCACTGCTTTCAACATTTCCTGATTCATGGCTTTCATTGATTGCAGACCGCCCATCACCAGATACCAGTTCACCGAATCCAAAAAGACGATTTTGCCGTCTTTATAGGCTTTAGCGCCTTTAATCAGCTCATTTTCAAACACCTGCTGCGCATTGCCGGTTTTTTTGGTGATTGCCGCGGTACGGTCGATAACAAAGATGTAATCCGGATTTTTATCCAAAACATACTCAAATGAGACTTTCATACCGTGACGGGATTCGGCAATATTCGGATCCGCCTGAGTGAAACCATAATCCTGATAAATCATACCGTAACGCGAATTCGGGCCGAATGCGCTGATATTGCTTTCGTTGGCAAGCAAGACAAGTGCGGTTTTGCCTTTCGCTTTCTCCGCTATGTTGCTCAAATCTTTATCAATCGCCTTTAACGCTTCTTCGGCTTGTGCCTCTTTGCCGATAATTTTGGCAATATTACGCACATTTTGCTGGAAAGACGTGTAGAACTCCAGATATTTGATATCGCTGAAATAAATCGGTGAAATTTCTTTAAAACGATCCACCAGCTTGTTTTGACGGGCGGAAATAATCGTTAAATCAGGCTCCGCTTCGTTCAAGCGCTCAAAATTAGGCTCCATCAGGCTGCCGACATCCACATACCGTTTATCTTCGTATTTTTTCAGATAAATCGGTAACGGCAGCGATTTCGGAACCGCCACCACGTTTTCATTCCCCAGCGTATCCAAAATGTCCAGTGCCGGAAAATCAAAAATAGCAATCCGTTTCGGATGTTGCGGGACATCCAGTTCGCCGATTGTCGAAGACAATTTAATATTGTCCGCCTGTGCGATACCGACGGTTAACGTTGCCAACAAAGTAACGGCTAAATTACGAAAGATTTTACGCATGGTTTCTCCTTGTGCGATGATTTTGTGGTGTGATTGTGGTTCAATTTCTAAAAAAAACGGCAATTTTGTGTTCATCAATGGTATGAATCGGAATATGCATACCATAAATTTTATTCAGTGCATCTGTCTGCATAATTTGTTCGACATTGCCTTGCATTACCAAACTGCCGTTTTTCAAGGCAACAATATAATCGGAATAACAGGAGGCAAAATTAATGTCGTGGATCACAATTACCACGGTTTTCCCCAGCTCGTCAGTCAATCGGCGCAATACTTTCATGATCTGCACCGAATGTTTCATATCCAGATTATTCAACGGCTCGTCCAATAAAATATAATCGGTATCCTGCGCCAATGTCATCGCAATGTAAGCGCGTTGCCGCTGTCCGCCGCTCAATTCATTGATGAACACGCTGCGCATTTTTTGCAGCCCCATATAATCCAACGCTTGTTCGATATATATCCGATCCGCCGCCGTCAACCGCCCTTTACTGTAGGGAAAACGCCCGAATGCCACCAAATCTTGGACTGTCAGCCGCAGATCCAGATGGTTGCTCTGTTTCAAAATCGAAAGTTGTTGGGCAATCTGCTGATTGGGAATCTGTCCGATTTCACGTCCGTTCAACTCTACCGTACCGCTGTCTGCCTTCAACAAACGGCTGATAATCGCCAACAATGTGCTTTTTCCCGCCCCGTTCGGCCCGATAAACGAGGTTATTTTGCCTTGCGGAATCGTCAGCGAAATATCATTCAAAATGACTTTTTCGCCGTATTTTTTACTGATATGTTTAATTTTAAGACTCATTTCCGATTTCCAATTCCCTGCCTGTCCGCATCAGCGACTATTTGCTGCGCTGCAGCAAAAGATAAATAAAGTAAATACCGCCGATAAAGTTAATAATCACACTGAGCGTGGTGTTAAAATTCAACAGTTGCGACACCACAAACTGTCCGCCGACCAACGTGATCACCGCGATCAAAATCGCCGCCGGAATCAATACCCGATAGCGGTGACTTCTGACAAATTCAAACGCCAGATTCATCACCAATAAGCCCAAAAACGTAATCGGACCGACAAGTGCGGTGGCAATCGAAGTTAATATCGCCACAATAATCAACAAGCGCTTACTCAATATACGATAATCCAACCCGAGATTAATCGCCTGATCTCGCCCCAACGCCAAGACATCGAGCCGATTCAAATCCCGCCATGCATAAACCAACACGAGCAACAATATGCCGAACGCCCACCATAAAATATCTCCGTTCACTTTATTAAAACTGGCGTAGCTGGCATCTTGCACAATTTGAAACTCATTCGGATCAATCAGAACTTCCATAAAAGTACCGGCACTCTGGAAAAATATTCCAAAAATAATCCCGACCAACAGCAGAAAAAGCAAATTTTCCTGTTCCCGTTTAAACAGAAAATGGTAAAACAGCAATGAAAACAGTGTCATAATGCTTGCCGACAATAAAAAATTCAGGCGCGGATCAAGCTGTGTCAAGGTGCTAGCGCCGAACAGAAAAATTATCGTCAACTGAATCAGCACATATAAATAATCCAACCCTAAAATACTCGGCGTTAAAATCCGATTATTGACCAACGCTTGAAAAATCAGGCTGGAAACGGCAATCGCCACCGCAGTCAGCACGATCGCCGCCAATGAAACCATGCGGTAATCAAGTGCATAGCGCCAACGATTCGGCAGGTTGTATCCCAAAAACAGTACGATAAAAACCGCACTTAGCATCATCAGCAATAACATTTTGACTCGATTAGACATGACGGAACCGCTTAAACAACAAAATCAGAAAAATACCGCTGCCAATCACGCCGACGATCAGGTTAATCGCAATTTCATAGGGATAAATCACAATTCGTCCGATAATATCGCACGCCAGCACAAACAGCGCCCCCAAAAGTGCGGTATGCGACAAAATATTTTTTAAATTATCACCCAAATACAGCGTCACGATATTCGGCACAATCAACCCTAAAAACGGAATCACACCGACAGAAACGATAACTATCGAAGTAACCACCGCCACAATCGCCAAACCGAGATATTGCACTTGTTTAAAATTCAAGCCCAAATTGGCGGCGAACGATTCACCCATGCCGACAATGGCGAAACGATTGGCAAAAAAATAGACTAATATCAGCGCAGGAATACTGAAATACAATATTTCATAGCGCCCGCTCATCACCAGTGAAAAATCACCTTGCAGCCAACCGGAAAGGTTCTGCAATAAGTCCTCTTTCAACGCCAGAAAAAGGGTGACGGCACTGATAATGTTGCCAAACATAATGCCGACCAGCGGCACAAAAATCACGTCTTTAAATTTCAATCTGGACAAAATCGTAATAAAAATCAACGTCCCCAAAAAAGCGGTGACAATGGCAATTGCCGTTTTGCCCAACATCGAGGCGCTAGGAAAAAGAATAATGGCGATTAAAATGCCCAAACGGGCGGAATCCATCGTGCCGGCAGTTGTCGGCGAAACAAAACGGTTGCGTGTGAGCTGCTGCATCACCAGTCCGCACACCGACAGGCTGGCACCTGCAATCAGAATACTGATTAAACGGGGAACCCGGCTAAGGCTGAAAACCTGCCACTGCTCCAGCTCGAAACGCCACAATCCGTTCAAGGTCAAGCTGCTTGCACCGATAAACAACGAAAGCGACGATAAAATAAGCAGCAGGATCAGCAGATAACGTCTTTTAATCATGGATGGCAATAAAGTATCTTAAAAATCAAATGAGAATGATTTTTTATTTTATAGATTAGTACAGAATAGTCAATTCTGTTTTGCTGAATTGATTCGACATTTTACTCAATACGATTTAGCGCTATACTACGCCGATTTATACGCTTCCTGCTCGGAAAATCGTGATGAATAAAGGATTGTGCTGTTCGCTGCTGGCTTCCGCACTGTTCGGCTATCTCTATTATTTTACTACCCTGCTTACGCCGTTAAGCGGCATGGATTCGCTCGGTTTCCGTATTTTATTTATGTTTCCCGCCGTATTGCTCGTGCTGTTTTTATTTAAACAACGGCAACGGGTTATCACGCATGTACAACGCTTCAAACAACAACCGTGGTTATGGCTGGTTGTGGTGTTCAATGCCTCAATGATGGGCTTCCAAATGTGGCTCTATCTGTGGGCGCCGAATAACGGAAGTGCGGTTGAAGTCACCGTCGGGTATCTATTATTGCCTTTGATACTGGTTGCCTTCGGCAAATTTCTGTTCAAAGAATCAATTTCCCGTTACAAAGCGTTAGCCATTCTATGCGCCGCACTGACGGTACTGTCGAATATTCTGCTGACCGGAAAAATGTCGTGGGAAAGCCTCGCTGTCGGCTTGGGCTATGCATTGTATTTCGTCAGTCGAAAATGGTTTAAGATGAACGATCTGGCAACATTTACTTTAGAAATGGCACTGTTATTTCCGATCTGCCTGTATATGGTCTTACACGTCAATATTGATTCGGCTGCAAAGCTGAATCCGCATATTTATCTACTGATTTTTTTACTCGGCATGATCAGCAGTGTCGCCTTTATTGCTTACATTCTCGCCAGTAACTGGCTGCCGATTAATTTATTGGGGCTTCTCGGTTATGTCGAAACCGTTGCCATGCTGTTTATTTCACTCTATATCGGCGAAAGGATACCATCGGCGTCTTATCCGCTGATTCTGGGCTTGTCGATGGCAATGCTGTTGCTGATGTATGACGGGTTTAGTGCGGTGAAAAAGTAAAAGTGCGGTCGACTTTCGTTAACCGCACTTCACCTTAGCAAGATCGAAATACTCTATTTCGTCAAATCATCAAAAAACTTCTTCACGCCGTCAAGAAAAGTGGAAGATTTAGGGCGATGTGTGCCGGCGCCTTCCAGACTCTCTTCCAGTTGTTTCAACAAGGTTTTCTGTTCTTCGTTTAATTTGACCGGAGTTTCGATAATCACTTTACAAATTAAATCCCCTGCATAGTGGCTACGGGTCGAGGTCACGCCTTTGCCGCGCATTCTGAACAGCTTACCGGTTTGCGTTTCCGCCGGAATTTTCAGTTTCACCCGTCCGTCCAGTGTCGGCACTTCAATTTCACCGCCCAATGCCGCCATGGTGAAGCTGATCGGCACTTCACAATACAGATTGTTGCCGTCACGCTCAAAAATCTGATGATCCTTAACATGAATCACGACATACAAATCCCCTGCCGGCGCACCGTTTTCTCCCGCCGCCCCTTCGCCGCTCAAGCGCAATTGGTTGCCGCTGTCGACACCCGGTGGAATTTTGACCGATAAACTTTTAGCTTTATGTACTCGCCCGTCGCCATGGCATTTACTACAAGGTTTTTCAATTTTTTTACCGCTGCCGTGACAAGTCGGACACACTTGTTCCGTAACAAAAAAGCCTTGTTGACGGCGGACCCGCCCCGCACCGTGGCAGGTCGGGCAGGTTTCCACTTTGGAACCTTCCTGCGCCCCGCTGCCGTGGCAGCTGTCACATTCCGCCAAGGTGTTGATTTTAATATCTTTGGTTGTGCCTTTAACCGCTTCTTCCAGCGTAATTTCCAGATCATAACGCAGATCATCACCACGCACGACTCGCTGACGGCCGCGTCCGCCGCCGCCAAACATATCACTGAAAATATCGCCGAAAATGTCGCCGAAATCCGCACCGCCAAAGCCGCCGCCCGCACCGCCTCCCTGTTCAAAAGCGGCGTGCCCGTATTGATCATAAGCCGCTCTTTTTTGTGCGTCGGTCAACACTTCATAGGCTTCTTTGACTTCTTTAAATTTGCCTTCGGCGTCTTTGTCATCGGGGTTGCGGTCAGGGTGATATTTCATCGCAAGACGTTTATACGCCTTTTTGATCTCTTTCTCTTCGGCATTGCGGGCAACACCCAATACTTCATAATAATCACGCTTTGACATAATAATTCCGTTCGTTTGTCTCAGTTTTCTGTGTAATTTAAATTCGCAAAAATAAGGCGCTGAAACGCTGCCTTTTCACCGTTGCGATAGCCTCAACCGCACTTTCGTGTGGATGTTGCGGTACAGTTTATCTACAATATTCTTATTTATATGTGCAAAAGGGCGATGATTACTCGTCGCCCTGAGTTATTTAAAGAAAAGGGTTTTTCCTTTCTTTCCGTGTCATACAAGTTACTTGTCTTTCACTTCTTCGAATTCGGCATCGACCACATCGTCGCCGCCTTTGCCTTGTTCAGCTTGGGCTTGAGCCTGTTGCTGTCCGGCTTGCGCTTGGCTTTGTGCCGCCGCAATCAATTTTTCGGAAGCTTGGATTAAGGCTTGTGTTTTCGCTTCGATCACATCTTTGTTTTCGCCTTTCGCTGCGGTTTCCAGTTCGCTGACCGCACTTTCGATCGCCGCTCTGTCTTCGGCACCTAAAGCTTCACCGGCTTCTTCCAACTGTTTACGGGTTGAGTGAACCAGATGATCCGCCTGATTGCGAGCCTGTACCAATTCTTCAAATTTACGATCCGCTTCGGCATTCGCTTCGGCATCACGCACCATTTGTTGAATTTCGTCATCACTCAAACCGGAAGAGGCTTTGATCGTAATTTTTTGCTCTTTACCCGTGCCTTTGTCTTTGGCGGAAACGTGTAGGATACCGTCGGCATCAATGTCGAAAGTCACTTCGATTTGCGGCATACCGCGCGGTGCCGCCTGAATTCCTTCCAGATTGAACTGCCCCAGCGATTTATTGTCACCGGCACGTTTACGTTCACCTTGCAATACATGAATGGTCACCGCACTTTGATTATCTTCCGCTGTCGAGAACACTTGGCTGTGTTTGGTCGGAATCGTGGTGTTTTTCTCGATCAGTTTGGTCATCACGCTGCCCATGGTTTCGATACCCAATGACAACGGTGTCACGTCAAGCAACAATACGTCCTTCACATCACCGGCCAATACACCGCCCTGCACCGCCGCACCGATTGCCACCGCTTCATCCGGATTCACGTCTTTGCGAGGTTCTTTACCGAAGAATTCCGCCACTTTTTGCTGAACCAACGGCATACGAGTTTGTCCGCCGACTAAAATCACATCATCAATTTCAGACACGCTCAAATCGGCGTCTTTCAACGCAATACGCACCGGCTCTAGAGAGCGCTGTACCAACTCTTCTACCAAAGATTCCAATTTGGCACGGGTCAATTTGATGTTCAAGTGTTTCGGACCGGTCGCATCTGCGGTGATATACGGCAGGTTGACATCGGTTTGTTGAGCGGAAGACAATTCGATTTTCGCTTTCTCGCCCGCTTCTTTCAAACGTTGCATTGCTAACGGATCGTTACGCAGATCGATACCTTGCTCTTTCTTGAATTCATCAACCAGATAATTGATCACTCGGTTATCAAAGTCTTCACCACCTAAATGAGTATCCCCATTGGTCGCCAACACTTCAAAGGTTTTTTCGCCGTCAACATCATCAATTTCGATGATGGACAAGTCAAAAGTACCACCGCCCAAATCGTAAACTGCAATGGTGTGGTTGCCTTTGTCTTTATCCAGACCGTATGCCAACGCTGCCGCCGTCGGTTCGTTGATGATACGTTTGACTTCCAAACCTGCGATACGACCGGCATCTTTGGTCGCCTGACGTTGTGCGTCATTAAAATATGCCGGCACGGTGATAACCGCTTCAGTCACTTTCTCGCCCAAGAAATCTTCGGCGGTTTTTTTCATTTTTTTCAAGACTTCGGCAGAAATTTGCGGCGGCGCCATTTTCTCGTCTTTCACCGATACCCACGCATCGCCGTTGTCTGCTTTAACAATGTCAAACGGCATAATGTTTACATCACGTTGTACTTCTTCATCGGTAAAACGACGACCGATTAAACGCTTAATCGCAAACAGTGTATTTTTCGGGTTGGTGACCGCTTGACGTTTTGCCGGCTGTCCGACCAACGTTTCACCGTCTTGTGTATAGGCAATAATTGACGGGGTTGTACGATCCCCTTCCGCATTTTCAATTACACGCGGTTTATCACCGTCCATCACTGCAACACATGAGTTTGTTGTACCCAAGTCAATACCAATAATTTTTCCCATTTTGTTTCTCCTGTTAAATCTGAAATGCTTTAACGAATTGCTTCGATGCTGTTAAGATGCGGACTAAAAATCGGATTTCAACTCTGTTTTGAAAATATTCTTAAAATTTGTTGCCAACCGCGCTTAATCCATCGCCTGTTGCACTAAATAAGGCTGAAAAAAGAAAGTTCAAGGGAAAACCGCACTTTTTGTTAAATTTATTGCCTGATAAAAATCAAACATGGCATAATCCCGCCATCTGTTAATTTTTTAAACACGTTTGACACGCAAGGAAACCCTATGAAAAAATCTTCTTTAGCCATTGCTACTATTGCCGTTATCGCTGCGGCGTGGGCAGGCGGAACTTGGTACTCGGGCAAAGTTCTGGAAGAGAAATATCCTCTTTATATTCAACAAAACAACGAAAGAAACGCCAATTTCCTGTTAAACGGTGAATACCGCCTTGAACTCAAAAACGCTAAACTGGTTCGCGGCTTTTTCACCACTGAACTGGAAGATCGACTGATTATCACGAAATTATCCGACAACACACAATATGTCATACCGTTCAAAAGCGTTGCCGAACACGGTCCGTTTCCACTCTCCCGTTTAACCTCACTACGTTTGGCGCCGGTGATGACCGCCGCTCACAGTGAAATCAGTGAAGATCCGTCAATTGCCGATCTGTTTAAAGCCTCAAAGGGTATCCCGCCAATCGTCAGCGATTTCACCATCAGCTACAGCGGACAACTCAAGCAACACACCACTATTGCCGCCTTTGATTACCAAGATGCGGATATTACCCTCAATAGCACGCAAGCCAAGATTGAAAGCGACACTAATCAAAAAGGCATTGGCTTGGTTAAAATTGCGCTGGACAAACTGAACCTCAATCTCGCCACAAAGGGAAATGCTCTGACGCTGAATAAACTGAACGTACATTCCGATTTAACGCCGACATCATGGGAATTTTTGCCGAGCGGGAAACAGATTATCACCTTGGAATCACTCGATTCTCAATCTGCAAACGGTGAAAAAAAGGTAGAATTGCGTAATATCAAACTGGATTACAATACCGCACTTTCCGGCGATTTCGCCGATTTCACCTTCAAAAACAGCGTTGAATCCGTCACGTTCAACCAACAACCGCTGGGTAATATCGAATTAAATGTCGCGCTTAACCATCTAAAAGCGGAAACCGTCAATCAAATGGCGGAAATAGCCGGTAAAGAAACCAATCCTGACATTGTAGAGCAACAATTGTCGTCTTTAGGCTTAACGCTGCTGCAAAACCAACCGGCACTCCACATTCAACCGTTTAACCTGAAAAACAGTGCCGGCGAAAATAAGCTGACCTTTGATGTGGCGCTGTCGAAAGAAGATCCTTCCGTCGGTCTGATGCAAGGTAAAATCCTGTCATTATTTGACCAACTGACGTTAAATGCCGACATCAGCAAACCGGCTACAGAGCAATTGTTGCTCTCAGTGGCACAAATCGGCTCTTCGATACCACTATCCGAACAGGAAATTACAAACCTAAAATTCAATTTGGAATCGGAGTTGGACAAATCGGTACAACAAAACATACTCTCGACTTCCGATAACCAACACTATCAAAGTAAACTGATTTTGGAAAACGGCGAGCTGAAACTGAACGGTGAAGTCATTCCGGAAAAAGACATTGCGCAAAGTTTGTTGATGATTATCATGGGACGATAGTAAACCTTTCGCCCGTATCCGTCATTTATCCCCAAAGTGCGGTTTCACAACCGCACTTTTTTATGCTCATTCTACTTATCCGTTTGTCGTTATCCGCCATGACATCTAAACTCCGCTAATCATCTATTTTTTGGAATCCCAATCACAAAAATCACACCAAGTACGCTATTTCTACAAACCATTTTGACAATAATCAACCCCGCTCGGATTTCTTATGCTAAAATCGCAGCAAAATTCCCACTTAGAGAAGAATAATAATGAAGCTAAGTAAATTTACCGACTACAACCTACGGGTTTTAATCTATCTGGCACTCAATAATGATCGGCTCTGCACGATTCAGGAAATTGCCACGGCGTATCAAATTTCTGAAAACCACTTGATGAAAGTGATTCATCATTTGGCAAAACAACAAACGATTTTATCTCGACGCGGCAAAGGCGGCGGCATTCAGCTGGCCCGTCCGCCGCATGAAATCAATTTGGCGCAGGTCATCCGCAATGCGGAGGGCGATGACTGGCTGGTAAAATGCCGTGATCACGGTGTGGTCTGCTGTATTGCACCGGCTTGCAAATTGCCGTCAATCTTCGAACAAGCACTGGAAGCGTTTTATCAGTATCTTTCGCAATATTATTTGGACGATGTCTTAAAACGACCGGAGCTGCTGACAAAGCATCTCATGGTATCACCGAGCAATCATATGCTTAATTAAGGGGGAACGATGGCATTCGATATTGAACACTACCGTATTGATGGAAAAAAGCCCTTTAATATTAATACGTTTTCTACTAACGGCAAAAAAGAAATTGCCGAAAGCAAAGAAAAGCGTAATGCCATTCTCACCGCCCTCTCGCCGGAGTTGGATCGCTTGCAGGATTTGCTGTACGCCGAACATCAACGCAAAATTCTGATTGTACTGCAAGGCATGGATACTTCAGGGAAAGACGGGACGATTCGCGCCGTATTTCAAAGTGTTGATCCCTTGGCGGTGCGGACAGCCTATTTTAAAGCGCCGACCACCAACGAGCTGGATCGCGATTATCTTTGGCGAGTGCATAACGTAGTGCCGCGCCGTGGAGAAATGGTGATTTTTAACCGCAGCCATTATGAAGATGTATTGGTGACCAAAGTAAAAGGTTGGATCAATAACGAAGAAGAAAAGCGCCGTTTACAGCATATTCGGGATTTTGAGCGCCTGTTAACCGAAACTGGCACGGTGATTCTCAAATTCTTTTTACATATCTCCAAAGACGAGCAGAGAACCCGTTTACAAGAGCGGTTGGACAATCCGGAAAAAAACTGGAAATTCAATCTCGGCGACCTTGACGACCGCAAGTTGTGGGACGATTTTCAACAACAATACCAACGGGTCATCAACAAAACCGCCACCGACTATGCGCCTTGGTATGTGATTCCGGCGGATTCCAAATCCGCCCGTAACGTGATTATCATGAAAATTCTGCTGCAAGTCCTTAACGGGCTGAATATGCAGTATCCGAAAGTCGATACCGAAGGCTGGCCCGACACCATTGAATGACAAGATTATTGCTTTTCTTTCCCCTGTCTTTTGGATAAGATAGGCTTGCGCTCATCGGGGTGCATTACCTTGCTCGTTTTGGCGGCAATGGTAGCGCTGAGAAATACCCGTTGAACCTGATCTGATTAGTAGCAGCGAAGGGATTTGAGAATGCGTTTTTCGTTAATAAACCGCCCTCTGATCCTTTCTTGTCTTATGATGCAAAAAGGATTTCTTGATGCCCGATTTAATCAAAACAACTATTATCGCCACATTTTTTCTGACTTTCGGCAGTACCTCCTTCAGTACGGAAAAACCGACACTGACCGTTTACAGCTACGATTCCTTCACCTCCGAATGGGGCCCCGGTCCGAAATTGAAACAAGCATTTGAGCGTCAATGTCAATGCAACCTCGAATTTGTACCGTTTGCAGACGGTGTAACGATGTTTAACCGCCTGCGCTTAGAAAACAACGGCAGCAAGGCCGATGTCGTGATCGGGTTAGACAATCACTTGTTGCAAGAAGCCGCCGAATCGGGGTTATTTGCCGCAAACAGCGTTGATTTAAGCCCGTTGGCACTGCCGATCGAATGGTCAGACCGCACTTTCGTCCCCTATGATTACGGACAGTACGCTTTTATTTATGATCGGAACAAACTCAAAAATCCGCCAAAAAGTTTAACCGAACTGGTTGAACGTCAAGACTTGAATATTATTTATCAAGATCCGCGCACCAGCACCGTCGGCCGTGGTTTACTGGCATGGATCAATGCCGTTTACCCGCCGGATCAAGTCGCACAGGCATGGCAAACGCTGGCGAAACACACGGTAACGGTCGGCAAGGGCTGGTCGGAAACTTATGGCGCATTCCTGAAAGGCGAAGCCGATCTCGTGCTGAGTTATAACACCTCGCCGCTTTACCACCAAATTCACGAACAAAAAGGCAACTATATTGCTGCCGAATTTGCCGAAGGGCATATCGTGCAAATTGAACTGGCCGCCACATTGAAAAACAGTCGGCAACCTGAATTGGCTGATCGGTTTTTAGCTTTTTTGATCAGCCCTGATGCACAAAAAACCATTGCCCTGCACAATATTATGCTGCCGGTGATCAACACCGACATTGAACCGCACTTTGATCAATTCACGCCGGCAAAAACCCTGAAAGTGCCTTTCCCTGATAAAAACAGCAGCACCTTGCAAATCCGGCAGTGGCAACATGCGTTAAGCCAATAACCGTTAAGCATGATTAAATCTCGTCTTTCCCTCAGCGATTGTCTGCCCGGTCTGGCAGTCGTGGGGGTTTTATTGCTGTTTTATGCCAACAGCTTATGGCAATTGCTGCAACACAGCTTGCCCGACACGTGGCAAGCCTTATTCAAAGATCCCTATTTTTGGCATATTCTCAAATTCAGTCTGTGGCAAGCGCTGTTGTCTGCGCTGCTCTCGGTAGTTATCGGGCTATTCACCGCCCACGCCTTGTTCTACCGTTCGTTTTACGGCAAGCGCTGGCTGCTGAAAATCTTTTCATTGACATTTGTGCTGCCGGTGTTGGTTGCGGTGTTCGGTTTAATCGGCATTTACGGCCTGTCCGGCTGGCTGACATCGCTGCTTGATTGGCTGAATATCGGTTGGCGGCCGAACTTTTACGGCTTAAACGGCATTCTGATTGCGCACCTGTTTTTTAATTTACCGCTCGCCGGCAAAATTTTCCTGCAAACGCTACACAGTATCCCGCACCAACAGCGACAATTGGCGGCACAGTTGAATATTCGCAACGGCAATTTTTTTCGTTTAATCGAATTTCCCTATTTGTGCCAACAACTGGCTGCGGTATTTTGTCTGATTTTTATGCTGTGTTTTACCAGTTTTGCCATTGTGCTGACACTCGGCGGCGGACCGAAATACACCACCTTGGAAGTGGCGATTTTTCAAGCCATCACCTTTGATTTTGATCTGGGAAAAGCAGCAACACTGGCATTAATCCAGTTCGGTCTTTGTTTTATCCTGTTTCAGGGCAAAATCTATTTTACCCGCCACACCACAACCACAGTCAGTAAACGGCAGCCCGATTACCAACCGCCGCGCCTGAACCGCACTTTTCGCATTATACACACAATCACACTGCTGTTTGTGGCGCTGTTTGTCGGACTTCCGTTACTGAATATCCTTTACAGCGGCTTGAGTTCGCCGGCATTATGGCAAATGTGGCAAAACCCAATGCTGTGGCAGGCAATGGCTTATTCCCTCACCCTCGCGCCTTTGGCTGCACTGCTGGCATTAGTGATGAGCATTGCCCTGCTGTTGACCGCCCGTCGTCTGCGCTGGCACCATTACCGCAAAACCGCCGATAATCTGCTGAATAGCGGAATGATGATTTTGGCAATACCGACACTGGTACTGGCGATCGGGCTGTTTTTACTGTTGCAAAATGTCGGTTTTTCCACCCTACACCTCTTTGTTATCGTGGCATTATGCAATGCGCTGATCGCCATGCCGTTCGTTCTACGGATTTTAGCAACGCCGTTTCAAAATAATATGCAGTATTATGAAAAATTGTGCCAATCCTTAGGTATTCGCGGCTGGACACGCTGGAGAGTGATCGAATGGCAACAGCTGCGCCGTCCGGTTCGCAGCGCATACGCCTATGCCTTTGCCCTGTCATTGGGCGATTTCACGGCAATCGCCCTGTTCGGCAATCAGGATTTCAGCTCGCTGCCACGCCTGTTATACCAACAACTCGGTCACTATCACAGTCAGGAAGCGGATGTCACCGCCCTTATCCTATTACTGCTGTGCGCACTGATTTTCCTGCTTATCGAGAAAAATTATGATTCATCTCAATCATCTGAGCTTTAACTATAATACCTTGCCGATGCGATTTAATCTGCACATTGACGCCGCAGAAAAAATCGCCGTCGTCGGTGCCAGCGGTGCCGGTAAAAGCACGCTGCTGAACCTGATTGCCGGTTTTGAACTGCCCGACAGCGGCGAAATTCGGCTCAACGCTGAAAATCACACCCATAGTCCACCGCACTTACGTCCAGTTTCGATTCTGTTTCAGGAAAACAACCTGTTTAACCATTTAACTGTCGAGCAAAATATTATTTTGGGGTTACAGCCCAATTTGAAAATCACTGCCGAACAACGGCAAAAAGTGCGGGATATTGCCGAAAAGGTCGGTTTGCTTACGTTTCTGTCCCGCCTGCCGGATCAACTCTCCGGCGGACAAAAACAGCGTGTTGCGCTGGCACGCTGTCTATTGCGTGATAAACCGATTTTATTGTTAGACGAACCCTTTTCGGCACTGGATACCGCACTTCGACAAGAAATGTTACAATTGTTGCAACAAATTTGTCAGGAAAAACACCTGACATTGCTGATGGTGACCCACCAACCTCAGGAAGTGGCGAATTTTGTTGACCGCACTTTGCAAATTCACAACGGACGGCTTGTTGATTGAAAAAATGTAAACCTGTTTAATTAAGTCGATATTATCCGTTACCATAACCCGATTTTAAATTGATTAAAGGAAATCGTATGACCATTCAACAAGTTGAATTAAGCCGACTGACACCGCACCCAAGCTTGGAATATTGGTCGGTGTGCAAAGTCGAAGCCTTGTTTGAAACACCATTTTTAGAACTGGTGTACCGCGCTGCGCAAATCCACCGTGAGCATTTCAATCCTCAAGCCGTTCAGCTGTCTACACTGCTGTCGATTAAAACCGGCGGCTGTCCGGAAGACTGCGGCTATTGCCCGCAATCGGCACGTTATCAAACCGGCGTGCAAAACCAGCAATTATTGGAAATTGAAGAGATCGTCGAAAAAGCCAAAATCGCTAAATCACGCGGCGCCGGACGTTTTTGTATGGGAGCGGCATGGCGGGGACCAAAACCGAAAGATGTCGCCAAAATCACCGAAATCGTCAAGGCGGTAAAAGCCTTGGGTATGGAAACCTGCGGCACTTTCGGCTTGTTGCAGGACGGCATGGCGGAACAGCTGAAAGAGGCGGGGTTGGATTACTATAACCATAATTTGGATACCGCACCGGAACACTACAGTGAAGTGATTGGCACACGCCGTTTTGATGATCGGATTAATACCTTGGGCAAAGTGCGGTCTGCCGGGCTTAAAGTCTGCTGCGGCGGTATTGTCGGCATGAACGAAACCCGTAAAGAACGGGCGGGCTTGATCGCCAGTCTTGCCAATTTGGATCCCCAGCCCGAATCGGTGCCGATTAATCAGTTGGTCAAAGTGGAAGGCACGCCGTTGATGGATGCGGAAGATTTGGACTGGACCGAATTCGTACGCACCATTGCCGTTGCCCGCATTACTATGCCGACAAGCTATGTACGGCTTTCCGCCGGGCGGCAAGGTATGTCGGAAAGTATGCAGGCAATGTGTTTTATGGCCGGCGCAAACTCGATTTTCTACGGCGACAAGCTGTTGGTGACCGGCAATCCTGAAGAAGACGGCGATCAGTTACTGATGGCAAAACTGGATTTAGAGCCTGAAACGGAAAACAATAAAAAAACAGCAGCCGATTAACGGCAATGATAACCTGCAAGGTATTTGCCCCAATAAAAAAACCATGCCCTTCGGCATGGTTTTTATTTTCAAACGAAGAATTACAGCGCATCCGCATTTTTCTTCAGGTAGCTGGCAACCCCTTCAGGGTTGTCTTTCATACCTTCTTTACCTTTTTCCCACTGCGCCGGGCAAACTTCACCGTGCTCTTCGTGGAATTGCAACGCATCAACCATACGCAACATTTCATCGATGTTGCGGCCTAACGGCAGATCGTTGACAACTTGGTGACGAACGACACCGTGTTTATCGATCAAGAATGAAGCACGCAACGTAACGCCGGCTTCCGGATGTTCGATACCATATGCTTTGGCGATATCGTGTTTGACATCGGCAACCATCGCATATTGAACTTCACCGATACCGCCTTTGTCGGTCGGCGTTTTACGCCATGCATTGTGGGTATATTGGGAGTCGATTGAGATACCGACCACTTCCACACCACGATCTTGAAATTCTTTATAACGGTGATCGAATGCAATCAGCTCGGACGGACAAACAAAAGTGAAGTCTAAAGGCCAGAAAAACACAACGGCAGGTTTGCCGGAAACATGACGCTTGAAGTTAAAGTTATCAACGATTTCACCGTTGCCCAATACAGCGGCGGCAGTAAAATCAGGGGCTTGACGAGTTACTAATACCATAACATATCTCCTTGAATATTAAATGAATGACTATAAAGTCAGGTGAATTCGGCTAGCACGACAATCCGATTCTATTTTGTTTAAAATCTCAACAACTGTCGTTTTAGTGTGGCTAGTATACCCAATTAAAATTCAAAAGTCGTGAGCAATATCACGTTATTTCAGAAATAGACAAAACCTATTAAATCGGAATAACCGATAAAAAATCACTTGTTTCGATTAAAGATTGATTCAATCGGCAAGAAACATTATCTTAATCCCAACAACATTATGATTAGGAAAACTCGGTTATGTCTGATTCTAGCAAATTAAAAGCCTCTACCCGTCTGGTTCATGCCGGTCGCCGCCCTCGTTATACACAAAACAGTGTCAATCCGGTCATTCAACGGGCTTCATCATTAATCTTCAACAGCCTGCAAGAGAAAAAACAGGCAACACTCAATCGCGCCAACGGCGCATTATTTTACGGACGGCGCGGCACACTGACCCACTTTGCCCTGCAAGAGGCAATGTGTGATTTGGAAGGCGGCGCAGGCTGTGCGCTCTATCCGTGCGGTGCGGCAGCGGTGACCAATGCGATTCTTTCCTTTGTCGGCAGCGGCGATCACCTGCTGATGAGCGGTGCGGCTTATGAACCGACACAAGATTTTTGTAACCATGTCTTGAGCAAATTCAATGTTGAAACCACTTATTATGACCCGCTAATCGGTGCCGATATTGCCAAACTGGTACGCCCGAACAGCAAAGTGCTGTTTTTAGAGTCGCCAAGTTCGTTGACGATGGAAGTGCCGGATATTGCGACGATAGTCAGTGCGGTGCGGGCGGTCAACCCGGAAATAGTGATTATGATCGATAACACTTGGGGCGGCGGCTTGCTGTTTAAGGCACTACAGCACGATATTGATATTTCGATTCAGGCCGGCACTAAATATTTGGTCGGGCATTCCGATGCCATGATCGGCACCGCCGTTGCCAATCCCCGTTGTTGGGATCAACTACGAGAGCATTCGTATCTGATGGGGCAAATGGTGGACGCAGATACCGCTTATGTGACCGCCAGAGGATTGAGAACGCTGGGCGTACGTCTGAAACAGCACCATGAAAGCAGCCTGAAAATCGCAGAATGGCTGGCACAGCGCGATGAAGTGCGGTCGGTATTTCACCCGGCACTGCCGGACTGCCCCGGTCATACATTTTTCAAACGTGATTTCAGCGGCAGTAGCGGCTTATTCTCCTTTGAGTTGAAACAAACCCTCAATCAACAGCAACTGGAAGCGTTTTTCGATCATTTCAACCTGTTTACAATGGCCTATTCCTGGGGAGGATTCGAATCGTTAATCTTGTATAACCAACCGGCAGAAATAGCCCGTATCCGCCCGAATATCGAACGTCGCCTTAACGGCACACTGATTCGGCTGCATATCGGTTTCGAAGATGTGGACGATTTGATTGCCGATTTAACCGCCGGATTTGAGCGTTTAAGTGCAGTTTAAAACACAGATAAGCAGGCATCGAACATTAACAAAATGCAATGCCTGCCGACAATCTCCCAAGTCTGCGTTATAACGGCTCGTGCGTTTTCACATTCTCTGTTGTGCCGAATGTGTTTTCTTTACCAAAAAAGGTGGATTTCACCGTTGCCAGTAATTCTTGGTGAATAATACTCAACCTCGGTTTTTCATCGGCTTGAAAGACCAAAGGGCGGCAAAATTCCATGGTTTTGATCCCCAATCTGGCGGTCAACAGCCCGACCCCGAGCCCCTGCGCGGCACGGGCGGATAGCTTGGCCATCAAATCTTTCGACAGCCAATCCATGCCGATATCGTGCACCAATTCGGTCGCACCGGCAAACGCCATATTAATCAGCACCATGCGCAATAAGCGGATACGGCTGAAATAGCCCAATTTAATCCCGTAAAGCTCTGCGATTTTATTGATTAATGCCAAATTGCGCCATGCCACAAAAAACAGATCCACCACCGCCAACGGACTGACACCGACCACGATTGCCGCCTCCGCCGCACTTTTACTCACCAATCGTCGGGCTTTTTGATCAATCTCGCTCAAGACATTTTGGCTGAACAAATAGCTGACTTCCCGAGCATTATGCGCCTCGTTTAACTGTGTTTGCCAACGCTGCAAACGTTGATCCTGCCGATTGAGATCCATATTATCGGCAATCTCCAAACATAATCGGCGGGCTTGCTCGCCGTCCTGCACGTCAAGGCCGACCGCACTTTGAATCAGTACATCCTGACTTTGCTGTTGTAAATTCAGCAAGCGTTTTAATTTCAGTAGACGACGAAATTCGTTGATTAACGTCCAAATCCCCAACATCACCATGGAAAAAGTAACCAGCGCAAAGGCAAGCGAGATCCACTGGTTTTGCTGCCAGCTATCGATTATCCATTGAACCGATTGCGCCACCAGCGCCGTTAAAAACAAGACGGCAGTTGCCGCCAGCGCTTTTTTCCACCAACGCGGTTTCGGTCGGACAATATTGTCAAAACGGCGTTCCGTCTCAAACGATGTTTCCGCCTCAAGATCGGCAAAGACCTCGACATCCGAAAACTCTTTTTTTGTCGCCAAGCTTGGTTGATTATTTTCGTTCGGCTCTGCGCCGTGCGGCAGCGCTTCAAAATATTTTTTAGTCATCCGTTTAACCCAGCCCTAGTTCAATTTATCCGCCAACAGAAACTGTAACACCGTATCCATACGCAAGTGCGGTATACGCTCGTTTTCATCAAGCGGCAACGGTTCAAATTGATCGAATTCAAACCGATTATGCTGCCAAAAATTGGCATTCGGCAAGCGTGTCGGCACACTGCCGGGAAATACCGTCACCATTTTTTTATCATGGCTGCGGACACCCTGCAACGCTTTCACTGTTTTTCCGCCGTCGTTCACCAAAACCGGTTTGGTGGCACGAATCGAGGCAATCGCACTGTATTCGTTTTCCACACCGGCAAAATTGACATGCTGCCCGCCTTCCTGAACCAATTGGCGCATCAAGCTGATCAGATTCGGCAGCTGATCGGCGGTCACATGATCCGCCTTGCTGGCGACAAACAGCAGCTTGTCGATTTGCGGAGAAAACAGGCGGTGAAACAAAGAGCGGTTGCCGTAGTGAAAATTTTTGAATAACTGACGCAAGCTCTCTTTGGTTTCGCCGAATGCCTGTTGGCTGTAATTGAGCGGTGTCAGGCAATCGGCCAAGATAATCTGACGGTCGAATTTGCTGAAATATGTTTCGTAAAAGCGTTTAACAATTTTTTCCCGATAATACTGGTAACGTTTGTTCAACACCTGATAATAACTGTCGCGACCGCTCTTTTGTGTCGTTTGTTGCCACTGCTGCTCTGTTAAATGCAGCAGCGGAAAAAACTGCAACACCGGCGCACCGTCGTATTCGCCCGGCAACACAAAATGTCCGGGCTGAATAAATTGCAGCCCTTGCGCCTTGCAGGCAAACAGATAATCGGTGTAGCTTTTCGACAAGCGTGCCAACACCTCTTCATCGGCTTTGGCGCTCAAATCCAGCGACTGTACTTGTGAAAGCCAGTCTTGTGCCAAATGTTGGCGAACGCCGACATGCAGTTTTTGCAGGCTTTGCGACCACTGTTTGAAATCAATATCCAGCAGGGGTAAATCCAGCAGCCATTCGCCGGGATAATCGAAAATATCGAGATAGAGCGTGCTTTCTTCTTTTAAGTGCCGCAGCAAGCCGGAGCGGTGGCGATAGCGGATTGCCAGCCGAATTTCACCGACGCCGCAAGTGGATTGCGGCCATTTTGGCGGATCCTGCTTCAAACACGCCAGATTCGTCTCATAATCGAAACGCGGAATACTCCAATTTTCCTGTTCAACCCGTTTTACTGCCAAAATCTGTTTATTGCGCGCAGCGGCAAAGAGCGGCAAATGGCTGTTGTCATACTGATCCAATCGCAATAGCTGGTTGACCAGACTGGTGATAAATGCGGTTTTGCCGCTTTGGCTCAAGCCGGTCACGGCCAGACGCAAAGTGCGGTCGAAGCCGCGGTTAACCAGGTCGTTAACATCGCGGCGGATGGATTGTTGAAGACGATTAAACATAATTTTCCGTTTTATTTGTCCTGCCATTTAAATGCCGACGAACGAGTGTAGCTTTCCAGCTGTTCGATGCGCTGCGTCAGCCTGTAAAATTCCCTTTCCATATCCGCCAGTTTTTGATTGGCGGTTGCCCCGGCCTGCCAGGTTTTTTCTTTTAACGGCATTTGTCCGAAAACCGCTTGATCGTTATTTCCAGACTCAAAACCGTCCGTTGCCTTATCCAACAAAATGGCGGCGGCGATATAGGCTATCAATATCACAAAATAGCCGCCGAACAAAAACAGCAGAACGGCAATCAGCCGTACCACCCACGTTTCCAGACCACTCGCTTTTGCCAGCCCGACACACACGCCGGCAATCATGCCCTGTTGCGGATAACGATAAATCATATTTCCCCCCTTACTGCGGCTTGCGCCAATTCGGTTGCCGATAATCAAGCAACGCTTCCAGTTGTTCGACCCGCTGACGTAAGCGGTTTGCCTGTTCATTCAGCTGCTGAATTTTGGTTTTATCCTCCGGGCTGAGCCCCTCCCCTATCTGCCGTTTGCTTTTATAATGCATGTATAACCAAAACGGCAGTACCAATAAGCAAAAAATAAAAGCTGAGATTGACAATAAAATAATATACCAAAACATGATGATTCTCCTTAGCGGATAAAATTCGGCTTAATTCGCCCGTTATGCCGTCCGAGCAACAAAGTACGGAAAGAAAATAGCATTCTCCTGCCAGATAAACTACAATTTAGCGATAGATTATTAAGCTGATATTAAGCGATGCCGTTATTTAACAAAACCCTGTTTTCCGTTTTCGCCTCCATGCTCTTGCTCACGCTACCGCAGAGCCTGTTTGCTGCACCACGCATTCCCGACGAGCTGACGGATAACGGGTTGATTTACTGCACTCACTCTACCGCCTTCTCGTTTAATCCGCAAACGGTTGATGTCGGCACCAGTATGAATGTGGTGACGGAACAGATCTATAACAAGCTGTTTGACATAAAAAATGACAAAAGTAAGAAAATCATGCCGTCGCTCGCCACCGGCTATACCATTTCCCGCGATCGCAAAACGATTCTGATCAATCTGCGCAAAGGCGTGGCATTCCATCATACTGCTTGGTTCACCCCCAGCCGTGATCTGAACGCTGATGATGTGGTCTTTTCGCTTAACCGTGTGTTGGGAAGATTGCATTCTTATCCTACGCCGGAACAGGAGCAACCGAATCGCCGTTATAATCCGCAATATCAAATTTATTATGATTTGGCACGGCAAAACCGCTATCCTTATTTTGACAGTATTGATTTCAACAGTAAAATCGCCAATGTCAGCGCCGTCTCGCCGTATCAAGTAAAAATTGAGCTGAATGCACCGGACTCATCGATTCTGGATCATCTCGCCAGTCAATATGCAGTCATTCTGTCACAAGAATATGCCTTGCAGCTCAGTGCCGATGACAATATCGCCCAATTGGATACGTTGCCGATCGGTACCGGCGCTTATAAAATCAGCGACTATTTCCGCAACCAATATATCCGTTTGTTGCGCAACGATACCTATTGGGGCAAAAAAAGCCATATCAAACATATTGTGATCGATCTGTCCAGCAGCCGTTCCGGCCGACTGGAAAAAATGATGAATCAAGAATGCGATATTATGGCATTCCCCGAAGCCGGTCAGGTCGATAATCTGCTGCGCGACAAAGTGCGGTTCGGCGCCGCCTCGGTCGACGGCATGAACTTGTCGTTTCTGGCATTTAATATGAACCAAACGACAGTACAAAATCCGGTATTACGCAGAGCCGTCGCACAGGCGATTAATCGTGAGCGGATTGTCAAACAAATCTATTTTGATACTGCCGAAGTCGCCAATACGATTATTCCGAAAAGCTCTTGGGCGTCACAATTCAATATGCGCTCGTTCGCTTACCGCTATCAGCCGCAAGCCGCCAACGCCTTTTTGCAGGATAAAAACCTGACGCTTAACTTTTGGGTGTTGACCGATAATCAAGTGTATAACCCCAATCCGGTGAAAATGGCGGAGATGATCCGTTTTGATTTGGCTCAAGCCGGCGTGAATGTCAAAATGAAATACCTGCAACGCAGCGAGCTGGAACACTTATTACTGTCGGGGCAGGACGATTATCATCTGATTCTCGGCGGTTGGCTCGCCGGCAGTCTCGATCCCGACGGTTTCCTGCGCCCGATTCTCAGCTGTCATACCAATAATGCCCATACCAATATTGCCAACTGGTGTTATCCCGAATTTGATCAGGTAATGGATCGTGCATTGCGGACTTCCATGCAGTTATCCCGTGCGCTGGATTACGATATCGCCCAGCAATATGCGCTCAATCAAGTACCACTGATTCCGATTGCCAGTGTCAAACGCATTATGATTTACAATAAGCGCGTACAAAATGTTGCACTCTCTCCGTTGGGAACGATTCATTTCACCGAGCTGAAACTACAGCAGGGGGGGAAATAGATATGCTACTGTTTTTGATTCGCCGCAGCCTGTTGACCTTGATCACACTGATCATTCTGTCGTTAATCAGTTATCATATTCTGATGCGCGATCCGCTAAATACGATTTTGGCCAAACCGCACTTTTACTCCGGCTATTTACCTTATGTACAGCGCTTGCTACACGGTGATTTCGGTATCAGCTATCTTGACGGACAGCCGTTATTGGATCAAATTCTGGCCGTCTTGCCGGCAACCATAGAACTGTGTGTTTTCGCCCTATTTTTTGCCGTTTTGTTTGGTTTGCCGCTGGGCTTTCTCGGCGCATTTTATGCCAAACAATGGCCGGGGAAAACCATTCGTTTCGGCGCCTCATTCGGCATTTCGCTGCCTATTTTCTGGATTGCACCGATAGTATTGTACTTTGCGGCAATCTATCAATGGGAAATTTCCGCAATCGGGCAATACTATCCGTTATACCGGATTGAACCGGTCACCGGCTTTGCCGCCATTGACGTCTGGTTCGGCAATCAAAGCTATCAATTAAAAATCATTCAGAATGTATTTCAGCATTTGGCATTGCCGGTATTGGTATTGATGATAGCCCCATTAATGGAAACCATTCAGTTGACCCAAAACCGTGCCGAAAAAGTATTAAGCGAGAATTACGTCAAAGTCGCTGAAACACGCAGTTGGTCGAAGCCCAAAATCGCCCGTATCATTCTGATCAGAAATACTCTGCCGCCGCTCATTCCGCAGTTGACCCGCAGCTTCACTATGCTGTTGGCGATGTGTATGCTGATCGAAAATATCTTCAGTTGGCCGGGAATCGGTCAATGGCTGATTAATGCGGTGGAACAGCAAGATTATAATGCCATTTCCGCCGGCATGATGATCATCGGGCTGGTGATTATTTTGATTAATATTGTCAGCGGGTTTTTCATGTTTATTTCGGATCCGTTTAATCGTAAGGGTTGGTATGTTAGATAAAGAGCCTGATGAGTTCCGTTTCACATCGCCACTACAGGAAATTTGGCAGCTTTTCCGACGTAACAAGCCGGCATTGCTGTGCGGCTATCTGCTGCTGCTTTTGTTGATGCTGATGCTGTTTGCACCGTTGCTGTCGCCTTACGGCAACAATATACAGTTTGTCGGGCAGGAATTATTACCGCCATCATGGGGAAATCAGGGGCAAATCGCATTCTTCTTCGGTACCGATGATCTGGGGCGTGATTTACTCAGCCGATTGATTATCGGCCTGCGCTATACTTTCGGCGGCGCCTTGATCGTTGCCTTACTGACGTTACTCATCGGCGGTCTTCTGGGCATTATCGCCGGCACCAGCCAAGGCATTAAATCCAATATTCTCGGCCACTTTCTGGACGCCTTTTTATCGATTCCGATCCTGCTGCTGGCGATTATTATCGCCACACTGATGCAGCCAAGCCTGCTGAATGCCATTTTGGCGATTTTATTGGCGTCGCTGCCGTATTTTATTCACCAAGTCTATCTGGCGCTACAAAGCGAAATTCATAAAGAATATGTGTTAATGTTACGTCTCGACGGTGCTTCACGGAGGTATCTGATCAACAAAGTCATGTTACCGAATTTAATCCCGGTTTTTATCCGTTTAACCAGCCGGATTTTTACACTTGCAATTCTCGACATCAGTGCATTGAGTTTTATTGCCTTGGGCGCACAACCGCCACAGCCGGAATGGGGCGCACTGATTCGGGAATATATCGACCTGATTTATCTGGCACCATGGTTATCGGTACTGCCCGGATTGATCCTTATGCTGGTGATTTTAGTGGTATTACTGTTTAGTGACGGATTGGCAAAAGCCGTTGAACGATATTTTCGCAAAATATAGCAGGAAAACATATGGCGCTACTGGATATCCGCAATCTGACCGTTGAAGTCAACACCCCTCAGGGCAAAGTCAAAATGATCGACAACATGAACCTGACCGTGAATGAAGGCGAAGTCTGCGGGCTGGTCGGTGAATCCGGGTCGGGAAAAAGCCTGGTTGCCAAAATTATCTGTAATTCCGCCAAACCGTCATGGAAAATTACGGCGGATCGCTTCCGTTTCAATGATGTCGAATTACTGAAACTCAATCCGGCCAAACGGCGCAAACTGGTCGGAAAAGAGATTGCCATGGTGTTCCAAGATCCGCTTTCCTGCTTGGATCCCAGCCGCAAAATCGGCAAACAACTGATCAACGCTATTCCAGCTTTTTCTTACAAAGGGCAATGGTGGAAGTGGTTCGGCTGGAAAAAAAGACGGGTTATTGAATTGCTGCACCGCATCGGCATTAAAGATCATCGCGACATTATGCACAGCTATCCGTTTGAAATAACCGAAGGCGAGGCGCAAAAAGTCATGGTCGCCATGGCGGTGATCAACCAACCCCGTTTGTTGGTCGCCGACGAACCGACACATGCTCTGGAAGCTACCACCCAATTACAAGTCTTCAAACTGCTGGCCAGCATGAATCAAAACCTGAATACCACAATTTTGTTGACCAGTAACGACATCAAAACGATCAGTGAATGGTGCGACCAATTCACGATCCTGTATTGCGGACAAACCGTAGAAAGCGCACCCAAGCAAGCGATTTTAGAAAAACCGCACCACCCTTATACCGTTTCACTGTTGAATTCCATTCCGGATTTCAGCCAGCCGTTACCGCTAAAAAGCCGACTCAATACGCTAAGGGGCAGTGTGCCGCTGTTAAACAATTTGCCTGTCGGCTGCCGATTAGGGCCGCGTTGCTCTTTCGCACAAAAAAAATGCGTGCAGAAACCGTTACTAAAAAAAATCAAACAACATGAATTTGCCTGCCATTTTCCGTTAAATATTCGCGAACACGGGCATATTCACACACCGGCCGCCTTCACGCCCCTGACCATCAAGACCGATATAAGTGACGATTAAATTATGGCAACTCAACCTCATATTACTAATCATTCGTTATTAATGGTGGAAGATCTCGGCAAAGTTTTCCGTGATCACAACAGCTTTTGGCGATCCGGTTATTTCTCTGCGGTAACCGACATCAGTTTCAGTCTGGAAAAAGGCACAACATTGGCGATAGTCGGAGCAAACGGTTCGGGCAAATCCACGCTGGCAAAAATGATCGGCGGTATCATCAAGCCCAGTAAAGGAAAAATATGGTTTAAAGGGCGTGAATTGCAATTCGGCGATTACCAATCGCGCTGCCGCCATATTCGCATGGTGTTTCAGGATCCCGACAGCAGCCTGATACCGCACTTGAACATCGGACAGATTTTAGATACACCGCTGCGGCTGACCACCAATTGGGACGAAGCGCAACGCAATAAGAAAATTTATCAAACCCTGCGTCTGGTCGGGTTATATGCCGATCACGCCGGTATTCCGATTTATACCTTGTCGCAAAGCCAAAAACAGCGGGTTGCATTGGCAAGAGCGGTCATTCTAGAGCCGGAAATTTTGCTTCTCGATAATGCCCTTGCCTCCATGGACACTTCGGTCAAAACCCAGCTGATCAATCTGTTGCTTGATTTGCAAAAACAGTTGGGCTTGTCTTATATCTATCTGGGACAGCATGTCGGCATCATTAAACATATTTCGGATTATACGCTGGTAATGAATGAAGGGCATATGGTGGAATACGGAACGACACGAGAAATTTTAACCGCGCCGCACAACGATTTTACCCGCCGCCTGATTGAAAGCCATTTCGGACACAGTCTGGACGATACCGCTTGGGAAGCGGATTTTGAGGAAAAATAAAGGCGGATTTCAATGCCCGAAGCATACGCTTGCGATTAAAGCGGATACCGCACTTTGTGAATGGGCGGCACCTTATCACCGCCCTGCTTCATGAATTATCCGGCTTTGACTATCGTGTTGAAAGCTGGAAAATCATGCTTTCCGCCTGACAGCTGAATTCAAAATCCGCTTTCAGCAAATAGCCGCCGTCAACCGCAGAAATACTGCTCTCGATTTTAGCCGGATCACTTTCCGCCGCACGCGCTTTAGCGGTCAGATACTGTAACGCTTCCTGTGCCAAAGCCTCGCTGGCATAAACCTGTTCAAATTGCACACTGCAATCTTCATTGTCAATAATCGTGCCGACATCAACACAGCAGCATACTTTACTCTCTTCCGCTTTGCATTTTTGTTCTGTAGCCATGGTTTTTCTCCAAATATAATAAAAAAAATTGTGTGGTTATTTTAACACATAAAAAAGCAAATGACTGCCTGCACCACTATTATCGACAGATAAAAAGTAATAAATATGCGTTAATATCACATAAATAAAGGAAAACATTTGCGCTCAAGATAAGGATTGATTAGAATTCTTAACATTTTTATAACCCATCAATATTTAATGACTTTTTAATGGATCCCAGTATGTTTAAACTTAACCATATCAGCAAAACCTTACTCGCCGCCACATTTACTCTGTCCGGCGGTTATGCTTCCGCCGCCGCTTTCCAATTGGTTGAAGTCTCCACCTCAGGATTAGGGCGTGCTTACGCCGGTGACGCCGCCATTGCTGAAAACGCCTCGGTTGTTGCGGTCAATCCTGCATTAATGACACAATTCAAGCGCCCTGAAATCTCCGTCGGTGCAATTTATATCGATCCCGATGTTAACTTGAAAGGCACGATTCACACCCCACGCGGCGATGTCAATGCCGATCAGAAAAATATCGCACCTAATGCAATTATTCCGAATATTTATTATATTCATCCGCTCAATGATCGTGTTGCCGTCGGCGGCGGAATCAATGTTAACTACGGGCTGATGACCGAATTTCCCGACAGCTACAATGCCGGTTTTTATGCCGGAAAAACCGATCTGACCGCCATCAATTTCAATTTGAGCGGCGCTTACCGACTCAATGACAACTGGAGCTTCGGTTTGGGCCTCAATGCGGTTTATGCCGATGCCTTAATTGAACGTAATCTGGGCATCAACAGCCAAAACTTTCCGCAGCTCAATTTAAGCAACTCAACCACTGCGGCTCGTTTGGAAGGCAAAGAGTGGGGATACGGCTGGAATGCCGGTGTCGTTTACGAATTCAATGAAGACAACCGTATCGGGGTAGCCTATCACTCCCACGTCGACATTGATTTTAAAGGCGATTATTCCAACCAATTGCCGTTAGTATTTAATAATATTCCACAATTGGTTGATCTGAGGGCCACTAACGGTGCGGTTATTCCGGGGCAATTGACATTAAAATTACCGTCTTATTGGGAAGTGGCGGGTTATCACAAACTGACCGGAAAATTTGCCGTACACTACAGTTATAAATGGACGCGCTGGAGCCGTTTCCAATCGCTGCAGGCCACCGATTCAGACGGTCAGACACTGTTCCACAAAGCTGAAAAATTCAAAGACGCTTCACGGATAGCGTTGGGTGTCAGTTACGATGTGAACGATAAACTGACTCTGCGCACCGGGATCGCCTATGACGAAACCCCGGTTCCGGAAAACTATTTTTCCATTTCCATTCCGGATGCAGACCGCACTTGGTATAGCGTAGGTGCTACCTATCAATTTACTCCGAATCTATCGATGGATATTGCATTCACCCATTTGAAAGCCAGCAAGAATACCTTTAGAGAGCAGGAGCCGAATAAACTTCCGGCAACCTTCACCGCCAGTTCAACGGCAAATCTTTACGGTTTGGCGCTGAATTACCGCTTCTAACTATAACGGGATAAGCTTATAATCAAGGCGTGCAAACCACGCCTTGATTATTATAGCAGACGAAAGCAACGAGGTGATTTATGCCTGTTTTTTACTGTTTTTATGCTTCACCTGTCGGCACGTTGTTGCTGCTGGCAAAAAATGACGCCTTAATTGCCGTTGAATTTGAAAAAGAGCAATCTCCCGCTCAAGCCGATTGGCAACAAGACGACAACCATAACCTACTCATGAAAACAAAAGCCGCATTAACCCGTTATTTCAATGGCGAAGCGGAAACGTTTGCCGACATTCCATTGGCGCCGCAAGGCACTGAGTTTCAGCAGAAAGTCTGGCAGGCATTGCGGCAAGTGTCCTATGGGAAATTCAGCAGCTACGGCGAATTGGCGAACAAAATCAACAACCCAAAAGCACTAAGAGCGGTCGGTGCTGCGGTCGGGCGCAACCCTATCAGCATTATCATTCCCTGCCATAGAATTCTCGGTAAAAACCTAGCACTCACCGGCTTTGGCGGCGGTCTACCGGCAAAACGGCAGTTACTGAAATTAGAGCGAATCGACTATTTGGATCGCGGTATTGAATATGTTAAAGCGAAAAATTTTCGTTATTAGGAAATAAGAGTATGACAAGCTTGTTCAGCAAATACCTCAGCAGAAATAAAATGAAATTTGACAAATGTCAACCATAGAAAACAATTATTGACAATTTAAAGTAAACAGTGTTCTAATACCAAAAATGCGCTATTACTTTTTACCTATATCGATATTAAATGAAAATGAACAGTCAATCGATTTCAAGCAAGCAAGCAAGCAAGCAAGCAAGCAAGCAAGCAAGCAAGCAAGCAAGCAAGCAAGCAAGCAAGCAAGCAAGCCAAACACAATTATTTGGCTTAAACAACACTTTTCTGTCTTTTTTATTTCACTTATTACACATTTACAAACGAAATATCTTCACGCTGATATTTCGTTTTTTTAATCGCAACAATATGCGCTATTTATATTCATTTTTTATGTTATTTCACGCCAAAATCATGACAGTTCCATTCAGCTTGGTCTTTAGTCTGGCAATGTGTATGAGCTAAAACAGCATTGCACAGCAACCCTATACAAAAGATGTCAAGACTGTCAATATTTCACCTTTTACTGCGCAATGCACTATCCCGTCCGAGGTGCAGTTGCCGAGTTTGCCGGAAAAACTGGCGTTGGAAAATAAGCATACGCAAACTGCCAAAAACGATCCCTATACGAAAAGGGCAAATATCACGGTGGTTATTGATAATACACCAAAAAATGACTGCATGAACAAAGAATGAGTCGAGCGTATCACTAATCTGAGCTGTCGGCCTGATATTGCAGCAACAGCAACACTTCGTAGTGAGAGGTATGCGGAAACATATCGAATAACCGCACTTTACTGATGCGATAATTGCGCAATATCTTCAAATCGCGGCTCATACTGACGGCATTACAGCTGGAATAGAGAATAAAAGGCGTGGCAAAATCATTTAAGAATTGTGCTAACGGCTTCCCGATTCCGCGCCGGGGCGGATTAACGATTACCAGCTGTGGTTTCTGCTGTTGTTCGCCTGTTGCGGCAAACGCTGCCGAATCCAGAGATTGAAAATGAACCTCGCGCTGTTCCTGCCGGTTAAAGCCCAATACCTCTGCCGACAAATTGGCACTGGCAATTGCCGAGGCTGAAATTTCAATGCCGGTCAAGCTAAGCGTTTGATTCGGATTCTGCCGTTTTAACGCGGTCAAACAATGCAAGCCAAACCCGCCGACACCGCAAAACAGATCCCATAAACGGCTTATCGGTAACTGCCGCACCCAATCTTGTGCCTGCCGGTAAAGTGCGGTCGCCACCAACGGGTTGGTTTGAAAAAAGCCCTGCGGGCGAATAAATAGCGGAATCCCGTTAAACCGCTCTTCCAGCACCTGTTGTTCGGTCAGAAAAATTTCCTGCTCGCCTTCCAAAATCGCCGCATGTTGCGGCTGAATATTGAGCGAAACCACTGCCAACTGCGGCAAACGCTGTAACAATCCCGCCAATTCACGTTGAATTAACGGCCGTTTATTGTCACTGCGCAAGACGAAACGCAACATAATTTTACCGCTGTAGCGGCTTTCGGTGAGCAAAATATATTTCAACTCACCTTTACGCTTCAACAGGTTATACGGCACTAATCCGGCACGAGCGATAAAATCTTTCAATGGCGGAAATAAGTGTCGGATAGTGTCGGGGTAAAGCGGACAAGCACATAAATCAACCGCACTTTGCGGATCGTCAGGGTCATTGATTATCCCCAGAATCGGGCGTTCGACACTGCCGCTGACCACCATTTTCGCTTTATTGCGAAAACCGCTGCTCGCAGAAGCAAACGGCGGCAGTCGGTCGGCGGTAGTCAAATCAACGGCGGCAAGCTGCTGTTGCAAATGTTGCTGCTTACGGCTCAACTGCTGCGCATACTCCAGCGTCAGCCACTGGCAAGAAGTACACTGCTGCTGTCGGTAATAAACGCACGATAAGCAATCAGACATTTTTCACGTCTAACCAACGTTGCTGTAAATAATCCAAAGTGCGGTTGCTCTCCAACCAACGACTTGTTGCCTGTAATGCACGCCAATCCAGGGTTTTACGTTTGAACAAACGCGTTAACCGCACTTGGCTCTGCTCTGTTGCCTGATGTTGCAACTTATCCAGCACCTGAATCACCCCGTCCCGTTCATTACACAGCAGCAATAAATCACAGCCGGCTTGCAGCGAAGCCTGACAACGTTCAACAAAATCGCCCATGACGCCGGCGCCCTTCATACCCAAATCATCGGAAAAAATCGCACCGTCAAAGTTTAACTGTCGGCGTAGAACCTGTTGCAGCCAATAGGCGGAACCGCTTGCCGGACGGCTGTCGCATTGGCGGTAAATCACGTGCGCCGGCATCACAGCCTGTAGTTTTCCGGCGTGAATCAAGTGTGCAAACGGTTGAATATCCTGCTGAAAAATTATTTCCTGCGGGCGATCGTCAATCGGCGTTTCCAAATGAGAATCGGCAATCACATGTCCGTGTCCCGGAAAATGTTTGCCGGTTGCCGCCATTCCCATTTGCGCCATACCGTCAATAAACGCTTCAGCCAAACGGCAAACAGACCGCACTTCATCACTGAAACTGCGATCGCCGATCGCTTTACTTTGGTGTCCCAAATCCAGCACCGGCGCAAAGCTCAAATCAATGTCCAGTGCCACCATTTCCGCCGCCATCAGCCACCCTGCGTCTTGCGCCAGTTGCTGCTGTTTGAGCGGATCGGTTTCCAGTGCGGCAAAAGCCTGCATGGCAGGTAAGCGGCTGAAGCCGTCTCGGAAACGCTGTACGCGGCCGCCTTCCTGATCGACAGTGATCAAGAGCGGTTTCGACACCCGTTGCCGCAGCGACCGAATCAGCGCCTGTAACTGCCGACGATCATGAAAATTACGGCTGAACAGGATCACGCCGGCCACCAGCGGATGTTGCAGCAATTCGACTTCTTCAGTCGTCAGTTCATAAGATTGCACATCAATCAATAACGCGGACATCAAATTTCCTTCTGATTTTGTTGTAAGCCGTGCACCGACGAAAGATGTTGCCGCACGCACAGCCACAGCCGATTCAATAAAGTCACCCACGGCAAATACAGCGCCACCGATTGCTTAAACAGGCGCTCTTTTTCCAACAGTTTATTATTCTTCAAATAGTGATGCAGAAAATAGCGCTGCTGTGCTTCTGTCAACGGATTATTAGCAAGCATGAACGCTATTTCCAGCGCCGGTTCAGACCAGGCGGCATACTCCCAGTCCAACAGTTTCAACTCACCGTCGGATTGAACGATAAGGTTGTTCAGGTGTAGATCATGATGGCCAATCACTTGAATATCGCTTTCAACAAACGGTTTCATTTGATCTAACTTCATCAGCCAGCAGCCGTGCTGTTCCGACGGCAATTGTTGTAATAGTGAAAAAATACGTTGAATCAGATCAATCTGCGGCAATGGGCTAATTTCGGTCGAATGCAACACCGAAAAATGGTGTAACTGCTGTAAACAATCCGCTAACCGCAGCAAGTGCGGTTCACTCCACACCGTTGGTGATTCGCCTTCAGTCCAATGCTGTACTAAAAAATGTTCGTCTTGATAAAACACCGACGGCACAAACGGCAATAGTTGCAAACCGAACAGTAAATCCGCTTCAAATTGCCGGTTTGATCCCAAATTCAGCAGATAATGCGGTTGCAAACGCAATAAAAACCGCCGCTGACCCGCCAATTCCACACAATAAGAGCAGCCGCTCAACCCGTCAAGCAATCGGTATGATGTGATGTCGGACGGCCAGAAATCGGCCTGTAAAATTTGGGATAACGGCATGAAATCAACGTGTTCCTTTAACATAAATGCGATAATTCAGGCTATTGACGGTCGGTTTTTCCAAGCCGATTTGTTCCGTCTGCTGCGGTTGCAGTGACAATTGCGCCCATTGCGGCGGCTGCGACCAATCACTAAGTTGAGTAACACCGTCTTTATCATACCAAGTAATCCGGTATTGCAATGTCAATAATTGTCGGCTTAAATTGGTCAAACTCAGCCGTGTCGCACCGGCATTCACGTCCGTCACCGGCGCAATAGCGGAATCGATATTCACAATCGGCCGACTATCCGCCAAATAGCGGGGAGGAGAGCCGGAACAAGCCGCCAGAAACAGACTGACGCTTAAAACAGAAAAAAAACCTTTCATCGCTGTTGTCTCTCTTGTTTCCGATTTATTTTGCCAACATAGCACCCAATTGCTTGCCGCCAAGCAAATGCATATGCAAATGGAAAACCTCTTGGCCGCCATGTTGGTTACAGTTCACAATTAAGCGGTATCCGTCCGTGTCTATCCCCTGCGCTTTGGCTATTTTTGCCGCCGCCACAAACAAGCGCCCAAGCGCCTGTTCGTCTGTCGGCGAAACATCGTTTACCGTCGGAATCAGGCGATTCGGAATAATTAAAATATGGGTCGGCGCTTGTGGTGAGATATCACGAAAAGCGGTCACCAGCTCGTCTTGATATACAATATCCGCCGGAATTTCACGACGGATAATTTTACTGAAAATCGTTTCTTGCGGCATCACTGTTCTCCTTTATTTACATCGCCGGACTGGAAGCAAGAATAATGAAGTTGATCGGTTTTAGCAAGTGGGTTGTCGCCCTCATCAATCTTCCTCTCGCTATACCGTAAATGATATCTCGCCCGCTTGCATGATCTCGCGCCTAAAAAGTGAAAATTTGATCTTTTATGTCTTTTTTCGTTAAAAAACACCCCTTAAATTTTACCTTGTATTAACATTATTACAGCCTTGCAACACCTGAATTTGATCTATATCACAGTTTATGAGATAACATAAAACAAGCCTTTAAAATAATTTGTTTGTCTATCGGCAAAAAATTATAATACTCAAAAAAAATAACAAATCTTAAAAAAGTTTTTAGTTTCGAGGACAAGATTCAAACATGAGCGCAGAAACAAACCATTCCTCCAATATGCTGAATCCGGCACAGGTTACCACGGTTGCCATTAATGCCGGTGCTTATAAAGCCCGAAAAAATCAGTTTTTATCGTTTATGTCGGCAATCCCCGCCGGTGCATTTATTGCCATTGCATTCGTGTTTTACGCCACCACACAAACCGGCGCTGCCGATGTTGCCTGGGGCATGGCGAAATTTGTCGGCGGAATTGTGTTTTCGCTTGGTATTATCATGGTGATTGTGTGCGGAAACGAATTGTTCACCTCATCAACCATGACCGTTTTAGCACGTGTCGAAAAAAAGATCACTACTTACCAAATGTTGAAAAACTGGGTGGTCGTATACGGCGGCAATTTTGTCGGCAGCCTGTTTATTGTCGCCTTAGTATGGTTCGGCGGGCAAACCATGACGGCAAACGGACAGTGGGGATTGGTGATTCTCAATACCGCCCAGCACAAAATTCATCACACTTGGATTCAAGCGTTCAGTCTGGGGATTTTTTGTAATATTATGGTGTGTATCGCCGTGTGGATGGCCTACTCCGGCAAAACGTTAACCGACAAAACCTTGGCCGCCATTCTGCCGATTGCAATGTTTGTCGCATCCGGCTTTGAGCACTGTGTCGCCAATATGTTTATGATTCCGATGGGTATTGTAACGGCACACTACAGCAGTCCTGAATTTTGGCAGGCATTGGGCGTGAATGCGGCGCAATATGCCGATTTAGATATAGCGCATTTTATTGTTAAGAATTTAATCCCGGTGACGCTGGGGAATATCGTGGGTGGTGCGGTTTGCATTGCCTTAATGCAGTGGTTTCTCAATCGGGAACACCATTAATCGTTTTATCCGGTCGGCAGCAAGTGCGGTTCTGCCGACACCCTTTTTCAACTTCTGTTTAAAATAAGGAATGTATTGATATGACACAATTAACTGAACTTCAACAACAAGCCTGGGCCGGTTTTAAAGACGGTGACTGGCAACAAAACGTCAATGTACGTGATTTTATCCAATTAAACTACACCCCGTATGAAGGCGATGAAGCGTTCCTGGCCGGCGCGACAAAAGCGACGACCGCACTTTGGGACAAAGTGATGGAAGGTATCAAGGAAGAAAACCGCACTCACGAACCATTGGATTTCGACACCGATTTACCGTCTACCATTACCTCCCACCCTGCCGGTTATATCCAACAAGATTTGGAAAAAATCGTCGGTTTACAAACCGATGCTCCGTTGAAACGTGCGATTATTCCGTTCGGCGGAATCAAAATGGTAGAAGGCTCTTGCCAGGTTTACGGTCGTCAGCTGGATCCGCAAGTGAAAAAAATCTTCACCGAATACCGTAAAACCCACAATCAGGGCGTATTCGATGTATATACTCCGGATATTCTTCGTTGCCGCAAATCCGGTATTCTGACCGGTCTGCCGGATGCTTACGGCCGTGGCCGTATCATCGGTGACTATCGCCGTGTTGCGCTGTACGGTATTGACTTCCTGATGGCGGATAAATTCAAGCAATTCGGTTCATTGCAAGCCCGTTTAGAAAGTGGCGAAGATTTGGAAATGACCATTCAATTGCGTGAAGAAATCGCCGAACAGCACCGTGCTTTGGGTCAAATCAAGCAAATGGCCGCCTCTTACGGCTATGATATTTCCGGCCCGGCAACCAACGCCCGTGAAGCGGTACAATGGACTTATTTCGCTTATTTGGCGGCGGTAAAATCCCAAAACGGTGCGGCAATGTCTTTTGGTCGTGTCTCTTCATTCTTGGATATTTATATCGAACGTGATCTGAAAGCCGGTAAAATTACCGAAGAAGACGCACAAGAATTAATCGACCATTTAGTGATGAAACTGCGTATGGTACGTTTCCTACGCACACCTGAATACGATCAATTGTTCTCCGGCGACCCGATTTGGGCAACCGAATCATTGGCCGGTATGGGGCTGGACGGCCGCACATTGGTTACCAAAAACAGCTTCCGTTTCCTGAATACACTGTACACCATGGGGCCGTCACCGGAACCGAATATGACGATTCTCTGGTCCGAACAGTTGCCTGACGGTTTCAAACGTTATTGCGCCAAAGTATCTATCGACACCTCATCGGTTCAATACGAAAACGATGATTTAATGCGTCCGGATTTCAATAACGATGACTACGCCATCGCCTGTTGCGTCAGCCCGATGATCGTCGGCAAACAAATGCAGTTCTTCGGCGCCCGTGCCAACCTGGCAAAAACCATGTTGTATGCCATCAACGGCGGTATCGATGAAAAACTGAAAATGCAGGTCGGCCCTAAATCCGAGCCGATCACCGCCGATGTATTGGAATACGATGATGTCATGGCGCGTTTGGACAATTTTATGGACTGGCTGGCAGTGCAATATGTCACCTCCCTGAACATCATTCACTATATGCACGACAAATACAGCTACGAAGCATCGCTGATGGCGTTGCATGATCGTGACGTTTACCGCACGATGGCTTGCGGTATCGCAGGCTTGTCTGTGGCTGCCGACTCATTGTCCGCCATCAAATATGCCAAAGTAAAACCGATTCGTGATGAAGACGGTATTGCCGTTGACTTCGAAATCGAAGGCGAATATCCTCAGTTCGGTAACAACGACAGCCGTGTAGACGATATTGCCTGTGATCTGGTTGAACGTTTCATGAAGAAAATTCAAAAACTGAAAACCTACCGTAATGCGGTTCCGACCCAATCGGTATTGACCATCACTTCCAACGTGGTTTACGGCAAAAAAACCGGTAATACCCCTGACGGCCGTCGTGCCGGTGCGCCGTTCGGACCGGGTGCGAACCCAATGCACGGTCGTGACCAAAAAGGTGCGGTTGCGTCATTGACTTCGGTTGCCAAGCTGCCGTTTGCCTACGCCAAAGACGGTATTTCTTATACTTTCTCAATCGTACCGAACGCACTGGGTAAAGATTATGAAGCACAAAAACGCAATCTGGCGGGCTTAATGGACGGCTATTTCCACCATGAAGCCACCATCGAAGGCGGTCAACACTTAAACGTCAATGTCATGAACCGCGAAATGTTGTTGGACGCAATGGAAAATCCGGATAAATATCCGCAATTGACGATCCGTGTTTCCGGTTATGCGGTGCGTTTCAACTCGCTGACCAAAGAACAGCAAAAAGACGTGATTACCCGTACCTTTACACAAACCATGTAATCCTGGTTTAATCCGTTATCCAAGCCTCTTGCCTCCAAGCAAGAGGCTTTATTTTTATCGCAAAGTGCGGTTGTTTCGGGTAAAATTAACCGCACTTTTACTCTAATTTGTTGGATTTTTATGACGATCAAAGCACGAATTCACTCTTTCGAATCCTGTGGCACGGTGGACGGGCCGGGAATCCGTTTTATTCTGTTTTTACAAGGCTGTCTGATGCGCTGTAAATACTGCCACAACCGTGATACTTGGGATCTGGACGGCGGCAAAGAAATTACCGTGGACGAGCTGATGAAAGAAGTGGTGACCTATCGTCATTTTATGAATGCCTCCGGCGGCGGCGTCACGGCGTCCGGTGGGGAAGCGATTTTACAGGCGGAATTTGTGCGTGATTGGTTTCGTGCTTGTAAAGAACAAGGCATTCACACCTGTTTGGATACCAACGGTTTTGTACGCCGCTATGACGAAGTGATTGATGAGCTACTGGACGTAACGGATTTAGTGCTGCTGGATTTAAAACAGCTTGACGATACCATTCATCACAATCTGATTGGGGTGCCGAATAAGCGGACGCTCGAATTTGCACGCTATCTGCAAAAACGCAATCAACGCACTTGGATTCGCTATGTCGTCGTCCCCGGTTATACCGATGACGACCATTCGGTTACGCTGTTGGGCGAATTTATCAAAGACATGCAGAATATCGAAAAAATCGAACTATTGCCTTATCACCGTTTGGGGCAACACAAATGGGAGGCGATGGGCGAAAAATATGAACTGGAAGATGTGATGCCGCCGAACAAAGAAAAAATGGATCATATCCAAGCGATACTCTCCAAATATCACAGCAACGTGATCTACTAATTTTTCCATATCAAAAAACGATAAATTTGTCCGGCAATATTGTCGTTTTTTAGATCCCGATCACAGTTTGACCAGCCTAAACCGCACTTTGATTGCCAGACTAAACCGTTTTAGCTAAAATTTCGATCAATAATTCCGCTAAGTAAAAAAAGGAAACGGTATGAGACAAAAAGTGTGGGTATTAGGCGATGCGGTTGTGGATTTAATTCCTGACGGCGAACACCACTATTTAAAAGCGGCCGGCGGCGCACCGGCCAATGTTGCCGTCGCAATTGCCCGCTTGGGCGGCAGAAGTGCCTTTATCGGTCGGGTCGGCGACGATCCGCTAGGTCGGTTTATGAAAACCACGCTTAACCGTGAGAATGTCAATACCGAATTTATGCTGCTTGATCCGCAACACCGCACGTCCACTGTGATTGTCGATTTAAGCGAGCACGGCGAACGCAGTTTCACCTTTATGGTCAATCCGAGTGCGGATCAATTTCTACAAACCGATGATGTGCCGCAATTCAATCGCGGCGAATGGCTACACTGCTGCTCTATCGCGTTATTAAACAACCCGTCGCAACAAGCGACACTGAGCGCCATGCAACAAATCAAACAAATCGGCGGCATGGTGTCATTTGATCCCAACCTGCGCGAATCCTTATGGGAAAACGTGGAAATTATGCGTATGACGGTGATGCAGGCAGTCGAACTTGCCGACGTACTGAAATTCTCGCATGAAGAATTAACCCTGCTGACGGAAACCGAAACGTTAGCACAGGCGCTGAAAACCATGAGCGACTACTATCCCGAAAAACTGATTATCGTCACCTTAGGCAAAGACGGGGCTTTAGTACACCTGAACGGTGATCAGCAATTGATCAGCGGCAAAGCCGTGCGGTCGCTAGACACCACCGGCGCAGGCGATGCGTTTGTCGGCGGCTTACTGGCCGGATTGTCACAGACTGAGAACTGGCGGCAATGGGACAAATTAATCCCGATTATCCGGCAGGCAAACGCTTGCGGCGCACTCGCCACCACTGCGAAAGGCGCGATGGCGGCACTACCCGATCAAACGCAGCTGGAGCACTATTTACAACAACGTTAACCGCCACAAGGATTTTTTATGTTGATCTTTAATCAAGGAAAATACAAAAGCCTGCTTGCCGCCGAAGAAGGAGAGCTGACTGCCGTTGCCGCACGGGTTGCAGAGGATCGGGATTTCCGTCCCGCTTATCACTTAACCGCCCCTTTCGGCTTGATTAATGATCCCAACGGGCTGGTTTTCGACGGTGAGCAATACCATATTTTCTGCCAATGGTATCCTTATGATGCCATGCACGGCATGAAGCACTGGCTGCATTATACTACCCCTGACTTTCAGCAATTCACACCGGCAGAGCCGCTGATTCCGAGCGAAATGTTCGAATCACACGGCTGCTATTCCGGCGGCGCTTTGCCGATAGACGACTATATTGCGGCATTTTATACCGGCAACACGCGGCGCAGCAGTGACAACCAACGTATCCCTTATCAAAATCTGGCCGTTTTCAGCCGTGAGGGTGAGCTGCTGGATAAATACCCGCTGGTTACCTGTGCGCCCGCCGGATATAGCGAGCACGTCCGCGATCCAAAACCGTATCTCACTGCCGAAGGCAAAGTGCGGTTCATTTGCGGCGCACAACGCACAGGTTTAAGCGGCACGGCAATCATATTCGAAATGGACAACCTCAATACCCCGCCTCGTTTACTCGGCGAACTGAAGCTATCCGATTTTGACAACCGCAATATTTTTATGTGGGAATGCCCTGATTTATTGAAAATCGGCGACAAGGATCTGTTTATTTGGTCGCCGCAAGGCAAAAAACGTGAAACGTATCAATTCCAAAACAATTACCATGCAACCTGTGTGATCGGCAAATTGGATAATCTGAATTTTGCCGTGGAACACTTCGCCGAGGTGGATTACGGCTTTGATTTCTATGCGCCGCAAACCTTTGCCGGGACGAATAATCGCCAAAGTGCGGTCATGCTTGGTTGGATAGGGCTGCCGGATTTGCAATACCCGACCGATAAATACGGTTGGCATTCCGCCCTGACCATGCCGCGCCGCTTAAGTTTACAAAACAACCGCCTCTATCAAAAACCACTTGAGCACTATTATCCGCAAACCCCGACCGCACTTTTGATAGAACGAGAAATGCAGATTGATCATCTGGATTGTGCTTATCTCGGTTTCAATGCCGAACAACGGGATTTCCGACTAGAACTGTTCCGTAACGACAAAGGGCAACAGCTCACCCTCAGTTATCAGGCGGGGATTCTCTGTCTGGATCGCAGCAACAGCGAACAAACCCCGAGTATGTTGGCGTTAGGCGAAAAACGTTATTGCGAAATTGCCCATTTGCAGCAAGTCGACATTTTTATCGACCGTTCGATCATTGAGATTTTCCTCAACGACGGCGAAAAAGCCCTGACATCGCGTTTTTTCATTCCAAACCGACGCCATACGCTAAGTGTCTCCCGCCCGCTGAAAATCCTGAGCGGGGCAATAAAACCGATTGAATATATCGGCTAAACATAACGATTGACATGATGAACCTAAAACATAAACGTTGTACGCTGAACGATATTGCCGAACTCAGCGGTGTTTCCAAAACAACCGTCAGCATGGTGCTGAACGGACGAGCCGATGAATTTCGGATAAAAGCAGAAACCAGACAAAAAATTCTCAGTATTGCACAGCAACACCACTATCGGGCAAATATCTATGCCAAAGCCCTGCAAGCACAGCGCACCAACACCATTGGTCTGGTTATTCCCGATTTTTCCAATTTCGGTTTTGCCCAAACCAGTAAAATTTTGGAAAGGCTATGCCGTAACAACGGGTTACAGCTGATTATCAGTTGTTCCGACGAGCAACCGCAGCAAGAAGCCAAGGCCATCGAAAATTTGCTGGAACGGCAAATCGATCTGTTGATCACCACGCCGACGCAACAAAGCAAACGCTGTTATCCTCACTTGGACACCCTTCCGAGCCTTCAACTGGATCGAGTAATCAAAGATGCCGATCACGTCCCCTATGTCATCACCGATGACCAAAGTGCGGTTGCGGAAATGGTCAGCGGCATGATTGAAAAGCATCAATTGAGTGAATTCCATTACCTCGGCGGCTTACTGCAATTGACGCCGAGCGAAGCCCGTTTGCAAGGCTTCAAGTGCGGTCTGCAACAAGCCGGACTGCCGCTGCAGGCAGACTGGATTCACCATCGCGATTATCGTGCCGAATCCGGTTACATCATGATGCAGCAATTGCTGCAACACGCCGGACGCCTGCCGCAAGCGATTTTTGTCGCCTCTTACGGTCTATTGGTCGGCGTACTGCGTTTTCTCAACGAACATCAACTCTTGAATCAATTGAGCAGCCGGCAACTGCACTTGGCGACATTTGACGATTATGAATTGCTGAACTGCCTGCCGTTTAACATCAATTCTATCCGGCAAAATCACGAGCAGATCGCTAATCAGCTGTTCGCCTCTATCCTGAATTTGTTGGACAAAAAGCCAAGCGAAAATAAAATTATACCGGCCGAACTCTGTTGGCGTGACCAATAACAACATCCGACCGCACTTTTATGCAAACGCAAAACGACAGACAGCATACCAATCCCGCCGCCCGTCCGAGCGAAACCGAGCCGGCAAGTGCCGACACTAAAAAGACTGGCAATCCTACACGTAAATGATACAATCGAAAACTGTTTTGGTTAGCAGTTTGTTACAACCTTTTTGTAACAGCGCTTATTTTTAACTGACGGAGAAATCGATACTATGTCGTGGAGTGGTTCTGATAACAACCATCATGCAGATCAAGACCCTTGGGGCAAGCCGGGGCAAAGCGGGCAAAAAAAACCTGAAAAAGATCAAGATTGGCACAACAATCCCGAGCCGGATAACCAACAAACCGATCAACGCAACAAACAACAAGGCCCGCCGGATTTGGAGGAAATGTTCAATAACCTATTGAAAAAAATGGGCGGTGGCGGTCGAGGCGGTAAATCAGGCAATAGCCCGTCGTTTAGCGGTTTGGGCAAATTATTACCGATTGTCGCCATTATCGCCGTCATCATCTGGGCCGTCAGTGGTTTCTATACCGTCAGGGAGGCGGAACGCGGTGTTGTCCTGCGCTTCGGCAAAGTCAATGCTATCGTACAACCCGGCTTGAACTGGAAACCGACTTTTATCGATCAGGTCATTCCCGTTAATATAGAACGCATCAGCGAGCTGAAAACTCAAGGCAGTATGCTGACCCAAGATGAAAACATGGTCGTGGTGGAAATGACGGTGCAATATCGGGTCAATAATCCTGAAAAATACTTGTTCAGCGTCACCAATGCCAATGACAGCCTGTCACAAGCAACCGACAGCGCATTGCGTTATGTTATCGGTCATATGACGATGGACGATATTTTGACCACCGGTCGTTCCGTGGTGCGGGAAGATACTTGGCGCTATTTGGAAAATATCGTGAAGCCTTATGATATGGGGCTTGAAGTAATTGATGTCAACTTCCAGTCCGCCCGCCCGCCTGAACAGGTGAAAGATGCCTTTGACGATGCGATCAAAGCGCAGGAAGACGAACAACGCTTTATCCGACAAGCGGAAGCCTATGCCCGTGAAGCCGAGCCGATCGCCCGCGGTGACGCACAGCGTATCATTGAGCAGGCCACCGCCTATAAAGAACAAGTGGTTCTGGATGCGCAAGGGGAAGTCGAACGTTTCCAACAACTGTTGCCGGAATACAAGCTGGCACCGGAATTGATGCGTGAACGTCTGTATATTCAGGCTATGGAAAATATTATGGCGGAAACGCCGAAAGTCATGCTGGATTCCGGCAGCGGCAACAATTTGACCGTTTTACCTTTAGAGCAATTGCTCAAGCAGAAAAAAGTGGCTGAAAGTGCGGTTGCCAACAGCGACGAACCTCAAGCCAAAGGCGCCAGCTCGAATACGGCGTTGTCCGGTCAAAACCCGCAAAGCGGCAATCCGCCGGCGCGCGCCCGTCAGAGCTCAAACAACAATGAAAGCGGCTATATCGGCACACAACAAGATGAACGCAATGACAGCAGTACTCGCCAAGGGAGATTCGAATAATGCGTAAGTTTTTATTACCTGTCATTATTTTGATGGCAGCCATTCTTTATTCCAGCATTGTGGTGATCAATGAAGGCTCACGCGGCATCATGTTGCGCTTTAACAAAGTACTGCGTGATTCCGATAATAAAGTCAGCATTTATAATCCGGGCATTCATTTTAAAATTCCGTTTATCGATACCGTTAAAGTGCTCGATGCACGGATCCAAACACTGGACGGACAAGCGGATCGCTTTGTTACGGTCGAAAAGAAAGACTTGTTGGTCGATTCTTACGTCAAATGGCGAATCAGTGATTTCGGCCGTTTCTACACCAGTACCGGCGGCGGCGATTACACGTATGCCGATAACCTGCTAAGACGCAAAGTGAACGACCGTTTGCGTTCTGAAATCGGCTCAAGAACCATTAAAGACATTGTTTCCGGTACGCGCGGCGAGTTGATGACCGGAGCCTTGAATGCGTTGAATACCGGCGCCGACAGTTCTTCCGATTTAGGGATTCAAGTAGTTGACGTACGGGTAAAACAAATCAACTTGCCGCAAGAAGTCTCTTCTTCGATTTACCAGCGAATGCGTGCCGAGCGTGATGCCGTTGCCCGTGAACACCGTTCGCAAGGTCGTGAAAAGTCTGCCTTTATCCAGGCTGATGTTGATCGCCGCGTTACCGTTATTCTGGCAACCGCCAGTAAAACCGCACAGGAACTGCGCGGTAGTGGCGATGCAACAGCGGCAAAAGTGTATGCCGATGCCTTCCGTAACGAACCGGAATTTTTCAGTTTTATCCGCAGCTTGAAAGCCTATGAAAAAAGCTTCAAAAATTCAGGTAATATGATGATTTTGAAACCGGGCAGCGACTTCTTCCGCTACATGCAACCCGAAGCAGAATAAAACAAACAAGATTATTGACCAAGCCCTACTGATGTTAGGGCTTTTATTTTCTACTTGAAAACGGACAAAAAGTCGCATTTTAACCGCACTTTGATTGTAGTTATCAGCGGAAAATAGTAAAGTAAACAGTTGCGAATACATCCATCTTCAAATCTTAAAAGGTAAAAATTATTATGGGGAAAAGTGTTGTTATCCTAGGCGCCCAATGGGGGGACGAAGGTAAAGGTAAAATTGTTGACCTGTTAACCGATCGCGTGAAATACGTGGTGCGTTATCAAGGCGGTCATAATGCCGGTCATACCTTGATCATTAATGGTGAGAAAACCGTTTTGCGTCTGATTCCGTCAGGTATTCTGCGCGATAATGTCACCTGCTTGATCGGCAACGGCGTCGTACTTTCCCCTGCTGCTTTGTTACAGGAAATGGGCGAACTGGAAAATCGCGGCGTTAATGTGCGTGAACGTCTGCTAATTTCCGAAGCCTGTCCGTTAATTTTGCCTTACCATGTTGCCATGGATCACGCCCGTGAAGCCGCGCTGGGTAAAAAAGCCATCGGCACCACCGGCCGTGGTATCGGTCCGGCTTATGAAGACAAAGTCGCTCGTCGCGGCTTGCGTGTCGGCGATCTGTTCAACCGAGAAACCTTTGCCGAAAAACTGAAAAATATTCTGGAATACTACAATTTCCAACTGGTCAACTACTACAAAGTGGAAGCGGTCGACTATCAAAAAACCTTAGATGATATTTTTGCCGTCGCCGATATCATCACGGCGATGGTTGCCGATATCCCGACAATTTTAGATAAAGCCCGCCAAAACGGCGACAATATTCTGTTTGAAGGCGCACAAGGCACCATGTTGGATATCGACCACGGCACTTATCCTTATGTCACCAGCTCCAACACCACTGCCGGCGGTGTGGCGACCGGCGCCGGTTACGGCCCGCGCCACCTTGACTATGTACTGGGCATCATCAAAGCCTATTGCACGCGTGTCGGCGGCGGTCCGTTCACAACGGAACTGTTCGACGACATCGGGGCGGAAATTGCCAAAAAAGGCAACGAATTCGGTGCCGTCACCGGTCGCCCTCGTCGTTGCGGCTGGTTTGATGCGGTTGCGGTGCGCCGTGCCGTTCAGCTAAATTCCATTTCCGGCTTCTGTATGACCAAACTGGACGTTTTAGATGGTTTCGATGAGTTAAAAATCTGTGTTGCCTACAAAATGCCGGACGGTTCAATTATCGAATATGCCCCAAGTGCGGCTGAAAATTGGGAAAATGTCGAACCGATTTACGAAACCTTGCCGGGCTGGTCGGAAAACACCTTTGGCGTGACCGATGTAAACCAACTGCCACAAACCGCACGCGACTACATTAAACGTATTGAAGAAGTGACCGGTGTTCCGGTCGATATTCTTTCTACCGGCCCCGATCGGGTTGAAACCATGATTTTGCGTGATCCGTTTGCTTAAAATTAATCTCGCTTAAAATTAGAAATCCCTTGTATTTTAAATGCAAGGGATTTTTATTTTATTACAGCTGCTTAAATTAAACTTTCAACTCAATCTTCCAGCCCCAAAATCTGGTTCACTTCGCTTTTATACAGAACCGCTTTAGCACCGAAAATCGCTTGTACGCCGCCGCCGACTTCGAGTACGTCTATCGCACCGATTTTCTTCAACGCCTGTTTATCGACTTTTTTCACATCTTTTAATGCCACCCGCAAACGAGTGATGCAGGCATCAACGTGTTCGATATTCTCTTTGTCGCCAAGTGCGGTGATGATTTTTACCGCATTTTCATGCAGATTACCTTGCGCGGTAACCGCACTTTCCGTTTCCTGCGTTCGGCTTTCATCGTCCCTTCCCGGTGTCATCACATTGAATTTCACGATTAAAAAACGGAAGGTGAAGTAATACAACATCGCCCAAGGAATACCGACTAACACCACACGAATCCAGTTGGTTTTAACATCGCCCTGCAAAATACCGAACAGCAGGAAATCAATAAATCCGCCGGAAAAGGTGTTACCAATGGAAATATTGAGGATATCGGCAATATAGAACGACACGCCGTCAAAAAACGCATGGATAACATATAACCAAGGTGCCACAAACAAGAACATGAATTCAATCGGTTCGGTAATACCGGTTAAAAATGACGTCAGGGCAACGCCTAAAAATAAGCCGCCGAATAATTTACGCTGCGCCTTCGGTACGCAGTGGTACATCGCCAAACACGCCGCCGGCAACCCGAACATCATGGTGTCAAACCGTCCTGCAAAGAAGCGTGTTCCTTCGGTAAACAGACCTTGATGATTCGGATCGGCCAATTGGGCGAAAAAGATTTTTTGTGCACCGACAACCGCACTTCCAGCCACCTGCTCCACACCGCCCAGCTCGGTATACCAAAACAGCGGGTAGATCATATGGTGTAAGCCGATTGCACCGGACAAGCGCATCAAAAAGCCGTAGAAGAAAGTGCCGATCGCGCCCATTTCGGCAATGCTTTCGCCGGCACTGACCAGCCGGCCTTGAAATGTCGGCCAGACCAGAAAGAAGAATACACCGACAAAAATCGCAGCAAATGCGGTAACAATCGGTACGAAACGCGAACCGCCAAAAAAACCGAGCATTTGCGGCAGTTGGATATTGTGATAACGGTTATGCAAGCCGACGGCTATCAGCCCCATGACCAACGCACCGATAACACCGGTGTCGATACCGCTTGCATCCGGCGTAAAAATGCTGAGCAATGCACTGATCGTACCTGCCATAATCAAATAACCGACCACCGCCGCTAACGCCGCCGTGCCTTTATCCCGATTAGCCAGCCCGATACCCAAGCCTATACACAATAATAGTGCCAAATTGGCAAACACTACCGTTCCGGCAGCCGCCATCACTTGAAAAATACTTTGCAATAAGTCATTATTCAAGATCGGATAAGCCAAGACCGTGGTCTGATTGGACAATGCACCACCAATCCCAAGCAGCAAACCTGCCGCCGGTAAAATCGCAATCGGCAACATAAATGCTTTACCGATTTTTTGTAACGTTTTAAACATCATGTTCTCCTTTAATACGGAACAAAGTAAAACAAAAAGATGAACCCCGCAGCACAGGGCTCATCTTTCATATTAACGACTTAGCAAATATCTGCAAGTGCGGTCAATTACAAGTATTTTGCTTTTAACTCTTTGGCCACGGCAATTTGTGCTTCGGTCAATTCTTTCGTCATCGGTTCACGGCAGTAGCCGGCGTCCACGCCCTCAAGTTTCAGCAACTCTTTGATGGTCAAATACAGACCGTTACCTAAAATACCTTCGATCAAATCATTGGTCACATGCTGAATTTCCAATGCTTCCTGAATTTGTCCGGCCTGTGCCTTTTCAAAGATTTGACGGGCACGAATACCGTTGACGTTAAAGGTGCTGCCGATAGCGCCGTCCACACCCAATACGGCGGCAGGCAGCATCATTTCATCGAAACCTGCCCAGATTAAGTGGTTTGGATAGGCTTTTTTCAGGCGTTCCAACAGATAGAAATCGCCGGCAGTAAATTTCACACCGATGATTTTTTCATTTTCATACAGTTCGCCGAATTGCGCCACACCGATATTGACACCGGTCAGGAACGGGATCGAGTAGACGATCATGCGATTGCCGGTGGCTTCGATAATGGTATTATAGAAGTGTTTAATTTCCGGGAAGCTGAATTTGTAGTAGAACGGCGTCACGGCGGATAAACAATCATAACCCAATTCAGTGGCATATTTTCCCAACTCTACCGCTTCTTTCAGATTGACGCTGCCGACTTGGGCAATCAAGGCGATTTCATCTTTTGCTTCGTCTTTGGCAATGCGGAAAATCTCTTTTTTCTCTTCGGTAGACAACATAAAGTTTTCACCGGTGCTGCCGCCGACATACAAACCGTCAACCTTCATTTTATCAATATTGTGGCGAACGATTTGGCGCAACCCTTTTTCATTCACCGTGCCGTCCGCATTGAATGAAACCAATAATGCGCTAAAAATACCGTTTAAATTTTTCATGAAATCTCCTGTGAATAGATTATTTAATTCGTTGTTCAAGAATAACGTTTAGTGTTTTTTGTTTTTTGTTCATTGAATTGTCGGGCTCTGCCTGTACCAGCAAAGCGTAGATCAAATCCATAACAAATAACTGGGAAATCTTGGTTCCGATCGAATCGCCCTGCAACTGCCCTTGCCGATTGCCGTTGATCAATACATAATCCGCCACTTCGGTAATCGGCGAGCGCAAATTATGGGTGATTGCAATCGTTTTGGCACCGTTCGATTTAGCAATTTTCAACGCTTGTGCGGTTTCAACCGAATATCCGGAATGGCTGATGCCGATGACAATATCGTCTTTGTTCATCAACGATGCCTGCATATACATAAAATGGTTATTGGTCAGGGCGTCAACCTGTAAGCCGATTCGCAAAAATTTATGTTTGGCATCTTCTGCCGTCAGCCCCGAAGAGCCGACACCAAAGACAAAAATACGCTTTGACTGACGAATGGCGGTCACCACTCTTTCCAACTCGTCAAAATCGAGTAAATTGATGGTTTCGGTTAACACGTTACTGAGTGCCGCCTGCATTTTGAATGCGATTTCGCTCGGGCCGTCTCCACGTGCAATATCCGTATCCAGCAACGAGCCGTTCTCTTTATTCTGGGTTGCCAACTCAATCGCCAAATCCAGTTTAAAATCGGTATACCCCTTGAACCCCAGCGTACGGCAGAAACGAATAAATGTCGCTTCGCCGACATCCAGTTTCTCCGCCACTTCGGATAACGAACACTGATTCAGTAAATCCGGCGAGGTCAGAATAGCCGAAGCAATCCGCTTTTCCGTTTTGGTCAGGCTGCTTTGCAGCGCCCCTATGGTATCTAAAATTTTTCCACCCTGATTCATAGCCTATGCTCCTTTCAAATGGTTTACAGCAAAGTATATGGGATTTTAACCACCAGTTTCTTCACCGTGCCCGATTTTCCGTCGATATTGCACCCCGGTTTATGCGCTTCATAAGGAAAGAATACGGCAAACATGCCCGGTTTCAACACCACACTGTTTTTATCTTTGATTTGCTGTGCGCTCAGCTGATAATCATCTTCTTCCTGATAATCTTCATAAGCACTCAAATCCGGATTGCCGACACCGTATTCAATCAGCTCCGAACCTGAAATCAATAACTGTACGTCCAGATAGCGATGATGCAGCTCAGCCTTTTTACTGTCGGCTTCCGCTGTCTCAAACTCCATGACATTCATAAAAATATCCGCTGTAATATCATGTCGCCCCAACGTCAATGCCGCTAAATCCTGTCTATTCAAATAGTCGCAAATTTCTGCAATCACACTCGGTAAGCCGAAATTCACATTGTCTTTGTTCAAATCTGCCAAAATCATTATTTCTCTTCCTTATAGGTCGTTAAACTGTCCTGCATCCACAGTGCGGCGCCGAGTAAGCCGGCATCCTGCCCGCAAATTGCCGGCACCACATCAGCCTGATAAAAGTGCGGTAATTGTTGCAGATATTGCCGCACCAGCGGTAAATACCCCTCTGCCAGCCCGACACTGCCGCCAAGCACCACCCGTTGAATATCATTGCCAATCACCAAATCCGCAATCAAACCGGTAAGTGCATGGGCTGAGCGTTGTATCAGCGCCACGGCTTCCGGCACGCCTTGGCGAAAACGCGCGAACACTTCTTTCGGCTCACACGGATTCGCCCATTGTGCCGCTGCGGCTTCGATTGCCCGTCCCGACGCAATCGCTTCCACACAACCACGCCGCCCGCAACCGCACATCGGCCCGTTTGGATCCGCCAGCGTATGCCCGATATGTCCTGCAACGCCATTCGGCCCGATTTGGAGTTGTCTATTCAAAATAATACCACCTCCGACTCCGGTTGAAACGGTGATAAACGCAAAATTTACGCTTTTTTCACCCGAAACACGATATTCCGCATACGCCGCCGCCTGCACGTCATTCAATAAACCCACCGGACAGGCAGTGTATTTGGCAATCGTATCCAGTAGCGGAAATTCAGCCAACCCCCCCAGATTTTTCGGGTTAAGTGCGGTCAGAACACCATTATTGATGATTCCGGTGGAGGCAACGGCGACGGCATCAAACTTGCCGTCATACTGTTGCATAATTTCTGCCAGAACAGTCGCCATGCGTGTTGCGGCTTCTGCTTGCGGTGTTTTAATCTGCTGACGCTGCGTGATTATTTGATCGGTTACTAAGGCACTGGCAATTTTTGTACCGCCGATATCTATCGCCAAACAACATTTCATGCTTGCCTAACCTCTGTTATTTTACCGCTTTAATTTCATTGACAAACCAACCCACGATATGCTCCAGACGTGTCAATGCCGAACCGACCGTCACCGAATACGCACCGTTTTTAATCGCCAACGCCGCCAGTTCCGGCGTATTGTAGCGCCCTTCCGCCATCACTCGGCAGCCCGCCGCCTTCAAATCCTGTACCAATTTGACATCCGGCTCCGACGGCACTTCCCCGCCGGTGTAACCGGACATAGTGCTGCCGATTAAATCAACGCCTAAATTCCGGCAATACATGCCTTCTTCAAAATTGGCGCAATCCGCCATGGATAAGCAACCCATTGCGTTAATTTGGGCAACCAACGCATCACGTGTTTCAGGACGAATTCTGTCCGTGCCGTCAAAGGCAATAATATCGGCGCCGGCTGCGGCAAGCGCTTCGACATCATGCAAAAACGGGGTAATCCGCACCGGACTGTCCGCCAGATCACGTTTTACAATCCCGATAATCGGCACTTTCACTTTGCTGCGAGTCGCTTTTACGTTTTCAATCCCTTCAATTCGTAATCCGGCAGCCCCGCCAATCACCGAGGCTTGTGCCATAGCAGCCACAATTTCCGGTGAATCCATAGGGCCGTCATCTACCGGTTGGCAGGAGGCAATTAATCCCCCCTCCAGCATGGCCAATATTTGTTCTTTTGTAAGTTTTGACATTTTGACTCCATCTACGGAAAATTTAACGAATATAAACTTCACAAAGCATAGAGTAATACTTCATATCAAACAGAACAAGTAAAATCATTGCAAAATGCGATCCAAGTCATAATTTCACCGCCAGAAAAGCGTTATGTACTCAGATAGAAAAATAAAACGGCATTCGACCGCACTTTTCATCGGAAAAGCCTTATAATCATCATCGGTTTTCAGGCTCACATCGGGAATAATATGAATAAAAAATCGATTTACATCGCTTATACAGGCGGAACCATCGGAATGAAACCCTCCAAACACGGCTATGTGCCGCAGCCGGGGTTTATGAGTAGTTACCTGTCTTCTCTGCCTGAATTACAACGTCCGGAAATACCGCACTTTACCGTCCATGAATACCCCGACCTGATCGACTCCGCCAATATGACCCCCGATCACTGGCAGCAAATTGCCGATGACATCAAAAAACACTATAACCATTACGATGCCTTTATCATTTTGCACGGCACCGATACGATGGCTTACACCGCCTCCGCGCTCTCTTTTATGTTTGAGAATCTAACCAAACCGGTGATCATCACCGGCTCGCAAATCCCGATTTCCGGCTTGCGTTCCGACGGATTGAGCAATTTATTGAATTCGCTTTATCTGGCGGCAAATTATCCGATTAGTGAAGTTACCCTGTTTTTCAACAACAAATTATTACGCGGTAACCGCAGCACAAAAAGCCATGCAGACGGTTTCGATGCATTTTCATCACCCAACTATCCGGCTCTGATTGAGGCCGGCATCACGATTTCAGTCAATCACTCGGCACTCGATCTCGTGCCGCGCGGCGAATTTAAATTACGTCATATCACCCCGCAGCCGATCGGTATTGTCATGCTCTATCCCGGTATTTCGCCCGATGTCATTCGCAATGTTTTACAACAGCCGGTCAATGGCTTGATTCTGCTGACATTTGGTATCGGCAACGCCCCCAGCACGCCCGAAATCCTGTCATTACTGCAACAGGCTTACGATGATAATATTATTGTGCTGAATCTGACCCAATGCTATGCCGGTAAAGTCAACATGGAAAGCTATGCCACCGGCAATGCTCTGGCAAATGTCGGCGTGATCAGCGGCTATGATATGACGGTGGAAACGGCGCTGGCAAAACTGCACTATTTGCTTAGTCAGGATTTGGAGATTCATGCCGTTCGCCATTATTTGCGGCAAAATTTACGGGGAGAACTCACACTTTGATCAATCCGACGGTACTCAAGTGCGGTTTGGCATTGACTTCTGACCGCACTTTGCTAGTATGCTTGCGCTGAACTGCTTATTCCATTTTATTATTTAAAATAATATAAAAAAATATTACAGGAAATTTATGGACGCTATACATACTTTATTTAATACGATTGATACGCTCACTTGGGGCTGGGCATTAATTCCGATGCTGATTATTTTCGGTCTGTTTTTCACCGTTGTCAGCGGTTTCGCCCAATTCAAATATTTTCGGCGCATGTTTAAATTCCTGCGCACCGGTGATACGCCAAACAGTCCGAAAGCCATCAGCGGGCGTCAAGCACTGTTCGTTTCCATCGGCGGTCGTGTCGGCGGCGGTAATATTGCCGGTGTTGCAGTGGCGATTTCTATTGGCGGTCCCGGTGCGGTCTTCTGGATGTGGGTTGTGGCATTGGTCGGCATGATGACCAGTATCGTCGAATGTACCTTGGCGCAGCTCTATAAACACAAAACCGCAGACGGTCACTTTCGGGGCGGCTCCGCGCGTTTTATTCTGCATGGTTTGGGGGAAAAATACCGCTGGATGGCGGTTGCCTATTCCATTTGTTTGATGCTGTCTTTTTCCATCGGCTTTAACGCCTTCCAAGGCAATACTGTTGCCGGCGCCGTTCTCGACAGCCTAAACATCGAGCGGATGTGGACGGGAATTGCCCTGGCTATTATCGGCGGTATCATCATTTTCGGCGGTATCACCCGCATTTCGAAAGTCTCGGATATCATTATCCCGATTATGGCATTTGTTTATATCTTTATGGCATTAGCCGTTATTGTGCTGAATATCGCCGAAATTCCGGCCTTAATCGTTACTATCGTTAAAAATGCGTTCGGCATTGATTCCGTCGTCGGCGGCGGTATGGGGATAGCCATCGCACAAGGTATGCGCCGCGGCTTATTTTCCAATGAAGCCGGCTTAGGCTCGGTTCCCAATGTTGCCGCCACCGCTCACGTCAGCCACCCTGTCAGCCAAGGCATTGCGCAGTCGTTATCGGTTTTTATCGACACCATCATTATCTGTAGCTGTACCGCCTTTATTATTTTGCTGGGCAATGTGTATGAGCCGGGTGCGGCGATTGACGGCGTTGTTCTAACCCAACAGTCTTTGGTCAGCCACTTCGGTGAATGGGCGAAATATTTACTCACATTCTCCATTCTCTTGTTTTCGTTCAGTACCATTATTTACAACTACTATTTAGGCGAAAATGCACTGAGCTTTTTATTCTATGGCAAAAAAGAGCAATTCCCGATTCTGCTGCTGCGCTGTATCGTGATTGTGGTGCTGTTCCTCGGCGCCACCGCCCCCGGTGCGACGGCAGTCTTCTTCTTCTCCGATCCGCTAATGGGAATTCTGGCGCTACTCAACCTGCTGGCTTTGATTATGCTGTTTCCACAGGTTATGCGCTTATTGAACGATTATCGCCAACAATTGAAACAGGGCGTTGAAGAACCTGTTTTCAACCCTGATCAGTTCACTGACTTGGATATTGACCGCGAAGCCTGGAAAGTGCAGAAGCAGAAATAACCCGTTAACCTTAACACGATAAAAGTGCGGTGTGAGATTCTTTCATACCGCACTTTTTTATTCGGCACTTAAAAACCGTCAACCGTTTTGGGAATAGCGGATACAAAAAAGCCTCTTTGTCATCAAAGAGGCTTTTAACCGTTTTAGTTATTCAAACTAAAACTATTTTTTCTTTTTGGCTTTGGCATTCGGCAAATCGGTGATTGTGCCTTCAAACACTTCCGCCGCTAAGCCGACCGATTCATGCAATGTCGGGTGAGCGTGGATAGTTAATGCCAAATCTTCCGCATCACACCCCATTTCGATTGCCAAGCCGATTTCGCCCAACAGCTCACCGCCGTTAGTGCCGACAATCGCCCCGCCGATAACACGGTGGGAATCTTTATCGAAAATCAGTTTGGTCATGCCGTCGGCACAATCGGACGCAATCGCACGACCTGACGCCGCCCAAGGGAATGTCGCCACTTCATAATTGATACCTTCGGCTTTACATTCTTTCTCGGTTTTGCCCACCCAAGCCACTTCCGGCTCGGTATAAGCGATTGACGGGATAACTTTCGGATCGAAGTAATGTTTTTTACCGGCGATCACTTCTGCCGCAACATGGCCTTCGTGTACCCCTTTATGCGCCAACATCGGTTGACCGACCACATCGCCGATAGCGAAAATATGATCCACATTGGTGCGCATTTGTTTGTCGGTCGGAATAAAACCGCGTTCATCAACATGGACACCGGCAACGCCGGCATCGATCAGTTTGCCGTTCGGTGTACGACCGATGGCAACCAATACCGCATCATAACGGCGGGTTTCATTGGCGGCTTTGCCTTCCATTGAAACATAGATACCGTCTTTTTTCGCTTCTACTGCCGTCACCTTAGTTTCCAACAACAAATTAAATTTGCTGCTGATACGTTTGGTATAAATTTTGACAATATCTTTATCCGCCGCCGGAATTACTTGATCAAACATTTCCACCACATCGATTTTGGAGCCCAGTGCATGGTAAACCGTACCCATTTCCAAGCCGATGATACCGCCACCCATGATCAACAGATTCTCAGGTACGCTTTTCAGCTCCAGAGCATCGGTTGAATCCCAGATACGCGGATCGTCATGCGGAATAAACGGCAACTGGATCGGACGGGAACCGGCCGCAATAATTGCGTGTTCAAATTTGATGGTAACATCTCCCTCTTCACCGGCAACGATGATCGAATTAGCACCGGAAAATTTACCGTAGCCATTGACGACCTGTACTTTGCGCATTTTCGCCATGCCGGCCAAACCGCCGGTCAACTGGTTGATCACTTTTTCTTTCCAGCCGCGAATTTTCTCGACATCGGTACTCGGCTCGCCAAACACAATACCATGTTCCGCCAACGCTTTGGCTTCTTCAATCACTTTGGCGACATGCAATAACGCTTTGGACGGAATACAGCCGACATTCAAACAAACACCGCCCAGCGTAGAATAACGTTCTACAATCACCGTATCCAAGCCCAAATCGGCACAACGGAATGCGGCGGAATACCCCGCCGGACCGGCGCCCAACACCACAACCTGTGTTTTAATCTCTTTACTCATGATAACCTCTTTTATTTGGTTTAGTGCAACCGCACTTTACACGAATTCAACGGCGTCTCTTGATGGAACAAGAGACGCAGGCAATGCTTACATGACCAAACGACGCAAATCGGACAGCACACCGTTAATAAAGGTGATGAATCTCGCCCCGTCGGCACCGTCAATCACGCGGTGATCGTAAGATAGCGACAACGGCAACATCAAACGCGGAGTGAAATCTTTTCCGTTCCAAACCGGTGTCGTTTCAGATTTAGACACTCCCAAGATTGCCACTTCCGGCGCATTAACGATTGGCGTGAAATGCGTGCCGCCGATGCCGCCCAAGCTTGAAATAGTGAAACAACCGCCTTGCATATCCGAAGCCGTCAGTTTGCCGGCGCGTGCTTTTTTAGAGATTTCGGCAAGTTCACGTGATAATTCAATGATGCCTTTCTTGTTGACATCACGGAACACCGGCACGACCAAGCCGTTAGGCGTATCCACCGCCACACCGATATTGATATATTTTTTCAGCGTCAGGCGTTGTGCGTCTTCAGAGATTGAGCTGTTGAAGCGTGGATAAGCTTCCAACGCTTTGGCAGCGGCTTTCATGATAAACACTAACGGTGTGATTTTCACATCCAGTTTTTGTTTTTCCGCCAACACATTTTGTTCTTTGCGGAACGCTTCCAAATCGGTGATATCGGCTTTATCCCATTGGGTTACGTGTGGAATCATGACCCAGTTGCGGTGTAGATTTGCGCCTGAAATTTTTTGGATACGACCCAATTCCACTTCTTCCACTTCACCGAATTTACTGAAGTCCACTTTCGGCCACGGCAGTAAGCCTAAACCGGAACCTGCCGGTGCGGCCCCCGCTGTTGCCGGAACGGAACCGGATTCAACCAGTTGAATTGCATTCTTGACATAAGCCTGAACGTCTTCTTTCAGAATACGCCCTTTACGTCCCGTACCTTTGACTTTATCCAGATTGACACCGAACTCCCGTGCCAGACGGCGTACAACCGGCGTTGCATGTGCAAATACCGCACTTGCCGTCACCTCTTGCTGTGAGCTTGCCGCCTGTGCCGGTGCGGCGGCTTCTGTTTTAGCCGGAGCTGCCGCTGCTTGAGTTTGTGCCGGTGCGGATTCTGCCGCTGCCGCACCTGCGACTTCAAAACGCATGATTAACGAGCCGGTCGACACTTTATCGCCCGCTTTCACCAAGATTTCTTTCAATACGCCGCCAAACGGTGCGGGCACTTCCATAGAAGCTTTATCGCCTTCAACCGTAATCAAGGATTGCTCTTCAACAATGTTGTCGCCGACACTCACCATAATTTCGGTGACATTCACTTCATCGCCGCCGATATCCGGCACATTGACATCGACAATCGATGGCGACGCACCGGCGGTCGGCGCAGATGCCGAAGCTTCCGCCGTTGTAGTCGCTGCTTCGCCGCCGTTCGCCGTTTCAAAACGCATAATCAACGAGCCGGTCGACACTTTATCACCGACCGCAACTAAAATTTCTTTTACCACACCGGCAAACGGTGCCGGCACTTCCATTGAGGCTTTATCGCCTTCAACGGTCAGCAACGACTGCTCTTCGCTAACACTGTCCCCGACTTTCACCATAATTTCCGTCACGTTGACTTCATCACCGCCGATATCCGGCACGGTAACATCAACAACCGCACTTACGGCCGGCGCGGAAGTTTGAGCCGGCGCAGCTTCCGCTTTTGCAGTCTCAGGTGCGGTCTCAGCACCTTCAAAAACCATCATTGGCGAGCCGGTCGACACTTTATCACCGACTTTAACCAAAATTTCTTTCACCACACCTTTTTCCGGTGACGGTACTTCCATAGAAGCCTTGTCGCCTTCCACGTTAATCAAGCTTTGTTCCACTTCAACGCTGTCGCCAACGTTTACCATAATTTCGGTAACTGTCACTTCATCGCTACCGATATCCGGTACTTGAATTTGTTTAGACATGATATTTCCTTCTCTAATGACAATTAAGCATACAACGGATTGATTTTGTCTGCGTCAATGCCGTATTTTTTGATGGCATCCGCAACCACTTTCATCTCAACCACACCTTGTTTCGCCAACTCGGTCAAAGCGGCAACCACGACATAATGTGCATTCACTTCAAAGTGTTCACGCAAATTCTCACGGCTGTCGGAACGACCGAAGCCGTCAGTACCTAATACGCGGTAGCTTTGTGCCGGAATGAACGGACGCACTTGCTCTGCAAACAGTTTCATGTAATCGGTCGCAGCAATAGCCGGCGCATCATTCATGACTTGGGCAATATACGGTAAACGCGCTTTCTCCGTCGGGTGCAATAAATTCCAACGGTCTGCATCCGCCCCTTCGCGAGCGACTTCGGTAAATGAGGTAACACTGTATACGTCGGATGTAACCCCGTATTCGTCCGCCAACAATTTCGCCGCCTCACGGACATAACGCAGAATAGCGCCTGAGCCCATTAACTGCACTTTGCCTTTGCCCTGACCGGTAACGGTTTCAAATTTATAAATCCCTTTACGGATTCCTTCTTCCGCCCCTTTCGGCATCGCCGGTTGGTCGTAAGTTTCGTTCAAGGTGGTAATGTAGTAATACACATTCTCTTGTTGCGGCCCATACATACGGCGCACCCCGTCCTGCATAATCACGGCAACTTCATAAGCAAATGCAGGGTCATAAGAGATACAGTTCGGAATGGTCAACGATTGAATGTGACTGTGGCCGTCTTCATGCTGCAACCCTTCCCCGTTCAGTGTGGTACGCCCCGAAGTTCCGCCGATCATAAAGCCGCGCGCTTGCTGATCGCCTGCCGCCCACATTAAATCGCCGACACGCTGGAAACCGAACATCGAGTAGTAAACAAAAAACGGAATCATCGGCATATTGTTAGTACTGTAAGAGGTTGCCGCTGCCAACCAAGACGACGTCGCCCCCAGTTCGTTGATACCTTCCTGCAATACCTGTCCGTCAATCGCTTCACGGTAGTAAGCAACCTGCTCCCTATCTTGCGGCGTATAGTTTTGACCGTGCGGATTGTAGATCCCGATTTGGCGGAATAACCCTTCCATGCCGAAAGTACGTGCTTCGTCGGCAATAATCGGCACAATGTGTTTGCCGACGGATTTGTTTTTCAACAAAACGTTCAATGAACGCACAAATGCCATCGTGGTTGAAATCGGACGCGCCTGTGCTTCGAACAATTGTGCAAACTCTTCCAGCTCCGGCACTTGCAGATCAACCGTAAAGCGCGGTGAGCGTTTCGGCAGATAACCGTTCAAGGCTTGGCGCTGTTGATGCAGGTATTTATGCTCTTCCGAACCTTCTTCAAATTTGATATACGGTAGTTTTTCCACATCTTCATCGCTTAATTCGATAGAGAACTGGTCACGCACATGGCGTACGCCGGACATATCCATTTTCTTCACTTGGTGGGCAATATTTTTGCCTTCCGCCGCTTCTCCCATGCCGTAACCTTTAATGGTTTTCACCAACATCACGACCGGTTTGTCTTGTACCTTTTTCGCTTTATTGAATGCCGCGAACACTTTAATCGGATCATGACCGCCACGGTTCAACGCCCAGATTTCGTCATCCGTCATATCGGCAACCAGCGCTTCGGTTTCAGGATAGCGACCGAAGAAGTGTTTACGCACATAAGCGCCGTCTTTCGATTTGAAGGTCTGATAATCGCCGTCCACGACTTCCATCATCAATTGTAACAATTTGCCTGATGTATCGCGTTGCAACAGACGATCCCAACGGCGTCCCCAGATAACCTTGATTACTTCCCAACCTGCGCCGGTAAACAAGCCTTCCAGTTCCTGAATAATTTTACCGTTACCGGTGACCGGACCGTCCAAACGCTGTAAGTTACAGTTAATGACGAACACCAGATTGTCCAAATGCTCACGTGCCGCAAAAGAGATTGCTCCGCGAGATTCCACTTCGTCCATCTCGCCGTCGCCCAAGAAAGCGTATACGGTTTGATCCGCCGTGTCTTTCAACCCGCGATGATGCAGATATTTCAGGAAACGTGCCTGATAAATGGCATTAATCGGTCCTAAGCCCATAGAAACGGTCGGGAACTGCCAGAATTCCGGCATTAATTTCGGATGAGGATAAGAAGAAAGGCCTTTGCCGTGTACTTCCTGACGGAAATTGTCCAGTTGCTCTTCCGTTAAGCGTCCTTCCAAGAATGCTCGAGAGTAGATTCCCGGCGAAATGTGACCTTGGAAAAATACTAAATCGCCGCCGTTTTTCTCGGTTGCCGCTTTAAAGAAATGGTTAAAACAAACTTCATAAATGGTTGCTGAAGACTGGAAAGACGCCATATGACCGCCCAGTTCCAAATCTTTCTTGGAAGCCCGCAATACCATCATCATCGCATTCCAGCGAATCGCACCGCGAATACGTCTTTCCAAATCCAAATTGCCCGGATAATTCGGCTCTTCACTGGTCGGAATGGTATTGACATATTCGGTATTGATGCCGCTTGGCAGAGAAACGCTGTTGGCTCTGGCGCGTTGCATGATTTGTTCGATAATAAATTGGGCACGCTCAACCCCTTCTTCACGGATTACAGAATCGATTGCCATCAGCCAATCATTTGTTTCAACTGCATCCACGTCATGTTTAACCGTTTCGGACATGGTAATTTCCTTTTTGTTGATTAAAAAACATCTGGAACCGGTATCTCACTACCGAATCCTCCAGCTCCCAAGTAAGTCATTAAAAAAGAAAGGCATTTCAAACTTACTCTAGTTTCTTTAAGAATTTGTAATAAAAATGCTAAAAATTATCTTATCTAATATAGCTCAAAATCAGACAAATATTAATCCTTTCCGTTAAAATATCTCTCGATCCTTCAACTTTTTTGATAAAAATGTTAATTTTTTCATATTCTAACACCGCACTTTATACGCTGAAGCACAAGACCGTTGCTGAAAGATAGCCTTTTTATCGCAAATTCTATACAATCGGCACAATTTTTTGTGTTCCGCTGACGACAAACGCATTGTTGAGTCGGCTATATTTTTTTGAAATGTTGAGAAATGAGATGAGCAACACCCCTAATATTGGTTTTTTAAGCCTTGGCTGTCCTAAGAATCTGGTTGATTCGGAACGTATTCTGACTGAATTACGCAGCGACGGCTATAACATTGTCCCCAGCTATGACAACGCGGATTTAGTCATTGTCAACACCTGCGGCTTTATCGACAGTGCGGTACAAGAATCGTTGGAAGCTATCGGCGAAGCGCTGGCGGAAAACGGCAAAGTAATCGTCACCGGTTGCCTTGGCGCCAAAGAAGATCAAATTCGAGAAGTCCACCCGAAAGTGCTGGAAGTGAGCGGACCGCACAGCTATGAAGCCGTGTTACGCCAAGTACACAAATATGTCCCGAAACCGGAGTACAATCCGTTTTTACATCTGGTCCCGAAACAAGGGGTGAAACTGACACCGAAACATTACGCCTACCTGAAAATCTCGGAAGGCTGCGACCATCGCTGCACGTTTTGCATTATTCCGTCAATGCGCGGCGATCTGGACAGCCGCCCGATAGGCAGTGTATTAGACGAAGCCAAGCGTCTGGCGGATGCCGGTGTGAAAGAGCTATTGGTGGTGTCGCAAGACACCTCAGCCTATACCTTGGACAAAACTAAAAAAGACAAAAACAACATTGCCTTTTGGAACGGAATGCCGATCAAAAATGATCTGCTTTCCCTCTGTGAACAATTGTCGCGTTTAGGCATCTGGGTGCGCCTGCACTATGTGTATCCGTATCCGCACGTCGACAAGCTGATTCCGTTAATGGCGGAAGGCAAAATTCTGCCGTATCTGGACATTCCGTTGCAGCACGCCAGCCCGAAAATTCTGAAAGCGATGAAACGCCCCGGCGCAATCGACCGCACTTTGGAACGGATCAAAAACTGGCGTGAGATCTGTCCTGAATTAACATTGCGATCCACCTTTATTGTCGGCTTTCCGGGGGAAACCGAAGAAGATTTCCAATTGTTGCTGGACTTTCTACAACAAGCCCAACTCGATCGTGTCGGTTGTTTCAAATTCAGCCCGGTAGACGGTGCGCCGGCAACAGAAATAACGGAACAAGTCCCCGAAGCCGTGAAAGAAGAGCGGTTCCACCGCTTTATGCAGTTGCAACAACAAATTTCAGCGCAACGATTGCAACAAAAAATCGGCAAAACGTTGGCGGTTATCATTGATGAGATCGATGCCGACGGTATTATCGGTCGCTCCATGGCGGACGCACCGGAAATCGATGGTGTGGTCTATCTGGAAAATCCGCAGCAAAGTGCGGTCAAAGTCGGCGATATCGTTCGGGCGACTATTCGTCATGCGGACGAATACGATTTGTGGGGAGACATTGTCGCCTAACCCAAACCGCACTTTGGATTTAAAACCAACAAAAAACGGCAGCCGATTACGGGCTGCCGTTGTTATTCGGCCAAGCATTACTCTTCTAAAACGACTTTGCCGATATAGCCCAAATTACGGTACTGCTGGGCATAATCAATCCCAAAGCCGACGACAAACTCATCAGGAATGGCAAAACCGACCCAGTCGACCGGCACATCGACTTCACGGCGAGAAGGCTTATCTAATAACGTACAAATCGTCAATGATGCCGGTTCCCGCAACAACAGGATTTGACGGACTTTGTCCAGGGTATAGCCGGTGTCGATAATATCCTCCACAATCAGCACGTGCTTGTCTTTGATATCACCGTCCAAATCTTTGGAAATTTTGACATCGTGGTTGGAATACATACCTGTACCGTAACTGGTCGTCGTCATAAAATCCAGTTCGGTCGGAAGATCAATTGCACGCACCAAATCCGCCATAAACATAAACGAACCTTTCAGCAAACCGACTACAACCATTTTGTCGGCATTCTGATGTTGATAAAAACGGGTGATTTCAGCGCCCAGCTCCTGCACGCGAGAGGCAATTTCAGCGGTTGGAATCAGGGTTTCAACGTGATGTTTTTTCATTAAAGCTACCTTTGTCTAGTCAATTTCGCTGGGCGCTATCATAGCATAGTAACGCGCCGCTAAACCAGAATCAGCATTTCCGTCTGCGTATTTATTCTGTCTTTCAGCAAAAACAAAGGCTGGAGCAAGCTCCAGCCAGTGACCCTAACGAATTTACTTTTTACTCTACATCTGCTCGACTGCTATCACAATCTTTGCGGACTTTTTGTTACACCCTGTGTAACTGGCATTCATCATAACAGCTTAAGCTAAGTTGTCAATGATAATTATTCTTATTTGATAAAAATAATTTAATTGCCTGAAATTTTCATGTCGTCCAGCAGAATCGATCCGGTCTGAATATTAGAACGATGCTCCACATCGTCCGCCGTCGCCACCAGATTCGCCAACATGGTTTGCAGTTGTCCGGCAATGGTGATTTCATGTACCGGATACTGAATTTCGCCGTTTTCCACCCAGAAGCCGGAGGCGCCGCGCGAATAATCCCCGGTTACCAGACTGACACCCTGCCCCATTAAATCGGTGACCAGCAGACCGGTTCCCATCTGTTTTAAAAGTGCGTCCAACCCGCCTTTGCTGTTCGGTTTCACCAGCCAGTTATGAATACCGCCGGCATGTCCGGTACTGCGCATACCCAACTTTTTGGCGCTGTAACTGGTGAGTAAGTAAGTTTGCAAAATACCCTGTTCGACAATATTACGCGACTCGGTACGCACACCCTCACTGTCAAACGGCGAGGAAGCCAGCCCGGCAAGCAAGTGCGGTCGTTCACTGATTTCGAACCAAGACGGCAAAATTCGCTCGCCCAGCTTATCCAGTAAAAAGCTGGATTTACGATAAATACTGCTGCCGCTTGCTGCGCCGACCAAATGCCCGATTAAGCCGGCGGCAACATCATTATGAAAAATCACCGGCGCCATTCGAGTGGTCAATTTTTGTGCCGATAATCGCGACACAGTTTTTTGCGCACACTGTTCACCAACCCATTGCGGCGATGCCAAGTCCTGAAAGCGGCGTGAAATAGTGTATTCATAGTCCCGTTCCATTTGTTGTTCCGCCGCCGCAATCACGCTGCATGACAAAGAGTAACGACTGGAAAGATAGCTGTTCAATACACCGCGCTTATCGCCATAGGTATTCCCGTAAACCCGAATTCCGTAATGCGCGTTAAAACCGGCGCCCTCGCTGTTAACAATACGGGAATCGCTTTCTAACGCCTGTTTTTCCGCCTGCACCGCCAACTGTACCGCACTTTCCACCGCAATCTCATGCGGGTGATAAAGATCCAGATCAGGCGGTGAAACGGCCAGTAAATTCTCATCAGGCAAGCCGTTATACTCATCTTCCGACGTATATTTGGCAATGCTTAAAGCCGCCTCGACCGCACTTTGCACCGCTGGCGGTGATAAATCGGAGGTCGATGCATTACCCTTCCGCTGCCCTAAATAAACCGAAATACCCAACGCCCCGTCATTATTGAATTCAATATTTTCAATTTGTTGCAAACGGGTAGAAACCGACAAGCCCGAACTTTTTGTCGCCCCGACTTGGGCTTGCGCACCGGCACGCTGCGCCAATGTCAACGCCAATTCCGCCGCCGCCAATAAATCATGCTGTTGTGATCGCAATAAATCCTGTTTATGTTGTTTCATATCTTGTTCCGTCTCTGTTTTTGAGCGCTATTCTATCCTATTTTGTCGCCTTTTTCCCAATTCTCTGTTAGCGTAAAATTCAGCATTGCCATACGCAAAACCGGCCGGCAAAATTCCCCGCCCCGTTTCACAAAAATTTATGCTATGATGAGCCACTTTATGCTTTAGCAATAAGCGATATTAACCAAGAGCCATACCATGAAGAAAGAGCAAGAAACCGATTTTTTAGACCACGACGAACAACAAGACGAGATTATCTGGGTCAGTAAAAGCGAAATTAAACGTGATGCCGAAGCACTGAAAAAATTCGGCGCTAAACTGGTGGCGCTGACACCGGCGAATCTGGAAAAAATTCCGTTGGACGAAAAACTGGCTGATGCTATTGCTTTGGCACAACGTTCGCAGCGCGGTGCTTTGCGCCGTCAATTGCAATATATCGGCAAACTGCTGCGCAATACCGAAGTTGAACCGTTGCAAGAAGCGCTGGATAAACTGGAAAACAAGCATAATCAGCAACAAGCGGTCTTTCACCGTTTGGAGCAGCTGCGCGATCGTTTACTGGAGAGCGGCAATAACGACACGTTATCACAGCTGATTGCCCAATATCCCGAGCTGGATATTCAACATCTGCGCAATTTGATTCGCGGCGTACAAAAAGAGCGGGCAGAACAAAAACCACCTAAATTTTACCGTGAAATTTTCCAATATTTGAAAACATTGGAAATCGGCGAATAACCTGACGGAATACCGACAAAAACCAACAATAAATCTCAATTATTAGCATAGGTCAGCATTTACTCAACTTGCGTAATCGCATAAAATTCAGCGCGTTATTTTAAGACTAAAATACTGCAAATGAATAATTCGATTAGATTTCCATCCGCAAAAACCATGTTTCCGCTTGCCGGAAAAAAATTAACCAAAGCGGCGCTGATCCGCACACGCTATTATTTGCGTTACGCGCTCAGTGCCCGCTATTGCAACGGTTTTGTGAATTTCCTGAATGCCCATTCTTTATGGAAATCACTTTTTTATCAAAACCCTTACCGTTTCAACAGCATTCTGTATCGCTTTTGCGACAAGCGCTTTAGCCCGAAACAGCGGCTGACCGCACTTTGTTATAATTTTATATTTGCCGAACAGTCTGTCGGCGTTTCATTGTGCCGAAAACTGGTCAATGAAGAGTCGGTATTACTTACCGCACTCGGCGATGAAGTCTCTGCCTATCTCAATATCAACAAAATCGATCCGCTGGAAGGTTTTTTTTCAATCAGTTTACGCAATCAGCATCAGCAGCGTTTATATGATCTGTCGTTTTCATTTCTGCCTCGACGCCGCTTGTTGATCACGTCCATTCAGGGACCGAAAGGCCAAGAGGCGCAAGAACAAGTACGCCGCCTCACCAAACAGCTACACGGAGTGCGTCCGGCTTATATGTTGCTCACCATGATAAAAATGATCTGTCAGGCACTGAATTGCAGCTTGTTGGGAATAAAACACAAAAACCAGGCAAAATACCGCTGGAACGATCATTCGCGTCTATTGTTCAATTATGATGAATTTTGGGCTGAAAATGGTGCGATACTCAATCCGAAAACACAGTATTGGCAATTGACGACCGCCATTGAACGTCGTGATCTCAATGAAATACAAAGTAAAAAACGCAGCATGTACCGTAAACGTTACGACATGTTTGATCAGTTGCAATATGCGGTCAATGCACTATTCACGCCGGGAAGGCGCTGACCGCACTTGGCACTCAGCGAATTTCCCGACGCCCCAAAAACGAGTGCGAGAGCGTTGTTCCGTCAACATTCTCCAGTTCACCACCGACCGGAATGCCGTGCGCAATCCGCGTCACATGAACCCCGAATTGCCGACACAGCTCGGCAATATAGTTGGCCGTTGCATCGCCCTCTACGGTAGGATTGGTAGCCAGAATCACTTCCTCAAACGCATCTTGCTGTAATCGTTGTTGCAACAAATCCAATCCGATATCGCGCGGGCCAATGCCGTCTAGCGGCGAAAGATGTCCCATCAACACAAAATACCGGCCGGAATATTGCCCCGTCAGCTCCAATGCCTGAATATCCGACGGCATTTCAACCACACACAATTGCTTGTTTTGCTGGCGGCGGGGATTTTTACAAATAGCGCAAGATTCTTCTTCGGTAAACGTTCGACATTGACTGCAATGCCCGATTTTACTCATTGCTTCCTGTAAAGCCTGCGCCAAATTGATGCCGCCGCTCCGATTGCGCTGCAATAGATGATAAGCCATGCGCTGCGCCGATTTCGGCCCTACGCCGGGCAGGCAGCGCAACGCTTCCATCAAGTGTTCCAGTAACGGGCTGATTTGCATAAATGATCCTTAACAAACAAAACCGCACTTGAAAGTGCGGTCGATTTTACGCTGAACGGCGATTAAAACGGCATTTTAAAGCCCGGCGGTAATTGCATACCGGAAGTAACGGAAGCCATTTTCTCTTTTTGTAGCTCTTCCGCACGGCGCACCGCATCATTGAATGCAGCGGCAACCAAATCTTCCAGCATGTCTTTGTCGTCTTCCAGTAAAGACGGATCAATTTCAACTCGGCGGCAATTATGCGCCCCGTTGACCGTCACTTTCACCAAACCGGCACCGGATTCGCCGGTCACTTCCAATTTGGCAACCTCTTCCTGCATCTTCTGCATCCGCTCTTGCATTTGCTGGGCTTGCTTCATCAAATTACCCAAACCACCTTTTCCAAACATAATTTACTCTCTTTTTGTCGGATTGTTTTTGAGGCGTCATTTTACCTTAAATTTATAAACCAGAAAAGAAAGCATATGTGCAACTAGCCGATGATAGTTTTATTCTTTCACCATCACAGGCAAAAAAAATTAGATAAAAACCAAAAAACAATGCATTATTTTTAATAAAAATAATTACAACCGCTTTTTTATTAAGAAAAATTTCATTCATTTCGTTTTTATGATAAAAATTTAAACATGCTCCCGAAAGAGCGTGGAAATTGGACAGGGTTCAATCAAGTAGTTTTAAGTGTATAGGTGTTATTATGTCACAAGCTAAAAAAGGATTATTTTCTTTTTATTTTCAATCAAATTTATTAATCAGAATTTTAATCGGATTAATTTTAGGGGCGATTTTCGGGATTGTGTTCCAAAACGCCACCGAAATGATCGCTTTTTTAACGCCGTTTGGCGATTTATTTATCCGTTTGCTCAAAATGATTATGATCCCGGTTATCGCCTGTACTCTAATTGTCGGCGCAAGCACCATCTCCCCTGCCCATTTAGGCAGAGTAGGCAGCAAAGTCATCGTCTATTATATGCTTACTTCACTCTTTGCGATTATCATCGGTCTGGCGGTAGGGGTGGTTTTGAACCCGGGATTGGGGCTTGAATTGACCGCCAACCAAAGCACAACCATAAAAGAAACCGTTGCGCCAAGCCTGTTATCGATTTTACTCGATATTATTCCGACAAATCCGATGAACTCATTCTCGGAGGGCAAAATCTTACAGATTATTTGCTTCTGCCTGTTTTTCGGGATCGCCTTAGCGTTCGGACGCGACAGCAATGATGAAAAGATCCAATCGGCTTCAGACACCGTCTACCATTTCTTTGAAGGTGCCAGCCATGCCATGTTCAAGGTAGTCGGTTGGGTCATGCAGTATGCACCTATCGGGGTTTTTGCCTTGATTTTCATTGTTTTTTCCCAAAACGGGGCGGCTGCTTTCGGCTCTCTTGCCAATGTCACATTCAGCGTTTACGTCGGATTAGTTTTACAAGTCGTTTTAGTCTATTGCGGTATCTGTTTACTGTTACGCCTGAGTCCGATAACTTTCCTTAAAAAAGTCAGAGCGCCGATGATTACCGCCTTTGTAACCCGCTCTTCAGGCGCCACGCTCCCGGTTTCCATTGAAACCGCAGAAAAGCAAATGGGCGTGCCAAAAAGTATTTACAGTTTCGGTCTGCCGGTCGGTTCAACCATCAATATGGACGGAACCACAATCTATTTGGGTGTCTGTGCGATCTTTATTGCCAATGCCGTCGGCGTGCCGCTGGATTTCAGTCAACAGCTCACCATTGTCTTGACCGCTGTTTTGGCTTCCATCGGAACGGCCGGCGTACCGGGCGCGGGCGCAATTATGCTATTGATGGTGCTTGAATCGGTCGGGCTGAAAGTCGAAGCCGGTAGTATGGTTGCCGTCGCTTACGGTATGATTTTAGGCATTGATGCCCTGCTCGATATGGGGCGTACCTCAATGAACGTTGTTGGTGACGTTATGGGCGTTGTCGCTGTCGCCAAAAGTGAAAACGAACTGGACGAAGAGGTTTGGAACAGCTAAATGAAGCGCCTTGGCATTATGGGGGGGATGGGGCCGCTTGCCACCCTTGACTTATATCAGAAAATAGTCGCAATGACGGCGGCTCAAAAGGATCAGGATCATATCCCGGTCATCATCGACAGCTATCCGCAAATCGAGGATCGCACGGCTTATATTTTAGGGCATGGAAATACACCGCGGCCGAAAATGCTGGAAAGTGCGGTTCGTTTACGAAATGCGGGCGCACAAGCACTGCTCATCGCCTGCAATACAGCCCATTATTTTGCCGATGACATCGAAAAATACGTGAATTTACCGGTCATTCATATTGCTAAAGTCAGTATCGAAGCCATAAAACAACGTTACCCCGATGCACAAAATATTGCGGTGATCGCCACCGACGGCACGCAAAAATCAGGCATTTACAGCACGCTTTTAAAGCAAGACGGCTTCAATTGCGTTGAATTGAGTGAGCAGCAACAAAAAAAGGTGATGGCCTGCATTTATGACGGTGCTAAAGCCGGAAATGTGGAGGGTTATCAGGCACTGTTTAATCACGTGATTGAACAGCTCGATGCCGATATCTTTATTGCAGCCTGTACCGAAATCCCGTTATTTTTGCCGAAATTGGAAAAGGCGACGCTATTCCTCGATGCGACATCCGAATTGGCGGCTCAGGGGATAAAATTCGCATGCTCATAACGCCGACGCAGGCGCAGGCGTTTTTTTCTAACCGACCGGGCGAATGCTGTCCGGTTCCAATACCGCATCAAACTCCTGTTGCAGCAAGTGGATTTGCGGATCTTGCTGCAACATTTCTCTGGCCTGATCGCTGAGTTCCTGATAAATCAGACGTCGCTGTTCCAACGGCGTCAAGCGTTGCGGATCGGCTTCCGTCACGATATTCAACCGCACTTCGCGCCGATAAAACGTGCTGAGTTGCTGTTGTAGTACATTGATATAGCGCACATTATTCAAATTCGATTGTTCAGGGCGCAATCCCAAGGTAACAGAATCCTCATCATGCTGTAATAAGAGGGAATTAAGTCCCAACTGTTTCACCATGCCGCTCAGCGCTAACTGTTCAAGAACATTCGACCAATGATCCCTTTCTGCACTCAATTTAAGTACTTTAGCAACCAATTCCGGCGTTCTTTCCTGCAAAATAGCCTGCTTGATATCGGAAGGGCGTAAGCGGTTACCGCTCTCTTCTTCCAATTCCGGATTAAGCCACTGCCAATGGTAATCTTCGCCGACAGCGTCCGTTTCATCATGCGGCAAACGCTCGCTGTCCTCTTCGGGTGCTACCGCCACGGCAGGTTGTGAAATCGGTGGTTGCTGTCCCGCACTGATACGGCTCAACCTTTCCATCAACTCTAATGATTTATCATTTTTGCCGACGGCAGTTTCAAGGGACGGCCGAACGGAAGCAGGGACTATGTTTAGCTTGTCGGTGTGTTCAACGACAGGGCGGGAATCACGGTTTTTTTTTTGCAATTGCTGACGGGCGCGTAAAGCTCGTAAAGCGGGAGAATCCGCTTCCGCGATGTCATTGACAGGCTGCACCGCACTTTGCACGCTTTCAGCGGCTGCCGCTGTTTTTGCTCCGGCTTCGACCGCACTTGGCGTTTGCACCTTCGCCGAAATATGCGGCGGCTGAAGTTCGGTCTCCGTATCAAGCTGCGAACTCGCCCTGACAGCAGCTGTTTCCTGTTGCGGTAATTGCTGACGGATTCGGTTTAAGTGGTCGGCGGTCTTGTCCGCCTGCTCCGCTTTTACTGTCTGAGTTGCCTCGGACGCCTCGGTATATTTGTCGAATCGGAGCAATTTCGGGTGAAATGCCAATGCACGCAACATCGTCATTTCAACGCCACTGCGTTGATCCGGTGCAAAAGGCAGCTCTTTTCGCCCGTTTAACATCAATTGGTAATAAAACTGGACGTCTTCCGGTGCCAAGTTTCTCGCCAGAAAATCGAGCCGATCCGCACTTTCGGCACTCGGCTGCAATAACTGGCGCATCGCAATCCGGTGCAAATCCGCAGCCACTTGCTGCAATAGCTGATCCCATTCTACCCCGTTGTCCGCCACCTGTTGTATGCTGCGCATCAGCGCTTCACCGTCCGCCAACTGTAAAGCCTGAATAATATCCAGCGCCTGTTCGCTGTCCAGCGTGCCCAACATCCGATGCACAATCTCGGCCGTAATATTGCCCTTACTCATCGCTATCGCTTGATCGGTCAGGCTGAGCGAATCCCGAATACTGCCGCCGGCGGCTTTCGCCAATTGCTCCAAAGCGGCAAATTCGTAAGGTATTTTTTCTTGCAGCAGCAGATATTCCAGATGATCGGCGATCTGCTGCGTATCCAATGCTTTCAGATGAAACTGAATACAACGTGACAGAATGGTAATCGGTAATTTATGCGGATCAGTGGTCGCCAACAAAAACTTAACATAGTCCGGCGGCTCTTCCAGTGTTTTCAACAGGGCATTGAAGCTATGTCGGGAAAGCATATGTACTTCATCGATCAGATAAATTTTATAACGTCCCTGCACCGGTTTATATTGGACGTTATCCAACAGCTCGCGCGTATCCTCCACTTTGGTACGCGATGCGGCATCAATTTCCAGCAGATCAATGAAACGGCCTTCTTCAATTGCCTTACAATTTTCACATTCGCCGCACGGCTCTGCCGTCACCCCCCGTTCGCAGTTCAATCCTTTGGCAAACAGGCGGGCTATCGAGGTTTTCCCCACACCGCGGGTTCCGGAAAACAAATAAGCATGATGCAGCCGATTACTTTCCAGCCCATTGGCAAGTGCGGTCAGCACATGTTCCTGCCCGACAACTTGTGAAAAGCGTTGTGGTCGCCATTTTCTGGCCAGTACCTGATAACTCATAGCGCTGTTTTGCCTTGGTGAAATACGAATTAATGGCCGTCGAAACTGACCAGATGATAGCTGTCGATGCCGACTTTTTTCAGACGTTCCGCACCGCCCAGCTCCGGCAGACTGATGATGAAAGCGGCATTTTCCACTTTGCCGCCCAAGCGACGAATCAATTTGACGGTCGCCTCGACCGTACCGCCGGTCGCCAACAAATCGTCGATGATCAGCACATTGTCTTCGGCGGTTATCGCATCAATATGAATTTCCAGCGTATCTTCACCGTATTCCAACTGATAGTTTTGTGAAATGGTTTCGCGCGGCAGTTTACGCGGCTTGCGTACCAGCACAAACGGCAAGCCCAATGCCAAGGCAACCGGAGCACCGAAAATAAACCCTCTGGATTCCGTTCCGACCACTTTGCTGATACCATGATCCTTGTAATGTTCGGTAATCAAATCAACCGTTGCCTGAAACGCCGCCGGCACTTCCAGCAGGCTGGTAATATCACGAAAAATAATCCCTTGTTTCGGATAATCCGGAATAGATTTAATAGACGCTTTGACTAATTCTAATGTTTGGCTCATGATTATGACCTAAATAAACGTTCTGGATATGTGTTGTGTTCGCAACACGACAAGCAGTTAAGCATAGCAAAACTCCTGTCTGCTGCAAATCGTTTCTTTACGGCATGTTATAAATATCTTGTCCGTCTTTACGGGTTTTCAGCAAGCGCAGAATCCAAACATACTGTTCCGGTGTTTGCGTGACATAGGATTCGATTTCCTGATTCATCAACCTTGCCATCTCGGCATCATTATCGCTCAATGCCATCGGCGGATGAATATCCAGTTGATATTTGCCGGTTTCGGCATCATAACGCGGGAACATCGGGATCACCACCGCCTTTGCAACTTTTGCCATTTTGTTCAAGCCCGGCAAAGTCGCTTTATAGGTAGCAAAAAAATCGGCATAGACACTCAACTCCTCACCGTAATCTTCATCGGGTAAGTAATAACCCAATTCGCCGCGGCGTACGGCATTCAAAAACGGTTTAATACCGTTCTGGCGCGCATGCATTTTACCGCCGAACCGCACTCGGGTAATATTCCACAGCCAGTCTACCAACGGATTACGGTGCGGATTATACATGGCTGCCATCGGCATGCCTTGTGTGTGCAAAATAATTCCCGAAGCATCAATCGCCCAAGTATGCGGCACCAATAAAATGACGTTTTTCCCTTCGTTTCTGGCTTGGCGGATATGCTCTATTCCCAGAAATTCCGTCCGTTTTTGCAAATGTTGTTTGGAACGAACCGCCACTTCGCCGATACCCAGCATAACTTGCGTCACAACAATAAACATTCGCTCAATCACTTGATTTTTTTCCTCGTCGCTCCAATCGGGAAAGCAGTAAGAAAGATTGACCATCGCTTTATGGTGCGGTTTTTTGGCTTTATGGGCAATCACTTTTCCTAACTTCGCCGCCAATCTGTCACGCCAGCGATAAGGCACATATGCCAACAGCACCAGGCCGAAAATCCCCAACCAAATTCCCCAGTATTGCGGCAACAAATATCGCCAGGAAAAGTGCGGTTCATACCCGACCCGCGCAGTCATTCGCTTGTGCTGTTGCGTCATTAGCCAAACCATCCGTAATCAAATGCCAACTTTGTTGCCATGATAAATGCCACGACAACCACCATCGGACGTATCAATTTTTGCCCTTTGCTCAATACCATTTTTGCGCCTAATCTAGCGCCGAGAAACTGCCCCAGCAACATAATGAATCCCAAAAACCACATGACCTGCCCGCCGATGATAAAAAAGATTAACGAAGCAAAATTAGAGGTGAAATTCAATACTTTGGCATGTGCCGTTGCTTTCGCCAAATTAAAACCGAGTAAGGTCACAAATGCCAAACTGTAAAACGAGCCGGCGCCCGGCCCAAAAAAGCCGTCGTAAAAGCCGACACCGAAACCCGCCGTAACGGCAAAGCCCCAATAAGAAATACGGCGCTGTTTATCACTTTCGCCCAGTTTTGGTGTTACCAAAAAATAAATACCGATGGCAAAAATCAAAAACGGCAGAATTTTTCTGAGAAATCCGGTATCAATTTGCTGCACCAGAATCGTGCCTGCTACAGCGCCGAGGAACGTCAGAACGATTAAGATGGAAATCTCGTTTAAATTGACTGCTTTCCGCCGTACAAAATACCAGCTGGCTGACAGTGAACCGCCGCACGCCTGTAATTTGTTTGTGCCCAATGCCATCGCGGGCGGCATACCGACAGCGAGTAATACGGGAATCACAATCAATCCGCCGCCACCGGCAATCGCATCAATAAAACCGGCTATCACGGCAACGGCAAACAACAAGGCATAAATATCAACGCCGAACTCCATCTTGCTTTACCCTCTTCCCTGTTGGGACAAAATCATCTGGCATAACTGCGGTAACGGCGGCGGTATTTTCGGTTTGCCGGTCGTCGGTTTCTGCGGCTCAAACCATGACATTAATTCGGCACCGCATCCTTCACCGGCCGGCACCGGCGATTGTGCTTCGCAATAGCTTGCGCCCTGCGGGCAAGTCAATCTCACATGCAAATGCGCATCATGACCGAACCACGGACGGATTTTACGCAGCCAAGTGCGGTCGCCCTGCACAGTTTGACATAATTTCAACTTAATTGCCGGATTAAGGAAAATACGATCCACTTTCGGATCCTGCGCTGCCAAGCGAATCAGTGTCGTTTGCTGATCACTCCACACTTTTTCATCCACCCGTTGCGCCTTACGATTAACCATCAGCGTTGCCGTCGGGTTTAGTGCCTGTTTATCCGTCAATGGTCCGAAACGGAGCCAAATATCGGCGTCCAGTCCGGTTTGGTGACTGGCATGGCCACTCTTAAAACGCCCGCCTGCCGGCATTCCCATATCGCCGACCAGCACATTCGGCAAGCCGGCTTGTTTGGCGTTTCTGCCCAAGCGGATCAAATAATCCAATAATTCAGGATGTCCGTAATAACGGTTCTTTCCGGCACGGATCACTTGATAACCCTCGCCGCGCAACGCCAGCGGCTTCGCCCCGATAATACAGCCGTTGCTGTAACCGCCGACCGGATTCGGCTCGCCCTGCACCGGCGCTTTAATTTGCTCCCACGGGGAAGCCGAGACAGCCCCCGAAATTCCTGTCAAGGATAACAGCAGGATTTTGAATATCTTGTTATTTAACACAATTCACTCCGTTTTGCGCCCGCTGACGCAATAGATGATCCAACAACACTATCGCCACCATCGCTTCGGCAATCGGTACGGCTCTGATACCGACACAAGGATCATGCCGCCCACGCGTCACAACTTCTACCGCCTGGTTTTCCAAATTGACGCTCCTGCCCGGAATCGTAATACTGGAAGTCGGTTTCAAGGCAATATGCGCTACAATCGGCTGCCCGTTGCTGATGCCGCCCAGAATACCGCCGGCGTGGTTGGAACAAAAACCTTGCGGCGTCATCTCATCACGGTGATCCGTGCCTCTTTGCTCCACCACGGCAAAACCGTCACCGATTTCAACACCCTTGACCGCATTAATGCCCATCAGCGCATGTGCCAAATCGGCATCCAAACGGTCAAATACCGGCTCTCCCAACCCCAGCGGAATATTTTCCGCCACTACCGTTAATTTGGCGCCGACCGAATTCCCCTCTTTTTTCAATTCACGAATTAATTCGTCAAACCGCGCGACCGCACTTGGATCCGGACAGAAAAACGGATTATTGTTGACCTGCTGCCAATCAATCTGATCCAACGCTTGCTCCGCTATTTTAACCGTGCCGATTTGGCTGAGAAAACCCCGCACTTCGACACCGAATTGACCGCGCAAATATTTTTTCGCCACCGCACCGGCCGCAACCCGCATTGCCGTCTCCCTTGCCGAAGAGCGGCCGCCGCCGCGATAATCGCGCAAGCCGTATTTTTGCTGATAGGTATAATCCGCATGTCCCGGACGAAAACGATCCTTGATTTCGCTGTAATCCTGCGAACGCTGATCGCCGTTTTTGATCATCATGCCGATACTGGTTCCGGTGGTTCTGCCTTCAAAAACACCGGACAGAATCACCACTTCGTCATCTTCACGGCGGGGAGTAGTGTAACGCGATGTTCCCGGTTTTCGCCTGTCCAAATCGGGTTGAATATCCGCTTCGCTTAAAGCCATTCCCGGCGGCACGCCGTCAATAATACACCCCAGCGCAATACCGTGCGATTCCCCGAACGTGGTTACTCTGAACAGTTGTCCAATGCTGTTTCCTGCCATGTTTCGTTATTCCTTGATAAATTTATTTCTCAATCTGTAGCTGCTGCCCGTTGTCCAGATTTTTAATATAGACATCCAACTGGTTAAAGGCAATATCAATCCCGTTTTCGGCAAATAATTGATCAACCCTGCGGTTTAAAAAATCTACCGTTGGATTGCGTTCGTGCGTTTTACTGACATAAACCCGTAATTCATGATCCAGCGTACTGGCGCCAAATGCGAGAAAATAAACCACCGGTGCCGGATCGTCCAATACATAAGGCGATTCGTCCGCCGTCTGCAACAACAGTTTTTTGGTTAATTCGACATCCGAACCGTATGCCACGCCGATCTTCAAGACAACCCGAGTAGTGGTGTTGCTGAGCGACCAGTTTGTCAAACGCTCGGTTACAAAGGCTTTATTCGGCACAATCACCTCTTTGCCGTCAAAATCGATGATAGTGGTCGCTCTAATACGGATTTTCGATACCGTTCCGCTGAATTCACCGATTGTGACCAGATCGCCAATCCTCACCGGGCGTTCAAACAGGATAATAATCCCCGACACGAAATTGGCGAAAATTTCCTGTAAACCGAATCCCAAACCAACCGATAATGCCGCAAACAGCCATTGCAATTTGCTCCATGACATGCCTAAGCTGGAAAATGCCGTGCCGGCACCGATGGCGACGAAAAGATAGCTTAAAATCGAGGTGATCGCATACGGCGAACCTTGTGACAAACGCATACGGGAAAAAATTAAAATTTCCAACACCCCGCTTAAATTGCGCACGACCAAATATGTTCCCCATAAAATCACGATTGATGTCAACAAATTGAGTAAGGTGACCGATTCGAGCACCGAAGCGCCGTTTGCATCGGTTGAGGTCTGTTGCCAGAGACTGATATTGTCCAGATAATAAGCCACACTGAGCAAATCCGCCCAAACCCAGTAAAATAATCCCAACAGCAACAGCCATAGCCCGATATCCGTGATTTTAGTAACCTGCCGGTTGACTGTCGACAGTGCGATTTTCTCGTCCTGCGCATCAATCACCGCATCTTCTCCATGCAACTCATTGCGCTCTTCCCGCTCTTGCGCACGCTGTTCTTTCAAGCGGCGATATGCCAACTGGCGTGAAGAAACCCGAATCGCACGGTGGGTCATTTCACGCAGGTTGACCCACAGAATCAACACAACGTAAGTAGAAATAGTATGTCGAATCAATATCAATGCCGTGTAATAATAACCCAATCCGATTAACACAATTAACGCAATCGGTATCAATAGCAACAGCAGTCTTAAAAATTTGAACAGCTTTGAATGCGGCGCTTCTTTCTGTTCTTCCCGGCTGTCGCGCGGAAGAAGCTGATTAACACTGTCAATCGCACTGCTCACCCCAGGTCTGATTTGGAACAGAAAAAACAAAAGTGCGGTAATGATCAATACTTGTCCCAACACATCATTGGCAATCCCTGTCGCCTCAAGCGAAGTAAATGCGGAAGCATTCAGCAATACCACTAAAATCGGGATCGAACGTTTCAAGGTGTGACGAAACTGAGCATTGGTTGTGGCCGAAAAATCAAAATGACGATAGGCGATCCCGTTCGGGCGCAACAATGACAGCGTAAACGCAATAAAAAACCAAAATGCCGACATTTTCAATGCCCACGGCAACAGCCCGAACGGATTTTGAAAACAGAAATAAATCACCAAAATCAAGACTGATAAAAATAACAGCGTACTCGGCAGCGCAAGAATCAAGGTATAAAACAATACAATTAAAGTGCGCCACTGATTGTCACCGCTCAAGGTATTGACCTTGCTGTTATGCCAACTGATTTGACGTTTAATCCACTCTTTGCGCCAACTGATACCTGCCGCCGCCAACAGCAAAAATCCGACCAAAGAACCGATCGGCAGTAGATAATCACGCCAATTGCTGAAATCCAATAATTTGACTATCTGATCCAGCTGTATTTTTGCCAATGATGAAAAATGGGCAATCCAGTCAACATCGATCGGATTATTGCTTTTTACCCAAAAACTTTGCTGTTCCAGTTTCGATTGCAGCGCATTGCTGATACTGATGACCTGTTGCTGGTTTAAGTCGATATTAATGGATTGGTTTAACTGCGCATTCAATTCGGTAATAATGTCCGTCAGCAATTTACGCCGATCTTGCAAAATCGTGGTCAACTGCGTTTTTTCCGCCTCATCAAAAGTCGTTTTTTGATCTTTTTCCAGCTTCTCAATATAACTTGCCGTATTATACAATGCGTCTCGGCGCTCATTAATATCAAAGATCTGTACCCGTAAATCGGTTATCCGCTTCGATAATCCGCTGATCAAACTGTCTTTCGGCAAATCCTGACGCTGTTTATTGATAATACGCGACAACACCAGCGTGCCTTGCAATGCGCTGATCTGTTCATCAATATTGCGCTGGGTTTGCAGCAAATTATCCAACGTATTGCGAATACGCAGCCCCTCTTGCACCAACTGATTATGATTATTAGTCTGCTCAAGTAAAAAGCGGCTCAGTTGGCGATTGCTCTCCGCCTCCTGCCGTAACAGCGGATTATCGCCGTCATTACCGCTACCACTGCTTTGCTGTAACTCGTCGACCTGCTGCTGCGATTGCTGTAAGCGCAGATTATTGATTTTTTCGATCAGCACCGCCTGAATCGCCTGCTGCTGTTTTTGCTCCAGTGTTTTTTCCGCCACTTGCGACTCATACAGCGAGGTCAATTTAGAATTACCGCTCAGGCTTAATTGATTATATTGGTTTTTAATCTCGATCAGCCGTAATTCCGCATGGTATTTATTTGCCAATGAAGGGCTGACCTGAGCGCTGAACAATAATTTATTCAACTGCTGCGTTCTTGCCAGATTCTGAGCCAGTGCCGCCTGCACCCGCTCCGGCACCGAGCGCTGTGTCACCAACATGCCGTTCAAATTGCCCAAATCAAGCTGGATCTGCTGTAGCGTCTGTTCGTTTTCAAGCTGCCGTTTAGCGAGCGCCTCCAGCGACAAGGAATCCCACTGTTGCGACAAAGATTCAACGTTCCCTTCCGCATTCAGCCGATTCAAATCCTCCTGACTTTTTTGTAACGACTTGTCTGCCTCATCAATATTTTTTTGCAGCGTTTCGATACTGTTTTTTTCCTGCTCTATTTGATCGAGCAGTGCTGCCGTATCACGCAAATTTGTGAGCAACAATGCCGTATCCGGCGTTTTATTTTCATTGGCTTCCGCCGCGCTGATGGCAGCTTCAAGCTCGGCCTTGTCCGGCAATACAATATCTGCGGCCAATATATGCCCGCTTAAAAACAGTACGCTAAAGAAAGAAAAAAGAATGCCGACGCGCTTTTTCATAATTGTCCTTTATCACTGATTATCCAATCGCCGTTGCAAATCCAGCTGCAACTGACGGCGTGAAATTTTCATTTGGTTCGGCGAGGCGGTTAACGGATAGTAAGCAACCGGTTGTTTAAAACGTTCAATTTTGTCTTGCAGCCAAAACCGCACTTGTTCCACCAACGCCGTTGAAAACGCAGCGTTGAAACGCAGCATCGCAACCGGTCTGGCGCCGAATTCCTGATCCGCCAACGGCAATACCACCGCCTGTTCGATCTGCGGAAATTGCTGTAACACCGCTTCAACCTCTTCCGGCTGAATATTTTCGCCACCGGAAATAAACATATTATCGATCCGCCCCAGCACCTGCAATTCGCCGTTGTGCCGGCAGCCTCGGTCTTTCGTCTGATACCAGCCTTCTGCGTTCAACAGCGGGACAATCTTTCCGTCCCGCCAATAACCTTGTGCCAAGCCGGCGCCGCGCAGCCAGATTTCACCGTCACGGATACACAGCTCCCGCCCGTGCAATAACCGCACTTCAGGCATCAGCGGATGATTTTTGCGGACATATACCGTCGATGCCATCTCGGTCATGCCGTAACCGCTAAAAGTAGTCAAACCAAAGCGCTCCGCGCGGCGACACAACGCCGGAGCGATATAACTGCCGCCCAACAAAATGGCTTCGGTCAGCGGTTTTTCGTTATCCGCCCCACTGTTGGACAAATAGTCCAAATAGCGCTGCAATTGGGTCGGGACCAGTGATACATGGCTGACTTTGCCGACCGATGCATAAAAATCTTCACCGCTAAAATGCAAAACAGCGCCGCTGCTCAACCAGCGCCAAATAATGCCTTGTCCGGAAACGTGATACAACGGCAGCGACAACAGCCACGATTTGCTGTGGTTAAACGCTAAAAAGCGGTTTACGCCCAACGCATTTTGCCAATGGGCTGACAAATCGTGCACCACTGCTTTCGGATCACCGCCGGAGCCGGAAGTCAACGTTAAGGTCAGGCTCTGTTGCCATAAATGCGGCGAGGTTCGTCGATAGCCGATTAAGCGGTAATCTACCGCACTTGGCACAATCCGCTGCGCACTCGTGGTCGGCAATGGCGGCGCAACATAAAATCCGATTTGGTTTTGTTGCAGAATCCGTTCGATTTTCTGCGGCGGAAATTGCGGATTCAGCGCCATCACCCGTGCGCCCAGCGATAACCCCGCCAAATACAACATCAATTGCTGTACACTGTTTTTCCCGACCAACGCCAAGCCTTCACCGGATCGCACCCCCTGCCCCGCCAACTGATCGGCAACCTGATCAATCGCACAAAACAGCTGCGGCCAATCGGGTTCAAGTGCGGTTTTCCCCGCCTTCGGCAAAGACGACAAAAGCAAGCCAGAATCCGATTTCTCACTTGCTTTTTGAGCCGGGCAATAAAGTGCGCAACGTTTTTCTTCGGCTAAACGAAAAAGGCTGCTGACAACGCCATCCATCGTTTAACCCGAGAAACAAGCTCTAACTTCGTCAACCAATTCCGCCGGCAAATGCATCGACGTCATTGCGCCTTCTAACATTAACATTTTACGCTGACTGTTGGTATTGGTGATCACCCAGTACGGCGTTTCCGGAATCTGTTTCGGCTTAGTGTGATTGCCGGCTTGTAACAACGTGGCTTCATCGCGGGCAAAATAAATACGGGTGCGGCCTTGCAGCGATTCGGCCGCTTGAGCGAAGCTTTCCGGATTGGCTCGATAAAGTGCGGTCAGAATCATCAAAAAACGCACCACGCCTTTGCTTTCCTGTTGAAAATCCGCCGACTGTAAGACCTTGCTCAAACGGTTTACGACAAGCTGAATCGCTTCTTGCGACTGTTTTTTCGGCGTCGCTTCAGCCAATTTTTCATCTGCCGCGGCGAACGGTTGCGCCGGCGGCCGGCTCAAGATTTGCGTTTCACGATTTTCCGCTGTTACCGCCAATGTTTCCTTCACGGGGTTTTTAGACGATGAAAAATGCAGCAAACGGCGCAGAATATCGGAAGCGCTTTCGCCAATCGACTGTGTATTGGCGGCAATATATTGATAAAGTTCTTCATCTACTTCAATAATTTTCATCGTTCTCTCCTTTCTTGTTCTATTGTCCGTTGCCGGGCGGCGATGCCTTTTCCCTGTCGGCTTGAACAGACGGCTTGATTCCCTGGCTAATTTGGCACATTATACCGATTTCATCAACATTAAACCATGACTTAACGGTAGCAAATGACTGAAAATCCATTATTAAACCATCAATTACAACAACCGCAACAGCCCGACCGAAAATTGCCGACGCTGGTTTTTTTGCATGGTCTGTTCGGTGACATGAATAATCTCGGCGTGCTTGCCCGTGCCTATTATGAACGCTTTCCGATACTGCGGGTTGATTTGCGCAATCACGGCCATTCGTTTCACAGCGACCAAATGGATTATGCCTTAATGGCGGAGGATGTCATTCGACTGCTGGATTGGTTGCAACTGGACAATATTATCTTAATCGGACATTCAATGGGCGGTAAAACGGCAATGCGTGTCGCCTCGACAATTCCGCAGCGGGTAGAAAAGCTGGTTGTGCTGGATATCGCCCCGATCAGCTATCAGGAACACCATCATGACGATGTGTTTGCCGCGCTACTGGCGGTTCAAGCCGCCCGCCCCGCCAACCGACAACAGGCTAAGCCGATTCTAAGTCGTTATATCCAATCGGAGGGCATTCAGCAATTTATGCTGAAATCCTTTTCAGCACAACACGAACAGGCTTTTTTGTTCAATCTGACCGCACTTTATCACTGTTATCCCGAATTGATGGCTTGGCAGCCGGTTGCTTGCGACGTTCCGACTTTATTCATAAAAGGCGGAAAATCCGACTATATTCTGCCGCAGTACCGCGATACGATCTTGGCGCAATTTCCGAATGCGACATCATTTACTATTGCACAAGGCTCGCACTGGATCCATGCCGATCACCCAAATGCGGTCATCAATGCGATTAACCGCTTCTTATCGCTTGGGTAAGGTCGCTCGCGGCGATTTATCTTTATGACAAATTGTGCTATAGTGCGCCAACTCAAAATCATTCTCAATTAAGCGGCTTATCGTATTTGGTTTATGGCAAAACAAGAATCAGATTGCATTACGTTGGATTTATTCCATAATCTTCCCAAAGTCGGACGGCCAAAAACCAATCCTTTAACCCGAGAACAGCAGGCTCGGATTAACAAGCGTAACCAATTACGCCGTGATCGCGCCTCCGGTTTAAAACGGGTCGAGTTAAAACTGCACACCGGCCTTATCGATCGCTTACAGCAGTTAGCCGAACGGCAGGGCATTAATCGGGCGCAGTTGATTGAGAACGTACTGACCGAATATTTAAGCATGACGGAACAACAAAAATAGGATAGAAAACATGGCAATTGTTGGTTTATTTTATGGCAGCGACACCGGCAACACCGAGAATATCGCGAAAATGATCCAAAAGAAACTGGGCGATAACGTGGTGGATATTCGTGATATTGCCAAAAGCAGCAAAGAAGATATTAGCGCCTACGATTTTATTTTAATCGGCATCCCGACGTGGTATTACGGCGAGGCGCAAGCCGATTGGGACGATTTTTTCCCTACGCTGGAAGAAATTGACTTCACGGATAAAATTGTCGGCATTTTCGGTTGCGGTGATCAGGAAGATTATGCAGAATATTTCTGTGATGCCATGGGCACCGTCCGCAATATCATTGAACCGCACGGTGCGACCATCGTCGGTCACTGGCCGACCGAAGGCTACAGCTTTGAAGCCTCGCAAGCCTTGGTTGACGGCAATACCTTTGTCGGGTTGTGTATCGATGAAGATCGTCAGCCCGAGCTGACCGAACAGCGTGTCAGTGCCTGGGTTAAACAAATTTATGACGAGATGTATCTGGCTGAACTGGTTTAATCGTCGGAACCTATCAGAATTATTTTAAGTCACTATTTGCAATTGATAAGTATTCCCCATAGAATATGAGGACTATGTACAAATTTATAGCGACTTTAACCGGATTTCATTCCGCCAAGCAACGACAGCTATTCGATACGAGGTTAATATGTCTGAAGAGAACATTAAATTACTAAAAAAAGCCGGGTTGAAAATTACCGAACCGCGCTTGAAAATTTTGGCGTTGATGCAAAATAACCACAACACCGAATACCAACATTTCTCTGCCGAAGACATCTATAAAATGTTGTTGGAGCAAGGGGAAGAAATCGGGTTGGCAACGGTATACCGCGTGTTGAACCAGTTTGACGAGGCCGACATTCTGACCCGCCACAACTTCGAAGGCAACAAATCCGTATTTGAACTGGCGCCTGTCGATCACCACGATCATATCATTTGCATGGACTGCGGCAAAGTGATTGAATTTAGCGATGACGTCATTGAAAAGCGCCAACGTGAAATCAGCAAAGAATACGGTATTCAATTGGAAAACCACAGCCTTTACCTGTACGGCAAATGCAATAACATTAAAAATTGCGACGAGCCGAACAAGAAATAAGCGAAAATTGTTCAAACCGCACTTTGAAAGTGCGGTTTTTAATATTCGGCTTCGGACTTAAAATAGCTCTTTCAAGTGCCCCAGATTGCTTTTCGCCGTATCCACCACGTCAGCAACTTCACCCGCATACAGTTTTTTCGTCATTGATGTCATAAATCCCCGCATTTGCGCCAAGCTCGGATGTGGCGGCAGGCTCAACGCATCAGAATTGGTGTAAATATTCACCAATGCCGGACCATCGTGGGCAAACGCCTGTCGCATCACCGCCTCAACTTCTGCGGTCTTGTGTACCGCAAAACCTTTGATATCCATCAGGTCGGCAATTTTGTCAAACGGCGGGTTCACCATATCCGTTTGCCAATCCACCAAGCCCGACACCTGCATCTCCAGTTTCACCATGCCCAACGCGCGATTGTTAAACAAAATAATTTTGATCGGCAGCTTATATTGCATGATCGTTGCCAAATCGCCCAGCAACATCGATAACCCTCCGTCGCCGCACAAGGCAACTACCTGCCGCCGGCTCGATACCGAAGCGCCGATTGCCATCGGCATTGCATTTGCCATCGAACCGTGGTTAAACGAACCGGTCAGATAGCGGTTTTTCTTACGTTTGATAAAACGTGCAGCCCAAACGGATGTCATGCCGGTATCGACCGTAATCACCGCATCATCGGCTGCCAATTCACTGACCAAATGCGCAACATATTCAGGCTGAATATGGTCTTCACTGCCTTTATTTTCAATATAATGTGCGAAATTGGCTTCGGATTTTCGGAAAGCCTGTTGCATACTGTCCAGAAAAGTGCGGTCGGTATGTTGATCCAGCAACGGCAGCAAGGCACGAACGGTATCACCGACATCGCCTGCTAAACCCAAATCCACTTTGGCACGGCGCCCCAAACGCGCAGGCTCAATATCGACCTGAATAATTTTGTTGTCGGTCGGCAGGAATTCGGCATACGGAAAATCACACCCCAACATCACCAAGACTTCAGCTTTGTTACAGGCATCATAACCGGATTGGTAACCCAACTGACCGTTTAAACCGGCACGATATTCATTATCATCGCTGTCAAAGAAGATTTTTCCTCTAAAGGTATAACAAATCGGCGCCTGCAACTTCGCAGCCAGCATTTTGACCTCTTCGACCGCATGTTGACAGCCGTGACCGCAATACAACGTAATATTTTTATAGTGATTCAACAGTGCGGCAGCCTGTTGCAATTGGCTGTCGCTCGGGCGATAAACCGCACTTGGAGGATAAGTGATTTCCGAAGTCGGAATTTCCACCGCTTTCGCCGAAGCGACATCCCCCGGCAACCCCACTACCGATACGCCTTTTTGCGATATTGCCGTCTGAATCGCCGATTGCATCATGTGTGGGAATTGTTGCGCCGTGTTCGCTACCGCAACAAATTTACTGCAATCCTGAAACAGATAATAAGGGTTGGTTTCTTGAAAATAATCTTGTGCGAATTTGTGAGAAGGGCAGGTACTGGCAATCGCAATCACCGGATTGCCTGAACGATTGGCGTCATATAATCCGTTAATCAAATGAACATGACCGGGGCCGGAACTGCCCATACAGCAACCGATGCCGTTCAGCTCGGCATCCATTGACGCGGCATATGCCGCAACTTCTTCATGCCGAACGTGAATCCACTCTAGTTTTCCGCTGCTGCGAATAGCCGCATTAACCGGATTCAAACTGTCGCCGGTAATCGCATAAACCCGTTTTACGCCGGCCTGTAACAACATATCCACCAACTGATCCGCCACTGTTTTGCCCATATCTTCCTCCTGTTGAAGATTATTTTTTAATCGACAACAAAAAAAATAGCAAAAAAACAACGGTATTAAAAGGATATTTTCCGCAACAATGCGGTTTATTTATGTTTGACCGCCAACATATAATTAGCCCTCACATCTTGATTCAGACGAAAACGACCGCTTAACGGATTATAGTGATAACCGACCATATCCACACACGCTAAATCCGCTTCATCGCACCAGCCCAACAGCTCCGACGGTTTGATAAATTTCTCATAATCATGTGTGCCTCGCGGTAACATTTTCAACACGTATTCCGCCCCGATTACCACCAACGCCCAAGCTTTCAATGTGCGGTTTATCGTAGAAAAAAACAGCACGCCGTTTTTGTTCAGCAGTGCCCGACAGCTTTGCACAACCGCACGGGGATCCGGAACATGTTCCAGCATTTCCATACAAGTAACAACGTCAAATTTTTCAGCTTGTCGTTGCTGTAAATCCGTTAAAAAATCTTCGATTGTGGTTTGACGATAATCAATTTGCAACCCGCTTGCAATCGCATGTTCACGCGCGATTTGAAGCGGCTGCGGCGACATATCGATTCCGATCACGCTTGCGCCTTGTCGTGCCATGCTTTCCGACAAAATACCGCCGCCACAGCCGACATCCAGCACCCGTTTGCCGAATAAACCGCCTGCTTGACGCAGAATATATGCCGAACGCAATGGATTCAAGCGGTGAATCGGCTTAAAATCCCCCTCCGGATCCCACCAGTTTGCCGCCATTCCGGCAAATTTTTCTATTTCTCGTTGATCAACATTTTGCATGATTGTATCCATTTCTCGTTATGACCGATACCGCACTTCGCCTTCATTTCAGAGCGGCGGACAAGCTTTTCATTATGCAGAATTCTTGCATAAAATTCACTATAAAATTAGGGAAAGACTGGCCTTTATGCTATAATTTTTCCACTTTTCATTAACGGTTTACGACTTGAGCAAGCCGTTTTTTGAGCTTTATATTCAGTCAATCAGGAAAACTTTGAATGAGCGAATTTGCAAGTGACATCACTCCCGTCAACATTGAAGAAGAACTAAAATCCTCCTATCTTGATTACGCCATGTCGGTTATTGTCGGGCGCGCCTTGCCCGATGTGCGTGACGGCTTGAAACCGGTGCATCGCCGAGTGCTGTTTGCGATGGGTGTCGGCGGTAACGATTACAACAAGCCGTATCGAAAATCGGCACGTATCGTCGGGGAAGTGATCGGTAAATACCACCCGCACGGCGATAGCGCCGTGTACGATACGCTGGTGCGGATGGCACAACCGTTCTCATTGCGTTATCCGTTGGTGGACGGTCAAGGTAATTTCGGTTCGGTTGACGGTGATTCACCGGCGGCAATGCGTTATACCGAAGCCAGAATGACCAAAATCGCACACTCGCTACTGGCTGATTTAGAAAAAGAAACCGTCAATTTCCAACCGAACTATGACGGCTCGGAACAAATCCCTGAAGTGTTGCCGACCCGTATCCCTGCACTGCTGGTCAACGGTTCAAGCGGCATTGCGGTCGGAATGGCAACCAATATTCCGCCGCACAATTTGGGCGAGGTGATCGACGGCTGTCTGGCTTATATCGATAACAGCAACATCACTATTGATGAATTGATGACTTATATCCCCGGTCCGGATTTCCCGACGGCAGCCATCATCAACGGCCGCAAAGGCATTGAAGAGGCTTATAAAACCGGCCGCGGCAAAATTTATGTCCGCGCCCGTGCCGAAGTGGAAACCGATGCCAAAGGCAAAGAAACCATTATTGTGCATGAAATTCCATATCAGGTTAACAAAGCCCGACTGATCGAAAAAATTGCCGATTTGGTAAAAGAGAAAAAAGTGGAGGGCATCAGCGCCCTGCGTGACGAATCGGACAAAGACGGAATGCGGATCGTCATCGAAATCAAACGTGACGCCGTCGGTGAAGTGGTACTCAACAATCTGTATGCCCTGACCCAATTACAGGTAACCTTCGGCATCAATACCGTTGCGCTGGATCACGGTCAGCCGAAACTGCTGAATTTAAAACAATTAATCGAAGCATTCGTGTTACACCGTCGCGAAGTGGTTACACGCCGCACCGTATTCGAATTGCGCAAAGCGCGCGAGCGTGCGCATATCTTAGAAGGATTGGCGATTGCATTGGCGAACATTGATCCGATTATCGAATTGATCCGTCAGGCGCCGACGCCGGCAGCCGCAAAAGAAGGCCTGTTGTCAAAACCATGGCGACTGGGACACGTTTCGCAAATGCTGGAAGCAACCGGTGTAGACGCCGCCCGTCCGGAAGATTTAGCCCCCGAATACGGTATTCGTGAAAACCTCTATTATTTGACCGAAGTCCAAGCACAGGCAATTTTGGATTTACGCCTGCAAAAACTGACCGGACTGGAACATGAAAAACTGCTGGACGAATATAAAGGTTTGTTGGATATCATCGGCGAATTACTGTTTATTCTGAACAATCCTGAACGCTTGATGGAAGTAATTCGTGAAGAATTAAACGAAATCAGACAACAATTTGACGATCCGCGCCGTACCGAGATTACCGCCAGTTCGGCGGATATCAGTCTGGAAGATTTGATTGCGCCGGAAGATGTGGTGGTAACGCTTTCCCATGAAGGCTACGTGAAATATCAGCCGCTTTCCGACTATGAAGCGCAACGCCGCGGCGGTAAAGGCAAATCCGCCACTAAAATGAAAGAAGAAGACTTTATCGAACGCTTATTAGTCGCCAACACCCACGATACCATTCTGTGTTTCTCCAGCCGCGGCCGGCTCTACTGGCTGCGGGTGTTCCAGCTGCCTCAAGCCAGCCGAGGCGCAAGAGGCCGACCGATTGTCAATATTCTGCCGTTACAGCCGGACGAACGCATCACTGCGATTCTGCCGGTCGCCGAATATGCCGAAAACAAATATATCTTTATGGCAACCGCCAGCGGTACGGTGAAAAAAACCGCCCTGACCGAATTCAGCCGTCCGCGCGCCAGTGGTTTGATTGCGATTAACCTGCGTGATAATGACGAATTGATCGGGGTTGACATCACCGAGGGCAACAATGAAATCATGCTGTTTTCATCGCAAGGCCGCGTAGTGCGCTTCAGCGAAGAGGCAGTACGTGCGATGGGACGTACCGCAACCGGTGTACGCGGGATCCGTCTGGCACTGACTAATGATTTAAATGCGGATGAAAACGACAATGATGACGCCAATGTCGCCGACGATGCGGAAACCGCACTTGATTTGAGTATTGATAAAGTAGTTTCGCTGGTGGTGCCGAAAAATGACGGTGCGATTCTGACCGCCACCCAAAACGGCTACGGCAAACGTACCTTATTGGGCGAATACCCTGCCAAATCACGCAACACTAAAGGCGTAATCTCAATTAAAGTCAGTGAACGCAACGGGAAAGTCGTGGCGGCGGTACAAGTGGCAGAAAACGATCAAATTATGTTGATCACCGATGCCGGCACATTGGTTCGCACCCGCGTGAGCGAGGTCAGCACTATCGGCCGTAATACTCAAGGCGTTCGTCTGATTCGTACTGCCGAAAACGAACATGTCGTTGGTCTGGAAAAAGTCTGTGATTTGGATGAAGAAGATGAAACCGATGAGGTCATAGCCGAAACCGAAGCATAACCACGTCTCAATAAAACGGGCGCAAGAAAGTCAATCTGCGCCCGTTTCTTTTGCTTCAAAACCGCACTTTAGCGGTTAATATCGATAATCATCACTTCCGATTGCGATCCGATTCGGAAAGGAATTCCCCAAAAGCCGTAGCCTGAAGTCACAAAGAAATGCCGTTCGTTCAAATTCAAATAACCGTGATCAAGCGGATAAATAAAGGCGGTGATCAGATTCGCCGGGAAAACCTGTCCTTTATGCGCATGACCTGAAACCTGTAAATCCAACGCCAACTCTGCATTTTGTTTGATATCATCCGGTCGGTGATCAAGTAAAATGCGTAAACGGCCGTCTTGCGGCAATCGGCTGAGTAATTGATCCAGCGGTAAACGGCTTTTGTCGAGATGATCGTTACGTCCGACCACAATAAACCGGTTATCAATCATCACCGCTTCATCAGCCAACACCTGAATACCGGCTTGTGTTAATGCTTGATAAATCTGACGTTGAGCGCCAAAAAAATCATGATTTCCCAACGTTGCATACACACCTAACGGCGCTTGCAATGCCTGCAAGTGCGGCGGCATATTTTCCGCCAGATAATAGTCCAGATTATCATCCATAATATCGCCCGGCATCAGGATAATATCCACCTGTTGTTCGCGCATAATCTCCGCCAGTTTATCCAATTGTTTGCCGCCGAACCATTTTCCCAAATGCAAATCCGCCACCATGCCAATCCGTAAACTGCCCTGTAATTTTTCACTTTGAACGGCATAATGCCGGACATACGGTGTATAGGCGTTATACAGCCCCAAACCGATAAAAAATACATATAATAACGGCGCGGCGACACGCAAAGTGCGGTTCAGTTTCGGTGCCGATATCCATTTCCTGGCGATTAACCACAACAACCATAAAGCCAGAATCAGCATAAAAGCATATGCCAGTAAAAACAGCACAAGTGCGGTTAGCCTGAACTGCGGAAAAATGCGGCTAGCGGTAATCGCCATTAATGTATTCGGTATGATCCACAGCAATAAACTCAGTGCCAGACCGCACTTTTGCCCGCCTTTTGGTTTAAAACAGGGGCTGAAATACCAGCGCAAGCCACGTTGGGTTACATAAATAAACAGTTGGGCGGTAATCATCACAACCGCAAAAATAATCAAATAACGTGGTGGCATGGCAGACTCCGAAAATTAGCGCCGAAAAATGCGTTCAAAAAAATCCCTTAGCAAGGGCTAAGGGATCACAAGTATAAACGTTTAACTATAAATTTTACACTGCCGTCTGGAAAATTACCTCATCGGCTTTTTTCACATAACTGTTAATCTGGTCAAAATTCATATAACGGTAAGTATCCTCTTTATCCGTTTGCAGTTCGGCCGAATAGTCGAGGTATTCTTCAACGGTCGGCAGTCTGCCCAATAATGCGGTAACGGCCGATAATTCCGCCGAAGCCAGATATACATTGGCACCCTGCCCTAAACGGTTAGGAAAATTTCGGGTCGAGGTAGAAACCACCGTAGCGCCGCTCGCCACACGCGCCTGATTGCCCATACATAATGAACAGCCCGGCATCTCCATTCTGGCACCGCTCTTACCGAAAATGCTGTAATAGCCTTCTTCAGTCAACAGTGCCGCATCCATTTTAGTCGGCGGTGCAATCCATAAACGGGTCGGAATCACATCTTTGAATTTATCCAACAACTTGCCTGCGGCACGAAAATGCCCGATATTGGTCATACAAGAGCCGATAAATACTTCATCAATTTTGTCACCGGCCACATCCGATAATTTGCGTGCATCATCAGGGTCGTTCGGTGCGCACAAAATCGGTTCTTTGATTTCATTCAGATTAATCTCAATCACCGCCGCATACTCAGCGTCCGCATCGGCGGCCATCAGCTGCGGATTAGCCAACCATCCCTGCATTCCTTTGATTCGACGTTCCAAAGTACGCACATCACCGTAGCCTTCGGCAATCATCCATTTCAACAAGGTGATGTTGGAATTAAGGTATTCGATAATCGGTTCTTTATCCAATTTGATGGTACAAGCCGCCGCCGAACGTTCCGCCGACGCATCGGAAAGCTCGAACGCCTGCTCGATTTTCAGTTGTTCCAAGCCTTCGATTTCCAAAATACGTCCGGAGAAAATGTTTTTCTTACCTTTTTTCTCAACAGTCAGCAATCCCTGCTGAATCGCATAATACGGAATAGCATGCACCAGATCACGCAACGTGATACCCGGCTGCATTGTGCCGCTAAAGCGTACCAGAACGGATTCAGGCATATCCAACGGCATGACGCCGGTTGCTGCGGCAAACGCCACCAGTCCCGAACCGGCCGGAAATGAAATACCGATCGGGAAACGGGTATGGGAATCGCCGCCGGTACCGACAGTATCCGGCAATAACATACGATTTAGCCAGGAGTGGATAATGCCGTCTCCCGGGCGCAGGGAAACGCCGCCACGGTTCATAATAAAATCAGGTAATGTATGGTGTGTGGTAACATCTACCGGTTTCGGATAAGCCGCCGTATGACAGAAAGATTGCATCACCAAATCCGCTGAAAATCCCAGACAAGCCAGATCTTTCAGCTCATCGCGTGTCATCGGTCCGGTTGTGTCTTGCGAACCGACTGAGGTCATTCTGGGCTCACAATATTGCCCCGGACGAATCCCTTCCACACCGCAAGCCCGTCCGACCATTTTTTGCGCTAAGGTGAATCCTTTATTGCTCTTTTCCGTAGCTTTCGGTTTGGCAAAAACATCGTTTTCTTCCAATCCCAATTCATGCCGCGCTTTATGGGTCAATCCGCGCCCGATAATCAGCGGAATCCGTCCGCCGGCACGCACTTCGTCCAACAGCACATTGGTTTTCAAACCGAATTCAGCCAATACCTGATCAGAATCATGTTTACAAATTTTGCCTTGGTACGGATAAATATCGATCACATCGCCCATATTCAAATCGGCGACATCGACTTCAATCGGCAGTGCGCCCGCATCTTCCAGCGTATTAAAGAAAATCGGCGCAATTTTACTGCCTAGCACCACACCGCCGGCACGCTTGTTCGGGACAAACGGGATATCGTCGCCCATAAACCATAACACCGAATTGGTCGCCGATTTACGTGATGAACCGGTTCCGACCACATCACCGACATATGCCAACGGAAAGCCTTTTTCTTTCAATGCATTAATCTGTTTAATCGGCCCGATTACACCGGCTTCGTCCGGTTGAATACCGTCTCTTTCATTTTTCAACATCGACAGCGCATGTAAAGGAATATCCGGTCGTGACCAAGCATCTTGCGCCGGCGACAGATCATCGGTATTGGTTTCTCCGGTCACTTTAAATACCGTCACCGTGATTTTTTCGTCTAATTTCGGGCGTGACAAATACCATTCCGCTTCCGCCCACGATTTCAGCACCTGCTGCGCATATTGATTACCTGCTTTTGCCTTTTCCACCACATCATGAAAGCTGTCAAACATCAGCAATGTAAAAGAGAGGGCTTTTGCCGCCAACGGTGCCAGCGTTTCATTGTCCAACGCTTTTAACAGCGGTTCGATATTATACCCGCCCTGCATGGTGCCGAGCAGTTCCACCGCTCTTTCGGCGGAAATCAGCGGCGAATCGACATCGCCGCTAGCCAGTGCCGACAAAAACGAGGCTTTGACATAGGCCGCTTCATCAACGCCGGCCGGTATGCGATTTTCAAATAATTCCACTAAAAAGGCTTCTTCACCGGCAATCGGTTTTTTCAATAATTCCACCAATTGTGCGGTTTGTTCTGCGTCCAGCGGCTTGGCAATCACGCCTTGTTGTTCCCGTTCCGCGACATGGGCTCGATAATTCTGTAAGAAATCGGACATCATTACACCTCGTCATCATGATTGTGAGTAAATAGAGTAAACAGTGTTTGAGTGACAACAGACATTCGTCGGATCTATTGTTATTAAATTGTTACATATTACACCCTACAGCGCACTATACCAGCACTTTATGTGAATTCTTTGGGCTAGATCAAGGATTTTTAACAAGAAAATCAGTTTTTATTCCTAAGGTATGCCGCAATCGATAGGCTGTCGATGTTATCCATTCTGTTTAGGTTGTAGAAGTGCGGTTTAAAATGACAAAAAAGCGTATTTTATCAAATACGCTTTTAAAATAATTATTGTGTTATCAGCCGCTTAGGATGAATTACATTATCCGTGATTTCCGCCATGCCCAAAAAACGGGCATCGTCGGCATATAACCGCACTTGCCCTTGTAATTGTTGCGGATTGTCGAAGCGGATACGCCGCCCAAAGCCGATTGCCGTTGTTTGCTCCGTATTCAGCCTCAATGCCGGCAGCCTGTCGACCGCCGTGTCTGTCGACAACAAATGACGATCCAGCAGCGACAAATCCTGTTGTTGCGCCAATTGCTGCAACTGTTCCAACGTTACCATTCTGTCAGCGGGATAATCGGCTACCGCACTTCGCCGCAGCACCGTTACATGGGCGCCACACCCCAGATATTCGCCTAAATCGTCAATCAGAGTACGAATATAGGTTCCTTTCGAACAATGCACATCAAGGGTTAAAAACGGGGCTTGGTAGTCGACAAATTCCAATGCGAAAATGGTAATCGGACGAGCTTCCCGTTCCACATGAATACCGGCGCGGGCATATTCATACAATGGCTTGCCTTGATGTTTCAAGGCTGAAAACAAGGTCGGCACTTGCATGAGTTTGCCGCGAAAGTGCGGTAATGCCCCCAGAATGGCGTCCTGACCGCACTTTACTTCTTTTATGGCGACAAGCTGACCTTCGGCATCGGAGGTGTCGGTACGTTCTCCCAATTTTGCCGTCACTCGATAACGCTTATCCGCATCCAGCAGAAACTGAGAAAATTTGGTCGCTTCGCCCAAACAGATCGGCAACATGCCTGTTGCCAACGGATCAAGCGCCCCGGTATGTCCGGCTTTGTTGGCTTGATACAACCGTTTGACTTTTTGCAGTAAATCATTGGAACTCAGCCCTTGCGGTTTGTCCACCAGTACCACACCGTCAATATCACGCCCGCGTTTTTTTGGTTTCGACACTTGCTTTCCTACTCTTCGCCCGACTCATCTGTTTTATGTTTCGCTTTATCTTCATTCAGCACTTGGCTGACCAGATTCGACATTCTCATGCCTTCTACCAACGAATTGTCATACTCGAAACGCAATTCCGGCACAATCCGCAAGCGCATGGCTTTGCCCAGCAAAGAGCGGATATAACCCGACGCTTTATGCAAACCGTCCATACCTTGTTTTACCGCCTGCTCATCCTGATCAAACAGGAACGTAACAAATACTTTGGCATAAACCAAATCCCGCGATAATTCAACATCAGAGACGGTGACCATGCCGATACGCGGATCTTTCACTTCGCGCTGCAAAATGACCGCGATCTCTTTTTTGATTTCTTGCGCCACTCGCTGTGAGCGGCTAAATTCTCTTGCCATATAATATTTTCCATTCTCAATAGAATAAAGGCGATCCGATGATCGCCTTTTCAAGTTTGCTGCGATTAAATGCTGCGCTTGATTTCAACGGTTTCAAACACTTCGATTTGATCACCGACACGCACGTCATTGTAGTTCCTCACGCCGATTCCGCACTCCATGCCGTTACGTACTTCGCCGACGTCGTCTTTAAAGCGGCGCAGGGATTCCAGCTCGCCTTCATATATAACCACATTATCACGCAAGACACGGATAGGATTGTTGCGTTTCACGATTCCCTCAGTCACCATACAGCCGGCAATCGCGCCCAACTTCGGTGATCTGAACACATCGCGCACTTCCGCCAAACCGATAATCTCTTGTTTGAATTCCGGTGCCAACATGCCGCTCATCGCCGCTTTCACTTCATTGATCAAGTCATAAATAACCGAATAATAGCGCAAATCAATATTTTCCGCTTCGATGACTCGGCGTGCAGAGGCATCGGCACGCACGTTAAAGCCGACCAGAATCGCATTTGATGCGGCGGCCAGTGTGGCATCGGTTTCAGAAATACCGCCGACACCGGAACCAACAATTTTCACTTTCACTTCATCGGTTGACAACTCGACCAAAGATTGACAAATCGCTTCGACAGAGCCTTGAACATCGGCTTTCACCACAATATTTACTTCGGCAACATCGCCTTCCGTCATATTGGTGAACATATTTTCCAATTTGGCTTTTTGTTGACGTGCCAATTTCACTTCACGGAACTTGCCCTGACGGTGTAACGCCACTTCACGGGCTTTTTTCTCATCACGTACCACTGTCGCTTCGTCACCCGCCGCCGGAACGCCGGAAAGTCCTAGAATCTCAACCGGAATAGACGGCCCGGCTTGATCGATTTCTTTCCCGTTTTCATCACGCATGGCTCGTACACGTCCGTATTCCAGACCGCACAGGACAATATCGCCACGATGCAAAGTACCGGATTGAATCAATACCGTCGCCACCGGACCGCGCCCTTTGTCGAGGTAAGATTCGATCACCACACCGCTTGCCATCGCATCGGTTACTGCGGTCAGTTCCAAGACTTCGGATTGAATCAAAATCGCTTCCAATAAATCGTCGATTCCCAATCCTTGTTTCGCCGAAACATGCACGAACTGCGTATCGCCGCCCCATTCTTCGGAAATCACATCATATTGCGACAATTCGTTTTTGACCCGATCCGGATCCGCTTCCGGTTTATCAATCTTGTTTACCGCGACAACCAATGGCACTTTGGCCGCCTTGGCATGTTGAATCGCCTCGATGGTTTGCGGCATCACGCCGTCATCGGCAGCCACCACCAACACCACGATATCCGTTGCTTTTGCACCACGGGCACGCATCGAAGTAAAAGCGGCGTGTCCCGGCGTATCTAAAAACGTGATCATGCCGTTTTCGGTTTCAACATGATACGCCCCGATATGCTGGGTAATCCCGCCGGCTTCGCCGGACGCCACTTTGGTTTTGCGGATATAATCCAACAATGAGGTTTTACCATGGTCAACGTGTCCCATAATGGTCACCACCGGTGCACGCGTCATTTCCACCGCATTGCTGTCTCGATCGCTCAACAACGACTCTTCCAGCTCGTTTTCACGGCGTAAAACGACTTTATGTCCCATCTCTTCGGCAACCAGTTGTGCGGTTTCCTGATCAATCACTTGGTTAATGGTCGCCATTGCGCCCATGCCCATCATCGTTTTGATCACTTCAGTGGCTTTAACCGCCATTTTGGCAGCCAATTCACCTACTGTAATGGTTTCTCCGATAACGACTTCACGGTTAACCGCCTGAGTCGGTTTGGTAAACTCCTGTTGTAATGAGCTGCCGCCACGACGCGGGGTTTTACCGCCCTTGATATTTTTCTGATTACGACGATTAGCTTCACGCTCGGTTTTATTGGTGTCGTCATCACGTCCGCCTTTTTTGGCTTTATTGATTTTTTTGTTACGACCCCGCCCTTCCTTACGACGGGTTTCTTCGTCCTCCGCTTCCTGCGCATAACGGGAAGTCAAACGGGCATCCACCACCGCCGCCGTTTCTTCTGCTTTCGGCGTTTCGTCCTTATCAGTGCTGATTTCTGCCAAACGGCGGGCTTGTTCCGCCGACTCACGGGCTTTTTCTTCCGCTTTCTGTGTCGCCAACTCTTCGGCCTTACGACGTAATTCAGCTTCTTCCGCTTTCAATTTTTCTTTTTCCGGATCCGCTTTTTTACTTTCGACCGCACTTTGCTCCGCTTTGGCAGCAGCTTCCTGTCTGGCTTTTTGCTGTGCTTCACGTTTGGCTTTTTCTTCAGCCTCGGCACGGGCTCTCGCCTCCGCCTCACGTTTCGCCTGCGCTTCGGCTTCTTGACGAGCTTGCTCTTCCGCCGCTTTTTTCTTGACCAAGTCTTCCGCCGATGTCGGGTTGATCACCCGTTTTTTGCGTACTTCAACCTGAACTTCCTTATTTTTACCGCCCGAACCGGCAATTTTCAACGTACTGCGTTCTTTGCGCTGCAAAGTGAGTTTCTTCGGCTTAACGCCTTCACCGCTCAACGACTGTAACAGTCGTCCTTCTTCTTCCACACTGATCGGATCGTTTTCCGTTTTGCTGATCCCGGCATCCGACAATTGTTTTAATAACTGTTCAAGCGGGGTGCTAATCTCATTAGCAAGCTGTTTGACTGTTTTACTCATTGATTCCCCCTAAAATTTACTCTGCATTGTTAAACCAGCAGATGTTGCGCGCCGCCATAATCAGCTGAGCCGCTTTTTCTTCACTCAATTCTTCAATATCGGACAAATCATCAACACTCTGCTCCGCCAATTCTTCCAAATCCGTAATCCCTTTCTCGGCAAATTTAAATGCCAAATGGCGATCCATACCTTCCAGCTCCAGCAATTCCTGTTGGATATTGGATTGCGAAAGTTTTTCCTGTTCAGTCAATGCAATCGTCGTTAAAGCGTTTTTCGCTCGATTGCGTAGCTCTTCGACCAAATCTTCGTCCATTCCGTCAATTTCCAGCAAATCTTCCGTCGGTACATAGGCAATCTGCTCCAACGAGCTGAAGCCTTCGTCAACCAACAATGCGGCAAAATCTTCGTCGATATCCAGATGGCGGATAAACAAATCCAAGGATTTACCGGTTTCTTTTTGGTGCTTCTCACTCAATTCATCGGTGGTCATCACGTTCAATGTCCAGCCGGTCAACTGTGTTGCCAGACGAACGTTCTGCCCGTTACGCCCTATAGCCTGTGCCAGATTGCCGGCTTCCACCGCAATATCCATCGCGTGTTTGTCTTCATCAACTACAATAGAGCTGACATCTGCCGGCGCCATGGCGTTAATCACAAATTGCGCCGGATTGTCATCCCAAAGTACGATGTCCACCCGTTCACCGCCCAATTCGTTGGTAATCGCCTGCACACGAGCCCCGCGCATACCGACACACGCCCCGACCGGATCAATACGGCGATCATTGCTTTTCACTGCAATTTTGGCACGCGATCCCGGATCGCGCGCAGCGCCTTTAATTTCAATTAGTTCTTCGCCGATTTCAGGCACTTCGATACGGAACAGCTCGATAATCATTTCCGGTTTGGCGCGGGTTACAAATAATTGCGCCCCTTTCGCTTCCGGTTTGATTTGATATAACACCCCGCGGATACGATCGCCCGGGCGGAAATTTTCACGCGGCAGCATATCTTCGCGCATAATCACCGCTTCCGCCTGATTACCCAAATCCAACTGAATCGTATCACGACTGACTTTTTTCACCACGCCGGTAACGATCTCGCCTTCTTGGCTGCGGAATTGTTCCAATACTTTATTGCGCTCCGCTTCACGGATTTTACTGCTGATCACCTGACGGGCGGTTTGCATGGTGATACGATCAAATGCAATCGATTCGATTTGATCTTCAACATATTCCCCCAACTGGATTTCAGGCTCTTCATAACGTGCCGCTTCCAGCGTAATTTCTTTAGTCGGCGCCGTCACTTCCTCTACCACCAGCCAGCGGCGGAATGTCTCGAAATCGCCGGTTTTACGGTCAATCACCACCCGCACTTCAATATCCATTTCATGTTTTTTCTTGGTAGAAATTGCCAGTGCGTTTTCCAACGCTTCAAAGATTTTCTCACGAGGTAATAATCTTTCATTCGATACGGCTTCTGCCGCCAGTAAAATTTCTTTGCTCATTTTTGCCTCTGTCTTGATCACCGCGCATCATCGCGCCATAACCACAATTAATGTTCAAATTTATAAATGATATTGCCTTTCTGAATATTGCCGAATGCAAACGCATACGGATTATCGTCGACAAGCAGCGTGATCACATCTCCTTCCACACTCTCCAGCTTACCGCTCCATTTACGCCGATCCGATACCGGCACGCGCAAATGAATCGCGACGTCCTGCCCGATAAAACGCTGATAATGTGCTAACGTAAACAGCGGTCTGTCAAGGCCCGGCGAAGAGACTTCAAGATTGTATTTATCCGCAATCAAATCCTCGACATCCATAATCGCGCTCACTTCACGGCTCACATCGGCACAGTCATCGACACTGACGCCGCCTTGTTTGTCGATATACACCCGCACGGTCAGATAGCGCCCGCTACGCTGGCATTCGATACCGACCAGTTCGCAATCCAGTGCATCTACCGAATCTTGAATCAATTCCTGTATTTTTTGTTCCAAAGTTGCCAAGACAACCCCCAATTCAATCAGTACAATAAAAAATAAGATATAAAAAAAGGGCTGACAGCCCGCTTTAAAATTGCCCGGCACAGGCCGAACAGTCAAAATAAACGCACAAAAAAACCCCGTATCGGGGCTTTATAGGCTAGAACCGGAAGCTCATCTTTTTGTTTTAAAACAGCTAAAACAAAGCACCCGTTGCATTTTGGCTTAACATTAATTTTATCAAACGATAAAATTAATTGGTTGCGGGGGCTGGATTTGAACCAACGACCTTCGGGTTATGAGCCCGACGAGCTACCAAGCTGCTCCACCCCGCGTCCGAAAATATGGGCGTATTGTAATGAGTTCAAAGGCAAATAGCAAGTTTTCAACCGAAGAAAGCGGAATTTAAAATGCTTTTCGGGCAAAAGTGCGGTTTTATCAGAACCCGATCCCGCCGGAAATCCCGAAAGAACCACCGACGCCGAGACTGCCACCGCCAACGTTGCCGTTGACACCGCTGTTGCTGCACCCAGCAACAGCCAGTGCCAGAAAAACGATCATTACCCATTTCATTCGGCTATTCCTCCAGCAAATATGCAAATAATTTTAAACTTGCCAGCAAATCTTTACCGGCAATCGGATAAAACGGTCTGAACAAGCGATAGAATATCCGCCATTCCTTGACGAGTGCAACCGCCTGCTGCCAAACCTGCTCACCGTCATGTCGGCGATAAGTTGCCACCGCACTTTCGATCATGTCTTGCGGCAAGTTGCCTTGGCGGTAGAGGTCATGAATAAAAATCAATAAATCACGAATTTTATTCCGCTGTAAACGCCTAATTTTCAACTTCGACTCAAAATCGATAAAACGAACATTTCCGTTCGCCCACCCCATATCGCGTGTTGCCGGTCTACCGTGCACCAAATTCAGGCGGTGCAATTCCGCCAGCGCACGGGCGCAATCATTGAGAATGTTGGCTTTTTTCGCCTCGCAAACCGTTGGGTTCTCCAACCATTGATTGACCGTCGTGCCGACATCTTTCAACACTAGATAGCCTTCGCCTATCGCCACCAGTTCCGCACAGGGAGCGTCGAGTTTATTCAAATGCTGTAACGCTTCCGTTTCGTGCCGCAATGCCTGTTTCGGATTGGCTTTCAACAAGCACATAAATCCGCTCAGATGCTCCGTTTGTTTGAGCCAGTATTTTTGATTGTCGAACTCAAACGAGACAACCCGCACATTGCGATTCTTATCCAATACCCGACTGATGGTTTCTGTCAGATTCATAACGCTTAAAAACCAAAAGAACGGTATTAAACCGCTCTTTTGATACTCCCGATAAAACTATTTTTGTGTCAGCGTCAAGCCGGCAACACGTTCGCCTTCCAGCTGACAATCCATATTATAATATTGATTACCGTTTAAACGGACATCCGCAGTCAATCGGCTGCTGCTGTTGGCTTTATTCGCGGAACTACGGAAAACCCGTTTGGTCGAAGCCACTTGCTGAATCTTGGCGATACACAGATAATTCAGTTTGGCATCACCGCCGGTTCTGACTGCGCCGACACCGCGATCAGCGGCATTGGTACCCAACATAGCCGATAATTTTTTGCCAAGTGCGGTCAGCTCTTGTTGTTTTTTCGCCAATTCTTGCGCAGAAAGCGTCACCGCTTTACCGTTGCCGTCCAATACGGTAACCAATTTTCCCGCCGCATCGAATTCATAACTTCCGTCCGCATCTTGCACGCCATACAATTTCCCGCCTTTATAGAAAACTTTACTGCTGCCGTCTTTGGTTTGTCGGCTGATATAATTCACACTGCCGCCGCTGAGATAAGCCTGATAAACATCATCGTTCAAGCGGTATTGAAAACGGTTTTGCGTGGCGGCCGCCTGCTCCAATTGAGCAAACGAACGGGTCAGTGCCGTGTCCGCCGCCGAAGAAGTTGAACTTGTTCCGCTTTCGCCGGTCAAACTGCTACACGCAGTCAAGGCCAATACTGTCGATAATAACGCTGCTTTTGTGATAGAGTGTTTCATATCATTCCTTACTGGGTCAAAACCAAGTGGTTAATAGGGTTTGTCGTGTAAAACGGCTTTATTCTATCTTTTTTTTCTGTGAATTTAAACCGTCGAGGAGACTTTTATGCTGGCAATGCGTTTTATCAAAACAGGGTTTGTCCTACTTGCGCTCGTGTTGTTTTCCGCCTTTCCGCGACAAGCTCAAGCGGGCAATTTTGAAATCAGCGAAGGGCAAATTAATCAATACCTCACGAAAAAACTGGGCTTTAATGATCAATTCAATCTGCCCGGCATCCTGAATATCCGTTATCAAGTGGATCAAATGCAGGCCAAAGTGGGAAAGAATAGCAGTAATAAAATCGAGCTGGACGGCATTGTCAGCGCCGGTTTCAGCTATAACGGCGCTGAATTCGACAGTCGGATCAATCTGGTGTTGGATGTCGAACCGGAATACGATGCCGAGCAAGGTGCGGTCTATCTGAAAAACCTGCGTATGCTGCGCTGGTCGTCGGAGCCGCAGCAATATGCCGATCAGCTGCAACTGATTATGCCGATGCTGAACGGCACGGTGCAATCCCTGTTAAACCGCTTTCCGGTTTATACCTTGAACAGCGCCGATCCGACACAGCATTTAATGAAAAACATGGTGAAGAAACTCACCGTCCGTGAGGGCAAAATTGTGTTGGAAACCGCACCCGATATTCTTTAAATATTCCGGCTGCCGCCGCGGCACGGAAACGGCGGCTTATTTTCGACCCCGAACCGAAGTGCGGTCTAACGGCTTAAGAACAGCGCCGCCGCACCGCGTACGCCGCCGGAATCACCGTATTTGGCTTTTTTAATCACCGGCACAACCGCACTTCGCATCAAATGTGCCGGCAATGCTTTCGGCAACGCTTGATATAAATAATCGAAATTAGACAGGCCGCCGCCGAGTACAATCATGTCCGGATCAAGTGCGGTGATGATATTGCCGATACTGATTGCCGTCAGTTCTACAAACATCTGCACAAATTTCAGCGCAGTTTGATCGCCGGCATAAAACCGTTCAATGATCACTTTTGCCGGTAACGCTTCCCCTTCCAGATCACGATACAACATCTCGAAACCACGTCCTGACAAGTAAGTATCCAAGCAGGCTCGATTGCCGCAACCGCATTCATAAATCGGCGCATTATCCCAACCAAGCAGTTTTAACGCATGATAGTTCAGTTGGATATGCCCCAATTCCCCCGCCATGCCGACATGCCCCGAATGCGCCTTTCCGTTAAAAACCAGCCCGCCGCCGAATCCCGTACCCAAAATCAACCCTAATACGAACGGATATTGCTGATTTTCTTCCGCCCACGCTTCGGAAATAGCAAAACAGTTGGCATCGTTTTCGGCGCGCACTTCACGTGCCAGTCGCTTGCTCAAATCAAAAATGATCGGGCGGTTGTCTGCGGCACGAATGTTGGTGATTTCCGCCAGACCGGTTTCACGATTCACAAAACCGGGAATGCCGATCCCCACCGTTCCCTTGCAGTCAAAGCGGCTGTCGGCACGTTCAACCAGCCCGGCAACGGCTTCAATCCACTCGTGATAATCCTCTTTCGGGGTGTTTACCCGCTCGGAATGCAATTTTTCCAATTTTTGATTAAAAACCGCCAGTTCGATTTTCGTACCGCCGATATCCAAACCGTAATAGTACATGGTAAGCTCCTTCGTTGTTTTTGCCGATTCTACCGAAAATTTTCACATTTTTCTTTGACTAACCGCACTTTCTGCAAAAAAGATAACGGGTTGCGGCATTTGCTTTGCGTTTGGTTTTATCGTCTTAATCAACAATGGTTATCGGTGCAAGATTAAAAAAAGAGATAATCAATGCCGCTGAAAGGGGTTATACTGAGCGCCGTTAAAACAGATTCCCGACAGATTAACCAATCATCTCATGCTTGAGGAAAAATTCATGTCCAAAATTCAATTAGTCGCAGAAGCCAAACTCCCCACTAAATTCGGGATTTTCCGAATGGTAGGCTTCGAATTTGCCGACAGCCGTAAAGAACACGTTGCTCTCGTGATGGGCGACATCAGCAACAGTGAAGAGCCTGTACTCGCCAGAATCCATTCCGAATGCTTGACCGGTGATGCGCTGCATAGTCTGAAATGCGATTGCGGTTTTCAACTGGAAACGGCGCTGACCCAAATCAGTCACGAAGGGCGCGGTGTTTTGATTTATCACCGTGAAGAAGGACGCGGCATCGGTTTAATCAACAAAATTCGCGCCTATGCGCTGCAAGATCAAGGCATGGATACGATTGAAGCGAACGAAGCGCTCGGCTTTGCCGCCGATGAACGTAACTTTGCCGTCTGTGCCGATATTTTCGATTTATTGGGCATTCATAAAGTGCGGTTGCTGACCAATAATCCGAATAAAATCGACACCATGCGGAATGCCGGTATCAATGTGGTGGAACGTGTGCCGCTGAATGTCGGCGAAAACCGTTACAATACCGCCTATCTGACGACCAAAGCTGAAAAAATGGGACATTTTATCGTACATGACGAACAGCATGACAACCATCAGCACGGCGTTTGCTGCTCCTGCCAGCAAGAACAACTCAAATCGAAATAATCCAAGCTGCCGACCGCACTTTAGGCTTTGACGATGAGAGGTGCGGTCTCAGGGTTGAGCGACCCTACGGTACAAATCCTGACTATAAATTCCGCTGTTGCCTTGCGCATAACCAGCCAAATCACGTTTAATCAGATAACGGTTATAGTATTGGAACAGCGGCAAGACCACCTGCTCGTCATTCGCCATTTTCTCTATTTCAGCATAGCGCTGTTGCCGCTTCGGTTCGGTCATATCGCCAAGGCTTTGCTGTAGCCCTTCGTCCAATCGAGCGTCGGAGAATCCCGTTTTATTATTGCGGCTTTGGCTATGCAGAATATTCAAAAATGCCGACGGGTCGTGGTAATCGGCGCACCAGCCGGCACGAATCAAGTCAAAATCACCTGCCGCCCGTTTTTCCAACAACTGCTGACGGCTTAAGGCTTCTCCTTGAATGTGAATCAAATCCGATTGTGACAACATTCGAATAATCTTTTCGGCGATTTGCGGATGCACGCCCTGCTGTTCGTAACTTAAGCGTAAACGCAATGGGTTTTGGCTGTTGATACCGGCTTGTGCCAGCAGCCGTTCAACAATAATCGGCGTCCAGCCTTCTTCACTTTCCTGCCCCTGCATTTGACGCGGTAAAAATTTGGCATTGGCACGCACCTGCGGCATATCGGCGACAATTTCCGGCAACGAAATCATACCGGCAATCGCTTTGCGTACCGCACTTTGCTTTAATTGCGGATGGCGAAAATTAAATTCATAATAATAATTGCATAATGACGGTAACGACAGCAGCTGCATATCCGCCGAATCCGCCGTAAGTGCGGTAGCCTCGAATGGAAGCGGCACAAGATCAAGTCCGTCCGGCAAACTCGGATCCGATTCAGCATTTTCCGCCAACGCAAGATAGCTGACATGGCGAAACGAAACGCCGTCGGCATGCCAATAGAACGGATTTTTTTCCAATAGCAACGATTGCTCATTGCCGTAAAGGAGACGATAAGCGCCGTTCGTTACTGCCGTGCCGTTATCTTCGCCCTGATAAAGCGGCGAGAGTGCAATATGGCTCAACATCTGCGGCAGATAAGGAACCGCCTGCGATAAACTCAGCTGTAAGGTTTTATCATCCAGCGCTTTAATGCCGAGCATTTCAACACCGACACGCTTATCCAACACCTCGTCCACATTTTCCAACGCCATAAAGCGCAAATATTCGCTCAGCGGATTTTGATTCCCCTGCACTGCCAAGGCATACCAGCTTTGCACGAAATCCTGTGCCGTTAACGGTTCGCCGTTCGACCAACTTAAGCCCGCTCGCAAATGAAATGTCCAAATTTTATTATCCTGCTGCTGCCAAGATTCCGCTGCGCCGCCTTGCACAATGCCGTGCTTATCGATGCGCACTAAGCCTTCGTACAAATCCTGCAACAGCGGTAACTGCCGTTCATCATGCAAATGTTGCGGCTGCAGATTAAAAGAAGCGCCAATCAACCCGCGTTTTAACAGTTGGCGGTTTTCATCACTTTTCGGCTGGGTTTGCGGCGTTGTCTCCTCTGTTTTACGCCCGGAAAGCGATGCCCACCAATCACAACCGCTCAGGAACAGCAGCAGTAACAGCGCCGAATAGCGCCACAACCGTTTTAACGGGGTAAGCTGCGCCATCATCAATGTACCAACCCCGGAAACAGATTGCCGATTCCGGCGGCGGCAACCTCAATTCCCAATGCCATTAAAATCACGCCCATAATACGGGTCACCACGTTACTGCCGGTGGTGCCGAGTGTTTTTACCACAAACGGCGCCGACCGGAACAGAAAATAGCACAGTAGCGCAAACACTAAAATCGCCACGGTAAATCCGATAAAATCAAGCCAGGTAGGATAACGGGACGCCCAAACGATGGTCGAGCTGATCGTGCCGGGCCCGGCCATAATCGGCATCGCAAGCGGCACAACGGCAATATTGCCGTAATCGGACAAATCGGTACTTTTTTCTTCTTTATTTTGTTTCTGTTCGCCCAGTTTACCGCTGATCATGCTCATTGCGATCGACACGATCAGAATACCGCCGGCAATGCGGAAAGCATTTAGAGAAATGTTAAACAGATTGAGAATGATTTGCCCCAAATACAGGCTGGTCAGCAGAATCACCGCAACCGCAATACACATCTGCAAATTGGTTTTATTGCGTTGCGCTTCGTATTGATTGGAGGTCATGCCGACAAAAATCGGCAATACGCCGAAAGGATTCACCACGGCCACTAAACCGATAAAAAACTGAATATAAATCGAATAATTAAAATCCGGCACAGTACGTTTGTCCTTTTTTCAATAGCGCTTTTTTCAATAGCGCACACTGGTGTGGCTATTATGCCATATCAAGCGAAAAACCGATCACTTAAAATCAACCTAATTGATTCAGCAGAACGCTGTAACCGATAGCAAGCGAATGATCGTCTTCTTTGATTAACGTAGCCGAACACACGGCATTTAACAACCAGCGTTGCGCCGTACCGCGTGCCGGCTGTTGCCAGGCGATGTCGGGGGCAAAAACCTGCGTTTCGCCGGTGCCTGCAGTATAGGTATATACGATCGCCGTCACATATTCGCTTTGCCGACAGTTATAAATATTCAAATTGGAATAGATGTTGTTTTGATCGCTGGAACCTAACGTCGCAATGCGCAGATGGCGGAATTTTCCCAATCCGATCCGCACTTTTCCCAAACGCACGTTATAGTCGTCAATGTACAGATAGGCATTGGGATTCACACTATCCACATCGTCCAACGCGATCGGTGACTGCTGCTCGACAGCAATACTCTCGGCATCAATCTGATTGAGCCGTTGTCTGGCGCTCTGCAAACGAGCCAAGTTCTCCTGTTCAACCCGATTGCCGTTAGCCGCACTAAGCACATATGAAATTTTAATCACCTTTTCGGTATTGCCGCCCACCCGTACAACCGGATGAGCAGTTGTCGCATTATTCCATTTTGTTATCCCGCCGGTCTGGCAGGCGGTGACGAACAGAGATACTGTTACAGCCAACAGAATTTTAATCCAATGCATTTTTTCTTAGACCACTATTATTTATTCGAATTTTATTCAGGTTTGTTGATAGCAAAAAATTCACGCAACGCAACCATCACCTTAAGTTCGCACCATTCTATAAGCAAACCCCCGAATGCCGAAAGACTTTTTTCAGCCCGTTCGCAATTAAAACCGATTTCTTGCCGACAGCCGCAATTAAAATTACCTGATCCCCCGCAGGTTTGGTAGAATTAGCTCTATTTTTTAACCTTGAACTGAGATAATAGAAGTTGATATGGCGACTACCTCGAATTACCAAGCTGACGATATTACCGTTCTGAAAGATCTGGAGCCGGTGCAACTGCGTCCGGGCATGTACACCGACACCACCCGTCCCAATCATCTGGGACAGGAAGTGATTGACAACAGCGTCGATGAAGCCCTCGCCGGCCATGCGAGCAAGATCGATGTCATATTACATGACGATCAATCATTGGAAGTGATTGATAACGGACGCGGTATGCCGGTGGATATTCACCCGATCGAAAAAATCTCCGGTGTCGAGCTGATTCTCACCAAACTGCACGCCGGCGGCAAATTTTCCAATAAGAACTACCAGTTTTCCGGCGGTTTGCACGGGGTTGGCATTTCCGTGGTCAATGCGTTGTCCGATCGAGTGGAAGTCACCGTCAAGCGCAACGGCGAAATCTACAAAATCGTGTTTGCCAACGGTAAAAAAATTGAAGATTTACAGGTAATCGGCAGCTGCGGACGGCGCAACACCGGCACCACGGTGCGTTTTTGGCCAAACCCGAAATATTTTGACTCCGCCAAATTTTCTGTACAACGCTTGAGCCATTTATTGCGCGCCAAAGCCGTTCTCTGCCCGAAACTGGAAATTTCGTTTCTTGATAAAATCAACGGCACGCAACAAACTTGGTGCTATCAGGACGGTTTGTCCGATTATTTGCAAGAAAGCGTACAAGGCTTCGACACCATTCCCGACACCCCGTTTGTCGGTCAATTCAATGCTGAAACCGAAACCGTGACGTGGGCATTGATGTGGCTGCCGGACGGCGGTGAATTATTGGGCGAAAGCTATGTCAATCTGATCCCCACACCGCAAGGCGGCACACACGTCAACGGCCTGCGCCAAGGACTGCTCGATGCCATGCGTGAATTTTGCGAGTTCCGCAATTTATTACCGCGCGGCGTCAAACTGACTGCCGATGACATTTGGGAACGCTGCGCTTATGTGCTGTCACTCAAGATGCAGGATCCCCAATTCGCCGGACAAACCAAAGAGCGGTTATCCTCCCGCCAAAGTGCGGTTTTTGTCGCCGGAACGGTCAAAGATGCGTTCAGTTTATGGTTGAATCAAAACGTGCAACAAGCCGAATTACTGGCGGAAATGGCCATTAATTCGGCACAACGCCGCCTGCGTGCCGCCAAAAAAGTAGTGCGCAAGAAACTGGTCAGCGGCCCCGCCCTGCCCGGCAAACTGGCGGATTGCAGCAGTCAGGATTTGAACAAGACTGAATTGTTTTTGGTTGAAGGGGATTCTGCCGGCGGCTCCGCCAAACAAGCGCGCGATCGCGAATTTCAGGCAATTCTGCCGTTGCGCGGCAAAATTCTAAATACGTGGGAAGTCTCTTCCGATCAAGTACTCGGCTCACAAGAGATCCACGATATTGCCGTTGCGCTGGGAATCGATCCCGACAGCGACGATCTGTCTCAGCTGCGCTACGGTAAAATCTGTATTCTGGCCGATGCCGACTCGGACGGCCTGCATATCGCCACCTTGTTATGCGCGCTGTTCCTGCGCCATTTCCCGAAACTGGTACGCCAAGGGCATGTGTATGTCGCCATGCCGCCGCTTTACCGCATTGATTTAGGCAAAGAGGTGTTTTATGCACTGGACGAAGGCGAAAAAGACGGCGTTCTCGACCGCCTGAAAGGCAAACGCGGCAAACCTAACGTGCAGCGCTTTAAAGGCTTGGGCGAAATGAATCCGCTGCAATTGCGCGAAACCACCATGGATCCGAACACTCGCCGCCTGGTGCAACTGACTTACGAACTACCGGACGAGCAAAACAAAAATCAGGCGCAAAGTGCGGTCAACGGCATAAATGAAACGCTGGAATTAATGGATATGCTGTTGGCGAAAAAACGTTCGGAAGATCGCAAAAGCTGGCTACAAAATAACGGCAATCAGGCCGATCTCACCGTCTGAGTGTGATGAATAAAGGATAAAAAAGTCATGAGTGAAGAGATTAACTACGAAGGCGTCGAGCAAATGCCGCTGCGGCATTTTACCGAAAAAGCCTATCTAAACTATTCTATGTACGTCATCATGGATCGCGCCCTGCCGTTTATCGGTGACGGCCTGAAACCGGTGCAGCGGCGAATTATTTACGCCATGTCGGAACTGGGGCTGAATGCTTCCGCCAAATATAAAAAATCCGCCCGTACCGTCGGCGATGTATTGGGGAAATTCCACCCGCACGGCGACAGCGCTTGCTATGAAGCAATGGTGTTGATGGCACAGCCGTTTTCCTACCGTTATCCGCTGGTTGACGGTCAAGGCAACTGGGGGGCGGCGGACGATCCGAAATCCTTTGCCGCAATGCGTTACACCGAATCACGGCTGTCGAAAATTGCCGAAATGCTGCTGTCCGAATTGGGGCAAGGCACGGTCGATTATCAACCGAACTTTGACGGTACATTAGAAGAGCCGCAATACCTGCCGGCTCGCCTGCCGCATATCTTACTCAACGGCACAACAGGCATTGCCGTCGGCATGGCAACAGACATTCCGCCGCACAACATCAATGAAGTCGCCGATGCCGCCGTGTTATTGTTGGATAATCCGAATACCACGCTAGATCAGCTGCTGGAAATCGTGCAAGGTCCCGATTTCCCGACTGAAGCGGAAATTATCACGCCGAAAGACGATATTGCCAAGATTTATCAAACCGGACGAGGCTCCATCAAAATGCGGGCGATCTGGAAAAAAGAAGACGGTGAAATTATCGTGACCGCACTTCCGCACCAAACCTCCGGTTCAAAAGTGATCGAACAGATTGCAGCGCAAATGCGCAATAAAAAACTGCCGATGGTGGACGATCTGCGTGATGAATCCGATCATGAAAATCCGACCCGTATCGTGATTGTCCCACGCTCGAACCGAGTTGATGCCGAACCGTTGATGGATCATCTGTTCGCCACCACCGATCTGGAAAAAAGCTACCGCGTCAATATGAATATGATCGGGCTGGATCAAAAACCGGCGGTAAAAAACCTGCACCAAATTTTAACCGAATGGCTGACCTTCCGCCGCACCACCGTTACCCGCCGCCTGCAATATCGGCTGAATAAGGTGTTGGCACGTCTGCATATTTTGGACGGTTTAATGATCGCTTATCTCAATATTGACGAAGTAATCGAGATTATCCGCAACGAAGACGAACCAAGAGCGGTATTGATGCAGCGTTTCAATCTAAGCCAGACTCAGGCCGATGCGATTCTGGATTTGAAATTGCGCCATTTGGCAAAACTGGAAGAGGTCAAAATTCAAGCGGAACAAGACGAGTTGGCGCAAGAACGTGATCAATTACAGCTAATTTTAGGTTCGGAACGCCGCCTGAATACATTGATTAAAAAAGAAATTCAACAGGACGCCAAAACTTACACCAGCCCACGCCGCTCACCGATTGTCGAACGTGCCGAAGCCAAAGCGATTTCCGAAAGCGAGATGCTGCCGGCAGAACCGGTTACGGTAATCCTATCGGAAATGGGCTGGGTGCGCTGCGCCAAGGGACACGATATCGATGCGCAAGGTTTGAATTACAAAAGCGGTGATAAATACCTGCAACACGCCTACGGCAAAAGTAATCAGGCTGCGGTATTTATCGACAGCAGCGGACGCAGCTATGCGCTTGATCCGCTCACCTTGCCGTCCGCCCGCTCACAGGGCGAGCCGCTGACCGGCAAACTCAGCCTGCCGAACGGTGCTGTGATTGAGCAATTGGTGATGGACAAAGAAGAACAAGCCTATCTGATGGCATCGGATTCCGGCTATGGCTTCGTGTGTAAATTTGAGGATTTGGTATCGCGCAACAAAGCGGGTAAAGCGCTCATCAGCCTGACCGAAAATGCCAAAGTCTTGCCGCCGCAAGCGGTATTCGACGACAACATGTTACTGGTCGCTATTTCCTCTATCGGCAAAATGCTGATTTTTCCGGTTGCCGAGCTACCGAGCCTGTCGAAAGGGAAAGGCAATAAGATTATCGCTATTCCGTCCGCCAATGCCAAAGCACGTGAGGAATTGCTGAGCCGAATCCTGCTGATCAACGCGGAAAACAGCCTGATTTTCCACGCCGGACGCCGCAAAATCACCTTAAAACCGGAAGATCTGGAAAAATTCAGGGGCGAACGCGGCAGACGCGGCGGGCAACTGCCTCGTGGTTTGCACAGCGGGGTTGAGATTGAAGTGGTGTAATGCGGATTAACCGCACTTTCGAACACGAAAAAAACCTTGTATCAAATGATACAAGGTTTTTTAACAATTTCAGTAGAACTAACGGTTAATTCTTCTGAATCCAATGATCCATGTCGGTTTTCAGATTTTCCGATTTAGTACCGAAAATCGCCTGAATACCACTGCCGACCACGACGACACCGGCCGCACCCAACTCTTTCAAACGGGCTTGATCGACTTTACCAACATCGTTTACACCGATACGCAGACGGGTGATACAGGCATCCAAACCTTTGATATTTTCTTTGCCGCCAAACGCCGCAACCAGATTCGCCGCCATCTCATCGCCGGATGAAGCGCCTGCAACGGCGGTATTTTCACTCTCGTCTTCACGTCCCGGGGTTTTCAGATTCAACGCTTTGATCACCACGGTAAAGACGGTGAAGTAAATCGCAGCATAGATTGCACCGACAACCGGGAACAACCATAGCTTTTGTGAATTGGCGGACAATACCGTGAAATCAATGAAGCCGTGTGAAAAGGTCATACCATGCACCATACCCAGCGTATTGGTTACCACATAAGCGGAACCTGCCAGCAAGGCGTGGATAACATACAGAATCGGCGCCACGAACATGAAAGAGAACTCTAACGGCTCGGTGATTCCGGTCAGGAATGAGGTCAATGCCGCTGAAATCATGATCCCGCCGACACGGGCACGATTTTCCGGTTTTGCCGCACGCCAAATCGCAATTGCCGCAGCCGGCAAACCGAACATTTTGAACATATAACCGCCTGCCAATTGCCCGAAATACCCCATTTCGGCAGTACGCGATGCTTCGGTTGCAGACAGGAAGCAGGTTACCACACCGTGTTGTGTCACACCACTGGCATCAACACAAGTTCCGGCTTGAAAGAAAAACGGTACGTTCCAGATATGATGCAGGCCGAACGGGATTAAGCTGCGCTCAACCACGCCGTAAATGCCGAATGCCAATGCCGGATTTTGCTCTGCCGCCCAGTGGGAGAAGCTATCGATTAAGCTGCCGATCGGCGGCCAAACCAAAGACAACACCACGCCTAGTACGATAGCTAACGATCCGGTAACAATCGGTACAAAACGTTTTCCGGCGAAAAAGCCCAAATAGGCCGGGAGCTGAATACGGTAGAAACGGTTAAACGCCCATGCGGCGACCGCACCGACCAGAATACCGCCCAAGACCCCGGTTTCAATATTCTCGACACCGACTATCGGCGCCATGACTTTTAACGTCGCCACCATGATACCGTAGCCGACCACGGAAGCCATTGCGGCCACACCGTCATTGTTGGTGAAGCCCAGAGCCACCCCGATAGCGAACAGCAGTGCCATTTGGCCGAAAACCGAACCACCGGCCTGTTCCAACAAATTGGAAACCACCTCCGGCATCCAGCTGAAATGCGCCGCACCGATCCCTAATAAAATCCCTGCAATCGGCAATACCGACACAGGCAACATTAACGATTTACCGATCTTTTGAGCAGCGGCAAACAGATTACTTGACATGATAACTCCTGATAGATTTCTTCTTTTGATGAGAGACGGGTTTAATTACCGGTCGTCCCCGCACTACGCCCGACAGATAACAACTACAGCGTAAGTGGTGCGAACTATAAACGATTCAGCCGCAAAGTACCAACCACTTTTGATAACTAAAACGCTAAAATAAAAGCTAGATCACATTTTTTTAAATAAAAAAAATAAATCGGCAAGCGAAAACCGAGTTATGCGATAAAACGGTTGAAGATCTTTTCAATATTGACTTGAAGTACCGATTTACCGGCGATGTCTTCATTCTGCCAACTGCGCAGTAAAATGTCGGCATTAAACTGCGCCCGAAACTGCTCCGCCGCCGGTTGGTAGCTGAGATGCCACGGTTCACGCCCGACACCGGCTGTTGATGCGGCTTGAAATGGCAAGGTGAAATCAAATTGCGTTATGTTTTCAACCAACCACTGCGACAGATCATAAAAATAGCCCTGCGCTTCATACTCCCACGGTTCCAGTTGTAAAGAGTGTCCCTGCGGTAAACGCGTGGGATCATAAATATCGATTTCCGTGCCCCAATGGTGACGACTGGCGCCCGGCAATGCCGACCAACGTAAAATCGCCGCGCATTTTTGCCAATCGTCAAGACCGCTCAAATCGAGCGGATTGCCATGATCGTCATGCACTTTACGTTGACAACGAAATTTGGCATTCCAGATCTGTTGCTGACGTGAAAAGTCACGAAAACTACTGGCAGGCTGCAAATCGAACCCGGCGCCGACCGCACTTTGCCGAAGTGCGGTAAAGGCATTTAAGGTATCGGCTTGTAATTTATGATGGGCGGCATACGGAGAAGGCAACGGCAACAAATGCGCCTCACTTTTGCCGGTCAACATCGGTTCACTGAGTTTACTCTTCTCCATTCGGCTTTATCCCAACACGTTTTGCAATAATTGGCGATGCACCAGTCCCAAGCGGTATAAGGCATCGCAACCGACACATTCGTCCACTTTATGAATGGTGGCGTTCAACGGCCCCAGTTCGACCACTTCGGTGCCCATTTGCGCAATAAAACGCCCGTCCGACGTGCCGCCGCCGGTATCCAGTTGCGGCGTAATCGCCAGATGTTGTTCGACCGCACTTTTCACCGCTTGAATAAATTCACCTTGCGGCGTAACAAACGGCAGCCCGGAGAGATTCCATTCAATTCGGTATCGGCATTGATGTTTCTCTAATAACGCCGCCACGGTTTGTTTGATCGACTGTTCGCTGACTTCGGTGGAAAAACGCAAATTAAACTGTACATACAACTCCCCCGGAATCACGTTGTTACTGCCGGTTCCGGCCTGAATATTGGCAATTTGCAAACTGGTGGGCGGGAAAAAGTCATTGCCGCGATCCCATTGGTATCGCACCAGCTCGTCCAGCATCGGCAGAGCATTATGCACCGGATTATCCGCCAAGTGCGGATAGGCGACATGCCCCTGAGTACCTTCAATATACAGATTCGCCGTAATCGAACCCCGTCGCCCGTTTTTGATCATATCGCCCAATCGAACCGCACTTGACGGCTCGCCGACCATACAGAAATCCACTTTTTCACCACGTGCAGTTAAGGTTTCCACCACTCGCACCGTGCCGTCTTTTGCCGCCGCTTCTTCGTCCGACGTGATCAAAAAAGCGATACTGCCGCGGTGATTCGGGTTGGCTTGCACATAGTGTTCCGCCGCAATCACCATTGCCGCCAACGATCCTTTCATATCCGCCGCACCGCGCCCGTACAGCATATCGCCAACAATTTCAGCCGCAAACGGCGGATATTGCCAGTGTTTTTCTTCGCCGACCGGCACTACATCGGTATGTCCGGCAAAAGCGATGCACGGACTTTCCGTGCCGCGTCTCGCCCATAAATTCAACGTGTCGTTAAACGGCAACCATTCAAGTTGGAAACCGCACTTTTCCAGCCGTTCGGCGATCAGCCGCTGGCAGCCCAAATCCTGCGGGCTGATAGAGGGACGGCGGATTAACTCCTGCGCTAAGGCAATAATATGTTCTTTCATGCGACCGCTCTTTTAATGATTTTAATGACCGAAAACATCGCCATATATTTTGGCATTAAAGCCGATTAACGGTTTACTGCCGCCCAATACAATCGGACGCTTAATCAAGGTCGGCTGCGCCAGCAAGACTTCAAGTGCGGTCTGTTGATCCAGATTTTGCTTAATAGCATCGTCCAGATTGCGCCACGTGGTGCTGCGTTTGTTCACCAGTTCCTGCCAACCGAACAGCTGTTCTACCCGTTGCAGATAAGCCTGATCAATGCCGTCTACGCGGTAATCGTGCAAGTTGGCCTGCACGTCGTTGTCCGCCAGCCATTGCAGGGCTTTTTTCACCGTATCGCAGTTTTTGATGCCGTAAACCGTAACCATTATTGCCCCCACACCTCTTCGCTGACTTCACGAATAAAATTCAGCTTATCCCATTGCTGTTGTTCGCTCAGAATATTGCCCTCTTCAGTAGAGGCAAAGCCGCATTGCGGGCTTAATCCCAGCTGATTGATGTCGACATACTGCGCCGCTTCTTTGATTCGTTCGATAATCGTGGCTTTGTCTTCCAGCTCACCGCTCTTTGAGGTCACCAGACCGAGAATAACCTGCTGATCTTTGATAAAACGCAACGGTTTGAAATCGCCGGAACGATCGTTATCGTATTCCAAAAAGAAACCGTCCACATTGCAATGCCCGAATAAAATCTCCGCCACCGGTTCATAACCGCCGGACGAAAACCAAGTCGAGCGGAAGTTGCCGCGACAAATGTGCATGGTAATCGCCATATCTTCAGGGCGATCGGCAATCGCATCATTGATCATTTTCACATAATCCCGTCCGATTTGATCAACATCGAAACCGCGCTCGGCATAAGCGGCACGTTTTTCCGTCGAACAAAACTCGCCCCAACTAGTATCGTCCAGCTGCAAATTACGGCAACCCAACGCATAAAACGCCCGAATCACCTTTTTATAAGCGGCGGAAATATCCGCCAATAATTGTTGATTATTGTCTTGATAACGGGCAATCGGCTGATAATCGGTGGCTCGCACACAGCAAATCAGGTGCAGCATACTCGGAGACGGAATGGTATATTTCACCGGAAAATCACCGGCAATCCGTTGCAACGCCTGATAATGCTGTAGAAACGGATGTGCGGAAAAATCCACTTTATCGACAATTTTCAATGTTTTCGGACGCACGTCTTTGTCTTTAAACTGTACGGAAAATTTTTCCGCTTCGACCTCCTGCACACCGTCCAACGCTGCCAGAAAATCCATGTGCCAGAACGTGCGACGAAATTCGCCGTCGGTGACTGCGTGCAAACCGACCGCTTTTTGCCGTTCAACCAATTTAGCGATTTCCGCATCTTCAATAATACTCAGTTCCGCATGGCTGATATCACCGCAACTGCACTGCGCACGGGCTTGTTTTAAATTTTCCGGGCGTAAAAAGCTGCCGACAATGTCATAACGAAAAGGCGCTTTGCTACGCTGCACAGCATGTTCAAAAAGTTTGCTCATCATCTCTTCCTGTCTGTTTTCTGATTAAACCTAAAAAAATATCGCAAAATAATAACAAATTCAGGCGTATTTTGCAGGTTTGTTTATATAAAAACGCCTTATTCAAATGAACAAGGCGTTCAAGCGTAAATCCTGATCAAGCTGCGGTTGAAAAAATAACGACCGCACTTTGCTTGATTTTCTATATTAAACCGGAGCGACCGGCTGTACGATTTCACTCGGATAGCAGCCGAGCACCTTGAGATAGGTGCTGACTTGTTTTAATTCGTCAAGTGCGGTTTGGGTTCGCGGATCGTGGATATTGGCTTCGATTTCCAGATAGAACATCTCTTCCCACGGGCGGCCGTAAATCGGGCGGGACTCCAGTTTACTCATTTGAATATGGTGGTTTTTAAACACCAACAACGCGTCCACTAAAGCCCCGGCTTTCTGCTCCGTACTCATTAACAGTAGGGTTTTGGTTTGGAGTTGCGCTGAAACGACAATCGCTTTTCCGGCAATGACGATAAAGCGGGTGATATTGTTCGCCTGATTGGCGATGTCGGTTTTCAGCACGCGCAAACCGTATAACTTGCCGCCGTCGGCATTGCCCAAAGCCGCCATATTCGGTTTATTGAGCTGTGAAACCAATTGCATGGCATGTGAGCTGCTTTCGCAATAATGAATATGTACCTTTTCCAGCCGCTGAATAAATTGGCTGCATTGAGTAATCACCTGCGGGTGGCTGTATAGGGTGTCGATTTGCTCAAGTGCGGTTTCTCCGGCGACCAACACACAATGCCGAATCGGATAAGTCAGCTCACCGACAATCGACAATTCGGTGTGCTGCAACAAGTCGTAAACATCATTAATGGCGCCGGAGGTAGTATTTTCCAACGGCAAAATGCCGTAATCCGCTTCGCCGTTTTCCACTTTAGCGAAAATTTGCTGGAAACTGTCGCAGCTCAATTCAACCAATTGTTTTTTATAGCGTTCGGCATACTGACGTGCCGCCAGATTGGAATAGGAACCGCGCACGCCGAGAAAAGCAATGCTGATGCTGTTTTCACGCTGTTCGTTCAGTTTGTTCTGGAGATAGGCTTGTTGGGTCAGTACCGAATCTTCAATGACTTTTTGAAAAATTTGGGTGATATATTGCGGCTCAAGCTGATAGTTTTGCGCCTCGGCAAAATGAATCAGCTCCTGCAATAACTGTTGTTCACGCCCGACATCACGCAACGGTTTTTTGCTTTCTTCCTTGCTGCGCACCACATCGTATGCCAAACGATGACGTTCGGATAACAATTTCAGCAGGCTGCGATCCAGTTGGGTAATTTGTTGGCGGATCTCGTTCAAATCTTTCGGCATAACGTTTTCGCTTCCTCGTTTCTTTTTCGTTATTCTATGTAGTAAACCGATTTTTCACAAGTTTCGTCATTGAAAAGCCGAAAAAAACCCGACATCTCGTCGGGTTGAAAATCGGCTTAGATAGCGGTTATTCGTCGACAAAAGAATCTTTTAAGCGCTCGTTCGCACGCCGTGCTTCGCCTTTATGCTGTAATTTATTCAGTTGACGCTCCAGCTTTTCTTCCAGATCGTTAATAGTTTTGTACATATCTTCGCCTTCGGCACTGGCAAATAAATCGCCGATCGGTGTGCCGATTGACGCTTCAGCGGCAAAACCTTGAGGTGTTTTGTTCAAAATAAAGTGCGGATTAATCAGTTGGGTTTGCCATTTTTCCAGTTTGGCGACACGTTCTTCAACATGAGCGCGAATTGCAGGGGTAATTTCCATTTGTTTGCTTGTAATTTTTACTGTCATAGTATTTTACCTCTTTATTTTAGGTAGGTTGCCGAGTGCCGGCACTCAAGAAAAATCCGTTTAGCTTTAGTTACAACATAGTCCTACTGCTGAGAGATTTCAAGCTCTTTTCTTTGATCTATAACACAATTTAATAAAAAATAGGCATCGGACGAAAAATGGAGGAATTTCCCTTTTATTTTGAATGAAAGTTGTTATGATAATCGGGATTGCCATTCTGTCTCAGCCCGTAACGCCGCCATTTTTTTATCCTTAAATTCTTTTTTCACGCCGCATTTTGCTTTCGATATAGCTACAACTCGGCCGTACTTGATAGCCTTTTTGATCAACAAATGCGATAAACGCCCGATACAGTTCATCGGCTATTCCTTGACCGCGCAGACGTGAATCAACAAAGGTGTGATGGGCATCAAGCCGGTTATCGCCTAAAGTGCGGTATGTCAATTCGGCGATACGTGAGCCGTTTTGTTCGATAAAAAATGCACCCTGTTCTGAATTATGTTGATGTTGAATTTGCATTGCGCCGCTCCTTTAATGCTTTACCCAATCTTCCCCGCCGCCGACAGCGCTGTCAATGGCAAAATCCGCCGTATCCGACGGAATACTTTTTTCTTCGTTCGCCCATTCGCCTAAATCGATCAGTTGGCAACGTTTGCTGCAAAACGGGCGGTACGGGCTGTTTTCGCTCCATTCGACCGATTTATGGCAAATCGGACAAGGAACGTTGGTGATTTCATTGTTTTTTACATTCTTTTTCATGTTGTTTTCCTGCTGCCGAATAACATTGGTGCAATTTTTCCACTTGTCGCCGTAAATCGGCTTCCGCCTCATCTAAAGTGCGGTCATTATTGATCACATCATCGGCTTTTGCCAACCGCTGTTCACGGCCGGCTTGCGCCAGCATGATTTTTTTAATCTGTTGCTCATTGTTTTTATCACGCCGAACCGCTCTTTGCAGCTGGGTTGATTCGCTCACATCCACCACCAAAACCCGATGGCAATATTCGGTGAGGTTATTTTCAATCAGCAATGGTACAACCCACAGCACATAAAGTGCGGTTTGTTGTTGTAGTTGCTGCAACATTCGTTCGCGAATTGCCGGGTGCAACAATTGATTCAGCCACTCGGTTTTGCTTTTGTCGCCGAACACCAACCGGCGTAATGCGGTGCGATCCAGTTCACCGCTCGCCGTCAAAACCTGTCGTCCGAAATAATCGACAATTTTTGCTAACAGCGGCGAACCTTTCGCCACCACTTCTCTGGCGACAATATCCGCATCAATAATCGGCACGCCCCGCTCGGCAAACATCGCCGCAATAGTACTTTTTCCGCTACCGATGCCGCCGGTTAAGCCCACGATATAGGTCATTTTTTAACTTTTTCCACCTTGCAAAAGGGCGGATATATAATCCGCCCGATTTTGTTTTATCACCGTTATTTATGCTATTACAATGCTTTCAAAATATCGTCCACACGCTCTTTGGCATCGCCGAACAACATTTGGGTGTTGTCTTTGAAGAACAGTGGATTTTGCACGCCTGCGTAACCGACCGCCATCGAGCGTTTGAATACGATGACGTTTTGTGCTTTCCACACTTCCAACACCGGCATACCGGCAATCGGACTGTTTGGATCGTCCAATGCCGCCGGATTGACGGTGTCGTTAGCGCCGATGACCAATACCACATCGGTTTCCGGGAAATCTTCGTTGATTTCATCCATTTCCAACACAATATCGTAAGGCACTTTGGCTTCCGCCAACAGCACGTTCATATGCCCCGGCAAACGCCCTGCAACAGGGTGAATCCCGAAACGGACATTAACGCCTTTTTCCCGCAATTTTTGCGTAATTTCTGCGACCGGATATTGCGCCTGCGCCACCGCCATGCCGTATCCCGGGGTGATGATCACCGAGCCGGCATTTTTCAGCATTTCCGCCACCTCTTCAGCATTGGTTTCACGGTGTTCGCCTTGCTCTTCATCGGAACTCGCTTGTACGTCATTACCAAAACCACCGGCAATCACGCTGATGAAAGAGCGGTTCATCGCTTTACACATGATATAGGACAGAATCGCACCGGAAGAGCCGACCAACGCACCGGTTACGATTAACAAGTCGTTGTTCAACATGAAACCCGCCGCCGCTGCCGCCCAGCCCGAATAGGAGTTCAGCATAGAGACCACCACCGGCATATCCGCACCGCCGATTGACGCCACCAAATGCCAGCCGAATGCCAAGGCAATAATGGTCATTAAAATTAACGGGAACAAACTTGCATCACCGACAAAGGTGATCATCAGCAATACCGAAACCACTACTGCCGCCAAATTCAGCTTATGACGATGCGGCAATGCCAACGCTTTGGAATTAATGATCCCGCGCAATTTGCCGAATGCCACGATAGAACCGGTGAACGTTACCGCTCCGATAAAGATACCTAAAAAGACTTCGACATCGTGAATATTCTGCATCACGGAATCGGTGATGCCGTGCGGTGCGAAATAGCTGTTGAAACCGACTAACACCGCCGCCAAACCGACGAAGCTGTGTAGAATCGCCACCAATTCAGGCATTTCGGTCATTTCGACTTTCAGCGCACGTTGAATCCCCAACACCGCACCGATCACCATGGCAATGATAATCCACCAGTGACCATGTGTTTCCGGGCCGAAAATAGTTGCCACCAACGCAATCGCCATCCCGACGATCCCGTACCAACAACCTGCTTTTGCCGTTTCATGTTTAGAAAGGCCCGCCAAACTCATAATAAACAGTAGCGCAGCTACAATATAAGCGGCTTGTACAAAACCTGCTGACATTCTTTTCTCCTTAACCTTTTCTAAACATCGCCAACATACGTTGGGTTACTTTAAAACCACCGAAAATATTGATGCTCGCCACCAAAATCGCGATAAAAGACAGGAATGTTACCACGCCGTTTCCATGCCCGATTTGCAGTAGGGCGCCGACGATAATAATCCCCGAAATCGCATTGGTTACCGCCATCAACGGCGTATGCAGCGCATGGCTGACATTCCACACCACATAGTAACCGACCACGCAAGCCAGTACGAATACGGTGAAGTGTGACAAAAATGCCGCCGGCGCCACCGAAGCAATCCATAAGAAGACCACCGCTACCGCCGCCATAATGCCGTATTTCACCGCAGGATTGACCGGTTTTTCTTCTTTTTTCGCCGCCGGTGCCGCCGGCGCTTTTTGTTGTGGTTGTGCCGACACTTGAATCGGCGGTGCCGGCCAAGTGACTTCACCGTCACGAATGATGGTCACGCCGCGCAAAATCACGTCATCGAAATCAATATTGATGTTACCGTCTTTTTCTTTACACAACAGTTTCAGTAAATTGACCAAGTTAGTGCCGTAAAGCTGTGAAGACTGGGTCGGCAATCGACTCGGCAAATCGGTATAACCGATAATTTTGACCTGATTATCGGTTACCACGACTTCGCCGGCTTTGGTCAACTCACAGTTGCCGCCGGTTGCCGCCGCCAAATCGACAATCACGCTGCCCGGTTTCATGCTTTCGACCATCTCTTTGGTGATCAAGCGCGGAGCCGGTTTGCCGGGGATAAGTGCGGTCGTGATGATAATATCAACCTCTTTCGCTTGCTCGGCATACAATGCCAATGCACGACGGTTAAATTCATCGGACATGACTTTGGCATAACCGTCGCCGCTGCCGCCTTCTTCTTTAAAATCAATTTCTAAGAACGAAGCGCCCATACTTTGCACTTGTTCTTTCACTTCGGGACGGGAGTCGAAAGCTCGCACGATCGCACCCAAGCTGTTTGCCGCACCGATTGCCGCCAACCCCGCCACACCGGCGCCGATCACCAACACTTTTGCCGGCGGTACTTTGCCGGCTGCGGTAATTTGTCCGGTGAAGAAACTGCCGAACTCATGGGCGGCTTCAACCACCGCACGATAACCGGCAATGTTCGCCATTGAACTTAACGCATCAAGCGATTGTGCGCGAGAAATACGCGGAACGGATTCCATACCCAATACATTGATTTTTTTCTCGGATAATTTTTTGACTAAATCCGGATTTTGAGCAGGCCAAATAAAGCTGACTAAAGTTGCGCCCTCTTTAATTTGGGCAATCTCCGCCTCAGTCGGCGCATTGACTTTAAAAATAATGTCAGAATTCCAAACCTCATTTGCCGTGCTAACCGTTGCTCCGGCTTCGGTAAAGGCGGCATCTTCAAAACTGGCTTTAAAACCGGCATCACGTTCCACGACAACCTCAAACCCTAGCTTTAAAATCTGCTGTACGGTTTTCGGTGTTGCCGCTACCCGACTTTCATTGTCGAGCAGTTCTCTAGGTACACCAATTCGCATAATCGTTTACTTCCTTAATTGGCTGGTTAACAACAGCTTGAATACCGACGGTATTCAACCCAAAAAGCGCAGACTGACTCCAATCTTTGCTGAAATTCCTGTGTCGGCGATAATACCAACAACAAAAATCAAATCGGTTTAACTTTATCACTTATTGTTACGAAATGGGGAAAATTTTTGCAAAAAATCTGTCGGTTTGATATTAAATATGCTATTAAAATCATTCCAACCACGCATCAATAACATCTTATGCAATTACCTCTGTTACAATCCGCTGTTTTGCTCCGCCGCTACAAACGTTTTTTATCCGATATTGAACTACCGAACGGCGAAATTATCACCATTCATTGTGCTAACACCGGCGCAATGACCGGCTGCGGCGAGGCTGGCGATACGGTTTGGTATTCCACTTCCGATAATCTAAAACGTAAATATCCGCATTCTTGGGAGCTGACCGAAAAACCGAACGGCGATTTAGTGTGTGTGAATACGATTCGGGCGAATCAAGTAGTACAAGAAGCGTTGCAGCAGCAGCGAATAGCCGAATTAGCCGACTACCAAACGATTTTGCCGGAAGTCAAATACGGCGCGGAAAACAGCCGGATTGATTTTCTGCTGCAACAAACCGCACTTGCGGACTGCTATGTCGAAGTGAAATCCACTACGTTGATGGAAAGTGCGGTCGGCATGTTTCCCGATGCCAAAACCGAGCGCGGTCAAAAGCATTTGCGCGAATTAATGCAAATAAAACGGCAAGGCAAACACGCTGTGATTTTTTTCGCTGCGCTACACAGCGGCATTCAGGCTTTCCGCGTTGCCGGACAAATTGATCCGACATATGCCGATTTACTACGACAAGCGCAACAATGCGGAGTGCAAGTGCTGAGTTATGCTTGTGTTTTCCATAAAGAACAGGGTGTTCCCAGCGCACTTGAGCTGACACACCGAATTCCGCTCATCGATAAGTAAAGAAATGTAATTTCACTTCCCAATATTAATGATAACAATTATCATTAATAACACTAGATAACTCGAATAAATCTAGATAATCACTCCAACATTTCATGCCTCTCCCCACAAGAGGCTTTTTTTTGCCTGAAATTCGGCACAGTGCCGACATCGCGCTATTCACCGATTAAAGACGGCTTGATTAAAATATCCCCGATAAGCGCTTTCTATTTGATTTTTTATGCTTATAATAATTCGCTTATTGTTTTATTCAAAATAACCATAGCCGAGAAAATTATGACAGACCTAAACACCACCCTCGCCGAACTGAAACGCGGCGTTGAAGAAGTGCTTTCCGAAGCCGATTTGATTGAAAAACTGAAAGAGAACCGCCCGCTAAAAGTGAAACTGGGCGCAGATCCGACGGCGCCGGACATTCACTTGGGGCACACTGTCGTTTTAAACAAATTACGCCAATTTCAACAATTAGGGCATGAAGTTTATTTTCTGATCGGTGATTTCACCGGCATGGTCGGCGATCCGTCCGGCAAAAACAGCACTCGCCCGCCACTGACTCGTGAAGACGTGCTGGCGAATGCGGAAACCTATAAACAGCAAATTTTCAAAATTTTAGATCCACAAAAAACTAAAATCGTATTTAACTCCGACTGGTTGGGTAAATTGGGCACGGAAGGCATGATTCGCCTCGCTTCCAATTACACCGTGGCGCGAATGTTGGAACGTGACGATTTTAAAAAACGGTTTGCCGGCAATCAACCGATTGCTATTCATGAATTTATCTATCCGCTGTTGCAAGGGTACGATTCCGTTGCATTGGAAGCCGATGTAGAATTGGGCGGAACAGACCAAAAATTTAATTTATTGGTCGGACGTGAATTGCAAAAATCTACCGGACAAAAACCTCAAGTCGCCATGACCCTGCCGTTATTGGAAGGATTGGACGGCGAGAAAAAAATGTCTAAATCACTGGGCAACTATATCGGCATCAGTGAAGCCCCGGACGACATGTTCGGCAAAGTGATGTCGATTTCCGATGACTTAATGTGGCGTTGGTATGACCTGCTATCTTTCCGTCCGTTAAGCGAAATTACCGACTTAAAAACCGACGTACAAAACGGTCGTAATCCGCGTGATGTAAAAGTACTGCTGGCAAAAGAGATTATCGCCCGTTTCCACAGCGAAGCCGATGCTGATGCTGCCGAGCAAACGTTCATCAACCGCTTCCAAAAAGGTGCGATGCCGGACAACATGCCTGAATTTGAATTTTCGGGCGAAATCGGCTTGGCGAATTTATTGAAAGACGCCGGTTTGGTCGCCTCCACTTCGGAAGCCAACCGCATGGTACAACAAGGCGGGGTGAAAATTAACGGCGAAAAAGTCGAAGACGCTAAATTGGTTATCACTGCTTCAAGTGCGGTTTACCAAGTCGGCAAACGCAAATTTGCCCGAGTAACCGTCAAATAACGTTTTACTTTCCGACGGCAATAGACCGCACTCTTGTCTGTTGCCGCCTGTTTTCGGCGCCGTTTGAGCATAAAATTTCCCCGTTTTAACCCGCTCGTCCCCGCTAAAAAATAGGCATTTACTGTTTTTTTTGTTATGCTGAACACGATTTATTCCCAAGACTAAGGAGTTTATATGAAAAAGATTGCGTTTAAATCCTCTATCTTAGCTTTAGTTTTCTTGTTTATCGCCGGTTGTTCGAACATGACAACCAGACAGAAAAACACCGCAATTGGTGCGGCCGTCGGCGGTGTCGCCGGGAATGTTATCGGCAACAGCACCGGCGCCACATTAGGCGGTGCGGCTCTCGGCGGCGTTATCGGCAGCCAAGTCGAATAAAATTTACGGGCGGATCAGATACCGCCCGTTATTTCCCCTTCCACATGATATCCCGTCCTCCCGCGCGTTAGCCGATACCTAAACCGACAAATTTTCTCTTAATTCGGAGTACACATGAAAAAAATCCAAAAATATCAACCGATGGTCAAAGTCGACGCCTACCTGATTCCCGAAAGCGAAGCGGAACAATATATTGCCGACCGCACTTTAGCCGCCAAACGCTTGGAAGAGGCCATGCTGACTTTCTGCGAACGGATTGAATACGGCGGCAAAGGTTCACAAGACGGTGAATTTATTACCGGTATCGATCATGACGGCGAATATATCGTCTTAATGCACCTCAGCCCGGACGAAGTAGAAGCGGTAACCGCCTGTCAAACTCAAGCGGAGCTGGTTGCACTGTTGAAAGCACAGTAACGGTAGCAAGTGCGGTTATGATCTGACCGCACTTCAATTAACAATAATTAAAATAACGAACCTGCAAATAACCATTCACCATCAGGTTGTTTTATCGCTTCATAGCCCCACCCTGTGCTTTCCTGACTTTGCGGCGAAATATATTGCACTTTAAAATAGACCACATTTGCCGCTTTGCGTTTAATGTTGTTAATTCGTAATATGTCTAAACAGCCCGATTTATGGTAAGGCATAGCATTAAACGGTGAAACTATATTCCAAGTTCCACTATCGGGATCGGCATAGGCTTTTAATTGTGCATCTTTTGTTCCACAAGCAATTAATCCGATAAAATGAGAAATAGCCGGTTTTGCTTGTTTAAAAAGTGTCGCGGCTCCCGCCGAAGGTTTTGCTTTATTTAGTGCGGCATCAACAGAATTTTGTGCCGATTGCGTAACATACACTGCGTCGCCGGACAGCCCCGTATTAACTTGATTTAAAATCCCTCTCATTGTACGACTTGTTTCCAGCAATTGCTGACAACCCGACAAAGCTAAACATATCGCGATCATCATAAACAACTTATACGTCTTCATATTCTATAACCCCTTAATAATAAAAATAAAAATCGTTTGATTTTACAGCACAGCACAGCACAAGCACTTAGCAACACTTTTTTAAAAATAGTCATGTATTGCTTTACGTTTTAGTTCGCGCTCAAAAAACATTGCAATCGAAAAGCGTGATAACGACGAATATAAAATTCGCCGCTATTTGTCAATTTATGCTAAAGTTTGCCTCATATTTGGTTGTCTATCGGGAATCCGCCTTATGTCGCTTGTTTTGCCTGCTCAATTAAACTCTCTGCAAACACTTTTTACCCTGCTCGAAAACCCCGCTTTAGCGAATGAAATCAAGACAAGTCCGTTTCGGTCACAGCTCGAAACCGCACTTGCCCTTTCCGATTTCGTATTTGAAGTGTTACGCAAACAGCCTGACTTGCTTTCTCGATGGCGGCAAACGCCGCCTTCATTACAGACCTGTAGCAATTATGCCGAACGGCTTGCTGCCGAGTTGCAAGAAATTCATGAAGAAGAACAGCTTTATCGGGTGCTACGACAATTCCGTAATCGGGAAATGGCGGCATTGAGTTTTTGTCAAAGTTTGAATCTGATGTCGGTGGAACAAACCTTTACCACACTTTCACAACTGGCGGAAAGCTTGATTGTTGCAACCCGTGATTGGCTGTACCCGAAAATTTGTCAGGAATTAGGTACACCGATGAACAAGTGCGGTCAGCCGCAGCCGCTGCTGATTCTCGGCATGGGCAAATTGGGCGGATTTGAACTTAATTTTTCTTCCGATATCGATCTGATCTTCACCTATCCCGAAAAAGGCGAAACCGTCGGTGCACGGCGCAGCGTGGATAATTCGCAATTTTTTATCCGTCTGGCACAACGGATTATCAAAGCGCTGGATCAACACACCATTGACGGTTTTGTCTATCGGGTCGACATGCGGCTACGTCCGTTTGGCGATGCCGGCGCACTGGCGCTCAGTTTTGCCGCAATGGAAGATTATTATCAAGAGCAAGGGCGAGATTGGGAGCGCTATGCCATGATCAAGGCCCGTTTAATGGGTGATGAAAGCACCAATCCTTATTATGCACAATTGAAAAAAATGCTGATGCCGTTTGTTTATCGGCGTTACATCGATTTCAGCGTCATTCAGTCGCTGCGTGATATGAAAGCGATGATTGAGCGTGAAATCCGCCGTCGCGGATTGATGGATAATATCAAGCTTGGCGCCGGCGGTATTCGTGAAGTCGAATTTATCGTGCAGGTATTCCAATTGATTCGGGGCGGCAGAGAACCGGATTTACAGCACCGCTCGTTGTTAAAAATCCTACCGCACTTGGTGCGTCTGAACCTGATTCCCGCACCGGAAGCGCATGCGTTGCAGGCAGGCTATCTGTTTTTGCGCCGGGTTGAAAACGTATTACAGGCGATTGCGGATCAACAAACTCAGCAATTGCCGCAAAATGAAACCGATAAAGTACGGTTAGCCCACGCCTGCCGATATTTCACGGTGTTGGATCCGCAAGGCGAGGTGATCGATATTCACTACCCGATTCACGATTGGAACAGCTTTTATGCCTGCTTGCAGCAGCAACACCAAAATGTGCGCAATGTGTTCAGCCAGTTAATCGGCGACGAAAACGACAGTCAGGAGAACCGACAACACGAATCGGTTTGGAATGATTTTATCCATCTCGGCAATCATCATGAGTATTTGGACACCGCATTGCAGCAATATGCGTTTACCGCAGAACGGAATGAAACCCTGAAAGCGGAACTCAGCCGCTTTTACAACGACATTCAGCGCCGCCAAATCGGTCAGCGCGGACGTGATGTACTATATAAACTCATGCCCTGCGTACTGGATAAACTGCTTGCGCACCCGCAGGTAGAAAGCGTGTTACCGAAAATCCTGAACATTATCGGCAAAATCGTCACCCGCACCACCTATCTGGAGCTGTTGCTGGAACACCCTTCCGCCTTGAATATGCTGATTCGTCTCTGTGCCGCATCGCCGATGATCGCCGAACAGGTCGCCAATTATCCGATTCTGCTGGACGAACTGCTCGATCATAAAACGCTGTTCAATCCGCCGCCGTTCAGCGAATACCGCAACACCTTAAAAGAGTATCTGCTGCGGATCCCGCAAGACGATGAAGAGCAGCAGATTGATGCACTGCGCCAATTCAAACAAGCCACCTTGCTACGCACCGCCGCCGCCGATATTTTAGACGTGCTGCCGGTGATGAAAGTCAGCGATCACCTCACCTATCTGGCGGAAGCCATTGTCAGTGCCGTGGTCAATCTGGCATGGCAGCAAACCACCCGACGCTTCGGCACGCCGGATCACCTGCAAGCGAATGAAAAAAACTTTCTGGTGATCGCTTACGGCAAGCTGGGCGGTATTGAGTTGGGTTACAATTCCGATTTGGATTTGGTGTTTTTGTATGACGCCCCGCCGAACGGTCAAACGATCGGCGGTAAACGTTGCATTGACAGCAGCCAGTTTTATTTGCGGCTGGCACAAAAAATCGTCAGTATTTTTAATATCAATACCCGCGCCGGCATTTTGTACGAGGTTGATATGCGGCTGCGCCCGTCCGGTTCGTCCGGGCTGTTGGTCAGCAGTATCGAAGCGTTTGAACAATACCAACAACAAGATGCCTGGACTTGGGAGCGGCAAGCGCTGGTACGCACCCGTGCGATTTACGGCGAAACTGTACTTCAAGTGCGGTTTGCGCAAATTCGGGCAAGCATTCTGGCGACGGCGCGCGATATATCGCAATTGAAAAATGATGTCAGTGAGATGCGTGAAAAAATGTATCAACACCTCGCCAACACGCAACCGGGCAGGTTTAATATCAAAACCGATGCCGGCGGCATCACCGATATTGAATTTATCGCCCAATATCTGGTACTCGCCAATGCCCCGCAGCACCCCGAACTCTGTCGCTGGTCGGACAATGTACGGATTTTCGACAGCATGGCTGAGGCACAAGTGCTAAGTGCGGTTCAAAGCAAAACATTAAAACGCTGCTATGTCGATTTGCGCAATCGGATCCACCATCTCAATTTGATCGGTCAAAAATCCGTTGTCAGCGAACAAGAGTTTGTGACGGAAAGAGCTTTCGTCAGAGAAATCTGGCAATGGCTGTTTAACCATTAGAATGCAGTTGCACCGCATTGCATAAAAATGCAAAATATCGAAATAACGATTTCCCGTGGGACAAAATATGATACGTGATACCGAATTAGTCGAATGGTTCAGAGAATCCACTCCTTACGTCAGCCTGCACCGTGACAAAACCTTTGTCATCATGCTCGACGGCAATACCATCGCCAGCAGAAACTTCATCAATATAATCAATGACATCAGTTTACTACACAGCTTGGGAATCAAACTGGTGGTGGTTTTCGGCGTGCGTCATCAAATCAACGAAGCCCTACAGGCGCACAATATCGATCCGGTTTATCACAAAAATATTCGTGTGACCGACACTGAAACGCTGGAGCTGGTCAAACAAGTGGTCGGAAAGCTGCAATTCGACATCAGCGCCCGCCTGTCCGTCCGCACTTTCAATGCCGGCAATCACAGCAACAACAGTATCAATGTGGTCAGCGGCAATTTTGTGATTGCCCAGCCGATCGGCATTGATGACGGCGTGGATTACATGTTGAGCGGCAAAATTCGCCGTATCGACATTAAAGCCATCAAACAACAATTGGATAACGATGCGATCGTGCTGCTCGGCCCGATCGGAGCGTCGGTCACCGGTGAAAATTTCAATATGCCGTTTGAAGACATCGCTACTCAGGTAGCGATCAAACTGAATGCGGAAAAATTGATCGGCTTCTGCGCCGACAACGGTATTCGTGACGAAAACGGCGACATTATTGCCGATTTGTTCCCGCAACGTGCGGCGGTTCACCTGCACGAATTAATCGAAAACGGGCATTATCACAGTTCGCAAGCCCGTTTCCTGCAAGCGGCGATTGATGTCAGCCGTGCCGGCATCAAGCGTTCACACTTGCTCAGCTACGAAGAAGACGGCACGCTGCTGCAAGAGCTGTTCTCACGGGACGGGATCGGAACCCAAGTCTCGATGGAAAGTTCAGAAACCATTCGTCTCGCCACCATTCAGGATATCGCCGGTCTGCTGGCGCTTATCCAACCGTTCGAACAGCAGGGCATTCTTGTCAAACGTTCACGCGAACAGCTGGAAATGGAGATCGGCAACTACACCATTATCGAACGTGACGGCGTGGTCATCGCCTGCGCCGCGCTCAATGTGTACGAAGAAGAAAATATGGCGGAAATGGCGTGCGTGGCCGTTCATCCGGATTACCGCAACTCCTCACGGGGCGATATTTTGCTGGAAGAGCTGCAAAAACGCGCACGCAAACTCAAAATCAGACAACTGTTCGTTTTGACCACCCGCACCGTACACTGGTTCCAAGAGCGTGGTTTTAAAATTGCCGACGTGGAAGATTTACCGAAAGACAAACGGGAACACTACAACTATCAGCGCAAATCGAAGATCCTGATTCAAAATCTGTTTGAACATGAGCACGAGCGCCATCGCAGTGAACGCTGATTTTCTGCACCGACATCCCTACCCGCCTTTTATCCCGACAACCGCCGACAAACTGATTGTCGGCACGTTGCCGCCGCCCCGTTTTTCGCAAGGCTTACTCAAAGCGGACGATGTCGATTTCTGCTACGGCAGCCGCGACGGGCAATTATGGCTGATTCTGGGCAAGATTTTCGCTATTGATTTTTTGTTTGAAAACAGCCAAAGTGCGGTAGAACAGCGGCGTGATTTTTTGATTAAACACAGAATCGGGATTTGTGATATGGTACGGCAGTGCCGCCGACAAAAAATTGATGCATCCGATAGCGGCATGAGCCAAATTATCCTCCGCCCGCTGCTGCAATATCTCGCCGAATACCCCATGATTAAAACGCTACTGTTCACTGGCGGCAACAGCAAAAATAGCCCGGAATACTTGTTTCGCCAACACCTGAAAAATGCGGGACTGACGTTGGATTTGATTGACGGCAATATCCCTCGGATTCATCAATTTGACTGGCAGAACCGCACTTTTACCACGGTCTCGCTCACCGCCCCTTCCGGCGCGGCCAACCGTGCTGTGGGTGCAATGGCGGAATATAAAACGTTAAAAAAACAAAATCCCGCATTCAATACGATTGATTTCAGGGTGATGCAATACCGCCGATTTTTTATTTAGCCGGCTGTTTATTCTGCATAACTCCTTTATTTATAAGCGAAAGTGCGGTCAGGCTTTAATATAAAAACACAAAATACAACGCAATAGCGACCACGAAACGATAAATCGCAAACGGGACGAAAGAAATACGTTTAATCAATGCCAACAGCCATTTAATCGCCAGCATCGCCACAATAAACGCCATCACAAAACCGACCGCAAACATCGGCAGATCTGCAAATGACAGGAAATGCCAGCTTTTATACAAATCCAACACCGTTGCGCCCATCATCATCGGCACCGCCAGCATAAAAGAATACTCCGCCGCCGCATGGCGACCTACCCCCATCAGCAAACCACCCGAAATCGTCGCACCGGATCGGGAAAAGCCCGGCGACAGCGCCAGACACTGAAACAGTCCAATGGCAAATGCCTGTTTATAACTGATTTGATCCACCGTATTCGCCGTCACCCGCGGGCGGAATTTTTCCGCGATCAGCAACAAAACCCCACCGACAATCAACGAATAAATCACATTCTGAATGTTAAACCACGATTTAATCGTGCTGTGAAACGCCAAGCCGATAACCACCGCCGGGACCATTCCCAAGATAATATGCAGTAAGGTCAAGTGCGGTTGGCTGTGATCCGGTTTCACGCCGAAATGAATGCCGATCAAACCGAACATTTTGCGCCAAAACACCACCACTACCGCTAAGATCGATCCCAATTGGATAATCACTTCGAAGGTAGCGGCTTTTTCACCGGTAAAACCCAAAAAATGGGCGGCAATAATTAAATGTCCGGTAGAAGACACCGGCAAAAACTCGGTAAGCCCTTCCACAATACCTAAAATTGCCGCAATAAAAATTTCTGACATCTTTTTTCCTTAAAATCAACCGATCTTTTATCGTCCGATATGAATTGCTGCCGGTGTTCAATCCCGCTAAATTCAAATCGCTTATGCATTTGCCAAGCTAAAGCTGATCACCTCGGCAATATCCTGTTGCCCCAACGCAATCATCATTAATCTGTCAACACCGAGTGCAACGCCTGCGCACTGCGGCATACCGGATTGCAGGGCGGAAATAAAACGCTGATCAATATCCCGTTGCCGCAGCCCCAGCTGCGCCCGCTGTTTGTTGTCGCGTTCAAAACGGTGCAGCTGTTCGGCGGCATCGGTCAGTTCATTAAATCCGTTCGCTAATTCCAACCCTTTGTAATAGAACTCAAACCGCTCCGCCACGCGGTGATCCTCCGAGCTGATCTGAGCCAACGCCGCCTGTGAGGTCGGGAAATAATAAACCGCAACCGGCCTGTCCCGTCCGATTTGCGGTTCCACTACTTGGCTGAACAAAAATTGCAGTAAGGTATCCCGACTCTCGTTTTCCGCCTCGATCAAGCCGTGTTCTTTGGCTTTTTTCGCCAGTTCGGCTTTTTCGGCAGAAAGCGGATCCAATCCGACATATTCTTGAAAAATAAATTGATAACTGAACGATTCCGCCGGCTCGCAATCCAAAATCTGCTGAAGCAAGTCGTCTACCTCATTAATCAGTCGATACATATCAAAGTGCGGTCGGTACCACTCCAGCATGGTAAATTCCGGATTATGTCTGCGCCCGGCTTCCTCGTTGCGGAAAACCTTGCAAATCTGAAAAATCGGTCCGCTACCCGCCGCCAACAGGCGCTTCATATGATATTCGGGGCTAGTCGCCAAAAAGAGCGGTTTCGATTGGTGTTGGAACGGAGCGGCAAAGCAGGTTTCAAATACTGAAAGGTGAACATCGGTCACACCGTATTCGCTTAAAATCGGCGTTTCCACTTCCAACAGCCCGCGATCAATAAAAAACCCGCGCAGCTCCGCCATAATTTTGGCGCGCGCAATCATGTTTTTTATCGGCGCACTCGGCTGCCATTGCTGTTGTAAAATCATAAACAAACTCTTCCGTCTTGATTTAAAATCGAAAACGGCATTTTATCGGGATTCCCGCCACGCGACAATCGAATATTCTGCCTCGGGGGTAACCGCCGCCGTAACAGGGCGTTTATCCGTATCGCCGCAATACTTGACTATTAGAGTAAATTATTAAATCTACTCACTTTTTTGAGGTAGATCACGAAACCCGTCCTTTTCCGGAGCATTTCATAAAAAACAATTAAGTTGTTACAAAAAAAATGGCAAAATGACCTTGATCAAAAACCCAAACATTTGTTTATTTTACTTTTTGACTTTATATCATTACCTTTTTACTTACATCTGAGACTGGAGGAATATCGTGCAAACTATCAATGTCGATATTGCAATTGTTGGTGCCGGTGGTGGTGGTTTACGTGCTGCGATTGCAGCGGCGGAAGCAAACCCGAACCTGAAAATTGCCTTAATATCAAAAGTATATCCGATGCGTAGTCATACCGTAGCTGCCGAAGGCGGGGCTGCGGCTGTCATCAAATCCGAAGATAGTTATGACAAGCATTTCCACGATACGGTTGCCGGCGGCGACTGGCTTTGCGAACAGGATGTCGTCGAACATTTCGTTGAACATTCACCAATCGAAATGACCCAACTGGAACGTTGGGGTTGCCCGTGGAGCCGTCGTAATGACGGTGAGGTCAACGTTCGTCGTTTCGGCGGTATGAAAATCGAGCGCACGTGGTTTGCGGCCGATAAAACCGGCTTCCACTTATTGCATACGCTGTTCCAAACCTCTATCCAGTTTCCGCAAATTATCCGTTATGATGAACATTTCGTACTGGATATTCTGACCGATGACGGTCATGCACGCGGTGTCGTTGCCATGAACATGATGGAAGGCACACTGGTGCAAATCAATGCCAATGCGGTGGTTATCGCCACCGGCGGCGGCTGCCGTGCGTTCCGTTTCAACACCAACGGCGGTATCGTCACCGGCGACGGGCTGTCAATGGCTTATCGCCACGGTGTGCCGTTGCGTGATATGGAATTCGTGCAATATCACCCGACCGGCTTGCCGAATACCGGTATCCTGATGACGGAAGGTTGTCGTGGCGAAGGCGGTATTCTAGTCAACAAAGACGGTTATCGTTATTTACAAGACTACGGTTTGGGGCCGGAAACGCCAATCGGTAAACCGGAAAACAAATATATGGAACTAGGGCCGCGTGATAAAGTCTCGCAAGCATTTTGGCAGGAATGGCGCCTCGGTCGCACCCTGAAAACCGCCAAAGGTGTGGATGTAGTGCATCTGGATCTACGTCATCTGGGCGAAAAATACCTGCACGAACGTCTGCCGTTTATCTGTGAGCTGGCAAAAGCCTATGAAGGCGTGGATCCGGCAAAAGCACCGATTCCTGTTCGTCCTGTGGTTCATTACACCATGGGCGGTATCGAAGTGAATCAGCAGGCGGAAACCCGTATCAAAGGCTTGTTCGCTGTCGGCGAGTGCGCCTCTTCCGGTCTGCACGGCGCTAACCGTTTAGGCTCCAACTCATTGGCAGAACTGGTGGTTATCGGTAAAGTCGCCGGCGAATATGCGGCACAAAGAGCGGTTGAAACACAACATGTCAACACTGTTGCCGTCGATGCGCAAGCCAAAGACGTGGTCGGCCGTCTACAAGCGTTATTGGATCAGGACGGCAATGAGAACTGGTCAAAAATCCGTGATGAAATGGGCGATTCGATGGAAGAAGGTTGCGGTATCTATCGTACCGAAGAATCAATGCAGAAAACCGTGGATAAAATCGCCGAACTGAAAGAGCGCTTCAAAAAAGTGCGGATTTCCGACCGTTCCAGCGTATTTAATACCGACATTCTCTACACTATCGAATTGGGCACTATTCTTGATGTGGCGCAATCCATTTCGTCCTCTGCCATTGCCCGGAAAGAATCGCGCGGTGCGCACCAGCGTTTAGACTACGTCGAGCGTGACGACACCAATTATTTGAAACACACTCTCGCCTATTACAATGCGGACGGCGCACCACGAATTGAGTACAGTGATGTGAAGATTACCAAATCTCAACCGGCCAAACGTGTATACGGTGCGGAAGCAGATGCGGCGGAAGCGGCAAAGGCAAATAAGGAGTAAGCCATGGGTGATCTAGCAAGCAAAACAATGACTGTCGAAGTGCTTCGTTATAATCCCGAAGTTGACAAAGAACCCTATTTGAAAGCCTACCAAGTGCCTTATGACGATCAAACGTCATTATTGGACGCATTAGGTTATATTAAAGATCAGCTTGATCCCGAGCTTTCTTACCGTTGGTCTTGCCGAATGGCAATCTGCGGTTCTTGCGGCATGATGGTGAACAACAAGCCGAGTCTGGCGTGTAAAACCTTTTTACGCGACTACAGCGGTCATATGCGTGTTGAAGCGCTGGCAAACTTCCCGATCGAACGCGATCTGGTGGTGGATTTGAGCCACTTCATCGAGAGCCTCGAATCGATCAAACCGTACATCATCGGTAACAAAGCGCCTCCGGGCGAACGCACCAAACAGACGCCGGCACAACTGGAAAAATACCGCACTTTCTCAATGTGTATCAACTGCGGATTATGTTATGCCGCTTGTCCGCAATTCGGCTTAAATCCTGAATTTGTCGGGCCGGCCGTGTTGACATTAGGGCATCGTTATAATCTGGATAACCGCGATAACGGCAAAGCAGAACGGCTGAAAATCATGAACGGCAAAAACGGGGTTTGGAGCTGTACTTTCGTCGGCTACTGTTCCGAAGTCTGCCCGAAACACGTTGATCCGGCTGCCGGCGTGAACCAAGGCAAAGTCGAGTCTGCCAAAGACTACGTGATCGCCATGCTGAAACCGCAAAAGTAAGGGGGAAAGAATGACTACGACAACCAGCAAACGTAATAAATACGTGCGCGAAATGAAATCAAACTGGTGGCAAAAACTGGATTTTTACAAAATGTACATTTTACGTGAATCCACGGCTCTGCCGACCATTTGGTTCTGTATCGTCTTGCTTTACGGTTTCTTATGCCTCGGCAACGGCACTTTTGAAACCGGCTTCGTTTCGTTTTTGAAAAATCCGTTAGTGATTATCCTGAGTGTAATCACCATGGCAGGCGTGGTATTTAACACCCTGACTTGGTTTGGTTTGACCCCGAAAGCACTAAACCTGATTTACAAAAGCCAACGTGTACCGCAATCTGCAATCAAAAGCCTAATGTGGGTGATTACCATTGCCGTTTCCGTACTGACCCTTGTTCTTGTGTATATTTAAGGAGGAAAATAATGAAACAAGCTCCAAAACGTTCCAATGAACCTGTCGTATGGCTATTATTCGGCGCAGGCGGAACTGTCAGCGCCATTGTTTTCCCGATATTGGCATTAATTCTATTGTTTCTCTACCCGTTGGGATTGGTAGACGCCAATAATATGATCGCATTTGCACAAAGCATTATCGGCAAGTTGATTCTGTTGGTGGTTGCCATTTTTCCAATGTGGGCCGGAATGCACCGCCTGCATCACGGAATGCACGACTTCAAACTGCATATTCCGGCAAGCGGCGTAATTTTCTACGGTCTGGCAACGCTCTATTCGGTACTGGTCTTCTTTGCGGTGATTAATATTTAATCAACCGCACTGAGATAGAGACGACAAAATGCCCAAACTTGGTTTGGGCATTTTTATTTTGCTATCGGCTTAAACTTAAGCCACCACCGACACACTTTTCACCTGCGCATAAACCCACATGCCGGCAGTCAACTTCAATTCTGCCAGCGCCCAACGGCTGATGAGCGCTGCAAACTGCAAACCGTCGGCATTTAACCGCACTTCAACCTGCCGTTGATGTTGATCTACCGCGGTAATCCGACACGCCAGCACATTGCGAATACTGCTGCCCTTTACCGGTTGCAGGACAATCGACACATCGGAACTGTAAATACAAATCCGCACCTGCTCGCCGAGACTTTTTTGCGACATTTCGTGAATCCACAGCATTTGTCCGGCAAAATTGAGCGCCGTCATCTGATAAATCGGGTGATGCATTTCAATCGGCAGACTGAAAACCGCACTTTGTTGCTGTTGCTCTTTCCACGGCAGAAAATGATCGCTTTGCCAGATATTTTCTAATTCATCAAATGCCAAGACACTGCCCTGCCGCATCAAAATCACCCGTGTTGCCAAGCGCAATAACTCTTCTAAACTGTGGCTAACATACAAAATCGGAATATTAATCTCTTTTGCCAGCCGATCCAGATAATCCAGCAACTCATTTTTACGCGGTAAATCCAGTGCCGCCAACGGCTCGTCCATCAACAATAGTTCGGGATTGGTCAACAACGCCCTGCCGATGGCAACCCGTTGTTTTTCTCCGCCGGAAAGCGTTGCCGGATAACGATTCAACAAATGCCCGATTCCCAACAATTCGACCATATCCCGATAAGCTTCCTTGCCGATATTTTTCATGCCGTAAGCCAGATTACCTTTCACCGTATAATGCGGAAACAGCCTCGCGTCCTGAAAAACATACCCTAAATGGCGCTTTTCCGGCGGCAAATGGATCTGCCTGTGACTGTCCGCCAAGGTGCGATTGTTTAATCGGATATACCCCTGATCGGGTTTAATCAAACCGCTGACCAAATTGATCAACGACGATTTGCCACTGCCTGACAAACCGAAAAGTGCGGTAACGCCTTGTGACGGAATCTGCACATTTGCACGCAACGTTAACGCACCCAATTGCTTTTTTACATTAATTTCAAGCATCTGTTTCCCTTACTCCGCCGCTTGTCCCAAGCGGTATTTCGCCCGACGTGCCAACCATTCGGAAAATACCAACGACAACAGGGCAATAACAATCGCAATTACGCATAATCTGGCGGCGGCGCCCTCTGCCGACGGGGTTTCAATAAAGGAATACATCGCAAGCGGAATTGTCTGGGTTTCCCCGATAATATTGGAGACAAACGTAATCGTGGCGCCAAACTCCCCTAGCGAGCGGGCAAAACCAAGCACCATGCCGGCCAAGATACCGGGAAATGCAAGCGGCAAAGTAATGCTGAAAAAAACACGCCACGCAGAAGCGCCAAGGGTTCTGGCCGCTTGTTCCAGTTTGGGGTCCACATTTTCCAACGCCAGCCGAATCGCCCGCACCACTAACGGAAATGCCACCACAGCGGAAGCCACCACCGCCCCCCGCCAACTGAATGCCACACTGAAATCAAACCATTGGTTCAGATATTTACCGATAAAACCGTTACGCCCGAACGCAACCAGCAACAAATAGCCGATGACCACCGGCGGCAACACCAACGGTAAATGAATAATTCCGTCGAGCAAATTTTTTCCGTAAAACTGATGACGGGCGAAAAGCCAAGCAAAAAATACGGCAAAAGGCAGACTCAGCAGCATGGAAAACAGCGCCACTTTTAGACTAAGCTGAATCGCACTCACTTCCTGCGGGCTTAACGTCAGGGTTTGAATAAGGCTATCGAGCAAAACGGCTCCTTGATCTTGACTGGAACAAAGCAAAAGTGCGGTCTACTACACCGCAACAAAACAGACTTATTCTACGCTGAAACCGTATTTCTGCAAAATCGCCTTGCCGTTATCCGATACCAAAAACCGCATAAAATCACGGGCGGCTTGGCTGTCATGTTCAGTCACGATCGCTGCCGGATATTCTACCGCATCATAAGTGCCGTCCGGAAAAATACCGACCACCTGCACCTTATCACTCGCCACAGCATCGGTGGCATACACAATCCCTAACGGCGCTTCACCACGCTCAACCAAAGTTAATGCCGCCCGCACATTGGCGGCGCGTGCCAACTGTCCTTCCACTTTATTCCACAAATCTAACGTGGTTAATGCCGCTTTGGCATACAATCCCGCCGGAACATGCTCCGGATCACCGACAGCCAAGAAATTTTTACCCAAATACTCCAACCATTGCGCTCGGTTCAGGTCAAATCTCAGCGCCCCAGCACTTTCCGGCGCAATCATAACCAATTTATTACCGGCAATAATTTTGCGCGAATCAGGAATAATATTGCCTTTTTGCTGCAAAAAATCCGCCCACTTCAAATTCGCCGAAATAAAAATATCCGCCGGTGCGCCTTCTGCGATCTGACGTGCAAGCACCGATGAAGAAGCAAAAGAAAACACGATTTTGCTGTCCGCCCCGCTGTTTTGATATGCGCCTGCCATCTCCTGCAATACATTTGTCATCGAAGCCGCAGCAAATACCGTGACTTTCTGCTGTGAAAACGCCGACAACGAACAAAATACCAACAGACATACCAATACTATTTTTTTCATGATATTCAACATAACTACCTCATCTCCTCGATTACGAATCGTTATAAAATAAATTATATAACGTTATTCAGCAATGTCTATGTGAAAAACTATTGCAATAACGTTTTTTACTTTAAAATACCGCGATGATCACAGTTTCACGAGGCGGACATGGCGGATATTGATATCGAATTGAGTATCAGGCTGCAACAGCAGCTGTTTGTCGATCCGAGACGGATCTCACTATTACGCGAAATTCAAAAGTGCGGTTCCATTTCACAAGCGGCCAAAAATTGCCGTCTCAGCTATAAAACCGCATGGGATAATCTGAATGCAATGGATTTGATTAGCCCGAAACCGTTGCTGCAACGCAACAGCGGCGGCAAAGAGGGCGGCGGTACGCACCTGACCGCTTATGCCGAGCGGCTGCTGCGTCTGTACGACTTGCTGGAACAAACCCAGCGGCGCGCCTTCCGTATTTTACAAGACGAAAACGTACCGCTTACCGGTTTGCTTGCCGCCACCGCCAAATTCAGTCTGCAAAGCAGTGCCCGCAACCAGCTGTTCGGCACGGTTTCAAGTCTTCGTAAGCAAGGATTAAACCGCGAAGTCGATATCATCGTCGAAGGTTTGAGCAATCCGATTACCGCCAGCATCACCAAAGCCAGCTGCGAACGGCTGCAATTACAGACAACGCAGGAAGTGTTATTGATGTTTAAAGCGCCTTGGCTGACATTGCATCGCAATCGACCACAACACTCCAATAGTTTTCAGGGCGTCATTACCGCACTTCAACAACAGCAAGACGACCATGAAGCCCTGATTCGGCTCACACCGGTAATTGAACTGTGTGCCGGTTATCATGACAGCGAAAGCTATCAAATCGGTGAAACAGTGTTCGTCAGCATTGAACCGCAAAATATTATTCTGTTGGCGCTATAAAAATCAGGACTGTCGCAACAGCCAAGAGCGGTGCAAACGGCAACGCCAAATTTTTCAAGCCCGTTCTGTGGCAACATAATGCCCACAACAGCCCCATTGCACTTGCGACAAACAGCAACAACGGCAACTGTGAGCAAGGAAAAAATGTGGCAAGTGCGCAAATCAACCAGCAGTCTCCTTCGCCAAAAACTTCTTTGCGATAAATCCATTTACTGATGAAAAAAAACAGACCAACCGGCACCAACGCCACAAACAGGCTTTCTACGCTTTGTGTCAATGTCAGCGGCGCAATGCCGAGCCAACTGCCGAATAATGCCGACAAAAGCAGATGGAGACACAGCGTAGTAGAAATCAACCGGTAATAATAATCCGCCAAGGCGATTGCCGTCAGCAATGCCAGACAATATAACTGCCAAATGCGAGCAAAAAATTCCAACGGCAGCAACAACGACGGACACAGCAACAAGGTAAAAATCAGCGGCAGATATTTCAATTCTCGCTGCGGCAACGGTTGTAACCAGTGGTATTCGGAATCAAGCGGTTTTGCCACTACATCAGCATAATAATCGGCATAATTTTGTTGCAAAGTGCGGTTCAGATTATCGGCAAAGCGCTGCACATACTGCCGTATCAGGCAGCCGAGCAGATAAATCGCCGCCGTCCACACTAAAAACACGCCCGAATTCATTATCCCAACATCGCCCCCATATCAAAAATCGGTAAATACATACCCAACATCACCGCCCCGATTAAACCGCCGATCAGCAACATTAATAGCGGCTCCAACAACTGCGACAACAAATCGATTTGATGATGCAGCTGGCGCTGATAAGTGTCGGCGACATGCTGCAACATCTGCCCTAAGCAACCGCTCTTTTCCCCGACCGCCAACATTTGCTGAGCCGCTTGCGGAAACCAATCGCTACCGACACTTTGCGAAAAGCGGTATCCCTGCTGCAACAGTTGCAAACTGGATTCAATCTCACGCTGCAATCCGCTTTTCCGAACGCCACTATGCGCCAGAAAAGTCTGTAACGCCTGATTCAGCGGAATGCCGGCGTTCAGCATTAATGCCAGATTACGGCTGGAATCCACCACATTACGCAGTTGCTGTAAGCGTCCGAAGAGCGGTATTTTTTGCCCGATTGCCGCTACTGTCGCCCGACATCTTGGATTGTGCCGATAGCAACGCAGTCCGCCGACAACAAACAACAATGATAAGATTGCCAATCGTCCGCCATAATCCTGTAAAACAGCAGAAATCGACAACAACCCACGGGTAAAATAAGGCAGCTGCTGTTGGTTCTGCTGATACATTTCGGCAAATTGCGGAACCACAAACAGCAATAGCAACACCGTCAACAACAGTGAAACCGACAAAACAATCAGCGGATACAGCATGATCTTCTGCAATTTTCGCTGTAATGCCACTTGCTCCGCCTTATCTTCGCCGATTTGTCGGCAAAGCTGCGGCAAACGGCCGCTCGCTTCCCCAATACGGATTAATTGCCTGTCGCGCTCGCTCAGAAATTGCGGATATTGCTGCAACACCTGTGAAAAGGCATAACCGCTCTCGATACCGTGCAATAATTGTGCCAGCCAGTTCCGTAACTTTTCCTCACGGCAATCTTGTTGCAGAATCTGCAAAACCGCTTTTAACGGCAATGCCGCCTGCAATAATACCGCCATCTGCCGCATCAATTCGCAAACGACAACCGGACTGATTTTACTCGGCAGTCGCCAATTACGCTGTATTTTCACCTGTTGCAAGCCACGGGACAGCAACAGCATTTCTGCTTCTTCTGCACTTTTTGCCGATAAAATACCTGTTTGCGGACGTTGCAAAGCGTTGAACGCCCGCCAACGAAATTCTGCCATTATGCTTCCTGCCTGCCCAATACCCGTTGTAATTCTTGGCGGTCGGTTATCCCTGCTTGTACTTTTTCCAAGCCGCTATGATGCAACGTGTCAAAATCCAGCGAATAAGTGAACGCCTGTTGCTCTGCATACGGACGTAAAAACTGGTAAGTGCCGATTCGTCCGTAATAACCTTGCTGACAAATGCCGCATGGCGTTTCACGCTCCGTTTGCCGACAAGCGCAAACCCGCCGTAATAGCCGTTGTGCCACGACCAACAACAAGCCGGACGCAATTTCATACTCTTTTATGCCGAGCTGCTGTAAACGCCCGATGGCCGAGGGGGCATCATTGGTGTGTAGCGTCGACAACACCAGATGTCCGGTTTGAGCAGCCCGAATCGCCATCGCCGCACTTTCTTCGTCGCGAATTTCTCCTAACATGATGATATCGGGATCCTGACGTAAAAATGTTCGCAACAAGTGCTTGAAATCTAAGCCGATAGCCGGATTCACCTGTGTTTGTATAATACCCGGCAAGCTGATTTCGATCGGATCTTCGGCGGTAACAATGTGTTTCTGCGGTTGGTTCAGGCTATGAAGTGCGGTATAAAGTGAAATACTTTTGCCGCTGCCGGTCGGGCCGGTCACTAAAATCAGACCTTGCGGCTGTTGCAATGCCTGTAGAAACCAGTGCTGCTGTTGTCGGTTCATGCCCAATTCCGAAAACGCCAATTCTACCGGTTTGTTCTGTTGCAAGCGCAATACCGCTTTTTCACCAATCTGGGTCGGCAAAATTGACAAACGAAAATCCAGCACGTCGTTAAACGCCGTCGTGAAATGAAAACGCCCGTCTTGCGGCAGGCGATGCTCTGCAATATCCAAATGCGCCAATAGTTTCACCCGCGAAATCAAGCGTGCGGCAAAATTGCGGCTTACCTGCCGAATCACCGTCATCACCCCGTCAATCCGAAACCGCACTTGTAATCCGTCGGCATTCGGCTCAAGGTGAATATCCGAAGCGCGCATTTTCAGTGCCTGTTCAAACAGTTTTTTCAGCAGTTGCACTATCGGCTCGTCCTGCTGTTGAGCTTCAGTCTCGATCGGGTCGCCCGCCGTCTCATAACGATAAACCGCCTGTTCATAATCCTGCACTTGCTCGTTCGCCGTCACCAACTGTTGAAGTGCGGTTTTCAATACCGCACTTTCCAATATCACCGGCTCAACCGTTTTATCCTGCAAAAATGCGAACACTTCACATGCGTTCAAATTATTGGCGGAATCCACCCCCAGCCATAAACAGCGTTCGTCTTCTTTTAACGGTAAAGCGAAATAGCGCAGCAGTAACTGCTGTTCCCGACGATTTTTCTGCCACAGTGATTCCGTTATCTGCAACGAATCGCCGTCGGCAGTCAGCAAGGCATAACCCATTTTCACCCCTTACTATGAACAAAAACCAGCCGGAAAAATAGCGGTATCGCTACCGCTGCAATCGGTGGTCCAAGTAATTTCACTGCCGTTACCGCCGCCGGCAGTCATTTCATAGCTGTAACCGTTCAGACTGCCGCGCCCCTCCACCGTAATTTTTCCTGCCGCCGTGGTGATCGTTTTAATATATTTGGATTTATTGCTTTCCGCTTTATTCGCTTGAATCCCGTTACTGCCGGCACTGCAATTGCTCGTATCACCGGTGTGATAGATGCAGAGTTCCACTTCGCCGCGATACGGCGTAGAAGCCTGCAATAACTCGGACATCGCCGCTTTTCGGGTATAATTTTGGTAAGAGGGAACCGCTATGGTCGCCAATACGGCAATAATCGCTATTACAATCATCAATTCCACCAAGGTGAACCCTTTTTTCAGCGTGAAATTCGAAAATGTTTTCTGTGTCGTCATCTAAGCGTCCTTATATTTGAGTGAATCATGAAATAAATTGACGGCACTAAAATGACAAAGCAGAATAACAAAAGCCAAAACAGCAAAAAATAGTTGGAATCCGGATCGCAAATTTATGATTATCTCCCCTAAAAACAAACCTCAAACTATTGAAAACGGTTGGTTGCATCCAGTACGGCTGCGGTGTTCACCGCACTTCGACCAGCGCCCGGATCCGTTCGACATTTCACTGCTGGTGATCCACTACATCAGCCTGCCGCCGGAGCAGTTTGGCGGCGATTTTATCGACCGCTTCTTTCTCGGCACGTTGGATCCGAATGAGCATCCGTATTTTGCCGAAATTCAGCCGCTACGTGTTTCAGCCCATTGCTTGATCAATCGGCAAGGGGAAATCACCCAATATGTCGCTTTTCATGATCGCGCTTGGCACGCCGGTTTATCCTGTTTTCAAGGGCGGGAAAAATGTAATGATTTTGCTATTGGCATTGAACTGGAGGGCTCGGACAATCAGCCGTTCACCGACGGGCAATACCGCACTTTACGGCACTTAAGCCGTTTACTGATGCGAGCCTACCCGGCAATCAATCCGCAACGTATTGTCGGTCACTGTGATATTTCACCCGGCCGCAAAATTGATCCGGGCAAATTTTTTGATTGGGAACGCTATTTATCCAAGCTATAAAAAATCCGCTATGTGTTTATCACATAACGGATTTTTCATTTGTTGCGGGAAATTACGAAAAACTGAAAAAGTCTTTCATCGATCGCCACCAGCCTTTATGCTCTTCCAGTTCCAACGGTTTAATATCCGAATTCCCTTTTTCCGGTAACGGTTTGTCCAGTTGGAAATCACTGACCACGCCGCGCTGGTTGAAGTTGACGCTCAACGTGTGTTGCTGCGGCGCTTCATAGCCTTTTTGCTGTAGATAAACATAATACCAAGTGTAGCTGCTGTACGGATCGGTCAACATCGGTGTGCCTAACAAATACTGCACCTGTTCCGGTGTCATACCGTTTTGTAATTGCGCCACCTGTTCCGCTTGCAGATAGTTGCCCTGCGGCACATCGATACGATAAACCAATTTATTGTATAACGAGCATGAAGTCATACTGATACTGATCAACAGAATGCCCAAAACCGATTTCAATCCCATGTTTTTTTCTACCTTTTTATTTGAATTGTTAGCGATAATACCTAAAGTTACCGCGAAATACCAGAATTTCTCTTTCAGCAAACGTATCCTACTTGGCAAAACGCTGTAGCTGATCACGCAAATTCGCCGGTAATCCCCTGATCGTCAAGCTATCGCCCTGTTCGTCCCAAATAATCCGTTCGTTGAGCAATGCCGAATCGAAACTCAGCGTCACCCCCTTTCCCGATCCTGAAAATTTAGTCAGCGATTTCAAGGCGCCCTGCATCGGTGGAATGCTGTCCGCCAGTTCATATGCATTCTCACGGCTGAATTGGTTAAAATCCTGTTGGTTTAGGCTCGGCAAGGTGTCGGAAAGTTCCTGCAAGACAATCTCTTCCCCGACTTTCAACTGCCCTTTACAATAGTCAAAGGCCTGTTTTTTAACCTCTTGGGTTTGCTTGCTGTCCAAGTCGCCCTGCTGACAAAAATCGTCCACCGCCTGCAATAAAGTCAAATTCTGCTGTTTCGGATCAAAACCGCTCTCTGCCCCCAGAAAATCCATAAAAAAATCAGAGACTTTTCTGCCGACACGCCCTTTGATAAAACTCAAATAACGGTTAGACGCCGCTGATAATTTCAATTCGGTCAAATTAATCCGTGCGGCAATGTCATACTGGCTGATATTCAGATAAGACGTTTGCTGGATATCCAGTTTTTCGTCCACCAACATACTGTACCGACTGTCGAGCAGTGCAATAAACAGATAATCGGTTGCCAAAAAAGTGTACTCGCAAAAAATAAACGTGCCGTTTTCCGCAAAGGCATATTTCCCTAATTCTTTCCCCAACTGCTGTGCGCTTTGTCGACTGAACTCCAAAAACGACAAACTATTCTCTAAAAATCGGTTTAACTCGCGGGCAAATGGCGATTCGGTTTTAAATACGCCGTAAGCCTGCGCCTTGCCCTGATAATTCTGATGCAGCTGCAACATCATCTGCCGGATTTCGTCGTTGACCGGCAGCAATTGCGCCCGCAATCGGGTTTGCAGGCGATCCGTTTCAGCCTCACTGTTTTCACTGAATGACAATTGATGCAGAATAATCTGTTTAACTTCTATACTCATTGGGTTATCCGTTTATTTTTTATTGTTAAAACCTGAATGATTATACCCAATTGACCGTGGCTTTTTTAGCGGTAACGTAAAAAATATGCTAATATCGCCACAAACAACATTCCCGCAAAATATCAACCCGAGTGGAATTTATGGCAAAACAATCAAAATACAGCGATCAGCAAGTGCAAGCCCTATTAAACGATTTGGCGGCGGTTTTGGAAAAACATCAAGCCTCGGTGGATCTGTCGCTGATGGCATTGGGCAATACCGTGACCAATCTGTTGCATTCCAGCGTCGGGCGTCATCAGCAGCAAGCCCTTGCCGACGCCTTTTGCAGTGCGCTGAAAAATACCTTAAAGCCTCACGAATAACCGCACTTTGGCAAAGGTCGGCTTATGTTGAAAATACCAAGACAATATTGGGAAGCCACTTCACAAAAAATCTCGTGGGGTCACTGGTTTGCTTTCTTTAATATTATCTGCGCCATTGTCATCGGCTCGCGCTATGCGTTTATTGCCGACTGGCCCGCCACCTTGATCGGAAAAATTTATTTCTTTTTAAATATTCTCGGACATTTCAGCTTTATCGTCTTTGCACTCTATCTGTTGATTTTATTTCCGCTCAGTTTTTTAATTAAAAATCCCTACACTTTCCGCGCCGTCAGCGTGGTACTTTCTACACTGGGGTTAACCCTACTGCTACTCGACAGTGAAGTGTTTAACCGCTTTCACCTGCATTTATCAGTGCTGATCCTGAATATTTTGATCAACCCCGATAACGGCGATTTGGCACGCAACTGGGAGCGCTTCTTTGTGCCGATGCCGCTGATTTTCCTGATCGTGACGCTGTTTTCCCGCTGGTCATGGGACAAACTGCGCAGCTTGGAACGGCAAAAATGGATTCACAAAGCGGTCTATTTGCTGATGTTCTGTTTTATTGCGTCCCACTTACTGTATGCTTGGGCGGATGCCTACTTTTACCGTCCCGTTACCGTGCAGAAATCCAATCTGCCGCTCTCTTATCCGATGACGGCAAGAACTTTTCTGGAAAAAAACCAACTGCTCAATCGGGATAGCTATCAGGCTCAACTGCTAAACAGCGGACGCTTAGACGCCCCCTATCTCGACTATCCGAAACAGCCGTTACACTATGGCGCCGATCAGCAAAATGCCAACATTCTGCTGATCAATATTTCAGGTTTGCGCTACGATGCCGTCAACGGCAACGACATGCCGAGCCTATCCAGTTTTAGTGAAAAAACGTTGGACTTCCAAAATAATTACAGCAGCGGCAACAGCCAGAACGGGGCGCTGACCGGCTTGTTTTACGGTTTGAACGCCAATTACTTTGACAGCCTGTTGAGCCAGCGCCAAGGATCGGTGTGGATTGAACGAATGCAACAACTGCACTATCGGTTCGGTTTGTTTGTGACGGCGACAAAATCTCCGCTGTACAGCCGTTCGCTGTTCAAACAACAAACAACGGTATTCAACAATTCAAATCAACAAACCACACAACAATGGCTGGATTGGTATCGGCAACACACGGTACATAGCGGGCAACAACCTTGGTTCGGCTATCTGCAATATGATCTCTTGGGTGTGATGAGCAATTATCCGGCGCAGGATCCGGAAGCGCAGCAGCAATTTTATCGCCGCCAGTTACTTGAAATCGACCGCCAGTTAAGCCGGATTCTACCGCACTTGACCGACAATACGGTGGTTATCATCACCGCTGATCAAGGATATTCCTATCGGATCGACAATAACCGCAACCCGAATTATTTCGGACGGGATCGCATTCAAGTGCCGATGTTAATCGCATTGCCGAATCATGCGCCTGAACAAATCGACCATATCAGTTCACAGATGGATCTGCTGCCGACCTTAATGCAACACCTGTTCGCAGCCGAAAATCCGTTGCAGGATTATACTCAAGGAGATGATTTGCTCAACAGCGACGGCGACCGTGACAACTGGATTTTTGTTTCAAACCCGCGTTGGAATGTGATTATCACCGCCAACGGTGAACAATATCACATTGATTCACAAGGGGAATATCAAAAATATAGCAGCGAATACCAACCGCTCACTTCCGAAAAACCACCGCTGGCGCTGTTCCTACAAGTGTTTAATCGCGAGCGTAATTTCCTGCTTCGTTAAACGGAGACGGCATAGACAATAAATAATGTTGCCGAAAGTGCGGTCTGACCGCACTTTCGGCGGTTAAGACGCACAGATCCCTTCGGCACACACATAGGCCGAACTCCATGCCCATTGAAAGTTATAGCCGCCGAGCCAGCCGGTGACATCCAACACTTCACCGATAAAATACAGCCCGTCAATGCCGTGCGCCTGCATGGTTTTAGAAGAGACGGCGCCGGTATCCACGCCGCCCAACGTCACTTCTGCCGTGCGATAACCTTCTGTGCCGTTCGGTTCAAATTGCCAATGGTGAACCCACTGCTCCAGTTGCTGTAACCGCACTTTCGACAGTTGTGCCACCGCTTGATCATCAAATTTTTCCATGTCCAGCCACAATTCGACCAACCGTTTCGGCAACACCCGCCCAAGTGCGGTTTTAAGCTGTAATTTCGGCGATTGGCGGCGCAAAAGATGTAAATATTCAGCGATGTTATGATCAGGCAACAGATCAATCTTCAGTGATTGGCCGGGCTGCCAATAATTGGAAATTTGCAACATCGCCGGTCCGGAAAGCCCCCGATGGGTAAACAACATTTGATTCTGAAAACGGCTGCCCGCTTCGGCTTCAACCGTTACCGCCAGAGAAACACCCGCCAGTTGCGCATAGCGTTTGTCCTGCTCACGCCAAGTAAAGGGAACCAGCCCTGCACGCGGTGCAACCACTTTCAAACCGAATTGTTCGGCTAATTTATAACCAAATGCCGTAGCGCCCAACGCCGGCATTGATAAGCCGCCGCTGGCAACGACCAAATGACGGCAAGCAAACTCGCTGCCGCTGCTTTGCAGCCGAAACCGCACCGACGAATTCCGCTCAATGCGCTCGACTTCAGTAACCTGCTGGCGCAGCTGAATGTCGACATCCCCCTTACGGCATTCGCTCAACAATAAATCGACAATCTCCTGCGAGCTGCGGTCACAAAATAACTGTCCCCGTTCTTTTTCATGATAGTCGATACCGTATTCCGCCACCAAGGCGATAAAATCCCATTGGGTATAGCGTGCCAGTGCCGATTTGACAAAGTGCGGGTTTTGGCTGAGATAGTGCTGCGGCGTGATATCCAGATTGGTGAAGTTACAAAAACCACCGCCGGCCATCAAGATTTTACGTCCGATCTTTTTGCCGTTATCCAACACCAGTACCGACTTCCCCGCTTGCCCCAAGCGTGCGGCACAGAACAACCCGGCAGCACCGGCACCGATAATGATAACGTCATAGTGATTTTTTGGCATAATTCGGTAATTTTCCGACAGAAATAAAGCGACATTATAGCGCAATACGGGCGATTCGTCTCACCCAGCGCTCACTGCATACCCCCTAACATCTCCGCCGCTTGCAAGTTCTGAATCAGATTACGGCGATCCAAATCATGATGGTTACTGTCCAGCAGCTGCCGCCAATAACGACCCGCCTGTGGATAATCCCCTCGAGAGAAGGCATCTGCCGCCAGTAACGACAAGGCTCGCAGCTGATTCGGATTTTGTTGCAGCGACAAATCAAGCCAGGCTTTTGCCTTGTCAGTCAGTTTGTTATTCGATTGATAATAAAGTGCGGTTGCCGCCGCCGCCAGTAATTCACTGTCGGCACCGAGCAAATATTCGGCGCGGGAAAACGATTCCAACGCATTGGTATATTGCTCGTCCTGCAAGTAAGTTAAGCCTAACAGATACCAGTTTTCACCATGATTATGATCGACAGTCAACGCATTTTGCAACGCCTGCCGATGCTGACGGCGCTGTTCCTCCCCGCTTTGCACCACTGTTTGCGGCATTGCCGCCCCTTGCTGAAAAACGGCATAACGCGGCGTCAGGCAGTAAATCAATACCGCACTTGAAACTATCGCCAAACACAATCCCCCCGCCGGCAAAGTACGGCCAAACCACCTCGTCTGAACGGTGTTTTTTCGCTTCACTCCGCAAGGTTTGGCAAGTGCGTTTGCCGCCTGCGGCGCAATATCGGACTTATCTCTGCCGGCATTGCGCCACAACAACAAAAACGCCAACAGCAACAAAGCGAAAGGCGCACCCCACAATAATAAGGTTGTCGCTTTAAACGGCGGGTCATAACGCACAAAATCACCGAATCGGGCAGTCATTCGCTCAATAATCAGCTGATCGCTTTTGCCCTCGTCCGCCATTTTGTAGACTTCAAGCCGTAAATCGTAGGCTATCGGTGAATTGGATTCGACCAAATTTTGATTTTGGCATTGAGGACAGCGCAATGATTTTGCCAAATTGACCGCTCTGGCACGGGTTTCCGGCGATTGGAAGCGGTAAGTATCGACAATGTCGGCCTGTAACATTTCAAACGGAAACAGCACGCTGAGCGCCAGCCACAGCAACATACCGAAATAACGCCGCATGCTTATTTCTCCTTTTGCCCTAACTGTTCGAACAACGGCACAAACTGCCGTTGCCACACCTGTTGGTTCAACTCGCCGGCATAGCGGAAACGGATAACGCCGTTGCCGTCAATCAAATAGGTTTCAGGCGCGCCGTAAACGCCCAACGCCAACGCCAACCCGCCTTGCTGATCATGCAACACTTCGACGAAAGGGTTTCCCTTTTCAAGCAGCATTTGTCGTGCGGCTTGCGGATTATCACGATAGTTCAAGCCGTAAATCAGAAAACCCTGCCGCTTCAACCGCATTAAAAAGGGGTGCTCGACCAGACAACTCGGACACCAGCTGCCCCAAACATTCAACAGAAACGCTTGTGAGGGCAAAGTGCGGTTATCGATCTGCCGTGTCGGCTGCAACAAATCGGGCAGGCGGAATTCAGGCAGCGGTTTGCCCTGCTGTACCAACGCCAATTGCGACGGATCACGCTGTAGGCCGATAAACAGCATCAACGCTAAGGCAAACAGCCCCAACAGCGGCAAAAACAGTTTTAAACGGGTTTTCATGCATTTTCCTTCCCGGCTCGATAACGCAGTACGACGGCAGAAAATGCCGCCAATACCATTAAGATACCGCCGCCCCATAGCCATTGGATCAACGGTTTGTAGTGAAAACCGAAAGCATACTGCTGTTCGGGGGATTTATCGCCCAACACCACATACAAATCGCCGAGTAATCCCGGTTTGATCGCTACTTCGCTCATCATGCCGTTGCGAATATCATAAAAACGTTTTTCCGGATACAGTGCAAAGCGTTTATCGTTTGCCGTTACCGTCAGCAGTGCGGTTTCGGTGGTATAGTTGGCGGCAAGGCGGTATTCGCTGTCGACAAAATCAAAGCGGTAGCCGTGCAGTTGTGCGCTTTCGCCCTTTGTCATTTTAATGCCCAAATCAGACGAATAATACCCGCTCATCATTGTTGCCGTCACGACCAACGCCAATCCGCCGTGCCCCAACACCATCGCAAGTGCGGTTTGCAAATGCTGCCGACGATAGGCTCGCACCACATAGCGCACCAAACTGAACAAGAGCCAACATGCCAATAAAGTGAATAAAAACGGCAAGAACTGCCATTGTTTCAACGGATCCAGCCGAATATTCCAACCGATAAGCCCGAGCGTACACAGCAAGGCGGCAGCCAAACCGAATAAATACGGTTTGCGTCCGTTTAGCCGAAACAGCATTGTCAATAAACACAGCAACACCAACGGAATAAACACCGTATTGAAATACGGCGCGCCGACAGAAATCGAGCCGAAACCAAACGCTGCGAACAATAACGGATAAAACGTTCCGAGTAGAACGCTGAAGGCGGCAACTGCCGTGAGCACATTCAACAGCAATAAGCCGCTTTGCGGTGAGAACCAACGCCACTGCACGCGTGCCTGTTCGGTTTTGGCATTCAGCGCAAACACCGCCAAGCCTGTCGCACTAAACACAACAAACATCAGTAACAGCGCATACCCCCGTGACGGATCGATGGAAAAGGCGTGTACCGAGGTAATCACGCCGGAGCGAACGATAAATGTCCCCAACAGTGAAGCGGAGAAGGTCAACAGCGACAACAGCAGGCTCCAATACGGGTATAACCCTTGCCGTTCGGTTGCGATTAAACTGTGAATCAAGCCTAATCCGAGCAACCAAGGAATTAATGATGCATTTTCCACCGGATCCCAAAACCACCAGCCCCCCCAGCCCAATTCATAATACGCCCACCATGCACCGAGCAAAATCCCGCCGCTCAGCCAGCCCCAACTGAGCAATGCCCAACTGCGGCTGTCAGCGGCAAACCGTTTACTCTCGGTTTTGCTCAACAAGGCGACAATGGATAAGGCGAAATTCAGCGCAAATCCGACATAGCCCAGATACAGCAACGGCGGATGAAAAACCAAGGCGATATCCTGCAACATCGGATTGAGATCACGCCCCTGAAACGGCGCCGGAAACAGGCGTTCAAACGGATCGGATAAGATCAGGGTATACAGGCAAAGTGCGGTATAGAGCAGCGCCAAAACCGCCACCACCTTAGCCTTAAACAGCGGATCCGGTGTACGGCCGAAATAGGCGAACAACAGCGTCCACAGTGAAAGTGTTACCAACCAAAACAGCATGGATCCTTCGTGTCCGCCCCACGTCGCCGCCAATTTAAACAACAACGGCAATTCGCTATTTGAATGGGCGGCAACATACAGTACCGAAAAATCATCTTGTGCGAAGCTATATGCCAAGATGCCGATCGCAGATAACGCAAACAGGAATAATAATAACGACAACCAACCGAGCGGCAATATCGCATTTTTTTTCGCAAAAAACGGCGGCAGCAACAGCAAAAGTGCGGTCACGCCACTGCAAATTAACGCCAAATAGCCGATTTCAGGAAGCATAATTTGGTTTTCACTCAATCAATAAAAAAGCGGGATGAAGCCGACAACATCCCGCCGTTCCGACAATTTGTCATGCCAGCGTCATTTGTCCGGTGTAGAGGATAAAAAAGCGCAGACAAAATACCCCGAACAGGGTGCAAAGTGCGGTAAAGACAATAAATCCTTTACGGTGTTTAAGCATTTCACTACCGACGGCACTCAGCAATAAAGGCAACAGTAAACCGATTGACACCACGCCTATCCAAAAGACCCAAGCCCAAAACCCGCCGCCGATTGCAGTTACCATCGCAACCGTTTTTTGCCCGCCGCCGAAATAAAGCCCGACAAAGAAGGCAAATAACAGGAAAAGCTCAATCAAAACCACCGGCGTTTCAACCTTATGCAAGAAACCGACGGAAGCGGAATGCGTCGACTCGCGGCAGCCCCACACCGCCGCCAGCAACAGCGCGGCAATCCCCGACGAAGTGCCGGATGCCAGAAATAAAATCGGCAATACCGGATTATTCAGCATCGGGTAGCTGATCAGCGCCGATAGCAGGAAGCCGGTATAAGCGCCCAGCAAAACGGACAATAAAATCAAAATCAGCTCAATCGGATTACTCCATTTTTCAACGCCGTTAATGATTTTCGTCACGAAACCCAACGCCGGTACATAGCGTTCGATCCAATCGGCAAGCAAATGCTTAAACACAATAGCCAGCCATAAAAACAGGAACAGCATATAGATTTGAAACAGCATCACCCCCATCGACATCACCGAGTGCGGTTGATAATTAAACATCAACAGCCAAAATGTCCACGGTTTGGTCAAATGGAAAATCAAAATCGTCAAGCCGACAATCAGGCTGACAGGCGCAATAATCGCCGCACTGCGAATAATATTGTTACGGTCGGCATCACCGTCTGCGACAATTCGGCTGCGTTTCAACAGCACCGCCAACAGCGTAGCACCGGCAGAAATGCCTAACAGGAAAAGATAAATCGCAATGATTTCATCCCATACAAGTGACGGGAAGTGGAATGGATCGTTCATCGTCTGATCTCCCCTGCTTTAGCCGGTACATGATATAAATTCGGTTTGGTACCCAGTTCGACTTTGGTTTGATATACCTGTTTTTCTCGAATTTGACGGGAAATCTCACTGTTCGGATCGTCCAAATCGCCGAATGTCAGTGCCTTGGTCGGACAGGCTTCAACACAGGCGGGCAAACGTCCTTTCGCTAAATTGGTATCACGGCAGAAATTGCATTTGTCGGCGGCTTTGGTTTCCGGATGGATAAAGCGCACCCGATACGGACAAACGGCAATGCAATACTGACAGCCGATGCACAGATCGGCTTTCACATCGACAATGCCGCTGGACATATCAATAAACGACGCGCCGGTCGGACAGACGTGTACGCAAGGCGCATTACTGCAATGCTGGCAAGAGTGGCGGTAAAATTCATAGGTTACGTCGGGAAACTCCCCTTGCGGTTCTCCGCGGATAATTTCCAGACGTGAAACGCCTTCGGGTACACGGTTGACTTCACGACAGGCGTCCATGCACGCGGTACAGCCGATACAACGTTTTTCGTCGTGCAGCATACCGTAACGTACATCGTTAATCGTCAAAGTCTGAGCCAGACTTTGTGCGGGTTTTCCGGTCATCAGGATAAGCGCTCCTGCCCCGATGCCGGAAACAAAGTTTCGGCGAGAGCAACTCATTTGGGATCCTTATTCTGAATAACAGATTTCCGGTTAGTCTTTTCATCTAATAACGCTTGTTGTTTACCGTGGCAGTCAACGCACAATTTTACTTGATCTTTATGCGGAATATCCTGCATCGGATCGGTTTTCGGATGCAAAGTATGACAGCTGGCACACGGTAGTTTCATGGCGTGCACATCATGCGCCCATAAGCTTTCACGCAATTTTTCCGGCTGATGACAAGAAAAACAGACCTGATTTTGCTCCCGCACACTGTACATCGGCGTTTTGCCGTCAAAAATATCACCGTGGAAACGCATCACATCTTTCACTCCACGCCGGTGATCTTCGGAAATATTGCCGTGACAACTGACACAGTTTATCGGTTTGCCGGTTGACGGATTGCTCTTGCTCAAATGGACGCCGTGAAACTGTTCGTCATTAAATTTATGGCACTGTGCGCAATATTTATTCGGATCACGTTGATTGTCGAGCGACGGCTGATACGTCAATTCATTGCTCATTTGTGCGCCGACATCTGCCGCCGAACCCGTTGTCGCCAACAAAGCCGCACCTAAAACGGCTATCATTCCGACAGCCTTTAACAGAATATTTGCCCTCATTATCTCTTCCTCAATATTAAATGGTTATTCGGGTCGCTACCGCACTTTAGCCTATAAAAGTGCGGTACGCTTCGCCATTATTCACTAATCAAGCCTTTCTCTTTGGCTTCTTTATCCCATTGAGGTACGAGGGTTTTCAAAAATTCGTCTTTTGCTTTTTTCTCTTTTTCATAATCAATCCCCATCACTGCCTGCGCTTTTTCTTTGGTTGAAATGTCAGGTATAACGACAGGCTGGCCGACATGGTGGGCGCTCAGTACACGCGCCAGTTTAACCCGAGCATCCCCCGCTTTGTCGATACCGGTTCCCAACACGCGCAACATCACGTCCGGTGCGTGCATATAACCGCCGTGACTGGCGGCGGCATAATCCCAGCGCCATTGGGCATGACGAATATCCTGTAATGCGGATTTCATTTCATCTTCGCTTGCGCCCGCATCCCATGCCGCTTTCGCTTCAAAATGCGCTTGCACCAACTGATCTTCCAAGCGGACCATCACATCTTTCACTTCATGCTTACGCGATGCCACAATGCCCTGCAATTTTTCTTTGCTTTGATCGTGGCAGTTGGCACAGGTATTTTCAAACGCATCGAACGGATTGCCGATTTTATGATCGGTAAAGACTTTGCCGTCGGCCGTTTGTGTTTTCGGCATGTGGCAGTCAATACAAGTTACCCCGTTTTTGCCGTGCATACCGGCAGACCAGATTTCAAAATCAGGGTGCTGCGCCTTCAGCATCGGCGCTTTGGACAGAGAATGAATCCAGTCGTGGAAACCGATTTCATCATAATAGGTTTCGATTTGATCTACCGTGGTGCCTTTATCCCAAGGGAAGGTCACCGCCTTGGTATCGCCTGCAAAATAGTATTCCACGTGGCAGTTGGCACAAACCGCAGCCCGTTGATCGGTTTTATCCAAATTGGCAAACGGTTCGCCGATTTTGTCTAATGCGCGCAGCACATGCGGACGAGCAATTCGCAATGCCGGTTTGCCTTCGGCAAAGTCGGCAGACGTGGTATCGTGACAGTCGGCACAGCCGATGGAATTGACAACTTCAGCCCCGCCTTTCGCCCATTTTCCGCTGAAATAACCGTCTTCCCCCCATTCGGCAATCAAACGCGGTACATCTGGCCCTTTACACGTCCAACACGCCATCGGCTGCGGTCCGTCATTCGGTCCGGTCGGTGCGCCGGTACGCAAAATTTCCCGTACATCTTTGATCGCATAAAAATGACCGCGCGGCTTATTATAATCGTGAGAAAACAAGTAACCGCCCCACAAAACAACCATACGGGGATCTTCTTCCAACGCCGATACGATTTCATCGGATTCGGAAGTGGCTTTCCAACCGTTAAATTGCAGCGGATATTTTTCTGCAAATTGCTGATTGTTTGACTGAATAACAACATTTGGATTGGCTTCGGCTTTTTGTTCTTCCGCCATGACATTTTGTGCAGCAAACCAACCGCCGCCGATTAAAGCAACAGTGCCTAAAAGCGAGGTCAGTTTTTGTTTTGCCATATTCACGATAATTTCCTCCGTAGAGACTTTCCCACAAGAATTAGAGTTAAAATGCCGTGTCAGCCGTCTGTCCGAATGCTAACATTGCAATAATCGGTTAAAGTTCTTCGAAGTTAAATTAGCAAATACCCTTATATTTTGCATAGATATATTCGTGATATTTGTTTTTGATCAAACTTATCAAACAAAATACCTCTAAATGAGTACTCGCCATGCATAAAAAAACCGCACTTTCAGCCTAAAAAAACAGCAAGTGCGGTTAGTTATTATTAATGCTATCAATAAGTAAGGATTATTTGACTTCCATGCCCTGCGCCTGTAAATCCGCATGGTATGACGAACGTACAAACGGGCCGCAAGCGGCATGTTCGAAGCCCATAGCAACGGCCTTCTGTTTCATTTCGTCAAATTCCGTCGGCGAAACATAGCGATCCACCGGTAAATGGTGGCGGCTCGGCTGCAAATATTGCCCCAAGGTCAGCATAGTAACGCCGTTATTGCGTAAATCCTGCATCACCGCCAAAATTTCACTGTTGGTTTCTCCTAAGCCGACCATTAAACCGGATTTAGTCGGAATGTGCGGAAACAATGCCTTAAACTCGCGCAACAAACGCAACGACCACTGATAATCGGCACCCGGGCGGATCTCTTTATACAGGCGAGGAATATTCTCCAGATTATGATTGAACACATCCGGCGGATTTTTAGCCAAAATATCTAAGGCGACATCAATCTTACCTCGAAAGTCAGGCACTAAAATTTCAATCTTAATCGCCGGATTCAACTCGCGAATCGCTTTGACACACTCGCCAAAATGTGCCGCCCCCCCGTCCCGTAAATCATCACGATCGACTGAAGTGATTACTACATAGCGCAGCTTCATATCACGGATGGTCATGGCCAGCTTTCTCGGTTCGTCCTGATCCGGCGGCAGCGGCTTGCCGTGCGCAACGTCACAGAACGGACAACGACGGGTACAAATCGCGCCTAAGATCATAAAGGTTGCGGTACCGTGATTGAAACATTCCGCCAGATTCGGGCAAGACGCTTCTTCACAGACCGAATGCAACCCATGCTTGCGCATTGCATTTTTGATTCCTTCGATTTTCGCACTACTGGCAGGCAATTTTATCTTCATCCAAGCAGGTTTCGGCAGCAGCTCTTGATCGGGATTGATGTTTTTGACCGGAATAATTGATGTTTTGGCCGCATCGCGATATTTCACGCCACGCTCCATTTTAAAAGGTTTACCCATTGCTATACTCGATTTATTTTAATGGTCGGAAAGAGTGTCCGAATATCGGATCTGCCGATAATCCATTACGTTAATAAAATGTTGCAGTAATTGTGGAGCAACCTGTTCGCAAAGTAAAGCCTGATCGCCGATTAATTCGCTCAGCTGGCACATTTCCAGCCCGGCATAACCGCACGGATTAATATAATGGAACGGCGTTAAATCCATATTGATGTTCAATGCCAAGCCATGAAAAGAGCAGCCGCGCCGAATACGCAGCCCCAGAGAACAGATTTTTCGTCCGTCGACATAAACCCCCGGCGCATCGGCTTTGGCACAGGCTTTAATGCCATAATCGGCTAGTGTTTCAATCACGCAATTTTCCAATGCCGATACCAGATGGCGGACACTGAAATCGTGGTTGTCCTGCGCTTTTTTACGCTTGATGTCCAGCAACACATACATCACTTGTTGCCCGGGTGCATGATAGGTAATCTGCCCGCCGCGATCCGACTGTACCACCGGAATCGCAGAATGTTGCAGCAAATGCTCCGCTTTTCCCGCCTGCCCTTGGGTAAACACCGGCAGGTGCTGCACCAGCCAGATTTCATCGACAGTCTCCTCGGTGCGATTATCGGTAAACTGTTGCATTTGCCGCCATACCGTTTGATAAGGTTTCAGCCCCAATCGACGTACAATCAGCCGTTCGGCAAGTTGCATGACGCACTCCTCTTTTACATTGTTGCTACCGCACTTTGGCAGTCATTTTGCTATAATACCATTCTGACAATATCAATTTCCGCCAATTCTTTATACAGGGTTTCGATCTGCTCGACATTATCCGCTCTTACCGTAATCGAAACGGAGTGGTAGTTTCCCTTACTGCTCGGCTTGATTGTCGGGACATAATCGCCCGGAATGTGCTTTTGCACTACGGCAAGCACTTTATCCTGCAATTCAGGCTGTGCCAGCCCCATTACTTTATACGGAAAATCACAAGGGAACTCCAGCAGTTCGTGTAATTTGGTTTTTTGCATATTTTTCCTCTTTTCCTCAATAAACGAATTAAAAATCCCTGCAAAGCAGGGATTGATTGTTATGTGAATATGGCGATTTCTCCGCTCGAATTCAAGGCTTGTACCCAACTTAGCTGAACAGGCTTTTTACCGTTAAAATAATCCAGTCGATAATTTTGCCGAAGAAGCCGGCCTCTTCGACCGGTTCCAGCACTTGCAGATTAATTTTCGCCACGTCTTTACCGTCCAGCTGATAAATCACTTGCCCGACCACCGATCCTTTTTGTAACGGCGCTTCAAGGTATTTTCCTGCCAATTCGTAACGCGCTTTCAGCTCCGTCATTTTTCCTTTCGGAATCGTGATATAACCGTCTTCAATGGTCCCCAGCTTGACTTTGTTTTCCTTGCCGTAATAGATACTCTGTTCGGACACGACCGTGCCGGCCTGTAACGGTTTCAAGGTTTCGAAATGATTAAAGCCCCACTGCAACAGTTTTTTCGTTTCGACTTCACGCCCCTTAATCGTCGGTACGCCCATCACCACGGTAACAAAGCGAGTATCGCCGTCAACCGCCGAAGAAACCAAGTTGTAGCCGGCTTGATCGGTATGACCAGTTTTCACTCCGTCGACTTTCAAGGTTTTATCCCACAACAGACCATTACGGTTTTGCTGTTTGATTTTATTAAAGGTAAACTCTTTTTGCGCATGAATGGCGTATTCTTCCGGCAAATCACGAATCATATGCGAAGCCATGATCGCCATATCTCTGGCGGAAGAGTATTGATTTTCAGCATCCAATCCGTGAACAGTCGCAAAATGCGTATTTTTCAAGCCGAATTTCTGCACATACTGATTCATAATATCGATAAAGTTTTTTTCAGTGCCGGCAATGTGCTCGGCAATCGCTACACAGGCATCATTGCCCGATGCAATAATAATACCGTGATTCAAATCATTCACGCTGACTTGCTGGTTGACATTCAGGAACATTTTTGACGAACCCGGAAAATTTTTGCCCCATGCGTTTTCACTGACCGTGACCATGTCGTCATTATGGATCTTGCCCTGCTTAATCGCATCACCGACCACATAACTGGTCATGATTTTAGTCAGGCTGGCAGGCGCTTGTCGCTGATCCGGATCTTTTGCCGCCAACACAGCGCCGGTGTGATAATCCATCAGGATATAAGTCTGTGCGTTTAACTGCGGCGGCGCAACATTAAACACAATGGCATCGTCGGCAAAAGTCGGGATTGATGTCAGTAGCGCCGTTGCCAGCAAGGTTGTTTTCAATTTACGTCCATAAAACATAGCAAACAAAATCCTTTCATTATTGAGCGTTGTAAGAATATAAAATATTATCGTGTTGACCGTTTTGTACCAATTCGGTTTTCAGTTGGTTGACTTTTTCACGCGAATTGATCGGGCCGAATTTGACTTTAAAATTAGCGCCTTCCTTAATAATTTCACTGTTGACGTTTTTCATCGACAACTGTGCGATCAGCGCTTTCGCTTGGAGATCACTGTCCAGATTGACACTTTGCAGCTCATAGGACAGGTTATCCGCAGTTTTTGACAACGATTTATGTCCGCTGCTTGCCGTCACCGAATCCGTCATATTTTGAGCTTCCGCAGCACCTGATTTTTTAGCCGGTTTTGCTGCCGCAAGTTGTAGTCCCGATTTTTCATTATCTTTATCTTTCGGCAGCGGTAACGTTTTATTTTTCGCCAGTCGGACTAATTTTTCACCGCCCGGCCCGCTAATTTTACCGTTTTTATCCACATGGACGACTTCCATTTTGACTTTTGCCGTTCCTTTACCCAACATTCCGAGTTCTTTAGCCGCCGCTTTTGACAAATCGATTTTACGATCGCCGACAAACGGCCCGCGATCGTTGATGCGAACCACAACCTGACGCCCGTTTTTGATATTGGTAACCAGCACATATGACGGAATCGGCAAACGTTTATGTGCCGCCGTCATCAAATTTTCATTATAAATTTCACCGCTCGAGGTTTTACGTCCGTGAAATTTGCTGGCGTAAAAACTCGCTGTTCCCGTCATGGCATACTCTTTCGCTTTTTCCCGATTCAGGGTTTGATAGGTTTTGCCTTTGACCGTGTAAGTTTTGCTGTTGCCCGTCCCCACTGTTGAGGACAATTTCTTCGGACCGTTCACACCAAACAGATTTTGGGTAGACGTTGCCGCCTGCGCCACGCCGACGGTTAGAGCAAACATCATTAAACAGCCATAAACGGTTGATTTTAAAAATGTCATAAAAAATTTCCTATTTTCACGTTAAAATTGTGTTTATCTAAAATGCGTCAGGCGCCGTTTATGGCTGTAAACCGACATAATCAGTCCGAAGCCGGCCATTAACGTGACAAACGATGTCCCGCCGTAACTCACTAGCGGTAAAGGAACGCCGACCACCGGCAAAATTCCGCTTACCATTCCGATATTAACGAAAATATATACAAAAAAGATTAAGGTGATTGCACCTGCCAAAATCCTGCCCGACGCCGTTTGCGCCTTGGCAGCAATTATCAATCCTCGAATGATAATAAATATATAAACGGCCAGTAGGATCAGCACCCCGACCATTCCGTGTTCCTCGCTCAGAACCGAAAAGATAAAATCCGTATGCGGTTCCGGCAAAAATTCCAATTGTGACTGCGTACCCTGCATCCAGCCTTTGCCGAACATCCCGCCCGAGCCGATCGCAATCTTCGACTGAATAATATGATAGCCCGCACCAAGCGGATCCGACTCCGGATCAAGTAAGGTCATTACTCGGGTACGTTGGTAATCATGCATTAAAAAATACCACATGATCGGGATAAATCCGGCCAATCCTACTACTGCCACCGCAATCAGTCGCCAACTCATTCCGGCTAAGAATACAACAAATATGCCGGAGGCGCTAACTAAAATCGATGTGCCTAAGTCGGGCTGAATCGCCACCAAAACCGTCGGCACAAAGATTAACCCCAGTGCTATCAATGTATTCGCCAATGTCGGCGGCAATTTTTGCTTACCTAAATAAGCCGCAACCATCAGCGGCACCGACAGCTTGACAATCTCCGACGGCTGAAAACGGAACAGCCCCAAATCCAACCAACGCTGGGCGCCTTTGCTAGTCGTACCGATTAAATCTACCAAAACCAGTAAAACGACACCCGCAATATAAAGATAAGGCGCAATTTTTTCATAAAAACGCAGCGGAAACTGCGCCATTACCAGCATAACGCCAAAACCGAGCGAGATTTGAAGCAAACGGCTTCTAAACATGGTTTCACTGCCGCCGGAAGCACTGTACAACACTGCCAATCCACACGCCGTGATTGCAGCCAAGCCGATCAGCAGCAAGAAGTCCAAATGGAAACGCTGCCACAAGCTGCTGAAAATATTTTTTTCTTCTTTCATCGTACGACCTTATCCGTCTGCTTCAGATTATCGGCGACCGCACTTTGCTGCAAATTTCCCATATTCAATAAATAATAATCCATGATTGAACGCGCTATCGGCGCCGCCTGACTGGAGCCGCCGCCGGCATTCTCTAAAAATACCGATAAGGCAATAGTCGGGTTGTTATAAGGGGCATACGCAATAAACCAAGCATGATCATGTAAATGCGACGCCAGATTCGATGCGTCATACTTCTGATTCTCTTTCAATCCGAAAACTTGCGCCGTTCCTGATTTGCCCGCCGCCAGATACGACATATTACTAAAGGCTTTTTTAGCGGTTCCGGTGTTGCCGTACAACACACTGTACATCCCTGCTTTGGCCGCATTCCAGTAAGCTTGCGGCACACCGCTGATGTCGTCGTACAATTTCGGATCTTGGTACGGTTGCGTTTCATTACCGATCACTTCCTGCATAAAGTGCGGTGTGTCGACCCGACCATTATTAATCAGCACACTCAATGCTTTCGTCAACTGTAACGGCGTTGCAGTCCAATATCCCTGCCCGATACCGACCGGAATGGTATCACCGATAACCCACGGTTTTTTATAGCGCTGCTGTTTCCACTCCCGAGTCGGCATCACACCGCTGGTTTCCTCACGAATATCGACTCCCGTCGGCATTCCGAAGCCAAAACGTTTCATCCAGTCGGAAAAACGGTTAATTCCCATATCGTAAATCAGCTGATAAAAATAGGTATCTGCCGACTCCATAATCGCCTTGTTTAAATTCAAACGCCCGTGACCGCTTCTCAACCAGTCTCGATAACGCCGATCCGTTCCCGGTAGCACCCAGTACCCCGGATCATAAATCGTACTGTTAGTGGTAATGATTCCGTCTTGCAGGGCTGCAACCGCAATAAACGGTTTCACGGTGGAGGCAGGCGGAAATGCGCCTTGCGTTGTTCTACTGTATAACGGGCGCTCAGGATTATTTAACAGCGCATTATAATTGGCGGATGAAATACCGCCGACAAACAGATTATTGTCATAACTCGGGCTGGAAACCATCGCCAGAATACTGTTGTCGCGCGGGTCGAGCACAACCACCGCCCCACGCCGTCCGTCCAGTAACTGTCGGATATAACGCTGCAATGTCAGATCAATCGTCAGTTTGATGCTTTTCCCCGACACTGCCGGCTGCTGGCGTAACGTACGGATCACTTTACCGCGGTTATTGACTTCAACTTCTTCAAACCCCACCTCGCCGTGCAACTGCTCTTCATAATAACGCTCAATGCCCAGCTTACCGATATCGCCGGTTCCCGCATAGTTCGCCAATTTGTCTTCTTCCTTCAGCCGCTCGACATCTTTATCGTTAATCTTCGCCACATAGCCCAAAATATGCGTTAAATCTTCGCCATAGGGATAATGCCGTTTAAAATACGGACGAATTTCCAAGCTGGGAAAGAGGTGCTGATTAACCGAAAAACGCGCTATCTGCTCTTCGGTCAAATCCGATTTCAATAAAATCGGCGTATAGCGTGAATTACGGCGCCGCTCTTTGGTAAAAGCCTCGATATCCTCATCACTCAAGCCGACGATTTGCCGCAGTTCATCGTAAGTTTGCTGCAAGTTTTCGGTTTTTTCCGGCACAATATATAAACCGAAAAAAGTCAAATTCTCTGCCAACACCCGATTATTGCGGTCATAAATCAGCCCTCGTGTCGGCGCAACCGGCAGCAGTTTGATCCGGTTGCCGTTAGAACGGGTCTGATAATTATCATAATCCCGCACTTGCAGATTATAATTGTTCAACAACAGCACCGACAACAGCAGCAAAACACCGATAAACGCTACCAGCACCCGTCTTAAAAACAGGTTCTGTTCCGCTTTATTGTCCCGAATAATCTCTTTTGCCATGTCGAATCATTTTTTGTCTGTTTTTTATCCGCTACTCGCGATGATAGGGGTGATTGGCGCTTAAACTCCATGCCCGATACAGGCTTTCCGCCACCACAACCCGCACCAACAGATGCGGCAATGTCAACGGCGAAAGCGACCAACTGCGTTCTGCCGCCTGCTTACACTGCGGTGATAATCCTTCCGGCCCGCCGATCAACAGGCAGACATCACGCCCGTCCCGTTTCCAGCTGTCCAACTGTTGTGCCAATTGCGATGTCGTCCACGGTTTACCCGGAATATCCAGCGTTACAACCATGCTGTTCTTCCCGCAAGCCGCCAACATCTGCTCGCCCTCTTTTTCCAAAATCCGCTTAATATCTGCGTTTTTACCGCGCTTACCGGCGGCAATTTCCACCAGCTCAAACGGCATATCTTTCGGAAAACGGCGCTGATACTCCTCAAATCCGGCATTTACCCAAGCCGGCATTTTCGTTCCGACCGCAATCAGCTGAATTTTCATTCCGCCTAGCCCCAGAGCTTTTCCAGTTGGTACAAATCACGGCTTTCCTGCTGCATCACATGTACAATCACCTGTCCGAAATCCACCACCACCCAATCGGCGGTTTCAATGCCTTCCGAACCGAACGATTCAATGCCTTTTTCTTTACAGCTGTCCGCCAAATTTCGGGCGATCGCACCGACATGACGGCTTGATGTTCCGGTACAGATAACCATATTATCGGTAATACCGTTATTGCCGCGCACATCAAAAATCGAAATGTCGCCGGCTTTTAAATCATCGAGCACCTCAATGACTGCTTTGACTAATGAATTTTGCAAAAGTTTCCTCATAATTTCATTGTTTAGAAAGATGAAAGCCACAAATTCTAGCACACTTGGTAAAAACCCCCAATGCCATATGCGGCTCATGGCGTCTCAGTGACGGAAAACCACTAACTTCTTGGTCTCGGACGCCGATTGTTGCTATTACCTCCGCCACGCTTTTGATTCGTTCGGCTGCCGACAGTGCTGCGGCGCAACCGGAACGGTCTCGGCAAATCCTGTAACAGGGCATCGGCATCATACTGGCTGACGGGAATGGTGTGATCGATATATTCTTCTATCGCCGGTAAATTCATCGCATAAGCTTCACAGGCAAAACTGACGGATTTTCCGCTTTCACCGGCACGGCCGGTTCGCCCAATCCGGTGCACATAGTCTTCGCAATCGTCCGGTAAATCGTAGTTAAACACATGAGTTACCGCCGGAATGTGTAAGCCGCGTGCGGCCACATCCGTAGCGACCAGAATATCCAATTCCCCACGGGTAAATTTGTCCAACAGCGCCAAACGTTTTTTCTGCGCCACATCGCCGGTCAACAAGCCGACACGATGACCGTCTGCCGCCAGATGCCCCCAAATGTCCTCACACCGGTGTTTGGTATTGGCAAAAATAATACAGCGCTCCGGCCACTCTTCTTCCAATAACGTTTGCAGCAAGCGCATTTTATCCTGATTGGACGGATAGAACAGTTCTTCCGTAATGCGGTGTCCGGTTTTTTGTAACGGCTCAACTTCCACATATTCGGCGTTATTCATGTCTTCAAATGCCAACTCGCGCACACGAAAAGAAAGCGTTGCCGAAAACAGCAGCGTCAGCCGTTGCTCTACCGGCGGACATTTTCTCATTAAATAGCGAATATCACGAATAAAACCGAGATCGAACATTCGATCCGCTTCGTCCAGTACCACTACCTGAATATTATCCAGCTGAATAATGCCCTGTTTGACATAATCGATAACCCGACCGGTCGTGCCGATCAAAATATCAACGCCCTGTTCAATCGCCTTTAATTGCTTATCGTATCCGTCACCGCCATAGGCAAGTGCGGTTTTCAGGCCGGTACGTGCCGCCAATTTTTCCGCATCGTTATCGATTTGCACCGCCAATTCACGGGTCGGCGCCAAAATCAATGCACGCGGCCGATTTTTTTGATACTGCCCGTCTTCGTGTTGTTGACTCAACAATTGATGGAAAGCGGCGATCAAAAACGCCATGGTTTTCCCGGTGCCGGTTTGTGCCTGCCCGGCCACATCGCGTCCGGCTAAAGTCAACGGCAGCGTTAGCGCCTGAATCGGAGTGCAGTATTCAAAGCCGCTGTCATGAAGTGCGGTCAGCACTTGGGGATTCAGTGCGAAATCACTAAACCGCACTTTGCTTAAATGTTTATTGGTCTGCATATTTTCTGTTTGCATGGCAACTCTAATTATAAAGGGTTTGGAATTAACGGAATGAACATAGCTCATTCCCATCACTAAAATCTCCTAAGGATAGCACGAACCGCACTTTAGCATGAAAACAAATCGTCTTCTCAGCCAAATTTTCAATCCTTTTACTGTTTTTAGCCGGTTTTCGCCGTCGACCGGCATAAAAATAACATTAATCCGAATTCTAACTGGACAGTTTCCGCTTTTAGTGGTAATTTTATCGCCACTCAAAAAGTCTATGTCATACTTTCAGTGACGACACTCACTTACCATTAATCTAATTTCTAACTAATCTAACTTAATTTTCTTCTTATTATGAATCTTACAGAATTAAAAAACACACCAATCTCCGAACTTGTGCGCATCGGCGAAGAACAAATGGGTTTAGAAAATTTAGCCCGTCTACGCAAACAAGACATTATATTTTCAATTTTAAAACAGCACTCCAAAAGCGGGGAAGACATCTTCGGCGAAGGTGTACTGGAAATTTTGCAAGACGGCTTCGGCTTTTTGCGCTCTGCGGACAGTTCCTATTTGGCCGGTCCCGACGATATTTACGTCTCGCCAAGCCAAATCCGCCGCTTCAACCTGCGCACAGGCGATATGATCGAAGGCAAAATCAGACCACCGAAAGAGGGCGAGCGTTATTTCGCCCTCTTAAAAATCAAAGAAGTCAATGCCGACCGTCCTGAAATCTCACGCAATAAAATCCTGTTTGAAAACCTGACGCCGTTACACGCCAATTCACGCATGAAAATGGAACGCGGCAACGGCTCCACTGAAGATCTGACCGCACGTATTCTGGATCTGGCAGCGCCGATCGGCAAAGGTCAGCGCGGCTTGATCGTAGCGCCGCCGAAAGCCGGTAAAACCATGTTGCTGCAAAATATCGCACAAAGTATCACCTATAACTATCCGGAATGTATTCTTATCGTTCTGTTGATCGACGAACGTCCGGAAGAAGTGACCGAAATGCAGCGTTTGGTGAAAGGCGAAGTAGTTGCCTCCACCTTTGACGAGCCTGCGGCACGCCACGTACAAGTTGCTGAAATGGTAATCGAAAAAGCCAAACGTTTGGTCGAGCACAAAAAAGACGTGGTAATTCTGCTGGACTCAATCACCCGCTTGGCGCGCGCCTACAACACCGTTACCCCGGCTTCCGGCAAAGTGTTGTCCGGTGGTGTCGATGCCAACGCCCTGCACCGTCCGAAACGTTTCTTCGGGGCGGCTCGTAACGTTGAAGAAGGCGGCAGCTTGACCATTATCGCCACCGCACTTGTCGATACCGGCTCGAAAATGGACGAAGTGATCTACGAGGAGTTTAAAGGAACCGGTAACATGGAATTGCATCTGTCACGTAAGATTGCAGAAAAACGTGTCTTCCCGGCCATCGACTTTAACCGTTCCGGCACACGTAAAGAAGAGCTTATCACTACACCGGAAGAGTTACAAAAAATGTGGATTCTGCGCAAAATCGTTCATCCGATGGGTGAAATCGAGGCGATGGAATTCCTTATCGATAAACTCTTAATGGCAAAAACCAATGAAGAGTTTTTCGAGATTATGAAGCGTTCATAATCACCGTAGCGACAGAAAAATGCCCACGATTGTGGGCATTTTTGTTGCTGAAAAACGACCAAGTGCGGTTGGATACTTTGCCAACCGCACTTTGATCCCGATTAAAACAGTTCTTCCACTCTCGGACCGCTGCCGTCGCCGGGATTGACCATGATTTGGTAACCCTGCTCACGGATATAGCGGCGTGTCGGTTCAGTGCCTTTGATAAAATATTCGATTCGACCACCGCCGCCGGTGAGCAAGCCGCTGGATTTGTCGATACGCTTTTCAATGATTCCGGGCGGCAGCGGATCTGCACGTTCCGGTTTGTTTTCCAACGCTTTTTTCATATATTGCTGCCATGCCGGCATGGCGGTGCTTGCGCCCGCTTCCCCCCGTCCCAATTCATATTTATTGTCGTCAAAACCGACATAAACCGCTGTTGCGAAATTCGCACCGAATCCGGCATACCATGCCACTTTCGAATTGTTGGTGGTGCCGGTTTTTCCGCCGGTATCGCCACGTTTGATCTCATTAGCCATGCGCCAACCGGTTCCTCTCCAGCCGCTGCCCTGCTCGCCGTAAATGCCTGATTGCAAAGCGCTACGAATTAAAAAGGCCAATTCGCCGCTAATAACTCGCGGCGCGATTTGCGGTGTCTGGCTTTGCATACGTGATTGCGCCAGTAATTGCGGCCCGTTTTCCAACTGACTATTGGCAATTTGCAGTTCGGGAATATCCGGTACGGTTTCCGGCTGTTGATCCGGATCGCCATCCGCCGCAGATTCTCCGCCTTGCAATGCCGTATCGGTTTGCAGATTTTCCTGTACCTGATCCAACAGATCCAGTTTTTGCTGTTCGCCGTAAATCACCGGAATATCATGGCAGCTGAAACACGCCACCTTCGGGTTGGCAACATAAATTTCCTTACCTTCGTTATCCAAAATTTTCTCGATGATATACGGATCAATCAAAAAGCCGCCGTTATCAAACACCGCATAACCGCGCGCCATTTCCAGCGGAGTAAATGATGCCGCCCCCAGTGCCAACGCTTCCGTTGCCTGATATTGATCACGTTTGAAACCAAAACGCGGCAAGAAATCCGCCACATAGCCGATTCCCACCATTTGCACCGCACGCACCATCATCACGTTTTTCGACTGCGCCAATCCTTGACGCAAACGCAACTGCCCGTCGTAACGGTTCGGCGAGTTTTTGGGCGACCACGGTTTTTGCCCCGGAATACGAATGGTAATCGGGCTGTCATTCAAAATCGTCGCCAAGCTTAGTCCTTTATCCATCGCCGCGGCATAGATAAACGGTTTAATCGAAGAACCGACTTGCACCATCGATTGTGTCGCACGGTTAAATTTACTCTGACCGAAACTGAAACCGCCGACAATCGCCTCAATTGCTCCATTATCGCTGTTTAGGGAGACCAATGCCGAATTGGCACGCGGCAACTGCCCCAATATCCATTCCTGCTTACTGTTTTGGCGAATCCAAATCTGTTCCCCGACTTTGATCCTTAAATTCGATGCCGTCGCCCCTGCCCATTTCATGGCGGAAAGCGGCAATGCCATTTTTTCGCCGGACGCCAGCAACAGCTCTGCGCCATTGCGATCCGTCGCAATAACCGCGGCGGCAACCAACGGCTCCGAATTGGGTATTTTTTTCAGAAAACCGATGATTCTATCCTGTTCCCATGCGGTTTCACCGCTCTTCCATAATGGTGCGCCGCCACGATAGCCGTGGCGCATATCATAATTAATCAGATTGTTGCGCACAGCGATTTGCGCATTACGCTGATCTTCGGAATCAACGGTGGTATACACTTTATAACCTTTGGTGTAGGCATTTTCTTCACCATACAATTTCACCATTTCCTGCCGCACCATTTCGGTCACATAATCGGCGTGGAAATCGAGCTGGCTGCCGTGATAACTGGCAACCAACGGTTCATTGCGTGCCTGCTCGTATTCCTCGCGCGTGATATAATTTTCATCCAGCATTCTGCCCAACACCACATTACGGCGCTCAGTCGCGCGCTGCAACGAATACAGCGGATTCATGGTAGAAGGCGCTTTCGGCAAACCGGCGATCATCGCCATTTCGCTCAGGCTTAACTGATTGAGATCTTTGCCGAAATAAGTTTTCGCTGCCGCCGCCACGCCATAAGAACGGTATCCCAGATAAATTTTGTTCAAATAGAGTGCTAAGATTTCATCTTTGCTCAGGTTTTTCTCAATTTCAATTGCCAAAATCGCTTCCCGTATCTTTCTGATCAAGGTTTTTTCCGGCGTCAGGAAAAAATTACGCGCCAACTGCTGAGTGATGGTACTGGCTCCTTGTGAAGCGCCCCCGTCGCTCAGCGCCACTTTCAGCGCCCGCGCAATGCCGATCGGATCCAACCCGTAATGAGTATAGAAACGGCTGTCCTCCGTTGCCAGCACCGCCTCTTTCAGCTTTTGCGGAATCTGATCCAATGCCACCGGAATACGGCGCTGCTCTCCCACCTCCCCGATTAATTTGCCGTCTGCCGTATAAATCTGCATGGGTTGCTGCAACTCGACCGTGCGCAACGTGTTGACCTCCGGCAAACCGGACTTGATATGGAAATAAGCAACAGCCACTACCACACAGCCCAAAATTGTCAAGGTTAATAAAGTACTAAATATTAATTTTACGATCTTCACCGAAAACTTCTCTCTCAAAATTCAACAAATAAACCGATTTACGCCACACTGTCGGCAGATATTCGGACGACTAAACACGGTTATCCGAAAAATTAATGACACAACGTCGACAACACAACCATTTTACACGTTATCCAGCAAACGTTGAGGATATTTTTACTGATGCGCCACATGCTCTTCTCACCGCCGCCGCTGCCTATCGGACTGTATCCGAACGGGCAAACCGTCAATATTGCCTTTATCGACAAACGGCAACAAGCCTGTTTCTGCCAAATCGAATCGACGGATCTGGCAAGGCTGCCGTCATTACTCAGACAACAATTTGCCGAGAAAATATCCAAAAGACAATCTTTTTTTTACATTTCCTGTCTGGAACCGCACTTGCTGTGGCAAAAACACCTGCTGTTGCCGCACACCTCGGCGGCAGAACGCTACCGACAAGTGCGCCTGATTGTACAGCAGCAATTGCCGTTGGAAGAACAATTGCTGCAATTCGATTTTAACGCCGCCCCGCTCCAACATATCGGCACAGCGCGGCAAATTGATTATGTACAGATTTATGCGGCCAAAAAACAAAATATCCGGCGCTACTGCGCACAATTCTCCCCGTTGAAGCTCAACGTACTCGATGTCCATGCCCACGCCTTACTGCGGGCTTTTGCTTACGCCGGCAACAGTGCGATTGACGAGAATACATTACTGATTTACCACACGCCGCATCAAAGCGTACTACTGCAACAATATCAAGACAAACTATTTCAACATTACGCCGATTCTCAGTCGCCGGAAACGCTTTTGCAAACCTTTTACCGGCAAAATCCGAAAGCGCAACTCAAGCGTTATCTGATCTATGCCGATGCCGCTGCGTTAGCCGCATTATCGGCCGACATCACGACAAATGCCGACATCATCTCATTGGATCCGCAACATTATCCCAGCCTGATCGCACTAGGCTGCGCATTATGGCGGGCAAACAAGGAATAAACATCATGTTGCCGACAACATCCATAAACCTGTTAGACTGGCGTATAAACCGATTACAACAACAAACCTTCAAATTTATCCGGTTTTGTTTTTGGGTCGGCGTGGTGTTGCTGACGGCGATAACCGTCTTAAACCGTTATCAGCAGCGACTTACATCACAGATCAACGAACAATATCGGCAGCAGACCGCACTTCGGCAAACCAATCAGCAGCTGCAACAACAAATCAACCAACTGCAACAACAAGCGGTTTTCAACGATACGCCACAGGCGCTCATTGAAGCACCGGCATTATCGCTGTTTCGTACCCTTCTCACCCGCCTACCGATGACACAAGGGCGGCTTACATCGGCTTCGCTGACAACAGACGCCGATACTTATATTTTCGCTTTACAAGGTTATACCGCCTCCGCCGATGAATTCAATCGCTTGAAAAACCATATCGAGCAACTGCTGCCGCAAGGCGCAATAGAACTGACGCAATTTGAACTGCAACAGCAACATTTGCAATTCGGCGTTCATATCCGGCTGGCGAATCCCCTCCCTGTCGACGAGGTGGCAAAATGAAATGGCGCCTACAACCCTACTCTTCGTTCGCCCGTTTGGTATCGGCGCCATATCGGCTGAAATTGTTTTACGCCTGCCTGCTGCTGATATTCGTTTGCGGCTACGGTACGCTTGAATTGATACGGCAGCAACAGCGCTTAACCGAAATCACTGCCGAAAACCGTCAACTTACGGCAGAAAAACAGCAAAAACAACAAGTTATTACATTATTACAGCACAAAGCCGATGCAGAAAAAAACACCTTGGATCCCAAAATTGCAATACAAATCGCCCCATTGGATCAACGTCTACAAAGTGCGGTTAACGCCATTCACGGCATCACTGTCGAGCGGCAACAATGGCATTTTTCCGCCACACCGTCGTTACAACTCGAATTGCGCGGACGATTTTACGCGCTTAACCATGTGCTACAGCAACTGCAAAACGAATTTCACGCCTTAAAACCGTTGAACCTCGTATTCACCCACGCTGACAATCAGCCGCAAACCACGCTTAAACTGACATTACGCTTTATCAAGGAGCTTGATCATGCCGATTAAATTTTTTCTGACCGCACTTTTGCTGTGCTGCCGCCCGGCACTGGCCGCCGACCAAACCGCACTTACCGATCCGTTTTCGCCGTCATCTGCCGCCAATGCCGATTCGTCCCTTTCTCCGCTGCAAACGATGGCAAACCAGTGCGGTGATAGCGCCGAATGGCTGATGGATAACTTGCCGCTGCAACAGCTGAAACCAATCGGTTTGATTCACTATCCGCAATATGCGGTTGTGCTCTGGCTGACACCGACCGAGGTGATTATCGACAGCCGACTCAACCATGTTATCGCCGAAGAACAGTGGCAAATCGTCAACATTGAAAATCGACAAATCCGCCTGCAAAACTGCCAAAATCCGGCGCAGCAAAAAACCATCCATTTATAAGGAAATACACATGCGCTTACTGTTAACCCGAATCACATTATCCGTGTTGTTAATCGCGTCCCCGTTTGTCGCCGCAGCGGAAAAAAAGGATTTGCCCCCCGACCGTTTTACCCTAATCCTGAAACAGGCACCGTTGGTCGGCACTTTGCATTATTTAGCACAGCAGCATGATGTCAATCTGGTGTTGGACGACGATTTGAAAGGCAATATCAGCCTGCATTTAAAGCAAACGCAGTTTGACCCGCTCTTAAAAGCGATCAGTAAAATTCACCCGCTGGAAATCGAAACCTTCGGCGGCAATTATTTTATCACCGCCAAAACCGCGCCGGAGACGCCAACAACCGCACTTGCCGCCGAAAACAAACTGCAAACGGTGAAAATCGCCCTACAGCACGCTAAAGCCGCCGACATCATGCAATCGTTGAACAGCGGCAGTGGATCATTACTCTCGGCAGGCGGCAGTATTACCTTTGACGACCGCAGTAACAGCCTGATTTTACAAGATCAGCCGCAGGCAATCGCTAATTTACGCCGAATTATCCAACAATTGGATCAGCCGACACAACAAGTGTTAATCGAAGCGCGCATTGTCACTATCAGTGATGAAAGCCTGCGTGAGCTAGGCGTACGCTGGGGATTATTCAAACCAAGCGGACAATCGCACCGTCTTGCCGGCAGTCTGGAGGCTAACGGTTTTGCCGAGATAGAAAACCAGCTGAATATCAATTTCGGCAGCGAATACAGCAACGCCGCCGGCGTTTCACTGCAAGTCGCCAAAATCGGCAGCCGCCTGCTGGATTTGGAACTGACCGCACTTGAGCGGGAAAATAACGTCAATATCATTGCCAGCCCGCGTTTACTCACGACCAATAAAAAAAGCGCCAGTATCAAGCAGGGCACTGAAATTCCTTATTTAGTCAATAATACCCGTAACGACACCCAAAGCGTTGAATTCCGCGATGCCGTGCTGGGGCTGGAAGTCACACCGCACATTTCCCATGACAACACCATTTTACTCGACTTAATGATCAGCCAAAATTCGCCCGGCAACAGTGTTGCTTACGGCAATAATCAAATGACGACAATCGACAAACAGGAGATCCAAACTCAAGTTTTTGCCCGTCACGGTGAAACCATTGTGTTAGGCGGCGTTTTTCACGACACCATCGTCGACGGGCAAGACAGCGTGCCGCTATTGGGCGAGTTGCCGGGCATCAAACATCTGTTCGGTAAAGAAACCAAACGCCATGCCAAACGGGAACTGGTGATTTTTGTGACGCCGCACATCGTGCAACCGCAGCAAATACCGGCACTGCAAATACCCACCGCCCCCAAACAACCGATACGCCCGTTTGTCTATGGATTTTAACGTTGTCGAAAGCGGCTTTTCGGTCAAATTTGTGTTTTTGTTAATTAAAAAGGGAAATATCGGGCAAGACAGTTGAAAACAAGGGCGGTTTATTGCGATAATTGCCCCCTTAACTTAAAAGTTGAAGTTTGTGGGGTGCTTTACAGCTTAAACTGCCGATATTCGGCACACACTTTTGCCCGCGTTTTTATTCCTTCAACAGCATGTTTGCAAATAGCAAACCCTATTAATCATAACATTAACAAGAATTTAGAATAACATGGCTGAAAAACGTAATATCTTTTTAATCGGTCCTATGGGTGCAGGGAAAAGCACTATCGGGCGTCAACTTGCCCAGATCCTTGGAATGGAATTCATCGATTCCGACGGCGAAATCGAACAACGTGCCGGCGCCGACATCAGTTGGATTTTTGATGTCGAAGGCGAAGCCGGTTTCCGCAAACGTGAAGAACGCATTATCAACGAACTTACCCAACGGCAAGGCATCGTCTTGTCCACCGGCGGCGGTGCTATCGTATCGAAAGAGACGCGCAATCACCTCTCTGCACGCGGCATTGTGGTCTATTTGGAAACGACAGTAGACAAACAGCACCAGCGCACCTTGCGCGATAAAAAACGTCCGTTGCTGCAAGATGTGGCTGACCCTCGCCAAGTATTGGAAGATTTAGCGAAAGTACGCAATCCGTTATACGAAGAGATTGCAGACATCACCATGAGCACCGATGAGCAGAGTGCCAAAACGATGGCTAATCAACTAATTGATTTACTGGAAGAATTTTCCTCCGTCAATTAATTTTATTCCCTTTAAACCGAGATGACACCATGAGCGAAGCCGACAACGATGTGATTGAAGTAAATGTCGAACTGAAAGATCGCCGCTACCCGATTCGGATAGGCAGCGATATTCTGACACAGCCACAGCACTATGCACCGTTAAAAAGCGGCGACAACGTCATGATTGTTTCAAATCCCAACGTGGCAAAACACTATTTGGCAACCGTCAGTGAGACCTTACGCCAATTAGGTTGTCGGGTGGAATCGGTTTTGATCCCGGACGGCGAACAATACAAAACCCTTGAATCACTGAATTTAATTTTCACCGCACTTTTACAAGCCAATTATGGACGGGATACCACCATTATCGCACTTGGCGGCGGCGTGGTCGGTGATGTTGCCGGCTTTGCGGCGGCAAGTTATCAGCGTGGCGTGCGCCTGCTGCAAATTCCGACTACCCTGCTATCGCAAGTCGATTCTTCCGTCGGCGGTAAAACCGGCGTGAACCATGCACTGGGAAAAAACATGATCGGGGCATTTTACCAGCCATGCGCCGTCATTATCGACAGTACTACACTGGAAACATTGCCGAAACGGGAAGTTTTTGCCGGCTTGGCGGAAGTCATCAAATATGGCGCTATCCTGGATATTGCATTTTTCGAATGGCTGGAGCGGCATATCAGCGATTTGGTCAGACTGGACACAAACAAATTGCAAAGCTGTATTCAACGCTGCTGTGAGCTGAAAGCCGAAGTCGTAGCGCGTGACGAAACCGAACAGGGCGATCGTGCACTACTGAATCTGGGGCATACTTTCGGGCACGCAATCGAAACACATTTGGGCTACGGCAACTGGCTACACGGTGAAGCTGTGGCGGTCGGTATGCTGATGGCGGCGGCACAATCCCATTTACTCGGCGATTTGAGTCAAGAGGCCGTTGCCCGCTTGGAAAAACTGTTGGCGCAAGCCAATCTGCCGACCGTTTCTCCGGACGGAATGACGGCCGACGACTATTTACCGCTGATGATGCGCGATAAAAAAGTGTTGCGCGGCAAACTGCGCTTGGTACTGCTCAAACAGCTGGGGCAAGCCTATGTCGCCAAAGACAGTGATCCGCAATTGGTACAACAGGCAATCCACATTTACAGCCAGTTTGATTAACCCATGCCGATTGCCGTCAACAGCCCGCTTAAACACCGCCCCTTTCTCAAATGGGCCGGCGGCAAATTTCGTCTGACCGATGAAATCAATAAGCTGTTGCCGGAAAACAAACATACACTGCTTGAACCCTTTGTCGGCGCCGGTTCGGTATTTCTGAATTCTAATTTCAAACACTATATTCTGGCGGATCTGAATTCGGATCTGATTAATCTTTTCAATGTGGTCAAAACCGATGTCGATCATCTGATCAATGAAAGCGTGAAAGTCTTTCGACATACCGATGCCAACAGTGCCGAATTTTATTATCAGAAAAGAGACGAGTTCAACCGCACTTGCGATCCGTTTCTGCGCTCAATCCTGTTCATCTATTTGAACCGTTTCGGCTACAACGGGCTTTGTCGCTATAATAATAAAGGGTTGTTTAACGTACCGTTCGGGGCTTATGTCAAACCCTACTTTCCGGAGCAGGAAATTCGTTACTTCAGTGATAAAGCACGACAGGCAATATTTCTCTGTGAAGCATTTGACAAAAGTTTTCAACATGCCAGTCATAACAGCGTGGTCTATTGCGATCCGCCGTATGCGCCGTTAGTGCAACTTTCCAATTTCACGCATTATGCCGGTAACGGATTTACTCTGATACAACAGCAAGAACTGGCGGATTTGGCAAAACAGTGTGCGGAACTGCACCATACCACCGTCGTGATTTCCAATCACGATACCCCGTTTACCCGCAAAATTTATCGCGGCGCCAAATTTAAAAAGCTGGTAGTACAGCGTCATATCAGCCAAAACGGCGAAAACCGCAATAAAGTAAACGAGCTGATCGCCGTTTTTCAAGCCGGAAAACGCCAATCTAAAAAGACAATTCCGGATTAATCTTAAACGTCAGTCGTTTTGCCTGCGGAAACACCTGTTGTGCCAATTTCAACAATTCCGCCTGCCGAAACAAAATACCCTGCTTCACCGTCGCACTTGCCACTTCGCAATAAATCACTTCGTCCCGCACATTCGCCACACGAAACCGCCCTTGAAACGGCGCCGGAAAACATTGCTGCAATTGCTTGTTCAGATCCGCAAGAAACAGCCCGTGCTTCGCAATCTGGGCAAACGCACTGCGTTCGACAATCTCTTGAATATTTTTCATTTTATTTCGGCGCATAACTTGTTTTTCCGTAATTCGTCCCGATATTTATGACATTCAGGTCATGATGTTCTATAATAGCACAACATGTTTACCACCCCTATTTTGAAAATCACAAGCTGAGCCGCATAATTGATGAATCCGTTTCACCGTTGTCGCAAACCGCACTTTTGGTCGCAATTCCTTTTAGGAATGTTGGCAATTATGTCGTTGCCGGTCAATGCGTCACTCAGCCAAAATCAACCCGCTTACGATCAAGCTTATCAACAATCGCAACAGCTGCAACAGCATAAACCGGCATCATCGCTGTTTTATCAACAGCAGCAACGCCAAATCCGGCTACAACAGCAGGTTATTCGCGAATTGCCGCACTACCGTCCCGTAATCCGATTGTTGATCAGCCGGCAACATCATGAAGCCGTACCGCCAATCCGTGCCGGACCGTACTTTTCTTTCTGACTCCAATAACAACCATATCGGGCGATAAAACGACTCAAAGTGCGGTTTGACCGCACTTCGCTCAACCAATGAATCCATTATCAATAAAAGTAAAAAAGATTATGTTTAGAACCATTGCAACCAAATTATTCGGCAGCCGTAATGAGCGCGTGTTACGCCGCCTGAACAAACAAGTCCAAAAAATCAATCAATTGGAAACGGAATACCAAACCCTCAGTGATGAGCAATTAAAAGCCAAAACAACGGAATTCAAAACCCGCCTGCAACAGGGCGAAACGCTGGAAAAAATTCTGCCGGAAGCCTTTGCTACCGTGCGTGAAGCCTGTTTGCGCACGCTGGGGATGCGTCCGTTCGATGTGCAATTGCTCGGCGGTATGATTTTAAATGATCGCTGTATCGCCGAAATGCGCACCGGCGAAGGGAAAACCCTGACCGCCACCCTGCCTTGCTATTTGAATGCCTTAACCGGACGCGGCGTTCATGTCGTCACGGTAAACGACTATCTGGCGCGCCGTGATGCCGAAACCAACCGCCCGTTATTTGAGTTTTTAGGCATGACCGTCGGTGTGAATATCCCGGGATTGGCGCCGGAACAAAAACGTGCCGCTTATGCCGCCGATGTGACTTATGCGACTAACAGCGAACTGGGCTTTGACTATCTGCGCGACAATCTGGCACATTCGCCGCAAGATCGCTTCCAACGCCCGCTGTATTATGCCTTAGTCGATGAAGTCGATTCGATTTTAATCGATGAAGCCCGCACACCGCTGATTATCTCCGGCCAAGCGGAAGACAGCTCCGATCTGTATATTGCGATTGACAAACTGATTCCGAAGCTGGTGTTCCAAGAAAAAGAGGACAGCGAGGAATATCAAGGCGACGGTGATTACACATTAGATTTGAAAAACAAACAGGCATTTTTGACTGAGCGCGGACAAGAAAAAATTGAAAATTTGTTGACCGAAGCCGACTTGATGAAAGAAGGCGATTCACTGTATTCGCCGTCGCGCGTTACCCTGCTGCACCATGTTAATGCTGCACTGCGGGCTCATACCCTGTTTGAACGCAATGTGGATTATATCGTCAAAGACGGTGAAATCGTAATTGTGGACGAACACACCGGCCGTACCATGCAAGGGCGCCGTTGGTCTGAAGGGTTGCATCAGGCAATTGAAGCCAAAGAGGGCGTACAAATTCAGAATGAAAACCAAACTACAGCGTCCATCACTTATCAAAACTACTTCCGACTATATGAAAAATTGGCTGGCATGACCGGTACGGCAGATACCGAAGCCTTTGAATTTCAACAAATTTATGGACTTGAAACCGTTGTAGTACCAACCAACAAGCCGATGATCCGCGACGATCGTACCGATTTGATGTATAAAAACGAAGAAGACAAATTTGCCGCCATCGTAGCCGACATCAAAGACGCCGTTGCCCGCAACCAGCCCGTGTTGGTCGGGACGATTTCGATTGAAAAATCCGAATTATTATCACAAACTCTGACCAAAGCCGGAATTAAGCACAATGTGCTGAATGCCAAATTCCACGCACAGGAAGCGGAAATTGTAGCCGATGCCGGTGTGCCGGGTGCGGTAACCATCGCCACCAATATGGCGGGGCGCGGAACCGATATTGTATTGGGCGGCAACTGGCGTTCGGAAATCGCCAAACTTGAAAATCCGAGTGAAGAACAGATTGCCGAAATCAAGGCGGAGTGGGAAGCTCGCAATAAAATCGTAATGGAGGCCGGCGGCTTGCATATTATCGGCACCGAACGCCATGAATCACGCCGTATCGACAACCAGTTGCGTGGCCGCTCCGGCCGTCAGGGCGACCCGGGTTCTTCCCGTTTCTACCTCTCGCTGGACGATGCCTTAATGCGGATTTATCTCAACGAAGGCAAGCTGAATATGATGCGCAAAGCATTCAGCGAACCGGGGGAAGCGATGGAATCCAAATTACTGGCGAAAGTCATTGCCAGTGCACAGGCAAAAGTTGAAGCACACAACTTCGACGGACGCAAAAACCTGCTGCAATTTGACGATGTCGCCAACGATCAGCGTCATGCTATTTATGCACAGCGGAATGATTTGCTGGATCACGACGATATTTCCGAAACCGTCAATGTTATCCGGGAAGACGTGTTTAACAGTGTTATCGATCAATATATTCCGCCGCAATCGCTGGAAGAAATGTGGAATATTGAGGGACTCGAGCAACGCCTGCAAACCGATTTCGCCCTATCACTGCCAATCGGTAAGTGGTTGGAAGAAGACAACAGCCTACACGAAGAGAATCTGCGCGAACGCATTCTGGCGGCAGCCGTTGCCGAACATCAGCGCAAGGAAGAGCTGGTCGGGATTGAAAATATGCGCTCTTTCGAAAAAGGGGTCATGCTACAAATCTTGGACGAATTGTGGAAAGAACATTTGGCCGCCATGGATCACTTGCGCCGCGGAATCCATCTGCGTGGTTATGCGCAAAAAGATCCAAAGCAGGAATATAAAAAAGAGTCGTTCCAAATGTTCACCGAAATGCTGGACACGCTGAAATTCACGGTGATCAGCACCCTGAGTAAAGTACAGGTACGAACACAGGAAGAAGTCGAAGAAGCCGAACGCTTACGCCGTGAAGCCGCCGAACGTCAGGCCGCTGCAATGCAATACCATAAAAACGGTGACGAGCCTGCCGCAGAAGGCGAGAATCAGGGTGAAGTGGCCAAAGTCAGCCGCAATGCCCCTTGCCCTTGCGGTTCCGGCAAAAAATACAAATATTGCCACGGCAAGATTAAATAACTTCACCCGACAAAGGCAGGTATCCCCTGCCTTTATTAAATGGAAAAATCATGACCGCACTTACCCCTAAACCGCTTGTTAAAGTCGCTGTCGGCATTATCCGCAACGAATTCAAACAAATTTTTATCACACGCCGCTTAGAAGGCAAAGATTTCGCCCAAAGTTGGGAATTTCCCGGTGGGAAAGTTGATCCGGGCGAAACCGAAGAACAGGCGCTGAAACGCGAACTGGAAGAAGAAATCGGTATTATGGTGCTGAAAACCGCACTTTACGAGCGCTTTCGATTTGAATATCCGACCAAAGTGATTGAACTCAGCTTTTATCTAGTGGAAGAATGGCTGAATCAGCCCTTTGGTCGTGAGGGACAGGACGGCTTCTGGCTAGAGCAGCATGCGCTTGACAGCGGTCAATTTCCACCGGCAAACAAGAAAATTATCGAACGCTTGCTGAATGAAAATTGAACCGTCATCAGCGACGGTACCTGCGTTGAACCGCACTTTGAAAGTGCGGTTCAATTCGGGAAATCACCTCTCAGCGATAAACTTTTTCATTCTATAATGCGGCGATCATTTGTTCGAATCGTTGCATACCCAAAGTGAACTCAGCATCACTGATATTCAATGCCGGTGCAAAACGCAGGACATTCGGTCCGGCAACCAAAATCATTAAGCCGAATTCATTGGCTTTTTTGCACAGTTCCGCCGCTTTACCGTGATATTTTTCAACCAACTCTGCGCCAATCAATAAACCGCTTCCTCGCACCACGGTGAATAATTTCGCTTTTTGATTGATCGCTTCCAGTGCTTGAACCAACTGCTGCGAGCGATGCCGAACTTGCTGCAAAAAGTGCGGTTCACTGATGATATCCACTACTTTCGCCGCCACGGCACAGGCTAACGGATTGCCGCCAAAGGTTGTGCCGTGTACGCCCGGTGCGAAACTTTTCGAGATTTTATCGCTGGTCAACATAGCGCTGATCGGGAAACCGTTTGCCAGCGCTTTGGCGGAAGTCAGAATATCGGGAATTACGCCGTATTGCATATAGGCAAAAAATGCCCCGGTTCGCCCTAAGCCGGTTTGGACTTCATCAAAAATCAGCAACGCCTGATATTGATCGCACAGTTCGCGCAAACTTTGTAAAAAAGCTTGTGTCGCAGGCTGTACACCGCTTTCACCTTGGATCGGTTCAACAATAATCGCACAGGTGTGATCATCAATCACCGCTTTTACTGCGTCTAAATCGTTAAACGGCACATGCACGATATCCGCCGGTTTCGGTCCGAAGCCGTCGGAATATTTAGGTTGCCCGCCAACGCTGACAGTGAATAATGTTCTGCCGTGAAAACTTTGTTTAAAGGAGATGATTTTACTTTTTTGATAACCGAAATGATCAACCGCATAACGGCGTGCCAGTTTTAATGCCGCTTCGTTGGCCTCCGCCCCCGAATTGGCAAACATTACCCGTTCGGCAAAGGTTTTTTCTACCAGTTTGGAACCCAATTCCAATACCGGTTCGTTAGTGAACCAATTACTGGAATGCCACAAGGTTTCCCCCTGACGTTTCAACACCTCGACCAATTCATCAGGGCAATGCCCCAAGGCATTAACCGCAATGCCGCTAGTAAAATCAATATAATCTTTGCCGCGTTGATCCCACACCGTGCTGCCTTTACCGCGCACCGGAATAAAATCCGCCGGGCTGTAATTTTGAATTAAGACCTGATCAAAGGTCGCTCTGCTGTATTGTGTCATGTTGGTTCCTTATCCTGTACACGCAAATGCTTCATCTAAAATAAAACGATTTGCACAGTGGATCAATAGTTATCGCACGCTAATTTGAGAAGTGCGATGTAGAATTGCGTATTGTCTTGCCATTATGGCATATTTGGGCAAGATCGCATCGCAAGGAAAACTATGCCCTTTTCAGAACAGGAAAAAGCACAATTACGCCGGCTGAAATATGTCGGTGATACGGTAATCAATCGCTTAGAACAAATCGGCATTCACTCTTTCGAACAATTGGCAAAAGAGCGGTATGAAGACATCTGTACGCGAATTGCCGCCTTATTAGGCAGCAATTGTTGAAAAAACAGCCCACAGACAAAAGCGGCGATTAACGCCGCCATCGAGTTGGCAAAGCGTGGTGGTTAACTGGTTCCGCCGACAGTAATACGATCGATTTTCAGTGCCGGCTGGCCGACACCGACCGGCACGCTCTGCCCTTCTTTGCCGCAAACACCGATACCCGGGTCAAGCTCCATTTCGTCTGCCACCATTGAGACATTTTGCATCACCTCGATTCCGCTGCCGATCAGGGTTGCCCCAATCACCGGTTTGGTGATTTTGCCCTTTTCAATCAGATACGCTTCCGAAGTAGAGAATACAAATTTACCGGAAGTAATATCCACCTGACCGCCGCCAAAGTGCGGTGCATAAATACCGTTTTCAACCGAAGCGATCAGCTCGTCAAATTTGCTTTGCCCCGCCAACATATAAGTGTTGGTCATACGCGGCATCGGCAAATGCGCATAGGATTCGCGCCGCCCGTTGCCGGTCGGACCGACCCCCATCAGACGGGCATTCATCTTATCCTGCATATAACCTTTCAGAATTCCATTTTCAATCAATATATTACGCTGACTCGGAACGCCTTCGTCATCCACAGTCAATGAGCCGCGCCGATCGGCCAATGTCCCGTCATCCACGATCGTACACAAGGACGACGTCACCTGTTCTCCGATTTTACCGCTGAATAGCGACGATTTTTTGCGGTTGAAATCGCCTTCCAAACCATGCCCGACCGCTTCGTGCAGCAATACGCCCGGCCAGCCTGCGCCAAGTACCACCGGCATCATGCCCGCCGGCGCCTGAACCGCACTTAACTTCACCAACGCCTGACGCACCGCTTCTTTGCTGAACCATACCGCGCGACTGACACCTTGATAATCTTCCAACAGCCAATCCAACGCAAACCGTCCGCCGGCGCCGCTGCTGCCGCTCTGCCGTTTGCCGTCCTGTTCGACCAATACGGAAACGGAAAGGCGAATTAGCGGGCGAATATCCGCCGCCAGTGTGCCGTCGGTTGCCGCAACCAACATCTCTTCATACAGCGAATTAATACTGGCGGAAACCTGAATAACGCGCGGATCTTCCGCTCGTGCGGTTTGATCGATCAAATGCAGCAATTCGATTTTCTTTTCACGGCTCAGACTAGGCAAGGGATTGAGCGCCGCATAACGCATTTCCGCAATGGTCGGTTTTAAAATAATCGCTGTCGTAGAAGAAGATTTGGTTTGTGCAATCGCTTTGGTTGCCTCCACACATTGTAATAATTGCGGCAAATTAATCTGATCGGCATAGGCAAAAGCGGTTTTTTCGCCACTGACCGCTCTAACGCCCACCCCACGGTCAATATGAAATCCGCCTTCTTTGATAATGCCGTCTTCCAATACCCAATTTTCATCCATTGAAGATTGAAAATAGAGATCGGCATAATCAATTTTCCGTGTCGAAAAATGATCCAAAATATTGCTCAATCGGGCAACGGATAGATCACTGGCTTCCAATAATGCTGATGATACTTTTGTTAACATAATTTTTCTCTATTTAGGCTCGGCTGCGATTACATGATCACAACGTCAAATTGTTCTTGGTTATAAAAGACTTCAGTTTTGATTTGCACCTGTTTACCGATAAACACTTCCAGCTCTGCCAAAATGCCGTGTGCTTCTTCATTGATAAGATAGTCCGCTACCGCTCTTGAGGCATACACCAAAAATTGTTCGCTGTCGTATTGGTGATGGATACGCACAATTTCACGCACGATTTCATAACTGACCGTTTCCACCGTTTTCAAATTTCCGCGCCCTTTACACGCCGGACATTCGGTACACAATATATGTTCCAAACTTTCGCGCGTGCGTTTGCGAGTCATCTCAACCAAGCCCAGTTGAGTAAAGCCGTTGACGCTGGTTTTCACCCGATCACGGGAAAGCGCTTCGTTCAGTGATTGCAGCACCCGCTCGCGGTGCTCCTCACTTTGCATATCAATAAAATCAATAATGATGATCCCGCCCAGATTACGCAGTTGCAACTGCTGGGCGATGGTTTGCGTCGCTTCGACATTGGTATTGAAGATGGTTTCTTCCAGATTACGATGACCGACAAATCCGCCGGTATTAATATCGATGGTGGTCATCGCTTCGGTTTGCTCAATAATCAGGTAACCGCCGGATTTCAGATTGACCCGTTTTTCCAACGCACGCTGAATCGCATTTTCCACACTGTATAAATCAAACAACGGCGAATTACCGCTATACAGCGACAAGCGCTGGGTGAGCTCCGGCATAAATTCCTGTGTGAAAGTTTGAACCTCTTGAAAAGTCAGCTTGGAATCAATGCGAATCAAATCAATCTGCGTGCCGACAAAATCACGCAATACACGCTGTGCCAACGCCAGTTCGCCGTATAGCATCGATCGGGTCGGATACTTCTGTTTGCGCTCCATCACTTTACGCCACAGCCGCTTCAAAAACTGTGCATCTTGGCTCAACTCTTCTTCAGAGCTGCCCTCCGAGGCAGTGCGGACGATAAAGCCGCCCAACTCATCACAATAGCCTTCAACCAATGCTTTTAGCCGTGCCCGCTCCTCTTCGCTTTCAATCCGTTGCGAAACGCCGACATGGCTGTTTTCCGGCATAAACACCAAATAACGGGACGGTAGGGTAATATCGGTGGTCAAACGTGCGCCCTTAGTGCCGAGCGGATCTTTCACCACCTGCACCACAATATCCTGCCCTTCACGCACCAATTCACTGATGTCTTTCACAATAAACTGCTTTTTTTCCGATTCATCGACACATTCGGTATGCGACACGATGTCGGAAGCATGCAAAAACGCCGCCTTTTCTAAGCCGATGTCGACAAACGCCGACTGCATACCCGGCAGCACCCGCATTACCCTACCTTTATAAATATTCCCGACCAGCCCGCGTTTGGCTTCGCGTTCAATATGCACTTCTTTTAACACGCCGGTATCGAGTAACGCAATTCGGGTCTCATTTGGCGTTACATTCACCAATAACTCTACACTCGATGTCATACTATGTCCGTTATTATCGAAAATTAATGCGTTGTATTCTATCGTAAAACCGCACTTGGCTGAAATTGGATTTGACTTTCATTCTCTGATTTTTCAGTTATTGTGATAAAGCGCAAAAAGAAACCCGGACTGGCCGGGTCTCAAATACCTATTTTACGGTAGATTAACGGATTACTGTTCCGCTTCCGAAAAACGTTCGATTCGGGCGCCCAATGCACGCAGTTTTTCTTCAATATGCTCATAACCGCGATCGATATGATAAATACGGTCAACAACCGTTTCCCCGTTAGCAATACAGCCTGCCAATACCAAACTGGCAGAAGCACGCAAATCCGTCGCCATCACTTCGGCGCCGTTCAGATTCGCCACGCCGTAGCAAATTGCCGTGTTGCCTTCAATATCGGCTTTTGCCCCCATTCGTACTAATTCGGGAATATGCATGAAACGGTTTTCAAAAATGGTTTCGGTAATAATCCCGGTGCCTTCCGCCACCATATTCAATAGGGTGAATTGCGCCTGCATATCCGTCGGGAAACCAGGGTGCGGTGCGGTGCGGATATTGACCGCTCTTGGCCGATAACCCAGCATATCCAGCGTAACGGTGTCATCGGTAATATCAATTTGTGCGCCGGCTTCACGCAACTTCTCGATTACCGCATCCAGCGTGGAAGCACGCGTGCCGCGGCAAACAATCCGTCCGCCTGAAATCGCGGCCGCCACTAAAAACGTGCCGGTCTCAATCCGATCCGGAATCACATGGTGTTCCCCACCACCCAAGCGTTCAACGCCTTCGATCGTGATTAAGTCGGTACCGGCTCCGCTGATTTTGGCACCCAGTTTGTTTAGGAAAAGTGCGGTATCGGTAATTTCAGGTTCCCGTGCCGCATTTTCGATAATGGTCGTTCCTTTCGCTAAGGTTGCCGCCATCATCACCGATAAGGTCGCACCGACACTGATTTTATCCATCATGATATGGGCGCCTTTCAAACGCCCGTCGATAAACGCTTTGACATACCCGTCTTCCAGCTTGATCTTGGCGCCGAGTTTTTCCAAGCCGGAAATATGCAAATCAACCGGTCGCGCGCCGATAGAGCAGCCGCCCGGCAACGACACCTGCCCTTGACAGAAACGGGCGGCCAACGGCGCCAACGCCCAAATCGAGGCGCGCATGGTTTTCACCAGTTCGTAGGGGGCAACAAAACTGTTAATACGGGAAGCGTCCAGATAAACCGTATTTTTATCTTTTTTCTCGACCGTGACGCCAAGCTTACTGAGAATTTTCAATGTGGTGGTCACATCTTTCAAATCGGGAACATTAGTCAGCGTCACCGGCTCCTCCGCCAAAATGGCAGCGAACAAGATCGGCAGTGCCGCATTTTTTGCACCGGAAATATCAACACTGCCTTTCAAGCAGGATTTTCCATAGATACGAAATTTTTCCATTATTTTTCCTTTACTCGAATCTGTTGCCGTTCAATCAAAGTCCGTTCAATAACCGCACTTTCCGCCATTTTTCAACGGTAAACGTTTTGATCGACAATGCATGAATATCATTGGTTGAGATATACTGCATTAATGGCGCGTAAATCATCTGCTGCTGTTTTACCTTATTCATGGCGGCAAAATCGTCACTGACGGCGGTCACATTGAAATGTGCGTTTTCCCCGCTGACATACACTTCCGCCAGATTCAGCTGATCACGCAAAATCGCTTCTATTGCTTGTGCATCCATTCTCTTTCTATCCTTGGGCTTTACGGCTGTATAAAAGGTTTAATCCACTGTTCGAGATCGTATAATTCGGCAAAATCCTCGACCAAGTGCGGTACGTCGATCAATTTCACCCTGCTGCGCTGCGAATAGTGATGAATAATTTCACATATTAACACAAAACCGGCAGAATCCACCGTTTCAAGGTGACTTAGCTCAATATATAGACAAGCTTTTTGTTGTGCGGCGCTTTCTTCCGCCAACAACGAAGCGCGCTGCCGCCATAACGGCAACAGCGTGCTGCGGGTCAGAGAGCCGCGTAATTGCAGAGTAACAGCCTGTTCACTACTGCTGACATTCCATTCAAAATGCAAGCTGGTAACCTCTAGTTTTCTAATTTGATCGGCGCTGCCGCACTTTTCCGGATTTGTGCGGTCAGGGCGTCAATGCCTTGCTGGCGTAAAATATTACTCCATTCGTTTTTCTTGGTTTCCACCATGCTGACGCCTTCCGCCGCCATATCGTATGCCTGCCATTGTCCTGTTCTGGTATTTTTTCGCCATTTAAAATCCAAATTAATCGGCGCAGCGCCGGTAGTCTGGATAATATTCACCCTGATGCTGAGGATATTCTGATCGCCGATCGGTTTTTCCGCTTCGATTTGGATACGCTGATTTTTATACATGGTCAGCACTTGTGCATAAGACTGTTCAATAAAACCGGCGAAGGCGCTGAAAAACTGATCACGCTGTGCCGGCGTAGTGCTTTTAAAATATTGCCCCAGCACTAACGATCCCGCATAATTGACATGGATATACGGCATTAATTCCTGCTTGACGATGGTGCGCATATAATTCGGATCTTGCCGGATTTTTGACTGATTGTCGCTAATCGAGGCAAACAGTTTGTCCGACGCCTGCTGCATTAATTGATACGGATTATCCGCCGCCGTTGCCTGTAACGAGGTAAACAGCGCCATCAACAATACCGCACTTACAGTAAACCATTTATTTAACATTTTCTTTAGCATTTGCTTTCTCCTGTTCAGAATGTCTTGTCGACTTTCACACCGGCTTATTCTGCCGTCGCTTCAGCTGCTTTGTTGTCACTCGGTTTGTCACCGTAGAGAAACTGCCCGATTAAATCTTCCAATACCATGGCTGACGTCGTGTCATGAATCGTATCGCCGTTTTTCAGCATGGCAACATCACCGTCGTCAAATCCCATATTCAGCGACAGATACTGCTCGCCCAGCAAGCCGGAGGTTTTAATCGATAACGAGCTGGTCTCCGGGATTTTATTGTATTCTTGATCGATACTCAGGCTGACTTTCGGCAAATAACTTTCCTGATCAAGCGTAATATCCGTTACCCGACCGATAACGACCCCGCCGGTTTTCACCGCCGCCCGCACCTTAAGACCGCCGATATTGTTAAAAGTTGCCTGTAACTGATAACTTTTGCTATCGCTGAATCCTTGCACATTGGCCACACGCAAGCCTAAAAAAACCAGCGCGGCAATGCCCAGCAATAAAAATAATCCGACCCAAAATTCATATTTAATGGTTTGACGCATTTTTCTTTCCTTTCCTGTCTAACGCTTCGTCAAGCGCTTAATTTCCGCCGAACATCATGGCGGTTAAAATAAAATCCAAAGCCAATACGGTCAATGAGGCGTGTACCACCGTTTTGGTTGTCGCCCGACTGATCCCTTCCGATGTCGGGCGCGCGTCATAGCCGTTAAATAATGCAATCCAAACTACCGCAACGGCAAAGACAACACTTTTAATCACACCGTTGAGAATATCCGTTTTCCAACTGACCGAATTTTGCATCACCGACCAGAAGCTGCCGCCGTCTACGCCTTTCCAGTCAACGCCGACCAGTGCGCCGCCCCAGATTCCGATCGCCACAAAAATCACGGTTAAAATCGGCATGGATATAATCCCGGCCCAAAAACGCGGCGAAATCACTCGCCGCAGCGGATCCACCGCCATCATCTCCAGACTGGAAAGCTGTTCGGTCGCTTTCATCAATCCGATTTCCGCCGTCAGCGCCGACCCCGCCCGTCCGGCAAATAAAAGTGCGGTCACCACCGGCCCCAGCTCGCGCAATAACGATAAGGCAACCAGCTGCCCCAGACTGCTTTCCGCCGCAAAGCCGACCAAAACGACATACCCCTGTAAGCCCAATACCATGCCGATAAACAGGCCTGATAATAAAATAATCAACAGCGACTGCACACCTAATACATAAAGCTGTTTCACCAGCAGCGGAAAATATTTTTTCGGTTGCGGTATGCCGACCAGTGCGCCATACAGCATGAAACCGGAACGCCCCAATGCCCGAAACGTGCTGATCACTGCACCGCCGAGTTTAGAAATGGCTGAAATTATCATACAAATAGCTCGTCTATATAATTTTGTGCAGGATAGTGAAATTGCACCGGTCCGTCTTCCTGACCGGACAAAAATTGAATGACTCGCGGATCCTCGCTTTGTTTCAATTGTTCGGCACTGCCTTCGGCAATCACCGTCTGATCCGCTACAATGTAGGCATAATCGGCAATACTCAAGACTTCCTGCACATCATGTGAAACCACAATCGAGGTCAACTTCAGGGTTTTATTCAATCGTTTTATCAGGCTCACGATAACGCCCATGCTGATCGGATCCTGTCCGGTAAACGGCTCGTCATACATCACCAAATCCGGATCAAGCGCTACCGCTCTTGCCAATGCCACCCGCCGCGCCATACCACCGGAAAGCTCCGACGGCATTAGCCCGGCGGCACCGCGCAGTCCGACCGCTTCCAACTTCAATAACGTTAACTGTCGAACCAGCGCTTCCGGCAGATGACTGTGTTCTCGCAGCGGAAAAGCGACATTATCGAAGGTGGAAATATCGGTAAACAATGCTCCCGACTGAAACAGCATCCCCATTCGTTTACGAACCTGATACAACCGGCTGTTCGACAAACGGGTAATATCCTCTCCGTCAAACAGAATTTGCCCCGAATCGGGAAACAGTTGCCCGCCGATAAGCTTCAGCAGGGTTGTTTTGCCTATGCCGGAAGGTCCCATTATTGCGGTGATTTTACCCGTCTCAACCTTCAGATTAAGTCCTTGATAAATAGTTCTTGAGCCGCGTTTAAATATGAGATCTTTCACCTCAACTAAATATTTATTCATTCTACGCCTTGGGTTACTTCGCTTACCGCAAATGGTAATCGGTTCAAATCTTGTATGAAATTCGCCGTAATGTCAAATACTCCCCTGTTTTGAGTCCGGATTAATTCTCTTGGACTTGCCTAAACACAGCAAATTTATGTTAGAATTTCAAATCCCTTAATTTTTGACTCTTCAGCAGGAAAGCAGATGAACGTTCGCTGGAATATGATTCTGATCGTGATAACCCTGAGTTTGCTCGGCTGGTATTACACCTTAAATCAGCAAGAGGAAAGCGCGCTGACCACCCGCATTCAGGCCGATAAAAGCCCGGATTATATTGCCAATCAAATGGAAACGACTCTCTATTCGCTCGACGGACGAAAACAATATGTCGCCAGCGCGGAACAGGTCGAATATTTTCAGCAAAGCGGCGACACCGTCTTTAAATCACCGGTGGTTTATCTGTTCGAAAGCGCCAAAAACAGCGATAATTTGGTGCGCAGCTGGAAACTGAGTGCCGATCAAGCAAAAATCACCAATGACAAAATGTTATACCTTGATAATAATGTGGCGATCGAAAGCTTATTGCCCGAAAGCAAGATTCACAGCCTTAAAACCTCAAGTGCGGTTGTCAATCTAACGACACAGGATATAACATCTGATACAATGGTCACTGTTGTCGGTCAAAGTTTCACCACAACGGGAAAAAGCATGGCCGGAAATCTTCGTCAACAGATTGCAACGTTAAAAGAGCAGGTACAAACCCATTATGAAATTCAAAATAACTAAACCGCTGGTATTATTCAGTGCGCTGTTGCTCTCTTTTTCAGCGTCGGCATTAAAAAGCGATACCCAACAACCGATTAATGTCAGCTCCGACAACCAATCGTTGGATCTGGAAAACAACATCGTGACGTTTACCGATCACGTTGTGATTACGCAAGGATCGATTCTGATTCATGCCGATAAAGTGACGATTATCCGTCCTAACGCCAATGACGGCAACGGCAAAGAAAAAATCGACGCCAGCGGTAATCCGGTGACATTCCAACAACAGCTGGATAACGGCAAATTGATCAACGGCAGCGCCGGCAAAGTGAATTATGATCTAGGCGCACAATACTTAGTGCTGACCGGCAATGCCCGCCTGAAACAACAGGACAGCCGGATTGAAGCCGACGTTATCACCTATGATGTGCAACAACAGAAAATGATCGCCAAAAACAGCGGCAAAGGGCGCGTTAAAACCGTTTTATATCCGTCGCAATTACAACAAAAATAACAGGTTAAGGTTAATATTTCATGTCTATTCTTACGGCGCAAAATTTGGCCAAATCCTATAAAGGACGACAAGTCGTACACAACGTGAGCCTGACAGTCAATTCCGGCGAAATCGTCGGTTTGCTCGGCCCTAACGGCGCCGGCAAAACCACGACGTTTTATATGGTGGTCGGTTTAGTCAAAAACGATCACGGTACAATTAAAATCGATGAACAGGACATTACCCTGTTACCGATGCATAACCGCGCACAACAGGGGATCGGCTACCTGCCGCAGGAAGCCTCGATTTTCCGTCGTCTGAGTGTTTATGACAACCTGATGGCGGTGCTGGAAATCCGCAAAGATCTGAACGGCAAACAGCGCCAACAACGGGCGGAAGAGCTTATCGACGAATTCCACATCGATCATATCCGCAATAATCTGGGGCAATCCTTGTCCGGCGGCGAACGCCGTCGCGTTGAAATTGCACGGGCATTGGCAGTGAATCCGAAATTTATTCTGCTGGACGAACCGTTTGCCGGCGTGGATCCGATTTCGGTGATTGATATTAAAAAAATTATTCTGCATCTGAAAGATCGCGGTTTGGGTGTGCTGATTACCGATCACAACGTGCGAGAAACACTGGACGTCTGCGAACGGGCATACATTGTCAGCGCCGGTAACATGATCGCCACCGGAACCCCGAGAGAAATTTTGGAAAATGAAGATGTGAAACGGGTTTATTTGGGCGATCAGTTCAAATTATAATCCCGTTTGTTCCGCAAGAGGGAGGACATATTAATGAAGTTTACTCATCTACTCACATCAGACAATATTCGCCAAGGCGTCATGGCCTCAAGCAAAAAACGTGTGCTTGAAATATTGAGCGAAATAGTCACCGCCCAAACCGGCGGCGAAACACAGATTTGCTTTGAAACGCTATGCGAACGGGAAAAGGTCGGCTGTACCGCACTTGGCAACGGTCTTGCCTTACCGCACGCCAAACTCCCGGAAGGCAGCAAACCCATTGCTATTTTTTTGCAGTTGGTTAATCCGATTGATTACAAAGCCTTGGATAATCGAGCGGTAGACTTAGTCTTTGCGCTGTTTATTCCGGAAAATCTCTGCGCCAACTGCAAACCGCTATTGCCTGAAATCGCTAAAAAATTAAACAATAAAACGCTGATCAAACAGTTGCGTGCCGCACAAAGTGAAGAGGAAATCTGGAATATTTTCGCCAAACTGGATTTACACGAAGAACAAGACGGCTCGCCTACCGATCCGCAGCCTGAACACTCAGCGGAACACGCCGCCGCATAATCGGAATTAATGAGGGGAATATGGAACTGATTATCGTCAGCGGACGCTCCGGATCCGGTAAATCCGTAGCGTTACGCGCACTCGAAGATATCGGTTATTATTGTATCGATAATCTGCCGCTTGCCTTATTTGCTCAATCGGTTGAAATCCTGACCCAAAAACAAGAGGCTGTCGCAATCAGTGTCGATATTCGTAATATGTCCGATTCCCCTGTGCAACTGGATCGTATCTTACAAAACCTTCCCGCTGAAATCCATGTAAAAATGATTTTCCTGGATTGCGATGCGGGCACACTGATTCGGCGCTACAGCGACAGCCGCCGCCTTCACCCGCTCTCGGTAAAAAATGTCACGCTTGAAACAGCGATAGCACTCGAACGAGAATTATTAGAGCCTTTGTTCCAACAAGCCGATTTAGTGTTGGATACCTCATCTATTTCCACACATGAGCTGGCTGAAAAACTACGCCACTTCCTGCGTGGAAAATCGGATAAAGAATTGAATATCGTCTTTGAATCCTTTGGTTTCAAATACGGCATTCCACTTGATGCCGATTATGTTTTTGACGTTCGTTTTTTACCGAACCCGCACTGGGATCCTGCGCTACGCCCAATGACCGGACTGGACGAAGCGGTTATTGATTTTCTGAATCGACATAATGAGGTGCATAATTTTATCTACACCACCCGTAATTATATCGAAACCTGGCTGCCCTTGCTGGAACAGAATAACCGCAGTTATTTGACAGTCGCTATCGGCTGCACCGGCGGCAAACACCGCTCAGTCTATATAGCCCAACAGTTGGGCGAATATTTCTTAGGGCGCGGTAAAAAAGTACAAATCCAGCACACTTCACTCAGTAAACATAAATCCCCATAACCATTACGAATGTGTAGCTCAGCCGGATAGAGCAATCCCCTCCTAAGGGATAGGTCGGCGGTTCGAATCCGCCCACATTCGCCATCATATAAATCTACTCTATTTTTGATTTAACATCGGTTTTGTGATGATTGCCCTCTCTTTTTGATTTTACTCCTGATAAAATACGCGCCATCTGATTTTACCGATCGCAATAGGTTTACCGAACCGATTGGTCACAATCTGATTTTAAATATGATGACTCTCTTGCTTTGCCGGAGAGTTTTTCCTTTTATAACTAAAATGATGGAGCAGTTATGTTTCTATTACAATTTGCCATAGTATTACTATGTATTTTAATCGGTGCCCGCATCGGCGGAATCGGTTTGGGAGTCATGGGGGGAGTCGGCTTGGCCATTTTAGCCTTCGGCTTCAATTTACAACCTACCAGCCCGCCAATCGATGTCATGTTGATGATTATGGCCGTTGTGTCTGCCGCCGCCGCCATGCAGGCAGCCGGTGGGTTAAACTACATGATTCAAATTGCCACTCGCATCTTGCGCAAAAACCCAAAATACATCACTTTCATCGCCCCTGCGGTAACTTACATCTTTACCGTACTGGCCGGAACCGGGCACGTTGCCTATTCGGTATTGCCGGTGATTGCGGAAGTCAGCCGTTATAACGGTATCCGCCCTTCCCGTCCGTTATCGATGGCGGTCATTGCCTCACAGTTTGCAATTGTTGCCAGCCCGATTGCGGCGGCAGTGGTTGCGATGGTAGCCTATCTTGAGCCGCAAGGCATTACGTTGACCAATGTGCTCAGCGTTACCGTGCCGTCAACGATTTTAGGAATTGCACTGGCCTGTGTTTTTGTTAATAAAATGGGCAAAGAACTGAAGGACGATCCCCACTATCAGCGCTTATTGCAAGATCCAAAATATGTACAGAAAAATGCGGTCAAACTGGACGTAGAAAATATGGAAATCAGCAAAACGGCCAAACTGTCTGTGACACTGTTCCTGTTTGGTGCATTATTGGTGGTCATTATGGGTGCATTCCCTGAATTACGACCGCACTTTGACGGTAAAGCGATGGGCATGGCACATACCATCGAAATTATCATGCTGACGATTGCCGCATTAATTGTCGTCATCTGCAAACCTGACGGCAACGAGATCACCCAAGGCTCGGTTTTCCATGCCGGTATGCGGGCGATTGTGGCGATTTTCGGGATTGCCTGGCTGGGCGACACCTTAATGGGCGCACACAGCAGCGAAGTCAAAGAGATGGTTTCCGGTTTGGTTGAGTTTGCCCCTTGGACTTTCGCTTTTGCTTTGTTTGCTCTGTCGGTCATGGTCAACAGCCAAGGCGCAACCGTTGCGGTATTAGTGCCGTTGGGAATCCTGCTCGGCTTACCGCCCGAAGTGATTATCGCCACCTTTGTTGCGGTTAACGGGTACTTCTTTATCCCGAACTACGGGCCGATTATTGCTTCTATCGATTTTGATACCACCGGCACTACCCGTATCGGCAAATTTATCTTTAATCACAGCTTTATGCTTCCCGGCTTATTAAGCATGATTTTCAGCCTGATCTTTGGCTTTGTGTTTGCCGGCATTTTCCTATAACCCACTCAAGCTATACCGCATTTTTGCGGTATAGCTTTTACTGCGATATTTAACGACTCTCCACCCACGTTTTCAATGCCGCCAAAGATGGTTGCCACTCCTCTTTCATCATGGCAATCCAGCGGGCAATATTTTCTTCCCATTGCGGCGAATCCTCATGCTGCGCCGATTCTGCGACCTCACGAATATCGTTTAATCCGATTGAAGCGGCTGCACCTTTTATTTTATGCGCATCTTCCGCAACCGCTCTTTTTTGCGACACATCCGATTGATAACGGCGATAATGCCCGTCCAGTTCATGCAAATAACCCGGCATCAGTTGTTCAAACAGCTCGATACTTTTCAGTACGGTTGCTTTTCCCAGCAGATCCAATAATTCATTAAGTAACGGATAATCAAAGCGCATGGTATCGTTTTTATTTTCAACAGTATGCAACGGCGCCGACGGCAAAATCGCTTCTTCATCGCCAAACAAGCGTTTCAGCGTACTATTCAGCGCTTCCAGCGCCAATGGTTTGGACAATACATCATCCATACCTTGCTGCAAATAGTGATTTTTGTTATTCATCACATTTGCCGTCAGCGCCACCAATGGCGGCAGATACGCAATTTCATCCTGTTGATATTGTCGGCGCAATGCCATTGCCACGTCAAAACCGGACATATCCGGCAATTGGATATCCAATAACAATAAATCATAGGCATTTTGATGAAATTTTTGTAGCGCTTGTTCTCCGGTCATCGCCACATCCACATGGTAGCCCAATTTTTCCAAAATGGATTTGGCAACAATAATATTCACTTCAATATCTTCAACCAACAAAATATTCAACGGTTGGCTTAGTGGCAGTACTTCAGCATCGGCTTCCGTCTCGACTTGCTGCGCCTTGATATGCAAGGTAAACGTTGTACCGATATTTTCTGCGCTCTCCACCGTCAGATCGCCGGACATCAGAGATGCAATCTGTTTGGATACCGCCAAACCGATTCCGCTGCCTAAGGCACGCATGTTATCTTGTGATTTCACTTGATAATACATCGTGAAAATATTGTTCAATTCCGCCTGCGGAATCCCGATACCGCTATCACTGATTTTAAAACACAACCCGTCACTGCCCGTTCTGGACACCGACAGTTTTACCCAGCCTTGCTTGGTAAATTTGACCGCATTACTGATCAGATTCCACAGCACCTGATTGAGACGAATCGCATCAACTAGAATCCAATTCGGTAAATCATTGTCCAACTTCATTTCAAACCGCAGGTTTTTCTGCATTGCCATCACTGAGGCAATATTATTGATATCATTCAGTAAATGATTGAAATCACATTCTTTTTCAAACAATTCGATTCGATGTGTTTCAATTTTCTCCAAATCGACCAAGTCATTGAAAATATGCCCCAACGACACCGCACTGACTTTAATCGTCTGAAGATAATTTCGTTGCTGCTCATTTAATGTGCCGTCCAATAGAATTCTACTCAGCCCGATAATGCCGTTCAACGGGGTTTTCAATTCATGACTGATCGTCGTCATCAAGTTGGTTTTGTCACGGCTGTTCTTCTCAATGGCTTCGCGATAACTGGTTCGCTCGGTAATATCCCTGCCAAAGCCGATAATAATATTCTGTTTGCTGACTTTATCGTAATAAGGCACTTTTAAAATTTCAAAACACGCCGTTTTGCCGTCAGGGTAGTACAGCCATTGTTCGTAACGTAATCCCTGTTGTTGCCTGCTGACCTGCCGATCACTGTTGACCGCTCTTTTGGCTGCTTGTTCGCTATAGAGATCAAAAGGAGTCAGCCGGACAAGTTCTTCGAGTGTCTTCCCGGTTAATTTTTCCATCGCTTTATTTGCCCCGAGAAAACGATGATCCTCCCCTCGGTAAAAGACCAGATCCGGCGAAGCGTCAAAGAAAGAACGCAATAACTGGGCACTTTGTTCCAATTCCAACTGGATACGGCTCCGTTCCTTAATTTCCTGCTCCAGATGCAGCAGTGCCGAGGTCAGCTCCTGTTCGGCTTTGGCTCGCTCATCAATCTCACGGCTCAAAAGCAAATTTTTCTTATTCAATTCTTGATTTAATTGATAATCCTGCATGCGTAACGTTTTTAACTGGATCAGTGTTTTTTCCAGCCCCTGCCGCGCCAGCTCGAGTTTTTCCACAATCACCAAGAAAAAATAAATCACAAACGGTGCCGAACACAGCCCGAAAATTACCGAGCGCAGAATGTCCCCCCAATCCAGCGATCCGGTGAACCATAACGTACTTCCTGCCTGAATCAACAGTGCGTAAATCGCCAGAATTACCAATCCCAACAAAGAGAATTTGATCTTGCCGATACGGATAATCCAATCAATATAATTTTGTAGATAGGTTTTAACGTTTTTCATAATCTCGTTTCACTAAGGCAAAGTGCGGTTCTGATCCCGATCGCATGATCGTCATCGAATATTTCAAAAAAGGCGGATATCATATCCGCCTGCTTTAATTACTGAACATCAATCTGCCGTTAACGTTTATTTGGTCAATAAATCCAACGCTTCCTGATATTTATCAACGGTTTTTTGAATGATGTCCGCCGGTACTTTCGGTGCGGGCGCTTGTTTATTCCACCCGCTTTGCTCCAGCCAGTCACGAATAAACTGTTTGTCGAACGACGGCGGATTCGTGCCTTCCCGATAATGTTCAATCGCCCAAAAACGGCTGGAATCCGGTGTCAGAACCTCGTCCATCAGGGTCAAAACACCGTCTTTATCCAGCCCGAATTCAAATTTGGTATCGCAGATAATAATCCCTTTGCTCAAGGCATAATCCGCCGCTGTACGGTAAAGTTCGATGGCTTTACCTTTTACTTCGGCAGCCAGCTCTTTACCGATTAATTGTTCACACTGGCGATAACTGATATTTTCATCATGATCCCCGACTGCCGCTTTGCTGGACGGTGTAAAAATCGGCTCAGGCAATTTACTGGCTTCTTGCAAGCCCTGCGGCAATTGTAAACCGCAAATCGTACCGCTTGCCCGGTAATCTTTCAGACCGCTTCCGGTTAAATAACCGCGTACAATCGATTCTATTTTGATCGGCGTAAGGCGCTTGCAAACCACCGCACGATGCTCAATTTGCTCCGCCTGCGCTTCGGGCAAAACATCATAAACCGTATCGCCGGTAAAATGATTCGGCATAATATGTGCCAACTGTTTAAACCAAAAATTGGAAATTTGCGTCAAAATTTCGCCTTTGCCGGGAATCGGATCATCTAAAATCACATCAAATGCCGATAAACGATCCGTCGCTACCATCAGCATTCTTTCCCCATCAATCTCATAAAGATCACGCACTTTGCCCGAATAAATTTTCTTTAAACCGATTTGTTGCATTGCCTTGTCCCGCCTCAGTAAGTTCCGTATCAATAATCCGTTTTTATTGTAACGCACTTTAAACCGCACTTTGCACTATATTTTTATCTTAAACAATAAAAAAGCCATATTTCTATGAAATATGGCTTCTAAATCAAACATCAGGTTAGATCATAATTTGTGCAGGCACCAAGTAGCCTTGCGGTATTTTTTCTTCATTGGTAAACGTTACATATTCCCAAGCTTCCTGATCAGTCAATACCGCTCTTAACAGCTTATTATTCAAACCGTGACCGGATTTATACGCTTTGAAAGCACCGATAATATTGTGGCTTGCCATATATAAATCACCGACGGCATCGAGCAATTTATGACGCACCAATTCATCTTTAAAACGTAATCCGTCTTCATTCAAAATGCGGTAGTCATCCAGTACAATAGCATTATCCAAGCTGCCGCCCAACGCTAAACCTTGCGATTGCAGATACTCAATATCTTTCATAAAGCCAAAAGTTCGGGCACGGCTGATCTGTTGAATAAATGCTTGGGTTGAGAAGTCCAATTGATAATTCGTCACGTCACCGGAAATCGCCGGATGTTTAAAATCAATCGTGAAATCCAAATAAAAACCATTGTAAGGTTTAAATTCCGCCCATTTGTCACCGTCTTCGACCCGAACCGGTTTCTTAATGCGGATAAACTTTTTCGCCGCCGCCTGTTCTTCAATGCCGGTATCCAACAACAAATAAATAAATGGTGCCGCACTACCGTCCATAATCGGAATTTCAGGCGCATCAACCTCAATAATGATATTGTCGATTCCCAAAGCTGCTAATGCCGAGTTGATATGCTCAACAGTAGAAACCCGAACGCCGTCGTCATTGACCAAGCAAGTACACAACATCGTGTCGCGAATCGCATCCGCTTTCGCGACAAAGCTCACCGGCGGATTAAGATCGGTACGACAGTAGATCACCCCCGTATTCACTTCGGCAGGACGCATCGTCAGCGTTACTTTTTTCCCGCTGTGCAAACCGATTCCGGTCACTTTTACACTCTGTTTTAATGTTCTTTGTTTCAACATAATTTAAGTACCTTTTCAAGATACAGCGCCGCCCTTAGTCGGCCTGATTACGTAAGAATGACGGAATATCAAATAAATTGTTTTCGTCAAACTCTTTGGGTTTGGCAACTTCAGCCCCAACGGCGGTTTTATTGCCGTAATGATTATATCCCTGATTATTAGACTGTTGTTGCGGATTAAAGTTCGTTTGTTGTCCGTCAAAACCGGATTGCACCGTGCCTGCTTGCGGTGCTGCAATATTATTGGCTTTCGGCGTAATAACTTTTAATTCGTTTTCTTCTTTTCTACCGATGCCTGTGGCTACGATGGTAACACGAATTTCTTCGCTCATTTCCGGAATCAGAGTACTGCCAATCACAACCGTGGCATCTTCGGAAGCAAATGCCCGCACAGTATCCCCCACCGTTGAGAACTCGTCCAGAGACAAATCCATACCGGCGGTAATATTGACCAGAACACCGCGCGCTCCGGACAAATCCACATCTTCCAATAACGGGCTGGCAACCGCATCTTGAGCGGCTTTATCCGCACGACCGTCCCCGACTTCACCGGAAGCAACGCCCGTTCCCATCATGGCGTGTCCCATTTCCTGCATAACGGTTTTCACGTCGGCAAAGTCAACGTTGATTAAACCCGGAGAGGTAATCATATCGGAAATACCGCGTACTGCGTTGCGTAAAATTTCATTAGCCGTTGCAAAAGCATTAACCAGGGAGATATTTTTGCCTAATACTTTTAATAATTTTTCATTCGGGATAACGATCAGGGAGTCGACAAATTTGGATAATTCACGAATCCCCATTTCCGCCAATTGCATCCGTTTTTTACCTTCAAAACCAAAAGGTTTGGTCACGACAGCAACCGTCAAAATGCCGAGTTCTTTTGCAATCTGGGCGACAACGGGGGCTGCGCCGGTTCCGGTACCGCCGCCCATTCCGGCGGCAATAAACACCATATCGGCACCTTCCAGAATATTACGAATAGCATCTTTATCATCTTCCGCCGCTTGACGTCCAACGTTGGGATTAGCGCCCGCACCCAAACCTTTGGTTGTGTTGCCGCCGATTTGTACCGTTTGTTTCACCAAACTTTTACGTAATGCTTGAGCATCGGTGTTAATAGAAAAAAATTCAACACCGTGCATTTCTTCCTGCACCATATGATTAACGGCATTACCACCGCCACCACCGACACCGACAACTTTAATTACCGCATCGGTAATGTCGTCAAATTCAATAGGCTCAAACATATATTCTCCCCGTTATGTTTGTTTTATTTCGCAAACTAATAATTTCTATTCTATTCGATAACCAAGAATTATCAAAACTGATTTTTTATCATTGTAAAAAATTTAACAATATTTTCTTTTATACCTGAAATCACACCGATTGAACCGGCTGAAGCGTCACGCTGCCGCATTTCATCTGCATTATTATAATTATGATGCAGTAACCCGAGAACCGTTGCATACTGCGGCTTACTGACATAATCGGTCAATCCGGCCAAATTCAGCGGTGTACCGACCCGCACTTGCGGTCCGAAAATATCCGCTGCGCATTCGGCAATATCTTCGATTTGGGAGCCGCCGCCGGTCAACACGATGCCGGCAATCAAATCAGACTTGATTTGTTTGGCTTCCAGCTCATGTTTTAATACGAGCAATTCTTTTTCGACCAATTTCAGTAATTCCTGATAGCGTGCCGACGTCACGACCGACAGCATTTCTTTTGCCAAACTGCGTGGAGCACGCCCGCCGACACTCGGCACTTCAATTTTCTTGTCCGGATTATTGCGTGGCGGCGTTACCGCACTTCCGTGGGCAACCTTAATTTTTTCCGCTTCCATTCTGGAGGTGCTGAATGCATATGCCACATCGTCTGTTACCCGATTGCCGGCATAAGGGATCACTTTGCTGAACCGCAACGATCCGTTGGTGTAAACAATAATGTCAATCGTTCCACCGCCGATATCAATCAAACAGACACCGAGTTCTTTTTCATCTTCGGTCAATACCGAATAACCGGATGCAAGCCCGGAAAAGACCACTTCATCTACTTTCAAGCCGGCGCGGACTACCGCTTTTTTCAAATTATTCAACCAACTTTGATGACAGGCAATCAAATGCGCCTGCGCCTGCAAGCGAACGCCTTGCAGTCCGAGCGGATTTTTGATGTTTAATTGTTTATCTACGGCGAATTCCTGCGGAATGACGTGCAAAATACTCAGCCCTTCCCCCATTTTGACCGATTGGGCAATATTCATTGCACCTTCAATCTCGTCTTGTGTTACCTCACCGGCGGCAATCGGCACCAAACCGCTCTCGTTCAGACTCTGAATATGCTCTCCGGTAATCGCCAGCGACACGCTGACAATCTGGCAATCGGCAATCGATTCCGCCCCTTCAATCGCCCGTTGAATCGAGTTTACTACCGCATCCAGATCAGTGATACTGCCGCGATCAATGCCTTTTGACGGGCTGCTGCCCACCCCCAGTACATTGACGACACCGTCGGGCAGAACCTCACCGACGACTGCCACGACTTTGGACGTTCCGACTTCTAAACCTACTTTTATTTTCGCTTCAACAATCTTTGCCATATGTGTGTACTTACTTGCCAATTAATTTTCGTTTATTTCCGGTTGTTGGGGAATTGCCTTAAACCCGACAGCCGCCCCGCTGTTATAACGCAAATCGACATAATCGATCATCTGTTGATCGGGTATTTCGATTTGCGGATAAATCGTTGCAAAACGGTCTATTTTTTCTTTCCATTCGCCGCGCCCGAGTTTGAGCTCGATACCGTTGCTCAGGCTGACCTGCCAAGCGCCGCGATTATCAATCCGCATAGCTTGCAATGTCATATTCTTCACTTTTAAAGCATGGCTAATCTGGTACCAAGCGGAAAGCACTTCACGGCTCTGGAAATCATTGCCCTGCAATTTAGGCAACTGTAAGCCTTTGCGTTTATCGGTCGGCAGGCTGAAAATAGCACCGTCAGCAGCCAATAATTCATTATCATTCCAAAATGCTACCGGCGTATATTCCGCTAATGCAATACTGAGTTTATTAGGCCAGATTTTGCGTACCAATGCGCCCCTGATCCAAGGCATTTTCTCAATTTGCTGCTGTAACGCCACGACATCTTGTGAAAAATACCCTTTCAGCTCGCCGTATTGCACCAAACTGTCACGAATATCATCATACGAGGTATATTTCGGCTGTCCGACTACGGCAAACGAATTCAGCGGCTGCTGATCCAAATATGCGAGAAAATTCTGCCAGTGGGTGTAGCAATAATAACCAAATCCTAAGCATAATATCACAAATAGCGATTTTAACGGCAGAAAAAACTTAAAACCGCTCTCTTCTGCCGTTTGTGGATGAATACGATTAGGTTTTACCGCCATGGCTATACACTCAATTCTAAAATTTTGGCCACCAGCTGTTCAAAACTGTAACCCTTGACTTTTGCCGCCATCGGAAACAGGCTGTGGCTTGTCATGCCCGGCGTGGTATTCACCTCCACCAGATTAAACCGCCCTTTGCCGTCAGTCATCACATCCACACGGCTCCAGCCGCGGCAACCGACACTGTCATAGGCGAGCTTGACCAGATCTTTTAATTCCCGCTCCCGCTCTTCGCTCAACCCTGCCGGACAAAAATAACGGGTATCGTCGGAAATATACTTCGCATTATAATCATAAAATTCTGCCGCCGGTTGAATACGGATCGGCGGCAACACTTCTCCGTCCAATACCGGCACCGAATACTCCTCGCCCGCCAGCCACTCTTCAATCAGCACGGTTTCATCATATTGAAAAGCATATTCAACCGCACTTTGCAATGCTTCGCCGTGTTTCACTTTGGTCAGGCCGACACTGGAACCTTCCAATGAAGGCTTCACCATGAGCGGCAATCCCAATTTGGCGACCACCTGCTCCGCATTAAATTCGGCAAAATCGGATTTCGTTACCACCACCATGTCGGCAACCGGCAAACCGAATCCTTTCCATAACATTTTCGTGCGCATCTTATCCATCGTGAGTGACGATGATAAAATACCGCAGCCGGTATAAGGAATACCGAGAAACTCCAATACGCCCTGCACGGTTCCGTCCTCACCGCCGCGCCCATGCAGAATATTAAACGCCCGTTCAAAGCCTTGTAGTTTAAGCTGTTCCAATCCGACTGCTTTGGTATCCACGCCGTGCGCATTAAAACCTTGATTGCGCAAAGCTTCCAGCACCGCTTTGCCGGAATTCAAGGAAACTTCGCGTTCTGCCGATGTGCCGCCGTATAAAACGGCAATTTTTTGTTGTTTTAAGGGTTTCATCAATTTGTCCAACCTGATTATTTTTCGTTATTATTCCACAAATCAACCAAATTACGGGATAATTTACTCACATTGCCGGCGCCCTGCGCCAACACAAGATCTCCGTTTTGCAATACTTGATCCATAATTTCCGGCAATTTTTCCACATCGGATAATAAAATCGGATCGACTTTGCCCAGATTCCGAATCGAACGGCACAGCGCCCGACTGTCTGCACCCGCAATAGGATCTTCCCCGGCGGCATAGACTTCCAGCATGATCAAGACATCGACCGTTGACAATACTTGGACAAAATCATCGAACAAATCACGGGTTCTCGAATAGCGGTGCGGCTGGAATACCATCACCACACGCTTGTCTTTCCAGCCGGAACGGGCAGCCTCAATCGTTACGTTAACTTCTGTCGGATGATGGCCGTAGTCATCGACCAGCATCACATTACCGCACGGACGTTTGAACACCCCCAACTGATCAAAACGCCGTCCGGCACCCTGAAATTCGGCAAGTGCGGTCAGAATAGCTTCGTCTCCCAGCCCTTCTTCTTTCGCAACCGCCAACGCCGCCGTTGCATTGAGGGCATTGTGTTTTCCCGGTACGTTCAGCACAACGGAAATCCGTTTTCCCGAAGGGTAAATCACCTCATACAAGCCCTGAAATGCCGTCTGACGGTAATTTTCGATACGGTAATCGGCGTTTTCACTGAATCCGTAAGTAATCACCTGCCGCCCGACACTCGGCATAATCTCTTCCAGCACTTGATCATCGGCACACATTACCGCCAAACCGTAAAACGGCAAATTATGCAAGAAATCTACATAAGTCTGCTTCATTTTGGCAAAACTGCCTTGATAGGTTTCCATGTGATCCGGTTCGATATTGGTCACAACCGACACCATCGGCTGTAAATGCAGGAATGAGGCGTCACTTTCGTCCGCTTCCGCAATCAGATAACGGCTTAACCCCAAATGCGCATTAGTGCCTGCCGATTTAACCAAACCGCCGTTAACAAAGGTCGGGTCAAGCCCCGCCTGTGCATAAATCATAGCAATCATCGCCGTCGTGGTTGTTTTTCCGTGTGTACCGGCAATCGCGATGCCGTGACGAAAACGCATGATCTCCGCCAGCATTTGCGCCCGCTGAATCACCGGAATCCTTGCCTCACGAGCGGCTACGACTTCGGGATTGTCCGCTTTAATCGCACTGGAAACCACCACCACACTGGCTTCTTGAATATTGGCGGCTTCATGGCGGAAAAATATTTTCGCACCTAATTCAGCCAAACGTCGGGTAACCGCACCGTCGGCAATATCCGAACCGCTCACCATGTAGCCCTCGTTCAGCAACACTTCCGCAATTCCGCCCATGCCGGCACCGCCAATGCCGACAAAGTGAATCTGCTTCACGCGACGCATTCCCGGCACAAAATCTCTCAGGCGTTTTTGAAAATCATGTTCTTTCATTATTATTCACTCATCATTCCACGTATTTTATTCAATCGGATTATTTCGCAATCTCGACAATCACTTCCGCCACGCGATCCGCTGCCAACGGCTTGCCCATTCGTTTTGCCGTTTCCGCCATTGCCGCCAATTCGTTTCTGTCCAATTGTTCAAGCAACGCAACGATGCGCTCCGGTGTTAATTCAGTCTGCGGTACAATTCTGGCGGCGCCGACATCAGCCAGATAGCAGGCGTTCAAATATTGTTGCTGATCTTGATGCTGAAACGGCACAAAAATCGCAGCACTGCCGACAGCGGCGATTTCACACACCGTCAACGCGCCGGAACGGCAAATAATCACATCCGCCCATGCGTAAGCTTGCGCCATGTCATCAATAAATTCGCTAATCCGAACATTGGCTTTTTCGGGATAACGCGCCTGAATACCGGCTACATTGCCCTGGCCGACTTGATGGCGAATCTCCAGCGCCAATGCCGACTGTTTCACCACGTCAGGCAGCAGCATATTCAATACTCTGGCGCCTTGACTGCCGCCGACAACCAATACCCTTAACGCGCCGCTGCGTTGTTGATACCGCACTTCGGGCGCCGGCTGTTCGAATAATGCCTGCCGCACCGGATTCCCGACCACCTCTGCCTCGGCAAATGCTTTCGGAAATGCCTGCAACACGCGTGTGGCAATTTTAGCCAGCCACTTGTTCGTCAAGCCTGCCACGGCATTTTGTTCGTGCAGCACAATCGGTACGCCGCACAGTTTAGCCGCAATGCCGCCCGGCCCGGATACATAACCGCCCATGCCCAATACGGCGTGCGGTTTATAGCGTCGGATAATTTTTACCGCCTGCCAAACCGCTCTTGTAATCGCAAACGGTGCGACCAGCAACGCTTTCAACCCTTTGCCGCGCAATCCTGAAATTTGAATAAATTCAATCGGAATGCCGTGTTTCGGCACCAATGCGGCTTCCATTCGGTCTTGAGTGCCTAGCCAGCAAATCTGCCAGCCCTGCTGCTGTAATTTCTGTGCAACGGCAATGGCCGGAAATACATGGCCGCCGGTTCCGCCCGCCATCACCAGTAAACGTTTTTGTTCTGCCATTTAATCGTCCCTCAAATGAGCATGGCCGCGCATAAGCCGATTTTCATGATCAATTCGCAATAAAATCGCAATCACCAGCGCATTAATAATCAAGCTGGAACCGCCATAACTGACAAACGGAAACGTGAAGCCTTTGGTCGGCAAGATTCCCATCGTCATGCCTAGATTGAACGCCCCCTGAAAAAAGAACCACGCCACTACGCCGAAGGCAAAGTAGCCGCCGAAACGCTGCTCCAGCAGCAAAGACTCTTTGCCGATTTTCAGAATCCGAATCAGCATCAGGGTAAATAACACGATTACGCCGATAATCCCGATTAAGCCGAACTCTTCCCCGACAATCGCCATAATAAAATCGGTATGTGCTTCCGGCAGATATTCCAGTTTTTGGATTGAATTGCCTAATCCCGTTCCCCAAAACTCACCGCGCCCAAAAGCGATCAAAGAATTGCTGAGCTGAAAGCCGGAACCGAACGGATCGGCAAACGGATCGGTATATGACGTGATACGTTTCAGACGATATTCCGAGCTCAAAATCAGCAGGTAAATGGCAAAGAAACCCAGCACCGCCAAGGCGACAAACTGAAAAATTTTCGCCCCGACCATAAACAGCATCATGAAAACAATAAATCCCAATACGACACTGCTGCCCAGATCCGGTTGCAGCAGCAGGAACCCCGAAATGAAAATCAGCACCACCGTCGGTTTCACTACGCTAAGTTGCTTGTTGCGTACCTCTTCGTAGCGGCGCACAAAATAGCTCGACAAATAACATATCAAAGCAAATTTGACGAATTCTGCCGGCTGGAAGTTAAACAGCACCAGCGGAATCCAGCGTCTGGCACCGTTTACCGTTCTGCCGATGCCGGGAACCAGCACCAAAATGAGCAACAGTAGCGCAATCATCAGCAGGTACGGGCTCCATTTCTCCCATTTTTCCACCGGTACAAACACAAAAATATAAGTGGTCAAACACGCCAGTGCCACATAAACCAAATCGCGAACCGCAAAATGGAACGGATCATCATACAGCCGGCTGCCTTCGGCTACCGAAGCCGAAGTGATAATGATAAACCCCAATGTCATCAATGAAATAAACAACCAAAACAAAGTGCGGTCATATAACAAGTTAGTCGGTGTAATCCTTACCCAGCGCGTTGTTTCTGATTTTAGATTTTCGAATGCCGACATCTATGCCTCCGCCGCCAAACGGGCGAATTCATTGCCGCGCTGTTCGAAATTAGCAAATTGATCAAGGCTGGCGCAAGCCGGCGACAGCAGCACCAGATCCCCCGCTTTCAATTGCGGTCGCAAGCTGTCCACCGCCTGCCTCATCGTGTCGAACAGTCGACTTTGCCCGGACAATTTGGCAAGCTCTGCGCCATCACGCCCGAAGCAATATAATTGAATATTCGGTTTGTTGACCGCACTTGCCAATTCGGAAAAATCAGCCCCTTTGCCGTCACCACCGAGCAAGAGATACAACGTTCCGCCAACCTCCAGTCCATTCAGTGCGGCTAACGTGCTGCCCACATTAGTGGCTTTCGAATCGTTAATCCAGCTGATCCCCGCCTTGCGTTGCACCAGTTGGAAACGGTGTGCCAAGCCGGCAAATTCGCGCAAAGCGCTGCATGACGCCGCGCTTGGGATACCCGCAGCATCAGCCAATGCCAACGCCGCCAGTGCATTCATATAATTATGTCTGCCGACTAATCGGATTTCGTCCGTGGCTAAAACGGCTTGTTGTCGGTAGGCCAGAAAAGTGCGGTTATCTTGTTGTAACAGGTGATAATCGCCTTGCGTGCCGAAGCTGAATTGTGCGACCGCACTTTGATTTTCGATGAACGTCAGCGGATCGTCCCGATTGACAATAGCCGTCTCCGCATGAGCGTAAATACCCAGTTTGGCTTGACGATAGGCGGCTAAGTCGGCATAACGATCCATATGATCTTCCGTAACATTCAACACGGTTACCGCTTTAGCGCACAGAGAACGGGTTGTTTCCAACTGAAAACTGGACAGTTCCAACACATACAAATCACAATTCTGTTGCAACAACGACAATGCCGGAATGCCGATATTCCCGCCCATACCAACGTTGATCTCCGCCGCTTGCGCCATGGCATAGACCAGCGAGGTGACGGTGCTTTTGCCGTTAGAGCCGGTAATCGCAATAATCGGTGCTTTCGCTTCGCGGCAGAACAGTTCGATATCGCCGATCACCTCCACCCCCGCCTCAAGTGCGGTTTTGACCTCAGCCGTTGCCAACGCCAAACCCGGGCTGATAACCACCAAATCGGATTCCAACAGCCATTGTTGCGGAATACCGCCGAAATGCGCCTCACGTACATAAGCCGGCAATTGAGGCCGCTTGTCGGCAGGTAGCCGACGGGTGTCAATCACTCGCAAATCGACATGTTTATCTTCAAAGAACGCAATACAGGAGAGACCGCTCTTACCCAATCCCAAAACGGTGACTTTTTTCCCGCTGTAATCATAAGCGGACTGCTGTTTCATCGCGCCGACTCCCTTTGTAAAGCAAAATTAACGTAGTTTAAGGGTAATCAACCCTAACAAAACCAAAATTAAGGAAATAATCCAAAAACGGATGATCACTCTCGGCTCCGGCCAGCCTTTTAATTCGAAGTGGTGATGAATCGGCGCCATGCGGAAAATTCGCTGCTTGCGGATTTTATACGATCCCACTTGCAGAATCACCGAAATGGTCTCCATCACAAACACCCCGCCCATAATCAGCAGCAGAAACTCCTGACGCACCAAAACGGCAATTGTGCCCAATGCTCCGCCCAGCGCCAATGAGCCGACATCGCCCATAAAAACTTGCGCCGGATAGGTGTTAAACCACAAAAAACCCAAACCGGCGCCCACAATCGCCGTACAGACAATCACCAATTCGGCACTCAGTTTGATATAAGGAATATGCAGATAATCGGCAAAATTCACGTTACCGGTCGCCCATGCCACAAACGCAAACGCCCCGGCGACGAACACTGTCGGCATAATCGCCAATCCGTCCAGTCCGTCGGTCAAATTCACCGCATTACTGGTACCGACAATGACAAAATATGCCAAAACGATATAAAACAGCCCCAGTTGCGGCATGATTTCCTTGAAAAACGGCACCACCAGTTTGGTCGCATCGCTGTCTTTACCCAGCGCATACATGGCAAATACGGCAATTAAAGCGACCAGCGACAACCAAAAATACTTCCAGCGCGCAATCAAGCCGTCACTGTTTTTATGTACCACCTTGCGGTAATCGTCGACAAACCCGATTGCGCCGTAACCAAACAGCACAAACAGCACGCACCAGACATACGCATTGCTCAAATCGGCCCACAACAAGGTGCTGATACCGATTGAAAACAGAATCATCACCCCACCCATCGTCGGCGTGCCGCGTTTGCTGAAATGGCTTTCCGGCCCGTCATGACGAACAACCTGCCCGATTTGCAACATCTGTAAGCGGCGAATCACTTTCGGTCCTATCCATAATGAAAGGAAAAGTGCGGTCAAAAGCGCAATAATGGAGCGGAATGTCAAATACGAAACCACATTGAAAATCGAATGATATTGAACCAAGTAATCCGCCAGCCAAACTAACATAATTTATCCTTCAATGAATCGATCACGTCTTCCATTTTCATGCTGCGTGATCCTTTTGCCAACAACACTACATTGTTTTTATTGTTCACTTGTTGTTGAATTTGTTGTTGTAAAAATAAAATCAAATCCGCTTTGTCACTGAAATGCCGTCCCTGCGACAACCGACTGATCACCTCGCTATGCTTGCCCAAACTGACGACCATATCCAGTTTTGCCTGCTGTGTAAATTCCGCCACTTGCCGGTGGCAAAGCTGACTATTTTCGCCTAATTCCGCCATATCTCCAACAACAAAAATGCGGAATCCGGCATAATTTTTTAACACCGCCGCCGCCGACTGCATGGAATCGACATTGGCATTATAGGTGTCGTCCAATAACAGCACGGCAGGATTCACTTGGATCGGAAACAGCCGTCCTTTAACCGCCTGTTTTTGCTCCAAACCGCACTTTACCTGCGCCAAATCCGCACCTGCCGACATGGCAAGTGCGGTTGCCGCCAACGCATTGCCGACATTATGTAATCCCAGATAAGGAAGCTGAATTTCGCTCTTGCCGTAAGGCGTGATCAGCGTAAAATTTGCACCTTGTGCTTGCAACTGAATATTTTCGGCATAAAAATCCGCCTCTGCATTCGATACCGAAAAGGTATAACAACGACGAGTGCCGATCTCTTTTTGCCAATAGCGATCCAAATAATGGCAATCCAGATTCACGATTGCTTTGCCTTGCTCCTTCAGACCGCGATAAATCTCCCCTTTGGCTTGCGCCACGCCCGCCAGCGAACCGAAGCCTTCCAAATGCGCCGGCGCTACATTATTCACCAATGCGACATCCGGTTGTACCAAATCGGTGGTATAGGCAATTTCCCCGGCATGATTCGCACCCAATTCAACCACGGCAAAACGGTGTTTCGGCTCCAACCGCAATAACGTCAGCGGCACACCGATGTCATTATTAAAATTGCCTTGCGTAAACAAGACGTCGCCTTTTTGGCTTAAAATCGCCGCCGTCATCTCTTTAACGGTAGTTTTACCGGAGGAACCGGTCACGGCAACCGTTATCGGCGCCAATTCGGCTTTCAGCCATTTCGCCAACCGTCCCAATGCGAGACGGGTGTCAGCCACCACTAACTGCGGAATATTCAGCGAAACATCGGCCTTTTCAACCACCAACGCCACAGCGCCCTGTTCAATCGCCTGCGCCACATAATGATGACCATCGAAATTCGCCCCTTTCAAGGCAAAAAACAGTGCCTGTTCGCCGGGCTTGCGGGTATCGGTCATGATCTGAGCCACCCGAACCGCACGTTGCCCGATCAATTCGGCGGATAAAATCGCCGCCACAGTTTTCGTATCTAAGCTAATCATTGTTTACTGTACTTATTATTCTGCCAAGAGTAATTGTTGTACAATTTCCCGATCAGAGAAATGTAATTTTGTTTCACCGAGAATTTGGTAATCTTCATGACCTTTACCGGCAATCAGCACCACATCATCAGGCTGCGCCTGCTGTAAGGCAAACTGCAATGCCCGCTCCCGCCCGTGAATCACGGTGGCATGTTGCGGTTGGCGTAAGCCGGCTTGAATATCGTGTAAAATCAATGAAGGATCTTCGGTGCGGGGATTGTCATCAGTCAGAATCACCATATCGGCAAACCGTTCGGCAATTGCGCCCATCAACGGGCGCTTGCCGCTGTCACGATCGCCGCCGCAACCGAACAGACACCATAACCGACCTTTGCAATGTAGCCGAGCCGCCTGTATTGCTTTTTGTAGCGCATCGGGGGTATGGGCGTAATCGACAATCGCCATCGGCTTGCCAAGTGCGGTGAACATTTCCATTCGCCCGCAGACACCGTTCAGTTGCTGCACGCTGCGGCATAACTGTGCTATCGGATACCCCAACTGCAACATTGCCGCTGTCGCCAGCAATACATTACTGACGTTGAACGAGCCGATCAAACGACTGCGCAATGTGCCGCCGCCCCAAGCAGACTGAAATTCGATGGTTGCGCCGTCCTCGTGATAATCAATATTTGAAGCATACAAATACCACTGTCGATCCACCTTATAATCGGCACAGCAGCTAACGGCAACCGCTTGCGGCAGCTGTTTCAGCCATTCGGCACCGATCGCATCATCCGCATTGATGATTCGATTTTCACACGCCAATTCGGAAAATAAACGGAATTTTGCCGCGGCATAAGCTTCCATGGTGTGATGATAATCTAAGTGATCACGGCTTAAATTGGTGAAAAGTGCGGTTTTAAAATGCAGCGCTTCGACCCGATACTGAACCAATCCGTGTGACGACACCTCCATCACCGCCAATTCCGCCCCTTGCCGCACAAAATCGTCCAGATTCGCCTGCACGTCCACCGCCGAACCGGTTGTATTCAGCGCTTCAACGGTTTTGCCGTATAGTCCGTTACCGATTGTCCCCATCACCGCCGCTGTTTTCCTCAGCAGCTGTACCCACTGTGCCAAAAGTTGTGCGATTGTCGTTTTGCCGTTGGTGCCGGTCACGCCCAGCAACGCCAGCCGCTGTGACGGATTGCGATAAAACTCGCCGGCAATTGCCGAAAGGTGTTTGTCGAGCTGATAATAATAAATAATCACAACGTTATTTTGCGTTGTGATTGTTAAATGCCGTTCGGCGAATTCCGTTTGTGCCAACACCGCACTTGCGCCGTTGGCTATCGCCTGCGGGATAAATTCCCGACCGTCTCGCTGATGCCCTATCAGGGCGACAAATAAATCTCCCGACCGCACTTTGCGGCTGTCGGTTGCAATCCGTTGCAACGGTTGATCGGGCAATCCCGGCAGGGAAAAAAGCGTGGCCAATCTTTGCATAACCGCCCCTTACTGAAGATGGTTGGTCGCTGATGAAACCGCCGACTGCTGTTGATCCAATCGGATAATACGCGCTGCGGTTTCCTCGTCACTCAAGGCGTCCGGTTTCACATTTTGCGAACGCAGAGTATGTTCCATAATTTTCGAGAATACCGGTGCGGAAATTGCGCCGCCGTAGTATTTTTCACCCTTCGGTTCATTAATCAGCACCACCAGCGCATAGCGGGGATTACTGGCCGGTGCGACACCGGCTGTATAGGCAATGTATTTATCCACATATTTGCCTTTTTCGATTTTTTTTGCCGTACCGGTTTTGATTGCGACTCGATACCCTTTCACTGCCGCGGCAATACCCCCGCCGCCGGGCAACGCCACCGTTTCCATCATTTCGACCACATCACGTGTCGTTTTCTCCGGGAAAACCCGTGTTCCCAGCACCGGCGGATCAACTTTGGTAATCGACAACGGACGGTAGATACCGAAACTGCCCAACGTGACATAAGCTCTTGCCAATTGCAGCGGCGTGACCGTCAAGCCGTAGCCGTAAGACATGGTTGCCCGTTCGATATCCGCCCAACGTTTACGGTTTTCAAGCTGCCCGCGCTGTTCGCCCACCAGTCCCAGATTGGTCGGTGCGCCGAATCCGGCTTTGGAATAAGCGTCAACCAACGCACTCGGCGGCATCGCCAACGCCAAATGGCTCACCCCGATATTACTGGATTTTTGTAAAATCCCCGCTATCGACAATTTTTCCTGGCGAGATACATCACGAATCGTATGTCCGTTGACTTTGAACGGACGGGTATCAATCACGGTATGTTTGTTTACGATACCGCGTTGAAGTGCGGTCAACACCACAAACGGTTTTACGGTCGAGCCGGGTTCGAAGGTATCGGTAATCGCGCGGTTACGCATCAAATCGGCTTTCACACCGCTTCGATTGTTCGGGTTATAAGACGGCGCATTCGCCATCGCCAACACTTCTCCGGTGCGGATATCCACCAACACCGCCGTGCCAGACTCCGCTTTATTTTCCGCAACCGCTTCTTTGATCTGGCGATAAACCATCGATTGTAATTGTTCATCGATACTGAGCGTCACATTGTGCGCATCATATTTTTTGGTATCATCGACCGCCTCGACCATATTACCATAGCGATCTTTGCGGTAAGTACGTGATCCGTCCTGCCCGATCAGCAATTTGTCAAAACTTTTTTCGATGCCTTCAATGCCGACACCGTCAATATTGGTATAGCCGATCAAATGTGCGGTTTCTTCCACTTTAGGATAGAAACGGCGGAATTCAGTTTGCAAGCTGACGCCCGGAATTCTTAATTCACGCACATAATTGGCAACACTCGGGGTAACTTGTCGGGCAAGATAGAGAAAGCGGCTTTTCGGATTCTTGCTGATTTTATCTTTTAGGGTTTTATTGGAAACCGCAAGCGCTTCCGCCAACGCTTTCCAGCGCTCTTGATCCTGTAATGAGCCTTTTTCAAATACTTCTTTCGGATCAGCCACAACCGAGAACATCTGCACGCTGACCGACAACCATTGCCCGTTACGATCCAAAATCATTCCGCGCGAAGAGTGAATCGCCTGCGTGCGCAAAGAACGTTTGTCCGCTTCTTGATTCATTTTGGCGGAACTGCTGATCTGCACGTCGACCGCCGTTGCCACCAAAGAGGCCATACTGGTCAAAATCACCCCGATCACTGTCCAATAACGCCATTTCACAAATGCATTCATCGGTGGTTTTGCCGCACTTTTTGTGGTGCGGACGACCGGCGTTTTAGGGTTAAATTGCGCACCCTGCCGGTGATTATTTTTATTAAAAATAGCCATTGCAGTACCCTAATGATTGTTCTCAATGATGATAACCTGTTGATTAGGCGTGATATATCCCATCTTCAGACGATTTGCGATGGACGTAATACGCACATTGTCGTCCAGCGCCCGCTCTTCGAGTTTCAAATTAATATATTCGTTTTCCAGCGCCTGTTTCGCCAAAATCAATTCGCCGTTCTCGCTGTTCAGGCGGCGGGTCTGGTGGATAATCCAAATCGTTGCCACCGCACTGACAATCATGCCCGCCAGCAGCAATAATGCTATCTTGTTGGAAACGAACAAATCGTCCAAAATCAATTTTCTTAAAGGATAACGTTCGCCGTTCATCTTTTAACCCGTTCTTTCCGCAATGCGTAATACCGCACTTCTTGAGCGCGGATTTTGTTGTTGTTCTTGTTCACTCGGCATAATCGCTTTGCCGATGGTTTTTAACGTTTGCTTGCGGTCAATCTGATCTTCCCGCAACGGAATGCCTTTCGGAATTTCCTCACCCTTGCTTTGCTTGCGCATAAACCGTTTTACCATGCGATCTTCCAATGAGTGAAAACTGATGATCGACAAACGACCGTGCGGTGCCAATACCTTCAAGGAGGATGCCAACGCCCGTTCCAATTCGTCCAATTCACGGTTGATGAAAATACGAATCGCCTGAAACGTACGGGTTGCCGGATGTTTATGTTTATCCTTGAACGGCACCGCCTGACTGATCACTTCCGCCAATTGCAAAGTGCGGTTCAAACCGCTTTGCCCGTTTTCACGGGCGGTTTTGTTAAAATTCACAATTGCGGTGGCAATCCGCCGGGCAAACCGCTCTTCGCCGAATGTTTTCAATACCCAGCTCAAATCATCAATCGACACCTGATTCAGCCATTCCGCCGCCGACATGCCCTGTGTCGTATCCATGCGCATATCCAGCGGACCATCATTCATAAAGCTGAACCCGCGCTCGGCTTCGTCCAGTTGCGGCGAGGAAACGCCGAGATCGAGCAAAATACCGTCAACCTTGCCCGCAAGCCGATGTTGGCGACAAATCGCTTCAATCTCAGAAAATGCACTGTGTACAATCTCGAAGCGGGGATCGGTAATGGTTTCTGCTTCGGCAATCGCACGCGGATCACGATCAATGGCAAGCAGACGTCCGCCTTCGCCCAAGCGGGAAAGAATCAAGCGGGAATGCCCGCCACGTCCGAACGTGCCGTCAATATAAGTGCCGTCTTCTTTTATCGCCAATCCTGCCACGGCCTCGTTCAGCAACACCGTAATATGCGGGCGTTCGGCTTTCTCTACAGGCAAACTCATATTCTTATTCCATTCTTGGTAAAATGGGGTCGCGGCGTACCCAATATACGCCGCTTGCCCTGCTAGTGCTGCCGCCATTGACGGAAAGATTTTTCTTTCTCTTTTACAATGACAGCGTTTTTAATGCTTCCGAATCGGCAAAGGCACCGCTGCTGCCGATTTCTATGTCTTCAGCGATTTGTGCCAGCCACGCTTCTTCGCTCCAAATTTCAAATTTGTTCAGCTGACCGACCAGCATGATGCTTTTATCCAGCTTGATATGCTCGCGCAGTGTCGGGCTCAATAAAATACGACCGCTCTTATCCAGACTGCATTCGCCGGCATAACCAAGCATAACCCGCTGCAAGCGGCGTTGTTCAGGGTCGAAATTGGAGAGCGCCAATAATTTTTTTTCGATGATTTCCCATTCGCTCAGCGGATAAAGCAATAAACAAGGTTGGCGGATATCAACGGTACAAACCATCTGCCCCTCATTTTGCTGCAAAATTTCGGCGCGATAGCGAGTCGGAACGGCAAGCCGTCCTTTGCTGTCCAAGCTGACTGAAGTCGCACCACGAAACATGAGAAACCCTATTTTTTGCCGATTGTCGCCACAATTTTTTACTGAACGATGTTTTATGTCATTTTATCCCACAAAACACCACAATTCACCACTTCAAACCAAGTTTATTATCTGAACACGCTTGTTGCAAGTTTTTTGTCAATTATTTCTGTGGGGTAGCTCACATTTGCTGTGCATTTTTTAATCTGTCCTGAGACAAAAAAACAAGCAGAAAGGATTTTACGATTTTGTCGCGGATGACGGCATGGGATCCGCACCTCGATCGGCGGATGATTCGCCTGAATTGTAAGGAAATTTACACTACATACTCAGCCTTGCGGCGGAAACTCTTCAGCCAAACAAGCCGAAAGCGCCTGCCGCAGGCACATCAAACGCTGTTTTTTGCTCAATTTGTCGTTTTGCAGGTGTGACGATAACGTCAAGTGCGGTCGGCTTCGGATCAAACGGCTTAGTGCAGGACGGGTTGATGCTAATGTGCGGTTTGCGTCGGCAAAGCCGTGCAATTGGCGCAGATCATCGGCGTTGAGCAACCAATCTATTTCGGGAAAATCAATCTGCCGTTGCAATATCGACAATAATGGATGTTCGGCGAGTGGGAAATGACGTAAAAATCGGCGTTGCGCCTGTCGGCAAAAACGTTCACCATCAGGCGAAAGCGGATAAATCGCCATCGCGCTGTAACAACCGCTACTGGCTTCAGTGCCGTGACTGAGGTGGATCAGTTCAAAACCGCACTTTTGCCAAAATGCCGCCAAAGGTTCGCTATAGCCGAAACTGACCGAGATAAAATCCGGCTCCGTGCGGCAATCCTCAATCAGCTGTTGCAGTAACCGTTTGCCAAAACCTTGCCGCTGCAAGTGCGGTAATACCGCAATACGCGAAATTCGTAATGAATGCAATTCACACGCTTGGGGTAAATCAGCCTGAAAACATAACGCTTGAACCAGTAAATTTCCTTTCGGCCGCCGTTCTCCCAGCCAAATCCGCTCAATTAATGCCGAATCGGTCATTCCGCCCTCTTCAAGCGCCCAAATCCCAGCGACCATCTCGCTACCGAGCTTTGCGATCCAAAATCGCTGCCCGTCGGCGTCCAGCAAACGCCGCAAATCCAACGGAGAAGTGCGGTAATGTGCCAACGTCAGCAGACGATAAAATGCAGTGAGCTTGCGGCTGTCCGCGCGCAATTTGTCGCTGGCAATTTCAAACCGCCGTACTTCACCGCTGATGCGCCCGCCGCTCGGCATCACTTCCCTATCCAGCAATAACAAGGCGTTAATCCATTGCTCCAACGGATCATTCAGCGGATAACGCAAGGGATGAGATAAATGCAAAAACTGCCAAGTGCGGTCGAGCCGTTGGGTTAATTTCAATTCAAAACCACGCCCCGTGCCTTCGTAGCCGTGCGTGGTGCCGGTCAGCAAAATATGGCAAAAATGGCGACAAATCGTTGCTAACATATCGAGCGGAATCATCGCCGCTTCGTCGACAATCAGCCAGTCCTGCGCAAACTGCTGCGGATTTTCCGTCAGTTGCCGAATTAAGTCGTCCGGCGCTATAAAGTGCGGTTTGGTTTGTCCGCAATGGCGATAAAAGGTTTGCACCGCAGTTTGATTCGGGGCGGTCAAAAATACACGCTGTTTTGCCGCCAGTTCTTGTGCCAACATGCCGGCAAGTGCCGATTTACCTCGTCCGCGTGCGGCGGTCAGCACATAAATATCGCACTGTGCCGAGAGGATATGGCGTAACATCCGTTGCTGCTGTTGCAATGCGGTATCCGGCAGCTGCCAGCCTTGCCCCTTCGGTTGCGGCAACCGCACTTCGCTGTCGTGTTGCCGATAGTATGAAATAGAATGCATGCCCAACGAACGTTGCAGCCAGCGATAAAAATGTCGCGGAACCGACGCCTGTGCAGTGCCGTTCCAACGCAGCGAATCCCAATCGGGGCAGTGCGCCAATCTGTGCCAATCCGGCAGTAAGATCAGCAATACGCCGCCCGCTTTCACCATTGCCGCCACGATTGCCAGCGCTTCCAGATTAAAATTCAGCGAATTCTGCTGTCGACCGTCATAAACCGCTGTATCAAATTCCTGTCCGAGTAGATTCTTAGCTTGGGAAAAGGCATAGAACAGGCAATTTTCGGGCTGTGCTTCAATTTGCCGAGCTGCACAATAGACCGCACTTTGTTGCGGACAAGCCGTGAAAAAAGCGGTGAGTTGCCGCTGTAACCAAGCATCATCACCGCTTAAAATCACCGTTTGTCGAAAAAAAGGATTTTCTGCCGCCGCCATTATTCGAAGGCTTCTTGTTCGCTCAAATAAGGATCATCAAACCCTAATTCCGCCATAATCGCACGCTCCAAGCTTTCCATCTCTTCCGCTTCCTCATCGTCAAGATGATCATAACCAAGCAAATGCAAACTGCCGTGCACCACCATGTGCGCCCAATGCGCCAACACCGGTTTTTGTTGTTCGGCGGCTTCCCGTTCCACCACTTGACGGCAAATCACCAAATCCCCCAACAGCGGCAATTCAACCTCCGCCGGCGATTCAAACGGAAACGACAACACATTGGTCGGATAATCTTTGCCGCGATAAGTGCGGTTCAGGGTTTGGCTCTCTTCTTCATCGACAATCCGCACCGTCATTTCCAAATCGTCGATTGTCGGCCTGACCGCACTTTGCGCCCAATGCGCAATTTGTGCCGCTGACGGCAGATTTTGCGGCTGTTTAACGGCTATCTGTAAATCGATTACTATTTTTTTCATGGCGTTTTTTCCGTCTGCTGTACGAATAACCGCTCTTGGCGGCGTTGTTCCGCCTGTTGCTGACGGCGCACTTCTTCTTCTCGTTCCCAAATTTCATAGGCTTGCACCACTTTCGCCACGACAGGATGACGCACCACATCGGCACTGTCGAAAAAATTAAAACTCAGCTCAGGCACTTCTTGCAGCACTTCCATCGCATGACGCAAGCCAGATTTTTGGCTACGCGGCAAATCCACCTGCGTGATATCGCCGGTAATCACCGCTTTGGAATTGAAACCGATACGGGTCAAAAACATTTTCATTTGCTCGACCGTTGTATTCTGACTTTCGTCCAGAATAATAAACGCATCATTTAATGTGCGACCGCGCATATACGCCAGCGGAGCAATCTCGATGACATTGCGCTCAATCAGCTTTTCAACCCGTTCAAAACCGAGCATTTCAAACAATGCATCGTACAGCGGACGTAAATACGGCTCAATTTTCTGCCCCAAATCACCGGGTAAGAACCCCAGTTTCTCACCGGCCTCGACTGCGGGGCGGGTCAGTAAAATACGTCGGATTTCCTGTTTTTCCAACGCTTCGACTGCGGCGGCAACCGCTAAAAATGTTTTTCCGGTACCGGCAGGCCCAATGCCGAAACTGATGTCGTGCCGCAAAATATTGTGCAGATACTGGATCTGATTCACTCCGCGCGGTTTAATCACACCCCGTTTGGTTTTAATTGACGTGGCATGGACAGCCGTTTTGTCGCCCTGTTCACTGTCCGTTTGCAGTAAAATACGGCTTTCCTGAATGGCAATATGCACATCTTCCAAATCCAGTTCCTTTATTTTCCCTTTCACCGGCGCCGTTTCCGCATAAAGCTGCTTAATCAAGTCAGCCACCGATCGTAATAACCGCTCATGCCGGGCGTGCTTGTTATCTGATGCCGCCCTCAGCATAAAAGAGAAATCCCGCCGTGAAATATTCAGGTTAAATGCGCTTTCGATACGCTGTAAATGCCCGTCAAACGCGCCGCAAAGCGACTGCAAACGCGCATTATCCTGCGGCTCCAAAGTAAAAGATTCGGTGAGTTGGTTAGTCAAAAGTGCCTCGTTTTTCGGTATTAACATAGTCATCAGTATATAACTTTTTTAGATATTCGGGAAAAGAAAAAGCCAAGTGCGATCAAAACCGCACTCGGCTAGGTTAATAGCCTAATGAGAGCATTTAATACTGTTCAAATGCCTCAATCATATCAAGCCGCTTTTGGTGCCGACCGACATCATAAGGGGTATTTAGCCACAGTGTCGCCAGCGCTAACGCTTTTTCGCAAGATATGATATTTGCACCAAATGCAATAATATTACTATTATTATGCTCCCGCGACATCAAGGCACTAAATTCATCAGCACACAACGCACAACGAATCCCTTGTAATTTGTTCGCAGCAATTGAAATACCGATTCCCGTTCCACAAATTAATATCCCCGCATTTGCATTACCCGAAACAATTAATTCAGCTACTTTTTCTGCATAAATAGGATAGTCTGTTCTCTCTTTACCGAATGTTCCAATATCAATTAATTGGTACCCTTGCTTTTCTAATTTTTCAATCAAAAATTGTTTATGTTCAAATCCAATATGATCGGAACCTATCGCTACAATTTTATTCATACATTAATTCCTTTGGTTAGCCAGTAACGCTGCACCGATCGCGCCGTTAAACGAAGAGGATGATGCTTTTAATAATTTAAGTTTATTATACGGCAATGGTTTTCTAACATAAGACATACAATATCTTTCCAATAACGCATATGGGAAATCTTTCATATCCATAACGCCACCTCCTAAAATAACAACATCGGGATCAAATAAATTAATACAAGTACTCACAGCTTTAGCGATCCTTATAAGATAACGGTGGATGAAACCATCTTTTTCAGCTTGGCTAAAAATCTCATCGATTGGATAGCCTTTTATAGAACTGTCATGCCAGCGTTTTAATGCAATACCGGAACAATTTGTTTCCAAGCATCCATAATTACCACAGCCACAACGCAAATCATCATCACCATAAGGAATATGCCCTAACTCACCGGCAACACCATGTGCACCTAAGAATATTTCGCCTTCATTCCAAATCGAAAACCCCATTCCTGTTCCCACATATAATCCAAGAACAAGTTTCTCCTTGAGATTAAAATGCATAACATCATATGTCATTTGTAAATTGACATCTCTTTCCAATAATACATTGCAGCCAAACTGAGTACTGAGATACGGAACAAGTTGATCTAATTCGGCTTGACTAATAAACAAATTAGGAACCGATAATACTTTTTGTCTATTACGTGATATAGCCGCCGGTAAACCGATAACAATCTTTTTAACAAGATAAGATTGACAAAAGGAAAAACAAAACGCCTTAATTCCTTGCAAAAAATCATTGCCAATAATATCAGTTGTTTTGCTTTTATCTGTCAATAACACCTCACTCTGTGGATTCATCATACAAATACGAGTATGGGTTGCCCCCATATCAATGCCGATAAAAACTGAAGTCGGAACTGTCATACACACCTCAAGTTAACAGTATTGAGAAATATTTTGCTGCATAATATCCCAAGCTTTTTCAATATCCGGATCATTATTAAATAACCCAGAACTTCCGACAATTAACACGTCGGCACCAGCAGAGATTAATGTTTTATAAGTTTTAGGATTACAGGAACCGTCAATTTCAATTTCATATGATAAATTATTTTTTTCTCTAAATTCTTTTAGCTCATTTATCTTAAGTAACATTTCAGGAATAAAGGATTGTCCTGCAAATCCCGGATCAACTGTTAATACTGTAACTTTATCGACTTTATGTAAATAGTATTTTGCAAATTCTAATGAACTTTCCGGATTAAAAATCAATCCAACTTTCATACCTAAACATCTTATTCTATCAAATAGCCTAAATGCCTGCCCAGAAATAGTTTCCACATGCACAGTAACCATATCACAACCCGAATCAGCTAAATCATCAATATAGTTTTCAGGATTGGTTACCATAAGATGGCAATCTAATGGTTTAGTCGATATTTTATTCACTTGACTTACAAAAAATGGTGATAATGTGATGTTCGGCACATAATGCCCATCCATAATATCAATATGAAAATACCCCACTTTCTTATCTAAAAATTCAATCTGATCTTTAAATTTAACTAAATCCATACACATTAAAGATGGTGAAATTAAAATATTTTTTCTCATAAAACCCTCTACTATTTAACGACTAACCAATCTATCTAATGCGACCGCAGCAATAATAAGGCTACCCATAACAACCAATTGATAATATGTTTGAACTTGAAGAATATTTAGTCCATTATTGATAGCTCCTATAATTAATCCGCCAATGACAACTGAAAAAATTCGACCTTTTCCGCCAAAAAAGCTAGTTCCCCCAATAATTGCACTTGCTATCGCATAAGTTTCAAACCCTACTCCTGCCAGAGGCTCGGCAGCTCCTAATCTTGCTGTCGAAACAATACCTGCTAACCCTGCACATATACCGGAAATAACAAACACTGCCAGGGTATGAAATTTAATATCAATACCAGAATAATATGCAGACTCCCTATTACCACCTAATGCATAAATATTACGTCCTAATCTCATTTTCGTTGTTAAAAACCATAGCAAAATAGCAATAATAACAGCAAAAATAACAGGGATAGGAATACCTATTACATTCCTAGCAAAAAAATCAACAAATTCGAACGAAAATCCATATACTGAATTTGCATCTGAAATTACTAAGGTTGCTCCACGAAAAATAGCATTAGTACCTAATGTAATAATAAAAGGGTGTAATCCTGTATAGTTCACTAATAGTCCATTAATAGCACCCAATCCGCCACCGACAAATACACCTCCAATAATTGCAGCCCATATAGGATCTAAACCCGCCAACATTAATTTTGCAGTTACCATTCCGGATAAAGCTAAAATTGCTCCAACGGATAAATCAATTCCTGCAATCAAAATTGCAAAAAACTCACCCATACCAATTAATACTGTTACTGAACTTTGGACAAAAATTTGTTGGATATTATTTCCAGTTAAGAAATATTGAGGAGAAATAGTTCCAAAAATAATAACAATGATAGCAAGAATAAAAAAAGTCCCATATTTCTCCCAAAAAATAGGGAAATTGAATTTTCTATTCATTATTAATAGCTCCTTCTTCATTAGGTAATGCCCAATTCATAATCAACTCCTCTGTCAGATGCTCATCATTATTCAGAATTTTAGATATTTCCCCTTCCCTAAAAACAACTATGAGATCACACACAGCCATAATTTCAGGCAACTCCGAAGACACCATCAATATTGCCTTACCATTATTTGCTAATTCTCGCATTATTCTATATATTTCTGATTTAGCACCAATATCAATTCCTCTTGTTGGCTCATCAAATATCAAAACTTTAGGCTGACACACAATCCATTTTGCAATAATAACTTTTTGTTGATTACCTCCAGATAGCTCTGAAATATTTTGTTCAATAGATGAACATTTTATTGACAATTTAATTTTCTGTTTTTCCGCCAATTCTGATTCTTCTTGTAAATTAAAAGTTCCTAACGCTCCTTTAAAACCACCATCTTTTAAACTTTTTGAAATCACAATATTTTTATTTATAGAAAAATTAGAAAAGAAACCATTTTCTCTTCGGCTTTCCGTAATATAAGCCATTCCTTTTATAACGGCATCAAACGGAGATGATGGGGTAATATTTTCTCCATTCAGATATATTTCTCCAGAGATTTTCTTATCAATTCCAAAAATACAATTCATTAATTCAGTTCTACCTGCTCCAACTAATCCGGCAAACCCTAGTATTTCACCTTTATTTAGTGAAAAAGAAATATTATTAACCTGCTTTCTTTTTTTTCCTGTCAAGTTTTTTATTTCAAAGATAATATCATTAATTTTTTCAGGCTTACCTACTTGCTTAAACTGCTGTTGTAGCTCTCTACCTACCATTAATCGAACAATATCTGAGTTAGATACATCTTTAATCATACCAGATGTAACACTTTTTCCATCTTTTAAGATCGTATATCTATCACATATTTTTCTTATTTCATTTAACTTATGAGAAATATAAATAATAGCTTTACCATCTATTCTAAGTTGATTCATTATTAAAAATAAACACTCTATTTCTGAATTCGTTAAAGATGAAGTTGGCTCATCCATAATAATAATATTTACATCGGAGATAAGGACTTTCGCAATTTCAATCATTTGTTTATATGATATGGAAAGATTAGCAACCTTCTCATCTAATCCAACTTTAATCCCTAGTCTCAAAAGAATTATTGCTGCTTGAACCCGCATTGCTTTCCAGTCTACAACCGGCACACCGAATACCTTTTTATATAACAACCGACCTATATATAAATTTTCTAATACCGTAAGCTCATCTATCAAACTAAGCTCTTGATAAATAATGCCTATTCCTAATTCAGATGCGGCTTTATGATCCAAAAATTCATATTCGTTTCCTTTGACAATAATTTTTCCTGATGTCGGTCTATGAATACCTGACAGCACTTTCATTAAAGTTGACTTTCCTGCACCATTCTCTCCTAGTAAAGCATGTATTTCATGAGTATAAATATCAATATCTATATACTTTAAGGCGTTAACCACACCAAAACTTTTTGAAATTCCTTGCATACTAGCTAATAATTCACTCATATACATTCCCATTCAAAATAGGGAATAATTGCTATTCCCTATTTTTCTGACAGTAATTATTTAGTAACCAAAATTGAATCAATAGTTTCAAATTTTGGCTCTTGCTCAACAGGAATTTGTTTTCCACTTTTTACTGCATTAACCAATACTATTAGTCCTTTAGCCCCTATTTCAGCTGGATTTTGCGCTATAGTTGCAGTTAATTTTCCTTCTTCAACCATTTTTTTGGCTTCAGGAATTCCATCAGTCCCGACAACTAATACAGAATCCAATTTTCCGGCATTAATTACAGCTTGAGCAACTCCCATAGCCATAGTGTCATTGGCGGCATAAAATGCTTTAATATTTGCATTACGAGACAGTACATTAGTCGCAACATCCAGTGCTTTGATCCTATCCCAATCAGCGGGTTGGCTTGCTACCAATTTAATTTTTGGGTTTTTCTCGAAAATCTCGGTAGCTCCACGACGTCGAGCCTCACCGGAAGCATTTCCCGCTTTACCTTCAATAACTGCAACTTCTCCGCCTTGTTCTCCTAATCTATCTACAATAAATTGAGCTGCTTTTGCACCTACAGACTGATTATCAGTAGTTATACATGCTTCAATATTTCCCTTAGCTTTACGCAAATTATCTAAATCGGCTTTTTCATCAAGATTCACTAAATAGATCCCTTTACGATATGCCTTTGCTGCCGGCATAACTAAATTTGCTGGAGATAGTGGAGCAAATGCAATACCTTTGTATCCTTTGTTTATTAAATCTTCAAAAAGTTGTAACTGTGACTGATAATCTCCTTCTGATGGAGAAGCAAAAATATCTACTGTCACATCTAATTTTTGAGCTTCATTTTCAATCCCCTGTTTCATCTCAACCCAGAAAGGGTTAGAAAGTGTTTTTAAAATAACCGCATATTCTGCGGCTTTAGCCGTCATAGAAAATACCATACCTAAAACCGCCAAGCAGGAAACAATTACTCTGGAATTCTTTTTCATAATTCATCCTTATTCTTAATTTACAATGATCACTGTATGCTCAATGTACCGTACAAAATCCAACAAAGACGAAAGCGCCGTGCTCAGGCATTACTTTATATAAAATATAATTTTGTACAGATAATGGTACTTATAGCACTAAAAAAGAATAAAAAAAGCGATCAACTTCACAAATTTAATATTTTTGTGAAGTTGATCTGTAAATAGTAACTAATCAAGCTAAAACAATTATAATTCACTAAAAATTGGCTTTTAAATATAGAAGGGAATAAATAGAATACAGATCAAGGAGTTATCTAAAGCATTATATAACTATCACAACCTATTTCTGACGAAAATAATCAGTAATATGTGATGTTTTTTCTAAGTTGATTTCAGAGAATTCCATATTTTGTAGGGCGACAGAGACAAAAAAAGCATCTACCAAGATCAATTGAAGGATACGCGCTGAAGCATTTTTACCGAGCAGAGGTGTGTCCGGAGCAGGCGTACAAATAATAAAATCAGACAGATCGGCAATTGGCGAAGTATAACTATGTGTAATGCAAATGATTTTTGTACCATTCTTTCTTGCAACACTAACAGCTTCCAGTAGATCACTTGTTTTCCCGGAATGGGAAACCACCACCACGACATCTTCTTCCGACAACATTGAAGCTGACATCATCATAAGGTGAATATCCCGATATGTATTACAACGAATACCTAACCTTAGAAATTTATGTGCGATGTCATCTGTTACGCTACTTGAACCACCAGCAGCATAAAGATCCCGATTTTTTGCATAAAAAAAACATTTTGCTGCATCCTCTATGACCTTAGAATCAACTATTGATTTTCCTTCCTTGATCGTCTGCAATGAAATATCGAATACTTTGTGTACCAACTCATGCACAGTATTATTTTCAGAAAGCTCAATATTAATGGCATTTTTATCATGAAAATAAAGAGAGAGATTTGCTCTTAAATCACGAAAGCCACTAAAACCCAGTAATTTTGCGACCTTGACGACTAAGGCTTCGGAGACTGACAAGCTTTGTGCCACAGTATGAAGTGCAGTTTTATTGGTTAAATTTTTCGGATTGAGCACCCACTCCACAATTTTCTTTTCAGTCAATGTCATATTTTCTTGAATCATTCTGATTCGTGGAATTAATGATTCAGATTTTCTACTGTTCAATCAAGTAATCTCCATGAGTATTATCCATTGTTCTTTTTATATATAACACTTTACCACACTCGATACCTAGAACTGCCTCACAAAAATTTTATCTACCATAAAAATAGCCTGTTATTAACAGGCTATTTAGCTTAATTCCATGGTCAATTACCATTAACTACATACTTCCCGACCCCGAGTTCATCTTCCTGACGGGTACGTTGAATTACGCTTTGCGGGCTTTGCTGTATGCGCAGCCCCATTTGATCTTCAGTGCGCACCACTTCGCCGCGCAGCGAGTTGGTCCAGACATCGGTGATTTTAATATCGACAAATTTGCCGATCATGTCCGGAGTACCGGCAAAGTTAACAATACGGTTGGTTTCGGTGCGGCCGGTGAGTTCCATCACATCTTTTTTGGACGGTCCTTCAACCAATACCCGTTGTTCTGTTCCCAACATTTTGCGGCTGTACTGCATAGCTTGCTGGGTGATACGTTGCTGTAGCAGATATAACCGCTCTTTTTTCTCGTCTTCACCGACATTGTCGGGCATGTCTGCCGCCGGGGTTCCCGGACGTGCGGAATAAATAAAACTAAAGCTCATATCAAAATTCACTTGCGCAATCAGATCCATGGTTTGCTGGAAATCCTCTTTACTTTCCCCCGGAAAACCGATAATAAAATCGGAGCTGATCTGAATCTCAGGCCGTACTTTGCGCAGCTTGCGAATAATTGATTTATACTCAAGTGCGGTATGATTCCGCTTCATCATGGTCAATACGCGATCGGAACCGCTTTGCACCGGCAAATGCAGAAAACTGACCAGCTCCGGCGTATCGCGGTACACATCAATGATGTCGTCGGTAAATTCAATCGGGTGACTGGTTGTAAAACGCAGGCGATCAATCCCGTCAATCGCCGCCACTAAACGCAATAATTCGGCAAAAGTACAGATCCCGCCGTCAAATGTCGCCCCACGGTAGGCATTCACGTTCTGCCCCAGCAAATTGACTTCCCGCACGCCCTGCTCCGCCAGCTGTGCAATTTCAAACAATACATCGTCCGCCGGACGGCTGACTTCCTCGCCGCGAGTATAAGGCACGACACAGAACGAACAGTATTTATTGCAGCCTTCCATAATCGAAACAAATGCGGTCGGGCCTTCCGCTTTCGGTTCAGGCAAGCGGTCGAATTTTTCGATTTCCGGAAAACTGACGTCGACAACCGCACTTTTTCCGCCCCGAATTTGATTCAGCATTTCCGGTAAGCGATGCAATGTTTGCGGACCAAAAATAATATCGACATAAGGCGCACGATCCCGAATATGCGCCCCTTCCTGAGAAGCCACACATCCGCCCACGCCAATCACTAGTTTCGGATTGGATTTTTTCAAATCTTTCCAACGCCCTAATTGGTGAAACACTTTCTCTTGTGCTTTTTCACGAATCGAACAGGTGTTCAGTAGTAAAACATCGGCTTCTTCCGCCTGTTCCGTCAGTTCAAACCCGTGCGTACTGTTTAATAAATCCGCCATTTTTGATGAATCGTATTCATTCATCTGGCAGCCCCAGGTTTTAATGTGTAATTTTTGTGTCATCTTTATTTCTTCGTTAGGCCGCGGCTTAACCGCACTTTGATCAACATGGGAAACCGTAGCGCGTGTTTGCGATCCGGTTTAAAGTGGCGCTATTTTACAGATTTGCATGATTGCTGACCAGTAAAAAACCGATTTTATTTGTGATTTGCTTTAGAAAACGGGCGGCGACAGGTAAAATAGTCGGCAAACAAACGGGACGAGGTGGATATGGTTCATCAAAAAGAGATAATTGTCGTCGGGGGCGGAATGGTCGGTTCCGCCGCTGCGCTCGGTCTGGCACGCTTGGGGGTGAATGTTCACCTTATCGAACGTGCGGCACTGCCGCACTTTGAACCCGGACAGGCTTACGATATTCGAATTTCCGCCATCAGTGCCGCTTCCGTCAATCTACTGAACGCATTACAGGCCTGGCCGAAAATTGCCGCTATGCGCACTTGTCCTTACCGCCGTTTGGAAACGTGGGAAATCGACGGATTTTCAACGCAGTTTCACGCCCAAGATCTCGGCTTGTCCGAACTGGGCTACATGGTGGAAAACAATCTGATCCAGCTCGGATTATGGCAAACCTTTGCCGATTATCCGAATTTGACCTATAGCGTAAACCGTGATATTCGAGCGGCACAAAAGTGCGGTCATGACTGGCAGATTAGCGTAAGCGGTGGGGAGCGCTACGCCGCACCGCTGTTATTGGCGTGCGACGGCGCAAACTCTAAGCTGCGCCAACTGGCCGGAATCGGCCTGAGCGGTTGGCAATATCGCCAAAGTTGTCTATTGATTCTGGTTGATACCGCACTTGAACAGCAGGATATTACTTGGCAGCAATTTTTCCCGACAGGTCCGCGTGCGTTTCTACCGCTGCCGGGGAACCAAGCCTGTTTGGTTTGGTACGACAGCCCGGAACGCATTCGTCACTTACAACAATTGCCGCTGGTGAGCCTTAATCATGAAATCCAACACGCCTTTCCCGCCCGATTGGGCGAAGTGAAAAGTAAAACCACCGCTTCATTTGCTCTCACCCGCCGCCATGCGCAAACGTATTTTAAAAACGGCATCGCTTTGCTCGGCGACGCCGCTCACACAATTAATCCGCTAGCCGGACAAGGTGTCAATTTAGGGTTTAAAGATGTCAAAGTCTTGTTAGATGTCATCGCCGAGGCGCAAAAGTGCGGTCAAACGATAACCGATGAGGCGGTATTGAGGCGTTATTCGCGTTTGCGCACACCGGATAACGTATTGATGCAAACAGGCATGGATCTGTTCTACAAGAGCTTCAAAGAAACGCACTTACCGCTCAAAATTTTGCGTAATGCGGCGTTAGTCGCAATCGATAAAGCTCTGCCAATCAAAAAACAGGCGTTGAAATATGCACTGGGACTGTGACTTGCATCACCATGCCTATTGCACAACCAACATGCCCATACAGCCTTTATCCGCCAGCATTAAATCACTGCTGCCGAAGGTAAAAGGATAGGTATTGGACGAGGTGTGATCAAATTTGACCAAAATGGAAAGATTGCCGTTCACCCAAACCGTATCACGCCAGCTCAACTGGGAGACATCAACCGGCAGTCCGTTGAAAGATTCCAGCATAAATTTCGCCCCTTGCACGCTAAATCCGATCGGCGCGGTTGCGGTTAAATTCCAACGTTCATACGAACCTAGTTTCGCATTAACATCTACACGACGGGGATCGAATTTTTGCTGATTAATTAAGGCATTATCTACATCAATAAAAAATTCCCGCTGTCGGGCGACCTCAACCTGCAATGAAAGCTGTTCGGCCCGCTGAAAATCCGGCTGCTGATTGAATACCGACACCAAACCGTCCGGTCGCAATGTCAATACCGTATTATCCGACAGCTCATCGTCGTCGGCAAACCACATACTGAATTTATCCAAAAAACCACGTTTCTCGCCACTAATTAACGATACTGCGCCGCCTTCATTCAAATCGACCAAGATTTCCGCCCGCTCGCCCGGCGGGACAAAAATCGACCGCACTTCACGCAATTGCGGTAAAAATCCGAGACTGCCTGCCAAAATCAGCATACTGCGCCCGTCGTCCAGACTGAGCTGATAGCTGCGTGAAACCGAGGCATTCAAGATTCGCAGCCGCACCCAACCGCGCGCCACATTCAAATACGGCGCTTCACCGCCATTAACAAATAAACGGTTGCCCAAAAACTGTTGCTGGTTCAGATTAAACAATTGTTCGCCCTGACTGTTTAGACTGAGATCCTGTAAAATTAACGGAATATCGTTGATACCGTATTTATTCGGTAAGCGTGCTTTCAGACTTTCGGCATCATCAATCAGCCACATTCCCGCTAAGCCGCGATAAACCTGATAGGCGGAGTGCGCAAGGGTATCAGCATGATACCAACAGGTTGCCGCCGGTTGTGTAATCGGCACAATCGGCGCCCAAGACGCCGCAGCTTGAAACTGCCGCCCTACGCCGCCATACAATTCTCCGTTCACCTGCAAGCCCTGTAAACTGATGGAGATCGCTTGCGGCAATTGATTATGATAATTCAGTCGGACAAAATCGCCCTGTTTACAGCGTACTGTCGGCCCTAAATAAAGTCCGTTAAAACCCCAAGTCTCGACTTTCTTCTCATCATCGAAAAATCGCTTGCTACTGCCCATTGAAAGCAGTACCGGCCGACCACGCCCGACATCCAACAACGGCGGAATATAGAGCGGCGACTGCGCCGCAGCGACGGCAAACGACGGTAATACCGCACTTGCACCAAGTGCGGTTGCACTTTTCAGTAAACGCCTACGAGATAAGCCAAACTGCATTCCAAACCAATCCTCTATTGTTGTGCCAGCTCTTGATCAAGCCGTTCAATTGTTTGCTTCATCACATCATGGCAATGGGCGGCAAGCTCACGGACATTCTCACGGCTATAGCCTGATGTCTCAATCGGCGGTAACATTTCGCAAATCACTTTTCCGTTGTTCCAACGGTTCAGGTTGATTTTATTATGCAAATTGCTACAGCAAACCGGCACAATCGGCACACCCGCCGCAATGGCGGCATGAAACGCGCCGGTTTTAAACGGCAACAGCCCCCTGCCACGACTACGAGTGCCCTCCGGAAACATCCAAATAGAGAGATTATCCTGATGAATGCGCTTTGCCAGTTCCCCCATTGTTGAATGGGCTTTGCTCTTATTGTCGCGATCCAGCAAAATATTCCCACTCGCCCAGTACAAAATGCCGAAAAAAGGAATAAACAATAAACTTTTTTTACCGACACTGACCGTACGCGGCCTAACCATATACGCCATCGTCACCATATCGTAATTATTCTGATGGTTGCCGATATAAATACAAGGGCCGTTATGACTTGCATTTGCTGCAAAACGGTGTTCTACTTCAACGCCGAATAATGGATGCAAACGCCCGAACCAACGAGCAACAACACCGACATTACTCGGATTTTTGAAGCGGATAAGCGAATAAACCGTTCCGAATAAACAGATAAAAAGTGCGGCAAAAATCACCGCTATCACACGTAACAATAATAACATATACTCTTTTCCTCAAATTTTGCTAGAGTATAGCGAAAATAGAAAAATATGTGTATCGAATCGATCGTCATTCCTTAAAAAACCCGACGATTTTCAGTTTAACCGGAACAGCCATTACATGAAAAAAACGTATTTTATTGCCGATCTTCATTTAAGCGAACAGCAACCGCACTTGACCGAATTATTTCAACATTTTATGCAAACGGAAGCCGTTCGTGCCGATGCGTTGTATATTTTAGGAGATCTATTTGATTTTTGGATTGGCGATGACGAACGTTCCGTGTTATCAACGTTAGTGCAAACTGAAATCAAAAAGCTGACTGAGCAGGGAATCAGCGTTTATTTTCAGCATGGTAATCGTGATTTCCTACTTGGCAAAGGCTTTGCACGAAAGTGCGGTCTGATTTTATTGCCCGAATATCACGTTATCAACTTGTACGGAACGCCGACCCTGCTTTGCCATGGCGATACCTTATGCATTGATGATGTAAACTATCAAGAATACCGAAAAAAAGTACATAATATCTGGCGACAGCGGCTTTTTCTCTGCCTACCGCTATTCATCCGTTTACAACTCGCCAATAAAATCAGAAGTAAAAGCCAACAACAAAAAACGGAAAAATCGTTTGAGATTATGGACGTCAATCAGGATTTTGTAAATCAGACAATGCAACGCTTTAACGTCACACAGTTGATTCACGGCCATACACATCGCCAAGCCGTACATTTGGTGAATGATACACAAAACCGCACTTTAACGCGCATCGTGCTTAGTGATTGGCGCAACAGTGCGCCATATTTGCTATATTCCGAACAGGGATATGCGTTTAACGAACTAAAATAGGAATACAAGCAGTAAAAAAATAAAAATAGATTGGAAATTATGGCAGGGGCGGAGAGGCTCGAACTCCCAACACCCGGTTTTGGAGACCGGTGCTCTACCAATTGAACTACGCCCCTAAATTGTGAGTTGGCGGAATGGACGGGACTCGAACCCGCGACCCCCTGCGTGACAGGCAGGTATTCTAACCAGCTGAACTACCACTCCGCTGAAATTGATAATTGGTAGTGACCTACTCTCACATGGGGAGACCCCACACTACCATCGGCGTGGAATCAGGTGGCTCTGTTGCACTATAGCTACCAAAATTTTTATTTTCTAAATAAACTCTGCTTTAAGTTTACTTAGAAAATAATATCCGGC
>NZ_JSUM01000015.1 GCF_000772535.1 Chelonobacter oris
CGTGCATTCGACCAAATCGATAACGCACCGGAAGAAAAAGCCCGTGGTATCACCATCAACACCTCACACGTTGAATACGACACCCCGACTCGCCACTATGCACACGTTGACTGTCCGGGACACGCCGACTATGTTAAAAACATGATTACCGGTGCGGCGCAAATGGACGGAGCGATTCTGGTTGTGGCGGCAACAGACGGCCCAATGCCGCAAACCCGTGAACACATCCTGTTGGGTCGCCAAGTAGGCGTTCCTTACATCATCGTATTCCTGAACAAATGCGACATGGTTGACGATGAAGAGTTGTTGGAACTGGTTGAAATGGAAGTGCGTGAACTTCTGTCTCAATACGACTTCCCGGGTGATGATACGCCTATCGTGCGTGGTTCTGCGTTGAAAGCGTTGGAAGGCGATGCGGAATGGGAAGCGAAAATCATCGAATTGGCAGAGCACTTGGATACTTACATTCCTGAGCCGGAGCGTGCGATTGACCAACCGTTCCTGTTGCCGATCGAAGACGTATTCTCCATCTCAGGTCGTGGTACCGTCGTGACCGGTCGTGTTGAGCGCGGTATTGTCCGCACTGGTGACGAAGTTGAAATCGTCGGCATCAAAGACACCACCAAAACCACCGTAACCGGTGTTGAAATGTTCCGTAAACTGTTAGACGAAGGTCGTGCAGGGGAGAACATCGGTGCATTGTTGCGTGGTACGAAACGTGAAGAAATCGAACGTGGTCAAGTATTGGCAAAACCGGGTTCAATCACTCCGCACACTGATTTCGAATCAGAAGTGTACGTATTGTCGAAAGACGAAGGTGGTCGTCATACGCCATTCTTCAAAGGCTACCGTCCACAATTCTATTTCCGTACCACAGACGTAACCGGCACAATCGAGTTACCGGAAGGCGTGGAAATGGTTATGCCGGGCGACAACATCAAAATGGTTGTCAGCCTGATTCACCCGATTGCGATGGATCAAGGCTTGCGCTTTGCGATTCGTGAAGGTGGCCGTACTGTTGGTGCGGGTGTTGTTGCGAAAATCATTAAATAATTGATTTTAAATAATCAAATGATGAAAAGGCACTTTTATAGTGCCTTTTTTATATGGGTAATTTGCATATAGCATGAAAAAGACCGATTGAAGAAATTGTGGCTTTTCGTGTAATTGACCTATTCATTGAATAAAGAAAGTGCTACAATCACGCGTTCAAAAATATACAGTTATTCACTGATGCGGATAGAAATAAAGTATGAGTTCAGAAAATACTAAAAAACAAACACTGATAGAAAATCCGGAAGGTAAAGGCAAAGCAACGAATAGTTTGCTTTGGATTCTGGTAGTGTTATTAATTGTACTGGCTGCGGTTGGTAATGCTTATTTTGGCGATGATTTCAATTTGGCCGTACGTGTAGTGGGTGTTGTCGTACTGATGGCGATAGCACTGGGGTTAGCCGCGATAACCAACCAAGGAAAGAAAGCACTTTCTTTTTTGAGAGAGTCCCGTACTGAATTAAGAAAAATTGTTTGGCCTACACGTTCCGAAGCTACGCAGACGACGTTAATTGTTTTCGGTGTCACTGTTGTCGTTTCTTTAGTTTTGTGGGGATTTGATTCTTTGATTATTGCCGTGATTTCATTTTTAACCAACCTGAGATTTTAATTTATGAGTGAGAATACAGCACCTAAAAAACGTTGGTATGTCTTACAAGCGTTTTCCGGCTTTGAAGGCCGTGTCGCCAAAACATTGGTTGAATACATCAAACAGCATAATATGGAAGATCAGTTTGGTGAAGTTTTGGTACCTACGGAAGAAGTGGTTGAAAATATTGGTGGGAAGCGCCGTAAAAGCGAGCGTAAATTTTTCCCCGGTTATGTTTTGGTTCAAATGGAAATGAATGATGATACTTGGCATTTGGTGAGAAGTGTACCGCGTGTGATGGGATTTATTGGCGGGACGCCGGATAAGCCGGCACCGATTTCCAACCGTGAAGCCGATATTATTCTGAACCGTTTGCAGCAAGATGGCGACAAACCAAGACCAAAAACCTTGTTCCAACCAGGAGAAGAAGTTCGAGTCACTGAAGGTCCATTCATGGATTTCAACGGTACGGTGGAAGAAGTTGATTACGATAAGAGTCGCTTGAAAGTTTCCGTATCTATTTTCGGGCGTGCTACGCCGGTAGAATTGGAATTCCGCCAAGTGGAAAAAGCAGTTTAATTCGGTATTATTCGAATAAAAATCATGCAAGTATTTTTCTAGGAAATACTTGAAAAGAAAGTGGTGTTTAATTAAAATACCGCACTTTATAAAACAGGGGAGCCGAAAGGCGATAATACCCGTCAAGAGGAAACTAAAATGGCAAAGAAAGTACAAGCCTACGTTAAGCTGCAAGTTGCGGCCGGTATGGCAAATCCAAGTCCACCGGTTGGTCCTGCATTGGGTCAGCAAGGTGTTAATATCATGGAATTCTGTAAAGCGTTCAATGCGCGTACGGACAGCCTGGAAAAAGGCTTACCGATTCCTGTAGTTATTACAGTTTACGCAGACCGCTCTTTCACTTTTATCACTAAAACACCGCCGGCGGCAGTTTTATTGAAAAAAGCAGCTGGTGTAAAATCCGGATCCGGTAAACCGAATAAAGAAAAAGTCGGTAAAGTAACCCGTCAACAGATTCAGGAAATCGCTGAGACCAAAGCAGCTGATATGACTGGGGCAAGTATTGAAACCAAAATGAAATCTATTGAAGGTACCGCTCGTTCAATGGGCTTGGTAGTGGAGGACTAATCAAATGGCTAAACTAACCAAACGTATGAAAGCGATCCAAGAAAAAGTAGATTCGACTAAAGTATATGAAATCAATGAAGCTGTTGCTTTATTGAAAGAATTGGCGACAGCCAAATTTGTTGAAAGTGTCGATGTTGCCGTTAATTTGGGGATTGAAGCCCGTAAATCCGATCAAAACGTTCGTGGTGCAACCGTATTACCACATGGTACAGGTCGTGACGTGCGTGTTGCGGTATTTACCCAAGGCGCTAACGCAGAAGCGGCAAAAGAGGCCGGTGCCGATCTGGTCGGTATGGACGATTTGGCTGAATTGGTCAAAAAAGGCGAAATGAACTTCGATGTAGTAATTGCTTCTCCGGATGCAATGCGCGTTGTCGGTCAATTGGGTCAAATTTTAGGACCGCGCGGCTTAATGCCGAACCCGAAAGTCGGTACTGTAACACCTAACGTTGCAGAAGCGGTTAAGAATGCAAAATCCGGTCAGGTTCGTTACCGCAATGATAAAAACGGTATCATTCACACTACTATTGGTAAAGTGAGCTTTGAAACCGCACAAATCAAAGAAAACTTGGAAGCATTGTTGGCTGCTTTAGCCAAAGCAAAACCGGCTTCATCTAAAGGCGTGTTTATCAAGAAAGTCAGTTTGTCCACTACAATGGGCGCCGGCGTAACAATTGATCAAACTAGCCTGAGCTAATAAAAACTTTACAGGGTAGCGGATTATGTATATAATCCGTTCCTTATTTTTCGGTTGTTTTCTGACCGAAAATCTGGTTGGTGCTTGACCTCATTCAAGCCTCATCCAAGACCGCAGGGGAATATGCTTTACACTGCAATTTCTTAATTATCCTGCGTAGATGGTGAACTGAACAGAGATAGAAATTTCTGCTTCTGTGCACCGAGAGACGTCCCGATATGCTTGCATGTCGGGTAATTTAAATCCGGGAAACCGGAGTGTATTCAGGAGCTACAAGCCAATGGCATTAAATCTTCAAGACAAACAAGCAATTGTTGCTGAAGTAAACGAAGCAGCCAAAGGTGCCCTATCGGCAGTCATTGCGGATTCCCGTGGTGTAACCGTCGATAAAATGACTGAATTGCGTAAAACCGCGCGTGAAGCCGGTGTCAATATGCGTGTCGTGCGTAATACTTTATTACGTCGTGCGGTAGAAGGCACTGATTACGAGTGTTTAAAAGACGTGATGACAGGTCCGACACTTATCGCTTTTTCTAACGAACATCCGGGTGCTGCGGCACGTCTGTTCAAAGATTTTGCAAAAACAAACGATAAGTTTGAAATTAAAGGCGCCGCCTTCGAAGGTAAGATCCAAGATGTTGAATTCTTAGCAACATTACCGACTTACGAAGAAGCGATTGCACGTTTAATGGGTACTATGAAAGAAGCTGCGGCAGGAAAACTGGTTCGCACTCTTGCGGCATTGCGCGACAAATTACAAGAAGCTGCTTAATTATCAAAGCATTTCTTACCTCGTTTAATTTATTTACTTTAGGAATTGATTGTTATGTCATTAACTAACGAACAAATCATTGAAGCGATTGCTTCTAAATCTGTAACTGAAATCGTAGAATTAATCACTGCGATGGAAGAAAAATTTGGTGTTTCTGCGGCAGCGGCGGCAGTAGCGGTAGCGGCAGGTCCGGCAGAAGCAGCTGAAGAGAAAACTGAATTTGACGTAGTATTAACTGCGGCAGGTGCTAACAAAGTTGCTGTTATCAAAGCGGTACGCAGTGCAACCGGTTTAGGCTTGAAAGAAGCCAAAGACTTGGTTGAATCTGCACCGGCAGCGCTGAAAGAAGGTATCTCTAAAGCTGAAGCCGAAGAACTGAAAAAAGCATTAGAAGAAGCGGGCGCTTCTGTTGAACTCAAATAATTAATTTTATTTGGTTTAAAGCCTATTATAGGCGAATGGCTAGCGGTTTATACTGCTAGCCATTTTGTGCCTTTAAAAAATAGAAGTAAATATGCCGTTTTTTTACTTTTATTCTCGCTTGAAAAATGAGCGTTTTGTTGAATTTTCAAGCCTGCACCGAAGTTTTGCTAGCAATAGCACAAAAGTGCGGTACCAACAAACGGTATCGATAGCATTGCCACCTTGTTAACTTGATCGCAAGTGTGCGCGAATTTTGGGTCACCGATCAGCAAGCAGAGGAACCCTATGGTTTACTCCTATACCGAGAAAAAACGTATTCGTAAAAACTTTGGCAAACGCCAACAAGTTTTAAATGTACCTTATTTATTAACAATCCAAATCGACTCTTTCGATAAATTTATTCAACAAGATCCGGAAGGTCAGCAAGGCCTGGAGGCTGCATTTCGTTCCGTGTTTCCGATTGTCAGCAATAACGGTAGCACGGAATTGCAATATGTGAGCTATAAACTGGGTGAGCCTGTCTTTGATGTGCGTGAATGTCAGATTCGTGGAACCACTTATTCTGCGCCGTTAAGAGTAAAACTGCGTTTGGTCAGCTATGATCGTGATGCTGCCCCGGGAACCGTGAAAGACATCAAAGAAAATGATGTTTATATGGGGGAAATCCCGTTGATGACCGATAACGGAACTTTTGTCATTAACGGTACCGAGCGTGTTATCGTTTCTCAATTACACCGTAGTCCGGGTGTATTTTTCGACAGTGACAAAGGGAAAACACACTCTTCGGGGAAAGTGCTTTACAATGCACGTATCATTCCTTACCGCGGTTCATGGTTGGATTTTGAATTTGATCCGAAAGATAATCTGTTTGCACGGATTGACCGCCGTCGAAAATTACCGGCCACGATTATTTTACGTGCCTTGAATTATTCGACCGAAGAAATTTTGGCACTGTTCTTTGAGAAAGTGAATTTCTCGATCAGCGATAATACGCTTATGATGGATCTTGTTCCTGAGCGTTTGCGCGGCGAAACGGCCAGCTTTGACATTGAAGCGAACGGTACGGTGTATGTTGAACGCGGTCGCCGTATTACCGCCCGTCACATCCGCCTGTTGGAGCAAGATAATATCTCTCAAGTTGTTGTGCCGACCGAATATATTGTCGGTAAAATTGTTGCGAAAGATTATGTTGATCTTGAGAGCGGTGAAATTATCTGTGCAGCCAATACCGAAATCAGTCTGGAGATCTTAGCAAAACTGAGTCAGGCCGGTTATAAGGATATTGAAGTCCTGTTTACCAATGATTTGGATCACGGTCCTTATATTTCAGAAACGTTGCGGGTCGATTCTTCCAGTGATCGTTTAAGTGCATTGGTTGAAATTTACCGTATGATGCGTCCCGGCGAGCCACCGACAAAAGAAGCGGCGGAATCGTTATTTGATAATCTGTTCTTCTCTAGCGATCGTTATGATTTATCAGCGGTCGGACGGATGAAGTTTAACCGCTCTTTGAGTATTCCCGAAGGGGAAGGCAGTGGTATCCTGAGCAATGACGATATTGTTCTGGTGATGAAAAAACTGATTGAAATCCGTAATGGTCGCGGTGAAGTCGATGACATCGACCATTTGGGTAACCGCCGTATCCGTTCTGTGGGTGAAATGGCCGAGAACCAATTCCGAATCGGCTTGGTGCGCGTTGAAAGAGCGGTTAGAGAGCGTCTTTCTTTAGGCGATCTGGACGGTGTGACACCGCAAGACTTGATCAATGCTAAACCGATTTCGGCAGCGGTGAAAGAGTTTTTCGGTTCTTCCCAATTGTCGCAATTTATGGATCAAAACAATCCATTGTCAGAAGTAACGCATAAACGTCGTATTTCAGCCTTGGGGCCGGGCGGTTTGACCCGTGAAAGAGCCGGCTTTGAGGTGCGTGACGTTCATGCCACTCACTACGGACGTGTTTGCCCGATTGAAACGCCGGAAGGACCGAATATCGGTTTGATCAACTCATTGTCCGTGTATGCCCGGACTAATGATTATGGCTTCTTAGAAACGCCGTATCGTAAAGTGGTTGACGGTCAGGTAACGGAAGAGATCGAATATTTGTCGGCAATTGAAGAAGGCAAATATGTGATTGCGCAGGCAAACTCAAATTTGGATGAAGATTCCCGTTTTACCGATGCATTTGTCACCTGTCGTGGTGAACACGGCGAATCCGGACTGTATCGTGCGGAAGATATCCATTATATGGACGTTTCCACCCAGCAGGTTGTTTCTGTTGCTGCCGCATTGATTCCTTTCCTTGAGCATGACGATGCCAACCGTGCCTTGATGGGTGCGAACATGCAGCGTCAGGCAGTACCGACTTTGCGGGCGGATAAACCGTTGGTCGGAACCGGGATTGAAAAAGCGGTTGCGGTCGACTCGGGGGTAACCGTGGTCGCAAAACGCGGCGGTTATGTTCAATATATTGATGCTTCCCGTATCGTGATTAAAGTCAATGAAGATGAAACCGTGCCGGGCGAAGCAGGCATTGATATTTATAACTTGACCAAATACACCCGTTCCAACCAGAACACCTGTATCAATCAGGTGCCTTGCATTTCATTGGGCGAACCGATTGAGCGCGGTGAAGTACTGGCTGACGGCCCTTCAACCGATTTGGGTGAACTGGCGCTAGGTCAAAATATGCGCGTGGCATTTATGCCATGGAACGGCTACAATTTTGAAGACTCGATGTTAGTGTCCGAGCGCGTGGTGCAGGAAGATCGTTTTACCACTATTCACATTCAAGAACTGACTGCGGTAGCACGTGATACCAAATTAGGTGCGGAAGAGATTACGGCCGATATTCCTAACGTCGGTGAAGCGGCGCTGAGCAAGTTGGATGAATCCGGTATCGTGTATATCGGGGCGGAAGTGAAAGGCGGCGATATTCTGGTCGGTAAAGTGACACCGAAAGGTGAAACGCAATTAACGCCGGAAGAAAAATTACTGCGTGCCATTTTCGGTGAGAAAGCTTCTGATGTGAAAGATTCTTCATTGCGTGTGCCAAATAGTGTTTCCGGGACAGTGATTGACGTGCAAGTCTTTACCCGTGACGGTGTAGAGAAAGACAAGCGTGCGCTCGAAATCGAAGAAATGCAGTTGAAGCAAGCCAAGAAAGATTTGGTTGAAGAGCTGGAAATCTTGGAAGCCGGTTTGTTTACCCGTGTACGCAATTTGTTGTTAAATAACGGTTTTGATGAAAAACAACTGGATAAACTGACACGCAATCAATGGTTGGAGCAATCTTTGAGTGATGAAAATCTGCAAAACCAGCTGGAACAGTTGGCAGAACAGCACGAAGAATTGCGCAAAGACTTTGAACGTAAACTGGAAATCAAACGCAACAAGATTATTCAAGGCGATGATTTGGCACCGGGTGTGTTGAAAATCGTTAAAGTTTATCTTGCGGTGAAACGTCAAATTCAGCCCGGCGATAAAATGGCGGGGCGTCACGGTAACAAAGGGGTTATCTCAAAAATCAACCCGGTTGAAGACATGCCGTACGACGAAAACGGGCAGCCCGTCGATATCGTTTTGAACCCGCTGGGGGTTCCGTCACGGATGAATATCGGGCAGATTCTGGAAACTCATTTGGGATTGGCGGCAAAAGGAATCGGTGACAAGATCAACGCCATGATTAAACAGCAGCAGTCTGTGGCAAAATTACGTGAATATATTCAGCGTGCCTATGACTTGGGTGATGTTTCCCAACAAGTGGATTTATCAACTTTCAGTGATGACGAAGTGATTCGCCTGGCACAAAATCTGCGTAAAGGGATGCCGTTGGCCACTCCGGTGTTTGACGGTGCGCATGAAAGTGAAATCAAAGGCTTGCTGCAGTTGGCGGATTTACCGACTTCCGGTCAGATTACCTTGTTTGACGGACGTACCGGCGAGAAATTCGAGCGTCCGGTTACAGTCGGCTATATGTATATGCTGAAACTGAATCACTTGGTTGACGATAAAATGCATGCCCGCTCGACCGGCTCTTATAGCTTGGTTACCCAACAGCCGCTGGGCGGTAAAGCCCAATTTGGGGGACAACGGTTCGGGGAGATGGAAGTCTGGGCATTGGAAGCTTATGGTGCCGCTTACACCCTGCAAGAGATGTTGACCGTGAAATCCGATGACGTGAACGGTCGAACCAAAATGTATAAAAACATTGTGGACGGCTCTCACCAAATGGAACCGGGTATGCCGGAATCGTTCAATGTATTGTTGAAAGAGATTCGTTCTCTGGGTATCAACATTGATTTGGATGAAGACCAGTAAGGTTAGCGTTTCGAGATAGAAAGTATGCTCAAGTGCGGTCTGACCGCACTTGAATTAAGTTTAACTCCGACAGGAGCAAATCTGTGAAAGACTTAGTCAAGTTTTTGAAAGCACAAACAAAATCTTCTGAAGATTTTGATGTGATTAAAATCGGCCTCGCCTCGCCGGATATGATCCGTTCATGGTCATTCGGGGAAGTGAAAAAACCGGAAACCATCAACTACCGCACTTTCAAGCCGGAACGTGACGGCTTGTTCTGTGCGCGTATTTTCGGGCCGGTAAAAGATTATGAATGCTTATGCGGCAAATATAAGCGTCTGAAACATCGCGGCGTGATCTGTGAAAAATGCGGCGTTGAAGTGACACAAACCAAAGTGCGTCGTGAACGCATGGGGCATATTGAGTTGGCTTCTCCGGTCGCTCACATCTGGTTCTTGAAATCGTTGCCGTCCCGTATCGGCTTGCTGTTGGATATGCCGTTGCGTGATATTGAGCGTGTGCTGTATTTCGAATCTTATATCGTGACCGAACCGGGCATGACGGATCTGGAACGTGGACAATTGCTGACCGAAGAGCAATTCATGGATGCCGAAGATCGCTGGGCGGACGAATTTGAAGCGAAAATGGGGGCGGAAGCCATCCAGCATTTGTTACAGCAAATGGATTTGGCACACGAGTGTGAAACCCTGCGTGAAGAACTGCAAGAAACCAGCTCTGAAACCAAACGCAAAAAAATTACCAAGCGCTTGAAATTACTGGAAGCCTTTATCCAATCCGGCAATAATCCGGAATGGATGGTGCTGACCGTGTTGCCGGTATTACCGCCGGATCTACGTCCGTTGGTGCCGCTGGACGGCGGTCGTTTTGCGACCTCTGATCTGAACGATTTGTATCGTCGAGTGATCAACCGTAATAACCGTTTAAAACGTTTATTGGATCTGGTTGCGCCGGATATTATCGTACGCAATGAAAAACGTATGTTGCAGGAATCGGTTGATGCCTTGCTGGACAACGGTCGCCGTGGTCGTGCGATTACCGGTTCCAACAAACGGGCATTGAAATCCCTTGCCGACATGATTAAAGGGAAACAAGGACGTTTCCGTCAAAACCTATTGGGGAAACGTGTCGACTATTCCGGCCGTTCGGTGATTACCGTCGGTCCATATTTGCATCTGCACCAATGCGGGTTGCCGAAAAAAATGGCGCTGGAACTGTTCCGACCGTTTATCTATGCCAAACTGGAAAGTCAAGGCTATGCTTCAACCATTAAAGCCGCCAAGAAAATGGTCGAGCGTGAAGATGCGATTGTCTGGGATATTTTGGCCGATGTGATTCGCGAACACCCGATTCTGTTAAACCGTGCGCCAACCTTGCACCGTTTGGGGATTCAGGCGTTTGAACCGCTCTTGATCGAAGGCAAAGCGATCCAGTTGCACCCGTTGGTGTGTGCTGCGTTTAATGCCGACTTTGACGGCGACCAAATGGCAGTACACGTGCCGTTGACGTTGGAAGCCCAACTGGAAGCGCGTGCATTGATGATGTCGACCAATAATATTTTGTCGCCGGCGAACGGCGAACCGATTATTGTTCCGTCGCAAGACGTAGTATTGGGTCTGTATTACATGACCCGCGAAAAAGTTAACGCCAAGGGCGAAGGCATGTATCTGCAAAATCCGCTGGAGGCTGAAAAGGCCTACCGTACCGGAGAAGCGGAACTACATGCCCGTGTGAAAGTGCGGATCACCGAATATGTTAAATCTTCCAGCAATGAATTTGAGGCGGTGACCACCCTGACCGAAACTACGATTGGGCGAGCGATTTTGTGGATGATTGCGCCGAAAGGTATGCCGTTTGAATTGTTCAACCAAACGTTAGGCAAAAAAGCGATTTCTCGTTTGATCAATGCCTGCTATCGTCTGTTGGGCATGAAAGCAAGTGTTATTTTTGCCGACCAAATCATGTATACCGGTTTTGCCTATGCGGCACGTTCGGGGGCTTCGGTCGGGATTGACGATATGGTAATCCCTGAACAGAAGCATGAAATTATTTCTGCGGCGGAAAGCGAAGTCGAAGAGATTCAGGAGCAGTTCCAGTCCGGTTTGGTAACTGCCGGTGAGCGTTATAATAAAGTAATCGATATTTGGGCGGCGGCGAATGAGCGTGTCGCCAAAGCGATGATGGACAACCTTTCGACCGAAGAAGTGGTTAACCGTGACGGCGAATTGGAAAAACAAGCGTCTTTCAACAGTATCTTTATGATGGCGGATTCCGGTGCGCGGGGTTCTGCAGCACAGATTCGTCAGTTGGCGGGAATGCGTGGCTTGATGGCACGTCCGGACGGCTCGATTATCGAAACACCGATTACTGCGAATTTCCGTGAAGGGTTGAACGTACTACAATACTTTATTTCAACCCACGGAGCGCGTAAAGGGTTGGCGGATACCGCACTTAAAACGGCGAACTCCGGTTATTTGACCCGTCGTTTGGTTGATGTGGCGCAAGATTTGGTGATCGTAGAAGATGATTGCGGCACTGAAGAAGGGATCGTCATGACGCCGTTGATCGAAGGCGGCGATGTGAAAGAAGCCTTGCGTGAACGTGTTTTAGGGCGGGTTGTGGCCGAAGACATACTGGTTCCGGGAACGGATCAAGTCTTGATTGCACGCAATACGTTACTTGATGAAAAATTGTGTGATGTGATTGACGCCAATTCCGTCGACAGCATCAAAGTGCGGTCAGTGGTAACCTGTAGCACCGATTTCGGCGTATGTGCCAAATGTTACGGCCGTGATTTGGCGCGCGGACATTTGATCAATAACGGTGAAGCGGTCGGGGTTATTGCGGCACAATCTATCGGGGAACCGGGAACACAGCTGACGATGCGGACTTTCCATATCGGGGGGGCGGCATCGAGAGCGGCTTCCGAATCCAGTATTCAGATCAAAAACAATGGCAGCATTCGCTTGGCTAATGCGAAATTTGTTACGAACAAAGACGGCAAACTGGTCATTACCTCGCGTAATACCGAATTGACGGTGATTGATGCTTTCGGGCGTACCAAAGAGAACTATAAAGTGCCTTACGGTGCGATTCTGAGCAAAAACGACGGCAGCGAAGTTAATGCCGGCGAAATCATCGCCAACTGGGATCCGCATACCATGCCGGTTATCTCTGAGGTGGAAGGTCGAGTGGAATTCGTCGATATTATCGACGGTGTCACAGTGACGCGCCAAACCGATGAACTGACAGGCTTGTCTTCCGTCGTGATTCAAGATGTCGGTGAACGTGCTACCGCAGGGAAAGATTTACGTCCGGCATTGCGTATCGTCGATGCTAAAGGTAATCCGGTATTGATCACGGGTACTGATGTGCCGGCGCAATACTTCCTGCCGGGCAAAGCGATTGTGACGTTGGACGACAATGCCAATATCAGCATCGGTGAGCCGTTGGCGCGTATTCCGCAAGAATCTGCCGGCACGAAAGATATTACCGGTGGTTTGCCGCGCGTAGCGGACTTGTTTGAAGCGCGTAAACCGAAAGAGCCTGCGATTATGGCGGAAATTTCCGGTGTCGTCTCGTTTGGTAAAGAAACCAAAGGCAAACGTCGCTTATTGATTACACCGAGCGAAGGCGAAGTGTATGAAGAGATGATTCCGAAATGGCGTCAGCTGAACGTGTTTGAGGGCGAATTGGTCTCCCGCGGCGATATTATTTCGGAAGGGGCGGAAACGCCGCACGATATTCTGCGCCTGCGCGGTATCCATGCCGTGACCGACTATATCGTGAACGAAGTTCAGGAAGTTTATCGCCTGCAAGGGGTAAAAATTAACGATAAGCACATCGAAGTTATCGTTCGTCAAATGCTGCGTAAAGGGATTATTACTCAGGCTCACGACTCTGAATTCCTGGAAGGGGAGCAAGTGGAAGTGGCGCGCGTTAAAATCGTTAACCGTCAGCGTGAAGCCGAAGGCAAACCGCCGGTGGAATTCGAACGCGAACTGCTGGGGATTACCAAAGCATCGTTGGCAACCGAATCCTTTATCTCTGCGGCATCATTCCAGGAAACCACACGCGTGTTGACTGAAGCGGCGGTTGCGGGGAAACGTGACGAGTTGCGTGGTCTCAAAGAGAACGTGATTGTCGGTCGTTTGATTCCGGCCGGTACCGGTTATGTTTATCACCAAAACCGTCACAACGGTAAAGGCATTAAATCGGAAAATGTCCCGTTGGAAGAGATCGATAGCAAGTTTGATGCCGATGAAGCGACGGCAAATCTGGCAGAAATGCTGAATATGTCCGCTGAATTCGAGTAAGTGATTTTGGCTGCGGCCAAAATCTGACGGAATAAAACCCAAAGTGCGGTGCGCTTTGGGTTTTTTTGTTAGGCTTATTTAGCAAAACATTGAAATTCCCTTTATAATAACCGCACTTGAAAGCAACACGGGCAGATTCAGCATGAAACAGATTCAAGCGCAGGATTTCGGTTATTGGTTATTGACCAAAGGCAGCGCCGTTTATTTACAGCAAGGCGAATTGCCATGCGGGACGGCAGTGGATTTGGCGCTGGCCGGTAAACCCGGTATGGTGATCGGCGAATACCGTGATGCGCCTTTGTGGCTGGTGGAAGAGTTTGAGGATACGCGCGATTATTTTTCTTTACGCGATCAGCTGGTACTGCCGGAGCGAACCTTTAATCTGCTCAATCGTGGTGTGGCATTGAACCATTTTTGGAAAACGCACCGTTTTTGCGGCGTTTGCGGCAATCGGACGAGAACACTGACGCCGCATGAATGGGCGGTGGAATGCCGTGTTTGCCGACACCGCACTTATCCGATGATTGCGCCTTCCATTATCGTGGCGGTGCGCAAAGGCGATTCGATTTTATTGGCAAATCATGCACGGCACGTACAAGAAAAACTCTATACCGTGCTGGCGGGGTTTGTCGAAGTCGGGGAAACGCTGGAACAGACGGTCGAGCGGGAAGTGTTTGAAGAGAGCGGTTTAAAAATTAAAAATATCCGCTATATCGGCAGCCAGCCTTGGTCGTTTCCCAATTCCCTCATGTTGGGATTTTTGGCGGATTATGACGGCGGCGAGATCAAGGTGCAGAAAGAAGAACTAAACGATGCCGGCTGGTTTAAATATGATTCCGGCTTACCGGCATTGCCGCCTGAAGGCACGATTGCGCTGAAATTGATTAAAATGACACAAGCGATTTGTGCACTGGAAGATAAAAATAAGGAAGAGACTACAGCATGACAGCATTAAAGAATGATCGTTATTTACGTGCGCTATTGCGCCAACCTATCGATATGACACCGATTTGGATGATGCGTCAGGCAGGCCGTTATTTGCCGGAATACAAAGCGACTCGTGCGCAAGCCGGCGATTTTATGGCGTTGTGCCGTAATGCGGAGCTGGCTTGTGAAGTGACGTTACAGCCGTTGCGCCGTTATGCACTGGATGCTGCGATTCTGTTTTCCGATATTTTAACCATTCCCGATGCGATGGGATTGGGCTTGAGTTTTGGTGCCGGTGAAGGGCCGAAATTTGCCAAACCGATTGAAAATCAGCGTGATGTGGCGAATTTACCGATTCCTGATCCGGAGCAAGAGCTACAGTATGTCATGAATGCCGTGCGCACGATTTCTCAGGCGTTAGACGGCAGTGTGCCGCTGATCGGTTTTTCCGGTAGTCCGTGGACATTGGCGACTTACATGGTGGAAGGCGGCGGCAGTAAAGCTTTCACTAAAATTAAAAAAATGTTGTATGCCGAACCGCACTTGCTGCATCAACTGTTGGATAAACTGGCGGACAGCGTGATTTTATATTTGAATGCGCAGATCCGGGCCGGGGCGCAGGCGGTGATGATTTTCGATACCTGGGGCGGTGTTTTGGCGCATCGGGATTATCGGGATTTCTCATTGCAATATATGCACAAAATTGTAGCGGGTCTTATTCGTGAATATCGTGGTCGGCGCGTGCCGGTCACCTTGTTTACCAAAGGCGGCGGTTTATGGCTGGAAGCGATTGCCGACACCGGTTGTGATGCGGTCGGATTGGACTGGACGGTCAATCTGGCGCAGGCAAGGGAACGAATCGGGCACAAAGTGGCGCTACAGGGCAATATGGATCCGAGCGTGTTGTATGCGGGCAAAGTGCGGATCGAACAAGAAGTTCAACAAATTTTGCACGATTTCGGCACGGGCAGCGGCCATGTATTTAATCTGGGGCACGGCATTCATCAGGATGTGCCGCAAGAGAGCCCGGCTTATCTGGTCGATGCCGTCCACCGCTTATCACAACCTTATCATCAGGCAGGAAAATAATCTATGCGCAATCCGATTCAAAAACGTCTGGAGCATTTTGAAACTTGGCAGCATTTAGCATTTATGCTGTGCTTGTGCGAAAGAATGTACCCGAATTTTCAGCTTTTTTGCCAAATGCACGACAAGGCGCAAGAGAGTAAGACTTATCAAAATATTCTGAATTTGGTGTGGGAATATCTGACCGTTAAAGGCGCCAAAATTAATTTTGAATCACAGTTGGAAAAGCTGGAAGCGATTATTCCGGATATCAATGAGTATGATTCTTATGGTGTTTTTCCGGCAGCAGATGCTTGTGAAGGCTTGTCGGAAGTGTTGCATACCATTATTTCAGGTTCCAGTCTGGAGCAGGCGATTCTGGTCAGTAAATTGTCGTTACAGACGGTGGCTGCCTTGTTGGAAACCGAACAAGACCGCACGCTGAATGAACAGGAGTTGAAGCAAGCGGAAGAGATTCAGCAGGAGTTGGACGTGCAATGGCTGATATACCGCACTCTGCACGAGGCGGAGGAAAGGGATATCGCTTTGCTGTTAAGTTTGAAAAATGAGTTGCGCGAGGAAGGAATAAGTAATATTGGTATAAAAATTGACCGGTAAATGTGATTTTTCGCAAGATTTCATGATTTATGACTTTCAATCTCAAGCAACTTAGATTAATCTTACGATACTGTTTTTAGACAGCTGTTGAACCAGGAATATTGATATATTCAATCCATACAAAAGCTTAACTTAAACATCAATAACAAGGGGTACTATCTTATGAATAAAGCAGAATTAATCGATGCAATTGCATCTGCTGCAGAGTTAAACAAAAAACAAGCTAAAGCAGCTTTGGAAGCAACATTGACTGCTATCACCGACAGCTTAAAAGCCGGTGACGCAGTGCAATTGATCGGTTTTGGTACGTTTAAAGTCAACCAGCGTCAGGCGCGTACCGGTCGCAATCCGCAAACCGGACAGGAAATCCAAATCGCGGCAGCGAAAGTTCCTGCGTTTGTTTCCGGTAAAGCGTTGAAAGATGCTATCAAATAAGAACAGGTAGTACCGAACATAACCTCTGTGTATCACAGAGGTTTTTTTATGTCTGAAATTTATTGCCGATGAAAAAGCTTGTCGTGTTACCGTATGTATTTTGCAGCGGTCGGACAAGATGAAACGAAAACAGTATTGCACATACCGATTTAACACTATATAATTCCGAATCGAAACTTATAATAACCGTTTGGAAAGATATTTTGTCAAAACGAAACAGCATCCAACGTCGTCACTTGATTATGCAGCTATTACAGCAGCAGGGCGAGGTGTCGGTAGAAAGTCTGGTACAACATTTTAATACGTCTGAAGTGACGATTCGTAAGGATCTGACCGCACTTGAAAGCAACGGTTTGTTGTTGCGCCGTTATGGCGGTGCGGTTTTGATGCCGAGTGAAATTTTGTCCGACGAGCAGGATGAAGCGTTTTCGCAAAGCAAATTGGCAATTGCGCAGGCGGCTGCGGCACGTATTCGTGATCATAATCGGATTATTATCGACTCCGGCAGTACAACGGCGGCGCTAATCAGACAGCTGACTCCTAAACAGGGACTGGTGGTGATGACCAACTCACTGACCGTTGCCAATCAATTGACCGAGCTGGAAAACGAACCGACGTTATTGATGACGGGCGGTACGTGGGATATCCGTTCGGAATCTTTTCAAGGGCAAATCGCCGAACAAGTACTGCGTTCTTATGATTTTGATCAACTGTTTATCGGTGCCGACGGCATTGATTTAGCCAGAGGCACGACGACATTCAACGAGCTGGTCGGTTTAAGCCGTGTCATGGCGGAAACGGCCCGTGAAGTGGTGGTGATGGTTGAATCGCAAAAAATCGGCCGCAAGATGCCTAATTTGGAATTAAGTTGGGATCAAATCGATGTGTTGATCACCGATAACCAAATTGCCGATGAGATGGCGGCACAAATAGAAGCGCATCATGTCGACGTCGTATCGGCAAGCTGATTTTACTATCGTTTATTAATATAGAGGAAAACCTATGTGTGGAATTGTTGGTGCGGTAGCACAACGTGACGTGGCGGAAATTTTAATCGAGGGCTTACATCGTTTGGAATACCGCGGTTATGATTCGGCCGGCGTTGCGGTGGTGGATGAACGGCATAATTTGCAACGGGTGCGTTGTCTGGGCAAAGTCAAGGCGTTGGACGATGCCGTTGCCAAACAGCCGTTAATCGGCGGCACGGGGATTGCGCATACCCGTTGGGCAACTCATGGCGAACCGTCGGAAGCCAATGCGCATCCGCACGTTTCCGGCAATATCACGGTGGTGCATAACGGTATCATCGAAAACCATGAAGAGTTGCGTGAAATCTTAAAAGCGCGCGGCTATCAATTTCTGTCGCAAACCGATACCGAAGTAATCGCGCATTTGGTGGAGTGGGAATACCGCACTTCAACCAATTTACTGGAAGCGGTACAAAAAACCGTTAAACAGCTGAGCGGTGCGTACGGCATGGTGGTGCTGCATCGTGAACAGCCTGAACATTTAATTGCCGCCCGTTCCGGCAGTCCGTTGGTGATCGGATTGGGTTTAGGTGAAAATTTTCTTGCCTCCGACCAGCTGGCGTTGTTAAGCGTCACCCGCCGTTTCATCTTTCTGGAAGAGGGCGATATTGCCGAAATCAGCCGTCGTGCCATTGATATTTATAGTCGTGAAGGTGATAAAGCCGAGCGTCAAATTCATGAATCCAATTTGGAAAATGATGCGGCTGAAAAAGGCAAATACCGCCACTTTATGCAAAAAGAAATCTTTGAGCAACCGACCGCAATTGTGAATACCCTAGAGGGGCGTATCGCCAATGATTCGGTTATTATTGAGAGTATTGGTAACGGCGCACGTGAAATTTTGGAAAACGTAGAACACGTGCAAATTGTAGCCTGTGGGACTTCGTATAATTCGGGTATGGCGGCGCGTTATTGGTTTGAAGCCTTGGCAGGGGTGAGCTGTGATGTGGAAATTGCCTCCGAGTTTCGCTACCGTAAATTTGTAACCCGTCCGAACAGCCTGCTGTTGACGCTTTCACAATCGGGCGAAACCGCCGATACGTTGGCGGCGTTGCGTCTTGCCAAAGAAAAAGGCTATATGTCGGCAATGACGATTTGTAACGTATCCGGCTCATCGCTGGTGCGTGAATCCGATTTGGCGTTTATGACCCGCGCCGGTGTGGAAATCGGCGTGGCATCGACCAAAGCGTTTACTACTCAGCTGGCAACTATGTTGCTATTGGTGCTGGCGATCGGCAAACTTAACGGCAATATTTCTGCGGAAAAAGAACGTGAAATCATCAAATCGTTGCAAAGTTTACCGGCGAAAATTGAGCAAGCATTGGCGTTTGATGCCGCAATTGAGAAACTGTCGGAAGATTTTGCCGAGAAGCATCATGCGCTATTCTTGGGGCGCGGCGAATATTACCCGATTGCAATGGAAGCGGCACTCAAACTAAAAGAAATTTCGTATATTCATGCCGAAGCGTATGCCGCAGGTGAATTAAAACACGGGCCGTTGGCACTGATTGATGCCGATATGCCGGTGATTGTGGTAGCGCCCAATAATGAATTATTGGAAAAATTGAAATCCAATATTGAAGAAGTTCGTGCCCGCGGTGGTCAGCTGTATGTATTTGCCGATGAAAAAGCCGGTTTCAGCTCCGGCGACGGCATGAAAATCATCACCATGCCGGAAGTGGATGAAGTGGTAGCGCCAATTTTCTATACCGTCCCAATGCAGCTACTGGCATATCATGTTGCGTTAATCAAAGGCACTGATGTTGACCAACCTCGGAATCTAGCAAAAGCGGTAACGGTAGAGTAAGCGCTTGCCGACGTCAGACCGCACTTTGCTATAAAAAGTAAAGTGCGGTTTTTGTTTCAGCGTTTTACAGCTAAAATCACATATGCGGCTTTGCCCAATACATTGACCGCACTTTCGAGTCATTTTCTATGCGTCTGTCGCTACCGAGCATGTGGCTCATCTTATTCGTGAAGCACGCACTTTGGTGATCGAAAAGTAAGGAAGCGTGTAAAAAGCGGGCTATTCTGTAAATGGGCGGTTAAGAATTGATTAACTCTGATTTTTTACTAGTGTTTGATTTTTTATCCTGAATTTAATTATAAAAATAGCATTTTATATAATTTGGTTGTGATTGAGATCCTATTTATCAGTGAAAAATTTTATTTAATTGATTGACAAAGTGCGGTTATCAAGTAAAAATAGCCCACATTATGTTTCAACTGTTTTGGATATAACAATGAGCTTTCCATTTGCCGCTTTCTCTCTCCTCCTCTTGCTCGCAAACTGATTGTGCGGCTTGACTGTGGAAGATGATTGGCAAATTACAGTTCACTAGAGTTTTAAACCCGCACAACGTTGCGGGTTTTTTGCATTTATGCACCGCACTTTGGGCAAGATTAACATTAAGGAAAATGTGATGCGTGATAACGTAATTATTTTTGATACTACCTTGCGTGACGGCGAGCAGGCGTTAAGCGCCAGTTTGACGGTGAAAGAAAAACTGCAAATCGCACTGGCGTTAGAACGGTTGGGGGTGGACGTGATGGAAGTCGGTTTTCCGGTATCCTCATCGGGCGATTTTGAATCGGTGCGCACCATCGGACGGCATATCAAAAACTCAGTGGTGTGCGGTTTATCGAGAGCAGTGGATAAAGACATTGATGCGGTGTATGAAGCATTGAAAGAAGCGGAACGTTTTCGGATTCATACTTTTATCGCCACTTCTGCGTTGCACGTGGAAGCCAAACTGAAACGTTCTTTTGACGATGTGGTGGAGATGGCGGTAAGTGCGGTTAAACGTGCGCGCCGTTATACCGACGATGTGGAATTTTCTTGTGAAGATGCAGGACGCACCGGCGTGGATAATATCTGTCGTGTGGTGGAGGCGGCGATTGATGCCGGTGCGACCACGGTCAATATTCCCGATACCGTCGGTTTCTGCCTGCCGACCGAATACGGCAATATCATTCATCAGGTGATGAATCGCGTGCCGAATATCGATAAAGCGATTGTGTCGGTGCATTGCCATAACGATTTGGGCATGGCGACCGCTAATTCGTTGACGGCGGTGCTGAACGGCGCACGTCAGATTGAATGTACCGTCAACGGCATTGGCGAACGTGCCGGCAATACCGCACTTGAGGAAGTGGTGATGGCGATTAAAACCCGTCAGGATATGTTTAAGGTGGATTCTCGTATCAATACCCAAGAGATTCATCGCGTTAGTCAAATGGTCAGCCAACTTTGCAATATGCCGATTCAACCGAATAAAGCGATTGTCGGCGGCAATGCGTTTGCGCACTCGTCCGGTATTCATCAAGACGGGATGCTGAAAAACAAGAATACTTACGAAATCATGACACCGGAATCGATCGGACTGAAAAAAGAGAAATTGAACCTGACCGCTCGTTCCGGTCGTGCTGCGGTGAAAGGGCATATGGCGGATATGGGGTATACCGAAGCGGATTATGATTTGGATAAACTGTATGAAGCTTTCCTAAAATTAGCGGACAAAAAAGGACAGGTGTTTGATTATGATCTGGAAGCGTTGGCGTTTATCGATATGCAGCAAGGTGAAGAAGATCGGTTAAAATTAGACAAGATCTCCGCGCATTCGGTGAGCGAGTTTCCGGCAACCTCTTTTGTGCAACTGGAGTTGGACGGCGAGCAATTAAGTACGGTATCCGCCGGCGGCAATGGGCCGGTTGATGCAACCTATAATGCCATTTTGGCATTGACCGGATTGGATATCAGCATGTCGCACTATAATTTAACCGCTAAAGGCGAAGGGGCGGAAGCACTGGGGCAGGTTGATATCGTGGTCGAACATGAAGGGCGTAAATTCCACGGTGTCGGATTGGCGACCGATATTATCGAGTCATCGGCGTTAGCGTTGATTCATGCGATTAATGCGATTTATCGGGCGCATAAAGTGGCGGATTTAAAAGCGAAAAAATAACGGTTTACACGAAGAGGAAAAGAGTATGCAAGCATATAACATTGCGGTTTTACCCGGTGACGGAATCGGCCCCGAAATTATGGCGCAAGCAATCAAGGTCTTGGACGCCGCACAGCAAAAATTCCGGTTCAAATTGAACTACCACTATTTTGATGTCGGTGGTGTGGCGATTGATAATCACGGCAAAGCCTTGCCAGACGTCACCTTACAGGGCTGTGAAGCCGCCGATGCGATTCTGTTCGGTTCGGTCGGCGGCCCGAAATGGGAGCATCTGCCGCCGGCGGAGCAGCCTGAGCGTGGCGCGTTGTTGCCGCTAAGAAAACATTTTGCGTTGTTCTGCAATTTGCGCCCGGCAACGTTATACAAAGGGTTGGAAAAGTTTTGTCCGCTGCGTGCCGACATTGCCGCAACCGGTTTTGATATGGTGGTTGTGCGTGAATTAACCGGCGGTATCTATTTCGGACAGCCGAAAGGGCGTGACGGTGAAGGCGCAACGGAAAAAGCATACGACACTGAAGTGTATCACCGTTTTGAAATCGAGCGCATTGCCCGTATTGCGTTTGAAACCGCACTTAAGCGCAGCAGCCACGTCACCTCTGTCGATAAAGCCAATGTGTTGACCAGCTCGGTGCTGTGGCGTGAAGTGGTGACTGAGGTGGCGAAAGGCTATCCCCAAGTGCGGTTGGATCATATCTATATTGATAATGCCACCATGCAGGTGATTAAACAGCCGTCGTTCTTTGACGTATTGCTCTGTTCCAATATCTTCGGCGACATCATTTCCGATGAATGTGCGATGATCACCGGTTCAATGGGCATGTTGCCGTCCGCCAGCCTGAATGAGCAAGGCTTCGGTTTGTATGAACCGGCAGGCGGTTCGGCGCCGGATATTGCCGGTAAAAATATTGCCAACCCGATTGCACAGATTTTGTCGGCGGCAATGATGTTGCGCTATAGCTTCAATCTGGAAGAGGCGGCACAAGCGATTGAAAGTGCGGTCAAAACTGTATTAGCCGAAGGGCATCGTACGGCAGATTTGGCGGATAACAGCCAACCGGTCTCAACATCGGAAATGGGTGATTTGATCGCCGCCAAGATTTAACCTGATTGTAAAGATAACGAATTTACGGATTAAAATATGAAGAAGACTTTATACCAAAAACTGTTCGACTCGCATGTCGTTTACGAAGCAGACGGTGAAACCCCGATTTTGTATATCAACCGTCATTTGATCCACGAAGTTACCAGTCCGCAAGCCTTTGACGGGTTGCGTGTGGCCGGGCGTGAAGTTCGTCAAGTCAACAAAACTTTCGGCACCATGGATCACAGTATTTCTACCCAAGAGCGTGATGTCGGCAAGTTGGAAGGGCAAGCCCGTATTCAAGTGTTGGAGCTGGAAAAAAACTGTAAAGCCACCGGCATTTCCTTATTCGACATGAATAGAAAAGAGCAAGGCATTGTACATGTGATGGGGCCGGAACAAGGCCTGACGTTACCGGGCATGACGATTGTCTGCGGCGATTCCCATACGGCGACTCACGGCGCATTCGGCGCATTGGCGTTCGGGATCGGCACTTCCGAAGTGGAGCACGTATTGGCAACCCAAACCTTGAAACAGGCACGTGCCAAAAGCATGAAAATTGAGGTTCGTGGTAAAGTTGGGCAGGGCATTACGGCAAAAGATATCGTACTTGCGATTATCGGTAAAACTACAATGGCCGGCGGCACCGGACATGTGGTAGAGTTCTGCGGTGAAGCGATTCGTGATCTGTCAATGGAAGGTCGTATGACAGTGTGTAATATGGCGATTGAATTGGGCGCAAAAGCCGGCCTGATTGCCCCTGACGAAACCACTTTCGCTTACTTAAAAGGTCGTCCTCATGCGCCGCAAGGCAAAGATTGGGACGATGCGGTAGCTTACTGGAAAACTTTGCAGACTGATGAAGGTGCCGTGTTTGATACGGAAGTGGTGCTGGATGCCAAAGATATTGCACCGCAAGTAACTTGGGGAACCAATCCGGGGCAGGTGATCGGCATCGATCAATTAGTACCGAATCCGGCTGAAATGGACGATGCGGTCGTACGTGCTTCCGCTGAAAAAGCGCTGGACTATATCGGCTTGCAGGCGAATACCGATTTAACCGAAGTTGCGGTGGATCAAGTGTTTATCGGCTCTTGCACCAATTCCCGTATTGAAGATTTGCGTGCGGCGGCGGCTGTGATGAAAGGGCGCAAAGTGGCGGATAACGTTAAACGGGTCCTGGTGGTGCCGGGGTCAGGCTTAGTCAAGGAACAGGCTGAACAAGAAGGACTGGATAAAATCTTTATCGAAGCCGGTGCGGAATGGCGCAATCCGGGCTGTTCGATGTGTTTGGGCATGAATGACGACCGTTTGGGCGAATGGGAGCGCTGTGCCTCAACCAGCAACCGAAACTTTGAAGGGCGTCAGGGGCGCAACGGGCGTACCCATTTAGTCAGTCCTGCAATGGCGGCGGCGGCGGCCGTTTTCGGCAAATTCGTGGATATTCGCCAAATTTCGTTAAATTAAGGAGAACACAATGGCTGGTTTTAAACAACTTTCAGGCTTAGTCGTTCCGCTGGATGCGGCGAACGTGGATACCGACGCGATTATTCCGAAGCAATTTCTACAGGCAATTACGCGTGCCGGCTTTGGGAAACACTTGTTCCACGAATGGCGGTATTTAGATGTGGGCGGTACGCAACCGAATCCGGAATTCGTGTTGAATTATCCGCAATATCAAGGGGCGACAATCTTGTTGGCACGTAAAAATTTAGGCTGCGGTTCATCACGTGAACATGCCCCTTGGGCGCTGGCGGATTACGGCTTTAAAGTGATGATCGCCCCAAGCTTTGCCGATATTTTCTATAATAACAGCTTAAACAATCATATGTTGCCGATTCGTCTGAGTGAAGAAGAGGTTGAAGAGATTTTCCAATGGGTGTGGGTGAACGAAGGTAAACGGATTGATGTGGATCTGGAAGCCAAAACAGTGACTGTCGGTGATAAGGTGTATGTCTTTGAGCTGGACGAATTCCGCCGCCACTGTTTATTGGAAGGTTTGGACAATATCGGACTGACGTTGCAGCATGAAGAGGCGATCAGCGCATACGAAAGCAAAATTCCGGCGTTTTTGCGATAAATAGTGACGTGCATCAAGCCGCAATATTGTCGATATTGCGGCTTTTTGCGTATTTCAGTCTGATAAGATTCAGTAAAGATGATATGAACGAACGGATAAACGTCTTGGAAGCGAATTTTTCTGCTTTGACCGCACTTTTTAGCGGAAAGTGCGGTTTTATTTTGCCGACATCAACGATGTTCGTCATCGAGATCGATTTCACAATTATCGACACAGGTCGAAATGCCCAACCATTTATAAATCAGGCAGTAGCTTAATAATCCGCTGATCGTGAGCAAGATCCCGATATAGCCCCACGACCCGATCACCTTAACCGCACTTAACACACATAGGGTGATCCCGACTAAAATACGGATAATACGTTCTTTATTGCTTAAATTTCTACGTAATTTTTTCGGCATGATTGTTAGGCATTGCCCCTCCGTTTGGTTTGGTTAACATCGACATAAGGGTTGTACCACATATTTCATTAATACAGATTTTAGCAATGATGTCAAATAACTCTTTTGAATTATCTGAATCTGATCTCGCTTTGAAAACCGTTTGGAGTTAAATTACTGAATTTTACCGAATAATGGTGCAGTTCGGCAATGCGGTTCACGATTGATAATCCAAGACCGCTTCCTTTTTCGTTTTGTCCGGCGGGGCGGTAAAACCGTTGTCCCAGTTTTTCCAAATCGTCGGGATTAACTCCGTTGCCATTATCGCTCACCGTCAGCCGATCGGCGTATAGCGAGACGCAAACACGGCTGCCGTTCGGACAGTAATGAATGGCGTTATCGATCAAATTACGCAGCATCAATGAAATCAGTAACGGTTGCCCTTTCTGTAAAGGCGGCGTGCCTTGCTGTTCAAAGATCAGTTTTATCTGTTTTTTATCTGCTGCAAAATACCGCTCGCCAAGTAAGGATTCGATTAAATCCTGCCATTTTATCGTTTCCAGCTGTTCCAGTTCGATTACCGAATCCAGACGGGACAGTGTCAGCAACTGCTCGATCAGCTGTGTAGCACGGTCAATTCCGCCGGTCAGATTGTTTAACGCTTGATTACGCATATGACTGTTGTTATCGGCGAGTTGGGCGATTTCGGTTTGCACCCGAAGTGCGGTCAGCGGACTGCGCAATTCATGCGCCGCATCAGAGGTGAAGCGGCGTTCACGTAATAACATACTCGAAGTGCGGTTGAAAAAATGATTCAGGCTGTTGACGACCGGTTGGATTTCCGACGGCAGCTGCGGAATGTCCAGCGGGCTGTTGTCGTCCGGCGAGCGTTGGTAAAGCTGTCGGCGCAACCGTTTTAACGGCGCCAGCTCACGGCTAACCACAAGCACAATCAGTGCCAATAAAATCGGCAGTCCGGCAAGCCAGACCAGCAGTTGACTGAACACCATGTCGGCAACAATGTCTTCCCGATATTCCAGTTCTTGTCCGACGGCAATCATCAGCTCACCGCCGGCGGCAGGCAACCAGAAAATCCGCCATGAATCATCGTCAAGCGTTTGTTTGGCAAATCCCCGTACCGGCGAAAAGTTGATATGATCGCCGTTGTTGGCGTCGGACAGAACCCGTTCGCCCTGTCGGGTAAAAACAGCAAATGCCAGCGCATCGTCATCGAGCACTTTTTTGCGGATATGGTGTGGCGGCCTGACGGTTTCGGGCTTTTTCCCGTTGTGCTGTTGAATCAGAATTTGTCTTAAATTGGATGTTGCTAAACGCTGGGCAAACAGGATTTGTTGCGCATCAAACACCTTGTCGGTTTCGTCTTTGGCTTTAATCCAAGCGATGACCGCAGCACCCAGCCAGAGCAGGAGCGAGGCGAGAGACAAAATGATGATCAGTCGCAGGCGTAAGCTGTTAATTTTCATCCATTTTACCCAAGGTATAACCGACGCCGTGTACAGTGCGGATAAAATGGTTGCCCAGTTTTTTGCGCAGATTGTGGATATGCACTTCCAGCGCATTGCTGCTGATTTCATCATCCCAGCTGTGCAGTTTTTCTTCGATCAACGAGCGTGACAGTACACGTTCTTTGTTGTTGAGAAACAGAGAGAGCAGGTTGAATTCACGGGTGGTCAAATTGATCGGCTCGCCGTCCAGTTTCACCTGGCGTGAATCCGGCTCAAAGGTAAGATTTCCATGGCTAATCACCGGATTGAGGTTGCCGTGACGGCGGCGGATCAATGCTTCGAGACGGGCGGCGACTTCACTGAGGGCAAACGGTTTGCACAGATAATCATCGGCACCTTGTTTCAAACCGGAAACCCGCTGTTCCAACGAGTCGCGAGCAGTCAGAATTAATACCGGTACGTCCTGATTGAGCTTGCGCCATTGCTGTAAAATGTCCATGCCGTCCATTTTCGGCAGGGTCAGATCCAACACAACGGCATCGTAGGGGGCGCTGTCGAGCGCTTCAAAACCGGTTTTACCGTCCTGAAACCAATCTACGCGGTAATTGAACTGGGTCAATCCGACTTTTAAGCCGTCACCGATTAAAGGATCGTCTTCGATAAGTAATATGCGCATGGCAGGTTTCCGTTTGCTTATTGATGAAAAAACCGCACTGGTTAAAGTGCGGTTGCGTTGTCAGATTATTGAACTTTCACCACGCGGTGAATTTCCACTTCGGTTTTGTTCCAAGATTGGTCTACTTCGCCGAACAGTTTGACTTTGTCTTTCGGGGTGACCGATTGACCGTGCCATGCACGATCGTCAATTTCCACCTCAACGCTGCCGCTGTCGTCTTTGAAGACAAAATCGTCTTTGCCGACTTGCTGTTCGATGAACCCTTCTAATACAACCAATTGATCATCTTTCATTTCTTTCAGCGAGGCAACGTGGCTGACGGCAATTTCCTCGGCGGAAAAGCCGGCGCGTTCAGCGTGATGTTTTTTATGCTTTCCGTCATATTTCATCGTGCGCTCCGCACCGAATGTCGGCTGTGAGGCTTCGTTTGCCTGGGTTGCCGCTAATGCGCCGCCGCTGATTGTTAAGAGAAGGGCTGAAGCCAATGCTGTTTTTTTCATCATATTTACTCTCCGAATTTAATTTTTTCCAAATGTTCACAAAGCGTTAAGGCAAGTATCCGTGCTTTGTTGAGGTGTATTAAAACAAAGAGTTCTTAAAAAAAGCTTAACCGTGCAAAAAATTATAAATATTTTTCCAAAACCTGCTGAATACCGTTTTGATCGTTATCAGTGGTGACCAGTTTGGCGTATGATTTGACCTCGTGTTCTGCATTGCCCATGGCCACGCCCAAGCCGACCGCACTTAGCATGCTGATGTCATTATGGTTATCGCCGAAAGCAATCACCTGCTGCGGATCAATATCCCACAGTTTCAGTAAATCCAGCAACCGTCCGCCTTTGCTGTTACCGTTGTTGGCGACATCGACCCTATCGATCCACGACCATTCGCAACTGAATTGATCCTCGGGTAATTGTGCGACGGCCTGCTGCATTAATGTGCGGTCAGGGTGGCTGAACACGAATTTCCAGATAGTTTGTCCGGCAGCCAACGGTGCATAAAAACTGCTGATTTGCTGTAAATTCGGACGAACTTCAGCCGGACAGCGTTCGACCCATTGGCTGAATTTGCGCATATGCGGGTTGTATTCGGTAAATGTCATTTGATCACGGGTGTACATCAGCAGATGAATGCCCGATTGTTCGGCGGTCTCAATCACTTTTCGCGCCTGCTGCCAGGTAAACGGATTGGCGACGGGGGTGCTGTCATTGGCAACATCATAAATATACGTGCCGTTACAGCAGATCATCGGCGTATCCAGTTGTAACTGGTGGTAATACGGTTTGACTGCGGTATGGTGGCGGCCGGTTACCAGCACGACTTTTGCTCCTTTGGCTCGCACGCTGTTTATTGCCTCAATACTTTGCGGCAGAATTTCACCTTTGCTGTTGAGCAAGGTGCCGTCTAAATCAAATGCGACTACACGATATTTCATTTTTCTTTCCTGATACAAGTTTAGACTGTGCGTTGACGCACGATTTCGAATAAACAAACGCCGGTGGCGACCGAGACGTTTAATGAAGAAACGCTGCCCGCCATCGGAATGCTGATCAATTGATCGCAATGCTCACGGGTCAGGCGACGCATACCTTCGCCTTCCGCTCCCATCACCAGCGCAATAGCGCCGTTCAGTTTGGTTTGATATAGGGTTTCGCTCGCTTCGCCGGCGGTACCGATCACCCAGATATTGTGCTGTTGCTGTAATTCACGCAACGTGCGGGCCAGATTGGTAACTCGAATCAGCGGCATGGTTTCTGCTGCACCACAGGCCACTTTACGCGCAATAGACGTGAGCTGTGCCGATTTGTCTTTCGGCACGATCACCGCATCGACACCGGCCGCATCGGCGGTGCGCAAACAGGCGCCGAGATTGTGCGGATCGGTTACGCCGTCCAATACCAATAAAAAAGGCTGAGCCTTACCGTTTAACAGGCTGTCCAGATCATGTTCATTCAGCTCTTTTGCGGATTGAATCCGGGCGATGATGCCTTGATGTACTTCGCCGTCGGCTTTTTTATCCAGTGTCTGGCGATTGGTTTGTTGCACGGCAAGACCGAGGGCTTGTAACCGCTGTAATAAGGGCAGCAGGCGTTTGTCTTCACGCCCTTTCAGCACAAAGACTTCGATAATTCGCTCCGGTGCGGTGTTTAAAAAAGAGGAGACGGCATGAATACCGTAAATATTTTCGCTCATGTTGTTTTGTCGGTTGAGATAAATTGCCTGCTACGATAACACAAAATCAGCTTGATTATAATCCGAAATGCCGGGCATGAAAGGCAAAATGACGTTCGATAAACGTTGCAATAAAGTAGTAACTATGATCATAACCCGAATGCAGGTTAAATTCGATTTCAAAACTGTGCTCGACCGCTCTTTGAACAAATTTTTGTGGTTGTAGCTGCTCCGGATAGAAACTGTCGGCATCTCCCTGATCAATCAATATCGGCAATTTTGTTTTGGCGTGTATCAGCTGTTTTAAACTGTCATATTGCGCCCATAATGTCCTATCTTCGCCCAAATAGGCGGAAAATGCTTTTTGCCCCCAAGGTGTTTCGCTCGGATTGACGATCGGGGCAAACGCAGAAATCGAACGGAAGCGTTCACTATTGCGCAAGCCAATCAGTAAGGCGCCGTGTCCGCCCATTGAATGCCCGAAAATAGCGGCTTTTTCGCCAATCGGAAAACGTTTTTGTAATAATTCAGGCAGTTCTTTGGTGATGTAATCATACATCTGATAATGTGTCTTCCAAGGATCTTGAGTGGCATTCAGATAAAATCCGGCGCCTTGACCCAAATCGTAATGCGCGTCATCGGCGACAGCCTGCCCGCGCGGACTGGTATCCGGCATTGCCAGTGCAAAGCCGTATTGTGCCGCCAGCCGTTGCGCGCCGGCTTTGGTAGAAAAATTTTCATCGTTGCAGGTTAGACCGGATAACCAATACAGTAGCGGCACTTTATTATTTTCATTGGCTTGCGGTGGCAGATAAACGGCGAATGTCATTTCGCATTTGGTGGTGTGTGATGTATGGCGATAGCGTTGATGAACACCGTCAAACATTTTGTTACTGCTGATTAACGTCAATGGGGTCATGATATCCTCACGATTATACGGCAAAGTGCGGTTTGCTTTTGACCGCACTTGGCAGGATCAATAATGAATAACGCTGCGAATGGATTTGCCTTGGTGCATTAAGTCGAAGGCGGTATTGATTTCGTCCAGCGGCATGGTGTGGGTGATAAAGTCGCTTAAGGCAAATTCACCGTCCAGATATTGTTGGATAATTTTCGGTAATTGGGTGCGGCCTTTCACGCCGCCAAATGCCGAACCGCGCCAGACTCGGCCGGTCACCAGCTGGAACGGACGGGTGCGGATCTCCGCTCCGGCAGGGGCGACACCGATAATCACCGATTCACCCCAGCCTTTGTGACAACACTCTAATGCGGCACGCATCACCTCGACATTGCCGATACATTCAAACGAGTAATCGACCCCGCCGTCGGTCATGTCGACAATGACCTCTTGAATCGGTTTGTCAAAATCATTCGGATTGATACACTCGGTTGCGCCCAGTTTTTTTGCCATCGCAAATTTTTCAGGGTTGACGTCAATGGCGATAATCCGGCTTGCGCCAATCATTCTGGCACCGATAATCGCCGCCAATCCGATTCCGCCCAAGCCAAAAATCGCAATACTGTCACCGCTCTTGGCTTTGGCGGTATTGATGACCGCACCCATGCCGGTGGTGACGCCGCAGCCGAGCAGGCAAATCTCTTCCAACGGCGCTTCTTTTTGCACTTTTGCCAGCGAGACTTCGGCAACCACGGTATATTCGGAAAAGGTGGAACAGCCCATATAGTGATAAATCGGTTTTCCGTCTTTGAAAAAACGCACGCTACCGTCCGGCATCAAGCCTTTGCCTTGCGTTTCCCGTACGGAAGAACACAGGTTGGTTTTGCCGGAGCGACAGAATTTACATTCACCGCACTCGGCGGTGTAAAGCGGAATGACGTGATCACCGACGGCGACACTGGTCACGCCTTCGCCGACCGCTTCGACAATGCCCGCGCCTTCATGCCCTAAAACACAGGGGAAAACACCCTCCGAATCCTTGCCGGACAGGGTATAGGCATCGGTATGGCAGACGCCTGTCGCCACGATACGCACCAACACCTCGCCTTTTTGCGGCGGCATTAAATCCAACTCCTCGATTTTCAGCGGTTCATTCGCTGCCCAAGCGACGGCGGCGCGGGTTTTAATGTAGTCGGTCATACAACTCCTCCTGATTTTCGGCTGGTGGTTACGGCAGTTATTTGCGTTTTTTTGCCTTGCCGAATGAAGCGCCGGCATTCTGCTTTTTCTTCTTCGGTGCGGCTTTTGCGCCACGTCCGTCACGCAGGCGTTTTTCCAGGCTTTCGGCATAGCGGGTATTTTTCTTCAAGCGGTCTTTGGTGGTTTTCCCTTCCCGCTGCGGTTTGCGTTCACTGGCAACCATGGCGAAATCGATCTGCTTTTGCTCCAGACTGACTGCGGTAACCTTGATCCGCACTTTGTCGCCGATACGGTAATACATGCCGCTGTTTTCGCCGATCAAGCGTTGACCGGCGCTGTCAAATTGGTAGTAATCGTTGTCCAGCGTGGAAATGTGTACCAAACCGTCGATAAAGAAATCGTTCAGCCGCACAAACAGACCGAAACCGGTGACAGTGGAAATGATGCCGTCGAATTCTTCGCCGACATGATCCTGCATATATTCGCATTTCAGCCAGTCGGCGACGTCGCGCGTGGCGTCATCGGCACGGCGTTCGGTGGTGGAGCAGTGTTCGCCTAGCAGATCAATGTCGTCCAATAAATAATGGAAACCGCCGCCGTGGGTCGAACGTTTGTTGCCGCCTTTTTCTTTTTCGATCAGGTATTTAATTGCACGGTGCAGACTCAAATCGGGATAACGGCGAATCGGTGAGGTGAAATGGGCGTAGTTGTCCAGCGCCAAACCGAAATGACCGATATTGTCGGCGGAATAGACCGCCTGACTGAGCGAGCGTAACAGCATGGTTTGAATCAATTCGTGATCGGGGCGTTCTTTCACCTGTACCATTAATGCGGCGTAGTCCGCCGGGGTAGGTTTTAAACCGCCGCCCAGCGTTAAACCGCACTCGTTGAGGAAACTGCGGAACGCCAGCATTTTTTCTTCACTCGGGCCGGCATGAATACGGAACAGTGCCGGTTCTTGTGCTTTTTCGACAAAGGTCGCCGCCGCAATATTGGCTTGAATCATGCACTCTTCAATAATTTTATGGGCATCATTGCGCACCACCGGCTCAATCCGTTCAATACGGCCTTGTGGATTGAAGATAAATTGGGTTTCAATGGTTTCAAAATCAATCGCACCGCGTTTTTTGCGTGCGTCATGCAGCACCTTAAACAGGTTGTTCAGCTCTTCCAAGTGCGGCACCAACAAGGCATAGCGTTGACGCAACTCTTCATCGCCTTCCAAAATCCGCCATACTTTGGTGTAGGTTAAACGGGCGTGGGAATTCATCACCGCCTCGTAGAACTTGTAGCCGGTCATTTTGCCTTTTTTGGAAATGTCCATTTCGCACACCATACATAGCCTATCGACTTGCGGATTGAGCGAACATAAGCCGTTTGACAGCACTTCCGGCAACATCGGCACCACACGATTCGGGAAATAAACCGAGTTGCCGCGATTGCGCGCTTCGCTGTCAAGTGCGGTTTTCAGACGGACATAATAGCTGACATCGGCAATGGCGACCCACAGTTTCCAGCCGCTGTCGCCGTTTTTACGGCAATAGACCGCATCGTCAAAGTCGCGCGCATCTTCGCCGTCAATGGTGACCAACGGCAGATCGCGCAGATTAACCCGCCCTTGTTTGGCGTCTTCCGTAACCTCTTCTTTTAAACCGTCGACCTGCTTCAACACGTTTTCAGGGAAAACATGCGGAATATCATGGTTGCGCAGTGCAATTTCCACTTCCATGCCCGGTGCCATGTTGTCGCCCAGAATTTCGGTGATAATCCCGACCGGATTATGATTACGGGTGCGAGGTTGCAGTTCGACCACCACCACTTGTCCCATACGGGCGCCCATGCGGTGTTCGTTCGGAATTAAAATATCGTGGCTGATACGGCTGTCGTCCGGCACGACAAAGGCGATGCCCGACTCCATAAAGAAACGGCCGACAATCTGTTTTTTACGGCTTTCCAAAATGCGCACGATCCGCACTTCCTGCCGTCCGCGGCGATCAAAGCCGTTCGGCTGCGCCAGTACATAGTCGCCGTGCATCACCCGTTTCATTTGTCCGTTGGGAATAAACCAATCGTCTTTTGCCCCGTCCACCTGTAAAAAACCGTAGCCGTCACGATGGCCGAGTACCGTCCCTTTCAGCAGCGATAATTTTTCCGGCAGGGCATAACATTGGCGTTTGGTAAACACCAGTTGTCCGTCGTTTTCCATCGCCCGTAAGCGGCGGCGCATACCTTCCTGCTGTTCTTCATCGCTAATCTGAAGTGCGGTCAGAATATCTTGCCGACTCATCGGCGTTTTATGTTCACGAATAGTTTGTAGAATAAATTCACGACTTGGAATTGGATTTTCATATTTCTCGGCTTCCGCCTGATAATGTGGATCTTTGCTCATAACATCTCCTTTTTGTTCAATTTTTATTGTTGTTATGGATTTAAATCCCAGTTTGACATTGTGGGCGGGGGAATGCAAGGGAAGCACACGGAAATGCGGGTTTTAATCTTGTCGTCAGCGGTGTTGTTCGCTTTGCGTTTAGACGGACGATTTTTGCAGTTTTGACGGGTGAGGGGTATTTTTCAATAATCCGTTACGTTTTAATTCTTTACTGATCCGAATTGCGGTTTCGGTTTCACAGCCGGCGTATTCGGCGATTTCACGGTATGTCCAACAATATTCGGGGTAAGTCTCGGTCAGAAAATAGATGCTGTCGATTACTTTGTCCAGACTTTTGTTATAAGCGGCTTTGGCCAGACGGTGTTCGGCATCTTGCAGTTCGTTGGCGAGCGTTTTCAGTAAAAAATGCCCGACGTCGGGGTTGTGTTGCACGAATTGTTGGATATTGTCCGGTTGGATATGGATAAGCGTCGCTTCAACCAAGACCTTTGCTGTGCAGTGATAGCGATTTTCGCCGAATAAGGTGCGGAAACCGAAATAGTCGTTAGTGTGATAAATTCTGAGCAGGCTCTCTTTGCCGCTTTCCAGAATATGGTATAGACCGATAAGCCCGTGCTGTACAAAATAAAACGCTTTGGCAATTTCGCCCTGAGAATAAATAAGGGTTCCTTTTTCCAGCGTATGCAGCACACTGAGATGGCAATGCTTTAATTGCTGTGGTGAGAACGGGTGGTTTTCCATTATGTTTTCTCCATGTGCTTAAAGTGCGGTTACAGACCGGCATAACCGCACTTTTATCAATAGAATTAAGGTTTATAGCGTGGATTCGGTTGTGGAATTCTGGCGCCGACTTCAAGTTTCCAGTTATCCAGTTTGGCTTTCAGGCTCGCCACGATCTCCGGATGTTGCCGACTGACGTCCTGCGTTTCGCCGATGTCATGATAAACATTATAGAGCTCCAGTTTATTGTCTTCAAAAAATTCCAGTAGTTTCCATTCGCCGTCACGTACGGCACAACCCGGTGTGCAGCCCTGATTGCTGTAGTGCGGATAGTGCCAATATAATTCGCGTGTCGGTTGTGGGTTTTGACCGGTCAATGTGGGCAAGATGCTGATGCCGTCGCAATGTTGCTGCGGAATCAGCGGCAAACCGGCACATTCCAACAATGTCGGGTAGAAGTCGGTCGAGGTAATCGGCGTTTCGATAATCGAATTGGCGGCGACATGGCCCGGCCAGCGCACAATCAGTGGTTCTCGGGTGCCGCCTTCATACATCCAGCCTTTGCCTTCGCACAGCGGTTTGTTGGTGGTCGGCGAGCCTTCTGCGGTGGCAAGGCCGCCGTTATCGCTGTAGAAGATTACGATTGTGTTATCTTCCAGTCCGTTTGCTTTCAGACAATCCAGCACTCGTCCGATATTCCAATCCATGTTTTCCACCATGGCGGCATAAACCGGATCGCTTTGAATGGTACGGCGAATCACGTGTTCGTCTTTTTTGTGATCACACGGGAAGTGTTCGCCGACATCAAACGGATTGATTTTATCAATGCCGAGCATACGCGCTTTTTTGCGGTATTTTTCGACCAAGTGCGCATGACATTCAATCGGGGTGTGGACCGCATAGTGGGAAAGGTACATAAACCAAGGTTGATCGTCGTCTTGTCGTTCAATCAGGTTGATGGCTTCGTCGGTTAGCCGATCGGTCAGGTATTCGCCCGTCGGCCCGTCTTCCAATGTTTCAATGCCGTAAGGCGAGAAGTAGCCGTTGAACGGATGCCCCCAATCGCAACCGCCGATATTGATCTCAAAGCCGTGTTTGTCGGGATAGGTTTCGAACCGTTGGTCGTTATGCTGGCTCAAATGCCATTTGCCGACATGCCAAGTGCGGTAGCCGCCCTGTTTTAGGGCTTTTGCCAGCGAAAATTCATCGCTGCTGAGGTGATCAATATAAGGGACATCCGCCAATTTTCCTTCGGAACGTCCGCCCAGCCATTGCGTCATGCCTAAACGGGCAGGGTATTTACCGGTTAAAATACTGGCTCTGGTCGGCGAACAGACCGGACAGGAGGCGTAAGCATCGGTAAAGCGCGCCCCTTGTTGTGCCAGTTGATCCAACCGAGGGGTTTCATAAAAACTGCTGCCGTAACAGCCGGTATCACTCCAGCCGTAATCATCGAGCAGGATAAATAAAATATTCGGTTTTTGCTTAGCGGACATCATGATTTCCCCCCGTTGTGTTGAATGGTGCGTTGGTAACGATTGGTAATATAGCGGTCATAAATCGGCTGAATTTTGAGGTGTAGCCAGATGCAGAATAAGGCGCAAATCACGAAAGCCAAGCCGAAGTAGAACCAGAAGTCCGGCGAAACCACACCGTCGGCATAAGCAAGCCCGACATTAGAAAACGTGACATAAATCAAGGTTGCGCAAGAGAGCAGAATGCCGCTGGTGAGCAATGCATATGACCAAGCTTTCATATCGATTTTTGCCTGACGCGGACGCAATACCTGTTTTTGCGGCGCCGGTTTGATTTTCGCCCAGACAATCAACATCAGCATTTCGACAATAAACAGCAGCCCGTAAACGTGCATCCAGTGAATGCGGATATACTCTTTGAAAGCGAACACCATCAGGTAATACGTAATCAAATGGAAAATAATGATAAATTTCGCCGCACTTTCCGATACCCGCAGGGTTTTGCTGAATAAGCCGATAAGCACCAGACTGACAATCGGAATGGCAATAAAGCCGGAGAACTGTTGCAGGAAAATAAACAATCCTTGCGGCGCATAAACCAGATTCGGGGCGATAATAATCGTCAATATCGAACAATAGATACCGAATTTTTTCGACATGTGAATCACTTTGCCGTCATCAGCCTGCGGATTCATCAGCGGTTTGTAAATATCGACCGCAAACAGGGTTGAAGCGGAGTTAATCAATGAGTTATAGGTGGAGAAAACCGCTCCCAGCAAGACGGCGACAAACAGCCCTAACAACGGCGCCGGTAAAATTTTAGCAACTAACGTCGGATAGGCCAAATCACGCGGTTCAAGCCCGGCACCGTATAAATGGTATGCCAGCAAGCCGGGGAACATGGCGATAAACGGCACCAGCATCTTAAAGAAGCCCGCCATTAACAGTCCTTTTTGACCGGAACGCAAACTTTCCGCCCCTAAAGCTCTTTGTATCACAAACTGGTTGGTTCCCCAGTAGAACGTGGCGGTGACCATCAAGCCGGTGAACACGGCGGCAATCGGAATGGCGTCGAGCTCACTGCCGGTGCCGATGGCGTTTAATTTTTCAGGATTGGTAACGGTAATATAGTGTAGCGCATCGACGATATTGCCCTGAATTTTATCGCCCAGTGCAATCAGTCCCAAGATAGGAATCAGACAGCCGATAAACAATAATCCGACACCGTTCAGCGTATCCGAAACCGCCACCGCTTTCAGACCGCCGGTAATGGCGTAAATCGCACCGATAACCCCGACGATAATCGTGGTTATCCATAACGCCTGCATTTTCGTCAGCCCGAGCCACGCCTCCAAATCCAGTATCTTCATCAAGGCGAGGGCGCCGCCGTATAGCACGGTCGGTGACCAGACAAAAATGTAACCGAACATAAACAGCCAGACAATCAGTTTACGCGTGCCTTCACCGTAGTGGGTACTCAGGAATTCGGGCATGGTGGAAAACGCACCGCCCAAGTACATCGGCAAAAATAGGATCGCCAGCAGAATAATGCCGCGAATCGCCCAAATTTCCCAAGCAAGCGGGGTCATATTGCCGAAATAGGTTAAACCGCTTTGCCCGACCAGTTGTTCGGTCGAAATATTGGTCAGTAATAGAGAACCGGCAATAAATAAAGCGCCGAGTTTATTGCCTGCCAAAAAATAGCCGTCCGAGGTGGAAACGGTGCCTTTGGTTTTATACCAAGAGAACCAGGCGACAAAGAGCATAAATGCCAGACATGTAATAAATGCAAACATAACTATCTCCTATTTAGAAGTGATAGCGTTATTTTAAATAAATTAACCACCATAACATTATGATAATGATCATTGATCGAGTGTGAGGAATATCACAAATTTATATTTTAATTTAAACGGCTAGCCGAATTTGCGCGCCAGTTTTTTCAAATAAGGCGCCATATGGCGTAGCGCCATATAATATGCCTCACATAAATAGTTATGCGGATAATCCGTTTCCGATAATAAAGTGCGGTGTTTCGGACAGCCGCCGTGGCAGGCAAATAGAAATTCACATTGTCGGCATTTTTGCGATAAATGCTGTTTTGCCAAACCAAATTTTTGCTGTTGGGTTGAGTCCGTTATCTGTATTAACGGCGTTTCAATAATATTGCCGATCTTATATTGCGGATAAACATAATGATCACAGCTGTAAATATCACCGTTCTGTTCGATGATCATTTGATCGCCGCAAGTCGGACGGAAAATACACAAGGATGGTTGATAGCCGAAAAACGCCATCAGCCATTGCTCGATAAACTGCACACTGATGCGTCCGATATCCTGTTGATACCAGCAGTCAAAAACATCAATCAGAAATTGACCGTATGCGTTGGCGGAGGCTTGCTGCTCGGGAGCAGCCATCAGCGGGATAAACTGCATGTAATTCACGCCGAGAGATTTGAGAAAAAGATAGAGTTCACGGCCGCAGTCGGCATTTTGATTATGCACTACAGTTAAAATATTGAATGTAACTTGATGTTTTTGCAATAAATCAACCGCACTTTTCACCTGCTTCCACGTGCCTTTCCCGCGACCGTTTTTACGGTAAACATCGTGCATCGGCTGTGTGCCGTCGAGGGAAATACCGATTAAAAAGTCATGCGCTTTGAAAAAACGACACCATGCGTCGTTCAGCAAAATCCCGTTAGTTTGCAGGCTGTTGCGAATGATTTTTTTATCGGCATAACGCTGCTGCAATGCAACCGCCCGCTGAAAAAAATCCAGCCCGCACAAAGTGGGTTCTCCGCCTTGCCAAATAAAGGTGATTTCAGATTGCGGCGCACTTTGAATATACTGTTTAATATATTTTTCCAATATTTCATCATGCATTTTTATCTGCTTTTGATGCGGTTTTTCCAGATAAAAGCAATATTCACATTGAATATTACACAATGAAGCAGACGGTTTTGCCATCAGATGAAACGGGCGTTGGCGCATATTTTCTCCTTATCGACAATCTTATTATAGTTATAACAATTGATTGCAAGATATGACAGCGATCATAATTAAAATTGTGAACTTCAGTCAAAATACAGCCAGTATTTTTCCCCGGAGTCATTATGACAACTACCACACTGATTATTTTAATCATTTGCGGCATGAGTGCCAATTTGGTATCCGCGTTGTTCGGTATCGGCGGCGGTGTATTAATGGTGCCTGTGTTGCGAACATTATTTCCCCAGTTTCCGATCCAAATGATTTCTGCAACGACCTTAACCATTGTCATGTGCAGTTCGATTATTAATCTGGTTTATTTTCGCCGTCAAAAAATAGCAATCAATCTCAAGAAGATAATATATTGGTCTGCCGCGATGATTATTGGCGTGCAACTCGGTTTTGAAATGAGCTTTTACCTTTCCGCCGTTTCAATGACCCTTATTTTTATTGCGGTATTAATGGCATTGGCGCTAAAAACGGGCTTTAGCCGATCACATACCGCACTTGTCGGCAGCGAGATGCGGCAAGACTATTTTTGCGGTGCCGCGGTATGCGGTTTCGGCGGTTTATTGGCGGGATTGACCGGCATTGGCGGCGGTTCGATCATGGCACCGTTGATAGGGCAGCTGAAAAGCGTGCAAGTGCGGCAGATTGCGGTCTACAGTAATTGGTTGATGGTGTTCGGCGGGCTGGGCAGCTTATATGGCTATGCCTCGAGACCATTGGCACAACAAATGGCAAACACTTGGCAAATCGGCTATATCAACGTTACGTTGGTTCTGATTGCCGTTTTTAGTGCCTTGGGCATGAGTTTTTTTTCGATGAAGCTGCGCGGATTACTTACTCCCTTTTGGGCAAATAAGCTGTTGGCGGCGCTGCTGTTGGCGATTGCGCTGTATATGTCGGTGCTTCAGTGGTTAATCAACTAAATAAACCGATAATGCTGAATGCGTTATCGGCTTATTTTTATTTGGGTCAAATATCCACCGACTTCCATTCTCTATTCCCTTTCACCGGCGGTAAATAGGCGAGGTGCTGCATATTTTGCGCCCATAGATTGGCAGGGATTCGGTAGTGATCCGCTCTGTTCGGATCGATTGCGGTGATGATTTCCGCTTCCCGTCCGTTTGCGATCAGAGTCGCCAAGTCGGGATTCATCATCACGGTTTTGCCGAGTGCGATAAATTCCGCCCAACCGGTTTGGTAGGCTGCCAGGATTTGATCAGCGGTGAATAGGCAGCCCACGCCGATTAGCGGTAATTTGCCGTTAATTCGTTCATGTAATAATTGCATACGAGTCAGTGCGGTATCGGCGCCACGGCGGGCTTTTTTATAGAAATCCCACAGCGAAACGTGCAGATATTGCAGCGGTTTTTCCAGCAACGCATCAATCAGGGTAAAGGTATCCTGCATGGTCAGCCCGTTTTCGCTTGGTTCTTCCGGCGAGAAACGGTAGCCGAGAATAAAATCGGGACGTTGATGCTTGGTTTTGACCGCACTTACCGCATCGACTACCGCCAACGGAAAACGCAGGCGGTTTTCGATTGAACCGCCCCATTGATCCGTGCGACGATTGGTCTGTGCCGAGAAAAATTGTTGTAGCAGGTAGTTGTTGGCGCCATGAATTTCCACGCCGTCAAAACCGGCTTGAAGCGCTAATTCCGCCGCATTGGCAAAGGCATTGATCAAGGCCTGAATTTCCGCTTCGGTTAACGTACGCGCGCCGCGTTCGGGATTGGCTGACGGCGCAACAACATCGGCATTGCCAATCAAATCGTTAATCGCTAATTGACCGCCGTGATGAATTTGTAAAATGGCTTTTGCTCCCTGTGCCTGAATGGTGCGCGCCACCGTTTTTAGACTTGGCAAATCGTCGGCGGAAAGTGCGGTCGGTTGCCCGTTAAAGGCCTTGCCTTCCGCTGAAACCAGGGTTGCGGCCGTGATAAACAGCCCGAAATCTTGCGCGCGGCCTTGTAAAAAAGCCAATTCTTCCGCACTGACACTGCCGTCGGCATGGGATGCATAGTGTGTCATCGGCGCCACGGTCAGGCGATTTTTGATTTCAACACCGTTGTTAAGGCGATAAGGTTGAAACAGGGGGGCATATTTAGGATTCATGACATTACTCTTTGGAAATTAATCAACAGTGTTACCATTATGACGTATTTTGCGACGGTGTCAAAATGCTGAATTTGTATAAGATAGATCGGTTTTATACAACGGTGAAGCGGTAAGCGATGCGATTTTTAATGTGGATTATGAGTATAAAACAGGCTTTCCGTTCACAAAATAGGCGTATACTGATTGAAAGGGATTTTTCACGAGCAATAATCGTTTTACTGATAAGGGATTCAATATGCAACAACTGACAACGCAAAATTTGATTATCGGCTTTGGTAAAGCCGGCAAAACTTTGGCGGCGGATCTGGCCAAGCACGGACAGAAGGTCATTTTGGTAGAGGCCAGTGAACAGATGTATGGCGGCACTTGTATCAATATCGGCTGTATTCCGTCTAAAAAATTACTGATTGAGGGGGAAGCAACGGCGCACTGTGATGACAAAGCGATGCGGTTTCGGCAGGCGATGGCTGCCAAAAACGGCTTGATTGAAAAACTACGGGCGGCGAATTTTGCCAAATTGGATCAGTTGGAGAACGTGCGGATTATCACGGCTCATGCCTGTTTTCAAGACGAGCATACGCTCATTCTGAACGGGCGTGACGGCGAATACCGTGTTACGGCAGAGCGGATTTTTATTAATACCGGAAGTGTGCCTGCAAATTTGGATATTCCGGGCAGCGAAGGTTCACGTATTTATGATAGTACAGGGATTTTATCATTATCGACTCGTCCGCAACGAATGGTGATTATTGGTGCCGGCTATATCTCTTTAGAGTTTGCCTTTATGTACACTAATTTTGGTACTGAAGTCACGATTATCGATGTTGGTGATGTATTCTTACCGCGTGAAGATCGGGATATTGCGGCGGAAATGGAACGGGTTTTGCGTGAGCGCGGCGTCAATATTGTGTTAGGAGCAAACGTCACACGTTTTGATGAAGATGAACACGGGACTACGGTCGTCACTTCGCAAGGCAGTTTTAGCGCTGAAGCGGTTTTGGTTGCTATCGGACGGCGGCCGAATACCGATAATTTGGGATTGGATAATGCCGATATCGCCTTGACAAGCCGCGGTTATATTCAAACGGATCATTTGTTACGTGTGAAACCGCATATCTGGGCAATGGGCGATGTGGCAGGCAGCCCGCAGTTTACCTATATTTCGCTGGACGACTATCGGATTGTGCGTGAACAATTGCTGGGCGAAGGAAAGCGTTGCACGGAAGACCGCCCGATTTTCCCCACCGCCGTCTTTACCGAACCGCCATTGGCGCAAATCGGCATGACGGCAACGCAAGCCGCCAAGTGCGGTCGGCCTTATCGTGTAGCGAGCCTAAAGGCAGATGCCATTCCGAAAGCCAAAATATTAAAACAGACGAACGGTTTACTGAAAGCGGTTATTGACAGCGAAACAGATGAAATTTTAGGGGTAACGCTGTTTTGTGCGGAAGCACACGAGCTGATCAACCTGTTTAAACTGGCGATGGATCACAAGATTCCGGCCGGTTATCTTAAAAACCAGATTTTTACACATCCGACCATTGCCGAGGGTTTAAACGATCTGTTTGCTTAAAACCGCACGTTGACGGCGACATCCGTGTGTGATGTCGCTGCCTTCGAGCTTAAAGCCATTGCCGTAACGCATCACGCCATGCATCAGGATTGCCGTAAAATGCGTGGTGATCCAGTTGCCGGAATCGGCCGTTTTTCTCCAGTAAAAAGGTCGGAAATCCCGATGCCTGATATTGCGCCATCAAGCGGCGGCTTTGCGCAATATGCTTATCACAGCCGCTGCCGGCAAGCGTATCGAATACCGCATTAAACCGTTCGACATCATAGCCGGCTTGTGCCGCAAGACTGAACAATACCGCACGCTGCGACACTTTTTTTCCGTCGACATAATGGGCTTTTTGCAGTTGTGCCAACATGGCTAAACCGCGCCCGTCCAGTTGTTCGGCGGTTAAAACAGCGGTGATCGGCGGGGCGGAGTCCAATACCGTACCGACTTGCTTGAGCAGACCGTCTTTATAGGCATCACCGAAAATCTGTTTGCTTAATCGGGCAATGCGGGCGTCATGCGGGAGCACATAATCACGAAATTGAGCGTCAATCACCCGTCCTGACATTAAACCGCCGCCGTGCAGCTGTAGCGGCAACATTTCCGCCGCCGCATTGGCCAACGGAGCAGCGGCATAGCACCAACCGCAAAGCGGATCATAAAAATAATGCAATTTCATTGTGTTACTCTTTAGCTCTGGCAAAAGTGCGGTTTGCTGACCGCACTTTTGAGGCGTTTACCATTTCATTTCGCCGCTGACGACTTTTGCCCCTAATTCCACATTGCTTTTGCCGTGCAGGTTCGGGTAGGCTTTTTCCATCGTAGCGATAATCTGAGCGCTGTTTTGACTGTCGGCGACCGCACTTTCGAACCGAGTCAAATACGCTTGCGTGAAATTGATCGCACTCGCATCCAATTTTGCTTCCGCCGACATATGTCCCGGAATCACGGTTGTCGGCTTGAGTGCTTTCATTTCCTCAAGCTGTTGAATCCAAGCGGCGCGCTCTTCTGCCGATTGTGTGTCGGCGGTCCAAACGTGCATATCGCCGAAAATGCCGATGTTGCCGCTAATGGTGCGGATTGACGGAATCCAAACATAAGGGCGGTGCGCCAAAATGCCCTCTGTCCCCAAAATCTCGATTTTTTGCCCGTCCACGGTCAGGCTGTTATTGCTCAGCACTTCAGGCAGAATCGGATTTTTCGGCGCATTATTGCCCATTAACGGCGACCAATAGGCGATTTTCCCCGCCATTTTTTGTTTGATGCGATCGTGTACCGCCTGTGTTGTTACCACTTTTACTTGTGGAAAAATTTGTTTTAACGTTTCCGCCCCAAAATAGAAATCCGGGTCGGCGTTGCTGATTAACACCGTGTTGAGCGTTTTTCCGCTGTCCAGCACATTGGCGGCAATCCGCAGTGCATCGGCACGGGTAAAGCCGCTGTCGATGACCAGTGCTTCCGTGTCGCCGCTGACGACGGTCGAGGTTACCGAAAAACTGTTTTTATCGGCGTTATACACTTTCAGATTGAGTGGCGCTGTCGTTTCGGCGTGAACGGAAGCGGCGAAGGCGAATGTGGCGAAAGTGGTTAAAACGGTGGATTTCATGCTATTTCCTTATTTTGTTGAAATGAAAGGCGTTTATACGCCATCGGTTGATGGGCGTACTATACGGATTTCAAATTAGTTGATAAACTGGCAAAGTTGAATTTGTTTATTGCATAAATCGATGGAATAAAATGGATAGATTGACCGCCGTAAAGGTTTTTGTGGAAATTGCCGCCCGTGGCAGCCTGACGCAAACCGCCGAACAACTGGAGATGTCACAAGCAATGGTGAGCCGCTATTTAGCGACGGTTGAAAACTGGCTGGGCGCAAGGCTGCTGCACCGTACCACACGCAAAATCAGCCTGACCGAAGCGGGCTTGGCGGCATTGCCGTTGTGTCGGCAGATGCTGGATTTTTCACTGGATTTGCAACATATCGGCAGCGAGAGCAAAAGAACGGTGGAAGGGACATTGCGGATCAGCACCTCGCCCTCATTTGCCGAAGCACAGCTGACTGCCGCGTTACGGGCGTTTCAGCGTGTTTATCCGCAAGTGCGGGTTGATTTGCAGGTGGCGGATCGAACGGTAAATCTGGTGGAAGATCGGATTGATTTGGCGATTCGGATCAGCAATTCATTGCCGGATAATGTGGTGGCAAAACCGCTGGCGGACTGCCGTTCGGTGTTGTGTGCCACGCCGTCTTATCTTGAACGCCACGGCATTCCTCGTTCGCATCAGGATTTGGCGGCGCACCGTTTTGTGCTGCATACTCGGATTTATGGCAAACATTTATCCCTGAAAAAAGGTAAAGAGCGGTTTTCATTGCCGTTATCGGGGCAGTTCAGCAGCAATGAAACCGGCATCGTGTTACAAGCGACAAAACAACATGCCGGGATTGCGATGCTGCCGACTTACTGTGTCGCCGACGATCTGAAGCAGGGCAGGTTGATACGGCTATTGGCGGATTATCGGCTGGATACCTTGGGTATTTATGCGATCTATCTTTCACGCCGACATCAACCGCTGGCATTACGTACGTTAATTGATTTTCTTGCGGATTATTTCGCAGGCGAAAGTGCGGTTTGGGATCGGGATTTATTGCAAGAAACGGCAATGGTGAGGAAAAGTGCGGTCTGACGAACCGGCAAACCGCACTTAGGTTTTAGAATTGCAAGGTTTCGCCGTCTTGCGGAATGTGTGTTTGTTTGGCGATGCCTTTTTGTTCGACAAATTCGGCGAGTGCTTTACGGGATAATAGCGCATGGTTGACCGCTTCCATATGGGTCGCCACAATATCGGCATTCGGCACGACTTGCGACGTGCGGTAGACATCTTGTTCATCCATAATGATAGACCCTTTCAGCCCGGACACTTGTGCATTGCCGCTGTTTAAAATTACGATTTCCGGCTGATAGCGACGAAGTGCGGTTTCTACTTCCGGTCGCCAAATCGTATCGCCGACCAAGTAAATCGTTTTCTGTTGCGGAGCTTGGAAAACCACGCCGGCGGCTTCGCCGAGTAACGCTTTCAGTTGCGGCATACGCATCATTTCATCGGTTCCGTGCTGACCGCCTGTTTTAATCAAGCGAACGCCGTTGAATTCACTGTTTTCACTTAACAGGCGGACATCGGTAAAGCCGGCATCGCGAATCAATTTTGCATCGGCAGCGTGCTGGGCGAAAATCGGGATATTTTTCGGTATTTGCTGCTGTGCCGCTGTATCCCAGTGATCTTCATGGGTATGGGTCACAATAATGGCATCGGCTTTTACGATTTCCTCAACCGGCAGCGGCAATTCAACCAGCGGATTGCGCAAGTGGCTGTTCGGCGTGCCGGCAAAGCCCGGCATGGCGCCTTTTTTCGAGAGCATCGGGTCAATCAAAAACGTGGTGTCGGCATAGGTGATTTTCATGGTTGCGTTGCGAATTTGCTGAATTTCCACGCTGTTCTGCTGCACGCCGCCGTTAAAGGCGCCGCAAGCGACAGTTGCGGACAGGAAAAGTGCGGTACTGATCAGTTTTAATGTCTTTTTCATTTTTTCTCCATTGTGTGTTAGTGAATCGAGGGGGATTATCCCCGTTTGCACGATAAGAAAAAATTGACCTGAAGGTCAATAATCGCAATAATCGGGTCAAATTGAAACAATGGTGAGGTGGTGATGATTCCAACGGTTGCCTTGGTGGCATATCCTGATTTCAGCCCGTTCCTTTTTTCCGTGCCGTATATGATTTTCGGTGAAGAGATGTTGCCCGGTCAGAAGCTGTTTGATTTGCTGACCGTTTCGCCGAGCAGCGAGTTAAGCTGTGTCGGCAACGGATTGAATTTACAGGCAAAGTGCGGTCCGGAAGCGTTACAGAACGCTGATATCATTATTATTCCCGGCTGGCACAGCATTGATGAAACGCCGAGCAATGATTTTCTCTTGGCATTGCAGCAGGCGTATCAACGTGGGGCGCATTTGGTCGGGTTGTGTTTGGGAACTTATGTGTTGGCGTATGCCGGGCTGTTGAACGGAAAAAAAGCGGCAACCCACTGGGAAGCCGAAGCGGATTTCAGCCGCCGTTTTCCGCAAGTGCGGTTAGACGCTAATGCGCTTTATGTAGAAGAACAGCGGATTTTAACATCGGCAGGCACCGGTGCCGGCTTGGATTGCTGTTTACATTTGGTGCGGGAATACCACGGCAGCCGGACAGCCAATAAAATTGCCCGTCGTATGGTCATTGCGCCGCACCGTGACGGCGGACAGGCGCAATTTATCGAGCGGCCGCTGCCGCAGTCGACGCAAGACGTACAAATCAATCAGTTATTGGCATATTTACGCGAGAATCCGACACAATCCCATTCCCTAGAGCAATTGGCGCAACGTGCCGCAATGAGCCGCCGTACGTTCACCCGCCATTTTCACAAAGCGACCGGTATGTCGGTGGGCGAATGGCTGCTGGCGGAGCGATTGCAGCGGGTGCAGCTGTTGTTGGAAACCACGGCGCTGTCGATTGAACAGGTTGCCGAGCAGGCAGGATTCAACAGCGGCAGTTCGTTGCGTGATCACTTTAAACGACGATTTAACCTCAGCCCGACGGCATGGCGCAAAATATTCGGGCTTCGTTCTGCGTAATGGTTTGGCTTATTGGTCGCCAAGTGCGGTTAATCTGCCCGTTGAACAGGCGGAATTGCCGCTTGTTCCTGCGTTGTCAAAATATCGGGCAGACTCTCTTCCAGCCAATCGACCAGCTTCTTGAGTTTTTCTGCCGCCGCTACGCCGTGTGCCGTTAAGGTGTATTCCACATGTGGCGGAACGGTATGAAAGGATTTTCGGATCAACATACCGTCTTGCCCGAGCTGTTGCAGCGTTTGCGTCAGCATACGTTCACTAACGCCGTCAATCGTATTACGTAATTCACTGAAGCGCTTGGTTCCGTTTAACAAGACTAACATCACCAACACGCCCCAGCGACTGGTCAAGTGTTGCAAAATAGGCCGTGAAGGGCATTGTGCCGAGAGTACATAGCCGCGTACAAACGGTGCTTGTGTATTTTTTTCCATTTTTATTTTCTTTTAAATCAATCGGTTAAAAAATAAATAGACAATATTCTAAAACTTACATTTTTGTAAGTACTTCCTAAAAGTAAGTTTTGGTCTATACTACGCTATACAGCTTGTGAGAACAACTGAAAAGCAACATGAATCGTCAACATCAAGAGGAGCAAAAAATGAAAACTATCGCAGTCAGTGCAGCCAATGGGCAATTAGGACGTTTGGTTATCAATCAGTTAAAGGCAAGAGTCGCACCGGACGAGATTGTTGCCTTAGTGCGTGATCCGGCAAAAACGCAGGATCTCGGTGTGGCAGTGAGAAAGGCGGATTATACCGATCCGACAGGTTTGGAGGCGGCTTTGGCAGGCGTTGATACGCTGCTGTTAATCTCAGGCAACGAAATCGGTCAGCGTGCAGTACAACATAAAAATGTGATTGAGGCGTCGAAAAAAGTCGGTGTGAAACGTATTGTCTACACCAGTTTGCTGAAAGCCGACACCTCTACGCTTAATCTTGCGCCGGAACATCTGGAAACCGAAGCGGCATTAAAGGCATCTGGGTTAAGCTATACTATTTTACGCAATGGCTGGTATAGCGAAAATTATACCGCTTCCGTCGCAGCGGCACTGGCAAACAATGCCTTTTACGGCAGTGCCGGCGAGGGAAAAATTTCTTCCGCCCCCCGTGCCGATTTGGCGGAAGCCGCAGCGATTGTGCTGACCACCGCCGGTCATGAAGGCAAAACTTATGAACTGGCAGGCGATGAAGCCTATACCCTGAGTGAGTTGGCGGCGGAAATTTCAAAACAAAGCGCTAAAGAAATTCCCTACATTGATATTCCGCAAGCGGATTATGCAAACGCCTTAAAACAAGCCGGATTACCGGCAGAATTGGCAGAAGGCTTAGCCGCATGGGATGTCAGTGCCTCACAAGGTGCATTGTTCAGTAACGACCGTACGTTGTCTAAACTACTGGGACGTCCGACTACCACGTTGGCAGCCGCAGTGAAAGCCGCTTTGGCTTAATTTGTCACCGTATTGAATCAAGGTGTGATATTGCATATGGCAAATCACACCTTTTTTTAAACAGGAGATGTGTCGTGTTGTTATGGGGAGGATTGCTTGTATTCGCTTTCGTTGTGTGGCGTTTGACCGCACGGCAACCGCGCATTCTCAAGCGAGGACGATTTAAGCGGGCGCATTCTGTTTGTTTGGGTGGTCGGCAATATTATATCGAAGATGTGGTATTTGAGGATTATCAACAAGCGATTCACGGTTATTTCAAGATTGTGTCGGATTTATACCAATGCGCTGTCCCGCTTGAAGTCGAATACGATTTTTTTGATTTTTATTCGGTTATTATCCGTTTTGAGGGGGCGACGGTGCGGTTGTTGAGATGTGTCGATAAAGTTCGTTTAATCAAGAGTATGCAAGCGATGCCGATTCAGACATTCGAACAGGCGGTAGAGTCGATTGCCTATAAAAATATCTAAGGAGAGCGTATGCTAACGCAACGATTACACCAAGCAAAGCAGCGGATCTCGCAAGCCGACTTTATTTTAGTTGGTGCCGGAGCCGGTTTTTCCACCGCAGCAGGGCTGACTTATTACGGCAAACGGTTTGAAGAAAATTTCCAACCGTTCATTCGGCATTACGGTATGCGAGATATGTATTCCGCCGGTTTTTATCCGTTTGATTGTGAAGAGGAAAAATGGGCGTATTGGGCGCAGCATATCCTGATAAACCGTTTTGAGCCGCCGGCGTTACCGCTTTACCGACAATTGCTGGAGTTGGTCAAAACAAAAAATTATTTTGTGTTGACCACCAATGTCGACGCCCAGTTTGAAAAAGCAGGATTTGCACAAGAGCGATTATTTGCGACACAAGGCGATTACGGCTATTTGCAATGTGCGACAGGCTGTCATGATAAACTTTATTCCAACGCCGAGTTAGTCCGACAATGGCGGGCGCAAACTGTGGAATTGAAAATTCCGATCGCACTTGTGCCGCAATGTCCGATCTGTAGCGGAAAAATGGTGATGCATTTGCGTATTGATCAGCATTTTATTGAAAATGAGGCTTGGCGGCAGGCTCAAAAACGCTATACACAGTTTGCACAACAATCGTTGCAGGGAAGTGCGGTCTATTTGGAATTGGGCGTCGGTTACAATACGCCGACCATTATTCGCTATCCTTTTGAACAAATGACATTTCATAACCGAGATGCGGTTCTGATTCGCCTGAATCGTGATGAACCGGCAGGGTATGACGAAACGAAAGCGCAGACTATCTGTTTTACCGAAGATCCGAATCTCGTGATGGCACAACTTTTAGCGTAATTTTATTTGCCTGATTTAGGGAGAAATAATATGACTCGAACCGCACAGCTCACTTATCTTATTCATTATCTTGCGCCCGATAGGGTATTGCCGGAAAATGATGATGAAAAGCGCCAACTGCTGAGAGCATTGATGAATATTCGTCGACCGCAGCAAGAACATCCTGAATTTTTATGTATTCAAGATCAATTACTGCAAGAGGAAGTGAAGGTGAAAGGCGTTGTTACAATGCAAGATTTGTCTTCAATTCGACCGAATCTATATTTGTGGCAAGGAGATATCACTCGGCTACAGGTCGGGGCGATTGTGAATGCCGCCAATAATCAATTATTAGGTTGTTTTCAGCCGTTGCATCGCTGTATTGATAATGCCATTCATTCACAAGCCGGCTTGCAGCTGCGTCAGGCTTGTGCGCAGATCATACGTAGACAGGGACACCCTGAAGAGACCGGTGGAGCCAAAATAACGCCGGCCTATAATTTGCCGGCGGATTACGTCTTGCATACCGTCGCACCGATTATTTGTGGCGCATTGATGGAAAGTGATGAATTACTGCTGGCATCGTGTTACCGCACTTGCTTACAATTGGCATTACAACATGGCGTGACTTCCGTGGCATTTTGCTGTATCGGCACCGGAGAATTTCACTTCCCGAATCAAAGAGCGGCAGAGATTGCGATCAGGGAAGTAACCGCTTTTTTATCCGTAAATCCGACAATGCGGGTGATATTCAACGTATTCAAAGATCGGGATTTGGCTATTTATCAAACATTGTTGTCGTAAACGGCTTGGTAAACTGAATATGGGCGTTGCAATGGATTATTTGGGGGCAAGGACTAACTGGAACTAATTATATAAATATAATCCTCAGTTCATATTTGGAATGGCAAGTTGCGCTATTGGATTTGCCTTAATGACACTAATTATAAATTCTGCTCTGCTTTCAATGCATACTCATTTTTATCTTTTGTCTTAAATAAAAACGCATCAGTTGATTTTCTTAGTGTAGTATTTTTTATTCTGGGGTCAATTAGCAGTTTCTTTGTAAGTGAGTATTTGGGGTATACGATATCACTTATTTGTTCCGGTTTAGGGTGGGCTTCAATGTTTAGTGGCGAAACTTTTTATCTTAATGAAATAGAAAAAGGTAATGTTAAAAATAAAAATCAGGGGATAAGTTCTTTAGTCGTTTATTTATGTAATTTAATAGCATCATTTTCTGCCGGAATACTATTGATTGATGAAAATGGTTGGTATCTAGTTAATATTATAGCATTAATTATTTCATTTATTTATTATTATATATTTTAAATTGTAAAAATATATAAATTTTCATGGCTAAAATAAAACCTGCCGTCTGTAAAGATGGCAGGTTTCTTATTATACGAAATTTGATAATAAATCAGATTTCAGTGAATTATTCAGCAACGACATTTACCACTAATGAAGCAAATACTTCACCGTGTAATTGAAAACGAACATCATGTTCGCCAGTGGTACGCAATGGACCTTCTGACAGACGAACTTCGCTTTTCGCTACTTCAACACCGGCTGCGGTTACTGCTTCAGCAACATCACGCGGACCGATAGAACCGAACAGGCGACCTTCATCACCGGATTTAGAAGCAATGGTTACTGAACTCAGAGCTTCTAATTGTGCAGCGCGCGCTTGGGCAGAGGCTAATGCTTCTGCAACTTTTGCTTCTAATTCAGCACGACGTGCTTCGAAGTGTTCGATGTTCGCTTTGGTTGCCATAACTGCTTTTCCTTGCGGGATTAAGAAGTTACGCGCGAAACCGGCTTTAACGTTAACTTGGTCACCAACGTTGCCCAAGTGAACAATTTTATCTAAAAGAATAATTTGCATTACCGTATCCTCTCTTGATTACTGATGATTGTCAGTGTACGGTAACAACGCTAAATAGCGAGCGCGTTTGATAGCGCGAGCCAGTTGACGTTGGTACTTCGCACGAGTACCGGTAATACGGCTTGGAACAATTTTGCCGCTCTCTGTAATGTAGTTCTTTAACGTGGCGATATCTTTGTAATCGATTTCAACTACGTTTTCCGCTGTAAAACGGCAGAACTTACGACGACGGAAATAACGTGCCATGGGGCGAGTCTCCTAATCTATAAATTCGATTTGCTCGGCGTGTAAAACTAACTGACTGAGTCCGTTATGGCTTTTGTGTGTGGTTAAAAAACCGACCACTAAAAGTTTACTGCCGACCGTAATGCTTTGAGTTTGTTTAATTAATTGTGAGCCGCTGAGTGATACTGCAATGTTACACCATGCTTGCCGTGATAATCCGGCTTCGGTTTGTTGCGAACGGTGTCGCAGCATAAACCGGCAGTGCTCAATGCCGCTCGGGCTTTTATCTCGTCTGGGTTGAGAAATCACTTCTCCGACCATGCTCAGACGATTTTCAATTGTTAAATTACTCTTCGGCATCCTCATAATCGTTGTTTTCAACTTCAGCGGAAGCGCGACGTTCGTCTTTCGCTTTCACCATTGGGGACGCTTCTGTTACGGCGTGCTTAGTGCGCATAATTGCGTTACGCAGAACGGCGTCGTTGTAACGGAAAGTTGTTTCTAGCTCGTCGATTACTTCTTGCGGTGCTTCTACATTCATCAACACATAGTGCGCTTTATGTAGTTTGTTGATTGGATAAGCCAATTGACGGCGACCCCAATCTTCTAGACGATGAATCTGACCACCTGCTTCTTTGACAGAACCAGTATAGCGCTCGATCATGCCCGGAACTTGTTCGCTTTGGTCCGGATGAACCATAAAAACGATTTCGTAGTGACGCATTGCTGCTGCTCCTTACGGGTTAATCAGCCTCCGACGGTAGACCAGTCACCAATCTGCGGAAGCAAGGAACGAATATGGAATGTGACTGTAAGGCGCAAAATTATACCGAGATTGGAAGTGCGGTACAAGAATTATTTGGATTATTTTTTCGTCGGAAGCATTATTTTGATAACGCCGACTGAGCAGAGGCAAGCTTGGTGATAATAATGAGAAAAAACGAAAAGCCGCCCCTTCGGTTTTGCTTCGGGAAGCGGCTTATTTCGTGTGTTATCGGCAGATATTTCTAGCCGAAATTATGACGCTTTTTTGAAAATCAGCGAGCCGTTGGTGCCGCCGAAGCCGAAGGAATTGCACAAGGCGTATTCCATTTCGACTTTGCGTGCTTGGTTCGGCACCAGATCCAGCGTTACATTCGGATCCTGATTGTCCAGATTAATAGTCGGCGGCACGATTTGATCTTGCAGTGCTAAAACGGTGAAAATCGCTTCTACCGCACCGGCCGCACCCAATAAATGTCCGGTCATGGACTTGGTGGAGCTGACCAGAATGCTGTCTTTGTTGGCGGCAAATACCGTACTGATCGCAGTAGCTTCGGCGATATCGCCGGCAGGCGTCGATGTGCCGTGCGCATTGACGTAGCCTACTTGTTGCGGCTCGATTCGGGCATCTTGTACAGCATTTTGCATAGCCAGTGCGGCACCGGCACCGTTTTCCGGCGGAGAGGTCATGTGGTAGCCGTCACCACTCATACCAAAACCGACCAGTTCGGCATATATTTTGGCACCGCGTGCTTTAGCGTGTTCATACTCTTCCAGCACCATGACACCGGCGCCGTCGCCGAGTACGAAACCGTCACGATCAATATCCCAAGGGCGGCTTGCCGCTTGTGGATTGTCATTGCGGGTCGATAGGGCGCGAGCAGCGCCGAATCCGGCGATTCCCAGTGAGGTACTGGCTTTTTCCGCACCGCCGGCAAGCATTACGTCGGCGTCGCCGTAAGCGATCATTCGGGCGGCATGTCCGATATTGTGGACACCGGTGGTGCAGGCGGTAGCGATAGTGATGTTTGGTCCGTGCAATTTATAGTTAATCGATAAATGACCGGCGATCATATTGACAATGGTGGAGGGCACGAAGAACGGGCTGACTTTACGCGGGCCGCCTGCCACCAAGGCGGAGTGATTTTCTTCGATTAAGCCTAAGCCGCCGATACCGGAACCGATGGCAACACCGATACGTTGAGAATTTTCTTCCGTCACTTCCAAGGCGGAATCTTGAATGGCCTGTATGCCTGCGGCAATACCGTATTGGATAAACAAATCCATTTTTTTGGCATCTTTACGCGAGATGTACTCTTCGCTGTTAAAGCCTTTGACTTGTCCGGCAAATTTGGTGGTATGGTTGGATGTATCAAAATTTTCGATAAGGTTTATACCGCTCTTTCCTGCCAACAGGTTTTGCCAGGTTGAATTAACATCATTACCAAGCGGTGATAACATTCCCAAGCCAGTAACAACGACGCGACGTTTTGACATGAATATACTCCGAGTGGGAGGTTGAAAATGGTAATTTATTACAAATAACAGATATAATTTAGGCGGTCTGATAACCGCCTAAATCCAGAAGATTATTGATTATTTTGAACGTAATCAATTGCAGACTGCACAGTTGTGATTTTTTCGGCTTCTTCGTCAGGGATTTCGATATCGAACTCTTCTTCCAAAGCCATAACCAATTCAACTGTATCTAAAGAGTCGGCGCCCAAATCTTCAACGAATGAAGCTTCGGATTTCACTTCATCTTCTTTAACGCCTAATTGCTCAACAATGATTTTTTTTACGCGTTCTTCAATACTCATTTTTAAATTTCCTATGTTTTAAATTTCGCCACAGCGAGAGGTGAATATGGTATGTCCCGTTTAAACCGCTGTAATGTCCCGTTATCGGATACCAACCCGATTAAAAGGGTAATTACTCAAACAAAGACATACTATGACAAAATTTGGCTATATTCTTGTTTCTTGGAAAAGTCTATAACCAAGATTGTATACCGTTGCAGATTTTAGCATTAACCGAATGGCGTTGTCATGTATTTATCTTGATTCGTCGCATTTTGAGAGGCGAGAACGCGTAAAATACACCGCTCCAAACGGATTAATTCATGTAAAGTCCGCCGTTAACGTGCAATGTTGTTCCGGTGATATAGCCGGCGTCTTCAGACGCCAAAAAGGCAACGGCTTTGGCGATATCTTTCGCTTCCCCCAGTTTGCCGGCCGGGACATTGCTTAAAATGGATTGTTTTTGCTCTTCCGTCAGTGCATGGGTCATGTCGGTGGCGATAAAGCCCGGTGCAACCACATTGACCGTGATACCGCGGGAAGCCACTTCTTGTGCCAGTGCTTTGGAAAAGCCGATTAAACCGGCTTTTGCCGCGCAATAATTGGCCTGTCCCGGATTACCTGACGAACCGACAACGGAACCGATGGTGATGATTCGGCCGTAACGTTTTTTCATCATATTGCGCAGCATGGCTTTAGATAAATGGAAGACCGAGGTCAAATTGGTATCGATAATATCGTGCCATTCCTCTTCTTTCATTCGCATTAGTAAATTGTCGCGCGTGATACCGGCGTTGTTGACCAGAATATCGATCTCGCCGAATTCCGCTTTAATAGTCGCCAGTGTCTGTTCAATCGAGGCGATATCGGTTACGTTTAACATCAAGCCTTTACCGTTGTCGCCCAAATAGGCGGAAATCGCTTGTGCGCCGTTTTCACTGGTTGCCGTACCGATCACGGTCGCGCCTTTGGCGGCCAATTCTTCGGCAATAGCTTTACCGATACCGCGGCTGGCGCCGGTGACCAAAGCAATTTTTCCTTGCATAAGATATCCTCTTGTCCGATTAGTCTTGAATAAGTTCTGCAACCGCACTTAATGACGCATTGTCATTTACGGCATGTGCATCCAGTTCTTTATTGATGCGTTTGGTTAAACCGGTCAACACTTTATTCGGGCCGATTTCAAACAGCATTTGTATGCCGGCTGTCGCCATTTTGTCGACGCTTTCCGTCCAGCGAACCGGATTGTACAATTGGCGAACCAAGGCACTGCGGATCTCTTCGGCGGATTTTTCCTGTTTGACGTCAACATTGTTGATTACGGCAACCTGCGGTTTTTTGAAGGTGATCGATTCAAGGGTCACTGCCAATTGATCGGCCGCCGGTTTCATCAGTGCACAGTGTGAAGGTACGCTGACCGCCAACGGCAAGGCACGTTTGGCACCGGCCTGTTTACACAGTTCCGCAGCACGTTCGACCGCACTTTTATTGCCGGCAATCACAACTTGCCCGGGCGAGTTGAAATTGACGGCGGAAACCACTTCGCCTTGTGCCGCTTGTGCGCAGGCATCGATAATCGCTTGATTGTCCAGACCGATAATCGCATACATGGCGCCGGTTCCGGCGGGCACGGCTTTTTGCATTAAGCGGCCGCGCAATTCAACCAGTTTGACGGCTTCCTGAAAATCCAACACGCCGGCACAAACCAGTGCGGAAAATTCACCGAGGCTGTGACCGGCCATGATCTCAGGCTGCAATTCGGGATATTGCTGCTGCCATACGCGGTAAATCGCAACCGATGCGGTCAAAAGTGCGGGTTGGGTGCGCCAGGTTTGGTTCAATTCTTCGGCTTCGCCGTGTTGCACCAGATGCCACAAATCGTATCCCAGCGCATCGGAGGCCTGTTTAAAGGTTTCTTCGACAATCGGAAATTGAGCCGCCAACTCGGCTAGCATGCCGATAGCTTGCGAGCCCTGACCGGGAAAAACCATTGCAAATTTTTTCATATTACGTCCTTAATTTTACTTCTTTAAACTGTCGGCTAAAAGCGCACCAGCGCCGATCCCCACGTGAGACCGCCGCCGAAAGCTTCCATTAATACCAGCTGACCCCGCTTGATTCGTCCGTCACGCACCGCTTCATCCAAGGCGCTCGGAATACTGCCGGCAGACGTGTTTCCATGGCGATCAAGGGTGACGACCACTTGCGACATATCCATATCCAGTTTTTTGGCGGTTGCACTGATAATCCGCAAATTGGCTTGATGCGGCACCAGCCAGTCAATTGCTTTTTTGTCGAGATGATTGGCTTCCAGTGTTTCTTCCACTACGTTTGCCAATTGGCGTACGGCAATTTTAAAGGTTTCGTTGCCCTGCATGGTTAAATAGCTCGGCGAAGCTTCATGGCGGCTGCGTTTAGCGTTTTCCAGCACCAATACGTCGCCTTGGGTCGGATCGGAGTGCAGATGGGTGGAAAGTATACCCGCTTGTTCGCTGGCTTCCAGAATGACCGCACCCGCCCCGTCACCAAACAGAATGACCGTACCGCGATCCTGTTCGTCCAGGCTGCGCGAAAACAGATCGGCGCCGATAACCAAGGCTTTTTTCACCTGTCCGGTACGGATAAACTGATCGGCAACACTCAATGCATATACAAATCCTGAGCAGGCGGCGGCAATATCAAAGGCGACGGCGTCTTGAATGCCCAATTCTTTTTGAATCAGGCAGGCAGAGCTTGGAAAGGCATGGGAAGAACTGGTGGTTGCCACCAGAATCAAGTCGATCGTATTGACATCGATTCCGGCCATTTCAATACATTTTTTGGCGGCTTCGGTTCCCATGCTGGCAACGGTTTCGTCCGCAGCGGCAATCCGGCGTTCTTTGATACCGGTGCGAACACTGATCCATTCGTCTGACGTATCGACCATTTTTTCCAGATCGGCGTTGGTTCGGATCTGTTGCGGCAGGTAGCTGCCGGTGGATAAAATTTTACTAAACATAATCATCTCATGATGTGGATTATCAATAACTAACGATTTGCGGCACGTTATTTTTTTTCTAAACCCGCCAGAATTTTATTCGGAATGTCAGACCGCACTTGCCATGCCGCCTGCCGGATAGCATAAAGAAATGCCGCCTGATTGGCACTGCCGTGACTTTTCACCACGACCGCCGTCAGTCCCAGCAATGAAGCGCCGTTATATTTATCCGGGTTAAACTGACTTAATTGACCGGCATATTTCTTTAAAAGGTATTTGCCGCACGGAACAAGCAGTTTTTTTAGCCCGGATTTTATCCATGACGGACGGGCGTTGCGGTTTTTGAGCAATCCGAAAATATTTTTTGCCGTTCCTTCCAGTGTTTTTAAGGCAATATTACCGGCAAAGCCGTCACAGACGATGACATCGGCATGTCCGTTCAGCAGGTAGTTACCTTCAATATAACCGATATAGTTCAGCTGTGTCTGCTGTTGAATCAGCGCAGCGGCATCCCGAATATTTTTCAGCCCTTTTAATTCTTCTATGCCGATATTCAGTAAGGCTACACGCGGATAGACCAGATTAAAACTGTTTTCGGCAAAAATCGCCCCCATTTGTGCAAATTGCATTAATGTTTCGGCGGAGCAGTCGATATTAGCGCCTAAATCCAACATGATACTTTGTTTGCCGTCGATGGTCGGAATATTGGAAACCAAGGCGGGACGCTGAATGCCGGCTAACGGCTGTAACAGCACTTTGGCCAGCCCCATCAACACGGCGGTATCGCCGCCGCTGACACAGGCTTGCGCCCGTTTGTCACGCACCGCTTCGATGGCAAGGCGCATGGAGCTGCCTTTACTGTGCCGCAGCGCATGAGAAAGCCCTTGCTGGTTTTTGACCACGCGTTCGCAGTGATGCAGGCTGATTCGTTGGCGAAGATGATGTGGAATATTGGCGAGATAAGGTGACATTATCCGGCTGTCGCCAAACAACATAATATCCAGCATTGGATCTTGCTCCAACGCTTGCAGGCTTGCCGGGATAGTAATACGGGGACCAAAGTCCCCGCCCATCACATCTAACGCCAGGGTTAGACGATTCAATTGCTTACCTTAAAGAAACAGCAGTAATAAAAATTACTTGTTGATAACTTTACGGCCACGGTAGTAACCGTCGGCGGTTACATGGTGACGCAAATGGGTTTCGCCGGTTTCTTTATCGACGGAAACGGCAGCAGTAGTCAGGGCATCGTGGGAACGACGCATATCACGACGTGAACGAGATTTTTTGTTTTGTTGAACAGCCATTGGCCATACTCCTAAATTATTTTCGCTTTAAATTAGCTAATACAGCGAACGGGTTTGGTTTTTCTGCTTCAGCAGGCAATTTGCCAAAAACCTGTTCAGCCACGGACACTTCACAGTGTTCAGGGTCATGCATCGGAACCAGCGGCAAGGAAAGCATTAATTCGTCTTCCACTATATCCCGCAAATCTATTTCACCGAATTCGTTGAATTCTATCGGTTCGTAGATGTCAGGTAACACATCTGCCTGATCCATGTTGGACACCGGACTATAGCAAAAATCGCATTCCGATGTCACAGTAAAAGGCTTGTCGCAACGTTGACAAATCAGCTCTACTTCGACATCGGCGTGACCTTTAATCACCACCAGCCGTTGCGGATCGATTGAAAACGACAATGTAACTTGTGCATCGCTGAGCACACGACTGACCGACGTTTGCAGACGATCCAACTGGTTCGGCGCGTAGTAGCCTACATAATCCAAACGGCGCTGGGCATCTTTGACCGGATCGGCAGTCAGGGGAAGTTTAACCTTTTGCATAGGGTGCGCATATTAACTGTACAGACAAAAATAGTCAAAAGGAATTGTGCATTTTTGCCAAGTTTTTTTAATCGCGCGGCGGTATGGTGCAAACCGCACTTCGGGTTATGTCGAAATCCGCACTTACAGTGGCGTTGAAACTTGTTATAATCGCCGTTTATCGATCATATTACGACAACAGCAAGAGGCGACTTATGACAACAAAAACCGCACGGAACCGCACTTGGCAGCATCTGAAAGTAGCGTTTCAATATCTGGTGCCGCAATTTGCCCTGACCCGTTTAGCAGGCTGGTTTGCCGAAAAACAGTGGGGCGTAGTGACCCATTTGGCGATTAAATCTTTCAGCGCTAAATATCAAATTAATTTGCAGGAAGCGGAAAAAACCGAGGTTAATCAATATGCTTCGTTTAATGAATTTTTTATCCGTCCGTTAAAGGCGACAGCGCGGCCGATCGACCGTGATGAAAGTGCGGTCTGCTTTCCGGCAGACGGGGCAATCAGCGAGCTGGGCGAAATTAACAACGGACAGTTAATTCAGGCGAAAGGCCATTTTTTCAGTTTGTCCGATTTGTTGGCGCAAGACGGTGAATTGATCTCGCTGTTTGAAAACGGCAAATTCGTCACCACCTATTTATCACCGCGCGATTATCATCGGGTGCATATGCCGTGCGACGGCGTGCTGCGCAAAATGATTTATGTGCCGGGCGATCTGTTCTCGGTCAATCCGTTTCTGGCACAGCACATTCCTAATTTGTTTGCGCGCAATGAACGGGTGATCTGTTATTTTGATACCCCGTTCGGGGCGATGGTGCAGATTTTGGTCGGGGCGACGATTACCGCCAGTATCAGTACGGTTTGGGCCGGGATCATCAATCCGCCGCGCAGCGGCAAAATTCAGAGCCGGGAATATCTAAGCGAAGGGCATTCGGCGGTCAAACTAAAAAAAGGGGAGGAAATGGGCGCATTTCGTCTTGGTTCCACCGTGATCAATCTGTTCCAACAGGACGCAGTTGAATTTTTGGCTTCCTTGCAAGCCGGAAGTGCGGTGCAAATGGGCGCGGCGATGTCTCAAACATCACATGCCGCCTCCGCTACGCAACATTCATCAATTTAATTAATCAGATAAGGACGATTATGAGCGAGCAATTTTTTGCACAAGTACAGCTGGACACCACCGAACAACACGGCAGCTACGGCATCGGCTTACAAATGGGGCAACAATTGTTGCAAAGCGGATTAAATATCAGTGTGGAAGCGGTTGCTAAAGGCATTTATGATGCGATTCAACAAAATGCGCCGGCGGTAGAATTGCAGCAAGTCAGTGCAGCGCTGCAACAAATGCAGCAGCAGGCGAGTGAGTTGCAACAGGCGCAATTTAAAGAAATTGAACAAGCGGGCAAAGATTTTCTGGTTGAAAATAAAAAGGCCGCCGGGGTAAAAGAGACGGAAAGCGGTTTGCAATATGAAATTTTGGTTGAGGGCGACGGGGCTGTGCCGAGCCGTCAGGATCAAGTGCGGGTGCATTATACCGGTAGCTTGATTGACGGCACGGTATTCGACAGTTCGGTACAGCGCGGCCAGCCGGCGGAATTTCCGGTCAGCGGTGTGATCAGCGGTTGGGTGGAAGCGCTTTCCATGATGCCGGTCGGTTCGAAATGGCGTTTGACCATTCCGCAGCATCTGGCTTACGGCGAACGCGGTGCCGGCGCATCGATTCCACCGTTCAGTACGCTGATTTTTGAAGTGGAATTACTGGATATTCTGTAATTTATTCAGTTTAGAAAACGGAGGCAGCAATGCCTTCGTTTTTTTATCGCCGGAAATCGGCAATCGTTAGAAAAATGTTATCCGGAATGTATTTTTCTGCAATAGAAATGTAGTGGCTACCCCTTAATAGTGAGCTAAATCAAAACTTCATTACTTTACACTTGTTTGTAGAACGGGATTTTGTATCATAACCCCGATTATTCATTTTTTTACAAGGAAAAATATATGCTGTACTTGGAGTTTTTATTTCTCTTAATCATGCTCTATATCGGCAGCCGTTTCGGCGGTGTGGGCTTAGGAGTGGTTTCGGGAATCGGATTGTTGATCGAAGTGTTCGTGCTGCGTATGCCGCCGTCTTCGCCGCCGATTGACGTGATGCTGATTATTATCGCCGTCGTAACTTGTGCCGCCATTCTTGAAGCGGCGGGCGGTTTGAAATATATGCTGCAAATTGCCGAGCGGATTTTGCGCCGCAATCCGAAAATGGTCACGATTTTAGGGCCGTTGGTTACTTACATCATGACGTTGATGTTGGGAACCGGCCATGCGGTTTACACCATTATGCCGATTATCGGCGATGTGTCGCTGAAAAACGGCATTCGTCCGGAGCGTCCGATGGCGGCGGCTTCGGTCTCTTCGCAATTGGGGATTACCGGTAGTCCGATTTCTGCCGCAGTGGTTTACTATTTGACCCAGATTGTCGAATTACCGGGATATGAACACGTTACGTTATTAAGTATCGTTGCCGTGACCATTCCGGCAACATTGGCGGGGGTTATTGCCATGTCGCTTTACAGTTTGCGTCGCGGTAAAGATTTAAAAGATGATCCCGAATATCAGCGTCGCCTGAAAGATCCTGTCTGGAGCGATCGTATCGCCAATACCACGAGCACAACCCTGAATGAAGTGCTGCCGAGTTCTGCCCGCAATGCGGTGTTATTGTTTATTTTGGCGTTGGCTGTCATCGTTGTCGTGGCGATTTTCCCTGAAGTCAGAACGATTGGCGAAAGCAAAGCCATTTCAATGGGAATTATCATTCAGATGATGATGTTGGCGTTCGGCGGGATTATTTTGATTACCACGAAAACCAATCCGCAAACCGTGCCGAACGGCGTGGTGTTTAAATCCGGTATGGTGGCGATGATTGCGATTTTCGGGATTGCCTGGATGAGTGACACCTATTTCCAATATGCAATGCCGTCATTCAAGGCGGGCGTGACCGAAATGGTGGAAGCTTATCCGTGGACATTTGCTTTCGCCCTGTTTGCGGTGTCGGTGGTGATCAACAGCCAAGCGGCAACCGGACGTATGATGTTGCCGGTCGGTTTGGCAATCGGTTTGCCGGCGCCGTTGTTAATCGGGCTGCTGCCTGCAACTTACGGTTACTTCTTTATCCCGAATTACCCGTCCGATATTGCCACGGTTAACTTTGACGTAACCGGCACGACGAAAATCGGTAAGTACTACTTTAACCACAGTTTCATGGTGCCGGGGCTTATCGGCGTTGTGGTTGCCTGTTTTGTCGGTTATACGTTGGCATACGCGATTATCTAAGAGCGGATCCATTCAGCCAAAACGCAAAGTGCGGTTTCTAAAAGAAACCGCACTTTTGTTATCAGATAGATTCTAAGGATTGGCGATTTCTTCAACTAAAAATCAACGCATCATTCGGCATCTCACGAATTTTTTGCGGTAAATCGCCGTTCATTCCCAAGGCTTGCGCCATCAATTGATCTTTTACCATCGGCAAATGGTTGGTGAGGTTCATGCCGACACCACGCAGCAGTTTTTTCAACGGATTGCTGCCGTTAAACAGGGATTTGAAGCCCTGCATGGCGGCCAGCATTTTTACTGCCTCGCTTTTGCGCCAGCGTTCATAATGGCGCAGGTGGTACAATTCGCCGATGTCATTGTCTTGCAACAGGTTTTTTTCGATTTCCTGCGCCAGTGCCATTGCGTCCATAAACCCCAGATTGACGCCCAAACCGGCGAGCGGGTGAATGGTGTGGGCGGCGTCGCCGACCAAGGCAATGCGATTTTTGGCAAAATCACGTGCATAACGGGCGGTGAGCGGAATGGCATGGCGTTGCCCGACTAATTTGCATAAGCCTAAATGATTGTCGAATGCCACAGTCAGCGCTTTATTAAACTCGATTTCATTCATGTTCAGGTGTTGCTCGGCAAGTTCAGGCGGCTGTGACCAGACAATCGAGCATAAGTGCGGTTGGTGTAACGGCAAAAATGCCAGAATCGAATCATGGCTGAAAATCTGGCGTGCGGTATTCAAGTGCGGTTCGGCGGTTTCGACATTGCACACTAGTGCGCTGTGGCCGTAGTCACGGAAATTCAGCGGAATATCCGCCTGTTGCCGCAGCCAGGAATGGGCGCCGTCGGCACCGATCAATAATTTCGCCGTCAGTAGCGAACCGTCTTCCAGTGTCAGGACGGCGCATTGTTGATTGCCGACCGCACTTTTCGGTTTGCCGCCGATAATGTCGACATTCGCTTGCCGCGACACTTTTTGCCATAATTGGTGGCGAATCAGATGATTTTCGATAATATAACCCAATTGATCCAACCCCAGGGAATCGCTGTGAAACCGTATATTGGCGAAACTGTCTTTTTCCCAGACCGCCATCTGTCGGTAAGCGCAACAACGCCCTTGTATTAACGCCGGCCAGAGACCAAACTGTTGCAGCATTTTTTGGCTGGACAGATTCAGCGCACTCACCCGATGCGTGACGGTTTGTAGGGATTGGCTATCGGGCGGATTGGCTTCAATGACGGCGATATTGCACGGCGCATTTTCCAGCGCTGCCGCCACAGCCAAACCGACCATGCCGCCCCCGATAATGATGATGTCCGTATTTTTCATTTATGTTGTCCAGCCCAGAGTAGGTTTAATAAAATGTTGCCGCAACGGTGTGAAATGCGAGAGTGTCAGCAAACCCACGTTACGGGCAAACTGAAACGGCAGCAGATCGTTGGCGAAAATATTGACTAGACTGTCGGTCAGGTTGATCATGCGGGTTTGATCGGTTTGCCGCTGCTGTTGATAGCGCTGTAACACCGCACTTGAGCCGAGATCCTGCCGTTGTTGTGCCGCTTCGCTTAACACGCTTGCCAAAGTGGTGACATCACGCAAGCCCAAGTTGAAGCCTTGTCCCGCAATCGGGTGTAAGGTTTGCGCCGCATTGCCGATTAAGACCAAGCGATGATGAATCGGGCTGTCGGATTTTTGCAGCTTGAGCGGATAGGCGATGCGTTTGCCGACCTGTTCAAAACGCCCCAAACGCCAGCCGAATTGTTGTTGTAATTGTTGTAAAAAGTGCGGTTCATCAAGTGCCAGCAACATATCGGGTTGTTTCACGCACCATACCAGTGACAGTAAACCGTTTTTCAGCGGTAATAATGCCAGCGGCCCTTGTGCGGTGAAGCGCTCGAAGGCTTGTCCGTTATGCGGTTGGCTGCTTTTGACATTGGCGATAACCGCACTTTGCCCATAATCGCTTAAGGTTTGATAGCGGATGCCGCATTGTTTGCCTATGGCGGATTGGTTGCCGTCGGCAGCGGTTAACAGTGCGGTTTGCAGTCGGGTTCCGTCGCTTAGGGTTAATTGCACGTTATCCGCTTGACGCTGCAACGCTGTGACGGTCGCCGGTGCGATGTAGTCAATTTGCGGCTGTTTGCCGATGGCGGCGAGCAGTATTTTTCCCATCGAGGCAAGTTCAATGACAATTCCGAGCCGGCTTAAATTCATTTCCTGCGCCGAGAGATTGACAAGCCCGGAATGCCCTTGATCGGAAATATGAATTCGGCTGATGGCCTCCGTCATTGGTTCGATTTTTTGCCATAAGCTGGATTGGCTGCCAAAGGCGATGCGGTGTAATCTCCGGCAGCTGCCGTGCGACAGCGCAATACTGCGGGCGTCAAAACCGCACTTTTGTGTAGACGGTGAATTTTTTTCAGCGGGTGTTTTCTCGATAACGGCAATGCGAAAATCAGGCAGCTGCTGCGCCAATGCCAGCGCCAAACAGCAGCCGCTCATCGCGCCGCCGACAATCACCAGATCGTAATGTTGCACTTGCATTGCAGTTATCCTCTTGTCGTCAGGTTTTTGTCTGCATCAGAATTTCAATTTCATCAATCTCTTTCGGCACGGCGCTGGTCAGCACCTTGTTGCCGTATTCGGTAATCAGAATATTGTCTTCTATCCGCACACCGATGCCTTTGTATTGGGCGGGAATATCCAGTTTCTCGCTCAGATACAGCCCCGGCTCGACGGTCAGTACCATGCCGACGTCTAAAGTGCGGTTGCGGTTTGTGCCGTAATCTCCGACGTCGTGCACATCGAGACCGAGCCAATGCCCTAAGCCGTGCATATAGAACGGTTTGTAGGCTTGTTGTTCGAGCAGCGCTTCTATCTCGCCGTGCAAAATACCGAGTTTTACTAAGCCGGCAAGCTTGATTTTCAATACTTCTCGATTGACTTGTTCAAGACTGGCGCCCGGCACCAGCAGTTCAATCGCACGTTTTTGCGCTTGCAAGACGATTTCATAAACCGCCCGTTGGGCTGTGCTGAATTGTCCGTTGATCGGGAAAGTGCGGGTAATATCGCCGGCATACATCGCAAATTCGCAGCCGGCATCAATTAACAGCAAATCGCCGTCTTTCAGCAGCTGATCGTTTTCGGTGTAATGCAAAATACAGGCATTTTCGCCGCCGGCAACAATGCTGTTATAAGCGGCAAAACGTGCACCGTGGCGGTTGAATTCGTGCAGCATTTCGCTTTCCAGTTCATATTCATAGCGGTTTGGGCGGGTTTGCTGCATGGCACGCAAATGCGCCAGTGCTGAGATTTGCCCGGCTTGTTGCAACAACGCCACTTCGTGTTCCGATTTGAACAGGCGCATTTCGTCCAATATCGGGCGCCAGTCAATCAGTTGCGGCGGAGCGTGAAAGCCTTGTCGCTGATGTTGACGTGCATAACGCACGGCTTGCCGCACAATGCGGTCGCCCCATGGTTGTAAGTCATCGGCGTGATAAAGTGCGGTTGTCGGCAGTCGTTTCGGCAGTTCGTGCTGAATGTCGTCAATGGAGTAGGCGCAGTCTACCGCAAGTGCGGTCGGCGCTTGCGCCACGCCGAGGCGACGGCCGTTCCAAGTCTCCATCAGCGGATCGGCGGGGCGTACAAAAACCGCACTTTCATGTTTGCCGTTTTGCGTCGACAGCAGCAGGACGGCATCCGGCTCGTTAAAACCGGTCAGATACCAAAAATAGCTGTCTTGGCGAAACGGGTAGCTACTGTCGGCATTGCGTGTTTTCTCTTGCGCTGAAAAAACAATCAGGGCGCTGTTTTCCGGTAATTGCGCCAGTAGGCGCTGGCGACGTTGCTGAAATTCACTGTCGGGCAATTTTGCCAAGTAGGTTAAATCCATGTTATACCGCACTTTTGCTTAATGAATGGTCTGTTTTGCCGGCGGATTGTGCAGATTGAATTCCGTATAGAAAAACATTGCAATGGCACGCACATATTCGGTTACTTCGGTCAGCGCGCCGTCCAGCTCTTCGGGATCGTCGTCTTCGTCATAGCCCAGATTGGCAATGTCGTTTAAATCGGTCAAGGCTTCGCCGATCTCTTCGCCTTCTTTGTCGAGTTCCGGTTTTGCCAGCGCCAGCCCGAGCAAAAAATGGCTGACCCATTCCGACAGCGAATCGGCACGACTGAAAACACTCTGTTCGTCCAAGAAGATTTCAAAGGCGAATTCTTCGTCGCTGAATTGATCTTGAATGTGTTGATACAGTTCTTCCACTTTTTTCAGTAATTCGCTCGGATAAGCGTGGCCGTCGTGGGTAAATTGATAAGTCAGGGCTTTCCAGTTGCCTTCTTGTACGCCGCCGCTTTGTAATCCGCTGAGGAAACCGTGTAATTCGGCGGCATTCATGCCGATTTGGTGGGTTTGTAGTTGCTGATTGAATTGTCGATAGTCTAGATTGCTTGCTGTCATGGTTTTCTTCCTGATAAATTGTGCTTTATTTTAGCACTCAAAGCGAATGACGACCAACAAAACTCGCTTTGGCTATGGTGAAAATTGCAGACTGTGGCATAATAATCGGTACTTTTTTATAAAGATGTATCAGCGAATCAACGGGGTCAGCAGATGTCTAAAAATATAGAACTCCATATTTTTGGTCAGGTTTTACGATTAAATTGTCCGGAAGAACAGCAGGCGGCACTGCGTGAAGCCGCTTCTCAGCTGGAAGCACGGGTTGGAGAATTGAAAGAGCGCACCGGCATTTTGCAGATGGATCGTATTTTGTCGATTGTGGCATTGAATTTAACCTTTGAACTACAGCAGGAAAAGCAAAAAAGTTCACAACAAGATACGTTGATGACACGGATTCAGCAGTTGGACGATTCGTTAAGCCATGCGCTGGCGGAAATCGGTAATGATATGCAAATTTTAGACAGATAGTCTTAAAAATGTGCGGCCGAACACATTATCACGTTGTAACACTGGTACTTTTTGGCAAAGTAGGCTAGTATTCAGATAACAAATTTCCTGGGGTGTACGTCAGCGGATTAAGTCCCTGAGCCGATACTTAAATTTTATTGAGTCGGTCCCCCACTGTCGGTGTGCAAGCTCAGCTCGACTGAGAAGCCTTAAGGCGGTATGACTGGCTCCCTTGAACCGTAGGGTTCAAGGACCGATTATTCGCAACGGCACTCCGGGTTCCTTTCCTCCATCTACTCAGATTTTCAGCTATGGCAATGTCCGCTATCAGTATTCGGCAACAACGACAAAACCTCCGTCGGCAGATGCGTGAAAAACGCTTACAATTAAGCCCGGAGCAGCAGCGTCGGGCGGAAAGTGCGGTTTGCGAGCAAGCGTTGCGATTGATTGAGCGGCATCGGGCAGAAACGATTGCGCTGTATCTGGCGTTTAACGGCGAAATCTCAACCGCACTTTTAATCGAAAAATTGTGGCGACAAGGTAAAACCGTCTGTTTGCCGCGTTTGCATCCGTTTGTGGACGGGCATTTGCTGTTTTTCCGCTATCTGCCGGATTCAGTGTTACAACCCAATCAATTTTCGATTCCTGAACCGCTGTTAGACATTACCGCACTGATACCGCAATCCGAATTAGACATGGTTTTTACGCCGTTGGTCGCATTTGACCGACAGGGTAACCGCTTAGGCATGGGCGGCGGTTTTTATGACCGCACTTTGCAGGACTGGCAACAGAAACAGTCGCAGAAACATTTTATTCCGGTCGGGCTGGCGCATCAATGTCAGCAAGTAGAGCGCTTGCCGGTTGAAAGTTGGGATGTGCCGTTAAGGACGATTTTGGTCGGTTAGCATCGAATGGCGCCCTAAAGCGCCGTGCTTAATTCGAAACCAATGCTGAAAATTCTTCTTCCGACAATACCTGAACGCCTAATTGTTGTGCTTTGCCGAGCTTAGAACCGGCGTTCTCACCGGCAATCAGATAATCGGTTTTGCCCGATACGCTGCCGCTGACTTTACAGCCCAATTGTTGCAGATAGGCTTTTGCCTGATCGCGGGTCATGTGGGTCAAGGTGCCGGTGAGTACCACATTTTTCCCTTTTAACGGATTGTCGCCAATTTCTTTCTCTTCAATTTTATCCCAGTGAATGCCTTGTGCCAGCAGATCGTCGACTACACTGACATTGTGCTCTTCCTGCCAGAACAGATAAATCCGCATGGCGACCACTTCGCCGACATCCTGTACCGCTTTCAGCTGCTCTTGATCAGCGTGGCGAATTGCCTTAAGCGTTTTAAAATAATTGGCCAGATTTTGAGCGGTCGCTTCACCGACATCACGGATACCTAAAGCAAAAATAAAACGGGCAAGGGTGGTTTTTTTCGCTTTTTCAAGGCTGTTCAACGCATTTTGTGCCGATTTTTCGCCCATACGTTCCAAGCGCATCAGGGTTGTTTTATCGAGACGAAACAGATCGGCAGGCGTGTGTAACAATTCGCGATCAACCAATTGTTCAATCAGCTTATCACCCACGCCGTCGATATCCAGTGCTTTGCGCGAGACAAAATGTTTTAAGGCTTCTTTGCGTTGTGCATCGCAAAATAAGCCGCCGGTACAACGGGCGACCGCTTCGCCGTCAATCCTAACGATGGCGGAATCGCAAACCGGACAGGTTTCAGGAAACACAATCGGTTTGGCATCGGCAGGGCGGCGTTCCAACATGACACCGGTAATTTGCGGGATCACATCGCCGGCACGGCGGATAATCACCGTATCGCCGATAGCCACCCCCAGACGTGCGATTTCATCGCCGTTATGCAGGGTGGCGTTGCTGACGGTGACGCCGGCAACAAAAACCGGTTCTAGTTTGGCGACCGGGGTAATCGCACCGGTGCGTCCGACTTGAAATTCAACGTCTTTTAATAAGGTTAGCTGTTCTTGTGCCGGAAATTTGTAGGCAATCGCCCAACGCGGTGCTTTGGCGACAAAACCTAACCGCATTTGCAGGTCGATTTGATTGATTTTCAGCACTGTGCCGTCAATGTCGTAACCGAGCGTTTCACGCTTGAGGGCGATATTCCGATAATAGTCCAAGACGGCTTGTCCCCCTTGGTAAAGGCGGATTTCAGGATTAATCGGAATGCCGATCGATTTCAGCCATTGTAGGCGGTCATAATGCGTATCGGGCAAGTCGACACCTTCTGAAATGCCGATACTGTAAGCATTCAGCATTAAATGGCGCTGGCGGGTGATTTTCGGGTCAAGCTGGCGCAACGAACCTGCCGCCGCATTGCGCGGGTTGGCGAACGTTTTTTGACCGTGTTGCCGCGCATTTTGATTGAGTTGTTCAAAAGCATGATGCGGCATAAACACTTCGCCGCGCACTTCCAGACGGGCGGGCGGATTATCGGTCAGCAGTTGTAGCGGAATATTGCGAATGGTACGAATATTACCGGTGATGTCTTCGCCGGTGGTACCGTCGCCGCGGGTAGCGGCTTGGGTCAATATGCCGTTGAGATATAGAATACTGACCGCCAAACCGTCCAGTTTCGGCTCGCAACAAAATGTCAACGCTTCGGTATGCCCCAACCGCTCTTGAATACGGCGTTCAAACGCATAAAAATCCTCATCGGAAAACGCATTATCCAGCGATAACATCGGTAATTCGTGGGTAATCTGTCGGAAACCGGCAAGCGGTTTGGCGCCGACACGCTGGGTCGGGGAATCCGGGCTGATCCATTCCGGATGCTCGGCTTCCAATTGTTTTAACCGATTCAGCAGGCGATCGTATTCACTGTCGGGAATTTGCGGCTGATCCAGCACGTGATACAGATATTCATGATGTCGAAGCTGTTGTCTGAGTTGTTGGATTTGCTGCAAAGCGGATGGTGTATTCATGATTCTTCGATTCCAAAAAATACCGCACTTTGCGTGGAAAGTGCGGTCAGGGTTAAGGCGTTTAATAATCGTTGCGTTTAGCTGATCAAACTTAAGTAATGGTTTTTGCTCTGTTCATTAAACGGCTGTCGTTTGTCGTCCAGTACCTGCCCGTTTAATTGTTCCGCCAGCGTTTGTGCGGCGCGTAACAATAAGCGAAAGTTGGCCAAATCGCTGCCCGGCGACGGCAGGTGCATAAACAAAACCAAGCCGACGCTACGGAAATCCGCAATATTGTTTAAATCAAAAATGCCCGGATTCATCATGTTGGCGGCACTGAACAGGATAGGCGAATTACCGTCCAAATCTAAATGGCGGTGATACAGACTATGCTGCCCGAACAGGAAGCCGAGGCTTTCCAATGATTGAATAATCTGTGTGCCGGCGAAGCTCTGTCCGTTCGGTGCGACCACATATAAGACCAGTGTTTGCGGTTTTTCTGCGGTTACCGTTGGTGTTTGCTCGGTATCGGACTGCGGTTGTCGGGTTTGCGGGTCTGGATTCAGACTGGCACGAATACTTTCGGCGGCCGTGGTTGGAGCGGAGACGGTTTCTGTCGCCATGGTATCGGATAGCGGCTGCCGAATGTGCTGTTCGGGATTCAGGCGGGTGCGAATATTTTCGGCCGCGGTGGTCGGTGTTGAGGGTGTGTCGGTTATCGATTGCGAGACGTTAACATGACTTTGCTGGGTTGCCCTTGCCAGTTCTTCTCGCAGGATATCTGAAGAGGTGTTGATGCCTTCTTCACTGTCGAGTTCCTGTTCCAAATCGGCGATCGTGCGGTTTAATAAGGCGGAACGGGAGAGAGATTCCGCACTGACCGCACTTGACGCTTGCTCGACCTCATTGTATTGTGCCGCAGCTTGTGGGGGCAGGGTGATACGGATGTTGTTTACAGCCTGTTCGACCGACACTTGCGGCTGGGGCGGTTGCGCAACGGTTTGCGCTTGCGGCGGCGCAGCGTTTTCGCTTGTCGCGGCAGATATTTCATCTTGCATATTCTGATTTTGAATGACCGAGGCGGTTGTGCCCGTGCCGGGAACACGATCCAGTAAATCTTGCCCTTCCGTGCGGGAATCATAGGTGAAGGTGTTGGCTGATTTAAACATCTGTGATTTTTCCCGCCGGCTCGACCAGAGCCCGTGAGCCACGAGAATCACCAAAATAAGTACGATGAGAATAATTAAAATAATATGTAAATCCATTATGAACCTATTTCTTTTAAAGTTGCCCCGGGGTACATAAACTCTCGCAGATATTCAGGAAAGCAAACAACATCTACAGATAGAGATTGATTCTGTTTTCGGTAGCTTATCATATTTTTTCGTCAAGTGAAGATGTTATCCTTGAAATCGGCACGGATAATCAATATTTGCTTTGCATCGGACACTCCCTTATAGTGGGAAAAAATGAACTGAAAAGACAGGAAATTTTATGTTTCAATCTGAATTTAAACAAGGGCTTGAATATTTTTTGCGCGGCTGGCATTTGATCACCCGCCCGGGTTTGCGCCGCTTTGTGGTGATGCCGATTCTGATCAATATCGTGCTACTGGTGGCGGTATTTTGGTTAATGTTGGGGCAAATCGGCAGTCTGGCGACATGGGCGGTCAGCTTTGTGCCGTCATGGTTGGATTGGTTGAGCTATCTTATTTACGGCTTGGCGATTATCACGGTTCTGATTGTGTTTTTCTTTATCTTTAATTTATTGGCGGGCTTTATTGCGGCCCCGTTTAACGGCATTTTAGCGGAAAAAGTGGAAAGAATGCTGACCGGGGAAGACAGTGACGAGATGGGGATGCTGGATCTGGTGAAAGATACGCCGCGGATTCTGCTGCGTGAGTGGCAAAAATTTGCTTACGCTTTCCCGAAATTTATCGGTTTGTTTATCCTCAGTTTTATTCCGGGAGTCGGGCAAACGCTGATTCCGCCGCTATTTTTTCTGTACGGTGCTTGGATGGCGGCGATTCAGTATTGCGATTACCCGTTTGACAATCATAAGATTGCGTTTCGGCAAATGCGCTACCAACTGGCGGAAAAGCGGAACTTGAATTTGACGTTCGGCGGATTGGTGTCGATCTGTACTTTTATTCCGTTTTTGAATTTTATTATTATTCCGGTGGCGGTTTGCGGTGCAACCGCACTTTGGGTCGATCATTACCGCCCTGTGTCAACGGCGGATAACGGGGAACGGACAGCGTGGGGCGGAACGCCGGCAACGCGCACTTCGACCGAGGTTGGCACGCGTCGCGGCACGGATTTATCGCGATAAATAACCGTCAGTTATAAAGTATAACGATAAACCATTAATTTTTTATATTAAAAGCGATTATGCTGTCGGCATGATTTTGTAGTTTACCGTGTATATTTCTGACAACACCGAGAGGTTAATATGACAATTTTTGCAGATAATTCCCAAACAATCGGCAACACCCCTTTAGTCCGTTTAAAGCATTTCGGCAACAACGGCAATTTGCTTGCCAAAATCGAATCGCGTAATCCGAGCTTCAGCGTAAAATGCCGTATCGGCGCCAACATGGTATGGCAGGCAGAGCAAGACGGAACATTGACCAAAGAAAAAGAAATTGTCGACGCCACCAGCGGCAACACCGGGATTGCCTTGGCATTCGTGGCAGCGGCACGCGGTTATAAAATTACCTTAACCATGCCGGAAACCATGAGCTTGGAGCGCAAACGGTTATTGAAAGGCTTGGGTGTGAATCTGGTGTTGACGGAAGGCGCAAAAGGCATGAAAGGGGCGATTGCCAAAGCAGAAGAAATCGCCGCTTCCGATCCGAACCGTTATATCATTTTAAAACAATTCGAAAATCCGGCGAACCCGGCGATTCACCAAAAAACCACCGGCCCTGAAATCTGGAATGCAACCGAAGGCAAGATCGATGTCTTGGTTGCGGGTGTCGGAACCGGCGGAACCATAACCGGTGTCAGCCGTGCGATTAAACAGGATTTCGGTAAAGCGATTGTGTCGGTTGCGGTCGAGCCGACCGAATCTCCGGTGATTACCCAAACCCGTAACGGTGAAGACGTCAAACCGGGGCCGCATAAAATTCAGGGCATCGGTGCCGGTTTTATTCCGAAAAATTTGGACTTGGATTTGGTGGATCGTGTTGAAACCGTAGACAGTGAAACCGCCATTGCAACGGCACGCCGCTTAATGGCGGAAGAAGGGATTTTAGGCGGCATTTCATCCGGTGCGGCCGTTGCCGCCGCCGATAAAATCGCCAAATTGCCGGAATTTGCCGATAAGTTGGTGGTGGTGATTCTGCCGTCGGCTTCCGAGCGTTATTTGAGTACCGCACTTTTCGACGGTATCGAAGCCTGATAGTACATCGTAATAGGATTTGAACCCCGATGAACTCTATCGGGGTTTTTTATTATCGAAAATATGTAAATAAAATAAATTTTCTGATCTTTTTATGTTGATTCAATGTTACATTATGTAACCGATTATCGTTTTTTGCTTTTTTTATGATTGACTACTGTGGAATTAGGCATAAAATCAGCAACGATTCATATTGATTTGATAATTAATTTATCAATAAAAATATGGGTAAGATTTTTGTTCCGTTTTTATTAACCAACCTATTCAGGAAAGTAAATTATGTCAGGTTTATTTGCACAAACTGATCCGACACGTCGTCGTTATGGCGTAGCGATTTTTGTCGGTATCATTGCCGGTATTATCTCTGCATTTGTAAAATGGGGAGCCGAGCATCCGTTTCCGCCGCGCAGTCCGATTGATTTATTCGTTTCTGCCTGTCAGGATCCGTCACAAGCGTTGGAAGTCTGTTCCCGCGCCTTTTTGAACCCGCCGCACGTTTTCTTGCGTGACTATATCGGCATTGATCCGACACAAGCCGTATTTACCTTTGCGGATCATGGATTCAACTGGATTGGCGTAACCCACATGATTTTCTCGCTGGTATTTGCTATCGGTTACTGTATCGTGGCGGAGCGTTTCCCTAAAATCAAATTCTGGCAGGGTATCGGCGCCGGTATTATCGCTAACATTTGCGTTCACTACATTACTTTCCCGTTATTGGGCTTGACACCGCCGGTGGCAGAGTGGCCGATGTATGAACACGTTTCCGAACTGGTGGGGCATATTTTCTGGTTCTGGACAATCGAGGTTATCCGTCGTGATCTGCGTAACCGCATTACCCACGAACCGGATGCGGAAGTGCCGCTGAACACGCCGTTCCGTTAATCGATTCGATAATATGTGAAAATAAAAAATCCGGCGCAAAGGCCGGATTTTTACTTAATGGTTTTCAGTATATTCAGCGGATAGGTGGTTTGGTTAAAATAATCTTCAATCGATTTTGCCACTAATGGGCTTCGTGCGCCTTGCCCTGTTTGGCGGATATAGCGTTGAAATTCCGAATAACTCAGCCATAAACCCCGTGTAATATCGCTGTCGTGAGGCGTGATTTCGCAGCAGTGATCCAGCTCCAGTACGAAGGTAAAACGCAGAAAATCAGTATCGCTTAGCGGCGCGCGCCATTGGTATATCTTTAATAATGAATCCGGCATAACATCTTGAATACCGGTTTCTTCCCATAGTTCACGCAACATTGCTTCGATCAGGGTTTCGTCTTTTTCCAAATGTCCGGCAGGTTGGTTCAGTGTTAAAATGCCGTTATCCCATTCTTCGACAAATAAAAATTTATTTTGGCAATGGACAACGCAGGCTACGGTTATATTCGGTTTATGCATAGGATTTCACGGTTTGAGGGGGAATTTCATCTGGTTGAACAACCGCACTTTCTCTGATTCACTTAATGTGCGGTATGTACCGCTGGCTAAATTTTGCAGGTTGAAGCCGGCAATATCGACACGAATCAGGCGCAGAGTCGGGAAACCGATATGTGCGGTCATTCGCCGCACTTGGCGGTTGCGACCTTCATAAATCTGTAATTCCAGCCACGCCGTCGGAATCTGTTTGCGTTCACGAATCGGCGGTATACGTTGCCACAGCTTGGCGGGTTCTGCGATTAACCGCACATTGGCCGGCAAGGTTTTGCCGTCCTTCAGTTCCACGCCTTGGCGCAACGCCTCAAGTGCGGTTTCGTCAGGGATATTTTCCACTTGCACCCAATAGGTTTTAGCCTGTTTAAAGGTCGGATTGCTCAAACGGTGCTGCAGTTGCCCGTTGTTGGTCAGCAGTAACAGCCCCTCGCTGTCGCGATCCAGCCGTCCGGCTGGGTAAATATCGCTAATCGGAATATAGTCTTTCAGGGTTTTGCGCTGTTGTCCGTCACTAAATTGGGTTAACACATCAAACGGCTTATTGAATAAAATCACTTGGGTTTGTTCGAAGGTCAGCGGCACGCTACGGCGAGCTTGCCGTTTGTTTGCTACTTTTGTGGTGCGGTTGCGGAAAGTGCGGTTTACAGTATTGGGTTTCGGCATAATGTTAAATAATTATTAAAAAAATTGTTAAAGTGTGATATGAATAAAAGAAATCTTTTCGGAAAAACTATACTATTCTACTGCTTGAAGATACAGTATATTTTTATCAACGATACATCCCAAACGGAAAAAAGGAGCAAATATGCAAAGCAAAGTCGTTGTCCCTACTCAAGGAAGTAAAATCACGCTGGAAAACGGGCGGTTGAATGTGCCGAACAATCCGATTATTCCGTTTATCGAGGGGGACGGGATCGGGGTGGATGTCACGCCGGCAATGCGTTTGGTATTGGACGCGGCGGTGCAGAAAGCCTATCACGGCGAACGCAAAATCGAATGGATGGAAGTGTATACCGGAGAAAAATCCACCCAAATTTATGGCGAAAACGAATGGCTGCCGCAAGAGACATTGGATTTGATCAAGGACTACCGTGTGGCGATTAAAGGTCCGCTGACCACCCCGATCGGCGGTGGCATTCGTTCCTTAAATGTGGCGTTGCGCCAATTGTTGGATTTATATATCTGCCTGCGACCGGTGCGCTATTATGAGGGCACGCCAAGCCCGTTAAAACACCCTGAATATACCGATATGGTGATTTTCCGTGAAAATTCGGAAGATATTTACGCCGGTGTCGAATGGCAGGCCGGCACGGCGGAAGCGGAAAAAATCATTGATTTTCTGACCACGGAAATGGGCGTTACCAAAATCCGCTTTACCGACGACTGCGGTATCGGCATCAAACCGACATCAAAAGCCGGAACACAGCGCTTGGTGCGGGCTGCGATCCAATATGCGATTGATAATGACCGCGAAGTGGTTACATTGGTGCATAAAGGTAATATCATGAAATTTACCGAGGGCGCTTTCAAAAATTGGGGTTATGACGTCGCCAAGGAAGAGTTCGGGGCGGAGTTGTTGGACGGCGGCCCGTGGATGCAGTTCAAAAATCCGAATAACGGCAAAACCATTACCGTAAACGATGTGATTGCCGATGCGTTTTTGCAACAGATTTTGTTGCGTCCGAAAGAGTATGATGTGATTGCAACCATGAATCTGAACGGGGATTATATTTCCGATGCCTTAGCGGCACAAGTGGGCGGAATCGGCATTGCGCCGGGGGCGAATATCGGTGATGAATGCGCCATATTTGAAGCGACCCACGGCACTGCGCCGAAATATGCCGGGCAAGACAAAGTCAATCCGGGTTCACTGATCCTGAGCGGCGAAATGATGCTGCGTCATCTGGGCTGGATCGAAGCGGCGGATCTGGTGGTCGGCGGCATGGAAAAAGCCATTTCCAATAAAACCGTTACTTACGATTTCGAACGCCTGATGGACGGCGCCACCTTGCGCAAATGTTCTGAATTCGCACAGGATATTGTGGCTAATATGTAGCCTAAAGTGCGGTAAACCCAAAAACCACAATATAGCTATTGTGGTTTTTTATTGCGGATTGAACAATGGCGATTCGGGGCTCAATAGACTGTTTGAATTTCAAACCAGCTTTCTAAAATAATACAAGCCGAGATGGAGTCGATTTTGCCTTTGTCTAAGGCTTTGAAACCGCGTCGGGAAAAAATTTCGGCACGGGCTTCGACGGTGCTGAGGCGTTCATCATGTAATTCGACAGCAACACCGAAGCGACCGTGCAAGCGTTGTGAAAATTTTCTTGCCCGCTGGGTAATGGCTTGTTCCGTGCCGTCCATATTTAGCGGCAGACCGACAATGACGACCGTCGGTTGCCACTCTTGCAGGCATTTCTCAATCAGATCCCAATTGGGAATGCCGTCATTGGCTTTAAAAGCGGATAAGGCTTGGGCGGTGCCGGTGATACTTTGCCCCACGGCACAACCAATGCTTTTTACGCCGAAATCAAAGGCAAGTGCGGTGAATCCCATCAGGCGTGCCCTGCAAGTGCGGTCAAATGGGTCGGTTCAAAGCCCAAAGAGCGGTTGGCTTCCAACCAACGGCGATCGTGCGGCACATCAAACAGCAAGTGTTCGCTCGGTTCGAGTACTAACCAAGCATTGTCGGCGATCTCCTGTTCCAGCTGACCGCTTCGCCAAGTGCAGCAACCGAGCGCAACCAAATACTTTTCCGGCTCGTCGGGGCGGCCGATGGTTTGCAACACATCGGCAGAAGTGGTCAGCCAAATCTGATCGGAAACGGCAACGCTGTGCTGAAAGGGCGGCACACATTTGGTATGCAGGATAAAACCGCGTTCAACGCTGACCGGCCCGCCGATAAGCACCACATCATCTTGCTGATAGTGGCGTTGATCAGCGATCAGGAAATTCATTTTGGCGATGATTTCCGCCACGCTTAACTCTGTGGTGCGTGTCAGCATAATCCCCATGCTGCCTTGTTCGTTATGTTCGCAAAGATAGATCAGGGCATTTTTGAAAAACGGGTCGTCCATACCCGGCATCGCCAATAAAAAACGGTCTTGTAATTTCATCATATCAATCGGTTTCCGTGTCACGTTATTTTTTTAGGCGACGTTCGATTGCATCCATTAACATGCCGCTAATGGAAACTTGCGGAAATGCCGCTTCGATTTCGCGGATACAGGTCGGGCTGGTGACATTGATTTCGGTGAGCTTGTCGCCGATAACATCAAGTCCGACAAAGATTAATCCTTTTTGCTTGAGATGCGGCGCTACGGTTCTGGCAATACTCCAGTCGTGATCGGTTAACGGACGGGCTTCGCCGCTGCCGCCGGCCGCCAAGTTGCCACGGGTTTCGCCTTGTTGCGGTATCCGCGCCAGACAGTAGGGTACGGGCTCGCCGTCCACCACCAAAATACGTTTGTCGCCGTTGACGATTTCCGGAATATAGCGTTGCGCCATGCAATAGTGCTTGCCCAAACCGGTCAGGGTTTCAATAATGACCGACAGATTCGGGTCGTCTTGTTTGACGCGGAAAATCGAGCTGCCGCCCATGCCGTCCAACGGTTTCAAAATAATATCGCCGTGCTGCTGATGGAAAGCTTTAATCCGTGCCGTATCACGGGTCACTAATGTTTCCGGCGTCAGATCGGCAAACCAAGCGGTATAGAGTTTTTCATTGCAATCTCGCAGGCTTTGCGGTTTATTGACGATGAGACAGCCTTGCTCTTCGGCACGTTGCAAAATATAGCTGGCATAGATAAATTCGGTATCGAACGGCGGATCTTTGCGCATCAAAATCACGTCCAGTTCCGCCAGTTCAAGGGTGTCATCGCTTAAAAATTCAAACCAACCGTTATAGTCATACCGCACTTTCAATTGCCGCATACGGGCTTTCGCTATCCCTCTTTCCAGAAACAAATCATTCATTTCCATGTAGTACAACTGATAGCCGCGCGCTTGCGCCTGCTCAAGCATGGCGAAACTGGAATCTTTTTTAATATTGATGGATTGAATCGGATCCATGACAATCCCGAGTTTAATCATAATCTACTCCTTATTTATGCCGATTAACCCAAATCGCCGAAGCAGACTTGAAGTGCGGTAATTGCCGTCAAGGCAGCGGTTTCCGTACGCAAAATGCGCTTGCCGAGCAAAACGGATTGAAAATGCTGCCGTTCGGTCATTTCAATTTCTTGCGGTGATAAACCGCCTTCGGAACCAATCAACAGCCGTACGCCTTGCGGTGGAATATGTCGCAGGCGGCTGATGCCGAATTCGGCGCGCGGGTGCAGATTCAGCTTCAACATTTCGCTTGGTTCGGCGCACCAGTCGGTCAGTTTCATCATCGGGCGAATCTCCGGAATACGATTGCGGCCGCACTGTTCGCAAGCGGCAATCGCAATTTTTCGCCATTGCTGGATTTTCTTTTCTATACGTTCAGCGTCCAGTTTTACACCGCAACGCACCGACCACAACGGGGTAATCACATTCACACCCAGTTCGACCGATTTTTGAATAGTGAATTCCATGCGCTCGCCACGCGAAATTACTTGTCCCAAATGCAAAATCAGGCGTGATTCGCGATCGTCCTCCATCGCTTGCGCCAACCGCACTTTGACCGATTTTTTACCGATCGTTTCGATGGTGGCAGGATAGATATGGTTACTGCCGTCAAATAATTCAAGTTGCTGCCCCGCGCTCATGCGCAGCACTCGCGCGACATGGTTGACCGCATCTTCGCTCAGCTCACAAAATGTAGCCCGAGTCAGTAATTCAGGGTGATAAATTCGTGGAATTCGCATAGTTTTTTTATCGTTGTTTAGGTTTTTTTCATCATAACATTGATAAACGTAAAAAACTAACCGCACTTTCGTGGATTATTGGAACGATAAGGCATAAATTAAGCCGCTTGCTTCTAATAATGCATAGCTAAAAATCAAAAATCGAGCCGCTGTTTTGCCAAAGTGCGGTTTGAAGCTGTTCGGGCGGTTCGTTGCGCAGCTGGCATAGGGTTTCAAATACTTGTCGGATCCGTTTCGGCTGATTCGGTTGGCCTTGATAGCCGAACAGCGGCATGTCGGGGCTGTCGGTTTCCAGAACGAGGCTGTCGAGCGGCAGGCGGCGAATGGCTTCGCGGGTTTTATTGGCTCGCTGATAGCTGATTGTGCCGCCGACGCCGATAAAATAACCTAAGTCGACAAAGCGTTTCGCTTGCTGATAGCTGCCGGCAAAGCCGTGAATTACGCCTTTTTTACTGGATGAAATCCGTTTTAAAAAGGGATAAAGCTGATCGTGGCTGCGACGGGAATGCAGGCTGACGGGCAGGTTGAACTGTTTGGCGAGATAGAGCTGACTTTCCAGAAAATAGCACTGTTTTTGCCACATTTCGGCACTAATTAACTCATAAACCGCTCTTTCCAGTCCGATTTCGGCAACCGCTTTGCACAAGTGCGGTTTGGTTTGCAGCCGCACTTTTAGGTTATCCAAATCGTGCTGTTGATGTTGTTTGATGTAGAGCGGGTGCAGCCCCAGCCCGTAGCATAGATGTTGCGGGGCTTGTGCGCATAACTCAAACAGCGCTTGGAACTGTTCTTGCATGACTGCCGCAATCAGGATTTTTTCTACTTCGGCACTTTTGGCTTCGGCAATTCCTTGTGCAACAGAATGGTTGAGTTGTTGCAGCAGATAGTCAAAATGGGTGTGGGTGTCGAAAAACGGCATAACGGCTTTCTTCTTGTCGGTAAATAGTGCCATTATTCAGAAATCGGCGTTTTAGGCAAGCACAAATAAAAATTCCCGCCGAAGCGGGAATTTTTCAAGTTAATCGAAACAATGTTACATGGCGTAGTACATTTCAAATTCAGCAGGGTGCGGCAACATTCTTAAACGTTGAACGTCTTTTGATTTCAATTCAACATAAGCGTCGATGAAATCTTTGCTGAATACGCCGCCGCGAGTCAAGAAGTCGTGATCGTCTTGCAGTGCTTGCAAGGCTTCTTCCAAAGAACCGGCAACATGCGGGACTTGTTTCAGTTCTTCCGGCGGCAAGTCATATAGATTTTTGTCCATTGCATCGCCCGGGCTCAGTTTGTTGATCACGCCGTCTAGACCTGCCATCAGGATAGCAGAGAATGCCAAGTATGGGTTAGCACCCGGATCCGGGAAGCGCACTTCGATACGGCGGGCTTTAGGGCTGGAAACCGTTGGAATACGGATTGATGCGGAGCGGTTGCTGGCGGAGTATGCCAGCAATACAGGCGCTTCATAGCCCGGCACCAAACGTTTGTAGGAGTTGGTGGTCGGGTTGGTGAACGCATTCAGGGTTTTCGCATGTTTAATGATACCGGCGATAAAGTGAAGTGCGGTTTCGGACAGGTTGGCGTATTTATCGCCGGAGAACAGATTGGCGCCGTCTTTGCCCAACGAAATGTGGCAGTGCATACCGGAGCCGTTGTCACCGAAAATCGGTTTCGGCATGAAGCAGGCGGTTTTGCCGTGTTCGTGCGCGACATTGCGAACGACATATTTATAGATTTGGGTTTCATCGGCTTTTAGTGTCAAGGTGTTGAAACGACAAGCAATTTCATTTTGACCGGCCGTGGCGACTTCATGGTGGTGCGCTTCGATGACTAAACCGAATTCTTCCATTAGCAAGCACATTTCGGAACGGATATCTTGTGAAGAATCAACCGGTGGAACCGGGAAGTAGCCGCCTTTCACAGCCGGACGATAGCCGGTGTTGCCGCCTTCATATTCGGTATTGCTGTTCCATGCCGCTTCAATATCGTCCACGGCAAATGAGCTGGAACCCATGCCGACTTGGAAACGCACATCGTCAAACAGGAAGAACTCCGGCTCAGGCCCCAATAATACCGTATCCGCAATGCCGGACGCTTTCAGGTATTCTTCGGCACGCACGGCGATAGAGCGCGGATCACGATCGTAACCCTGCATAGTGGTCGGTTCGTACACGTTACAACGGATAGATAATGTCGGGATAGCAAAGAACGGATCGATAATTGCAGTTTCCGCAATCGGCATTAATACCATGTCGGATTTATTGATGGTTTTCCAACCGCTGATAGAAGAACCGTCAAACATTTTGCCGTCTTCAAAAAAATCTTCGTCTACCGCACTTTTCGGAATGGAAACATGCTGCTCGGTGCCTTTGATGTCGGTAAAACGCAAATCGACAAATTTGACACCATGTTCTTCAATAAGCTTAAATACGTTAGCGATAGCTGCCTGAGACATAACTGAATCCTCTGTTGGTTAAAGTGATAAAATACAAAAATATCAGGGTTTGTTTAAAGTGTAACTAAAATATAACCCATAAAAATTAAAAATCAATACCTTTTTTGCGAGTTTATTTGTTTTTTTATCAAGGGTCGGCTTTTGTTTTGATTTTTAATATTTAATAGCCGTTTGAGCCGAAAGACGTTATAATTTCGCACCTTCCAATTAATTTTATGCCAAAACCATAGAATAACGGTTTTTTGGAATCACTTTTCTTTTCACAACAACGAAGATTTTTCACATGAATAATGAATTAGACATCAACAAACTGCGCAATATTGCGATTATTGCCCACGTTGACCACGGGAAAACGACCCTAGTTGATAAATTGTTACAACAGTCCGGCACGCTGGAAAGTGCCCGCGGCGACAGCGATGAACGGGTGATGGATTCCAATGCCTTGGAAAAAGAACGCGGCATTACCATTTTAGCCAAAAATACCGCCATTAACTGGAACGGTTACCGTATCAATATCGTCGACACGCCGGGACACGCCGATTTCGGCGGTGAGGTAGAGCGTGTGTTGTCAATGGTGGATTCGGTGCTGTTGCTGGTCGATGCGTTTGACGGTCCGATGCCGCAAACCCGCTTTGTGACTCAAAAAGCCTTTGCGCACGGCTTGAAACCGATTGTCGTCATCAATAAAGTGGATCGCCCCGGTGCTCGCCCTGATTGGGTGGTGGATCAAGTGTTTGATCTGTTTGTTAATTTGGGGGCTACTGACGAGCAGCTGGATTTCCCGATTATTTATGCCTCTGCGCTGAACGGTGTTGCTGGTGTGGAACATGAAGATTTGGCGGAAGACATGACACCGTTGTTTGAAGCGGTCGTGAAATATGTCGAATCGCCGAAGGTCGAAAGCGGCAAACCGTTCCAAATGCAGATTTCACAACTGGATTACAGCAATTATGTCGGCGTTATCGGCATCGGACGCATCAAGCGCGGTGCGGTGAAGCCGAACCAGCAAGTGACCATTATCGACAGTGAAGGAAAAACCCGTAACGGCAAAGTCGGACAGGTCTTGGGGCATTTGGGGTTGCAGCGTTATGAAGCCGATATTGCCAGTGCCGGCGATATTATTGCGATCACCGGTCTGGGCGAACTGAATATTTCCGATACGATTTGCGATGTCAACAGCGTGGAGGCGTTGCCGGCCTTGAGTGTGGACGAGCCGACCGTGACCATGTTCTTCTGCGTCAATACTTCACCGTTCTGCGGAAAAGAGGGTAAATTCGTTACCTCACGCCAGATTTTGGAGCGTTTAAACAAAGAATTAGTACACAATGTCGCCTTGCGCGTGGAAGAAACCGAAGATCCGGACGCATTCCGTGTTTCCGGCCGTGGTGAACTGCATTTGTCGGTGTTAATCGAAAATATGCGGCGTGAAGGTTATGAGTTGGCGGTATCCCGTCCGAAAGTGATTTTCCGTGAGATTGACGGCCGTAAGCAAGAGCCGTTCGAGCAGGTGACGATTGATATTGAAGAACAGCACCAAGGCTCCGTGATGGAAGCGTTGGGTATCCGCAAAGGCGAAGTGCGAGACATGGTGCCGGACGGCAAAGGACGTACCCGTTTGGAATATATCATTCCGAGCCGAGGTCTGATCGGCTTCCGTAACGAATTTATGACCATGACCTCCGGCACGGGTTTACTGTATTCTAGTTTCAGCCATTACGATAATGTCAAACCGGGGGAGATCGGGCAGCGAATTAACGGCGTGTTAATTTCCAATGCCACCGGCAAAGCGTTGGCATATGCGTTGTTTAGCTTGCAAGAACGCGGGAAGTTGATGATCGATCACGGAACGGAAGTGTATGAAGGACAAGTAATCGGCATTCACAGCCGCGGCAATGATTTGACCGTCAACTGCTTGCAAGGTAAAAAACTGACCAATATGCGGGCTTCCGGTAAAGATGATGCCGTGGTCTTGGTGCCGCCTATCCGTTTCACGCTTGAACAGGCGTTGGAATTTATTGATGATGACGAGTTGGTTGAAGTTACGCCGGTTTCGGTTCGTGTGCGTAAAAAACTGCTGACCGAAATGGATCGTAAACGCGCAACCCGCAGCACAACCAGCACCAGCACACGTTAATTACTGCTGACTGGCGTTATAGACCGCACTTGGGGAAAACCGCAAGTGCGGTTTTTTTGTGGTAAGCCGCTATAAAAAATACCCGATAATCAACTTATCGGGTATCGTTCGCTTTAGGGGAAATCACGTTGTTAGCGATTATTTTCTTGATAATGGCGGCACAAAGGTGATGCCCATATCCCACGGCTGTTCAATCCAAGTATTTTGCGGAATATCAACCACATATTCATCTACCAGCGGCGCACCGGACGGCTTGGCAAAAACGGTAACAAAGTGTGCTTTCGGGTACATTTTGCGAATGGCGCGGGCGGTGTTGCCGGTATCGACCAAATCGTCAATCACGATAAAGCCTTCACCGTCGCCTTGTGCGGCGTGCAGGACTTTCAGTTCGCTTTGTTGATCGTGATCGTAGCTCGAGATGCACACGGTTTCCACATGGCGTAAGCCCAGTTCACGAGCGATTACCGCACTTGGAAACAGACCGCCGCGACTGACGGCGATAATCCCTTTCCAACGGGAGGCCGGCATCAAACGTTCGGCCAGTTTGCGGGCATGCATATGAAACATATCCCAAGTTACAATGTATTTTTCGCTCATAATTGAACCTTTTCCTTGAAGTCATAGAAAATGTGGCGGCTTTATAACCAAGCCCGATTTAAAAAATTGCGATAGGATAACCTGAAAAGGGATTTCATGCTATTATTAATCCCGATTTTTCGTCGATTTTCATGCATTTTTTAGCGAGAGCAGCGATACATTCCCACTGTCGTTTTTCAGTGACATTTTCAATCGGGCGTTTCGACTTTTTACAGAGGACTGATTATGCAATCAATCAAACAGCTTAAACCGACCCTGCTGTGGCAGTGGTTTCAACAAATTTGTGATATTCCCCACCCGTCTTATCAGGAAGAACAACTGGCGGAATATATTGTCGCTTGGGCGAAACAGCGGCAGTTGTGGCTGGAACGTGATGCCGCCGGCAATATTTTGATTCGCAAGCCGGCGACTGCCGGCATGGAGAACCGCCAAAAAGTGGCGCTACAGGCGCATTTGGATATGGTGCCGCAGAAAAATGAAGGCACGGATCACGATTTCGACCGAGATCCGATCAAACCTTATATCGAGGGTGAGTGGGTAACCGCAGAAAACACCACCTTAGGCGCAGATAACGGTATCGGGTTGGCATCGGCATTGGCAGTACTGGAAAGTGATGATATTGCTCATCCGGATTTGGAAGTGTTGCTGACGATGACCGAAGAGAGCGGTATGGTCGGCGCCAACGGTTTGCAGCCGAACTGGTTGCAGAGTGAAATTTTGATTAATACCGATACCGAAGAAAACGGACAAATCTATGTCGGGTGTGCCGGCGGCATCGACGGCGATTTGAGGTTGGAGGTGGCGTTTCAGCCGAACCCGTGTGCGCATGCCTGCAAGTTGGTGCTGAAAGGCTTGCGCGGCGGGCATTCCGGCGTGGATATTCACACCGGTCGCGGCAATGCGATTAAGTTGCTGGCTCGGGTGTTGGCACAATTGCAGCCGCACTTTGATTTTCTGTTGAGTGATATCGGCGGCGGTTCGGTGCGCAATGCCATTCCGCGTGAAGCGTTTGCGGTGCTGACTTTCGATGGCAGCGATGAAAAACTGCAACGTGCGGTGGCGGAGCTGGAACAGATGCTGAAAAAAGAACTGGCGATTAGTGAACCGCACTTGACATTATCGTTGGCGCCGGCGGAAACGGCTGCAGACAGTTTGAGCGAAGACGCCACCGATCGGGTGATTGATTTGCTCAACGTTTTGCCGAACGGGGTTATCCGCAACAGTGACGTTGTGCAGGGCGTGGTGGAAACGTCACTCAGCATCGGCGTGCTGAAATTGGCGGAACGGCAGTTGCAGGTCACCATTCTCATTCGCTCGCTGATTGAAAGCGGCAAGCACCATGTCTGTGGGATTTTGGATTCACTGGCTAATCTTACCGGAGCGGAAATCGCCTTCAGTCACGATTATCCGGGCTGGGAGCCGAATCCGCACTCCGCCGTGCTGCCGATTACGCAACAGCATTATCGGCAAATTTTGAATGAAGAGCCGTTGATTCAGGTGATTCATGCCGGATTGGAGTGCGGATTGTTGAAAAAGCAGTATCCGCATATCGATATGGTCTCCATCGGGCCGACGATTCGCAACGCGCACTCACCGGATGAAAAAGTACATATTCCGGCAGTGGATATTTATTGGCGTTTACTGACCGCACTTTTGGCGGATATTCCTGTAAAATCATAACAAATTTAACGTATTTTGATATCTCTTGGCTGTTATCGGGCAAGAGATATTTTTGTGTTTTTATCTTTTGGTGAATTATGACAACAACAAAAAAAGCCCGACAATCTTGGTCCAGTCAATTAACCTACGTACTGACGGTGGCAGGCGCCACGGTCGGTTTCGGCGCAACGTGGCGCTTCCCGTATTTGGTTGGGGAAAACGGCGGCGGCGCTTATGTATTATTATTTTGTATTGCAATGATCGTAATCGGGATTCCGATGATTTTGGTAGAAAATGTGATTGGCAGACGGATCCAGCGCAATTCGGTGGATGCGTTTTCCGGCGAGGCCAACGGCAAACCGATCCGCTCGGCGTGGAAAATACTGGGTTATATGGGGCTGTTGGGCGCATTTGGCATTTTGGCTTATTACATGGTGCTCGGCGGCTGGGTGCTGACTTATATCGGCAGCTTGATTTCCGGCAAGCTGGATCTCGCTTCGCCGGTGACGATTGAAACTACGTCAGCCTTTTTCAGTGAGCATATCAAAGACAGTCCGTCGACGATTTTGCTGTATACCGCACTTTTTGTCGGCGTGAATTATCTGATTTTGGCGAAAGGGATTATGGATGGTATTGAACGTTCGGTGAAATATTTAATGCCGATTCTGTTTCTGTTTTTACTGGTGATGATTGTACGCAACGTCACATTGCCCGGTGCTTGGGAGGGCATTTCTTTTTATCTGATTCCGGATTTTTCCAAAATAACCAAAGAGTTATTTGTGTTTGTCTTGGGGCAGGTCTTTTTTGCGCTCAGTCTCGGCTTCGGGGTGTTGATCACCTTATCCAGTTATCTGGATAAAAAAGAGAATCTGGTGAAAACGGCGACGATTACCGCAGTCGTCAACACCTTAATTGCACTGGCGGCGGGCTTTATGATTTTTCCGTCGCTGTTCACCTTTCATGTTGCGCCGAATTCCGGTCCGACGCTGGTCTTTCAAAGTTTGCCGATAGTGTTTTCGCATATGTGGGCAGGCTCGGTATTTGCCACGATTTTCTTCGGGTTACTGATTATTGCCGCGCTGACCACCTCACTGACCATTTATGAAGTGCTGATTACGGTATTGCAAGAGAAAACCCGATTAACGCGCAGGGCGGCGATTGCGCTGACGTTGAGTGCAATTTTTGTGTTGGGTAATATTCCGTCGGTGCTGGGCGATAACCAGTGGCAGGCGGTACGCATGATGGGATTGAGCATTTTTGATGCATTTGATTATGTCAGCGGTAACGTACTGTTTATTTTAACCGCTCTCGGCAGTGCCGTTTTTGTCGGCTTTGTGCTGAAAGACGAAGCCAAAAAAGAGTTGAACAGTAGCCCAAGGCTAACGGCGCTGTGGTTTAATTATGTGAAATATATTATTCCGCTGATTATTTTGGTGATTTTCGTCAATTCGCTTTAAGATAAAATGCTAAGTGCGGTTTTTTGACCGCACTTTTATGTTAGAGTAGGTAAAATTTCAACAAGGCAAAAATAATTGTGATGAGCGAACAACAAGGTCCCCCACATACCGGCACGTCAAATTCGGACGCGCTTGAGCAAACCACGCATTTCGGTTTTAAAACCGTCGCTAAAGACGAGAAGCAGAAACTGGTCGCCAACGTATTTCATTCGGTAGCGGGTAAATACGATTTGATGAATGACCTGCTTTCATTTGGCGTTCATCGGGTTTGGAAGCGGTTCACCATTGATTGCAGCGGCGTGCGCAAAGGGCAAAAAGTGCTCGATTTAGCCGGGGGAACCGGCGATTTCAGCGCTAAATTTTCCCGACTGGTCGGCGAAGGCGGGCAGGTAGTACTGGCGGATATTAACGAATCAATGTTGCAAGTCGGGCGTGACAAATTGCGCAATCTGGGTGTGGTCGGCAATCTCGACTATGTACAGGCGAATGCCGAGGCGTTACCGTTTGCCGACAATACTTTTGACTGCGTTATCATCAGTTTCGGTTTGCGCAATGTTACCGATAAAGAGGCCGCACTGCGCTCGATGTATCGGGTATTAAAACCGGGCGGTCGTTTGCTGGTGCTGGAGTTTTCCAAACCGATCCTCGATCCGTTAAGCAAGCTGTACCATTTTTACTCGTTCAATATTTTACCGAAAGTCGGCGAAATGGTAGTGAATGACGGCGAAAGTTACCGCTATTTGGCGGAATCGATCCGAATGCATCCTGATCAAGACACGTTAAAAAATATGATGAGTCAAGCCGGTTTTGAAAATGTGGATTACTATAATTTAAGTGCCGGCATTGTGGCGCTACACCGTGGTTATAAATTTTAGCGCGTTAAACGGTAGGAAAAATTATGCTGTCAGCCAATTTGAATAAACTGAAAACGCAACTGTTGTTGCCGCAATTGTTGAATGCAGCGATTGAAACCGCACTTTCATATTTATTGCAACGCTCGGAAAATAGTCAACCGCACTTGCGTAAATTGAACGGGAAAGTGCTGGCGCTACAGTTGCAACAGCTTGAAATAACGGTCTATTTTGTATTTTCGCTCCAGCAAATCGATGTGTTGCAATATTATGAAGGCGAGGCGGATTGTCGGGTACAAACCTCGGCAAAAATAGGGTTAAAAATCCCTAAAAAAGCCGAATTAACGCAATTGATCAACAATAAATCCCTGGTATTGCACGGTGATTTGCAAGTGTTACAGGATTTTCTCGCTTTATTGGAACAGTTGGAAACCGATCCGGCGGAGTTGCTTGCACCCTATTTGGGCGATGTGCCGGCGTATAACGCCGTGCGCTTCGTGAAGCAGGTTTTTGCATTTTTCAGCGGTACACAACAAAATGCACGCCAGCATTGGCGTGAACGGTTGAGCGAGGAGTGGCAACTGACGGCGCCGCGTTTGGCCGTGACGGATTTTCATCGGCAGGTGGTTGCACTGGACGAAGAAAGTAATGCGTTGGAACAACGTTTTCAACAGTTGATCAATAAATTAGGAACGCAACAGTCATGAAATCGGCATGGCGTTTTTACCGCATTCTTCAAGTGATTTTGCAATACGGCTTGGACGAAGCGCTGCCGAAAAATGGGTTTACCCGCCCGATCCGTTGCGGGCGTAAATTGCTGTTCTGGCTGAGAAATCAGCATCAGGATAAAATTTTCGGCTTACGATTGCGTTTAGCACTGCAAGAGTTGGGGCCGGTTTGGATCAAACTGGGGCAAATGCTTTCGACACGGCGCGATCTATTCCCGGACAGTATTGCCGATGAGCTGGCACTGTTGCAAGATCAGGTCGAACCGTTTGCCGGTGAATTGGCACGCCGTCAGATCGAAACCGCACTTGGGGCAAAACTGGAGACCTGGTTTAGCGATTTTGATGAAACCGCTCTGGCGTCGGCATCGATTGCACAGGTTCACACTGCACGATTTAATGCCGACAGTCCGTTTGCCGGACGGGAAGTGGTGCTTAAAGTCATTCGTCCGAATATCGAAAAAGCGATTAAAGCCGATATAGGCTTAATGTATCGTTTGGCAGGCTGGATTCCGCGTCTTTCCAGTGAAGGGCGGCGTTTGCGCCCGGTGGAAGTAGTACGGGAATATGAAAAAACCATTCTTGATGAGCTGGATTTACGCCGCGAAATGGCAAATGCGATTCAGTTGCGGCGTAATTTTGAAAACAGTCCGATGCTGTATATTCCGGAGATGTACGGCGATTTTTGTTATCGCAATGTGATCGTCATGGAGCGGATCTACGGTATTCAGGTGTCGGATATTCAGGCGCTGGAAGCCAATGGAACCAATATGAAATTACTGGCGGAGCGCGGTGTGCAGGTGTTTTTCACTCAAGTGTTTCGTGACAGTTTTTTCCATGCCGATATGCACCCCGGCAATATTTTTGTCAATCCGGATCACCCTGAGGATCCGCAGTATATCGGGATTGATTGCGGAATTGTCGGTTCCCTTAACCGTGAAGACAAACGCTATCTGGCCGAGAATTTTTTGGCGTTTTTTAACCGTGATTATCAGCGGGTGGCGCAGTTGCACGTTGATTCCGGCTGGGTGCCGGAAGATACCGATGTGCAGGCGTTTGAACAGGCGATCCGCACCGTATGCGATCCGATTTTTGCCAAACCGCTGAGCGAAATTTCATTCGGACATGTGCTGATTAATCTGTTTAACACGGCACGCCGCTTTAATATGGAAGTGCAGCCGCAGCTGGTATTGTTGCAGAAAACCCTGCTGTATATCGAGGGCTTGGGCAGGCAGATTTATCCGCAGCTGGATTTATGGCAAACGGCAAAACCGTTTTTACAGGATTGGTTGAGTGAACAGGTCGGGTTCAAATCGGTTTATCGGGGAATCAAAGAGCGCCTGCCGTATTTCCGCGAGCATTTTGCCGAAATGCCGGAAACGTTGTATCATGCGTTGCAGCAGCAAAAAGAGATTAGCAGGCAACTTAGCGAATTAAACCGCACTTTATATAAAAATCAACAACATCGACGTCGTTATTGGTACAGCGGTGTGATAGGGAGCGTGATATTTGTTACAACGCTTCTACAATTTGAGCGTTTACCGCTATTTTTTAGTTCGTGCTTGTTGTTAAGTGCGGTTATAATTTGGCTCTACGGATTAATGAAAAATTGATCCAAAATATAATTGAAGATTGACTGAATGGTGTCAATGATTTAGAGTTTTCAGGCAGCACAACGACAATTTATTTAAACAATCGGAATTTAGCCGTTTTCCTATGCTATTTTTCACATAATGAGGTGATTTTATGGGTATCAGCGTTTGGCAACTTGCCATTATCGTATTAATCGTAGTCCTTTTATTCGGCACTAAAAAATTGAAAAGTTTAGGCTCGGATCTGGGCGAGTCCGTAAAAGGCTTTAAAAAAGCGATCAAGGACGATGACGGCAAAGAAAAAGATGCCGAATTTCAGCAATCATTAACGGATACGACTGAAAAAACAGCGGAAAAACAAGCCGCCAAAGACAAAGAGCAGGCATAACCCGTGTTTGATATCGGCTTTTCCGAACTGGTTCTGATTTTTATCGTCGGACTGGTGGTTTTGGGCCCGCAGCGTTTGCCGGTGGCGATCAGAACGGTCGTCGCTTGGATTCGGACGATTCGGGGCATTGCCACTAATGTGCAGAACGAATTGAGTCAAGAACTGAAATTACATGAATTGCAAGAAAGCATTAAAAAAGCGGAAAAATTGAATTTAAGTGAACTTTCGCCTGAGTTGGCAAAAAATATTCAGGATTTGAAACAATCGGCACAACAAATCGAGCAAAGTGTTCAACATCAGGAAAGCAGGCTCAATAAAGAGCTGCAACACGGTGTGAAAAGCATTGAAGACAGCCTGAGTGCCGATGAGCAGGCTGCATTGGCCGAAGAGGGCGAGCACCAGCTTGATCCGGATCACGTTGAAACGCAGCCGGTAAAAACGGAAGCCGAACAAACGGTACAAACCGACAAAGTATCGGTCTAATCAAGCGTGAGGATAATGTAGTATGTCATCAGTTGAAGATTCGCAACCGTTAATCAATCATTTAATTGAATTGCGTAACCGGTTGTTAAAATCGATAGTTTGTATTTTACTGGTTTTTTGCGGATTGGTTTTTTTCGCCAATGATATTTACCGTATTATCGCCCTGCCGTTGATTGAACAGTTGCCGCAAGGCGCAAGCATGATTTCTACCGGTGTGGTGGCGCCGTTTTTCACGCCGCTGAAACTGACCGGTGTGGTGGCAATATTCCTCTCCGTCCCTTTTTTGCTCTATCAGGTTTGGGCATTTGTCGCCCCGGCACTTTATCAGCACGAAAAGCGTTTGGTATACCCGTTGCTGTTTTCCAGTACCTTGCTTTTTTATGTCGGCGTGGCCTTTGCCTATTATATTGTTTTCCCGTTGGTATTCGGTTTTCTGACTAAAACCGCGCCGGAAGGGGTGCAAATCGCAACGGATATCAGTAGTTATTTGGATTTTGTGTTGACGATTTTCTTGGCGTTCGGTATCTGTTTCGAAGTGCCGATAGCGATTATTCTGCTGTGCTGGAGCGGGGTAACAACCGCCAACGATCTGCGCAAGAAGCGGCCGTATATTATTGTTGCCGCTTTTGTGGTCGGTATGTTTTTGACACCGCCTGATGTTTTTTCACAAACATTACTGGCCATTCCGATGTGGGTTCTGTTTGAAGTCGGATTATTGTTTTCTCGTTTTTATCAGCCGAAAGAGGAAGAAACGGCTGCTGCCGATTGATGAGAGGATCTGTCTGTTCTCACATGAAATTAACGCTGTCGGCACACGTCTTAAGTGATTTTAGTAAAGGATATAACTTGTTATGACCCAGCAAATTTTTGCCCGTTTTCCCGCTAACCGTATGCGCCGTCTGCGCCGCCATGATTTCAGCCGCCGTCTGGTTGCTGAAAATACACTGACTGTTGACGATTTGATCTATCCGGTGTTTGTGATGGAGGGGGAAAACGATCGTGAAGCCGTTCCGTCGATGCCGGGGGTTGAACGCTTAACACTGGATCAGCTGTTGCTTGAAGCCGGATTGTTGGTGAAATACGGTGTGCCGGTGATTGCGCTGTTTCCGGTGATTGAACAAGAGAAAAAATCGTTGTTTGCTGAGGAAGCTTATAGTCCCAACGGCTTGGTGCAGCGTGCGGTTAAAGCGTTGAAAGCGGCATATCCGCAATTGGGCGTATTGACCGATGTGGCGTTGGATCCTTACACCACGCACGGGCAAGACGGTATAATTGACGATGAAGGCTATGTTTTGAACGATACCACCACTGATATATTAGTGAAACAAGCGCTTTCCCATGCGGCGGCAGGGGCGGATATTGTGGCGCCAAGCGATATGATGGACGGTCGTATCGGCGCAATTCGTACCGCACTTGAGCAACAAGGTTGCATCAATACCCTGATCATGGCGTATTCCGCCAAATACGCTTCGGGGTTTTACGGACCGTTCCGTGATGCGGTCGGCTCCAGTTCTAACCTGAAGGGCGGCAATAAAAAAACATACCAACTGGATCCTGCCAACAGTCATGAAGGTTTACAGGAAATTGCGCTGGATTTGCAGGAAGGGGCGGATATGGTGATGGTCAAACCGGGTATGCCTTATCTGGATATGGTTTACCGTATAAAGCAGCATTTCGGCGTACCGACCTTTGCTTATCAGGTTTCCGGCGAATATGCGATGCTGCAAGCCGCCATTCAAAACGGTTGGCTGAATGAAAAAACGGCCATTATGGAAGCTTTACTCTGTTTTAAACGTGCCGGCGCCGACGGCATTTTAACCTATTATGCTAAACAGGTGGCACAGTGGCTGTACGAGGAAAATCACGCCGCCTGATCAGACGGAATCGGATAAACCGCCCCTGACCATATAAGGTATCAGGGGCTTTTTGTCAGCGATACCGGATTTAAAACGGTGCATATACAGATGAGGTTGCAAATAAGCCGCTTGTTTTGGCAAAGGGGTATTTACCCTGAGAATGCATTAACGTCTGCTTCAGGCGTGCTCAAGTAGCGCTGTCCGCATAACATGGTTTAAAAAAGATGAAATTAACGATTAAAGATATAGCCCGTTTAAGCGGTGTCAGTAAGTCAACGGTTTCACGGGTGTTAAACAATGAACCTAATGTGAGTGATGCCGCCAAGGCGCAAGTGTCGGCGGTAGTGGAGGCGTGCCGTTTTAAGCCGTCAAGAACGGCGCGCGCCATGAGGGGGATTGAAAATCGGGTTATCGGTATTATTGTTACCCGACTGGATTCTCCATCGGAAAACCGAGCTTTACGAGGCATTTTACATGCCTTGCAGCAGGAAAACTGTGAACATTTTATTGTGGAAAGCCGTTTTGCCCCCGATTTGGTACAAGAACATTTGCAATTTTTTGCGCTGCGGCAGGTGGACGGTATCATTGTTTTTGGTTTTAGCGGATTAAAACAGGAAATCCTGCTGCCGTATCGATCAACCTTAGTGGTGCTTGCGCAAAATTATGCGGCGTTATCCTCGGTTTATTACGACGATGACGGTTCGATTCGCCTGTTAATGGAAAAACTGTATCGGAAAGGGCACCGCCATATCAGCTATCTTGGTGTTGAACAAGATGATCATACCACCGGATTATTGCGCCATCAGGCTTATTTGAATTTCTGTCGTGAAAAGCAGCTGCAACCGCACTTTGCCTTAGGGACATTGGATTATCATAGCGCTTACCGGCTGACGGCGGATGTCGTGACCAAAGCTACAACAGCCATTGTCTGTGCCACTGACAGCCTTGCCATCGGCGCTAATAAATATCTCTCGGATCACCAATACCGAGAGATTCAGGTGTGTGGCGTGGGCAACAACGATTTGCTGAAATTTCTTTTCCCGCAAACTTTGAGTATTGAATTCGGTTTCTATCGTGCCGGGCAACATGTTGTCGAACAGCTTATGCGGTTATTGGAAAATCCAGCTCAACTTGAACATTCTTGTATTCCTTGTCGGTTTCCTGAAGGTGAATAACCGCACTTAGCACCACCTCATTGCCAATAAAAACGTATTCTTTCTTTTTTAATACCGCTTATACCCAAAAATATGTGATCTATATCACCAATTGGGAACGTTCCCATTGATAAGACAATAAACCTGTTTAAAATGTCGGCATTATTTTGATGAAAGTGATTAAGGGTGAAGCATGGCAAAGAAAATAGATCCGCAAAATATCAGTAAATTGATTGCGTTGGTCGGTGGGCGAGAAAATATTGCAACGGTAACACACTGTATTACGCGGCTGCGTTTTGTATTAAACGATACTGCAAAAGCGGATATCAAGGGCTTGGAAGCATTACCGATGGTGAAAGGTTGTTTCACCAATGCCGGGCAGTTTCAGGTCGTGATCGGCCCCGAAGTGGGTGCTTATTATCAGGAATTGCTGGCGCAAACCAAATTAAGTGCGGCCGATAAAGAGGCGGCTAAAGTGGCGGCACGGCAGAATATGAAGTGGCATGAAAAAGTGATTTCACACTTTGCCGAGATTTTTATCCCGTTACTGCCGGCGTTAATCAGCGGCGGTTTGATCTTGGGATTCCGCAATGTGATCGGCGATATTCCGATGGCGGACGGGCAAACGCTGGTGCAATCTTCGGCGATGTGGAAAACCGTTTATGATTTCCTATGGTTACTGGGCGAAGCGATTTTCTTCTTCCTGCCGGTCGGCATCTGTTGGTCAACCGTGAAGAAAATGGGCGGTTCGCCGATTCTCGGGATTGTATTGGGGGTGACGTTGGTTTCACCGCAATTGATGAATTCGTACGGTTTAGGTTCACAAACGCCGGAAGTGTGGGATTTCGGATTGTTCCAAATTGCTAAAGTCGGTTATCAGGCGCAAGTGATTCCGTCAATGTTGGCAGGCATGGCGCTGGCGTGGATTGAGCGTTTCTTTAAACGTATCGTGCCGGATTATTTGAATTTGGTCATTGTGCCGGTCGTCTCGCTGATCATTGCCGTCTTTTTGGCTCATGCCTTAATCGGGCCGTTCGGACGGGAAATCGGTAACGGGGTTGCGGTGGCGGTTAAAGCGGCGATGACCGGAAGTTTTGCCCCGATTGGTGCGGCGCTGTTCGGTTTTCTGTATGCACCATTGGTGATCACCGGTATCCATCAAACCACGTTGGCGATTGATATGCAAATGATTCAAAGCATGGGCGGCACACCGGTTTGGCCGTTAATTGCGTTGTCCAATATTGCACAAGCTTCCGCTGTATTCGGCATCGTGTTAATCAGTAAAAAACTGCATGAACGTGAAATTTCGGTGCCGGCGACCATTTCCGCCTATTTGGGGGTAACGGAGCCGGCGATGTACGGTATCAACTTGAAATATCGTTTCCCGATGCTGTGTGCGATGATAGGTTCTGCTTGTGCAGGTTTGATTTGCGGATTGGCCGGTGTGATGGCTAACGGTATCGGGGTGGGCGGTTTGCCGGGCATTTTGTCGATTCAGCCGCAATATTGGGCGGTGTTTGCTTCGGCGATGCTGGTGGCGGTTGTTGTTCCGTTATTGCTGACGATTGTTATGTATAAACGTCAAGCGGCGAAAGGCACGTTGGCACAATAGATATATTGTGACAGCCAAACTGTCGGTAAACAGAGATTAAAGGATATAGCATGCAACAAACGACTTGGTGGAAAAATGGGGTTATTTATCAGATTTATCCGAAAAGTTTTCAGGATACTAGCGGAAATGGCGTGGGCGATATCAACGGTATTATCCTGCGCTTGGATTATTTACAACATTTAGGCATTGATGCCATTTGGATTACGCCGATTTATCCCTCCCCTCAAGTGGATAACGGTTATGATGTCAGCGACTATTGTGCGATCAATCCCGATTACGGCACAATGGCGGATTTTGAGAAATTGGTGGACGAAGCGCATCGGCGCAATATCCGTATTGTTATGGACATGGTATTTAACCACACATCGACGGAACACCGCTGGTTTAAACAAGCGCAAAATCCCGATAGCGAATATCATGATTACTATATTTGGCGTGGTGAACGGCAAAGTGCGGTACCGAATAACTGGCGTTCCAAATTCGGCGGCGGCGCTTGGAAATGGTGTGAAAAAGTCGGTAAGCATTATTTGCATTTGTTTGCCGCAGAGCAGGCCGATCTGAACTGGGAAAACGAAAAAGTGCGGTCTGAATTGCAGCAAGTGTGCCGTTTCTGGGCGGATAAAGGGGTGGACGGCTTGCGTTTGGATGTGATCAATCTAGTGTCGAAAAATCAAGATTTCCCGAATGACAATCAGGGTGACGGCCGTCGTTTTTACACCGACGGTCCGCGGATCCATGAGTTTATACAGCAATTGAGCGCACAAGTATTTCAACCGCAGGGCTTGATGACTGTCGGTGAAATGTCATCGACCAGTCTGGAAAATTGTCAGCAATATGCCAATTTGAACGGAACCGAATTGTCAATGACGTTTAATTTTCACCATTTGAAAGTGGATTATCCGAACGGAGAAAAATGGACTTATGCCGAGCCGGATTATGTGGAATTGAAATCGATCTTTAATTACTGGCAGCAGGGAATGCATGATAAAGCCTGGAATGCCCTGTTTTGGTGCAATCACGATCAGCCGCGTATCGTGTCCCGTTTCGGCGATGAAACCGCACTTCGAACCGTGTCGGCAAAAATGCTGGCGATGGTACTGCACGGTATGCAGGGAACGCCCTATATTTATCAAGGGGAAGAGCTTGGCATGACCAATCCCGGATTTAGCCGGATCGAACAATATCGTGATGTGGAAAGTTTGAATATGTATCGGGAATTGTTGGCTAACGGGACGGACAAAGCCTTGGTGCTCAAGATTCTGGGGCAAAAATCACGTGATAACAGTCGTACGCCGATGCAGTGGAACAGCAGTGAAAATGCCGGTTTCAGCAAGGCGCAGCCTTGGATTGCGCCGGCGGGGAATTATACGGAGATCAATGCCGAAAGTGCGGTCGATAACCCCGATTCGGTTTTTTATTGTTATAAAAATCTGATTCGGTTACGCAAGCAGCTGCCGATTTTCACCGATGGAAATTATCAGGATCTATTGCCGGATCATCCGTTTGTCTGGAGCTATTTACGTCATAACGGCAAACAAAAATTATGGGTGCTGGCAAATTTGAGCAATCAGGTACAAAGGGTGAAATATCCTGAAATATGCCGTTGTGGACATTGGCAGCGGCTGATGGACAACTATCCGCAATCGACGATATCGGATGACGAATTGCTGCTGCAACCTTATCAAGGGCTGTATCTGTTGCTGCAGTAACGGATTATCCGCCGATAAAAATCGCCGTTCATTGCCGGACGGCGATTTGTTTTATGATGCCGAAAAAGATCTTTTACAGACGCGGTATGTTCAACCGCTTTATCAAACACCGGATTGTTGCTAAAATCCGCATTCCTTTCAAATCATCAGGATATGGTATGTTCAAAAAAGTGATGGTGCCGGCGGTCATTTTCTTGATTGCCGGTTGTGCGTCAGAAATGCCGTCAACTGCATTTCCGGCGGAATTTGCCAATGCGGATTATGTGTTGTCGGACAGCGATGCGAAAAAATGGGTGATTGCCAGCCGTCAGGCGGAACAATGCATTTATCCTCGTCTGACACGTATTCAGCAACAGCATTTTTCCAAAGAAGATGCCTATATTCACTCACAATATGTGTTTTTCTATCCGTTGGAAAATATTATCGGGGCGGATTATCTGAAAATGGTGCAAGAAGATGAAAAATCGATGGGCTATGCGCAGTATCAATATAAAAAATACAAAGATCTGACGGCAGAGCCGCTTTCTCAGGCGCAATGCAACACGTTACGCACCAATGCCCGTGATGATCTTGCCGTTGTGAAAGGACAATATAAAAACGGTATGGTCGAGGAAAGTAAACCCGATACCACGAATAACAGCGATAACGTTGCCACTAACGACAATAAATTTTTCTTTGATATTATCAAATGGGGTGCAGCGTTTGTGCTGTAAGCCGATATGATAAGTATCAGCAGAAAAAAAGTGCGGTGAAATCGATCTGAATTTCACCGCATAACGGCAAATTATTTCAGTGTCGCCCGTGCATTTCTAAACAATCGCATCCAAGCGCCGTCTTCCGACCAGTCTTGCGGGTGCCAAGAGTTGGCGACGGTGCGGAAGACACGTTCCGGATGCGGCATCATAATCGCCACTCGCCCGTTAAGATTGGAAAGTGCGGTAATGCCGTCCACCGAGCCGTTCGGGTTGGCGGGATAGCTTTCGGTCGGTTGTAGGTCGTTGTCGATATATTGTGCAATCACCAGATTTTGCTCACGCAATAGTGCCGGTTGCCGATCGTTTTTAAATTCGACCCGTCCTTCACCATGTGAAACGGCAATCGGCATATGCGAACCCGCCATGCCGTTAAACCACGGTGAGTGGGTATCATTGATGCGTACTAACGCCGCACGGGCTTCAAAACGCTCGGAGGTATTACGCACAAAACGCGGCCAGGCTTCGCTGCCGGGGATAATTTCCGCCAGATTGGCGATCATCTGGCAGCCGTTACATACTCCCAATGTCAAGCTGTCGTCACGGTGGAAGAAAGCCTCAAACTGATCGCGAAGTGCGGTATTGAACAGAATAGATTTAGCCCAGCCGCCGCCCGCACCCAGCACATCACCGTAAGAGAAACCGCCGCAAGCGACCAACGCATTGAATTCACTTAATTTATGCCTTGCGGAATGCAGATCGCTCATGTGGACGTCAATCGCTTCAAAACCGGCACGGTCAAACGCCGCCGCCATTTCAACATGGCTGTTGACGCCTTGTTCTCGCAAAATGGCAATCCGTGGTTTTACGCCGCCGGCGATATACGGGGCGGCAATATCGTCATTGATGTCGTAACTCAATTGTGCGGAGAAGCCTTTATCATTCGGATTTTTCTTGGCGGCAAATTCTTGATCGGCACAGGCGGGATTATCACGTAACCGCTGTATTTGGTGGGTTAATTCCGCCCAGATAGCACGCAGTTCGCTGCGTGATTGTTGTAATACGATGCCGCCTTGGTTACGAACAATAAATTCATCGCCGGCGGTTACATGCCCCAAATCATGGCTGACCGCACTTAGCCCGTATTGCATCAAAGTGCGGTTTACGTCGTCTAGATCAGCCGCTTTAACCTGAATCACGGCGCCCAGTTCTTCATTGAAAAGTGCGCTTAGGGCATTATTGCCCAAGCTCGTAATATTTACATCGATACCGCAATGTCCGGCGAATGCCATTTCTGCCAACGTAACGACTAAACCGCCGTCGGCACGGTCGTGGTAAGCCAGTAATTTGTCTTCTTGCAACAAATGTTGGATCGCATCATAGAAGCCTTTCAGCTTAGCGACATCGACCACATCGGCCGGTTTATCGCCCAGCTGTTTATACACTTGCGCAAGTGCGGTTGCACCCAAGCGGTTGTTGCCTTCACCCAAGTCAATCAGTAATAAACGACTGTTGTCGCCTTTATCGGTTTGTAATTGCGGCGTAACGGTTTTGCGCACATCTTCCACACGGGCAAAGGCGCTGATGACAAGGGATAACGGTGCGGTGACCGATTTTTGCTCGCCGTTTTCCTGCCAAGTGGTCTTCATCGACATCGAGTCTTTCCCGACCGGAATCGTCAAGCCGAGTGCCGGACAGAGTTCTTCCCCGACGGCTTTGACTGCGGCGTAGAGACCGGCGTCTTCCCCTTGATGGCCGGCTGCCGACATCCAGTTTGCCGAGAGTTTAATTCGTTTAATATCGCCGATATGAGTGGCGGCAATATTGGTGATTGATTCGGCAACCGCCATTCTGGCGGAAGCGGCAAAATCTAACAAGGCGATTGGCGCCCGTTCGCCGATGGACATCGCTTCACCGTAGTAGCTGTCGAAACCGGCAGTAGTTACGGCACAGTCGGCAACCGGAATTTGCCACGGCCCGACCATCTGATCGCGTGCCACCATGCCGGTGACCGAACGATCGCCAATGGTGATTAAGAAGGTTTTTTCTGCAACCACCGGCAAGCGCAACACGCGGTGCAAGGCTTCGGGCAGTGAAATTTCCGATACGGCAAGGGCAGGATTGTTGACGACCGCACTTTGCACGTCACGTGTCATTTTCGGCGGTTTACCCAGCAGAACATTCAACGGCATATCAATCGGTTTATTGTCGAAATGGCTGTCGTTCAAGGTCAAGTGCGGTTCCGCTACGGCTTCGCCGATGACGGCATAAGGCGCTCGTTCACGCCGGCAAAGCGCCTCGAATAATGGCAGTTGTTCGGCGGAAACCGCCAAGACATACCGCTCTTGCGATTCGTTACACCAAATTTCCAGCGGGCTCATGCCCGGTTCGTCACTCAGAATTTTACGCAGTTCGAATTTGCCGCCGCGGCCGCCGTCATTCACTAATTCGGGCATTGCATTGGACAAACCGCCGGCGCCGACATCGTGGATAAACAAAATCGGATTGTCCTCACCCAATTGCCAACAGCGGTCGATCACTTCCTGACAGCGGCGTTCCATCTCCGGATTGTCGCGTTGAACCGAGGCGAAATCGAGATCTTCTTTTGATTTTCCCGATGCCATGGAAGAGGCTGCGCCGCCGCCTAAACCAATATTCATTGCAGGGCCGCCTAACACAATTAATTTTGAGCCGACCGGAATCTCACCTTTCTGCACGTGTTCGTCACGGATATTACCGATTCCGCCTGCCAACATGATTGGTTTGTGATAACCGCGCACTTCCTCACCATTAAAGCTATTGACTTTTTCTTCATAAGTACGGAAATAACCGAGCAATGCAGGGCGACCAAACTCGTTATTAAATGCCGCACTGCCCAATGGGGCTTCCAACATAATATCCAATGCCGAAGCAATACGATCCGGCTTACTTAACGAGTTTTCCCATGGTTGCTCGAAGTCCGGCACGAGTAAGTTGGATACAGAGAAACCGACTAAGCCTGCTTTTGGTTTGGCACCGCGTCCGGTGGCGCCTTCGTCACGGATTTCACCACCGGAGCCGGTCGCCGCGCCTGGGAACGGAGAAATCGCAGTCGGGTGATTGTGGGTTTCCACTTTCATTAAAATATGCGCATCTTCTTGATGATAACGATACTGCCCGTCTTGATCGGCAAAGAAACGCCCGACTTTTGAACCTTCCATTACTGCTGCATTGTCTTTATAAGCAGAAAGTACAAAATCAGGCGTTTGCTCGAAGGTGTTTTTTATCATTTTAAACAGTGATTTCGGCTGTTTTTCGCCGTCGATAATCCAGTCGGCATTGAAAATTTTGTGGCGGCAGTGTTCGGAATTCGCTTGGGCAAACATATACAGTTCGATATCGACGGGATTACGCTTTAATTGGGTAAATTGCTGTAACAGGTAATCAATTTCGTCTTCGGCCAGTGCGAGGCCTAAATTGAGATTGGCTTGCTCAAGTGCGGTACGGCCGTGTTGTAAAATATCCACGGTAGTGAACGGCTTGGGCGTGGCGCGGCTGAACAGGGCTTGGGCGTCTTGAGGGGATTCGATTACCGATTCGAGCATTCGGTCATGTAAAAGTGCGGTCAGGGATTGTTTTTGCGATGGGGTGAGGGGGGAGGCGGTCTGGATATAATAGGCTAAACCGCGTTCTATTCGCTTGACCTTCTCCAAGCCGGAATTGTGGGCGATATCGGTGGCTTTAGACGACCAAGAGGAAATGGTGCCGATACGCGGAATAACGACAAAGCAATTTCCGTCGGGTTCATGCTCTGCCAATGTCGGACCATAGTGCAGAAGCTGTTCCAATTGCCCGGTTTCTTCCGCTGTCAAGCCGTCGTTTAGGTCTGCAAAGTGAAGATATTCGGCATAGCATTCGCTGACCGGCAGTTCGGCTCGGCGGAATCGAGCGGTTAATTGAGTTAAGCGGAAATCGGAAAGGGCGGGGGAGCCGCGGAAAATTTGCATCATCGTCTTTTACCGTAGGTTATAGAGGAAGTTAAAAATCGTACACATTGTACAGGAAACTCCCTCTGAACGGAACAGATTTGGTTTTCTGCAAAAGAACAGTTAGAATGCGCTATCTTTTATTTATCAAGGCGAGATTCTGTTTGAAAGGACTACTATTGCGCGCAATTTTTGCAATCGGTCTATTGTTATGGGCGATAGACATGATTTTTCCGTGGCAAAAAATGATGTCGTCGGAAAAAAATCACTATGTGACGGTGTTGGAAAAAGGCGAGTTGGTGGTCGGAACGGTCAATAATCCGGTTTATTATTTTATCGGCAACGAAGAACCGCAGGGATTGGAATATGAGCTCAGTCGGGCGTTTGCCGATTATTTGGGTGTAAAACTGAAAATCGTGACGTTGGATAACAGCAATCAACTGTTTGATGCGTTGAGCAGCGGTAAAATTGATATGGCGGCGGCAGGGTTGCGTTATCAAAATGAAAAAACACAGGATTTCCAAACCGGGCCGGGTTATACCTCGGCCTCTTGGCAGTTGGTGTATCGTATGGGGGCGGCACGTCCTAAGACATTTGCCGATGTCGATTCGCCGGTGCTGGTTCCGTTTAACGAAGAGTTGATGACATTGTTAACGCAATATCGGCAGCAGGCGCCGAATTTACAATGGCAAGCCAACAAAAATCTGACGCAAGAGGAGATTTTGCTGATGGTAGCCGACGGCAAGCAGGATTATGCAATTGCAGGCTCGATTGATGTGGCTTCGGCACAGCAGATCAAACCGCAGCTGAATGTCGCTTTTGATGTCAGCGAAGAATCGAGCGTGCATTGGTATTTCTCAAAAAATACCTATAACGAACTACAGGCGGCGTCATTGGAATTTATGCATACCGCCCTTGAAACCGGACTGGTAGCCCGTTTGGAAGAGAAATATTTTAACCATATGCGCCATTTCGATTATGTCGATGCCCGTACCTATCTGAATGCGATTGAAAACGTGCTGCCGAAATACATTGATTATTTCAAGCGTTACCGTGGTGATTTGGAATGGCATACGCTGGCGGCGATTGCCTATCAGGAGTCGCACTGGGACGAAACGGCAACCTCATTGACCGGCGTGCGCGGCATTATGATGCTGACCAAGGATACCGCAGAGCGGATGAAAGTACGGGATCGAACCGATCCGGAACAAAGCATTCGCGGCGGCTCGGAATATCTGCATATGCTGATGCGTCAGATTCCCGATACGGTGCGGCAGGAAGACAAAATCTGGTATGCACTGGCGGCATATAATATGGGGTTGGGACATCTGCTTGACGTGCGCCGGCTCACCAAAGAGCTGGGCGGTGATCCCGACAACTGGCTGGAGGTGAAAAACAATCTGCCGCTGTTGGCGGAGAAACGTTATTATTCCAAACTGAAATACGGCTATGCGCGCGGTTATGAGGCATATGCCTATGTCGAGAATATCCGCCGTTATATGAGCAGTATCAGCAAACATTACCGTTTGAAAGAGATTGAAAAAGCGATTGATCGCAAACTGATACCGGCGGACAGCGGCAATACCGGCATAAAAGAGAACGATTACGGCACACCGTTAAGTTAATGGAATAGGAGAAAAAATGAGAAGATCACGTGTCTTTTTTAAACCGAAAAAGTCGCTCTCATTACAAAATAATCATCGTCGACTGTTGCGTTTGCGCCGTCGTAAACGAATCAAATCACGAATAGAAGAGCGACACTGGTTTCAATTTTTGGTGGAACAGGATTAAGCGCAATCACAACCCGGCGGCTATGTCGGGTTGTTTGATCCGAACCGTTACAGCGCCAACAAATGGCGGTTTTTCTCAACGGTCGCCTTGCCGATACCCGCCACATCAGCCAGTTGATCAATGCTGATGAAGTTGCCGTTTTTTTCACGATATTCGACAATCGCCTGTGCTTTTTTGGCGCCGATGCCCAATAATCCTTTTTCCAGCTCTTGCGCGGTAGCGCTGTTCAGCTTCACACTGTTTTGCTGTGCCGAGCTTGGTGCGGCGGTTTGCGTTTGTTCGACAGAGGGGGCATTTACCGCACTTTTGTCTTTATTTGCCAAGACCGGCGTGCTGATGACCGTGCCGAATAATGTGATGACGGAAAAGAGTTTCAATTTTGTGGTTAAAGTAGACATAATTTTCCTCGAAAGATAACAATAAAAAAACGCTGTCGACTCAGTTATCGACAGCGTGATTGTGGCGTTATTTTTTCGAGTAATCTAAATGCGTGTAAAAAAATCGGAATCCGGATCGCAAAAACGGCAAAAAGTGCGGTTAATTGACCGCCTTAATGCGCAATTCTTTCGGCACTTCAAACACGGTATTTTCTTCGCAACCTTCCAAATCTTCCACGCTGTCCGCGCCCAATTCACGCAAGCGGCTGACAACGGACTGTACCAAGACTTCAGGGGCTGACGCACCGGCGGTGATGCCGATCACTTGTACCTGATTTAACCAAGCGGGATCAATGTCATTGGCATCGTCAATCAGCCTCGACGGAACGCCCATACGGGAAGCCAGTTCCGCCAACCGATTGGAATTCGAAGAATTTTTGGAGCCGACGACGATCACTAAATCCGATTGTTTTGCCAGCGCTTCAACGGCGTTTTGCCGATTGGTGGTGGCATAGCAGATATCATTTTTACGCGGGCCTTGAATTGAAGGATATTTTTCCTTCAAGTTTTCAATAATCGAGCTGGTATCGTTAATCGACAGCGTGGTCTGCGTCATAAACGTCAGCTCATCTTGCTGGTTGAGCGGTAGATTAGCAATATCTTCCACCGACTCCACCAGATAGATGCCGCCTTGCCGATTGTCATATTGCCCCATTGTACCTTCCACTTCAGGGTGTCCCTGATGCCCGATCAGAATCGCTTTAGTGCCTTTACGGCTGGCGCGGGCGACCTGCATATGCACTTTGGTCACCAGCGGACAAGTGGCATCGAACACTTTCAAACCGCGGTTTTTAGCTTCCTGCCGCACTTGCTGTGAAACGCCGTGTGCCGAGAAAATAACGATTGCCCCGTTGGGTACTTCGTCCAATTCCTCGACAAATACGGCGCCACGCTCACGCAGCCCGTTGACCACAAAACGGTTGTGCACCACCTCGTGACGTACATAAATCGGCGCACCGTGAATTTCCAACGCCAGCTCCACAATGCTGATGGCGCGATCCACGCCGGCACAAAAACCGCGCGGATTGGCTAAAATAATCTTCATGTCGGATCACCTGTTTTTTCTTTCGGTTTATCGGGGTTGACGAAATAATCCAAAATCAGCAGGCCGGCGCCAATGGTGATGGCGACATCGGCGATATTGAACACCGGATAATGGTAGATGTCCCAATACACATGCAAAAAATCGACCACAAACCCGTGATAAGTGCGGTCAACCATATTGGCGAGCGCACCGCCGATAATCAGCGCATAGCCGCTGTTTGCCAGTTTTTTATTAAATTGATTGTGTGCCAGCCAGTAAATCAGCAAGCCGGAAACGCTCAATGCCAACAGGATAAAGAAATATTTCTGCCAGCCGCCGTGATCCGCCAAAAAGCTGAATGCCGCGCCATAATTGCGGACATAGGTCAGATTAAACACCGGCAGAATATTGATGCTTTCATGTAACGCAAAATTTTTCACCACCAGCCATTTGGTGAGCAAATCCGCTATAAAAGCGACCGCACTTAGCCAGAGAAAGGGAAGCCCTGTTTTAAATTTATCCATAGCGATTCTCATTTAAAAAACAGCAGGGGCGGATTCAGTATCCGCCCGTTATATTGATATTACCTGATTTTGTTACGAATAAATCAGGCAAAATACCGCACTTCGCCGTCGCTTTCGACATTTTCCACACAGCGGCTGCACAAGTGCGGGTGTGCAGGGTTGCTGCCGATGGTGTCGGAATAGTGCCAGCAGCGCGGGCATTTTTCATGCGGTGAACGGATCACTTTCACCGCCAGTCCGTTCAGTTCGCCTTCTTCGATATCGGCTTCGGCTAACGGTTTCACCTCAGCTTTGGAGGTGATTAACACGAAACGCAATTCATTCCCCAGTTGCTGTAGCAACGGCAGCAGTTGCTCGTCGGCATAAAGGGTGATTTCAGCCTCCAGTGCCGAGCCGATGACTTTGTCGTTACGCGCCAGTTCCAACACTCGGTTGACTTCAGACCGCACTTTGAGGATTTGCTGCCAGTAGGCATCGTTCATGTTTTCGTTGTTGTCTAACGCAAACAAGCCGTCATAAAATTCTTCGGTGAATACGAATTCGCCGTGTTCGCCCGGCAGATATGACCAGACCTCATCGGCGGTAAACGAGAGAATCGGTGCTATCCAACGCACGGCGGCTTCGGCAATATGGTAAAGTGCGGTTTGGCAGCTGCGGCGTGCGATGCTGTCGGCTTTGGTGGTGTATTGGCGATCCTTGATGATATCGAGATAGAACGAGCCCATTTCAATCGAGAAGAAACGCATTAAACGCTGAACGACCAAATGGAATTGGTAGTTATCATAGTTCTCGGCAATATCTTGTTGTGCTTGTAAAGCGCAATCTACCGCCCAGCGATCGAGGGTGATCATCTCATCACGAGCGACCATGTCGGTTTTTGGATTAAAGCCGTTCAGATTAGCCAGTAGAAAGCGCATGGTATTACGGATACGGCGATAGGCATCGGCAGTCCGTTTAAAGATTTCATCAGATACCGCAATTTCACCGGTGTAATCAGTGGAAGCGACCCACAAACGCAGAATATCTGCACCGTAAGTATTCATCACTTTTTGCGGCTCAACGGTGTTGCCGATCGATTTCGACATTTTGCGCCCTTGCCCGTCTACGGTGAAACCGTGGGTTAACACTTGACGATACGGCGCTTTGTTTTCCGTGGCGGTGGAGAGCATTAATGACGACATAAACCAGCCGCGATGCTGATCTGAGCCTTCGAGATACATATCCGGCGATTTACCGTTCAGCTCGGGGCGGTGCGGCACGACTGAACCGAACGTTGAACCGGAGTCAAACCAAACGTCCAGCGTGTCCGGCACTTTGATGTATTGATCGGCTTCATCGCCCAGCAGTTCTTTGGCGTCCAGATCCCACCATGCCTGAATACCGCACTTTTCAACCCGCTTTGCCACTTCTTCCAATAATTCCAAAGAACGGGGATGCAGCTCTTCGGTTTGTTTATGGATAAACAGAGCCAACGGTACGCCCCAAGTGCGCTGACGGGAAATACACCAGTCGGGACGATTGGCGACCATGGTCTCGATTCGGGCTTGCCCCCAGTCGGGAATCCACTGTACGCTTTGAATCTCTTTTAACGCTTGTTGGCGTAAACCTTGGGTTTCCATGCCGATAAACCATTGCGGCGTGGCGCGGAAAATAATCGGCGTTTTATGGCGCCAGCAGTGTGGATAGCTATGTGCGATTTTCTGCACTTTCAGTAAAGCGCCGGTCTCTTGCAGTTTTTCAATGACCGCAGGGTTGGCTTTAAATACGTTCATGCCGGCGAAAAATTCGGCTTGCTCGTTGAATGAACCGTCATCATTGACCAGATTCACCATCGTGATATGGTATTTTTGTGCGATGTTATAGTCGTCCAAACCGTGATCCGGTGCGGTATGTACCAAGCCGGTACCGGCATCGGTGGTGACGTGATCGCCGAGGATCAACGGCACGCTGTAAGCATAGAACGGGTGGTTAAAGCGCAGCAGTTCCAAGTCCGTGCCTTTACTTTCGCCCAATACCGCATAATCGGCAATGTTCAATGCTTGCATCGTGGCATCAACCAGCTCTTTCACCAGAATCAGACGTTCAGGGTTGTTGCCGTTGATTTGTACCAGTTGATAGCTTAATTCCGGATTGATGGAAATGGCTTTGTTAGACGGCAATGTCCACGGCGTAGTTGTCCAGATGACAGCCGAGATATTGCCGTTGCCGCCGGCGTTGAATTTGTCGGCGACCGCACTTTCATCTTCGGCGCGAAAGCGTACGTAAATTGACGGCGAAGTGTGTTCTTCATATTCCACTTCCGCTTCCGCCAAAGAAGAGGCGCAATCCAAACACCAATGCACCGGCTTGTAGCCTTTGTACAGATGCCCGTTTTTGATCACCTTGCCCAAGGTGCGGATAATGTTGGCTTCAGTGTCGAAATTCATGGTCAGATACGGATTATCCCAATCGCCCAACACGCCGAAGCGGATAAAATCTTGCTTTTGCCCTTCCACTTGTGAAGCGGCATATTTGCGGCACTCTTCACGGAATTCGGCGGCACTGATTTTCTGGTTGGGTTTACCGACCAGCCCTTCCACTTTCAGTTCAATCGGCAAGCCGTGACAGTCCCAACCGGGGATATACGGCGAATCATAGCCAAGTGCGGTTTTGGATTTAATGATAACGTCTTTCAGGATTTTATTAACCGCATGTCCGATGTGTAAGGTGCCGTTGGCATATGGAGGACCGTCGTGCAGAATGAAACTTTTTTTGCCTTTAGCCGCTTGACGAATTTTTTGGTACAGCGATTTTTGGTACCAGTTTTCCAACATTTTCGGCTCGCGTTTCGCCAAATCGCCCCGCATCGGAAAGCCTGTTTCCGGCAGGTTCAGGCTGTTTTTGTAATCGGTTGTTTCGTTAGACATTGTTTATCCCGTTTTTTGAGAGAAGTTTTTAAGCAAATAATCGCCACATTATACGCAAAGTGCGGTTGATTTTCGATAGTTTTGTTGACAGACCGCACGTTGACGCAACGGTGCGCCCTCGGCGTCAACGCGACCGGAAAAACGCCCTCGCTGTTTGTACATCTTGTGCGATCCGGGCTTTTAACTGTGCAAAATCGGCGAATTTAATTTCATTGCGGATTTTGTGCAGAAATAAAATTTCGAGTGATTGTCCGTAGAGATTTTGTGCGAAATCAAAAATATGCACTTCCAACAACGGACGAGTGCCGCCGTTGAGGGTCGGACGGTTGCCGACATTGGCGACACCTTGATAGCGGCTACCTTGTTTCGTCAGAATTTCCACGGCATATACGCCTTGCACCGGATTGACTTGGCGGTGCAGGTGAATATTGGCAGTCGGGAAACCGATAGTGCGCCCTAATTTATTGCCGTGCGCCACACGCCCGTGAATGCTGTACGGCCTGCCGAGCAGGCTTTCGGCAAGTGCTAGATCGTCATTCGCCAACGCTTGACGAATCAGAGTACTGCTGATCCGTTGTTGATCGAGATGAAAACTATCGTTGTTTTCCACTTCGAAGCCGAATTGTTTACCGGCTTCGAGCAAGGTTTGAAAATTGCCTTGCCGTTGATAGCCGAAATGGAAATCATCACCGATACTGAGAAATTTTATATTCAGTTTTTCAAGCAGATAATGACGGATAAATTGCTCCGGACTGAGGTCGGCAAAAGTGCGGTTGAAGCGAATGCACAATACATAATCCACGCCGGCTTGTTTTAAAAACCGCACTTTGTCGCGCAAGCGCATTAGCCTTGCCGGCGCATGTTCGGCGCTGAAAAATTCATTCGGTTGCGGCTCGAACAGCATAACTACCGACGGCAAATTAAGTTCGACCGCTTTGCTGCGCAGGTGAGCCAAAATCTGCCGGTGGCCTAAATGGCAACCGTCAAAGTTACCGATGGTCAGTGCCGTGCCGTTCGGTATTGCAGGTAAATTGTAGATACCACGGATCAATTGCATAATATGTTTAATTATTCAGGCGGAAAAATTGACGGAATTATAGCATGTTAATGGCGGAAATGGTGTTTCCTCACCCCAAATAGCGCCAACAGGATAAAATAGGACAGCCCGGCGCCGACAATCAGCCAGGCTAGCCAGTGAATGCGTTCAGCCAATCCCATTGCCGCCCAAAGATTCAATTTTGGCGAGTAATACCAGATAAATGCGCCCATGCCCAATGCTGCCGCCAACAGGCGCAAGGCGAAGCGCCGAGTGGTTTTGCCGAATCGATATACCCCGGCTTTCGACAGGCCGTGATAGAGCAGATACGCATTCAGCGTTGCCGACATGGCCGAAGCGATCGCCAGTCCGACATAACTGAACGGAATCGCCAGCAGGTTAAAGCCCATATTGCTGACCATGGCGATAATGCCGTAACGCACCGGCGTTTTGGTGTCTTGACGGGCGTAGTAACCGTTGGCGAGAATTTTAATCAGCATATAGCTTAACAAGGCGCTGGTGAACGCCCATAGCGAATAAGAGGCGGCAACCACATCAGACAACAAAAAGTTGCCGCGCATAAACAGCACCATCAGCATCGGCTGCGCCAACACGGCAATGCCGATTGCCGCCGGTATACCAAGCAGCAGAATCATACGCACGCCCCAGTCCATCGTATTGCGGAATTCCGTACTGACCACCGCACTTTCATCATGACGGTTAACATGGTGACGGGCAAGCGTCGGCAGAATAACGGTGGAAATCGCAATGCCGAACAGCCCGAGCGGAAATTCCAGCAGGCGGTCGGAATAATAAAGCCAGCTGATTGAACCGGTCATCAGGAAGCTGGCGATAAAAGTATCGAGCAGCAGATTGATCTGGCTGACGGAAACGCCGAACAGCGCCGGAATCATCAACGTGCGGATCTTTTTCACGCCCGGATCATTCCACGCCCATTTCGGTTTGACCAGCATTTTAGCTTGTTTGAGAAACGGAATCTGGAACAAAAATTGCAGCAGACCGCCGAGAAAAATCCCAATTGCCAGTGCCATATCCGGCGTATCAAAGTGCGGTGCAAGAAAAACCGCACTGGCGATCATGGCAATATTCAGCAACACCGGTGAAAACGCCATTACGCCGAATTTGCCCAGAGTATTTAAAATTGCACCTGACAAGGCGACTAAGGTGATAAACCACAGATATGGAAAAGTAATTTTCAATAGTAGTGAAGCTTGTTCATATTTATAGCCGTTCGGGCCGTCGTTGAGCCAATCCATGAACCAGCCGGTGCCGAAAATTGCGGCAATTATCGGCGAACCGACCATTGCCAACAGTGTTACTACCGCCACCAGACCGCCGAGTGTTCCGTTGACTTTGGCGACAAATTTCTGGGTTTCGCTCAGATTTCCTTCTTTGCGGTATTCTGCCAGAACAGGGATAAACGCTTGTGAAAATGCACCTTCGGCAAACAGGCGGCGTAAAAAATTCGGGATTCGGTTGGCAAACAGAAAAATATCGGCCGCCGCACCGGCGCCGAGCAGATTGGCGATCACCACATCGCGAATTAACCCCAATACCCGTGAGAGCAGGGTCATTCCGCTGACGATAATGCCGGATTTTAATAAAGGTTTACTCAAAACGGTTTCTCTAATACAGAATAGATTGAGCGCTAATTGTATAGAAAAATTGTTTTTTAGCTATATTCCGATAAAAAAAACTGCTAAAATTCGCTGCCTGATGCGAAAGTGGCTCTTTCGCTCGACCCTGTTTCCACTGCGGCGGCAACTCAAAATCGTGTCTTGTTGCGCCGATATGCAGTGATAACAAACAAATTGCAGATTACTATTTGACAAACGCATAGAAAACAGGCATATTTTACGCCTTTATTTTTATGTCTTAATTTTTACAGAAATTCTTGGGAGTTTGATCTTGGCTAATATCAAGTCAGCTAAAAAACGTGCGATTCAATCTGAAAAACGCCGTCAGCACAATGCAAGTCAACGTTCTATGATGCGTACTTATATCAAAAAAGTCTACGCAGCCGTAGCAAGCGGTGACAAATCCGCAGCAGAAACCGCATTTGTCGAAATGCAAAAAGTCGTGGACAGAATGGCTTCTAAAGGCTTAATTCACGCCAACAAAGCTGCAAACCACAAATCAAAATTGGTTGCGCAAATCAAAAAATTGGCCGCTTAATCAATTTATTGTGATATGAAAACCGCACTTACATGACAAAGTGCGGTTTTTTATTGTCTGTCGATTAACGCAGAAAGCGGCGGCGTTTGGAATGAAAGCGGTGTGTAGGCCGAGCGGCATTTTTGTTCACCACGCTTTTACGGGCGGTATCGACGACAAGAATTTTACGTCTCCTGCGTAAAAAATAGTGGATACTGCTGGTAACAACCACGCCGCACAAAAAGACAATAATCAGTTCGCCGTACAAATGGTGGAACAGCGCATTGATTTTGTCTTGCGTGGTTTGTCCGTATTGCGTATCGAATGTGACGCGCAGATAGCCGAGCAGACGTGATGCAGAGCGGATCGGTTCGACAATTTGCTGTGTATTTTCCGTATCTTCTGCCGAACCGGCATCTAAGCCGATTCTTGCCCGAACGTTAAACGGATGGCTGCTTTGTGCCAGAATATTGCCCTGCGGCGAATATACCGTTGCATCCAGCACAAATTCTTGCAGGCGGAATTGATCCAGACTGTCGACCAAACTTTCTATTTTGGTATTATTCGCCAATAAAACCGACATCAAATTGGCCTGTTGCCGCACCAAGGTGTGCGACAGATAGGAAACCTGGTTGATACTGGCAAGCTGCGAACCGACCTTGAACTGTTTCACGCCATAGAGAATCACGCTCATGATGGCGGCACAAGCGACAATAATGGTCAGCAATAAGGCGAACTTGAGGACTTTTTCTTTATTTAAATATAACAATTGCGAGCCTTAAATGTTCAAATGAGCGAAATTATGCTATTAATAGCGCTGGATTATAGCATATTAAACGAATTTGGAACGATTATGCCGCAACAAGCCCTCGATAGTCTGCTCTCATTTTGGCCGCATTTACCGGCCGTACTCAACCCGCAGCAACCGCCGGCGCCGACGGCGCAGAATTTTGTGTTATACGGACGGCAGTTGAATCAAACCGCACTTGAGGCTTTTGCGCAGCAGGCGCAACAGCGATTGCGCCTGTGTGCTGTCTGGCAGTGTGAACAACTGGTGGCGGTGTTGTTACAAGGGGAATATGAACACGAAAGATTGTTACGCCTTGCCAACGGATTACAGCTGGATATTGCATTACTTAACGGCGAACCGCACTTGGCACAAACTACCGGTTTACTGGTGATGGATATGGATTCGACGGCGATTCAGATTGAATGTATTGATGAAATTGCCAAATTGGCCGGCAGCGGCGAGCTGGTATCTGAGATTACCGAGCGGGCAATGCGCGGCGAATTGGATTTTGAACAGAGTTTGCGCCGCCGTGTCGGCACGCTTCAGGGGGCATCGGAACATATTTTGCAGCAAGTGCGCTCAAGCCTGCCGCTAATGCCGGGGCTGGAAAGAACCTTGCAGGTATTGCAGCGACAAGGCTGGCGAACCGCCATTGCTTCCGGCGGGTTTACCTATTTTGCCGACTATTTGAAACAGACGTTAAAACTGGACGAAGCGGTTTCCAACCAATTGGAAATCGTGGACGGTTTTTTGAGCGGAAAGGTGATCGGACAAGTGGTGGACGCCCGCTATAAAGCGGAAACCTTAAACCGTTTGCGTGAAACCTTTGCCGTCAGCAGGCAAAATACCGTTGCGATCGGTGACGGCGCCAATGATTTGCCGATGTTGGCGGAAGCCGGATTGGGGATTGCATTTCATGCCAAACCCAAAGTGCAGCAGCAGGCGCAAGTGGTTATCAATCATGCCGATTTGACCGCACTTTTGTTGTTGTTGGAAGCCAATCAACGCTTGCAAACGTTATTAAAAAATTAAAAATCATAACATTAAGACTGAGGAGAAAGAGATTATGCCTTCTTTTGATATTGTATCCGAAGTAACGGTTCACGAAGTCAGAAATGCGGTGGAAAACGCCAACCGTGACTTGGGCAACCGCTGGGATTTTAAAAATGTACATGCGACAATCGAGCTGAACGAAAAAGACGTGAAAATCAAGGTCAGCAGCGAATCGGATTTTCAGGTCGAACAGTTGCTGGATATTTTGCGCAGTGCGATGATTAAACGCGGGATCGAACATAATTCACTGGATATCGACGAGCAGTTTGAACACAGCGGTAAAATTTACAGCAAAGCGGTGAAGATCAAACAAGGGATTGAAAGCGAAATGGCGAAAAAGATCACCAAACTGGTGAAAGATGCCAAAATTAAGGTTCAAACCCAGATTCAGGGGGATCAAGTGCGGGTGACGGGCAAATCGCGTGATGATTTGCAGGCAGTTATCCAGTTGGTGAAAAGTGCGGAATTGGGGCAGCCGTTCCAGTTTAACAATTTCCGTGATTAGGATTTATTTTCAGGAGGCATCATGACACAGCGTGCAAATACCGGCGAGGTAACAAAAGGCCTCTTCAGAAAAATGCTGGATAAATATAACGAACTTTGCCGTGATATGGGCGTTGACAACGGCGGCGGTTGCCGTCGTTGCGTGCCGATTGTCAAGCAGGATCCGGAACCGGAAAAACCGCAGAAAAAAGCCGGGTAATTTATGACGCCGGATTCGCTGCTGGCGTTGGACGTTGTTATTCCCTGCTATAATGCGGAAGCACCGTGCAAAGAGCGGTTGACAGCGCATTGCCGCAAAGTGCGGTTCGTCGTATTTATCTGATTGACGATCAATCGCAGGATAACACTTGGGGATTAATACGACAAATAGCGGCGAAATCCGAGCGGATATCGGCGCTACAAATGCCGATTAACAGTGGCGTTGCCAAGGCGAGGAATTGGGGCGCACTACAAGTGATGCCCCGTTGTTGGCTTTTTTAGATGCAGATGATGCTTATCAAGCGGAAGCCTTGTATCCGGCACAGCTTGCCTTATCCAAATTTGCTTATCTCAGTTTGGTACGCTTGCCGCTCATTGTCGTTGATTTGGCTGCTCGTTATGCCGCCCCCCTCAAGTTAGACAATGCGTGGCATACGGTGCAAATGACCGTCGGCGGCAATACCGTATTTCGTCGTTCACTATTTTTGGCTGTCGGCGGCTTTCCGCAGGATCAACTGTTCAGGCGTTTCGGCGGGGAAGGCGGCGCATTACAGTTGGCATTGATCAGAACAACTGTCGTGGGAACGCTGTTTGGCAAGTCGGACAGTGTGCAACCCGTTGCCGGCGTGTTACATTCTTATCGCAAAGGAATGCATGCCGAAAGGCTGTTGGACGTAATATTATTTAAACAATATGATCCGTTGGTCATGAGTCATATGGCGCAGGCCAATCAAGTCACCGATCGTATCATACAACAGCTGCAATAGCTTCAGCCGTTGCTGCAAGTGGAAAAGTGCGGTGTTATGCCGTTGTATCTCGAATATTGACCGCCTTGTTTTTTGTCTTTCTTTCCATTTTTAAAATACTTGTCACATCAGAAAACTGTGTTTTTTGTCACATTTTTGACACGAAACCGACTAATCTTTTTTTACATTTCTTTCACTTCTCATAAATTCTGATAGAATGCCCGCACCCTGATGTATCCAATTTTTGAGGTGTTTACTATGTTATGGTTTTTACTCTGCGTTGCCTTGTTGCTCGCCGGTTATTTTATCTACGGTTCGATCATTGAGCGAATCTTTAAAATCAATCCGTCACGTCCGACACCGGCGCACCATATGGCTGACGGCGTGGATTATGTGCCGATGTCAAAGAAAAAAATCTGGCTGATCCAGTTGCTGAATATTGCCGGAACAGGGCCGATTTTCGGACCGATTTTGGGGGCATTATACGGGCCGGTTGCCATGCTGTGGATTGTTTTCGGTTGTATCTTTGCCGGGGCGGTGCACGATTATTTCTGCGGTATGCTGAGTATCCGTAACAAAGGCGCCAATATTCCGTTTTTGGCGGGAAAATATTTGGGGCGGCCGGTAAAACATTTTATGAATGTCTTGGCGATTTTGCTGTTGTTGCTGGTCGGTGTGGTGTTCGTTGCCAGCCCGGCGTCGCTGTTGACGAATATTACCGCTGATCTGTTAAATTCAGGTGCGGTAGGGGCGGGCGCCGTCAATGAGGAGTCCGGCACAAGTAACGCCAACATTCTGATGATATGGACTGCGATTATTTTTGTTTACTATATTATTGCAACATTGGTTCCGATTGATAAAATTATCGGCCGTATTTATCCGCTGTTCGGTGCATTGTTACTGTTTATGACGGTCGGTATGTTATTCGGTTTGATCTTTGAAGGCATTCCGATGTTCCGCTCGGTCGGTATGGATGTTGATTTTGCCACCTTCTTCCAAAATCTGCATCCGAAAGAAGGCTTGCCGATTTGGCCGTTGCTGTTCATTACGATTGCCTGTGGTGCGATTTCCGGTTTCCATGCGACGCAAACGCCATTAATGGCGCGTTGTGCCGAGAATGAAAAAGAAGGCCGATTTATTTTCTACGGCGCAATGATTGGTGAAGGTGTGATTGCCTTGATCTGGTGTATGGTCGGTTTGAGTTTTTATGAAACGTCGGAAGCGATGAATGCGGCGATTGTTTCGGGGACACCGTCCAAAGTGGTTTATGATTCCGCAATCGGTATGTTGGGCGTATTCGGAGGTATCTTGGCAGTCTTGGGCGTGGTTATTTTACCGATTACCTCCGGCGACACCGCATTCCGTGCCGCCCGTCTTCTGATTGCCGATTTCTTCCATCTGGATCAACGCAATATTGCAAAACGCTTAATGATTGCAATTCCGTTATTTATTGTCGGATTTGCCGTTTCGAAAATTGATTTTTCGATTCTGTGGCGCTATTTCGGTTGGGCGAATCAGACAACGGCAACGGTGATGCTGTGGGTCGCTGCGGCTTATTTGTATCGCTATAACAAATTCCATTGGGTTTGCACTGTACCGGCTATTTTCATGACAAGCGTCTGTACGACTTTCTTGGCTTATGCTCCGATTGGTTTCGGTTTGGAGTATCAAACTGCGGTTTATGTCGGCTTTGCCCTGACCATTGTAATCACGCTGGCTTTCTTCCTGATGTTAAAACCGATTGCCGACGGCGATCCGGATTCGGAAACGGTCAGCTAATCATTTCTGACGATGATAATAAAAGCGAGCTTCGGCTCGCTTTTTTGTTGTCTTTTCTCGTATTACCTTTATTTTTTACTCATTCTTTAAATTGATGTTCAAAACGAATAAAAAATATTTCAAAATAAACTAAAAATAGTTATTTTTGTGATCTATTTAAAACTTTTTTATTTTGAAGTGATGTAGTATAGCCTCACTGATTAGCGATGCTGATCAGAAACCATATCTTTATACAACGCTATTTTTGTGAGGCTATTATGATTGAAATGATTACACACGGTGCGGAATGGTTCATCGGACTGTTTCAAAAAGGCGGTGAGGTGTTTACCGGCATGGTGACGGGTATTTTGCCGCTATTGATTTCTTTGTTGGTGATCATGAATGCCCTGATTACCTTTATCGGACAGGATCGGATTGAGCGTTTGGCGCAGCGCAGTGCCGGCAATCCTTTTTCTCGTTATTTAATTCTGCCGGTTTTCGGCACATTTGTCTTTTGTAATCCGATGACCCTGAGCCTTGGGCGTTTCCTGCCGGAACGTTATAAACCGAGTTATTACGCCGCCGCTTCGTATAGCTGCCATTCGATGAACGGGTTGTTTCCGCATATTAATCCCGGGGAACTTTTCGTTTATTTGGGGATTGCCGGCGGTTTGACAACGTTGGACGTGCCGCTTGCCCCGTTGGCGGTCAGCTATTTGCTGGTCGGCATGGTGACCAATTTTTTCCGCGGCTGGATAACGGATTTTACCACGGCTGTTTTTGAAAAACGGATGAACATTAAACTGGATCGTGAAGTGCATTTGTAAGCCTTTAGGCAGGGAGAACAAGATTATGGCAAAAGCAATTTATATTGAAAAAGGCAATGGCGGCTGGGGCGGACCGTTAACGGTACCGGTCGTTGCAGGCAAAAAAGTGTTGTATATGACGGCGGGTACACGTCCGGCAATTGTGGACAAACTGGTTGAGTTGACCGGCTGGCAAGCAGTGGACGGATTTAAAGAAGGAGAGCCGGCAGGCGATGAAATCGGGATTGCGATTATTGACTGCGGCGGCGTGTTGCGCTGCGGGCTTTATCCGAAACGCCGTATTCCGACGATTAATATTCATGCAACCGGCAAATCAGGTCCGTTGGCAGAATTTATCGTGGAAGATATTTATGTGTCGGCGGTGAAAAACGACAATATCAAGTTGATTGATTCAGTCTCTGTTGTCGCCGCAGCGCAGGTTGAAAACACACAGAACTCACCGTCGGTAAGTAGTCAAAGTGCGGTCAGGGATTACGACAGCAGTAAAAAGATTACCGAGCAGAGTGACGGTTTACTCGCCAAAGTCGGTATGGCAATGGGATCGGTGGTGGCGGTGTTTTTCCAAGCGGGGCGTGACACTATCGATACCGTACTCAAAACGATTCTGCCGTTCATGGCATTTGTGTCGGCTTTAATCGGCATCATTATGGCATCGGGCTTGGGCGATTGGATTGCGCACGGTTTAACCCCGTTGGCAAACGGGCCGATCGGATTGGTGACGCTGGCGCTAATCTGCTCTTTTCCGCTTTTGTCGCCGTTTCTGGGGCCGGGCGCAGTTATTGCTCAGGTTATCGGGGTGTTGGTCGGGGTGCAAATCGGTATGGGCAATATTCCGCCGGGATTGGCATTGCCGGCGCTGTTTGCGATTAACGCCCAAGCGGCTTGTGATTTTATTCCGGTCGGTTTGTCACTGGCGGAAGCAAAACAGGATACCGTTCGGGTCGGTGTGCCTTCGGTCTTGGTGGGGCGCTTTTTGACCGGTGCGCCGACCGTGCTGGCGGCATGGTTTGTCTCCGCCTTTATTTATTGATATGGCTGAAATATAAGGAAAAAAGATGATGATTATCTATCAAACAGTGATCACTAAAGTCGGGCAATTCGCGCGAGATGCGTTGGCTGAAAATATGCTGATTACCTTTAAACAAGGGGCGCCGCAAGATTTGGAAGATTTTTGTTTTATCCACCGACACGGTGAATTGTCAGTCGATGTTTGTCAGGGGGATATTTTACAGCTTGACGGGCGGGATTTTGTGATTACGGCGGTCGGTTCGGTGGCGTCTTTCAATTTGAAAGCGTTGGGGCATGTGACGTTTCGTTTTGATGCGGCGAGAGAGGCGGAATATCCGGGAACGATTCATTTGCTTGGTGATGTGCCGACCGCACTTGATGTGAATTCGGTTTTAACGATTAAACGTGATAAATAGGAGTTTATGATGAGCAGTAAAAAAGTGGCCGTTGTTGTCGGCGGCGGGCAAACGTTAGGGGCATTTCTGTGTGAAGGGCTGGCCGAGCAGGGCTATCTGGTGGCGGTGGCCGATTTGAATCGGGAAAATGCGCTGAAAACGGCGGAAGATATCAATCAAAAGTGCGGTCGGCAGCTTGCCCGCGGATTTCAGACCGATGCAACGAATGAACAGAGTGTCATGGCATTGGCGGCAGCAGTGGATCAGGAATTCGGGCAGGTGGATTTGCTGGTGTATAGTGCCGGTGTAGCGAAAGCGGCGCCGATAACCCATTTTGCACTGAATGATTTTGAATTTTCGGTCAAGGTCAATTTAACCGGGTATTTCTTATGCGCACGGGAATTTGCCAAACTGATGATTCGTGACGGCATTAAAGGGCGGATTATCCAAATCAATTCAAAATCGGGCAAAGTCGGCAGTAAGCATAATTCCGGTTACAGTGCGGCCAAATTCGGCGGCGTCGGTTTAACCCAGTCGCTGGCATTGGATTTGGCGGAAAACGGGATTACGGTACATTCGTTAATGCTGGGTAATTTGCTGAATTCACCGATGTTTCAATCGCTGATCCCGCAATATGCCGAGAAACTCGGCATTTCGCCTGAGGAAGTCGAGCAGGCTTATATCGATAAAGTGCCGTTGAAACGGGGCTGTGATTATCAGGATGTGCTGAATGTGTTGTTGTTCTATGCCAGTGAACAAGCTTCTTATTGCACCGGGCAGTCAATCAATATCACCGGTGGACAGGTGATGTTTTAACCGAAAATTTATGGCGGGTTAGCTCACATTTATTTGCATAATTCGCCAAATTTCTTTCAAACTGTGAGATAATTTCATTTATGGATACTGTAAATACATTGATTTTAGTTGCCGTTATTGCCTGGGCATTACAAATTGCACTGGGCTGGTGGCAGGTATCACATTTTAACCGTTCGTTTGAACGGTTGTGTCAGCAAGGGCGGGTTGGCGTAGGGCGCAGCACAGGCCGATTTAAAGCCAAAGTCGTTATTGCCGTTGCTGTTGATCAAAATCAATGCGTGACGGATACATTGCTAATGAAAGGATACACTGTTTTTTCCGGACCGAGCTCGATTCCACGATTGCAGGGATTAAGGCCGGAGGAAATTGTGCCGAAAGCCGTTTTTCCCGACAGCAGCGCTTGTCAGGAAGCATTGTTTGAGGCGGTTCGTTTGCGATAATATCCGTCGGCATGAAAAATGAGACCGGATTTATGAAACCAAAAGAGAGACAAACGGCGATTATTGATTATTTGCACGTGCACGGCAAAACGACCGTTGATGCGTTGGCGAACCATTTCGATACCACCGGTGCGACTATTCGTAAGGATTTGACCGCACTTGAAGAGGGCGGCAAAGTGTTGCGGACTTACGGCAGCGTTGTGCTTGCCGGCAACGACGAAGGAGATTTGCCGATCATCAATAAAGCGCATATCAATCTGGAAAGCAAAAAGAAAATTGCAAAAGCGGCGGCCACACTGCTCAAAGAAGGCGATTCGATGATTATTGATGCCGGCAGTACGGTCTTGCAAATGATCCCGTTTTTGTCGAAAGTTGATAATTTGACCGTCATGACCAATAGTCTGCATATCATCAACAGCCTGGCCGGGTTGGATAAAAACTATGAACTGTTGATTTGTGGCGGAACTTATCGCCCTAAATCCGGCTCGTTTCACGGCATTCTTGCCGAATCGACATTTGAGAAATTTTCCTTTGACAAGCTGTTTATCGGGACGGACGGTTTTGACTTGGATGTCGGCTCGACAACGTTTAATGAAGTTCACGGCGTCAGTACCGCCATGTGCAATGCGGCAAGAGAGATTATTTTACTGGCGGATTCGTCCAAATTCGGCCGACGCAGCCCGAATGTAGTCTGTCCGTTGGAGAAAATCGACATCATCATTACTGATAAAGGTTTGGACGCTCAAATTTATCAGGCGCTGAGTGAAAAAAATATTCGGGTGATTTTGGCTGATTAATCGGGTATTAAAAACAAAAAAATACCGCACTTTTGTTTGAAAGTGCGGTATGTTGTTAATTGGATTGACTCAATTATTTAGAGATGTGGGCAACCAGATCCAATACTTTGTTTGAGTAACCGATTTCGTTGTCATACCAAGATACGACTTTAACGAAAGTATCGGTTAATGCGATACCGGCTTTGGCATCGAAAGTCGAGGTCAGGGTGCAGCCGTTGAAATCGGTGGAAACCACTTCATCTTCTGTGTAGCCCAAAACGCCTTTCAGTTCGTTTTCGGAAGCACGTTTCATTTCGGCGCAGATTTCGGCATAAGTCGCCGGTTTTGCCAAGTTGACAGTCAAGTCAACAACAGAAACGTTTGTCGTCGGAACACGGAACGCCATACCGGTCAATTTGCCGTTTAATTCAGGGATAACCACGCCGACCGCTTTAGCTGCACCGGTAGATGAAGGAATGATGTTTTGTGCCGCACCGCGACCGCCGCGCCAGTCTTTGGCTGATGGGCCGTCAACGGTTTTTTGGGTGGCAGTTGTGGCGTGAACGGTTGTCATCAAGCCGTCTTTGATGCCCCATTTGTCGTTTAATACTTTAGCGATTGGCGCCAGACAGTTGGTGGTGCAAGATGCGTTGGAAACGATATCCTGACCGGCATAAGTATCAAAGTTGACACCGTTAACGAACATCGGGGTTTTGTCTTTGGAAGGACCTGTCAATACCACTTTTTTGGCACCGGCGGTGATGTGTTTACGTGCGGTTTCATCGGTCAGGAACAAACCGGTTGCTTCAACGGCAACGTCAACACCGATTTCATCCCATTTAAGGTTTGCCGGATCACGTTCAGCCGTTACACGAATGGTTTTGCCGTTAACAACCAGGTTGCCGTCTTTCACTTCGACAGTACCGTCGAAACGACCGTGAGTTGAATCATATTTCAGCATATAAGCCATGTAATCGGCATCGATTAAGTCGTTGATACCGACAACTTCGATGTCATCACGATTGATGGAGGCACGGAATACGAAACGACCGATGCGGCCAAAACCATTAATACCAATTTTAATTGCCATGAGATTTTTACCCTTCATTAAAAGTTTAACAAAATTACTACATTTTGCCGCTATTTCGCCTAAAAACGTTACATTTGGCGTTATTTCTGCGCTATCGCGGCTCCATGTAACTCTGTGAAGTATATCACAGGTTTGTTCCGCTTCGAAACAACAAATTTTTGAGGCAAGTCAAGATAGCGAAAAAAATATAGCCGATAATAAGCGGGCGGCATAGGATCAAAAAGAATGATATTTCCGCCGCTTTTTGTTTTAGAATGGAGAGGGTTTTTTGAACACGGAAGGTGACAATGAAGACAAAGGAACAATTGAATGCCGAACAGCGGCGCATCTGTTTGGAACAGGGGACGGAGCTGCCGTTTAGCGGTAAATTACTGCAACAACGCAATGTCGGGCTGTACCGCTGTTTGTTGTGTGACGCTGCGCTATTTTTGTCGGATACCAAATTTGATGCCGGCTGCGGCTGGCCGAGTTTTTACCGGCCGGTTTCTGGGCAGTCAATCCGTTATCTGGACGACTACAGCTTATCTCGGCATCGGACTGAAATTCGCTGTGGCAATTGTGATTCGCATTTGGGGCATGTATTTAATGACGGCCCGCCGCCGACCGGATTGCGTTTTTGCGTCAACTCGGTATCCATGATTTTTGAAGATCAGGAAAGTGGAGAAATAATAGAAGGTTAGGTAGCGAAAATGTGATTTAGATAACACTTTTTTATCTCAAATCACAAAGGATTATTCTTTTTATATATCTTGGCTACAATGGTTGCAATTACTTTAAATTAAAAACAAATTCAGGGAAAGGACATGAATTACGGCAACGCGGTTTTGCGCAATTTTTTGGGGAAAACACCGGATTGGTACAAGGTGTGTATTTTAGGATTTTTGATTATAAACCCGATAGTCTATTTTACGATAAGCCCGTTTTGGGCAGGTTGGTTATTGGTCGCTGAATTTATTTTTACGTTGGCGATGGCATTAAAATGCTATCCGCTACAAGCCGGCGGATTATTGGTGATTGAGGCAATTTTTATCGGTATGACCTCGCCTGAGCATATCATGCATGAAGTGATGGCCAATATCGAAGTATTGCTGCTGTTGATGTTTATGGTGGCGGGTATTTTCTTTATGAAGCAGCTGTTGCTGTTTATTTTTACCAAGCTGTTGCTCGGCATTCATTCCAAATTACGCCTTTCATTAGCATTTTGTCTGTGCGCCGCCTTTTTATCGGCTTTTCTTGACGCCTTAACGGTGGTTGCGGTGATCATCAGTGTCGGAACCGGCTTTTATGCGGTCTATCACAAAGTGGCTTCAGGTTATACTTTTGATGATAATTCGGATGATATTTTTAATGATCAGAAAATCGATATGTCACGCAATACGCTGGAACAATTCCGCAGCTTCCTGCGCAGCCTGATGATGCATGCCGGCGTGGGAACCGCACTTGGCGGGGTGATGACCATGGTCGGCGAACCGCAAAATTTAATTATTGCGGCGCAGGCAGGCTGGGGCTTCGGCGAATTCTTTTTACGGATGTTGCCGGTAACGCTGCCGGTATTGATTTGCGGAACTTTGACTTGCGTGGCGCTGGAGCGTTTTAAGGTTTTTGGCTACGGGCAGCGATTGCCGCAAAAGGTCTGGGTAGTTTTAGCGCGTTATGAACGGGAGCAGAGCCGTAAGCTGACCGCTCAGGATCGGGCGAAATTGTGTGTGCAGGCGTTGGTCGGCATTTGGCTGATTTGCGGACTGGCTTTCCATTTGGCGGCGGTCGGGTTAATCGGATTGAGCGTGATTATTTTGGTGACGGCTTTTTGCGGTATCACCGAAGAACACGCACTGGGCAAAGCTTTTGAAGAAGCGTTGCCGTTTGCCTCATTATTGGTGGTGTTTTTTGCCGTCGTGTCGGTGATTATCGATCAAGGCTTGTTCCAGCCGATTATCCAGTTTGTACTGCACGCTTCGGAAGAAACACAGCTGGCGTTGTTTTATATTTTTAATGGGCTGTTGTCGGCAATTTCGGATAACGTATTTGTCGGCACGGTGTATATTAATGAAGCGAAAGCGGCGTTGGCCGCCAATACGATTACCCAACAGCAGTTTGAATTTATTGCCGTTGCCATCAATACCGGTACCAATTTGCCTTCGGTCGCCACGCCGAACGGGCAAGCCGCATTTTTGTTTTTATTAACCTCTTCATTTGCACCGCTAATTCGTTTATCTTATGGTCGAATGGTTTACATGGCTTTGCCTTATACTATCGTTTTGTCGCTGGTTGGGTTAGTATCTGTAGAATTATTATTGCCGAAGTTGACGCTTTGGTTTCAAAGTGCCGGTTGGCTGATTACTCCATAAGAAGGAAGGCAAATGTTCAATTATTTAAAACAGGTTTCGCTCAGTCGCGGCGGTTGGTTTTTGTTGTTAATCTCTTGTTTGGCTTTTGAAGCCGCCGGATTATACTTTCAGCATGTCATGAAGCTTGAACCTTGTGTGATGTGTATTTATGAACGTGTTGCGATTCTGGGCATCGCTTTGGCTGCGTTGATTGGTTTGATCGCACCGCACTTTTTGTTAATTCGGTTATCGGCATTGATTATCGGTTTGTTCAGCGCGGTACAAGGCTTGCTGTTGGCCGTGCGGCACACGGATTATCAACTCAATCCCAATCCGTGGGATCAGTGTCCGTTGATGGTGGACTTTCCGGCGACACTACCGTTAAACAAATGGTTTCCGCAAGTTTTCGAGGCTTACGGTTCTTGCAGTGAATTGCAGTGGTCGTTTTTGGGATTCGCCATGCCGCAATGGTTGATTGTGGTTTTCGCCGCTTATGTGCTGGTATTGGGGGGGGTGTTGCTCAGTCAGTTAAAGCCGACTCGCCGTCGCCAACGAACATTGTTTAAATAAGCTGGTTAAAAGCAAAAAAGCGGCTGCCAGTTATTTCGGCAGCCGCTTTTTGCATAGTTAATATCCCGAAATATTAAAATCCGGGGTAAACAGATTGTTTTCAATCCGGCGGACTTGGGTTTTCAATGTGCCGTCGGGATAGAGTTCAAATTCCCGCCAACCCGGCGGCATGGAGCCCAAACTGAAATGGTAGCTGTCGGATTTGAATTGAATACAGGTGGACGGTGTGGTCAGAATCCGATATTGATTCCACACGGTGTCCATCTCTTGGTGGATATGCCCGCTGACGACCGCTTTAATGTGCCGATGCTGCGCCAAACAACTCAAAAACTCCGATGTGTTGCGTAAATTATGTTGATCGAGCCAAGCTGAACGCGTCGGGGCGATATGGTGGTGCAGCACAATCACAGTATAGAGATTCGGATATTGCTCCAGTTTGGCCAGTAACCAATCCAACTGGTACAGGTTCAGATAGCCGTGGGGCGAGTTGATCACTTGGCTGTCAAGCATCAAAATTTGCCAAGTATCGTTGATAACGATGTGTTTTAACGGTGAAATATACTGAGTATGACGGCTCAGCATTTCGACCATATGCGGTTGATAGTCATGGTTGCCGGGAATCCAGAATACCGGTTTTTGCAGTGTCTGAATTTCTTCGCTGAAGTAGCGGTAGCCTTCCGAGCTGCTGTCTTGTACCAAATCGCCGGTGGCGAGTACAAACTCGAAATCAAAGGCGGTTTTTTGAATTTCGGACAGAACGGCAACAAAGCTGTCGTAGGTATTAATGCCCAATAATGCCGATTTTTTATCGGCGAATAGATGCGGATCCGTCACTTGAATAAAACGTACCGGTATACCGTCTGAATGGTGAAGGAAAGTTGTTTTCAAAATATACCAACAAAATCTGTAAGAAATAAAAAAATGTCGTAATGGATAAGATACTGTTTTTTATCCAAATGTCAGTATTTTTCTATTAAAAATGCTAGTAAGCGCACATTTTCCGAGAAACAAAATGTCGAAATTGAAGATATATCCTCTTTTTTCACCGCTTATTGTATATTGTTTATCCCCATAATTTTTGTAAGCGAAGATAGTGAAGCTGTAACCACTGTAAACCGATCACGGCGATGCTGTTATCGATTTTTCCGCTCTCGATCCATTGGTAGGCTTGTTCGCGGCTGACGACATGCACTTTGATGTCTTCGTGCTCTTCCGCCAGTCCGTGCAGCCCTTTTGCTTGTGAGGCGTCCGCTTTGCCGGCAAACAGGTGAATCCGTTCGAAAACACCGCCGGGGCTGTCCCAGACGCTGAGTGCCGGTACGATATCGGTGACGGCGATACCGGCTTCTTCTTGTGCTTCCCGTACGGCAACCTCTTGCGGCTGTTCATTCTCTTCCACCATACCGGCGATTAACTCCAACAGCCACGGTGATTTTCCACTGTCTTTCACGTAAGCGCCGATCCGCACTTGTTCGACCAGAATCACCTGATCCCGCTGAGGATCGTAGGCGATGACGGCAGAGGCCGCACCTTTGTACAATAATTCGCGGGTAACGGTGCTGCTGTAGCCGCCGGCAAACAGTTTATGGCGGAAGCGGATTTGATATAGTTTAAAAAAACCGTCATAGACCAGATCCTGCTGTTGGATCTCTAAATCGGCGGCAGAAAATTGTTCAATCGTCATGTGTTTCCTCTTTTTTCGGTCAAGCCTGAATTTGCGATTCGAGTTGAATCAGTTTATCAAATTAACGCCTTTTTTCACTTACATTTGCAAAAGGTTTTCGGTAAAATAAATGAACGATCATTTAGTTGAGAAAAAAGAGATGAAAAAAATAACATTGTTGCTGTCGGTTTTAAGCCTCGGCTTGACGCAGCAGGTGATGGCGGCTTCTTTGATGGAAGCCTACGAGCAGGCGAAGAACAGTGATCCGGTGGTGAAAAAAGCCTATGCGGACAGCCGGCAGATTATCGAAGGCAAAAATCAAGCGAAAGGCGCACTGTTGCCGCAATTGAATGCCGCCGCCAGTTATGGTTCAAATCGCTATGTAGACCACGGAACAACGCATAATACCGGTTATAACAACAGTTTCAGCCAAAACCGCACTTTCAGTGTCGGGCTGAATTTAAGACAGGCGCTGTTTGATATGAGCTTATGGCGTAATTTGTCATTGCAGGAAAAAACCGCACAACAGGCGGAAGTGTCTTATCAGGCGGCACAGCAAAATTTGTTGTATCGCGTGGCAACCGCTTATATCAGTGTGTTAAACAGCATTGATACGCTGACATCGGTGCAAGCCGAAAAAAGAGCGGTTTACAGCCAATTGAGTGATACCAACCAGCAATATCAGGTCGGACTGGTGGCGATTACCGATGTTGATGAAGCGCAGGCACAGTATGACAGCGTGATCGCCAATGAAATTATGGCGCAAAACGATGTCGATAACAGCATTGAAGCCCTATATGAAATTACCGGACAATATCCGTCGGATATCCATCGGTTGGATACGAAAAAATTCAAAACGCAAACCTATGCCAATCCGAACCAGTATATTACACAGGGCGAAGAGCAGAATTTGACGTTGACCTACTATAAAATGGGCAAAGAATTGGCAAAAGAAGGCATCAAAGTTGCGGAAAGCGCCTATTTGCCGACAGTGAATTTGGTCGCCGGCTTAACCCACACCAATTCAAGAATGCCGGTGGCAAGCAGTTACGGCATTCCGGATCGCAGTGTTGATCAGGCGACTATCGGCGTGGAAGTGTCGATGCCGTTGTATACCGGCGGTCAGACGGCTTCGCGCGTGCGACAACAACAGCACGCTTTTGTCAGCAGTTCGGAAGGATTGGAGTCAACTTATCGTGATCTGGTGCGCAATATCCGCTCCACGGTCAACAGCCTGAACGCCTCTTCGAGTTCAATCAGGGCGTATCAGCAATATGTGCGTTCATCGGAAAGTGCTTATCAGGCGACGTTGTCGGGCTATAATGCCGGCACCCGTACCATTCTGGACGTATTGACCAGCACCCGTACCCGTCACGAAGCCCAACGGCAATTGTCGTCGGCACGTTATAACTACCTGTTGCTGGAATTGCAGTTGCGACAGTTATCGGGCAGTTTGAATGAAAACGATTTGAGCCGTCTGCATAATTTATTAACGGTTAGAACCAAGTTGTAATCCGAGTCTGAGGCAATATAACGGAAACGGCAACCTTTGGGTTGCCGTTTTTTTAGATCAGCCGATACAGCAGATTGATGCCGACTACGCCGATTACCACGCTTAACAGCGTGTTTCGCCAGCGGATATAGCTCAGCAAAACCGCACTTAGCGCCACCAATTCAATCAACGGTTCGATAAACGAGGCTGAAAGTGCGGTCGGAATCTTTAAACTGCTCAATAATAAAATCAGCATGATGCACAGCGGCAAGGCTTGATTCAGGCTTTGCAGCCAACCGGCTTGCAGCCAGCGTTGCGGCAGGAATAACGGCAAGGCGCGACAAACAAAGATGACGACCGCCATGCCGAACAGCGCCAAGAGAATATCAACAGTATGGCTCATGATTTTCTCTCCTTATAACGCAGTTGCAGGTTATAACGCATTAAAATAGCCGTCATGCAGCATAAAATCGCCGCCAGCATCAGCCAATCGGCTGCAAACAGTTTCGCCGGCACAAATGCGCCGACGCTCAACAGAAAAGGAAAGTATTGTCGTACTTGACGATACTGCTCATATGCCAAAATAATAAACAGGCACGGCAAGGCAAACTCCAAGTGCGGTATTGCATTTGCCAGCTCCGCACCCAACAGGGTGCCGATCAACGAGGCGGAAACCCAATAGAACTGGCAGAGAAAATTGATTTTGCTGATCAGTCTCGGGCGTTCGGATTTATCCTGTGTCGCAACCAAGGCATAACTTTCGTCGGTAATCGATGCCGTGGCATACCAGCGCAGCAAGCCTTTTTTCGGTAAATCCCGATGTAATGCCAATGTATAAAAAATCTGACGCAGGCTAATCAGTAACGTACCGACGACCAACGGAAAAAAGCCGGCGCCGGCGGCAAACAGCGGAATGGCGGCATATTGCGCCGCACCGGAATAGACCAACATGCTTAATGCTACGGTCAGCCAAGCCGGCAAACCGGCGCTGACGGCGAGAATGCCATAGGCAATACCGGCGGCATAATAGCCCATCGCTATCGGCAGAGTGAGACGGATTAAATGTCGCCAATCGGAAGAGGAAGCGGTTTTCATATTGAATTTTCAGATCATGGATTGTTATTTTGTTGAGAAGCCGATAGTCTAATGAAAAAATGGAAATTTGTCATGACCAATTGAGGACAGCAGAATGCAACGTGCGGTAATTTGGGGAAATCTGGCGGATATGCCGCCAAGTGCGGTATTGCGCCGTTATTTGCCGGAGGTGCGTTTGCAGCCGCAACTTAAAGCGAACGCCCGTTTGAAGCAGCGGCGGCAGAGCAGTATTTTGGCGCATTTTCTATTGGTGAAACTGTTGGAACATTTTCGCCAACCGATTTCATTCATTGAACGGATTCAGCGCACCGCAAGCGGCCGCCCCTATTTTGCCGATACACCGCAGATTGATTTTAATATCAGCCATTCCGGCGATTGGGTTGCGGTGGTGATCGCCATCACCGAGCCGCATGAAAGTGCGGTTGCAGTGGCGGTGGATATTGAAAGTCCGCAGAAACAGCGCAATTTTGACGGGTTAATGCGTTTTTACGCTTCGGAAAGCGAGCGGCGGTGGTTCGAGCGGCAAGCAAGGCGTGAGGCGGCATTCTACCGCACTTGGTGTCCGCGTGAAGCGGTGCTGAAATCGCAGGGCGTCGGCATTGTCAAACTGCGTTCGGTGGTTCACCAGCCGCAGCAGTTGCGGATTCAGTGTGATTATGCACCGAAGGGAAAATTATTTTTTAGCGATGAACTACCGTTTTATCTGGCGTATTTTTTGCAGCAAAACGAGGAAACCCTTCCTGAATTGTTCCATTGGCAAACCGCACTTGTACCGATAAAATGCCTGCGACAGATGATTTATCAGGTCAATTAAAATGAAAAGTGCGGTTGGATTTCTCCGACCGCACTTGATGGTTCCGGTATGCGAGGCAGTTTATGCCAAGAGTTTGTTCACCCGTTTGATAAATGCCGTCGGATTTTCCAGCGAGCCGCGTTCAGACAGCATCGCTTGATCAAACAGCAATTCAATCCATTCGCCGAATTGCGCTTCATCACTGGTATCCGCTGTTTTCTGTACTAAAGCGTGTTCCGGATTTAGCTCAAAGGTGTATTTCACTTCCGGCACCGGTTGTCCGGCGGCGGCAAACAATTTCGCCATTTGCGTTGTCATCTGATCATTGTCGGTGGAGACAATCGCCGGCGTATCGCTTAAACGATGGGTTAAACGGACATCTTTCACCCGTTCGCCCAGATAGCTTTTCACCCGCTCGATAAATGAATCGAATGCCTTATCCTGCTCTTTTTGTACTTCTTCCTGTTCCTTGTCGGCCAGATCGCCTAAATCCAGATCGGATTTGGTAATGGCTTGTAACGGCTTGCCGTCGAATTCCGTGAAGTAGCCCAACACATATTCGTCAATGCGATCAGACAACAGCAGCACTTCGATGCCTTTTTTATTGAACAGCTCCAAGTGCGGACTGTTTTTAGCGGCAACATAGCTGTCGGCGGTAATGTAGTAAATCGCCTTCTGCCCTTCTTTCATGCGCGCGACATAATCTTCCAGCGCAACCGTTTGTTCGCTGCTGTCATTGTGAGTGGTTGCAAAACGTAGTAATTTGGCGACCTCTTGTTGATTGGCATGATCTTCCGCCAAACCTTCTTTCAGTACTAAACCAAATTCTTTCCAGAAATTTTGATATTTAGTTTTGTCTTCATTTTTCGCCAGTTTTTCCAACATACCCAAAGCACGTTTGGTCAGCGCTTTGCGCAGGGCGGCAGTCACTTTATTGTCTTGCAGGATCTCACGCGATACGTTCAGCGGCAGATCGTTGGAATCGATCAACCCTTTGACGAAGCGCAGATAGTTCGGCATAAATTGCTCGGCATCGTCCATGATGAACACACGCTGCACATACAGTTTCAAGCCGTGTTTATGTTCTCGGTTGAACAGATCCCAAGGGGCTTTTTCCGGCAGATACAGCAGGCTGGTGTATTCTTGTTTGCCTTCCACCCGATTGTGCGCCCACAGTAACGGCTCGTTGAAATCATGGCTGATGTGTTTGTAGAATTCTTTATATTCTTCTTCGCCGATCTCGGCTTTATTGCGCGTCCACAATGCTTGCGCTTTGTTGATTTTTTCCCATTTGACGCCGGTTTCTTTGCCTTCGTCATCGTATTCTTTCACCAGTAATTCGACCGGCAAATCGATATGGTCGGAGTATTTGCCGATGATTTGGCGCAAACGCCAGTCGTCCAAGAACTCTTTTTCGTCTTCGCGTAAATGCAGGGTGATTTCAGTGCCGCGTTCGGTTTTTTCAATATCGGCAACGCTGTATTCGCCTTCACCGGCGGATTCCCACAATACGCCTTGATCCGCACTTTCACCGGCGGCACGGCTTTTCACGCTGACTTTATCGGCGACGATAAAAGCGGAATAGAACCCCACGCCGAATTGCCCGATCAGTTTGCTGTCTTTGGCTTGATCGGATCCCAAGGTGCTTAAAAATTCTTTGGTGCCGGATTTGGCGATCGTGCCGAGATGGTCGATGATTTGTTCACGGTTCATGCCGATGCCGTTATCGCTGATGGTGAGCGTGCCTTTGTCTTTATCGGCGCTGACCCGCACTTTCAAATCACCGTCGCCTTCATACAGTTCCGGTGCGGAAAGTGCCTTGAAACGCAATTTGTCGGCTGCGTCGGAGGCGTTGGAAATCAGCTCGCGCAAGAAGATTTCTTTGTTGGAATAGAGGGAGTGAATCATCAACTGTAGCAGTTGTTTGACTTCGGATTGAAAACCGCGCGTTTCTTGGTTGTTGCTCATTGTTATTTCCTGTTCTAATGGTTAAACAAAAAGGTAAACGAAATAGGATAGAACTAGATATGGGAACGGTTGGGCGGATTTCAAGGGGGAAAGTGAAAGTGCGGTTTGGTTGAACCGCACTTATATCCATTATTGTCGGGCTAACTGCCAACTGCCGTCGGTTTGAATATGCAGCAAATCGCTGTGGAAGCGTTTTAAGGTTGAGCGGTGGCCGACGCTGATAACGGTGCTGTGCGGCAATTCTTGTTGCAGCAGGCGGTACATCGCATCTTCTAAGCCTTCGTCCATGCTGGCGCTGGCTTCATCCAAAAAGACGATTTGCGGTTTGTTCAGCAACAGACGGGCAAATGCCACCCGTTGCTGTTCGCCTAAGGATAAAATCTGCGTCCATTCGTTGTGTTCGCTCAGTTTGTCGCTCAAATGCGCCAGACAGACTTGTTGCAACACGGCTTGTTCGGTTTGGTAGTCCGCTTTTTGCGGCGGGGTATTCGGATAATACAATGCGTCTAACAGTGTACCTTGCGGTAGATACGGTTTTTGCGACAAAAATAACGCATTGCGTGGTGCTGCGATTTCACCTTCTGCGTATGCCCATAAACCCGCCAGCGCACGTAACAGTGTGGTTTTACCCACACCGGACGGCCCTTGAATCAGTAGGCGGGTGGCCGGGGCAATATCCAAATTTAGCCCGTTGATCAATGGCGTATGCGCCGGGGTTTTTACCGTCAGATTTTTAACCTGCAACCGGCTTGCGTGTTCGCTGATTGTCGGCATCGGCAGCTGTTCGGCACTGCGCATGGCTGCGTTGAATCCGGTCAAACGATCCAGTGTGGCTTTATAAGCGGCAAAATCATCATAAGAATTACGGAAAAATGACAGGCTGCTATGCAATTGACCGAACACATTTACGGTTTGCATTAGATCGCCAAGTGAAATCTGTTTGCTGAAAAAACGGCCGGCTTGAATCAAAAACGGAAAGACCACCGAAGTTTGGCTGACCACGAGGTTAAAACCGGAAAATTTCAGGGTTCGATAGACAATTTGCCATACATTGCCGATCACTTTTTCAAACTGACCGAATAAGGTATTGCGTTCGGTTTTTTCGCCGCCGTAAAAGGCGATGCTTTCGGCGTATTCTTTGATCCGAATTAATGAATAACGGTAGTTTGCATTCAGTTTTTCATTCAGGAAATTGAGTGCGATTAACGGTCGTCCCAATTTAAAGGCAAACAGCGAGGTGATGAGTACGTAGCCGAAAGCGATAAAAACCATGCCGTGCGGAATTTCTATGCCGAGAAGTGCGGTCGGGCCGGATAATTTCCACAATAAAATCGTAAAGGCGATGATCGAGGTGACGGCGCTGATTAAGCCGGTGGAAAAGCTCAGGGAGCTGGAGACAAACGATAGGATATCTTGCTGAATCCGTTGATCGGGGTTGTCCAAGCGACTGTAATTGTACTGTGTTTTATAGTAAGTGCGGTTTGTCGTCCAACGATCGACAAAGCGTTGATTAAGTGCGGTACGCCAGTTAATCGTAAAGCGCTGCGATAAATAATAATTGGCTAACACCAAGACGACATTGATGCTTGCCAGAATGCTGAATACGACCATCATTTGCCAGAATAACGGGGCGTTCAAATCTTGTAGCGAGCCGTACATCACATTATACCAATTGGAGATGACAACGTTTAAACGCACCGCCATTAACGATAACAATACGATAATTAAAAATAATCCGATGGCTTTTAAATTGTGTTTCGGATCGATATAGTCGGCGGCAAGCTGCCAAAATTGTTTTCCCCAGCGGCTGAATTTAATCAGTAAAAATCCGAGTACCGCCAAAAACAGCATACTGCCGATAAAAGCCTGTGCCAACCACCCGGCGGAATCGATAAGTTCTTGTTGCCAATTCATAAAAAGTCCAAATTTAACAAATAGTAAGCATTTGATTCTCAAATAGCTAAAAAGTTTAACAATGCACGCAAATTTTTAAATAAAAAATCTCATCTTTATTTTAAAAGTTTGCACTATAACAAACTTTTGCCGATTTAACATCGGTATAATGTGCGCAGTTTATCATTTTAAAATTTAACTATAGGAGATGTTATGAGTGATATTGCTATCACGATTAGCCTGCTTGCTTTGGTTGCCGTCATCGGATTGTGGTTGGGGCATTTGAAGATAAGAGGCATCGGAATCGGAATCGGGGGGGTGTTGTTCGGCGGAATTTTTGTCGGCCATTTTACCAATCAATACGGCTTGAACCTTGAACCGCATACCTTGCATTTTATTCAGGAGTTCGGCTTGATTCTGTTTGTGTATACCATCGGGATTCAGGTCGGCCCCGGTTTTTTTGCTTCGCTTCGTCAGTCGGGATTGAAACTGAACCTGTTTGCAATGCTGATTGTGTTGTTAGGTGCGCTGTTGGTGGTGATCCTACATCTTGCTTTCGGGGTGGAACTGCCGATTATTCTGGGCATTTTCTCCGGTGCGGTGACTAATACGCCGTCATTGGGGGCGGGGCAGCAGATTTTGGCGGAGTTGGGCATGACCAATATTACCGAAACCATGGGGATGGCGTATGCGATTGCCTATCCGTTCGGTATTTGCGGTATTTTGTTGGCGATTTGGCTGATTCGGCTGTTTTTCAAAATTAAGATTGAAGAAGAGCACCAACAATTTGAAAAAGAATCGGGGCATGATAAAGAGAGCCTGAGTACGCTGAATGTGAAAATCACCAATCCGAATATCAGCGGCTTGAAAATCCGTGCTATTCCCGGATTTGAAGCAAAAAATGTGCTTTGTTCCCGACTTAAACGGGGCGAGGAGTTGATTGTGCCGCACGCAGATACCGAAGTGCAGCAGAACGATATTATGCATTTGGTCGGAGATATGCCGGATTTGCATCGGGTGCAGTTGGTGGTCGGTGAGATCGTCAAGGAATCGCTTTCAACTCGCGGCACCGATTTGCGTTCTGTACGGGTGGTGGTGACCAATGAGCTGGCACTCGGCAAAAAAATTCGTGATCTGAAAATCAAACAGAAATATGAGGTGGTTATTTCCCGTTTGAACCGTGCCGGGATTGAATTGGTGCCTACCAGCAATACCAGCCTGCAATTCGGCGACGTATTAAATCTGGTCGGACGTCTGGACGCCATTGAAGCGGTGACGGCGGTCATCGGCAATGCACAGCAGAAATTGCAACAAGTGCAAATGCTGCCGGTATTTATCGGGATTCTGTTGGGCGTATTATTGGGATCGGTGCCGATTTCTCTGCCCGGTTTTCCTGTTGCGTTAAAACTGGGATTGGCCGGCGGACCGTTAGTTGTCGCCTTGATTCTGGCGCGAATCGGCAGTATCGGCAAACTTTACTGGTTTATGCCGCCAAGTGCGAACTTGGCTTTGCGCGAAATCGGGATTGTGTTGTTCCTCTCGGTGGTCGGTATCAAGGCGGGGGCTAATTTTGTAGACACCCTGTTCAGCGGCGACGGATTGGAATGGATGATGTATGGTGCAATTATCACCTTTGTACCGCTGATGATCACCGGTATTGTCGCGCGGCTGTATGCCAAAATGAATTACCTCACCCTCAGCGGCTTGTTGGCCGGTTCGATGACCGATCCGCCGGCTTTGGCATTTGCCAACGGCATTAAAGAAGACAGTGGTGCCGCCGCCCTGTCTTACGCCACCGTTTATCCGCTGGTGATGTTTATGCGGATTATCTCACCACAGGTACTTGCCGTGTTGCTACTGCTTTTTTCGGCGGCATAAGATTAAATCTTGAAGGGGCAACGGAAGCGTTGTCCTTTTTTGTTTATCGGGAGAATTCAGGTCGCGGTCCAATCAATTTTTAGCGCCGTCAGATTTAAAAACTATTTTGCACAGTAAAAGAGCCAATATTTATTATCTTGAGCATTGCCGTGTTATGCAAAAAAACGGGCGAATACTTTATTTAACGGAAAGTGATAAGGAAAATTTGTATTGGAATATTCCGATTGCCAATACGACGAGTATTATTTTGGGAACCGGAACCTCCGTTACACAAGCTGCGGTGCGGGAACACCGCTCTTTATGGCAACCGAAATAGAGCGGTTGACGCCACAAAGGGAATATCGTCCGACCGAATATGTACAAGGTTGGCTGAGTTGGTGGTTTAACGAAGAAAAACACTTACAGGCGGCTAAATTGTTACAAAAAGCCCGTATTACTTTTTTACGGCAGACACGGACATGGAACAAGGACCGAGAGTTAAAGGCGGAAGGATTTGATATTGCCAATAATGCATTGAATTCATTATTACATAAGCAATTACAAGAGATTGATTCGCAATTAAACGTGACAGCCTTATTGCAGCAGGAAGCTTGATTTAGCAAACAGCTGTATAAATTTGCAGCGCAGGCCACTCGGTACGGTGAATTTACCCGCGATCGGGAAGCGGGTGATCGCACTAATATTTTTCTTAATCACGGCAACTATCTTGCCTATGGTTTAGCAGCAACGACCACATGGGTATTGGGTATTCCTCATGGTTTTGCCGTCATGCACGGCAAAACCCGCCGTGGAGCGCTGGTTTTTGATATTGCCGACTTAATCAAAGATGCGCTTGTTTTGCCGTTAGCTTTCATCTGTGCCAAAGAAAAAGCAAGCGAACAGGCGTTTCGACAAGAGTGCTTAAGGGCATTTACACAACATAACGTATTGGATTTCATGTTTGATGTGGTGAAAAAACTGGCGCTAGAGAATGGCGCCAGTGAATAAACCACCTGTATGGTGGGTAAAAATTAACAAAACAAAAATGTATTTTATATATTTCTAAGCTACGAGTTAACGTAGGGTTAGTATCATATCTGATTGGAAAGGAATGTGAAAGGCTATGTGATGCTGGTGCCTAGTCGAACGACAATTTAGGAGTATTTGATAAGAACTCGTATTTTATAAAAATATATTTAATATAGGGGTTGATTTTTTTTGCCGCATGATTATAAGATATGGCATATCTCAAGATGATACGTTCTTACGTAGTGAACGTCACTCTCAAAGGATTCGGATATGATCACTTAGTATGTGATTGTAAACGTTAAAGAGCGGTTAGGATTTGATCTTAACCGCTCTTACCTCAGCTTCAAGTTAAAACCTATTTTTTGTTGCTCTTTAAAAATATATTATTTATCAATTGGTTACTGAACTATTGAGAAATGATGGTCAAAGTGATTTTGTTCGTTTAACTTATTGTTTTAAATGTTATTTTTAGAATAATGCGT
>NZ_JSUM01000016.1 GCF_000772535.1 Chelonobacter oris
TAAATTGTTAAAGAACAATTTCCACTTTTTTAGCGGAAAGGATTGATATCCTACACAATCCATTTTTTTTCGTCAAGTGATTTCAGTATTATTTATCACTCAACTATCTGACAACTTAAAACATTTTGCTTTCTCGCTGTCAGTGGGTGCGCATTATAGAGCGCCAATATTTTTTGGCAAGATCTTTTTTCAAAAAAGATCACTATTTTGAGAAAAACGGGATCGATTGATAATTTCTTAAACAAAACGAGGATTTAAACCGCACTTTGTGAGCAGGAATCAGCCGTCCTTGATTATTAATCTTGTGATAAATAGCCTAATTCGCTAAAACCATAGCGTTGCATCATATTATGAAAACCAAAAATATGGTTTATCGGCGCTGTCGCAAAAATCAAATGTCGGGAAATTTCATCAAGTTTCGCTTTTTCTCTGAACAGTTGTTTTTGCTGTAATAAATACTTTACCCGTTTGGCAATCGCTTTGCCCGAATCGACAAAAAACTTCACATGCGGCAAGCAAAGTTTTAGTTCATTCTCCAACAAGGGGAAATGTGTACACCCCCAGATCACGGTATCCAAATCCTTTAATTCCACCCACGGTTTGACAATGCTATGCAGACGCCCCAAGTCAACCGAATCGCCCCGCATTTTTCTTTCCGCCAGTTCAACCAGTTCAGTGGTGCCGATTTTCTCAACGATACAGTTTGCCGCATAACGTTGGATCAGGTCTTCCGTGTAGGCTCGCTTGACCGTCCCTTTTGTTGCCAATAAGCCGATATGTTTGCTTTGCGAGACGGCTGCAGCCGGTTTAATCGCCGGCACGGTGCCGACAATTCCGATATGCTGCGGCAAATGCTCCCTCAAGGTCGGCAGCACGACCGTACTGGCTGTATTGCAGGCAATGACGATCAAATCTATCGGATATTGATTGACGAGTCGGCGGCAAACCCACAAAGTGCGGTCAATAATCTGCCGCTCACTTTTTTCCGAGTAGGGAAAAAAGGCATTATCCAGACAATAAAGATAATGATAGTGGGGTAATAGTTGTTGGATTTCATGGTAGACCGTTAAGCCGCCCACACCGGAATCAAATACTAAAATAGTCGCTAACGCATTGTCTTTATTCATTATAAATAACCAAAGTCATCAAGAAACAGTTCCGTCACCAACAACGCATCCGCCTGCATATAGAACAGGGAACGCCTCGCCGCCAGTCCGTTGATTTTACTCCATTGCAATGCATCACGTCTGAATTTTTGTTCAAATAAAAACTCACCCAGCGGCTTTTGCCCTAACGCCAACAATGGCGGAAATCGTCTGCTGAGCGATGCGGGAATCACGGTACGGGCGAAAATCCAGCGTTGTCCGTTACCATACAAAAAAACTTCCCGAACAAAATAATCCTGCCCCGCAGGCAAAACCGCACTTTCATTTGCTAATGGATTCGGATACCAATCTTGATTTAACAGTTCAACATGAAACTGACCGCAATGTCTTTTCAGTTTGACCGTGAGCGAATCTGTCGATAGCAGCCACGCCGTTTCTTTTGCTGTCAAGCGATTTGTGCCGACTGATTGTGTTTGCCAAACCGCACTTTGCAATAAAGTGCGGTATCGTTCAAGCTCGTTACGCATGGCTATACATTGTCCGTTGATCCAACCAGCGTCTAATCAAGGCATCGACACACGCCGGATATTGTTCGATAATCTGCCTGGCGTGATGCTGCACGAGCGGGATCATTTTACGATCACGCATTAAGCTGGCAATCTTGAATTCGGCGATGCCGGTTTGTTTTGTTCCCAGAACTTCCCCCGGTCCGCGGATTTGCAAGTCTTTTTCAGCGATGACAAAGCCGTCTTGGCTGTCTCGCAAAACTTGTAGCCGCTGGCGGGACACCTTGCCGAGCGGTGGCTTATACATCAGTACACAATAAGAATCGATACTGCCGCGCCCAACCCGTCCGCGTAGTTGATGCAATTGTGACAAACCGAGGCGCTCTGCATTTTCGATAATCATCAGGCTGGCATTCGGCACGTCAACACCCACTTCAATCACCGTGGTCGCCACCAGTAAATCCAGTTCCGCCTCTTTAAAAGCGTGCATAATCGCCTGTTTTTCCTGTGGTTTCATGCGGCCGTGTACCAGCCCAATCGCCAGGTTCGGCAAGGCTCGCTGCAAATCTTCTGCTATTGCTTCGGCCGCCTGTGCTTCCAGTAGCTCGGATTCTTCGATTAGGGTACATACCCAATATGCCTGCCGTTTTTCATGGCTGCACGCCTGATTTACCCGCTGTACGATTTCATCACGCCGCTCTTCGGAAACAACTATGGTTTGAATCGGCGTTCGTCCCGGCGGCAATTCATCAATGATCGAGGTATCCAAATCCGCATATACCGTCATCGCCAATGTCCGCGGAATCGGTGTTGCCGTCATGATCAATTGATGTGGATATACGGCATTTTTTAGCCCTTTTTCACGCAACATCAAACGCTGGTGAACCCCAAAACGGTGCTGTTCATCAATAATCACCAATGCCAAATTGTGGAACTCCACCTCTTGCTGAAACAAAGCATGGGTGCCGATAATCATGTTGATCTGACCGCACTTCAACTTTTCCAGCTCGGCCCGACGTGCTTTACCTTTCACTTTGCCCGCCAGCCAGCCGATCTCAATGCCCAACGGTTCAAACCAACGGCGAAAATTTTGCGCATGTTGCTCCGCCAAAATTTCAGTCGGCGCCATCAGTGCTACCTGTTTATGATTGCCGATGGCAATCAGTGCCGCCAAGGCGGCAACCAGCGTTTTGCCCGATCCGACATCACCTTGTACCAAACGCATCATCGGTTCGCTTTTTGCCAAATCCAAACGAATATCCTGAGTGACTCGTTGCTGAGCTTTGGTCGGCTGAAACGGTAACTGCGCCAAAAACTGCACCGTTAATGCGGTATCTTCGCGCAACACTTCCGCATTCAGACACTTGGTTTCCGCCCGACTCTGCTGCATGGCGAGATTATGTGCCAACAACTCCTCATAAATCAAACGTTGTTGCGCCGGATGAGTGCCCTGAGCCAATTGATCAAACGAAACACCGGGCGGCGGACGATGTAAAAAGGTCAGCGCATCTTTCAGACTGATCTCATGCGGAGTAAATCCCACCGGCAGCAGTTCGTTTACCGGTGTGCTATGGAGTAGTTTTAATGCCTGATCGGTTAAATGGCGAAGTGCGGTCTGACGCAAACCGTCGGTAGTCGGGTAAATCGGGGTCAGATTCTCTTCCGGCAGCAACGGCTGATCATTGTGAATAATCTGATATTGCGGATGGTGGATTTCCGCCATAAAACGGCCGCGTTTAATTTCACCGAATGCTTTCACCCGTGTGCCGGCGCTGAGGCTGTTTTTCATACCGGCATTAAAATTGAAAAAACGCAGCATAATTTTGCTGCTGCCGTCAGACAAAGTCACACTCAGAATCGGGCGTTTCCCGAATGTGACCTCGTTGGTCTGCACCACGCCTTCAATGGTGGCATAACCGTCGGGGCGAATCTCATTCAGCGGCGTAATTCGGGTGCGATCTTCATAACGGCTCGGCAGATGAAACAGTAAATCCTGTACATTATGGATATTAATTTTAGCCAATTTGGCCGCAACTGCCGCACCGACGCCGGCAAGTGCGGTCAGAGGAATCGCGTCCAGCAGTTGCTCTTTCATGCCAAAATCACCTATTCGTTGATATTACGAACGATCTCGATCACGCCGGAAACCGAACCGAGCTTTTTCATGATCCCGTTAAGCTGCTGCACATGGTGAGTTGAAATCAGGAGGGTGACAAAGTAAACCCGCCCTTCTCTTTCTTCTGTGGTAATACTTTTGATATTGCTGCCGGTGGCGGCAATCGCCGAAGTCAAATTGGCCAAAATACCCTGTTTATTGACCATTTCAATCCGCAGTTCCGCATCAAATTCACTTCCGTTTTCGCTTTTTTCCCATTCGACCGAAGTGAAATGCTGCGGCTGGCTATGACTTTCACGCGTAATATTAGAGCAGAATTCATGGTGCACCACTAAGCCTTTGCCCGGGCTGACAAACGCAATTATCGGATCACCGGGAACCGGATGACAACATTTGGCACAGCTGATTAACAACCCTTCCGCCCCTTTGATGATCAAATTCGAATCTTTATGGTTATTCGGAATGCCATCGGTATCAATCGCAATTTTTTCACCGAGCAAGCTATGAGCGATCACCGCACTCATTTGATTTCCCAACCCGATTTCCGCCAATAAATCATCCATGTCGTCCAGTTTCAATTCCGCCAACAGCTGCTGTAACCGCAACGGATCGATATCGTCCAATTTATACGGGGAAAGGGAATGAATCAGCTGGCGTTTCCCCAGAATGACCGATTCGTCACGGCGCAGATTTTTCAAGGTTTGACGAATTTTGGAGCGGGCTTTGGCTGTCACGACAAAATTCAACCAGCCGGCACTCGGACGTGCCGACGGAGCAGTAATGATCTCCACCGTCTGCCCGCTTTCCAGCGGTTGCGATAATGGGTAAGGCACACGATCAACCCGAGCACCGATACAGGTTTGACCGATATCGGAATGCACCGCATAGGCAAAATCAATTGCAGTCGCCCCGGTCGGCAATTCTACGATCCGCCCTTTCGGCGTAAAGACATAAATTTCATCCGGGAACATATCGGATTTAACACTTTCGATAAATTCCAGCGAATTTCCCGAACTTTGTTGTAATTCAATCAAACTTTGCAACCAACGTTGAGCGCGGATCTGCGCAGTAGTGTTTTTCACTTCACTACCCTGTTTATACGCCCAATGTGCCGCAACCCCCATTTCCGCCATTTGATCCATATCTTCGGTACGGATCTGCACCTCGACCGGCACACCGTGCGGCCCGATCATGGAAGTATGCAACGACTGGTAGCCGTTGGCTTTCGGAATGGCGATATAATCTTTGACCCGTCCCGGACGCGGTTTGTACAAACCGTGCATTTGCCCCAACACCCGATAACAGGTGTCCACATCATCGACAATTGCACGAAACGCATAAATATCCATAATTGAATGAAAACGCTGTTCTTTCAAACGCATTTTCTGATAAATCGAATAAAGGTGCTTCTCCCGGCCGAACACGCGCGAAGCGATACCGGCATCGTTTAACCGCCCTTTGATTTCATCGGCAATTCGCTGAATCATCTCTTTACGGTTGCCGCGCGCCGCCTGAATTACTTTTTGTAATACTTGATAGCGGTTTGGATGCAGGGCTTCGAAGCCCAAATCTTCCAATTCGTTTTTGATGTGTTCTATCCCCAGACGGTGTGCCAGCGGACTGTAAATTTCTAACGTTTCTTTGGCAATACGGCGCCGTTTGTCCGGTCTTAACGAGCCGAGTGTACGCATATTGTGGGTACGGTCGGCGAGTTTGATCAGCACCACACGGATATCTTTGGTCATCGCCAGAATCATTTTGCGGAAATTTTCGGTTTCCGCCTCTTTGCGTGTTCTGAATTTCAATTTATCCAGTTTCGACACGCCTTCCACAATTTCGGCGACACTACGGCCGAAAGCTTCGGTCAACTGCTCTTCGGTATAAGGTGTATCTTCGATAACGTCATGTAACAACGCCGCCATCACGGCTTCGTGATCCAGTTTCATTTCGGCGATAATCGATGCCACCGCAACGGGGTGGGTAATGTACGGTTCACCGCTGGAACGGGTTACCCCTTCATGCGCGTCACGTGCGACAACATAGGCCTGCTTGACCAGTTCAATCTGTTCCGGCGGCAAATAGCCCTGAATAATGCGATCCAGACTTTCGAATAGATACAAATTACACCTGCTATAGTCGAGAAAAAATTACTGCTCGTCAGACAACAAAGAAACTGCGTGAATTTCCGCCGTTTCCTGTTCTAATTGCTCGTAGCGATCCTGCTTATCCATGATATCGTTATTGATCAACCCTTTTTCGATTTCACGCAAGGCGATCACGGTCGGCTTGTCGTTTTCCGGCTCGACCAACGGCTCACGCACATTCGACTGTAGCTGTCTCGCACGACGGGAAGCCGTTAAAATTAAATCAAAACGGTTGCCGATTTTTTCTACTGCATCTTGCACTGTTACTCGTGCCATACTCTTTCTCCACTCAATAGGCTTTACGATTAAACCCGATATGATACTAAAGCTGCCGTCATTTCGCCAGTAGTTGCTGAATTAATAATTGCTGCGCCTGCTGCTGCGCCGCCAGTGTCACCTTATCGGCGATCAAAATCGCGTTGATTTCCGCCACTGCCCGCTCGAAATCATCATTAATGATGACATAATCATATTCATCGTAATGCGCCATTTCGCTGATCGCCTTTTCCATTCGAGCGGCAATCACCTCGGCGGAATCCTGCCCGCGTCCGATCAGGCGCTGCTCCAATTCCGTCAGTGACGGCGGTAAAATGAAAATACTTTTACAGCGCGGCATTTTTGACCGCACTTGCTGCGCACCCTGCCAGTCAATATCCAAAAATATGTCGATCCCCTGCGCCAGATGGCTTTCGATCATCGGAATCGAGGTGCCGTAATAATTGCCGAACACGTTGGCGTATTCCAAAAATAAACCTTGTGCGATCAAACGTTCAAATTCGGCTGGCGTACTGAAATAGTAATGGACCCCGTGTTCCTCGCCCGGACGCGGTTGGCGAGTGGTGTGTGATACCGAAACCTGCGCCTTATCTTGCGACAGTTGTTTCAACAGGGCTGAAATCAGCGAGGATTTGCCTGCGCCGCTCGGGGCAGAGACAATGTAGAGGTGACCGTTTTGCATAATATTCCTTTTTTCATTTTATGCGCTGATTATGTCGCAAAATATAAAAAAAATCAGGTAAAAAATGCATCATTAGGCAGAAAAGGGCAAAGTGCGGTCTGTATCAGACCGCACTTGAGGTAATTCGGCGGCATTACAACACTTGCCGTTGCAATTGCCCGATAATTTGCGGATTTTCCAGTGTGGAAACATCTTGGGTGATCACTTCGTTTTTTGCGATAGCCCGCAACAAACGGCGCATGATTTTGCCGGAACGGGTTTTCGGCAGATTTTCCGCAAAACGGATATCTTCCGGTCGGGCGATTTTGCCGATCTCTTTCGCAACCCACAGTTTCAATTCTTCCGCCAATGCTTTCGCTTCATCGCCGTCGGGAAGTGCGGTATTGAGCACGACAAACGCCACCACGGCTTCCCCTTTGATTTCATCGGGCTTCCCGACCACCGCCGCTTCCGCTACTTGCGGATTGGCAACCAGTGCCGATTCGATTTCCATTGTGCCGAGACGATGCCCCGAAACATTCAATACATCGTCGGTGCGCCCTAAAATCCAGAAATAGCCGTCTTCATCACGGTGTGCCGAATCCCCCGCTACATAATATTTGCCGCCCAATTCCTGTGGGAAATAGGTTGATTTATAACGCTCGTCATCATTCCAGATAGTACGAAGCATCGATGGAAACGGGCGTTTGATCACTAAAATCCCACCGCTTTGATCGCTGATTTTCTGACCACGTTCATCAACCACATCCGCCATAATCCCCGGCAACGGCAAGGTGCAGGAACCCGGTTTCATCGAATTGATGCCCGGCAGCGGCGACAGCATAATCGAACCGGTTTCCGTCTGCCACCAAGTGTCGACAATCGGGCAATCCGCCTTGCCGATCACCTCATACAGCCACATCCATGCCGACGGGTTGATCGGCTCGCCCACACTGCCCAGCAGACGCAACGACGAGAGATCATATTTATTCGGAATGCGTTCGCCCAATCGGGTCAAAGAGCGGATCAGGGTCGGCGAAGTATAAAACACGGTGATCTTATGCCGCTGAATCATTCGCCAAATCCGCCCCGGATCGGGATAACTCGGCACCCCCTCATAAATCACCTGTGTCGCCCCGTTTGCCAACGGCCCGTAACAGACATAAGAATGGCCGGTGATCCAGCCGACATCAGCAGTACACCAATAAATATCGTCCGCCTTATTGTCAAACACATTGCGGAACGTATTGATTGCGCCCAATAAATAGCCTGCGGTACTGTGCACAATCCCTTTCGGCTTGCCGGTCGATCCTGAGGTATAGAGGATAAACAACGGATCTTCCGAATTCATCCATTCCGGTTCGCAAAAATCCGGCTGTTTTTTGGAAAGCTCATGCCACCAGAGATCACGCCCGTTTTTCCACGCGGTATCAATATTCAAACGATAATACACCACCACGTTCTCAACACTGCGGCAGCCCATCTCCAGCGCTTCGTCAACCGTCTCTTTCAACGGAATAATCTTTCCGCTGCGCAAGCCGCCGTTGGCGGTGATCACCAGTTTCGCCTCGGCATCTTCAATCCGATCTTTCAAAGCACCTGCCGAAAAACCGCCGAATACCACCGAATGTACCGCCCCGATTCGGGCACAAGCCTGCATCGCAATCACGGCCTCGACAATCATCGGCATATAAATCACTACCCGATCGCCCTTGCCGACGCCCAGCTCACGCAACGCATTGCCGAAGCGACAAACCCGATTATGCAGCTGGCTATAAGTGAAACTGTTCACCTGCCCGAAATCCGATTCGAAGATTAGCGCAGTTTTATTGCCTTTATCGGGCAGATGGCGATCCAAACAATTATAGGACGCATTGAGTTTTCCGTCCGGAAACCATTTATAAAACGGCGCCCGACTATCGTCGAAAATGGTCATAAAAGGCTTTTTCCAGCTAATCAGTTCACGCGCCAAATCCGCCCAATATTGCAAATAGTCTTTATCGGCAAATTCCCATAGCGCCTGATACGCTTCCAACTCGCCGATATTGGCGTGCCGACGGAAATCATCACTGGGTTTGAAAATACGGTTCTCTTTTAATACGGAATCAAGGTGTTGCATATCGACATTCCTCTTAACGAAGTTACAGGAAGCGAAAGAAAGCAGACGATCGCTGTAAATGAAACAAGCTCCCGTTTACCCTATATGAAGTTAAAATAATGAGCAATAGTTGTTAATAATTTGTTTCAAGACTTGGATCACAGAATTGGATCTTTTTTCCTCAATCCTGCATTAAAGGCAAAAAAATGACCGCAAGTGCGGTCATATAACATAAAAATGCAAACAAAAAATATTACGCGGCTTGCTGCGATTGCACCGTATCCTGCACTCGGCAAGTCGTGCCGTCGTCTTCCAGTTGTTTGAATACACCGACCACTTCGTGAATTTTTTCACCGTCCTTGAACATCACGAAACCGCCGTGTTCCATTTTGACCCATTGCTCGTTTTTGGTCAGCGGGAACGTGGAAATGATATTGACCTTATCATTCGGTTTGGCATATTCGTTAAAATCAATCACCCCTTCGTCGTCAATACGGAACGCTTTGCCGAACGGCGCTTTGCGCATAACATAGTGCAGATTGGTGGAACAATGCGCCAGCATGATTTGCCCGTTAGACAAAATAAAGTTGAATGTCCCCAACTCTGCCAGTTCGCACGAAATTTCCTGTACTGCGTCAAAGATTGCTTGATCATCCGGTTTTTTCGGATACCGCACTTTGAGTTTTTCCACCATATAGCAAAATGCGGCTTCGGAATCGGTGGTGCCGATCGGTTGGGCACGGCTTTCCGACAGATCCGGCATGGTTTTCAAATTGCCGTTATGGGCAAACACCCAATTTTCACCCCAAATTTCACGCATAAACGGGTGAGTGTTTTCCAGATTGACCTGCCCCTGTGTCGCTTTACGGATATGAGCGATCACATTCAGCGATTTGATATGGTATTGTTTAACGCAATCGGCAATCGGCGATGAGCTGCACGGCTTATCATCACGGAAAACCCGTACCCCTTTACCTTCAAAAAAAGCAATGCCGAAACCGTCGGAATGGTGATCGGTGATCCCCGCACGGCGGCGGAACCCTTCAAAAGAAAAAACAATATCGGTCGGGCTGTTACAATTCATACCCAAAAGCTGACACATAAAACGCTACCTGCAAGCACACCAAACTTCTTGTTAAAGAAGTGAAAAGATAAATCGAATGGTGCAGAATTATACGCTTTTTTTATCAATAGAAAATAGGAGGTTATTCATTTTTTGCAGATTTTTTACACGTTTTCATTTTATCAGTATCAAGGCGTGCAACCGCACTTTGCCGCCAACCGTCGACAAGCCGACTATTCTTGATAGTTTCCGCTACGGCAAGATAAAACGCCTGTTTACTGCTCAAAAAGAAAAGAATAGCTCATCATTATTCTCTATGCCTACATAATTTCTGGTAATATTTCACTCGCGGAAAAACAAGCGTTTTAATTGATTGGTTGATATTTCTCCCCTGCGAACTTGATCTAAAAAGACAGCTAAAATAATAACCAGCCCAATAATTAACCGTTGCAGATAAGAGGTTACATTTAACAATGTTAACCCGTTTTGTAATACTCCCATTATTAGTGCGCCCATAGAAGTGCTTATTACCGAGCCGACCCCGCCAATCAAACTTGTACCGCCAATAACCGTCGCCGCAATTGCTTCTAATTCATAACCATTACCTGCGATTGGTTGCGCTGCATTCAACCGCCCTACCAAAATAACCGCACCTATTGCCGCGAGTGCGCCATTCATAACATAGGCTTTAATTTCTAATTTATTGACATTAATTCCGGATAATCTCACGGCTTCACGATTTCCGCCCAATGCATAGATCTGTCTACCGAAAATCGTTTGAGTGAGGATATAATAACTTATAACCACGACGAACAAGGCAATAATGACCGGAATCGGAATACTGATGCCTTCACTAATATATAATTGTCCATTTCCAAAAAAACGTAGCGTATCAGGGAAATTATAAATTGTTTTGCCATCCGAAAAAGTCAATGCCAGTCCTCGAGCAATACCCATCATACCCAATGTCGTAATAAAAGAGGTTACTTTACAATGTACAATAATAAATCCATTGACATATCCACATATTGCACCGACTAAAATTGCACCTAAAATGGAGAATATGACGACGAATAACACTGATAATTCCGATGCATTTTCCCCCACCCAATCCAGCCCGGAATGAATGAATATCCCTAAAGAAACAGCCGAAAGCGCCACAATGGATCCGACCGAAAGATCAATTCCGCCTGTCAAGATTACATATGTCATTCCTACAGATATAATACAAATAACGGATACTTGTAACAGTATATTTAAAATATTATTGGTTGATAAGAAAAAATCTGATGTGAAAGACATACCGACAACCATAAAAAGCAAAACGATGCTGATACCGAGTTTTGAAATAATTTTTTTAAAGTCAAGCATAATACTATTCTCCAATGATTAGATACCGATCATTAAACGCATCAGGTTTTGTTCTGTCATTTCATTTTTATTCACAATTTCTTTAACTTTATTACCATTACGCATCACTATCACTCTATCAGACATTGTCATCAACTCAGGTAAATCAGAAGAAACCATGATGATACTGCCGCCGTTATTAACAAATTGGTGCATCAAATCATATATTTCAGATTTTGCACCTATATCGATACCTCTTGTTGGCTCATCAAAGAATAAAATATTGACCCCACTTTCAAGCCATCTGGCAATAATAACTTTCTGTTGATTACCACCGGATAGCGTTCTTGTTTCTTGCTCTTGATTTATTGATATTATTCTTAGTTTTCTTATGTTATCATCAACCACCTTTCTTTCAGCCTTCTGATCTAAGAAAAAATTATTCCAAAAACGTTTAAGAATCGGTAATGTAATATTGTCTCTAATACCTAAACCTAAAACCAAGCCTTGAGATTTCCTATCTTCTGTAATAAATCCTATTTTTAACTTTACTGCATCTTCAGGAGATTTTATTTCGACTTTTTCATCATCAATATAAATCTCTCCTGTCGAATCATCCGCACCATAAATAGCGCGTAGTAACTCGGTCCTTCCTGCGCCCACTAACCCTGCAAATCCCAATATTTCACCTTTATGCAGACAAAATGAAACATTATTGATATTATTATTATTTATATTTTTAAAACTTGCTTTTTTCTGATCAAAAACAATATCTCGATAATAATGGCTAAAATTTACATCTCTACCCACCATTAACTTCACAATATCATCATGCGATATATCTTGATAATTTAGTGTACCACTTACTTCTCCATCCCTTAATACTGTAATTTTATCTGCAATATACTTAAATTCCTCCAGTCGATGGGAAATATAGATCATGGCAACATTTTTTTTCTTAAGTTGATGAATGATTTTAAAAAGCACCTCTGTATTTTTTCGTGATATAGATGCGGTAGGCTCATCAAAAATAATGACTTTATAGTCACCGAGTATTGCTTTAGCGATTTCGACCATTTGCTGCTGTGCAATTGAAAGTGTAGAGACAAGATCATCAGGCTTGATGTCCAACTCTAATTCATTAATAATATTTTTTGTTTTATCTCTCATATATTTCCAATTCATTCTACCGCATGCCAGTTTCTTTTCCGAACCCAAAAATATGTTTTCCAATACACTTAATTGCGGAACCAGCATTAACTCTTGATGAATAAATCCTATCCCGAGCGTTTGAGCATCCTTGACCGTTTTTGGCAAATAATATGTTCCATGATAAAATATTTTCCCACTATCTCGCGGATAGATACCGGCAATTATCTTGCACAAGGTTGATTTTCCCGCCCCGTTCTCACCCACTAAGCAATGCACTTCTCCGGCTTTAATTTTTAAATTAATATTTTTTAGAATATTAATACCAAAAAAACTTTTATTAACATTATTCAATTCAAGTACAACTTGATTACTGTTATCCACAGTCATTTCTCATATCCTCAATTGATGCGAATGTGTCAAGAATAGATTTTTTTTCAAACAAAAAATGCGATCATTATCACAAAATAAAAACAGTCGCGTCAAAAGAATCACATAAAACCGATAAAACCCTAATCGACCTCTAAAAATGTGTCTTTTATCACATTTATTTAGCCGAAAAATGTTAAAATTAAAACACTGGTAAATAATATATTATCAGCTTAAAGAAACTCAATATGGCGCACTCTAAGAGGAAATTCAGATGAAAACAAAATTCTTACTCAAGTCAATTAAAACCGGATTATTGACTTTTGCACTGTCTACCACAGTCAACGCCGCTGACAAACCACAAATAGCACTGCTCATGAAAACGCTCAGTAATGAATATTTTATTTCGATGCAGCAAGGTGCCGAAGAGACGGCTGCTGCAATGAATATTGATTTAATCGTACAAGTTGCAGAAAAAGAGGACTCGACAGAACAATTGGTTGGCTTAGTTGAAAATATGATAGCCAAAAAAGTAGATGCCATCATCGTAACGCCCAACGACTCCATCGCTTTCATACCCGCTTTCCAAAAAGCCCAAAAAGCAGGTATTCCCATTATCGATCTTGATGTTCGTTTAGATTCGAATGCAGCGGAAAAAGCAGGTTTAAAATTTAACTATGTCGGTGTTGATAATTTTTTGGGCGGTTATTTAGCCGCTAAAAATCTGTCAGAGGCTATTAACGGAAAAGGTAATGTTGCCGTTTTGGAAGGTATTCCTGGGGTAGATAACGGCGAACAACGGAAAGCAGGCGCCTTAAAAGCCTTCGCCGAATATCCCGATATCAAAATTGTCGCCTCACAATCCGCCAATTGGGAAACGGAACAAGCACTTAATGTGACAAGCAATATTCTAACCGCCAATCCTGATATTAAAGGCATTTTTGCCGCAAATGACAATATGGCGATAGGGGCCGTTACGGCTGTTGAAAATGCACGACTGGCAGGTAAAGTTCTTGTTACCGGATATGATGGTATTCCATTAGCTATTGAATACGTCAAACAAGGTAAAATGCAAAATACGATTGATCAACTGCCTAAAAAACAAGTCGCCATTGCCATTGAATCGGCATTAAAACAGATCAATAAACAGGAAATTCCTGATGTCTTTTATGTCGATCCTATTGTAGTCGATAAAGAAAAATCAAAAAACTACTAGAATATTCATTCAGATAATGATTTTTTAAATAACAAAAAACCGAAAGTATCCCTTTCGGTTTTTAATTAAAAGTGCGGTTTAATATGATGGTTAATACACGCCTTGTGCCAACATGGCGTCTGCGACTTTGACGAAACCGCCGATATTGGCGCCGATGACGTAGTTAATATTGCCGTCTTCCTGCACCCCGTATCGCTCGCAGACTGCGTGGATAGAGAGCATGATTTCGTGTAGTTTTTGATCCACCTCTTCGCGCGTCCAACTTAAACGACCGGCATTTTGCGACATTTCAAGACCGGAGGTCGCCACACCGCCGGCATTCGCCGCCTTACCGGGGCCGAACAGCACGCCGGCATCGATCAAGGCATCGGTCGCCTCAATCGTGGTCGGCATATTGGCACCTTCCGCCACCAACTGCACACCGTTGGCAATCAGTTGTTTGGCATCGTCCAAATCCAGTTCGTTTTGGGTCGCACACGGCAACGCCAAATCCACTTTAACGCCCCACGGTTTGACTCCGGCAACATATTCCAGCCCGAATTGCTCGGCATACTCTTTTACTCGGCCGTATTTCACATTTTTAATTTCCATCAACGCCGCCAGTTTTTCAGTCGTGAAGCCGTCCTTGTCGATCACAGTCCCCAGCGAGTCGGAACAGGTAATCACCTTAGCGCCCAGACTGATGGCTTTTTCAATCGCATATTGCGCCACATTGCCGGAGCCGGAAACCGAAACCGTTTTGCCCGCCAAAGACTGTCCGCTGCGTTTTAACATCGCTTGTACGAAATAGATCAAACCGTAACCGGTCGCTTCCGGACGAATCAGGCTACCGCCATAGGTCAAGCCTTTGCCGGTAAACACACAACCGGTGTTGTTTGAGAGTTTTTTCATCATGCCGGTCAAGTAACCGATTTCTCGTCCGCCCACACCGATATCGCCTGCCGGCACATCGGTATCCGGGCCGATATGGCGGTATAATTCCAAAACTAACGCTTGGCAAAAGCGCATGATTTCGCCGTCGCTTTTGCCTTTCGGATCAAAATCGGAACCGCCCTTGCCGCCGCCCATCGGTAATGTGGTTAAGGCATTTTTAAACGTTTGCTCGAAGCCGAGGAATTTCAGAATAGACTGATTCACGGAAGGGTGAAAGCGCATACCGCCTTTAAACGGGCCGATTGCGCTATTGTATTGTACGCGGAAAGCGCGATTGACTTGCACCTGTCCCTTATCGTCTACCCAAGAGACACGGAATTGAATGATCCGCTCCGGCTCCACCAGACGTGCCAATAATCCGTACGAAGCATATTTCGGATTAGCCTGAATAAACGGCCATAAGGAAGTGAACACTTCTTTCGCCGCTTGCAGGAATTCCGGTTGGTGGCCGTCACGTTTCGCCAACTGTGTCAAAAAGTCGTCGAGTGTGCTGAGATTGCTCATAAAGTTTACCTTTTTCAATGAAATATGATGTGTGTGAAGAGTCGTTATCGTTTTTATAAAAAATCCACTTCAGTTTTTTGACCGAAGTGGATTTTTATTCTAAATCAGATCGTTACTAAAAAATAGCCAACTTTTCCCAGATTTCATCGATCTTCTTCACAATTTTTAAATCTTTTTTAATCGGTTTGCCCCACTCTCTGTTAGTTTCGCCCGCCCACTTATTGGTGGCGTCAATCCCCATTTTCGAGCCGAGACCGGCAATCGGCGAGGCAAAATCCAGATAGTCAATCGGGGTATGCTCGATAACCGTGCAATCACGCGCCGGATCACTGCGGGTGGTAATCGCCCAAATCACGTCTTTCCAGTCACGGGCATTAACATCGTCATCACACACAATCACAAATTTAGTGTACATAAACTGGCGTAAAAATGACCAAACCCCCATCATCACTCGCTTAGCATGGCCGGGATATTGCTTTTTGATCGTCACCACCGCCAAGCGATAAGAACACCCTTCCGGCGGCAGATAAAAATCAACAATTTCCGGAAACTGTTTTTGCAGAATCGGAATAAACACTTCGTTCAACGCTTCGCCCAACACCGCCGGTTCATCAGGCGGTCGACCGGTATACGTCGAATGATAAATCGGATTTTTACGCATTGTGAGATGCGTTACGGTCAATACCGGAAAATATTCTTGTTCGTTATAGTAACCGGTATGATCGCCATATGGCCCTTCAAGTGCGGTTTCGTTCGGATCGATATAGCCTTCCAACACGATTTCCGCCCCTGCCGGCACTTCCAACCCATTGGAGATCGATTTTACCACTTCACTTTTATTGCCGCGCAGCAAACCGGCAAACGCATATTCCGACAGCGTATCGGGAATCGGCGTAACCGCACTTAAAATCGTTGCCGGATCAGCACCCAACGCTACCGATACCGGAAAAGGTTCGTTCGGGTTAGCCTCTTTCCATTCCTGAAAATCCAATGCGCCGCCCCGGTGCGACAGCCAGCGCATAATCAGTTTATTTTTTCCGATCAGTTGCTGACGGTAAATGCCCAGATTTTGCCGTTTTTTATACGGCCCTTTGGTGATCGTCAGCCCCCAAGTGACCAACGGCGCCGCATCCGCCGGCCAGCAGTGCATAATCGGCAGCTGGTACAAATCCACCTGTTCGCCCTGCAACACGATTTGCTGGCAATCCGCCTTGCTCAACACTTTGGTCGGCATATTCAGCACCTGCTTGAATTGCGGCAGTTTGTCGATTAAATCTTTAAACCCCTTCGGCGGATCGGGTTCTTTTAAAAATGCCAATAATTTGCCGACTTCGCGCAGGGCGGTCACATTTTCCTGCCCCATGCCCAAGGCGACCCGACGTGCCGTACCGAACAGATTGCACAACACCGGAATTTCGTAGCCGATGGGATTTTCAAACAATAATGCCGGCCCGCCCAAACGCAAAGTGCGGTCGGCAATTTCAGTCATTTCCAGATGCGGATCGATCGGATGCGATATCCGTTTCAGCTCGCCCTGCCGTTCCAGCAGATCGATAAAATCACGCAGGTTTTTGTATTTCATGCAACTATCCTGTGATGTTTACTCATTGTCTATCATCACGCATTAATGCGCCTCGTCCCAATTTTCACCGACACCGACTTCGGCAATCAACGGCACGGCAAGTTCGGCGGCTTGTTCCATTAAGGTTTTAATCCGTGCGGCGTAATGTTCCACTTTGTCCGACCGCACTTCGAACACCAGCTCATCGTGCACCTGCATAATCATTTTAATCTCGTCGCTGTTGAGGATTTCGTCATCAATCGCCAACATCGCCCGTTTGATAATATCCGCCGCCGTGCCTTGCATCGGTGCATTGATTGCCACCCGTTCCGCACCTTTGCGCCGCATTGCATTTGTCGATTTGATTTCCGGCAGATACAAACGGCGTTTGAACAGGGTTTCCACATAGCCTTGTTCACGGGCTTTTTGTTGAATGTCGCTCATAAAGGTTTGTACACCGGGATAACGTTGGAAATACAAATCAATATATTGCTGCGCCTGTCCGCGCGCAATACCTAACTGGCGTGCCAGCCCAAAGGCGCTCATACCGTAAATCAGCCCGAAATTAATCGCTTTGGCGCTGCGGCGCTGCTCTGATGTAACGTCGTCCAACGACACCCCGAAAATCTCGGCGGCAGTGGCGCGGTGGATATCTTTTCCTTCGGCAAACGCCTTGCCCAGCCCACTGTCGTTAGATAAATGCGCCATAATCCGCAATTCGATTTGCGAGTAGTCGGCAGCAATGATTTTATTACCTTTAGCGGCAACAAACGCCTTGCGAATGCGCCGTCCTTCCTCGGTTCGGATCGGAATATTTTGTAAGTTCGGATCACTGGACGACAAACGTCCGGTGATGGTAACCGCCTGATGGTACGAGGTATGCACCCGCCCACTGTCTTTATCCACCATCAGCGGCAGTTTATCGGTATAGGTGGATTTCAACTTGCTTAAGCCGCGATGTTCGACCAATATTTTCGGCAGGTCATGTTCATATGCCAACTCTTCCAATACCTCTTCATTGGTCGAAGGTGCGCCTTTCGGGGTTTTTTTAATCACCGGCAAGCCCAGTTTGCCAAACAAAATCTCTTGCAGCTGCTTAGTGGAAGCCAAATTAAACGGCTCTCCCGCCAGTTCGTGCGCTTGTTGTTCCAACTGAATCAAACGGTTGGCGATTTCACTTGATTGCTGAAACAGTAAATCACTGTCGAGTAATACGCCGTTACGCTCAATGCGAGACAACACCGATACCAACGGCATTTCCAGTTTTTCGAATAGCTCGCCCAACGTCGGCTCGGTCTGCACTTTTTTCCACAGGGTTTGGTGCAACTTCATGGTAATGTCCGCATCTTCTGCCGCATATTCCGCCGCCTGTTCAATTGGAATCTGATCAAAAGTCAGCTGATTTTTGCCTTTACCCGCCAGTTCTTCAAACGTGATCGTGTTATGCCCCAGATAGCGTTTCGCCAAGTCGTCCATATTATGGCGACCGGTGCTGTCCAGAATATAAGATTCCAGCATGGTGTCATACGCCACGCCTTGCAGTTCGATTCCATGACGGAAAAAAATCGTTTCGTCATATTTGATATTTTGCCCGATTTTCTTGATCTGCGGATTTTCCAAAATTGGTTTTAATTTCGCCAATGCGGCGCTCAAATCCAGCTGTTCCGGGGCATCAAGATAACGGTGCTGCAACGGCAAATAGGCGGCTTCGCCATTTTGCAGGGCAAATGAAATCCCGACCAAATTGGCCTGCATATAGTTCAGGCTGTCGGTTTCGGTGTCGACCGCAATCAATTCCGCAGTCGACAATTTGCCCAACCAATGCGCCAACTCAGCGTCGGTCAAAATCGTTTGGTACAACGTGCGGTCTACCTGCACGCTTTCAAGCACATCGGCAACCGCACTTTGACCGCTATCGGCGGTTGCCTGATAAGCATTAAAGCTGCGAGTCGGCAACTCTGCCGCGGTTACCGAACTACTGCCGTTTTGTAGAATATCATTCAGCCAACGTTTAAATTCATAACGTCCGAACGCTTCGATCAATTCATCGTTTTGCGCCGCTTGTAACGTCAATTGATCATAATTCAACGGCAATTCGACATCGGTTTTAATCGTTGCCAGCAGATACGATAAATCCGCCATTTCTTTGGCTTCAGCCAGTTTGTCGCCCAACTTTTTCGCCCCGCGAATCGGCAACTCCGCCACTTTATCCAGATTGGCATAAATTTGCGCCATGCTGCCGATTCCCTGTAACAGCCCAAGTGCGGTTTTTTCACCGACACCGGCAACGCCGGGAATATTGTCCGAGCTGTCGCCGCGCAGCGCCAGATAGTCAATCATCAATTCCGGCGGAATGCCGTATTTTTCGATAACGCCGTCCCGATCCAGCAACGTATTGTTCATAGTATTAATCAAGGTGATATTGTCGTCCACCAACTGCGCCATATCCTTATCACCGGTACTGATCAATACTTTCTGACCGCACTTTGAAGCATTCACGGCCAACGTGCCGATCACATCGTCCGCCTCTACCCCGTCAATCACCAGCAGCGGAATGCCGAGAGCGTTGATAATACTGTGTAGCGGCAGAATCTGTTTGCGCAAATCCTCCGGCATCGGCGGACGGTGCGATTTGTACTGTTCAAATAATTCATCACGAAAGGTTTTGCCTTTAGCATCGAACACCACCGCCAGATAACGCGGATTGGCTTGTGAAATCAGGCTTTTCAGCATATTCAATACGCCGTACATTGCACCGGTCGGCTCGCCCAACGAATTGGTCAACGGCGGAAAGGCGTGGAAAGCACGGTAAAGATAAGAAGAACCGTCCACCAGAATCAGGCTGTTTTCGGCAATTTTGGCTGTCATAAGTTTGTCGCTTCTATTTAGTCGTTCGGAATATTATCGCTTTATTGTAACAAAAGTGCGGTTCAAAAACGGATTTAAATTGTAAACCGCTCTTCGCCACAATACACCGTCGCCCGGTTCTCGCGGGCGAAACCGACCAAGGAAAGGTTATGCTGTTCGGCAAGGCTGACGGCGAAGTCGGTGGCGGCGGAAACGGCGATTAAGATTTCTATCCCGCAAGCAACGCTTTTTTGCACCATTTCATAACTGGCACGGCTGGTGATGAGGACAACGCCTTGCGGCAAACCGCACTTTTGCCGCCCGCCATACCAACCCAGTAATTTATCCAACGCCACATGGCGCCCGACATCTTCCCGAATCGCCGACAGCTTACCGTTAAGATCAAAAAATGCCGCCGCATGGGTCGCGCCACTTTGTTGCGCCAGCCGCTGCGCCTGCTGTAATTGCATCAGGCAGTCATTCAATTTTCCCAGATCAAAGCGTAAAGTGCGGTTTAACGGCGTTAGCGGCCGAATGACCTGCTGTAACTGCTCAACCCCACACAAGCCGCAACCGGTCCTGCCCGCCAGTGTGCGCCGTTTCGCTTTCAGCGCCATAAAACAGCGGCTCGCCATCTCGATATGCACTTCCACCCCGTTTGTCAGCGTCTTGACTTCTAGTGAATAAATCTCACTCGGTTTATCGATAATCCCCTCAGCAAGGGAAAATCCCAATGCAAACTCTTCCAAATCGGCCGGCGTACACATCATAACGGTATGTGCAATGCCGTTATAAACCAAGGCAACCGGCACTTCACACGCCAACAAATCGGCTTTTTGCACCAAGTGCGGTTGGGCTTCGACCGTCTTTTCACGGCGCTGAAAGACGCCGACGTCTCTTGTTTTCAGTGTTGACAAAACTTCGCTCCCTAATCAAAAATAGGTAAATTGTCATAATTCTGCCCCTGTTCACAAAATATGGCAGAGTATCATATTGATCTGGATTACATAAAATGCGTTTGCCTGTTGCACCACTTTTTGAACAGGAGTAAGCTAGCGGGTGAATGTAACGTATTTTTACATTACTGTTACAATCCTAAAACGAACTTTTTTATTTTACTCTATATCTCACAATCTTGAGAGGTTCTTATGCAGCTCAGCAGAAGAAAATTCTTTAAAGTTTGTGCAAGTGGAATGGCGGGAACCTCCGCCGCCGCATTAGGTTTTGCTCCGGCAAGCGCACTGGCTGCGCCTCGCTCGTATAAACTGTTGCGCGCGCGTGAAACACGTAATACTTGTACTTACTGCGCCGTCGGTTGCGGCATGTTGCTTTACAGTGTGGGCGACGGGGCGATGAATGCCCGTGAAAAATTAATCCATATCGAAGGTGATGCCGATCACCCTGTCAGTCGCGGCGCACTTTGCCCGAAAGGCGCCGGCGCCTTGGATTACGTCAACAGCGAACGTCGTGTCCAATATCCCGAATATCGTGCGCCAGGCTCAAAAGTGTGGCAGCGCATCAGTTGGCACGAAGCCTACGAACGCATCGCCCGGTTGATGAAAGACGACCGTGACGCCAATTTTATTCCGACCAACAGCGACGGCTTGCCGGTTAATCGCTGGCTTTCGACCGGTATGCTGATGGCCTCCGCCTCCAGTAATGAAACCGGCTTGTTAAGCCAGAAATGGGCGCGATCGCTAGGCATGATCTCAATCAACAACCAGGCGAGTATCTGACACGGGCCAACGGTAGCAAGTCTTGCTCCATCATTTGGTCGCGGTGCCATGACAAACCACTGGGCTGATATTGCCAATGCCGATCTGGTGATCGTCATGGGCGGTAATGCCGCAGAAGCGCACCCTGTCGGTTTCCGTTGGGTTATCGAAGCGAAAAAACGCCGCGGCGCCAAGCTTATGGTTGTCGATCCGCGCTTTAACCGCACTGCTGCGGTAGCGGATTTCTATTCGCCGATCCGCTCCGGTACCGATATCGCCTTCCTCTCGGGGGTGATTAAATATTTGTTGGATAACGATAAAATTCAGCACGAATACATTCAACAATACACCAATGCCGGCTATTTAGTTGACGACGGATTCACGTTTGAAGACGGGTTGTTCAGCGGTTATGATCAAGAAAAACACCAATACGACAAATCCACTTGGACCTATCAGTTCGACGAAGAGGGCTTCGCCAAACAGGATCCGACCCTACAGCACCCGCGATGCGTCATCAACTTACTGAAACAGCACGTTTCCCGCTACACCCCGGAAATGGTTTCACGTATTTGCGGCTCGTCGGAAAAAGATTTCCTGCATTTCTGTGAGGAGCTCGCCAAAACGTCCGCCAAAGACAAAAATGCAACTTTCCTGTATGCACTCGGCTGGACACAGCACACCGTCGGCTCGCAAAATATCCGCACTATGGCGATGATCCAGTTGTTGTTGGGCAATATCGGTGTTTCCGGCGGCGGCGTGAATGCGTTGCGCGGTCACTCCAACGTGCAGGGCATTACCGATCTGGGCTTGTTCCCGCATATGCTGACCGGCTATATGCCGTTACCGACCGACAAAGACACCAGCCTCGACGTTTTCCTTGATCGGATTACACCGAAACTGATGCAAAAAGATCAGGTCAACTACTGGAAAAACACGCCGAAATTCTTTATCAGCCTGCTGAAAACGTTCTATGGCGATAAGGCAACCGCAGATAACCAATTCGGTTACCACTTCCTGCCGAAAATCGACGGCGCCTACGATCATTTCCGTTATATCGATATGATGTTTGAAGGCAAAGTCAACGGCTATTTGTGCCAAGGCTTTAACCCGATTGCCTCTTATCCGAATCGGGCAAAAATGATGACCGCACTTAGCAAATTGAAATACTTGGTGATTATGGATCCGCTGAAAACCGATACCTCGGATTTCTGGCAGAACTACGGCGAATACAATGATGTCGATACCGAATCGATTCAAACCGAAGTATTCCGCCTGCCGACCACCTGTTTCACTGAAGAGGACGGTTCCATCGCCAATTCCGGCCGTTGGCTGCAATGGCACTGGAAAGGCAGCGATCAGCCGCAAGAAGCCAAACCGGACGTGGAAATTCTGTCTGAATTGCGTGAATACCTGTTGCATCTGTATCAAAAAGAAGGCGGTCAGGGAATCGAACAACTCAATGCGATGCAGTGGAATTATCTCAATCCGCTAGAACCGCGTGCCGAAGAACTCGCGAAAGAGAACAACGGCTACGCTTTGGCGGATCTGCAAGACGAAAACGGCAATGTTATCGTGAAAAAAGGCGAATTGCTCTCCAGTTTTGCCCAATTGCGCGATGACGGCAGCACCTCGTCCGGCTGCTGGATTTATACCGGTCAGTGGACAGAAAAAGGCAATATGATGGCACGGCGTGATAATTCCGATCCGTCCGGTCTGGGCAATACCCTGAATTGGGCATTTGCATGGCCGCTGAATCGCCGGATTATCTACAACCGCGCTTCCGCCGATCGTCAAGGCAACCCTTGGGATCCGACCCGTCAGCTGGTGAAATGGAACGGCACAAACTGGAACTTTAACGACATTGCCGATTATACCGGTGCGCCGCCGGGCAGCAATGTGTCGCCGTTTATCATGCAGCCAGAAGGGGTCAGTCGCCTGTTTGCAATCAACAAAATGGCTGAAGGACCGTTTCCCGAGCATTATGAACCGATTGAAAGCCCGATCGGTACTAATCCGTTACACCCGAATGTGATTCATAATCCGGCGGTGCGTATTTTACCGAACGATCAGAAAACCATGGGTAACGCCGGCGAATTCCCGTATGTGGCGACAACCTACCGTTTAACCGAGCATTTCCACTACTGGACCAAAAATGCACTGTTGAACGTCATTGCCCAACCGGAACAATTCATTGAAATGGGCGAAGCGCTGGCGCAAGAAAAAGGCATCAAACACGGCGATGAAGTCAAAGTGTTCTCCAAACGCGGTTATATCAAGGCGGTTGCCGTTGTGACCAAACGGATTAAAGCACTGCAAGTTGACGGCAAAACCATTCATACCATCGGAGTTCCGATTCACTGGGGCTTTGCCGGAGTCGGTAAAAAAGGTTTCTTTGCCAACAATCTGACGCCGAGCGTCGGTGATGCCAATACACAAACACCGGAATTTAAAACCTTCTTGGTCAACATTGAAAAAGTAACGGGGGCTTAATATGGCAGTTCAAACCCAAGATATTATTAAAGCCTCTGCAACCTCGTCTTTGACCCCGCCGCCACAAGCGCGGGATCACAAAGTCGAAGTGGCGAAGCTGATTGATGTCAGCGCCTGTATCGGCTGTAAAGCCTGTCAGGTGGCCTGTTCCGAATGGAATGATCTGCGGGACACACCGGGAAAATGTATCGGCACCTATGACAATCCGGTCGATCTGACCGCCAAATCGTGGACCGTCATGAAGTTCAACGAAGTGGAAGAAGACGATCGTCTGGAGTGGTTGATCCGCAAAGACGGCTGTATGCACTGTTCCGAGCCGGGCTGCCTCAAAGCCTGCCCGGCCCCCGGCGCCATTATTCAGTATGCCAACGGGATTGTCGATTTCCAATCGGATAAATGTATCGGCTGCGGCTACTGTATTGCCGGCTGTCCGTTTAATATTCCGCGCATTAACCCGGAAGACAACCGTGCTTACAAATGTACGTTATGTTCCGATCGGGTCAATGTCGGACAAGAACCGGCGTGTGTCAAAACCTGCCCGACCGGTGCAATTCATTTCGGCAGTAAAGAAGCCATGAAACAATATGCGCAAACGCGTATTGCCGATTTGAAATCACGTGGTTATGAAAATGCCGGATTATACGATCCGCAAGGTGTCGGCGGCACGCATGTCATGTATGTATTGCATCATGCCGACAAACCGACCTTATATTCCGGCTTGCCGCAGGATCCGTCGATCAGCCCGGTCGTCAGCTTGTGGAAAGGCATATTGAAACCATTGGCAGGTATGGCAATGGGCGCACTGGCAATCGCCTCCGCCGCCCACTACATCGGTGTCGGCCCGAATACCGAAGAAGATGACGATGAAATCCAAAAACCGCTTGATCCACACGGAAAAGGAGAATAATGATGGTTGATTTAAACAGAAAAGTTATTCGCCACAACCTGAAAGAGCGGTTGAGCCACTGGCTGTTGGTGCTGTGCTTTTTTATGACCGCACTTTCAGGTTTATCGTTTTTCTTCGCCGATTTTTCATGGTTGGCGGATGTATTAGGTACACCGCAGTTGGCTCGCTACATTCATCCGTTCACCGGCTTAGTGATGATTTGTGCGTTTGCTATCTTGGCAAAACATTACTGGCGCGATAACCTGATCGAAAAAGGCGACTGGCAATGGCTGTTCAACGTGGTCGAAGTCTTAAAAGGCAATGAACACCATGTTGCCGATGTCGGCCACTACAATATGGGGCAAAAACTGTTGTTCTGGACGCTGATTATGGCGCTGGCAATCTTGCTGGTGACCGGCATTATTATCTGGCGTCCTTACTTTGCCCAAAACTTCCCGATTCCGGTGATTCGAATCGCCCTGTTACTGCACGCCACCAGTGCCATCGCACTGATTTTAGGCATTATGGTGCATATCTACATGGCGATTTGGGTCAGAGGTTCCATCACCGGTATGGTTGAAGGTTGGGTGACTGCACGCTGGGCGAAAAAACATCACCCGCGCTGGTTCCGTGAATCCATTCTGCCCGAACTGGAAAAAGAAGAAGCCAAAGAGAAACAAGAGCAAAATAAATGAGCATTCGCATCTTAGCGGAAAGCGAGATCAAGCAAGCGGCGGCAGGGTTTTTCGCCCCCCCGCTTCTTTTCGCCAATCCGAAAAATCTATATCGACGCCGTGCCGCCCGCCTGCGCAAATTGGCTGAAAATAATCCGTTACAGGCATATTTGCGTTTCTGTGCCAATATTGCCGACATTCAGCTCGAATTGTTGCAAACGGCACCGATTTCAGCGGACTCACGACTCAGTGCGGTCAAAGACAATGCGGCATTATTGAGCCAAAAACCGCTGCATTGGAAAAACTGGCAGCGTGATCCGGTCTGGATTGATTTGCTCAAACAGTTATTGCAACGTCTTAAACCACACGCCAACGATACTATTCTCGCCACTATCGATCGGCTGGAAAAAGCCTCGGCTAACGAACTGAACGCTTTGGCGGATCAGCTCCTGCAAAGCAACCACCTGCCTGAGCACAGCGATCAAGCCGTGTTCCTGTGGGCGGCACTCTCGTTGTATTGGGTGCAGCTGGTACAGCAAATTCCGCACCACGCCAAAACCGAATTGGGCGAAAACCGCCAATTCTGCCCGGTTTGCGGCTCGGCGCCGGTTGCCAGCCTGATCCATATCGGCGAAGCACAGGGCACCCGCTATCTGCATTGCTCGCTGTGCGAAAGCGAGTGGCATATGGTGCGGGTAAAATGCAGCAACTGCGAACAAGGCGGCAAGCTCCACTACTGGGCGTTGGATTCGCAAAATGCCGTAAAAAGCGAAAGCTGCGACGATTGCCAAAGTTATCTGAAAGTGTTGTATCAGGATAAAGATCCGGAAGTAGAAGCGGTTGCCGATGATCTCGCCAGTTTTTTCTTGGACGATGAAATGGAAAAACTGGGTTACGCCAAAAGTGCGGTCAACCCGTTTCTGTTTCCGTCGGAATAATCAAAATGGTGTGAAATACTCTGAGGGTGAGCCTGCGCTCACCCTTTTGATTATGTTGATTATACCTTTGCCTTCAAATAACGCTGCGCGCATTCCGATGCGGCAATCAAGCCTCCCGCCATCATGATAATATCCTTCAGAATCAAGCGCCCCGCCCCCGATAGATACGGAAAACCATAGTTCGGCGTCGGCAAATCCCCGCCGAGATTGGCAACGTAGGTTTCAGGCGTGGTGATTAGAAACGACAGCGTGACAATCGACATGCCGAACGTCAACAACCCGCCGAGCATACCGGTGGTCGAATTCCAGATACCTGACAATGTCAACAGCCCGATGGTTACGATCACGGCGCCCAAACCGTATGAAAACGGATAAGTCCCGTTTTGTTTATGCCAATCAATATTCTTCTGTACCATTTTTCCTTCCGGATTTTTATACAGTGTATATTCTTTCACCAGCTCGCCTTTGTCATTCTCTACCATTTTCTGACTATCCTTATAAAAGAAACTCATAAACGGGCTGTTGGCAACAAAATGCACAATCCCGTCCGCTTCATATTGAAAGGCTTTCAGCCCGCCAATCCAAAGCATCACGATACAAATCGCAATACGGATAAAGTTGATGAAAATACGCTGTTGATCGGCGAGAAACGCCGCCGCCGTGTTGATTAGCTTTGTGATCATGTTTACCTCATTATTATTGTGAAATGGCATGTAACCCTAAAAATATGTACGACATCATTCGATATGATTTACACAAGATATCAAATGCAATTTATTCTCATTTAAGACAAGTTGATAGATAAAATAAACGCAACTTTCAGGGATAAAGTCGCAAATCACAAATAATGCGGTTTTTGCACGACATAAATAAAAAACGGCGTTCAAATTAAGCTGAACGCCGTGCCAAAAAGAAAACAATGCTACTTCTTACCGATTTCGTCGGTCACTTGTCCGTAAATCATCATGGTAAACACCACCGTTCCGCCCAGAATATTACCCAGTGCGGTCGGGCCTAAAAACGTGACGAAATAGCCATACAGATTGGCTTCCCCCTGAATGACCAGATACGCCATTTCCGCCGAACCGACCACCACATGCGTAAAATCACCCAAGGCAATCAGGTAGATAAAGAAGAAAATCATCACGAATTTGCCGTTGCCGACGGTCGGCATCATCCACACCACGGACGCGATCAAGATCCCGGCCGGAATACCCCGTAAGATATTGTCACTGACCGACATTCCCGCCACATGATGGGCAATCTCTTTCATCGCCACCACAAATTCGGGATTAAACACATGATGATTTTGCAAAAATAACGCCGCCAGTGTCGTGCCGATTAAATTAGCCGCAAACACCGTCCCCCACAATTTCGCCACCGCCAGCAGCTTTTTCAAGCTGAGCGGATTAAATAACGGCACCACCGTGGTGATGGTATTTTCGGTGAATAACTGCATTCGCCCCAAAATTACCAAAAGGAAACCGACCGTGTAGCCCATATTGGTAATCAGCGGCGCCCAAGGTTCATCGGGCGTATAGGCAGTAAAAATCGCTTTGAAAATAAACGAAAACGTAATCACCAATCCTGCCGTAATGCCCGAAAACAATAATGCTTTGGTCGGACGCGACAACTCCTCTATTCCGTCTTGTCGGATAATTTCATACAATAAACGCGGGCTTAAACGCTCATGCTCTTCCACCGCCATTCGGTCACGATAGGATAACTTTTGGCTATTCAGTTCAGATTTCATTGAGACTCCTTTAAGATCAACCGCACTTATTTCAGTAATCTACGGTTCAGGTTAAAAATCGGGCAAACTATAGCATAAACTGCCGCAAAATAAAAAACCGCTCACAAACAAGCACCGAATTGACCTATTAAATTCAGGCGAAATAGCCTATAATCACTCGTTTTATAACCTGTTTAATCAACGGAACATTCCATGTTTGAAATCAATCCCGTAAAAAACCAAATCAGTGACCTGAGCCAACGCACTGCGGTGCTTCGGGGGTATCTTTGACTTCGACGGCAAAGTCGAACGTCTGGAAGAAGTAAACGCTGAACTCGAGCAACCCAATGTCTGGAACGAGCCGGAAAAGGCGCAGGCACTCGGCAAAGAGCGGTCATCGTTGGAAACGGTGGTCGATACCATTCGCACGCTGGAACAAGGGTTGGAAGATGCCGAAGGACTGTTGGAACTGGCTGTTGAAGCCGACGATCAAGACACCTTTGACGAAGCGGTCGGCGAGCTGCAAGAATTAGAACAAAAACTGGCGAAGCTGGAATTCCGCCGTATGTTCAGCGGCGAACACGACAGCGCCGACTGCTATGTCGATTTGCAGGCAGGTTCCGGCGGCACCGAAGCCCAAGACTGGACCGAAATGCTGTTGCGTATGTATTTGCGCTGGGTGGAAAGCAAAGGCTTTAAAACCGAATTGATGGAAGCCTCCGACGGCGATGTCGCCGGCATTAAATCCGCCACCGTTCGCATCAGCGGCGAATATGCTTTCGGCTGGCTACGCACCGAAACCGGCATTCACCGCTTGGTACGCAAAAGTCCGTTCGACTCAAACAACCGCCGCCATACTTCATTCAGTGCGGTATTTGTCTATCCTGAAATCGACGATGACATTGATATTGAAATTAATCCGGCGGACTTGCGGATTGATGTCTACCGCGCCTCCGGTGCGGGCGGTCAGCACGTTAACCGAACCGAAAGTGCGGTACGAATCACCCATATTCCGAGCGGTATCGTGGTGCAGTGCCAAAATGATCGTTCCCAACACAAAAATAAAGATCAATGTATGAAGCAGTTGAAAGCCAAGCTGTACGAAATGGAACTGCAAAAGAAAAATGCCGAAAAACAGGCGCTGGAAGACAGCAAATCCGATATCGGCTGGGGCAGCCAGATCCGCTCTTATGTCTTAGACGACGCTCGGATCAAAGATTTACGTACCGGCATTGAAAACCGCAACACTCAAGCGGTGCTGGACGGCGATTTGGACAAATTTATCGAAGCCAGCCTAAAAGCAGGCTTATAATGACAGCATTCATAAAAAATTAAGGTAAAAACTATGTCAGAACAACAACTTCCGGAACTGGATCTGCACGGTGAAATGTTGGTGCGCCGTGAAAAACTGACCGCACTTCGCGAACAGGGCAATCCGTTTCCCAATACCTTTCGCCGTGAGCATTTGGCACGGGATCTGCATACGCACTATGAAAACGAAGACGGCGAAGCATTGAAAGCACAAGAAATCGCCGTCACCGTCGCCGGTCGGATTATGACCCGTCGTAAAATGGGTAAAGCCGGCTTCATTACACTGCAAGACATGAGCGGCAAAATCCAACTCTATGTTGCCCGCGATTTACTGCCTGAAGGCGAATATCAAAACCTGATGTCGCTGTTGGATTTGGGCGATATCGTCGGCGCCAAAGGCACGTTGTTCAAAACCAAAACTGGCGAGCTGACCGTGCGCTGTACCGCACTTGAACTGTTAACTAAAGCCTTACGCCCGTTGCCGGACAAATTCCATGGTTTGAGCGATCAGGAAACCCGTTATCGCCAGCGTTATCTGGATTTGATCAGCAATGAAGAATCCCGTCGTGCGTTTGTAATTCGTTCCAAAGTGATCAGCGGCATTCGTCAATTCTTCCTCGACAAAGGCTTTATGGAAGTGGAAACGCCGATGCTGCAAGTGATTCCGGGCGGCGCAGCAGCTCGCCCATTTGTGACTCATCATAATGCGCTGGACATTGATATGTATCTGCGTATTGCACCGGAATTGTACTTAAAGCGTTTGGTCGTTGGGGGTTTTGAGCGAGTGTTCGAACTGAACCGCAACTTCCGCAACGAAGGCGTTTCGGTACGCCATAATCCCGAATTCACTATGCTGGAATACTATCAAGCTTATGCCGACTACCATGATTTAATGGACAACACCGAAGAATTACTGCGCAAATTGGCGTTGGACATTCTCGGCACCACCACCGTGCCATACGGCGAATATACGTTTGATTTCGGCAAACCGTTTGCCCGTCTGACCATGACCGATGCCATTTTGAAATACGGCGATAACATTCGCCCCGAGCAGTTACAGGATTTCCAACAAGCCAAAGCGTTAGCCGAATCACTGGAAATCGAAGTACAAAAATCTTGGGGATTAGGCGGCATTATCAATGCTATTTTTGAGGAAGTGGCGGAACACCACCTGATTCAACCGACATTCCTGATGGCGCATCCGGCGGAAATTTCCCCACTGGCACGCCGCAATGATGAAAATCCGGACGTCACCGACCGTTTCGAACTGTTTATCGGCGGACGTGAAATCGGTAACGGCTTCTCGGAGCTTAACGATGCGGAAGACCAAAACGCCCGTTTTGATGCGCAAGTCGCCGCCAAAGAAGCCGGTGACGATGAAGCGATGTTCAAGGACGAAGACTTCGTTACCGCACTTGAGCACGGTTTGCCGCCGACTGCCGGCGAAGGATTGGGCATCGATCGGCTGGCGATGATTTTCTCCAACTCGCCGTCAATCCGTGACGTTATCCTGTTTCCGGCAATGCGTCAGCATAAAGACTGAGAATACGGAAGAAACAAAAAACGGGTGGCAGCCTTGTTCTGAAGGCTATCACCCGTTTGTTTTTTTAAGCTGCAATCCGATAAACTACAACGATTTAATAACTGGAGTTAATCAAAACTTCCTCGCCGTATCCGCCCAATGTCGGCATCGGCTGATAGGTCGAATTTGCCGCCCGCATAATTCGGATACCGCGGATACCGGCCTCTTTCGCCGCTAAAATATCGTCATCACTGTCGCCGTAATGTATCGCCACGCCATGTTTGATGATTGCCGGTGTCTTATTGTATTTTGTCTCTCTCGGTAACTCGCCCATAAATTCAACCGGATGCATATTCTTAATTTTGAATGCCTTTTCCAACACCGGCGTGACCCTGTCCACTTTGCCGGCGGTACGTCCGGTAATAAAATAAATATTATCGCCGCGTTTTTGGTGCATTTCGATTAACTCGCTCGCTACTTGTTTCGGAATCGAATATTGATCGCAGCCGGCATTGACTTCATCCCAAAAATGTTGGTCTTTCAGATAGGCAAAACTGTCCGGCGAATATTTTTCTTTTCCGTAATAAAAACAAGGACTGGAAAACAATACCGTATCATCAATATCAAAACTGACCGTCAACGGCGCTTTTCCTTCCAGTTCTGCTTGAATAGTGTCGATGGTAATCCAGTGAATTGCCGCTTCCGTCAACATTTCTCTGGCATTGGTTCCCTGATGGCTATAAGGTTCTTTCTCGGCTGCGCTTACCGACAAGGTTGCGCCAAACAGCAATGACAAGACGACAGCGGACAGGTTTCTTTTCATGATTTTTCCTTTTGATTGATAAATTTCGTGCCAATTGTATTCGATAGCGAAATTAAAAAATTAGAACATGATCACAAAAGAACTTAGAAAGTGCCCTGCTCACCGTTTTTTAAATCCAATCTCGGCAAACGACAGGCTAAAAAGCCATCTAGACCGCACTTTTATTATGAAAGTACGGTCTGCTCGCTGTTAACCGGTAATCTCACTCACTTCGACCTTGCGGTTTTCATAACGTGATCTAGTGCAGGCGTCGGCGGTGGCAATCGCCGCACGGGCGGCGTCACCGGTCAGTAATTTGGCAAACTCTGCCGTCGGCGTCATACCGTGTAAAAGATCATTCAAGTATTTCATCTCTTTATGCATGACACTATTTAACCATAGCGGCGTACGCTTGCCCGGCTGCCCGTACTGAATCGCACCGTCCATATTGGTTCCGGTGTAAATTCGGGTGCGATCATCGTCTTCTTCCTGAGTTTCATGAATCAGGAAATGGGAATCTTGTCCGTTTACGCGCAATGTGCCGCCGCAATGGAACATATCCAGTTTAATCGCCCCTTTTTCGCCTTGAATCAACACATAATGTTCCCCCCAGCGGAATGCGGAACCCCACTCCAACACGGCAAAACGGTTATCGTCGAATTCCAGATTGAGAAACAGCATGTCGTCCTCATCACCGAATTTTTCACTGCGGTGTGCGACATTGCCCGCCGTCATGGTAACGGTTTTCGGCATTCCGCCCATAATAAACTGTACACAATCCAGCTCATGAATATGGTGATACAAATGCCCGCCTGATTTTTCACGAATCTTTTTCCAAGAAACCGTCGGCTGTTCGTCTTCCCAGCCGTTACGAGCGGCATGACAGTACAGCACTTTGCCGATCACGCCTTGTTGAATCAGTTCCTTGGCGTGATGCACGCCGTTGAAAAAATTCATGATATGCCCCGCCATAAAGATCACACCGTTTTCATCACAGGCTCGTACCATTTCATCACAATCCTGATAGCTCAAGGCAATCGGCTTTTCACAAAAAACGTGCTTTTTATATTTCGCCGCCAGTAATACCGGCGCTTTGTGCAGGTAATTCGGCGTTGCTACAATCACACAATCCACATCGGCACGACCGACCGCCGTTTCCAGATCAGGGGCTGAATCACAGCCCAATTCGTTGGCGATTTCCTCTCCGTGATCCGGATCGAACACCACCGTCACCTTGGCTTGTTCAAGTCCATTCATGATACGCGCCAAATCGGCTCCGAAATATCCGACGCCGATCACTGCATAATTAATCATGTTACTTCTCCTAAAAATTAATAACGAATGCAATCTTGTTTGTTTTCAACTTTCACTATGGGAATGCCTATTTAACCGATCCTTCCGATAACCCGCCGGCAATTTTATTCTGAATAAAACAGAAGAACAGCACGGACGGAATCACCACCAATACCGAAGCCGCCATCATGTCGCCCCAGTCGAGAATCTCCGCGCCGTTTAATGAGCGCAGGGCAACCGCAACCGTCATTTTGCTGGTGTCGTTTACCAAAATCAGGGCATACAGGAATTCGTTCCAGGCATTGATGAACGTGTAAATTGCCGTCGCCACGATTCCCGGTGCGACCAGCGGCAATACGATTCTGAAGAACACGGTAAATTTATTGGCGCCGTCAATCCGTGCGGCCTCTTCGATCTCTATCGGGACGGTACGGAAAAATCCGACCAGCAGCCAAACGGCATAAGGCACACTGAATGACAAATACACAATGATTAAGCCGGTGGTGGTATTGGTCAGTCCGACTTTTGCCATAGCGATCGAATAAGGAATCGCCAATAAAATCGGTGGAAAAATATAGGTTGTCACCAATAATTTCGACATAATTGCGCCCAGTTTCGGAAAAAAGCGCACAATGCCGTACGCCGCCATCGATGAAATCACAATGGCAATCAAGGTCGTGACCAAGGCGATAAACAAGCTGTTTTTGATATTGACGGAAAAATTCAAATTATTGATGACATTGTCAAAATAATCGAACGTAAACACTCTCGGCCAGAAACGGGTCGGCTCACCGGTTAGCTCTCCCTTGCCTTTTATCGAAGAAATGACAATCCAGACCAGCGGGAAAATTGCAATAACGGTCGAAAGGGTCAAAAAGGCGTGTGACAACACATCACCGAGAATCGATTTTTTCTTTTTCATGCTTTATTCTCCTTCTTTTTCCCAGCGGCTAATCACTTTAAAGTAGATAAAGCAGATGAGTAACAGGAAGATAAACAACAATACGGTCACTGCCGAAGAGCGCCCCAACAGCTTGGTTCCCCAGCCCATGTTATAAGCGTAGATCGGTAATGTCATCGTGGAATTGGCCGGGCCGCCGCCGGTAATCAGATAAATAATATCGAAATTGTTAAATACCCATACGGTTCGCAGCACCACCAACAGCCCGATCACCACCTTGATGTGCGGTAATGTGATGTGGCGGAACACCTGCCAAGCATTGGCACCGTCTATTCTTGCCGCCTCATATTGTTCAACCGATACCGTTTGCAGTGCAGAAAGCACATTCACCATAATCAACGGCGCACCGAACCAGATATTGATAAACACCAGACTGACAAATGCCCAAGTGCTGTCGGAGAGAAAACTCGGTGCAATGTCCATCAAGCCCAATTTTTCAATCATGTTCGGCAGATAACCGTAGACCCCGTTTAAAATCCACTGCCAGGAAAAAGCAATAACGATAGTCGGAAATGCCCACGGGATAATCAACAAAATCTTGTATAACCATTGCAAATGCCGAATCCGGTGGAGTGCCATTGCCAATGCGAAGCCCATCAGCACCTGCCCGACCAACGACAACACCGTCCATTTAAGCGAATTTAAAAACGCCCACCAAAAATTAGTATCCGCCAGCACCGCCCGATAATTGTCAAGGCCGACAAAGGTGTAGACCGGCATCACCAGATTTTTGTTGGTAAAGCTGTAAAAAATACTGGATAAAAACGGATAGATGAATAATGCCGATACGACAATCATTGCCGGCAAGACAAAAATCCAGCGCGTATAGCTTTTTTGAATCATCAGTAACCTCCTCCCCGCCGAAACCATAAACGGCAATAACGTACACGGGCATTATTCGCTCAATAGCGACAAACAGCTTGCCGCCATCGGTTGTGGTGATTATTGTGCGGTCATCGCGTCAAACAATTCATTCAACTGCTTTTCAGCCTTTTGGGCGGCAACCAGCGGATCCGTGCCGTGGGTGACAATCTCCTGAAACATCGTTTCAATGATATGCTGATTGGTCAATAAGCCGCCTTGAACGCTCGGGCCGTGTTCATAACCGATAGCCGTGCCGTGCTGTACCGCACTTTCAATCACTTTTTCAGCATGAGCAAACTGCTTGATCAGCGGATTATCTTGATAAACCGCCTGATCGGAAATTCCGCTGATTGCCGGCAACATACCGACCGGCACCGAACTTAGAAAGCGGATATAGCGATCTTGTTGGTACAGAGTTTCAATAAAGGCTTTGCTGATCTCAGGGTGTTTGCTGCTTTTCCACACCACTAACGGAATATTCGAGGTTTCAATGCCGTAATCCGGATCATCGGCCTTGATTTTCGGTATCGGGTAAGCATCAATTTGTTCTAACAATTGCGGAGAATTGGCTTGTACACCGCCGATTTGGAAGCCGGAATTAAAATCAAATGCCGTTCTGCCTTGATAATACAGTGTTGCCTGTTGCAGCACATTGTAGTTAATGGCATCTTTCGGTGACGTTTCCCGATACATTTTCACCCAATATTTAATCCCGTCCTGTACCAAAGGACTGGTTAAATCCACTTTTAAATCCGGCGTCAGCAAACTGCCGCCGCCGCTCTTGACATAAAAATTCAGGAAACGCGTTGCCATAAAATCATTGGTTCCCATCGGCACCGATAAACCGTAAACGCCGTCTTTGGTCAGCGTTTTGGCGGCCTGATACAGCTCGTCCCAAGTTTGCGGCACTTGCAGATTGTTTTGTGCCAACAGATCCTTGCGAATCCACATCACCTGTGCATGAGAATACAGCGGAACCGAATAATTTTGCGCCGCAACCGTGCCTTCATTAATGGCAGCAGCGGCAAAGCGATCCCGCCCGATTTTGTCAATTAAGTCATTAACCGGCTGCAAAGCACCGACATTAATCATTTCCACCACTTGATTCGGCAAGGCGGTGCTCATATCCGGCACATTGCCCGATGCCAGTCCGGTCGTCCATTTGGTATAAAAATCATTCCAAGAAAACGTTTCAATCTTGATTTTCACCTGCGGGTGCTGCTGCATAAAATCATTGGCGGCAGCCTGAATCACTTCAAGGCGCGGCCCTTGGGTAAAAGAGTGCCAAACGGTAATATTGCCCGCCAGTTCGCCGTTCTGCGGTGTCGGTACCGCACTTGCCGCCTCGCTTTTCCCTTCGTCGCAACCGCTTAACAGCATTGCCCCCAATATCAGCGATGTAGCGACAGAAATTAATTTTTTAAATTTCATTGAATACTCCTTACGTTTTATAAGAGCGACTGCTCGGTTTGCGGATCAAAAAAGTGCGCCCGTTTCATATCGAATGCCAAACTGATGCTTTCTCCCATTTTGATTTGTTGACGTGAATGCACCACCGCTTTGATCGCCTGTTGCCCGATCTCGGTATGCACAATATATTCCGCGCCCAACAGCTCGGCGACATTGACGGTTGAGGTGATCATCGCTTTTTGATAACTGCCCAACAACAACGGCTCATTGGAAATGTTTTCCGGCCGAATGCCGAGAATCACCGCATTGCCGACCGCACTTTGCCGTTTTAACCGTTGATAGATTTCATCAGGAATCGCCAAACGGTAATCGTCTGCGGTGATAAAGCAACCGTCTTCGATTTTGCCGTGAATAAAATTCATGGTCGGCGAACCGATAAAGCCGGCAACGAACAAATTATCCGGATGATCATAAATCGCTTTCGGCGATCCAATCTGCTTCACCACGCCGGCATTCATCACCACTATCCGATCCGCCATGGTCATCGCTTCGGTCTGATCATGGGTAACATACACGGTGGTGGCATTCAGTTTTTTGTGAATACGGATAATTTCCGCCCGCATATTGCTGCGCAATTTGGCGTCCAGATTGGACAGCGGTTCATCCATTAAAAAGACTTTCGGCGAGCGTACAATCGTTCTGCCCAACGCAACCCGTTGCCGCTGGCCGCCGGACAGCGCTTTCGGTTTGCGATCCAGTAATTGCTCCAGCCCCAAAATAACAGCCGCCTCTCTGACTTTCCGGTCAATCTCCTCTTTAGCGACTTTGCGCAATTTGAGGGCAAAAGCCATATTGTCGTACACGCTCATGTGCGGATAAAGCGCATAGGATTGAAATACCATGGCAATATCGCGATCCTTCGGTTCGACATGATTGACCATGCGCTCATCAATATAAAACTCGCCGTCGGAAATATCCTCCAATCCGGCGATCATGCGGAGTGTCGTCGATTTGCCGCAGCCTGAAGGGCCGACCAACGCAATAAACTCTTTATCGGCCACTTCCAGATTAAAATCCTGCACCGCCTCAAATCCGTTGCCGTAACGCTTATAAATATGACTTAATGATAACGTTGCCATCTTGGGGTTCCCTTCACTGATGGATTGATTCCCTATTTTTCTGACAAAAACAAAAATAAGGTTTAAAATAAAGTTACAAACATAAGACATCATACATCTACAATATTTTAGACATATGATGTCTTATGTTGAGAGAAAATAAAACGATCCTGATCACACTTTAAAACATTACTCGTAAATCATTTGAGAATTGCCATGACCGCTCCGTCCTTGTTTGCCGCACTCTACATCATCCTAATCGGCATCGGCTTTCCGATCATGCGTTATGAGCCTGCACTTCGCCCCCTCAACAACAATGCCGTGCGCTTTTTATCCGGCGGTTTGCTGCCGTTACGCCGATGATTATTCAGCGCCTGCGCGAAATTCACCTGACAAGGCGGATAAAATGTTTTACTATCACACAAACATAAGACATCATATATCTATTTAATCAAGCGCAAGCATCATCATGATTTTCTGTAAATGAAAAAATTAACTAAAAAAGCGGCAACCCTGGCGCTACAAGAAAAAATTAAAACCCTGATTTTAGAAAAAAACCTAAAACCCGGCGATTTAATGCCGACCGAAAACGAACTGATCGAGTTACTCGGCGTCAGTCGTTCCAGCCTGCGCGAAGCTGTCAAATCGCTGGAAGCCTTGCATATTCTGGACATTCACCACGGCATCGGCACCTTTGTCGGCGAATCGTCATTGGTGCCGATGATTCGCGGTCTGGCTTTCCACGCCCAACTGCACGTACACAATAACGTGAAATGTCTGCTGGACATCCTTGATGTACGTGAAATCCTACAATACGGTTTTGCACCGATTGCCTTGGCAAAAATCAGCGATCAACAGGTCGAGCAGTTACAACAGCTGGTGGCGTTAATCGAAAGCAACGCCCGTGCCGCCACCTTTTCCGATGACGAAGAGCGGCAAGTTCACCTGCTGGTTTATCGGGCGGTCGAAAATCATTTGCTGTCGCAATATTTAGATGCGTTCTGGCAAATTTACCAATTGCTGGAGCACGAATTACCCGCGAATACCGCCACCCCGACCGCTATTGCCATGCAATACCGGGAATGGGCGGACGCTATTGAGGCCAGAGATTTGGAACGTATGCAACACGCCATTCTGCTCTATTTTCAGCGTATCAGACAACGGCTGACGCTTAAGGACACGCCTGTATGAAGACAATTAAAACCGCCCTTATCGGCTGCGGCTTTTTTGGGCGACAATTAGCCGCCGGCTTTCGCCAAAACGGCGCCGAACTGGTCGGCGTCAACGACATCAATCATCAACTTGCCGCCGCACTGGCAACAAAATCCGGCTGTCGACCCTATCTTGATGTCGATGAAATGCTGACGCTTCACAAGCCGGATCTGGTATTAATCGCCACCTATAACTCCGCGCACCGGGAAGCCGCGGAAAAAGCGCTGAATGCCGGAAGTGCGGTTTTTATCGAAACCCCGTTTGCCGTTGAAACCGCCGATTGCCACCACATATCGACACTGGCCGAACAACGCGGCAAACCGATCTTTATCGGCCATGTTTTACGCACGCTGCCCGGGCTGCTGAAAGCTAAACAATTAATCGAAGCCGACGCCCTCGGAAAAATTACCGTCGCCCGTGCCAACCGCCAACGCTGGATCGACTCGGCACGCGATAAAGCGTGGTGGAAAAATGACATTAATTTGACCGGCGGCAAATTACTGCATGAAATTCATGAACTGGATCTACTCTGTTGGTTATTGGGCGAAGTAGAATCGGTATACGCCCAATCCACCAACCGCGCCCATCCCGACACGCCGGATAATCACGATATTATCCAATTACTGATGCAATTTAAAAACGGCGTGTTCGGCTCGCTGGAAATGGGAACCGCCTATCGCCTGCACGAATGGGGAATCGCCATTCACGGCGAACTGGGGTCGCTGGCGGTCAATTTCTTCACCTCAACCTTAACCCTCTCTTTTGCTGACGGACACCGACAGCAATTTAATCTGTACGATGAATTCGAAGCCGACTTATCATTGCGTGAAAACGGCAAAAGCACACAAAAATATAATCAAATTAACGGATTATGCCCTTTTTGGCTCAGTCGGGCGGTCGAAATCGAAGCATTGAGCGTCATACGGCATTTACAGCAAAAGCAGCACAGTGTACTGCATGACAGTCCGATGCGGGCGGTTTGCGTGGCGGCTGCCGCCAAACGTTCGATTCGGGAAAAAACCTTGATCAACGTCGAATACCGCTCACAATGATTTTACTTAACCGCACTTTACAGTAAAATCAGACATTCTTTCCCGATAACGACAAGGCAAATATCATCGAAACATGGCAGCGTGGGTTTGTGTTGCACCGCAGACCGTATAATGAAACCAGTCTGTTGGTTGATCTCTTTACCGAGGAGAGCGGGCGTCTGACCGTGTTGGCGAAAGGCGCACGGGCGAAGCGATCGCCGTTAAAAAGCCTGCTGCAACCCTTTACACCGCTGCTGTTACGCTGGTCCGGCCGCGGCGATTTGAAAATACTGACAAAAACCGAGGCCGCCGCCCTCGCCCTGCCGCTGCAACATACCGCACTTTACAGCGCATTTTATATCAATGAACTGATCAGTCGGGTTATCGAAATCGAAACGCCGTATCCACAGCTGTTTCAGGATTATTTAACCTGTCTGACCGCACTTGCCGTTACGCAAGGCAGCCCGACGGCAAACCTCGACGGGCAAAGTGCGGTTAAGCAAAGCGCTATTGAACCTTGCCTGCGCAAATTTGAATTTCAACTGCTGCAAACGTTGGGCTACGGCGTGGATTTTCTGCATTGTGCCGGTTCGGGGCTGCCGGTCGACCCCGCCATGAGTTATCAATATCGTGCCGAACAGGGCTTTATTGCATCGTTAATCAACAATAATCATACGTTTTACGGCAACGAATTGTTGGCATTCGCCACCTTAGAATTTGAACAAAAATCGGTTTTGTCCGCCGCCAAACGCTTCACCCGAATGGCATTAAAACCTTACCTCGGCAGCCGACCGCTGAAAAGTCGCGAACTGTTTCAAACGATACTGCCCGGCAGGCTGAAAGGATAACGGCTGTATCCTAACCTTTACAAGACGCTCCGGCTTTGTGCAGCTTGCCGAAGTCGTTTTTCGGATCGGGCTTGCGCATATTGTTAGGCGCCCCTTTTTGCACCGGAAATTCGGAATCCATCTGCCACGCATTCCAACCGCCGTCATACACCGCAGTGTTCGTCCAGCCGGTCATTTGGGTGATAAACCACGGTACGCCGGCGCGCCAGCCGGTACCGCAATAGAACGCCAAACGATCTCCGCGCCGAATGCCTTGCGCCTGCCACAGGTTAAAAATTTCATACGGATTGCGTAATGTCCCGTCCGGATCGTAATAATCCGCCACATTCGAGGAATCGGTGCCGGCAAAACCCCAAATCGCCCCTTGCGGCTCGCCCTTGCCCGGAATGTAATCATAACCGCTGACCTTGCCTGTATATTCGTCCCATGAACGGATACTGACCAGTTTGAGATTTTCCTCTTCCATCGCCTTAAGCGCCTGCCGCGGCATGGCAATATTATATTGCGGATGTTGCGGAATCGTTGTGCCGAACGCCTCAACTGGCTGCGGCACATTCACTTTGGTTTCGGTTCTGTAATCCAAATCTTTCCACATATACAACCCGCCGTTGAGGTAGCGTACATCTTCCACGCCCGCCCATTTCAACGCCCAGAAAACCCGCTGTGCCGCCAGTTGGTTGTCGGAATAAAGAATGATGGTTTTGTCTTTGCTGATACCGTTTTTAATCAGATTTTGCTCAATGACTCTCGGATCGGACAAATTCCAAACCGGCGCATTTTCCACCCAGTCGGTATCAAAATGATAAGCGCCGACAATATGCTGAACGTAAGCATTAGCCGTTTCCAGCGGCCCCCACGACACTTCAAACACCATGAACCGATCATTGTCATAACTTTCCGCTTTTTCGCCGTTGATCACTGCATTCAGCCATTGCGGCGATACGCTCCAAGTATAATTCGGGAAGCTCACCAGCGGATTACTGTCCACATTGGCGTAGTTGATAAACTCTTTAAACACCCGCACGTTGTAGCCTTTTGCGGCGAATTCTGCACTAATCCGCTCCAAATCGTCCGGATTATCATCATAAAACACCAAGGTTTTGTCTTTGGTAATGCCTTTATCGGCGGCAAATTGCTCAAATTTATCGTCCGAAATGTTCTCCAGCCAAGTGGTGGAAAACTGGATCGCCCCCGGAATATGACCGCCGCGAATCGCATTCGGGCTTTTAAAACCGTTATAAAAACTATCGTGACGGCTATCGATGATCACGAAATCGCTGTTGTCCAGCCGTTGTAATAATTCTGCGGTTTCAATATCGGTCACGGTTTTGCCGTCACATGCCGCCAATGCCAGCAGCACGCAGGCGTTCAAACACGGAGTTTTGAATTTCATTCTGTTTTCCTTATCAAGCGTATCGTTTAAACATCACAAAAGAGGCACACCAAGCGCCGAATAGCATCATGATCGTTGCCAGCCAGCCTTGCCATGAAAAATAGGCGGTCGCCACCAAACTGTTGGCGATGGTGCAGCCGCCGGACAATGCCGCCCCCACTCCCATCAAGATACCGCCGACCGCACTTTTGCCGAAAGTTTCCGCCGACGGCACACGCCAGCGGAATTCGCCGCTCAATTTGGCGGCGATAAACGCCCCTAACGGAATGCCCAGCACCAAACAAGTTCCCCAGTTCAAGTAACGACTTTGCCCGCTGACGACATATTGCACCACATTGGCGGACGGCACGCTGATGCCAAGCCCGAAATTGCGGCCGGTCGGAATACTGAGCAGCCATGCGGCAATGGCGATAGCGGCGATTAAGGTTCCGCTCAACAGCGGATGCCAGTGTTTTTCAAACAATAAATGGGACAAACCGGATCGGCGGGCGGGCAACATCGCTATCGGCATGGCGGGGCGCCGATATTGACGGTAAATCAGCAGCGCCGTGACCGCACTGAGTACCGACACCAAAACCCAAGGTGAAATGTGCAACGTACGGTAGATGTTGTCGTAATCGCTACGGTTCTCCAATAAAGGGCGAATCCAGTGGCGCAAAAAGCCGCTTTGCGCCGCCGCCATCGACAGCGCAAACAGCAGCACGGCACAACAACTGCCGATTAAGCCCTCCCCACTACGATACCAACTGCCGGTAGCGCAACCACCGGCAAAAATCATACCGCATCCGAACAAAAAAGCGCCCATCAGGGTTGCCGCTATCGGCAGCCGGTCGATTGGGACGGTCAAGAAGCCGTTATCCTGCAACAAAAACAAGGCGATCGATTGCAAGCTCACCGCCAATAAAAGTGCGGTCAGCAGTGGGTTGGATTTTGTTGTGCGAAAACTGAAATGACGAAAAATCGAGGCGATACAAAAACGCCCGCGTTGTAAGACGAAACCGAACAACAGCCCGAGAAACAAGCCTGTGATAATCATAGATTAAACCTTAATACTATGAACAAAAGAGGTCATTATTACAGCATAAATTTGTCGATAAGGCGAGTGCGATGATGAAAAATCGTGCCGGATAATGCCATTATTTCCACAGCGTAATCGTCCATTTGGCATCATCAAGCCTTGCAAAATCAGTCACTTGATATCCCTCTTCCGCCGCCCACTGTGCAATGGTCCGTGTCGCCTGCGTGCAGTCGAATTCAACGATCAGGCTATCGCCTTTCACTAACGGTTTTACCGCTTTTTGTACTTCCAGCAGTGAAAACGGGCAGACCTGCCCCAGAGTATTGAGTTGATATTGCATATTTTCTCCCGTAACCGCCGAATGCCTTTTCATAGCAGCGCATGGCGCAAAACCGACGCTCAATCCAATCTATTCAAACACGTCCGCCACAAACGCCACAAAGCTGCGCACCGTCGGCACGAAACCACGATTTTTATAATAAATGGCATACAACGGCACCGTCTCCAATGTCCAGTCGGGCAGCAGCCGCACCCAGTCGGACCGAATCAAACCGCCCATCTCGGGCAGTAGCGCAATACCGATGCCGTCTCCTACCAATTGCGCCAACAGTTCGGCATCATTGGCGCAAACCCGTTTAGCGGCGCTGATCTTTTCGCTTTTGCCGTCTTTGTGCAATAACCAGTCGCGTCCGTCACTTTTGTGTAACAGCGTATGCTGTGCCAGATCGGTCGGTGTTTGCGGCGTGCCGTGCCGCCGTAGATAATCGATAGAAGCATAAAGCCCGAGGGAAATCGCCCCTACCTGTTTTGCCACTAAATCCTCTTGCAGCGGTAAACCGATGCGTAACGCAACATCAATCCCGTCCTGAATCATATTCACCCGTCGATTTTCCATACTGATATCGAGCGATACATCGGGATAGCACCGCAAATATTGCGCCAAGTGCGGTGTCAGCCCCAGCCGCAACACTTCGCTCGATACCGAAATACGCAGCAAGCCGCGCGGTGTGCCGAGGCTTTGTGCCACACTGCCGACCGCATTGTCGGCACACTCCAACATCATCACCGCATGGCGGTAAAACGGTTCGCCCAGCTCATTGAGGCGCACGCCGTTACGGCTGCGATCGATCAATTTACTGCCAAGTGCGGTTTCCAGTTCGGTCAAACGGCGACTTAAACGGGATTTCGGCAAATGCAACTGTTCTGCCGCACGGCTCAAGCTTCCTGCCTGCACCGTCGCCACAAAAAACCGCATATCATTCAGATCAATTCGTTCCACTTATGCAACCTTATGTTTGTTTTTTGTATCTTGTTCCTTATCCGCAACGATTATAAACTGTCGCATATCCATTCGGCAACCGTCACCATGAAAGGAGGAGAAATGCGTATTCTAGAACCGGATCGAATCAATGAACTCGCCCGAAAAGCAAAAATCACCGCACTTTCCACGCTTGAACCGGCGGAAAGGGACGAACTGCGACAACGTTATCTCGCCGCCATTCGTGGGCAAATCACCCGTGTACTATCCGGCGTCACAGTGGTCGATCCGCTGGGTAATGATGTCACCCCGGAAAAATTGCGCCGAGCACAACGTAACGGAATGATAAATTAACTGAGAGAAAAGGAAGAAAAATGCGTACTATCGATAAAATTTATGCCGCCCCGCGCAAACACTGGGTCGGCGACGGTTTTTATGTTTCACCGCTGTTTTCCCATATGGCGGACGACAAATTCACCAGCCCGTTCTTAATGCTGGATTATGCCATGCCGCAGCACTTTGCACCGAATGAAGCCGATCCGCGCGGTGTGGGCGCCCATCCGCACGCCGGATTCGAAACGGTCACCATTGCTCTGCAAGGGGAAGTGGAACACCGTGACAGCGCCGGCAACGGCGGCGTGATCGGCACCGGCGATGTCCAATGGATGACTGCCGGACGCGGAATTGTCCATCAGGAATTCCACAGCGAACGCTTCAGCCGTGAAGGCGGCATGTTCGAAATGTTGCAATTCTGGGTCAATCTGCCTGCCAAAGACAAAAACACGCCGGCGGCTTATCAAAGTATTTCCGCCGCCGATATTCCGCACTGCAAACTGGCGGACAATGCGGGCAGCGTGCGGGTGATTGCCGGCAATTATAACGGCACAACAGGGGCGGCTCACACCTTTAGCGAGCTGAATATGTGGCAAATCGATCTGAATGCCGAGGCGAAAACCGCACTTGAGCTGCCGGCAAACCACAATCTGATGTCGCTTACCTTGCGGGGCAATCTCTTGATTAACGATGACAACATTGCCCGCCCGACGGAATTGGTTACCTTTAAAATGGAAGGGGGCAATATCCGTCTGCAAGCCGGTGACGAGGCGGTAAAACTGGTATTGTTGAGCGGTGTGCCGATTGACGAACCGATTGCCGCCCACGGCCCGTTTGTGATGAACAGCCGTGAGGAATTAGTTGAAAAATTCCATGCCTTCAACCGCGGCGAATTCGGCAATTTGTCACCCTGAAAAACGGCGTTAACGATAAAAGTGCGGTCGGCGGACAATGCCGACCGCAAGCGTACCGCTCACAGGATATTCGGTTACAATTTGATATAAAACCATTTATTCCTATTCTCTCTCAAACTGAAATTTACTTATTTGTTCGAACCGGGAACCGCATTCCACACCCTAACCGTCAACGGTGGGATCTCAGGCACGCACCACATCAGCGCAATGCGCAGCTGCAACTGGATTATAGCTACCACTGGTAACCAGCTGAAATAACGAATAAAAAGCCATTGAAAAGACATTCAATGGCTTTTTTATACCGCACTTTGCCCGCTACAATCCTTCAATCCGCTGATCTTGCGGATATTGCACGCTAACGATTTGTTTGACCGTTTGTTTGCTGTTCGGCGCGAGAGTGAACGTTTGTTGATAACGACCGTTATCGTCAATAGTAACGTTTTTCAGATTCGGTTCAATCACATTGACCGTAATCTCTTTATTTACCGCCTGCGGAACACGATCGTAAACCACAATATCCACCGCCTGCTCACGGGCATTTTGCAAGGTATACGCCGTTTCAAGCCGAACTACATTGGATTTGTTAATCAGACCGCTGTTTTCTTGCGTACGTTTTACCGGCTCGGCTTGCACGCTGATGGTTTGATCTTCACCGATAAGCTGTTTAAATTCCGCCCCCGGCAGTAACGTCGGCAAATAACCCGATCCCATGATTTTGCCGTCATACGAACTGCGCAGGCTGCCGCCCAATAACGGGTAATTTTGCGTATTCTTGCCGCTGACGGTCAACAAAATGGTATTTTGGTAATTTGGATAAAAAGCATATTCCGCTGTCGCTTGCTGCTCAATCTCAGCAATCATCAGATTGTGCTTCACCTTGTCGCCGGGAATACTCACCGCACCGGGAATCTGAAAACTGGAGGCGATCACATCATTTTCGATCACCGCCGATTGCGGCGCTGCCGCTACTGGCAACAGATCCGTTTCCGCTGCCGCACTTTTGTTTCTCAGTGCCATTGTCGGTGAATTCAACACTTTCGGTTGATAAAAATCAATCACCCAAGGTTGAACCTGCGGCGCTTCCCCGACCCGAATCGGCGTTGCGCCGGACAATACCAGCTTGACATTCTCCCAGTCTTCATTGCTGTTTTGCTGAATTTGCGCCCCGTATTGCAAACTTAACCGATTGTTTTTGCTGTTATAATTGAGTTGATATTGCGGCTGCCACGATGCATTGCCCGTATGATAAGCCAGTTTCACCGTTTGTTTGCCGTCATTCTCCGCCTGAACCTGCACCCGCACGATCCGCTGCATTAACCCTTGCTCTCCACCCAAACGTTGATATGTCTGTTGTAACCGCTCCAGCGTTTGCTGCTCCTGCTGTAAAACGGTGGAAATTTTCCGTTTTTCCTCCGCCAAGTCCGCATAAGTGCGGCGTGAGAACTGTTGTAAGCGGCTAAACTCCTCGATAGACGGATTTTTCTCGGCATTTAGGCTGCCTTGCTGCAATAATTGCAATAACTGAAACTGATTTTCCATGACGGCAAGTTGATCCTGAAGCTGTTCGATTTGCTGTTGCTGATCACGAATTTGCTGCTGTAGGCGGCGTAATGCTTCGGCGGCGTGGCTTTTCGCCAAACGCACTTCACTGTCCAACGACAACACCGTTAACCCCGAACGACCTTCGGCGGCAAACTGTAACGAACTCTCTTCCAAACTGATCGGCAACTGCTCGAAAACCAACTCGTTCACCCCTTTTTTCAGCTCAATTTCGCCTGTGCGTTCCACTTTCGCCAGATGCCGATAAAGCGTGACCTGCTCAATTTTCGAGGCAATCTTTTCCACCGCAGCCATTGTCTGACTTGCCCAAAGTGCGGTCGCCGCCGCAATAGCCGCCAATGCCGTTTTATTCATGGTTTTATCCCTAATTCGATGAGGGTTTAAATTGTTGATTTAAAAAGTCAATAACGACCTTGACGACTTGCGGCTGTGCCCAGTAAACACCGGCATGATCAGCATTTTTCACCACATAACGCTCTGCGTTGACGCCTTGCTCTACCAACGCCTCAAACAAGATATTGCTCTGACTCGGCGAAACCAGCAAATCCGCATCGCCGTGCATCAATAAAAACGGCGGTGTGCGGTTGGAAATGTGAGTAATCGGATTGGCTTGTGCCGCCGTTTCCGGCGTGGATTTCACCGTACCGCCCGGCGCAAACGGCGGAATACCGTTTAACATCAAGGCTTCAGCCGCATTTTCTTTATCATGCATGGCTTGCACCTCTGCTGAGTAATCCGCGCCGATTTCACTTAAATCGGACAAGCCGTAGAGATCAATCGCCGCCTGCACTACGCTGCTCTGCTCCAGATTTTCCCCCAAATCAAACTGGCGATCACCGTTGGTTGTCGCTGCCAATGCGGCAAGATAACCGCCGGCAGACTCGCCCATAATCGCAATTTTATCTTGATCAATGCCATACTCTTCGGCGTGCGCACGCAAATAGCGGATTGCCGATTTAACATCCAACAGCGGATCAGGGAACTTTCCTTGCGGAATATGGCGGTATTCAATACTGACCACCACATAACCCGCCTCCGCGATTGCCAGCCGCTGTTGAATATAATTGGCTTTCGGCGACATCAGGAAACCGCCGCCGGTGACAAACAACACGGCGGGCAAACGGCTGTCGCTCTGCGGTCTGAGAATATCCATTTTCAAATTCAACGGACGCCCCATCACTTGCGGTTGGGCATAGGTAATATCTTGCAATTCGTTCACCAACGGCTTTTCAACCGCCACTTCCAGCAAAGTGCTTTGCGGAGGCATCGGATTTAAGTTTGCGGCTGACGCCAACGGCAGAGCCAGCAATACCGCACTTGCCCATCTCAACAATTGTTGCTTCATTATTTTTTCTCCGGTTAATGCTATTTTTCGTAAATGATTAATACGTTTCTTTGACCGCACTTTCGCTGAAAAGTGCGCCGTCATACAGAAAACAACTTACCGCCCGTCATCGTTTCATGCTAAATTAAGCGGTATATCGAATATTGATTGACGTTAAAAACCAGACTTGAATCATGTTAAAAATAAAGAAAGTTTTTAATAACAATGCCGTTCTTGCCGAAAATGAGAACGCTGCCGAGTTGGTTGTGCTCGGGAAAGGCATTGCGTTTGGCAAAAAGTGCGGTGACGATGTCGAGCCCGGCTTGGCGGAAAAAACCTTCAGTTTGAATAAAAGCCCTTTCGCCACACGCTTAACTGAAATTTTATCGGAAATTCCGCAGGAATATTTTCGCCTGATCCATTTAATTGTCGATTATGCCCATCGCCAATTAGAGAAAACGTTATCGAATAATATTTATGTCAGCTTAACCGATCACCTTTATCATGCGGTCGAACGTGCCAAGAAGCAGCAGTCGATTAATAACGGCTTATTATTTGAAATCAAACGATTATATAAAAATGAATATCAAATCGGGCAATATGCCGTGGAATTGATTAAACAAGAACTGGCCATTGATTTAGGCGATGATGAAGCCGGTTTTGTTGCGCTGCATATTTTCAACGCCCGCACGGATAACGACGATATGGCGGATACCATGCGGACAACCCAAATCGTACGCGATATTCTGAGTTTGGTCGGCTACCATTTCAATCGGGTGTTGGATGAAAGCGATTTGGCATATTCACGCTTTGTCACTCATTTGCAATATTTTGCACAGCGGTTGTTTAATGCGCAATATGCCGACAGTAACGATGATTTTTTATATCAACATACCAAAACCGCCTATCCGGATGCCTACCGTTGCGTCAAAAAAATCGATCATTATCTGCAAAGCAATTTTCAAAAGCAGTTGAATCAAGATGAGCAGCTCTATTTGACGATTCACATTCAGCGCCTCATCAAAAAATAAATTTTGTGAACCTAATCACAATTTTGCCATTCACCGTTTGCCCCGGTATCCCAGACATTTTATAGTGTCGGCTCATACAAGGTTGTCACCGCACGTTGCAGTGTCGGGCAAGGCTTGAATGGTTTGATTGATTGGCGTTCAATTATCAAACCATTCAGGCTTTTTTTATACCTGTATTTAACACTTGGGGTGTGACTTTCAGTAGGCAAGCCTAAGCAAAACAAAAGTGCGGTTTTTATCCGTGATTTGTTTTGCTTGGGCTTTTTTTATGATTTCAAATTGAGGAATGGAAGATGGCAAAAGATTTTACAATCCTGGCTGCCGAGATTATTCGTTTAATCGGCGGTGAACAAAATATCCACTCGCTGATGCATTGCGCCACACGTTTGCGCTTTGTGTTAAAAGATCAGCGCTTGGCGGATAAAAACCGGCTGAACCAAACTGCCGGTGTCATCAGCGTGATTGAAAGCGGCGGGCAATTTCAAATTGTTATCGGCAATAATGTGCCGAAAGTTTATACCGCGATTATGCAACAGGCAAAAATTCAAACCGACGCCGCTGTCGCAACGACAAAACCCTCGCTGCTGAACCGAGCGATCGATTATTTGGCCGGTGTTTTCACGCCATTAATTGGGGTGATGGCCGGTGCCGGTATTTTAAAGGGGCTGGTTGCGATACTTTCCGTAACGAATGTACTTTCACAGGATTCCGGAACATTTTTAGTGCTGGATGCCACAGCAAGCGGAACTTTTTATTTCCTACCGCTCTTTTTAGCGATCACTGCGGCAAAAAAAATGAACACCAGCCCGTTTATCGCCTTGGCAATTGCAGCGGCATTGGTTTACCCGACCATTGTCGCCGCCACGGCAAGCGGCAATCCGATTGATTTTTTAGGCTTTGATCTGGCATTGATGACCTACACCTACAGTGTCATTCCGATTTTACTGGCGGTTTGGGCACAACATTATGTGCTGGCATTTTTTGAAAACAGACTGCATGAATCGATCCGCAATTTTTTTGCGCCGGCATTTACATTATTGATAATTGTGCCGTTCACATTTTTAGTAATCGGGCCGATCGGCTCAGGCATCGGCAACGGATTGGCAGCCGCCTTGGCATGGCTCTATCAAGGCAGCCCGGTGTTAAGCGGTTTGGTCATGGGCGCATTGTGGCAAGTGTTGGTCATCTTCGGGGTTCACTGGAGTGTGGTGCCGATTATGATTAACAATATGGCGGTTCTCGGCTTCGATGTGTTTTTACCGATGACCGCAGCCGCCGTTCTGGGACAAGCCGGCGCCACCATCGGGGTATTGTTGAAAACACGCAACAACGACTTGAAATCCCTTGCCGGTTCCACCGCCTTCAGCGGCGTACTCGGCATCACCGAACCGCTAATTTACGGGGTAACACTACGTTTCAAAAAACCGTTTATTTGCGGCATGATCGGCGGTGCTGTCGGTGGTGCGCTGATTGCCGTCGGCGGCACAAAATCATTCGCTTTCGGCTTTAGCGGACTGCTGGGCTATCCGGTCATGATCGGCGCTGAAAGCAGCTTAACCGCCTATAGCTTGGGCATGTTGGTTGCTTTTGTCATTGCGGTCATTCTGACCTATTTATTCGGCTTCAACGATGCGATGCTCGGCGGCAATACAACCGATGCCGACAATCCGCACAACGAAAGCCGAACCGACAGCGGCAAAGTGTCTACCATTCCGTTGCTCAAGCTCTGTTTGAACAGCCCGTTACAAGGCGAAATCCACGCCCTGAACAGCATTGACGATCCGCTCTTTTCATCGGAATCACTCGGAAAAGGTATCGCAATTCTACCCAATCAGGGAGAATTGATTTCACCGGTCAACGGCACCGTCAGCTCAGTTTTCCCGACCAAACATGCGATTAATATCGAATCCGATGACGGTTTAGAAGTGCTGATTCATGTCGGCATGGACACCGTACAACTCAACGGACAATTTTTTGAACAGCTGGTGCAGGACGGCGATAAAATCACCGTTGGGCAACCGCTGCTGAAATTTGATATCGAACAGATCACTGCCGCCGGCTATTCTGTAATGACCCCGGTGATCATCGCCAATAGCGATGATTATTTAGACGTCATCGCCACGCAAGAGCAGCAAATTTATCTCGGCGAACCGTTAATGAAAGTATTAGCCAAATAACCCCTTACTCGTAACATTAAAAAAAGGAACATGCTATGAACAAGTTAAAACCATTTCCAAAAAACTTTCTTTGGGGCGGTGCCACCGCTGCAAACCAAATTGAGGGCGGCTTCGATGCCGACGGCAAAGGGCTGTCCAGCGCCGATATGGTCGCTTATGTGCCGAAAGCCGAACGCGGCGCGCACAGTGCTGCGATTGAAGTAACATCACAACGGATCGAGGCAATTTTATCCGGTGAATTTCAAGGACGTTTCCCGAAACGCGATGGGATTGATTTCTATCATAAATACAAAGACGATATTGCACTGTTTGCCGAAATGGGCTTTAAAATGCTCCGTATTTCCATTCATTGGGCGCGAATTTTCCCGAACGGATACGACGAGCAGCCGAATGAAGCCGGTTTGCAATACTATGAAGATATGTTCAAAGAAATGCATAAATACGGTATCGAACCGATGGTCACGCTCTGCCACTACGAAACTCCGCTTGGTCTGACCGAGAAATATAACGGCTGGCTGGGGCGTGAAGTGATCGGGCATTTCCTGCGTTATGTGGAAACCGTGTTCAGCCGTTATAAAGAATTGGTCAAATATTGGCTGACCTTCAATGAAATCAATATGATCACCATGCACAGCCCGTTCACCGGCGGCGGCGTAGTGATTGACCGCGTGCCGGAAGCGGAGCGTGAAAATGCCAAATACCAGGCGCTGCATCATCAATTTGTAGCAAGCGCTCTCGCCACCAAACGCCTGCACGAAATCATTCCGGGCGCACAAATGGGCTGTATGCTGGCTCGCCTGACCCACTATGCCTACAGCGCTGATCCGGCGGATCAACGGTTGGCACAATGGTTGAATCAGCAAAATCTGTATTTCACCGATGTACACGCACGCGGCGAGTACCCGAAATTCATGCTCAGACACTGGCAGGAAAATAACGTGCAAATCCGGAAGGCGTTGGGTGATGATGCGATTTTAAAACAGTATCCGGTAGATTTTGTTTCTTTCAGCTACTATATGTCGCTGGCCGCTTCCACCCATGACAATGTCGAACGCACCGGCGGCAACCTGTTGGGTGGAGTAAAAAATCCGTATCTGCAAGCATCCGACTGGGGCTGGCAAATCGATCCTATCGGTCTGCGAATTACCCTAAACGACCTGTACGACCGTTACCAAAAACCGCTGTTTATTGTAGAAAACGGTCTCGGCGCTTATGACCAAGTAGAAGCGGACGGCACAATCCATGATGATTACCGTATTGACTACCTGCGTGCCCATATTCAACAAATGCAGGAGGCGATCAGTGACGGCGTCGATTTACGCGGTTATCTGAGCTGGGGGCCGATTGATTTGGTGAGTATGTCCACGTCGGAAATGTCAAAACGTTACGGTTTTATCTATGTTGACTTGGACGACGACGGCAACGGCAGCGGCGAACGCCGTCGCAAAGATTCGTTCTACTGGTATAAAAACGTCATTGCCAGCAACGGTACGGAACTGTAACCGCACTTTGACGTTCAAAAAAACAGGCAGATATTCAACC
>NZ_JSUM01000017.1 GCF_000772535.1 Chelonobacter oris
AATGGATTAACACTGAAGTCTATGCCGATAAATTTAAGTAACATTTCCTCAGAGATTAAGTCGCCGATGATGGCGGCTTAATCTCTTTTCATAATCAAATCTTTACCGTCACTGGCACCCTTTTCCGCCTGTTCGGTCGGATTAAGTCCCTGAGCCAGCCATTATAAAATTACTATATCACCTTGAACAAAGAATAAAAATTTCATATTTTTATTCTGTATACTTTTCTGGATGAGAAAATGAATGCCAAAGAACTATAAAATATTCTCTATATTATTAAATGAAATATGTAATTAAAACAATTAATTAATGATTGATTTTTGAGGGTATATTGAATTAGGGAAAATTTTTCTAAATATTTTGAGAAGAAAATACAACATTGTACCTATTAAATAGATATGATCCATGTCACATTTTTAAAAATTAAATTTCAAAATTTATTGATATGAAATTATTTTTTTGTATATTGGCTATTGAGTCAGTATGCTTAATACACAAAGTTTGACAAGGAGAAGCCTTATGTCACTTTTTATAAAAGTAGCAACAATAACCACTTCTGTTTTTTTATCGTGTAATATTTTTGCGGCAACAACTTTAAAACTAGCTCATGATTTAGATAGAAATCACTCAGTAAGTAAAGCTTTTAATTACTTCGCAAAAGAAGTTGAAAATCTTTCTAATGGAGATATTAAGGTTCGAATTTATGGAAATGGCCAAATGGGTAATGCCAGAGAAACAATGGAATTACTACTGGCTGGAGGTTTAGACTTAACAAAAGGTTCTAGCAATTTGGAAGCTTTTGATGATATTTATTCTATATTTAGCCTACCATATCTATTCCGTGATAAGGCTCATCATGATGCTGTTGTTTATGGGGATATTGGTCGAAAAATTATGGAATCAAGTAAAAGTGGAGGCTTTTTTGCATTATCTGCATATGACACAGGTACAAGAAGTTTTTACACAAATAAACCAATTCATAAACCGGAAGACTTGAAAGGATTGAAAATAAGAGTACAACCATCTCCTACCAGTATAAAAATGGTTGAGCTAATGGGCGGATCTCCTACACCAGTTGCTTTTAATGAAATTTATACGGCATTACAGCAGGGTATTATAGATGGAGCGGAAAATAATATTCCTACTTGGGTCAATACTCGACACATTGAACTAACAAAAACTTATTCAGAAAATGAGCATACATCAGTTCCTGATTTTTTAGTAATATCCACTAAAACCTGGAATAAATTAACAGCAGAGCAACAAGCTATCGTTCTAAATTCTGCGAGGAATTCAGAGCAATGGCATTCAAAAGTTTGGTCGGAGGAAATGAGTTCAGCAAGAGAGCAAGCTTCTTCTTTAGGAGGAGTTATAGTTGCATCAGATAAATCTGAATTTAGAAAAGTTGTACAGCCAATCTATGATGAATATAGAAAAAATTCTAAATATTCTGATCTATTGGATGAGATTGAAAATATTTCACCTTAAGAATTAGGGGGAGTTATGTTGAATTTTATAAATAAGCTAATATCTAATATTCTAATCTTAATGATGATTTTATTAACATTTTGTGTTATATGGCAAGTTATTAGCCGTTATATTCTGAGCGCCCCCAGTACAATTACTGAAGAATTGTCTAGATTCTTAATGATATGGATATGTTTATTAGGTGCTAGTTATGCAGTTGGGCAAAAACGCCATTTATCAATAGATCTTTTAAATTCTTTTATTTCAGATATAAATCAGTCCAGGCTACAGTTTATTATAAATATTATTATATTAATTTTTTCTTTACTATTGACTTGGGGTGGTATTTTTCTTGTAAGAAATGTTTTACTTAGTGAGCAAGTTTCTCCTGCATTAAGAATACCCATGGGATATATTTATATTATACTACCAGCTAGTTCAATATTAATTGTTTATTACATAATTATAGATATATATAAGGGGTTTTTATATGGAAAATAGTATAGCAATAATTTTATTCTTAAGCTTTTTCATATTGGTATTTATTGGAACCCCAATTTCTTTTTCTATTGGAATTGCTACAGTTTTATCAATGATAATCATGTTTCCATTCGAAACTGCTATTTCTATAGTATCGCAAAGATTGGCTACAGGTATTGATAGCTTTGCTTTATTGGCAATACCATTTTTTATTTTAGCTGGAAACATTATGAATCAAGGTGGTATTGCCATTCGGTTAATTAACCTTGCAAGATTAATAATAGGAAGATTACCTGGAGCATTATTTCATGTCAATATTCTAGCAAATATGATGTTTGGTTCAATATCAGGTTCTGCAACAGCATCAGCTGCAGCAGTAGGAGGAACCTTAGCTCCCATTCAGAAAAAAGAAGGATATGATGAAAGATTATCTGCTGCTGTAAATATCTCATCTTGTATAACAGGACTATTAATTCCTCCCTCTAATGTTCTAATCGTATATTCTCTTGTTGCTGGCGGAGTATCTGTTGGTGCCCTATTTGTTGCTGGGTATATACCAGGTATTTTGATGGGATTGTCTTTAATGTTAGTTGTGGGAATATGTTTTAAAAACGAACAGTATACTATAATAAAAGATAAAATAACCCTCAAGAAATCCATATTGATATTTTGGCAGGCAATACCTAGTTTAATGTTAATAATTCTTGTCGTTGGAGGAATAGTTGGTGGGATTTTTACTGCGACTGAAGCATCTGCAATAGCTGTTTTATATACATTTATACTATCTGTAATAATATATAGAACTATATCTATTAAAGAGTTACCTAATTTAATTCTAGAATCTGTCATAATGACAAGTGTAATTCTATTGTTAATAGGTTTTTCAGTCGGGATGTCTTGGGCCATGACCAATGCAGATATTCCTTTTATGATAAGTGAATTTTTATTGAATATATCTGAAAACCCCATCATCATATTATTAATTATAAACATAATATTATTAATAGTGGGAGTCTTTATGGATATGACGCCTGCTGTTCTTATTTTTGCACCTATTTTTTTACCTATCATACAAGATTTAGGAATTAATACAATTCATTTTGGGATAATTATGACAGCAAATCTTTGTGTTGGACTATGTACTCCACCAGTCGGCACAGCTCTTTTTGTTGGATGCTCTGTAGGTAAAGTAAAAGTACAAGATATTATTAAACCATTAATACCATTTTATTCAGCATTATTCTTAATGATAATGTTAATAACATATTTTCCGTCAATATCTTTAGCTCTTCCTAAAATTATAGGTTTGATTTAGGAGATTATTTAGATAACATCATAACTTTTATAATAGTTATGAAACTAACTGAATGTTTTATACTGTAAAGGTATAGAATAGAGTACTAGAATAAATTTCATATTTCTGCCATTTTGAAAAATAGAACATGATTATGTATTATATTATCCTAGAAATTAGCTAAGAATAAAGGATTGGATGCAATATTATATTCAATCCAATCCTGTTTAAACCATCCTTTTTTTTAAAACGGAATAGTTTTGGTTTAAATATTTCCTTGTGTCGCCACTACCCGATTATCTACAACATCAACGGTAACGGGTTTACCCGGTAATAATGCGCCGGACAAAATCTGTTGCGCCAACGGATTTTCGATTTCCTGCTGAATCGCGCGTTTCAGCGGACGAGCGCCGTAAATCGGGTCGTAACCGACATTGCCGATGAAATCCAATGCCGCTTGGCTGAATTGGATTTGATAACCGTGAGCTTCCATCCGTTTGCTCAGACGATTCAACTGAATTGAGGCAATTGCTTCAATATTGGTTTTGTCCAGCGGGTGGAATACCACCGTTTCGTCAATGCGGTTGATAAATTCCGGGCGGAAGTGCCTGCTCACTACCGACATCACCAGCTCTTTAATTGAGCCGTAGTCCAAATCCTGCGCATTGTCCTGAATCAAATCGGAGCCCAGATTCGAGGTCATGATCACTACCGTATTACGGAAATCCACCGTTCTTCCCTGTCCGTCGGTCAAGCGGCCGTCATCCAATACCTGCAATAAGATATTGAATACATCGTGGTGTGCTTTTTCCACTTCGTCCAACAGAATTACCGAGTATGGACGGCGGCGCACCGCCTCGGTCAGATAACCGCCTTCTTCATAGCCGACATAGCCCGGAGGTGCGCCGACCAGACGGGAAACGGAATGTTTTTCCATAAATTCCGACATATCGATCCGTACCATTGCATCTTCGCTGTCAAACATAAAATTCGCCAGTGTTTTGCACAGTTCGGTTTTACCGACACCGGTCGGACCGAGGAACAGGAACGAACCGATCGGGCGATTCGGGTCGGCAAGTCCGGCACGGCTGCGACGGATTGCATTGGCAACGGCCTCCACCGCCTCGCTTTGACCGATAACCCGTTTATGCAACTCCTGCTCCATCCGCAATAATTTTTCTTTTTCGCCTTCCATCATGCGTGAAACCGGAATTCCGGTGGCGCGCGATAACACTTCGGCGATCTCTTCATCAGTGACTCGATAACGCAGCAGTGTCATTTCTTTGCCTTCGGAGGCTTCCGCCTGTTCCAGTTGTTTCTCCAACTGCGGAATCACGCCGTATTGCAGCTCCGACATTTTGGCGAAATCGCTGGCACGGCGCGCCTGTTCCATTTGCGTGCGCACATTATCCAGCTCGGCTTTGATATGCTGTGTGCCGGAGAGAGCCGCTTTTTCGCTTTTCCACACCTCTTCCAATTCGGAATAGTCACGCTCTTTTTCAGCCAGTTCGGTTTCCAGCATTTGCAAACGTTTACGGCTGGCATCGTCATCTTCTTTTTGCAGTGCCTGTTGTTCCAGTTTTAACTGGATAATCCGTCGTTCCAGCCGATCGAGCGGTTGCGGTTTAGAATCGATTTCCATACGGATACTGGACGCCGCTTCATCAATTAAATCAATCGCCTTATCCGGTAACTGACGATCGGAAATATAGCGGTGGGACAGTGTTGCGGCTGCGACAATCGCCGGATCGGTAATCTGTACATGATGGTGAATTTCATACCGCTCTTTCAATCCCCGCAAAATCGCAATCGTATCTTCTACGCTCGGCTCATCGACCAATACTTTTTGGAAACGGCGCTCAAGTGCGGCATCTTTTTCGATATATTGGCGATATTCGTCCAGTGTAGTGGCGCCGACACAATGTAGTTCACCGCGTGCCAACGCCGGTTTCAGCATATTGCCGGCATCCATCGCACCGTCGCTTTTGCCGGCACCGACCATGGTGTGAATTTCATCGATAAACAGGATCACCCGACCTTCTTCTTTTGCCAGTTCGTTCAGCACGCCTTTTAACCGCTCTTCAAACTCGCCGCGGTATTTCGCACCGGCGATCAACGCCCCCATGTCTAACGATAACACTCGCTTGTTGCGCAAGCCTTCCGGTACTTCGCCGTTGACAATCCGCTGTGCCAAGCCTTCGACAATGGCGGTTTTGCCCACACCCGGTTCGCCGATCAGCACCGGATTGTTTTTAGTACGCCGTTGTAATACTTGAATAGCACGCCGAATTTCTTCATCACGCCCGATAACCGGATCTAATTTGCCGCTTTCCGCTCTGGCGGTTAAATCAATGGTAAATTTCTCCAATGCCTGACGGGATTCTTCTGCATTTTGATCATTCACTTGCTCTCCTCCTCGCATTTTTTGAATGGCGGTCTCAATGGTTTCGGCTTTCAGCCCGCTTTGACGCAAACTGTTGCCGAGCGCGCCCTTATCCTCCAATGCCGCCAAGATAAACAATTCGGACGAAATAAATTTATCCTGCCGTTTTTGTGCCAATTGATCGCAACGGTTCAGCAAACGCACCAGACTTTGTGAAATCTGTACATCGCCGCTGTTACCTTCCACTTTTGCCAAGCGGTCAATGTCGCTGTTGATCTGTTGTTTTAACCCGGCAACATTGATACCGCAGCCGATCAACAGCGGTTGAATAGAACCGCCTTGCTGATTAAGCAAGGCCAGCATCAAATGCAGCGGATCGATATACTGCTGTTCTTTGCCCAATGCAAGCGATTGCGCATCGGCAAGCGCTTGTTGAAATTTGGTGGTAAACTTTTCGATATTCATAAAAAATCCTCCTGACGATAGTTTCGTTCACGAGGATTAAATTAGGGCATTTTTCCAAAAGTCAAGTTTATTTTTAAACTTTTCTGTATTCCGTCTCTTTTCTGCTTAACGTTCTATTGCTTTCAGCCCCCGCAGTTGCGGCAATAATACAAACGCCGGCAATACCAGAATCGCCATCAGATAGAATGCTGCGGTCGGCTCGATACGGTAAATCGCTCCGGCAAACAGCATAAACAGGGCGACACTCAGGCAATTGCAAACGCCGTTGTACAATGCTTGCAATTTGGCAATGTAATCCGGCGGGCAGGAGGCGATGTAGCGGATAGTTACAAAATGGCAGAGCGCAAACGTGATGCCGTGTAGCGGCTGCAATAATAGGAATTGCCAAAAGTGATCCGCTACGCCCATTGCGCTCCAGCGAATTACGGCAATAACGCTAGTAAACATCAGCAAATGATACAACGTACTGTTTTTTAACAAACGTCCGGCAAAGAAAAACACCAACACTTCTGACGCCACGCTGATGCCCCACAGCCAGCCGCTCAATTCCACCCCAATTCCCAAATCCGCCCAATACAGAACGCCGTAGGCATAATAAGCGGCATGACTGCCTTGCAGTAATGCAAGTACGGTCAACAGCACAACAATCTGCTTGTTCGCCAACAGGGTTTTATAGCTGACCGCACTTGGCGGCAACGACGAGCGATTGTCCGTATTGCTCGGATAGACTGTCGGCGACAACGTTTGCATGACGACATAAGCAACCAGTAACGCCGCTAACAGCCAAACCATACTGCGATCGCTGAAAATCCCCAAAATATAACCGCCAAGCAGATTAGCGCCGATAAACGCCAGCGAACCGGTAAGTCGGGCTTTGCCGTAATCCAGCCCGACTTGTCGCTGCCAGTTGCTTGCTAAGGCATCGGTCAACGGCATACCGGCGCCGAACACCGCATTAAACAGCCAGATCAGCACGATCGCCAGCCAAGCGATTTCCGCACTGGCGGTAATGGCTAAGATCAAGCCCAGACTGAGCCAGCCGATAAGTCGCAGCATAACAATCAGTGCCGAAGGCTGTTTGACCCATTGCGAAAACAACATACTGCCGATGAAGCGAAACAAAAATGAAAATGCCATCACAACGCCGATGGTTTCATCGGAATAGTGATACGCCTTTAACCACACCGGCAAATAAGGCAAAAAAACGCCATAAGCGGCAAAATAGCCGACAAAACTGGCAATTAACCAAACAAAAGGAGAGAGTTTGATCATCAGAATAAGGTTTCCATTTCTTGTGCTCGGGCTACCGCCGCCTGCATTGCTTTGGCGATAATTTCATTGAGGTTGTGTTGCTGAAAAACGTCAATCGCCGCCGCCGTAGTGCCGCCTTTAGAGGTCACCTGTTCGCGCAGTGTCGATAAATCCGTTTGCGGATTATCAATTACCATTTTTGCCGCCCCCGCCATTGCCTGTTGAATCAGCTCGCGTGCGGTGCGGCTGTCTAATCCCATCTTGATGATTTGCTGCTGCATCGCTTCCAGAAACAGGAAAAAGTATGCCGGACTACTGCCCGAGGCGGCGATCACCGTGTTAATGTCGCTTTCCTGTTCCAGCCAACAGATCTGCCCCACCGCCTGCATTAAGTCAGCGGCAAAAGAGCGGTCTGCCTGACCGCAGGCGGCATTGGCAAACAGCCCCGCCATACCGGCGGAGAGTAATGACGGCGTGTTCGGCATCACCCGAATCACCGCCACCGCACTTGGCAATAACTGTGTCAGGCGCTGCACGGAAATACCGGCGGCAATCGACAGCAACAATTTCCGGCTGAAATCCAGATCGGCAATATCGGCGCAAGCGGTCGCCATCAACTGTGGCTTCACCGCCAACACCACCATCTCGGCGGATTCCGCCGCGGCCCGATTGTCATGTGTGGTGCGCACGCCCCATGCCGCCAACCGTTCCAGCTTGGCGGGGCTGGGATTGCTGGCAACAATATTCCCGGCCGGATAGCCGCTGTTGAGCAAGCCATGAATAATGGCCTGTGTCATATTGCCGGCGCCGATAAAGGCAATTAATTTGTGTTGCATATGCTTTTCCTTTGCAAATTCAGTTACAATGCGACTCATTCTACATCGATTCAGGAAAAGCAGGAACGCAGATTTATGTATTGGTTTAAAAATAGTATGGCTTACCGCTTGAGTAAAAAACTGGACTGGACAACACCGACGCTGGATGCCGCCTTGCCGAATCAGGCGTTTTTTCCGTGCGGCAGCCATGATCAGAGTAAGTTTGGTTGGGCAAAACCATTAAAAGACAGCGATCTGCTGTATTTTTGCGTCAATGGGCAGATTTTACTGCTGGCACAAAAAGAGGAAAAAATATTGCCGTCGCATGTAGTCAAACAGGCATTGGACGAGCGGATTGACGCTTTAGAAGAAAAAGAACGGCGTAAGTTGAGCAAAGTAGAGAAACAAACCCTGAAAGATGACGTGATCAATGAACTGTTGCCGCGCGCTTTCAGCAAAAAACAGCAAACCGCACTTTGGATCGACTCGGTCAACGATCTGATTTATCTGAACGCCGCTTCGGCGAAACGGGCGGAAGAGACTCTGGCATTGCTGCGCAAATCGCTCGGCTCGCTGCCGGTGGTGCCGTTGGCATTCGCCAATGATCCAAGTGCGGTGATGACCGACTGGATCGCCAACGACACCTTGCCGTCATGGCTGACCGCACTTGACGAAGCCGAGCTGATATCCACTACCGATGAAGCCGTGATCCGTTGCAAACAGCAAGCCTTGGACAGTGACGAAATGCAAAACCATTTCGCTGCCGGCAAGCAGATCAGTAAACTGGCGCTGGAATGGGAAGCGCATCTGAGTTTTGTTTTTCAGCAGGACGGCAGCCTGAAACGCCTGAAATTCGCCGATAACGTGCGTGAGAAGAACGACGATATTTTGAAAGAAGATTATGCCCAACGTTTTGATGCCGATTTTATCCTGATGACCGGTATTTTGGCGCAATTGAGCGAGCGCCTGCTTGATGCGTTTGGCGGTGAGCAGTTGTCATTGGCGGAACAATTGTAACCGATGGGTAAAAAAAGCAAGTGCTGTAAGAAATACAAGAAAAAGGGCAAATATTGCAAAGATTGCCCTTTGCGCTAATTTTTGAATCTTATTCGGCTTAAAAAATAAGCCGTTAAATTTTTTATAAAAAAATAATGACATTAATCACATTTCTTATAAACCGTTTTACGCTATACTCAGCGCACTTTTTTATTTTCACCGTTAAAATAACGCGTTAAAGGTTGATTATGGCATATTGGCAATTGGTCAATTTGATTCGAGGACTGTCTATCTTGCTTTCCCTGTTGTTAGGGTTGGACAACAGTCCGCTGTTTGTCAGTTCGCTTTGGTTATTACTCAGTCTGGTCACCGGTTTGAACATGGTGACCAGCGGCTTGATCGGCTTTTGCTCATGTAGCTATCTGATTGCAAAATTGGGCATAAAACCGCCCGTCTCAAAAAATTGTTCCGATTAGCCGTGGCGGCAGCGCTCAATTTGCGCAACTGTGACGGGTTATGCTTTGACCAGCGTTTTCAACTGATACAAATAAGTCAATGCCTGTTTCGGGGTCAAATCGTCCGGATCAAGCTGTTGCAGCATTTGCCAAACCGCACTTTTTCCTTCGTCTTCTTCCACCAGCGGCAACGCCGCCTGTACCTGATTCAATTCGCGCAATTGTTGTAATTTTTGATCACCGCTTTGTTGCGAAAGCCGTTCCAATTGACTGAGTTTCTGTTTCGCCAGTTTTAACACCGCTTTCGGCACGCCGGCCAGTGCCGCCACCGCCAAGCCGTAGCTTTTACTGGCCGCACCGTCTTGTACCGAATGCATAAAAGCAATGGTATCATTGTGTTCCAGTGCATCCAAATGTACGTTGAACACGCCCTCGAACTGCTGCGGCAGCACCGTCAATTCAAAATAGTGGGTGGCAAACAGAGTGAGTGAACCCAGCTTGTTCGCCAGCCATTCGGCACACGCCCACGCCAATGCTAATCCGTCGTAGGTTGATGTGCCGCGCCCGATTTCATCAATCAGCACCAAACTTTTTTCCTCGGCTTGATGCAGAATATTCGCCATTTCGGTCATCTCCACCATAAACGTGGAACGGCCGGAAGCCAAATCATCAGATGCGCCGATACGGGTAAAAATTCGATCAATCGGCCCGATTACCGCACTTTCCGCCGGTACGAAACTGCCGATATACGCCATCAGCACGATCAGCGCCGTTTGGCGCATATAGGTACTTTTACCCCCCATATTCGGCCCGGTTACAATCAAAAGATGGCGCTGTCGGTTGAGCTGCAACGGGTTGGCGATAAACGGATCATGCATAACCTGTTCTACGACAGGGTGGCGTCCGTGGCGGATATCAATGCCGATCGTCTCGCTAAATGTCGGGCGGCTGTAATTCAGCGTTTGCGCCCGTTCCGCCAGATTGGCGAAGACATCGAGCTGCGCCAGCGTCAGCGCCGCCAGTTGTAGCGCCGCCAATTGCGGCAACAAGCGTTCAAACAGTTCATCATACAGCTGTTTTTCCAATGCCAGCGCAGCGCCTTTGGCTTTCAGCACTTTGTCTTCATACGTTTTCAATTCGGGAATAATATAACGTTCGGCATTTTTCAGAGTTTGACGGCGGACATAGTGAATCGGTGCACGATCCGCCTGTCCGCGGCTGATTTGAATGTAATAACCGTGTACCGCATTAAAGCCGATTTTCAAGGTGTCGATGCCGGTCGCCTGCCGTTCGCGCATCTCCAGTTCCTCTAAAAAACGGGTAGCACCGACGGACAGTTCACGCCATTCGTCCAATTCGGCATGATAACCTTCGGCAATCACGCCGCCGTCACGAATCAATAGCGGAGGCGTTTCAACCAGTGCATTTTGCAACAATTCGCATAAGGCGGAAAAATCGTCAATCAGCCGGCAAAGTGCGGTTAACGGTGCCGTTCGGCTTTGCAGTAAGTTGTTTTTTAACAGCGGAATCTGTTCAAGTGCGGTGCGCAATCGGGTTAAATCGCGCGGTCGTGCCGAACGCAGCGCCACACGCGCCAAAATTCGCTCCATATCACCGATTTGGCGCAGCAACGGTTGCAGATCGGCAACCATATCGTGCTGTAAAATCGCTTGAATGGCGGTTTGCCGTTGTTGAATCTGCCGCACATCGCAAATCGGTTGGTGAATCCAGCGCTTCAGCAATCGGCTGCCCATTGGGGTCACACAGTGATCCAATATCCATGCCAGCGTATATTCGGTGCCGCCCGCCAGATTTTGCGTCAGCTCCAGATTACGGCGGGTCGCCGCATCCAAGATGATAAAATCACTGTTTTGCACCAAACTGATCGCATTGATATGCGGAAGTGCGGTTCGCTGGGTTTCGCGGGCATAATGCAGCAAACAACCGGCGGCACACAGTCCGAGGGTGGCGTTTTCCACCCCAAAAGCGTTGAGATTCTGCGTGCCGAATTGGCGGTTTAGCAGTTGACGTGCGGTATTGAGTTCGAATTCCCAAATCGGACGGCGGCGCAGACTACGGCAATGTTCCAAGATCGCCGTGTCGGCAAATTCTTCGTCATACAGCAGCTCGGCGATCGACATCCGCTGCAATTCGGCTTGTAGGGTGGTTTTGTCGTCATGTTCGCTGATTTGGAAACGACCGGACGCCATATCCAGCGTTGCCAATGCAAATCGTGTTTTACTTTGATAAACTGCCGCAATCAGGTTGTCTTGCCGTTCCGGTAAAAGCGCTTCATCACTGACCGTACCTGGCGTGACAATCCGCACCACTTGCCGCTCTACAGGGCCTTTACCGCTTGACGGATCGCCGACCTGTTCGCAAATCGCCACCGATTCGCCCAGTCGCACCAGTTTTGCCAAATAGCCTTCGACCGCATGGTACGGCACACCGGCCATCGGAATCGGCTGTCCGGCGGAACTGCCGCGCTTGGTCAGCGAAATATCCAGCAGCTGCGCCGCTCTTTTGGCATCGTCATAAAACAGTTCATAAAAATCCCCCATTCGGTAAAACAGCAAAATATCGGGATTTTCAGCTTTCAGGCGCAGATATTGCTGCATCATCGGCGTGTGGTCGGAAAAATGGCGGTCACATGAATCTGTCATCGGGCTACCTAACGGATAAAAAAGAAAAATGATACTGAATCCCCCGATGATGATCAATCGCTTCCGTGCGAAAGCGGTGTAAAGTGCGGTTTAAATTTTCAGGTTGCGGAATCCGCCACACGATCTTGTTAAAAAGATCAAAATTTCACTTGATACTGTATAACCATACAGTATAATAAGCAGCAATTCTTGGGAAGAAATCGTGTTTAAGCAGGGGATTAAAATGGACGATAATAAACAAAAAGCATTGGCTGCGGCATTGGGGCAAATTGAAAAACAATTCGGCAAGGGATCGATCATGAAATTGGGCGATACCCAGACGTTGGATATCGATTCTATTTCTACCGGCTCCCTCGGGCTTGATGTGGCGTTGGGAATCGGCGGTTTGCCGATGGGGCGTATTGTCGAAATTTTCGGACCGGAATCGTCCGGTAAAACCACGTTGACGCTGTCGGTTATCGCACAAGCGCAAAAAGCCGGCAAAACCTGTGCATTTATCGACGCCGAACATGCGCTGGATCCGATTTACGCCGCCAAACTGGGGGTCGATGTCAAGGAATTACTGGTTTCACAGCCGGACAACGGCGAACAGGCGCTGGAAATTTGTGACGCCTTGGTGCGTTCCGGTGCGGTGGAAGTGATTATTGTCGATTCCGTCGCGGCATTAACGCCGAAAGCGGAAATTGAAGGCGATATGGGCGATTCCCATATGGGATTACAAGCCCGTTTGATGTCGCAAGCCCTGCGTAAACTGACCGGCCATATTAAAACTGCGAACTGTCTAGTGGTGTTTATCAACCAGATCCGTATGAAAATCGGGGTGATGTTCGGTAATCCGGAAACCACCACCGGCGGCAATGCCCTGAAATTCTATGCTTCGGTGCGCCTCGATATTCGCCGTACCGGCGGTGTCAAAGACGGTGAGGAAATCATCGGCAGCGAAACCCGGGTTAAAGTGGTTAAAAATAAAGTGGCTGCACCTTTCCGTCAGGCTGAATTCCAAATTATGTACGGGGAAGGCATTTCTAAACTCGGCGAACTGATCGAATTGGGAGTAAAACATAAACTGGTTGAAAAATCCGGTGCATGGTATGCCTATAACGGCAGCAAAATCGGGCAGGGGCGTGCCAATGCGATGAAATGGCTGACTGAAAATCCGGATACGGCAAATGAATTGGAAAATAAGCTGCGCACCGAATTGCTGGCACACCCGGAACAAGCGCTGATCGCCGATATTAACACTGAAGATGACGGGTTCGAAGCGGAAGCATAACCGTCAGCCGACGGCATTAAAATTCAGTATTGGAGTCAAGTGCGGTCGGTGAAACCGCACTTGCTTTTTATCGGCATAACATATACTCGTTTTATGAATAGAATCGCTTTGAGTTATCTTCTCACGCTATTGGCACGGCGTGATTACAGTGCCATGGAAATTCGTTATAAAATGGCGGAGAAAGCCTTTTCTGCGGAAGATATCGAACAGGTGTTGTTGCATTGTCAACAACAGGGCTGGCAGAGCGACCGGCGCTTCTGTGAAAGCTATCTGTCGTCGCGCAGCCGCAAAGGTTACGGACCGACACGAATCCGGCAGGAACTGCAACAAAAAGGGATTGAAAATCCGCTTATCCATGAACAGTTGCAGCAATGCGATCTTGATTGGTTCGCACTTGCCGAGACAACATTTCATAAAAAATACTCTGAAATGACAGGGCGGGAATGGACGCCCGCCCTGCAACAAAAAGCGTGGCGCTTTATGTTGAGCCGCGGCTTTAACCCCGATCATTTCAGCCACTTGATCAATGCTGAGCCGGATTAAAAAATATTGGCTATTTTTTAATCTTTCGGTTGCAGCTTCCCTCACTTTGTGGCTAAATAGACAGACGCATCTAATGCTTTTCTTTTCAAATAGTTAGAATATTTCTTATAGCTTAACGGATTAACTATGATTAGTATTGAAAAATATAATGTTACGCATTTCGACAGCTTGCTGGATTACCAGCTGGATTCCGAACAGGCAAGATATGTCCGACAACCCTGGCAGTGGTTTGAAGGACATACCTTACTGCTTGATATCGGCATGACCGCCGTCACGATTTTACAAGATCGGCTTGCAGTCGGTTTTTTTATTCTGGATCGCGGCGCAGAAAAATTAGCCTACACCAACAATCATCAGGCCATTTTACTGCGCTCTTTTTCAATTAATCCGCAATATCAAGGTATGGGAATCGCCACTGCCGCACTGCAAGCGCCGATTATTGATTCTTTCGTCTATAACCTTTCGCCGAAATACAACGAAATTGTCTTGGCGGTCAACCCGTTGAACCAACGAGCCTATCAGCTTTATTTGCGCAGTGGATTCCAAGCCGCCGGGCGGGTGATTATCAATACCCGCGGCGCACATTCGATTCTACAACGTCGGATCGGTGAGAACGTCTAACGCGATATTTCCTCTAGCAATTGTTGTGCGTCCAGCCACTCGGATTCGGTTTGTTCCAATTGCTTTTTAAGTGTTACTTGCTCTGTCAGTAACTCGGTTAAGCGCATTTTGTTTTGTTCGTTGTAAAGTGCGGTGTCGCCAAGCAAGGTTTCAATTTCGCTTAATTGTGCTCCGTATTTGTCCAGCCGGCTTTCCAACTGCTGAATTTGCTTTCGCAGCGGCGCCGTTCGTTGACGCAACTCCGCTTCCAGCCGTTTCTGTTCTTTACGATTGACTGTGCTTTCCGCTTTTTCTTGAGTTTGATTTTCTGTTGCCGTCGGGTTTTGATTGGCGCTGTCACCGAGCCATTTTTGATAATCATCCAAATCGCCGTTGAAATCCTCAACGCAGTGATCATGTACCAGATAAAAATCATTAACGGTATTGCGAAGTAAATGGCGATCATGCGATACCACCACCAATGAGCCTTGATAATCGACCAACGCTTCGGTCAGTGCCTGCCGCATATCCAAATCCAGATGGTTGGTCGGTTCGTCCAGCAACAGCAGATTTGGACGTTGCCAGACGATCAGCGCCAATACCAGGCGGGCTTTCTCGCCGCCGGAAAAACTGTCGACGACTTGTTTGACCTTATCACCGTGAAAGGCAAAACCGCCGAGATAATCCCGCAGCTGTTGCTCTGTTTGTTGTGGTGCTAACCGCGCTAAATGCCAAAGTGCGGTTTCATCGGCGCGCAAGGTATCCAGTTGATGCTGGGCAAAATAACCGAGTTGCACCCCTTTCGCCAGCTGCACCTTGCCGTTTTGCGGAAGAATTTCGCCCGCTAACAGTTTGATCAGCGTCGATTTTCCGGCGCCGTTACGCCCAAGCAACCCGATACGAGATCCCGGTACTAAATTCAGTTTCACCGATTTCAAGACTGTTTTTTCACCGTAACCGGCACTGACTTTTTCCATGCTGAGGATCGGATTCGGCAGTGAAATCGGCGGGCGAAATTCAAATTTGAACGGATTATCGACATAAGCCGGGGCGATCAGTTCCATACGCTCCAACGCACGAATACGGCTCTGCGCCTGCTTTGCTTTGCTGGCTTTGGCACGGAAACGATCGATATAACTTTGTAAATGTTCCACTTTCTGTTGCTGTTGGCGGAATAAGGCATTTTGCTGTGCCAACTTGGTAGCGCGCTGTACTTCGAATGATGAATAATCGCCGCTGTATTCGTTTAGTTGTTGTTGTTCGATATGCAAAATTTTACCGACGACCGGATCCAAAAAATCACGGTCGTGTGAAATCAGAATCAGTGTGCCCTGATAACGGCTTAACCAGCGTTCCAGCCAAATGACCGCATCTAAATCCAAATGGTTGGTCGGTTCATCCAACAACAGCAAATCGGAACGGCAGATCAGCGCCTGTGCCAAATTCAGTCGCATCCGCCAGCCGCCGGAAAAGGATTTGACCGCACTTTGCAACTGTTCGTTTTCAAAGCCTAGCCCATGCAGCAAGGTGGCGGCGCGCGATTGAATCGTCCAAGCGTCAATGGTATCCAGTTTGGCGTGCAGCAGTGCGATTTGATTGCCGTCATTGTCGGCATCAGCCTGTTTCAGCTCGTTCATCAGCTGAATATAGTCGCGATCGCCCTGAATGACATAATCCAGTGCGCTGATGTCTAATGCCGGCGTTTCCTGATTAACCCATGCCAGTGACCAGCCGGACGGAAATTTGACCTCGCCGCCCTCGCTGCTCATTTCCCCTTTCAATAATGCCAACAGGGAAGACTTGCCGCAGCCGTTTTTGCCGACCAGACCGACTTTTTGTCCCGGGTTAATGCTGGCATTGGCGTGTTCCAATAAGGTGGTCAGTCCACGTTTTAATGTCAAGTCACTAAAAAAGATCATTTTTAATTTTATTTTGTTAATAAATTATTGCACAATGATAACATAACTCTTTAGTATTCAGGACGAATAATGTTTGACTCTCTGATTGTACAATTTGTGGTACTGTGGGCGGTTATCGATCCTATCGGTTCGGTGCCGGTTTACTTAGCCAAAACCATCGGCTTGCCCGTTGAAGCCCGTCATCGGATTGCACGGAATGCAACCCTGATTTCCGCCGGTATTCTGGTCTTTTTTCTGGTCGCCGGACAACTGTTGTTGGAAGCGATGCAGATTCCGCTTACGGCGTTCCAAACCGCAGGGGGGCTGGTATTGCTGCTGTTCGCACTGACCATGATTTTCGGTGAGGGGAAACCGAGTGAAGAAATGCGCTTGCCGTCCAATTTGAATGAAATTGCGGTTTACCCGCTTGCGGTTCCTTCCATTGCTTCGCCCGGTGCAATGATGGCAATCGTGTTGCTGACCGACAATCACCGTTTTAACTTCGGCGAACAAATGTTAACCACACTGATTATGCTGATCATTTTATTGATTACCTACTTACTGTTCATTGCCGCCAACCGTATCCAACGGATTATCGGCACCACCGGGGCGGCGATCATCAGTCGGGTGATGGGGCTGATTCTGGCGGCGGTTGCCATCAATAATATTCTGGTCGGGGTACGTGACTTCTTTATGTATGTGAAATGACTTTCTCCGGCTGATGTTTCAAAAGCCTGACACCCCGATCCGTCGTGCCGCTTTTCGGCGGCATAATTGCCCGCCTGATAACCGCAAAACTTCATTTGACCTTATACCGCACTTTCGGTAATCTCAGAACGTATGATTTTTATTTTTCCGTATAAAAATTATGACAATATCCGTTTTATTTTTTACACTTGGTTTATCAATAGAGGTTTGTCGTGTCCGGTGCAGTTGCAGAACAATCGTTATATAGTAATAAGCGGGCGCACCGTGCGGCGTTGAGCAGTTTTATCGGGGCTGTGGTCGACTGGTATGATTTCCTGCTGTACGGCATTGTGGCGGCATTGGTGTTTAACCATCAGTTTTTTCCGAATATCAGCCCGGCGATGGGGACATTGGCGGCATTTGCCACTTTCGGAATCGGTTTTCTGTTTCGTCCGTTGGGCGGGATTGTATTCGGCCATTTCGGTGATCGGATCGGGCGCAAGAAAATGCTGGTGCTGACGGTTTTCTTAATGGGCGGCTCCACCGTGTTAATCGGCCTGCTGCCGAATTTCGCCAGTATAGGCTGGGCGGCGCCGGTGCTTTTGGTGGTTTTACGTGCCGTCCAGGGGTTTGCTGTCGGCGGGGAATGGGGCGGCGCGGCATTAATGGCGGTAGAAAGCGCACCGCCGGGCAAAAAAGCCTTTTATAGCAGCGGCGTACAAATCGGTTACGGTGTCGGTTTAATGTTGGCGACCGGCAGTGTTTCCCTGATTATTCATATCTTCGGCAACGAGGCATTTCATCAATGGGCATGGCGTATTCCGTTTGTCGCCAGCGTCATTTTGCTGTCGGCGGCACTATGGATTCGGCGCCACCAACAAGAATCGACCGAATTCGAACAAACTGTGGTGAAAAGCGGGCGGCAGATACAACGTATGCCGATTATCGAAGCGGTCAGCCGTCATCCGAAAGCCTTTCTGTATATTATCGCCTTGCGTTTTGCCGAGCTGCTGACCATGTATCTGGTCACGAACTTTGCCTTGAATTATTCGACTACCCGATTGGGCATGTCGAGCAGTGTGTTTTTGAATATCGGCTTGATGGTCGGCGCCATCAGCTGTTTCACCATTCCGTTGTTTGCCCGCCTTGCCGATCGTTACGCCCGTCATAAATCAGGGTATCGCATCATGTGTATCGGCGGCGGTATTATCGGTGCGTTAAGTGCGGTTCCGTTCTTTTTGGCGATGGAGCAAGGCAATGTATTTTGGATCTACTTATGTGCGATTTTATTGGCTAATATCGCACACGACATGGTTGTCAGCGTACACCAACCGTTGTTTACCGAATTTTTCGGTACCGCCTACCGCTACAGTGGCGCCGGAGTCGGTTATCAGGTTGCCAGCATTGTCGGCGGCGGGTTCACGCCGTTTATTGCCGCCGCATTGGTGACTTGGTATGACGGTGCCTGGTATCCGGTTGCAGCCTACTTAATCGTCGGCTGTCTGCTGACCGCACTTGCGGCGTTAAGTATGCAGGGCAGTAACCGCCATCAGCCTTAAATTAAATGCACGTTATTAATAATAACGTGCATATGCTTTATCAAAGATGGCTAAAAACGATAGCCGACATTGAAATAAGCTTGATTTCCTTTTTGTTGTCGGTAGCCGTGATACTGCCAGCCCAGCGTTGCCTGCCAAGCGTGGTATTTCGCCGTCAACGCCAGATCGGTACGCAAATGCGCCTGCTGTTCGGCCGTTGCCGCCTGTTCGATATCGACTGCCGCCAAGCGACTGCGGATATTGACCGGACGGGAAGCCAGATGCTGTACATAGCCGATTGCGAGGCTCGGCATCAACTGCCAGTCGGCAAGGCGGAAAGTACGGTCGAGTTTCAGATCCAACAACAAGTCCGTTTCAGTTTTACGGATTTTCGGGCTTGTCAGGGCAAGATCGCTGCCTTGTTCGCGAAATCCTTTTAACCATAACCGGTTGACTTGCAAACCGACACTCGGTTCGAACGACCAGTCGTTTTGTTGCCACAAATAGCCGACAGTCAGCCCGGCGTTTTGGTTCCAACCGTTCGTTTTGCCGCTGCTGCTCGCTGCTACACCGTTAAAATGGCGTTGCTGTTTATGACGGATTTTTGCCAGTGACAGATCACCTTCGACAAACCAGCCTTGTGCAGTACTTGCCGGATAATGTCGCCCTGCAAGGGAAATGCGGGTTTCATCGTTCTTGGCGGCGGCATTGGGCTGAGTCACGTCAATGTGGTTTTTTGCCAGAGTGGCGGTCATGGCCGTCTGTGCGGAAAACGCTTTGGTAACCCCCAGCGTCAATTGTTTGGCGTGATATTCGACCTGTTTGCCGACGGCATTCGCCCGATATTGGCTGTGATCACGTCCGGTCTCGCTCCAGACCTGCCATTCGCCGCTGTTCAGCGATTTGGCGGCAGACAACTGTTTATGCAATAAAGTGCGGTTTAATGAGGCTTGTTCCAGCAAATAGTGGACACTGTTGGCGTAAATACCATTGCCCAGATTGCGGTGTAGCCCCTGCCAATCACCGCTTTGTAGCGTATGGCTGAGCCAGCGGCTATAGCTGTTCCGGCTCAAAGCCAAACGGCTGTCGCGCAAGCGGTTTAAGGCGTCTGCCGCATGGCGTTCATTACGATTGGCAGTTGTCACATGTAATGTTTGCGGATTGATCGCCAATAACACGCTGTTCGGGTTAAAGCGCACATCATAACGCAATCCTTTCGCCAATAGCGCTTGCGGCTGAAGTAACGCCGAAAACGCGCCGGTATAATCGGCGCCGTTTTTCAGCTGCAACAATACCCCTGTCTGACCGGCTTCGGCTTGACTGAAATCCGAAACGTCGGCAGCCACCCGTCCGCCTAACCGCACTTGTGCCGCCTCGCCTTCTGCGCTAATGCCGTGTGCTGCCGCCAAATTGAAAATCGCACTCTCCTCTAGGGTCAGCTTTTTAAGAAACGTCATGCCCTCGGCTTGCAGTGTGCCGCCGACTGTCGCGTCGGCATTCACGACCCCGTGACCGCTTAAGCGACCTTGCGTATCGACTCGCAGGCTGTCGGCGTGCAGTTTATTATCCAATCGCAATTCCCCTTGTTCGACAACCGCACTTTCGCTTAACCGGGTATCACCCTGTAAGTGCAAACCGCCGCCGGCAACGGTCACGCCTTTCAGTCGATTGCCGGCCCCCGACAGCGTTAAGGTTCCGCTGCCGCGTTTGGTTAAACGTCCGCCGGCGCTCAAACCGTTTGCCCAGCGATCATCGCGGTTTAAGGTGTAGCTTTCATCGCCGAGTAATTGTGCCGGGCCGTTGACTGCCTTGGCGACATTCACCATGCCCCAGCCGAAGGTGTCGTCAACGCCCTTGGCGCCTAAATCGGTGGCGGTAGTCAACAGCACATCACGCACCTGCGCCATATTCATATACTCAAAACGCTGTTTGAGCAACGCTGCCGCGCCACTGATTGTCGGTGCGGCATACGACGTGCCTTGTTCGACAGCAAATGTATAGTCGACTTTGTCAATCGCCGGATCACCTTGTACCGCCAGTAATACCATCGTGCCGGGCGCAGCAATACACCAGTTTCGACTGACGCCGCAATGGTTGGAGTAGCTTTCCAGCCGATGGTTGGGGTCTACGGCGATCACCGACAAGTAATATTTTTCCATATCGGGGAAATAGCGCGGCAGTGCCGCCAAAACACCCGGTTGCCGTTTCGATTCGTTACCGGCGGCAAAAACCTGCAAAATGCCTTTGTCCGTTGCCGTGTGCAGGCTTTTAACCAACGGGTTGGATAAGTCCAGTCGGCCTTTGTATTCGCGATCCATATCCGCTTGCCGCTCGGAAACCGGATCTTCATTCCAGCTGTGATTCATGATATTCAGCTCGGTTGCATTGTTGAGCAGGGTATCGATTGCAGCGGCAAACGCAATACGGGTTGTCGGATCTTTGCCCAACAGCAGTTTTTTATCTTCATTTTCATCGCCGCTACTCGGCAGCGAGCCATTGGTCGGTTCATAAGAAACCTGATACAACCGACTCTCTTTCGCCACGCCGCCGAAATAGTTCAGCCGCGGATCCGTTGCCGAAGGGTTGGCGGCGGCAGCGATAATGCCGCTGACTTGTCCGCCATGGCTGCCGTAGATAAGTTTTCCGCTCTTCGGATCCATTTCTATTGCCAGCCGGTTCGGATCAAAATAATAATTTTTGCCTTGCAACGTCATCTCAAAAGGCAAGGCGACTAGATTACGCTTATTTTTGAGTAAATCATGACCGTTAAAAAATCCTGAATCGACCACACCGACAGTGACATTTTTGCCGCCGTATTGTGCAGTGAGGGCATCGCTCAAACCGATCGCTTCTTTCGGTTGTTTTAAATATTCAAACAGCACTTTCTGGGTATCCGTCATCTCTGCGGCTTGGGCATTGGCGGTCAATATAACCGCACTTACCATTAAACCGAGATAAGGCTTTTTAAATTGAAACATGGTGAATCCTTATAATGATGTTATTGCTGTGCCTGGAATCGGCGGTTTAGGCTGATCATGCAAACTCGAAACGGAGTTAATAATCATTATCAGACTTAACGTCGGCATACTTTATGCAATTGAAATAGTAACTTCAAGGTACTATCTTTGATAAAAAGAAAGAATAACAATGATTTACGCCATTGTTGTATTTGCGTCATATTATTTTGCGCAATGTCTGTTTTTTAAGTCGGATTAGCGAATCGGACGTAAAACATTGCTTTCAGGCGGTAAAGAACACAACGTAGGGGAGTAAAAAGAAAAACAGCCCTGAGTATAGGGCTGCTTGATGATGTAAAGTGCGGTTAGTGGCGAGTTTCCGTCTCCTCGTCATCATATTCTTCATCAAAAAATTCGCCGTCATCGCCGTATTCGTCATCTTCGGCATTCGGATCTTCAAAATAGGTGCCCCAACCGTCGTAAGCACCGCCGTGTTTTTCAATTAACGGAATCAGCTCGTTTTGCTGGGCATCGATTAATTCGGCTTTCAGCTCGATTTCACTGATGATATCAAAGCAGAAAATATCATGACCGTCTTCATCTTCCAGCTCTTCCGCTTCGGCGACTTCATAACCGGCTTTAAAGGCATCGACGGCGATTTTTTCCAATTGATTGAAATCCCGATGGGAAACGTGATGTTCAATGATATACAACGCTTGCGGATCGCTGCCGTCATTAAGCAAATCGTCAATAATATCTCGGGTTTCCTGGTGTAATTCGGCTTTGCTCGGCTTCATAACCGCTCCTTGATTGAAATAAAAATGAGAGAGTTTCCCGCACATTGTAAGGTGCGCTCCACAATAGCACAATGTAATTTTACGGCTTTTAACAAACTGTTAGGCGCTTGTTAAGATTTAATTCGAGTTTTCATGATCTGTGATCCAGATCACTCTTTAGAGGTAAATAATTCTTAAACATTCACTTCAAGAGCATATAATTTTTCTCAGAAAATTTTTAATTTATAAACTTAGGAGAAACTACCATGAACAAAACAACAACTGATGTTGCTGTTAGCCCGGCACAGGCCGAAGTCAATCAACTGGTTGAAAACGGCTTGGTTGCACTGGAGGAATTTCGCAAGCTGAATCAGGAGCAGGTCGATTATATTGTCGCCAAAGCTTCTGTTGCGGCGCTGGATCAACATGGCGTGCTGGCAATGCACGCTGTTGAAGAAACCGGCCGCGGTGTCTTTGAGGACAAAGCGACCAAGAATCTGTTTGCCTGCGAATACGTGGTCAACAATATGCGTCACTTGAAAACCGTTGGTGTGATCAATGATGATGATGTTACCGGGATTACCGAAATCGCCGATCCAGTTGGAGTGGTTTGCGGAATTACGCCGACCACCAATCCGACTTCTACCGCTATCTTCAAAGCACTGATTTCTCTGAAAACCCGTAATCCGATTGTGTTTGCTTTCCACCCATCGGCACAAGAGAGCTCAGCACACGCCGCACGAGTCGTGTATGAAGCGGCGGTCGCCGCTGGCGCACCGAAAGATTGCGTACAGTGGATTAGCAAACCGTCAATGGAAGGCACGGCGGCATTAATGAAACATCCGGGTATTGCCACTATTCTGGCAACCGGCGGAAATGCGATGGTGGAAGCCGCTTATTCTTGTGGTAAACCGGCATTAGGCGTTGGGGCAGGCAACGTACCGGCTTATGTGGAAAAAAGCGCCGACATCAAACAGGCAACCCATGATATTGTGATGTCAAAGTCGTTTGACAACGGCATGATCTGTGCCAGTGAGCAGGCGGCGATTGTCGATAAAGAAGTGTATGACGACTTTGTTGCCGAAATGAAATCTTACGGTGTCTATTTCGTCAACAAAAAAGAGAAAGCCTTACTGGAAACCTTTATTTTCGGCGTGAAAGCTAACGGTGCCAACTGTGCCGGAGCTAAGCTAAATCCGAATGTGGTCGGTAAATCGGCATTCTGGATCGCCGAACAAGCCGGGTTCAGCGTGCCGGAAAAAACCAATATTCTGGCGGCGGAATGTGCGCTGGTCGGTGAAAAAGAACCGCTGACCCGTGAAAAACTCTCGCCGGTACTGGCGATTTTAAAATCCGATTCGACCGAACATGGTTTTGAACTGTCCGAACAAATGGTGAATTTTCACGGTTTAGGGCACTCGGCGGCGATTCATACCAAAGATGCAGCGATCGCTAAAGCATACGGTGAACGGGTTAAAGCGATTCGGGTCATCTGGAATTCGCCGTCCACTTTCGGCGGTATCGGCGATGTGTATAACTCTTTCCTGCCGTCATTGACGCTCGGTTGTGGTTCTTACGGCAAAAACTCCGTCGGCAATAATGTAAGTGCGGTGAATTTATTAAATATCAAACGAGTGGGCAGACGGAGAAATAACATGCAGTGGTTTAAAGTGCCTTCAAAAATCTACTTTGAACGGGATTCAATTCAATATTTACAATCCATGAAAGGCATGGAACGGGTGGTTATCGTCACCGACCGCACGATGGTGGATTTGGGCTTTGTTGAAAAAATAGCCAGCCAGCTGACTGCTCGCGGCAATCACGTCACTTATCAATTATTCGCTGATGTCGAGCCGGATCCGAGCATTGAAACCGTGCGCCGCGGTACGGCATTGCTGCGCAATTATCAGCCGGATACCATTATTGCATTAGGCGGTGGTTCTGCAATGGATGCGGCAAAAGTCATGTGGCTGTTCTACGAACAACCGGAAGTGGATTTCCGTGATTTGGTACAAAAATTCATGGATATCCGCAAACGTGCGTTCAAATTCCCGCAATTAGGGCGAAAAGCCAGATTTATCGGCATCCCGACCACTTCCGGTACCGGTTCGGAAGTCACACCGTTTGCGGTGATCAGCGAAGGCGATAAAAAATACCCGATTGCCGATTATTCATTAACCCCGACGGTGGCGATTGTCGATCCGTCCTTTACCATGAGCGTGCCGGCACATGTAACCGCCGATACCGGTTTGGACGTACTGACCCATGCTACCGAAGCTTATGTTTCGACCTTAGCGAACGACTTCACCGACGGGCTGGCGCTGCAAGCGATTAAACTGGTATTCGAATATCTGGAACGCTCGGTGAAAAACGGGGCTTCGGATCCTGAAGCGCGCGAAAAAATGCACAATGCCTCGACCATTGCCGGCATGGCATTCGCCAACGCTTTCTTGGGTATGAACCATTCTTTGGCGCACAAAATCGGCGGACGTTTCCACACACCACACGGCCGCACCAATGCGATTTTGATGCCGCATGTGATCCGCTACAATGGAACACGTCCGCAAAAAACTGCAACTTGGCCGAAATACAACTACTACAAAGCCGATATAAAATATCAGGATATCGCTAAAATGCTCGGTCTGCCATGTGCGACAGCAGCGGAAGGGGTAGAATCCTTTGCCAAAGCCTGCGCTGAACTGGCGAAAAAAGTCGGTATCAAAATGGCGTTTAAAGATCAGGGACTGGACGAAAAAGAATGGATGGACAGCCGTCGTGAAATTGCTTTACTGGCGTTTGAAGACCAATGTTCCCCTGCCAATCCACGTTTACCAATGGTAGAAGATATGGAAGAAATCTTGGCTAAAGCTTACCATGGTGATGAATAGTTGCCATAACGGCTGATTAAACAGACCGAACCGCACTTTACGCTATGCTAAAGTGCGGCTTTTTCCGGAAAAGCATTTTATCGGCGCAAATTTTGAATAAACGCCACCGCTTCCTGCGTTAAACGCGTGACTTCCTGCCAGTTTCCGGCAGCAATGGCATCATTCGGCAGAATCCACGAACCGCCGACGGTTGCTACACAATCCAACGCCAGATACCGTTCGACATTTTCTGGGCTGATTCCACCGGTCGGACAAAAGGTGAGTTGCGGCAATGGCGCTGAAATCGCTTTTAGCGCAGGCGCACCGCCGTTGGCTTCCGCCGGGAAAAATTTCAAATGATCATAACCCAACTCAAGTGCGGTCATCATTTCCGACGGCGTTGACGTACCGGGCATTAACGGTACGTCGCCTTGCACGGCATGTTTTAGCAACGAAACCGTCGCCCCCGGCGAAATCACAAATTTCGCTCCGGCGGCTACCGCATCATCATACTGCTGTGGTGAAATCACCGTGCCGGCACCAACCAACGTTTGCGGCATCGCTTCACTGATCAGTTTAATGGCTTCCAACGCAACCGCACTTCGCAAGGTAATTTCAAATACATTAATTCCCCCGTCCGACAACGCCTGCGCCATCGGCAGCGCATCATCCAAATTTTTAATCACCATCACCGGCACTAACGGAGAAGCGGCAAAAACCGCACTTGGTTGTAATTTCCACGACATTTAAAGCTCCTTGTTTAGTTACAGGAGCAAAAATTCAGCCCCTGTATTCTAACTATCCTATTGATTAAAATAAACTCTCTTCAATGCCAGCTCTAAGCCGCGAAACTCTGCCAATCCTTTCAGACGACCGATGGCGGAATAGCCGGGGTTGGTTTTTTTATGCAAATCGTCCAACATCTGATGACCATGATCAGGGCGCATTGGAATAAGACGAGTATTACCATTTGCTTTGCGTTTATATTCTTCGGTCAGCAGTGCTTTCACTATATTAAACATATCCACATCACCCTCTAAATGTGCCGCTTCGTGGAAACTTAACGGATTGTTTTCACGACAAGTAGAGCGCAAATGGGCGAAATAAATCCGATCGGCGAATTGTTTGGTCATGTTGACCAAATCGTTGTCGGAACGAACACCATAAGAACCGGTGCACATGGTGAAACCATTTGCTGCTAAAGGTTGCGTTTCCACAAACCACTGCATATCTTCAATAGTCGACACAATACGCGGCAAACCTAAAATCGGACGCGGCGGATCGTCTGGATGAATCGCCATCTTAATTCCGGCTTCTTGTGCTATAGGAATAATTTGTTGTAAAAAATATGCTAAATGTTGACGGAATTGCTCTTTACTAATTCCTTGATAGCGATCCAGTTGTTGTTGAAACTCAGCTAAAGTATAGCCTTCTTCAGCACCCGGTAAGCCGGCAATGATAGTATTAGTCAGCTGTTGAATATCCTGCTCACTCATTTTATCAAAATAAGCTTTAGCCGCTTGTTGCTCGGTTTGGCTATACGTTTCAGTTGCGCCCGGACGTTGCAGAATATACAGTTCGAATGCGGCAAAAGCATCTTGGTCAAAACGCAATGCTTTAGAACCGTCCGGTAATTGGTATGCCAAATCGGTGCGAGTCCAGTCCAGCACCGGCATAAAATTATAACAAACCGTATCTATACCGCACTTTGCCAAATTTCTGAGCGTTTGTTTATAGTTTTCGATCCAGATTTGATATTGTCCGGTTTGTGTTTTAATCTCTTCATGCACCGGCACGCTCTCCACCACTGACCAAACCAACCCCGCCTGCTCGACTTGTGCTTTGCGTTTTTCAATGTCTTCTACACGCCACACTTGTCCGTTCGGGATATGATGAAGTGCGGTTACAATCCCTGTTGCCCCTGCCTGCCGAATATCACTCAACGATACCGGATCATTCGGTCCGTACCAACGCCATGTTTGTTCCATTTTTTGCTCCTATAAATAAATTAAATTCCAACTGTAATCGGATTTACGCTAAATAAATAACCGTCGAAATCAGGATCCTCAACATCGGACAGTTCAAACAGTTTTTGTTTGACATTTTCCAAGTGCTGCCACATGGCTTTTCTTGCCAAGGCAGGATCTTTTCTCTGGATTGCCGTGATAATATTTTCATGATCTTGCAACCATAAATAGCGATAACTTTGGTTGGGAATATGCGTATGCAGTCCTTTCCACATTTCGCTGTCGGTTCGATATTTCCAAAGATCTTTTTGCATTCTGACCAGTACTTCATTTTGTGTTATTTCAGCAATGGTCGAATGAAAATCCTCATCGGCAATATAATCTTCATCGCCCTGTTCCAGATTTTTTCTTTCCTGATTTAATATGGATTTTAGTTTATCAATATCTTTTTTGGTTGCCTGAATGGCTGCAAATTCGGCGATACTACTTTCTAACAGTTGCCGTGCCTGCAATAATTCAAAAGGGCCGATATCGGAGAAAATATTGTCTTTTTCATCATTTGCAGCGATCGGAAGTGCGGTAACATAAACACCGGAACCTTTTTTGATATCAATCAGGTTTTCAAGCTCCAGCATGATTAAGGCCTCGCGAATGACCGTTCGGCTCACGCCGAATTCTTCGGCAAAATCACGTTCCGTCGGTAGTCTTTCGCCGATATGATATATACCCGTAGCAAGCCGTTCTTTTAATAGTAATCCTATCTTTTTATAGGAGCGTAGTTCATTTTCCATAGCCAACAACCTTTAATTATTTTTGATATCCGTAAGATTAATTTTATTATTCGAACTTGTGATGCCGTTCACAATCAGTGTTCTTTTTTCTCCAACAGGCAGCGTTAATGATATTTCCGTATAATCGGGAATAAAAGTGCCTTTTTTATGAATGGTAAGATCTATCTTATTCTCGGAGCAAGTCATCTTCAATTCCAAACAGAGATATTCATTTTTTAAATAATTGAAACTGGTGCCGTCATCGTCAAATAACGTTATCGTTGTACTGCCTTTATCCGGAAACGGCATAATGAGCAATTCACGTTGATTGTCTTGTCGAGTATTTTTGAGGTTTATTCCCGATAATGGAAGAATACTGCCGGCTTTAATAAACAAGGGTATTCTTTCAAGCGGAGCATCAGCCGTGACGGTTTGTTTTCCTGCAAACCATTGATGTGTATAGAAATCATACCATCCGTACTGATTATTCGGTAAATAAACTTCGCGTGTAATCTGTTGCGCTTCAACAACTGAAGCAACCAATAAATCTTGTCCTAAAAGATAATCGTCATTTTCCTCAAAGGTTTTACTGTCCGATTCATGGTCAAGAAAAGTCGGTCTTAGCATAGGTTCATGTTCATGGTGTGCTTTCCACAACAAATTATAGAGATATGGCATTAACCGATAACGCAATTTAATGGCTTCACGAATAATCGGCGTTACTTCGGGATACATCCAAGGTTCATTAACCGTTTGGTCGTCATTCCAAGAGTGAATGGTGAAACGCGGGTGCATAACACCATTTTGCACCCAGCGTACAAATAACTCGGGATCCGGTTTATTGCCGGAAAATCCGCCGACATCATGGCCGACATTATAAAGACCCGACAGGCTCATGCCTAATCCCATTTTGATATTATAACGTAGCGTATTCCAATTGGTACGATTATCGCCGGACCAGGTTTGTACATAGCGGTTCATGCCCGGCGAGCCGGAGCGTGAAATAAGATAAGGGCGAATATTCGGGGCATATTCCGTTTGCGCTTCGTAAGAGGCTTTCATCATTAATAACGGCTGTAAAGGCCGAATCAATTTAATCGGCAATCCTTTACCAAAATAATGGCATTTGGCGTTATTATCCCAAACTTCAAATTCATTATTATCATTCCAAGTCGAATCAATGCCGTATTCAAGTAACTGTTTTTTAATGTTATTCTTCCACCAAGAAATAGTATTCGGATTGGTGAAATCTAAATGGGATCCTTCATCATCCCAAAAAACAGAAATTTCCGGATGATCGGATTCAGAATCTTTGATAAACAGACCTGCTTGCGCAACTTCATTGTATTTGGGGTGGTCATGTAATAAACAAGGCTTGATATTGGCAGCCAATTTCATTCCGGCGTTGTGGAAATAAGCGCTCATCTCTTTCGGCTGCGGCACTTTGTCATGATTCCAGTGGAAGACATAGCGCTTATCGCCGATTGAAGTATAGCCGGACGATAACTGAAATGAGTCACACGGAATCGTATGTTGATGGCATAAATCAACAAATTTTTTTAATTGCTCTTGCGCATCGGGGGCATCGGTATAATGCATGGTGGAGCCGCTATACCCCAGACTCCATTTAGGGCCAAAAGCAGTTCCTCCGGTTAATGCCGTATATTTTTTGGTCACATCCAGAATTCGAGGCCCCAACATCATATAATAATCAAGATCACCGTCTTCCGCTTGATAACTGCGGTAATAACTATGATAGTTATCAATTTCGCTGCCTAATCTGAACCAGCAAGAGGCCAAATTATCATAATACAAACCGTAGCTGACCTCTTCTGTGTGGGTAATATAAAAAGGAATGTGTTTATACAGCGGATCAGTCGTTTCAGCGTTATAACCCATCGCATCTAAATTACGCATTTCAAAACGCCGTCCGTGGCGATTCAAATTGCCTGTTTTTTCGCCCAAACCATAATAGTGTTCGGATACGTTTCGCTGTAAAAAATGTGAAATTTGAGGACTGGAAATACCGAATAAGTAAGCGCCCGTTTTGCGATCCGCAACAAACGTTCGCCACTCACCGTCATGGTTATATTGCCATTCTAGCCATAGAGGCCGGTGTACAATCACTTTAAGCCGTCCGGTTTCAATTGCAATACCGCTCTTATGCTCGGTTACCGAATAGGCAGGCAGTGAGAAGTGATCCGGAAGCCAGCGATCACGCCCTTGCCACGCAATATCCGTCTGATTTGGGGTAACCGCCCAGGTTTGTGGAACTCTGAAATTATCGTGCTGACTAAATACAACACGGAAGATATCGTCTTCCAATACAAAAATATGTAATTTCCAATGGTATTCGCACTGTATATCAATACGATTATTGTCTTGATTCAGTAACTGCCAATTTTTCAATGTTTTCATTTTGATATCCCGCCCAATTAATATCCTAAGAAAATACGTGGAAGCGCTAAACTCAATTCAGGAATAAATGTGACTAACATCAATGCTACGATCAGCACTGCATAAAACGGTAGTAGGGGTTTGATCACTCGATCAATCCTGACGCCACCGACTGAGCAGCCGATGAATAACGCGCTGCCGACCGGTGGAGTACAGATGCCGATAGATAAGTTAAACGCCATTAATACCCCGAAATGTACCGGATCCATGCCCAATTCGGTCACGATCGGGAAAAAGATCGGTGTGAAAATTAACAGTGCCGGCGTCATGTCCATAAAAATACCGACCACCAATAAAATAATGTTGATGATCAACAAAATCACGATAGGGTTTTCTGAGATATTCAATAAAGCATCGCTGATAGTATAAGGAATATCGGCATTTGCCATTGCCCATGACATTCCCATTGACGTACCGATTAATAAAAGAACAATCGATGTGGTGACGACGGAATCCAGAATAATTTTTGGGAGCTGCTTGAGTGAGACTTCCCGGTAAAAAATAACCGCCAGAACCAATGTATAAACTACGGCAAACGCAGAGGCTTCCGTTGCGGTAAAAATACCGCCGACAATCCCGCCCATAATGACGACGATTAAGCCGAGACTTGGTAAGGCATCTAAGGTTTTTTTGATCGCTTCCGATTTACTGGGTTTTGGTGAGACGGGATAATTTCGTTTTTTAGCAATAAACCCTATAACCAACATGATGGATAATCCCATCAGAATGCCCGGAATATAGCCGGCCAAGAATAAGGCGCCGATAGACGTGCCGCCGGAAATCAGAGAGTAAACGATAAACGTATTACTCGGTGGGATCAATAATCCTGTCGGGGAAGAGGTGATGTTGACCGCCGCGGAAAAAGCCGGATCATATCCTTCTTTTCTTTGCAACGGCGCCATCGTACCGCCGACAGCTGCGGCTGAGGCAACGGCGGAACCGGAAATAGAGCCGAACATCATATTTGCCAAGACATTGACATGAGCCAGCGACCCCGGCAAGCGACCACCTATTACTTTGGCAAATTCAATTAATCTGAGTGCGATCCCTCCTCGATTCATAATATTGCCGGCCAGAATAAAAAACGGAATGGCCAACAATGAAAAACTATCCAGACCTGAAGCCATTTTTTGTGAAATAACGGTAATCGCAGCATCAAAAGGAATTGACAGCATGATGGTGATTAAAGAAGCGAGCCCGATAGAAAACGATATCGGCACGCCGGCAAAGAGAAGGAAAAAGAATGTAGAGCAAAGTACAATAACGGTAGACCATTCCATATTATTTACCTTTTATTTATTAGGATACGGGTTAAAAGCGTAGATCGTTCAAAATATCTCTGATGAGATAAATCAGCATAAAAAGCCCACTGAGCGGAATAGCAAAATAAACCCACCCCATTTGAATGCCTAAAACGGGCGAAATTTGCCCCCCGCCCATCGTATCCAATACCAGTTTTCCACCGCCATAGCACATAATCAGCACCGTAAATGATAGGCTGGCAATATGGATAAAGAGATTAAGAGATTTTTGTTTTTTCGGAAATGCATCCAATTTTGTTAGAAGCAAATCAATTGCAAGATGCTTTTTTTGCCCTAGTGCATAGGCTGCACCGATTAGCCCGACCCAAATAAACAAGAAGCGGGCAATCTCATCGGTATAAGTACTCGGTTGACTCAGCACGTAGCGTGAAAATACCTGCCACACCACACAAACGACCAAAAGAACGCTTAACGTAACGCATAGGGCGGATAGCGCTTTATCTATTGTTGATATGAATTTAGCCATAATATCCCTTAATAAAAAATAATAGTAGTTTTGTTTTATTTTGGCATACCAAAATATACAGAAAGGGGATTTTTAGGCAATTGGAAATTATTTATTTTGTGATCTGGTTCACCAATATGCTTATATTGGCTTGATCTCTTGAGAATAGCTTGTACGATTTCGGCTAACCACGACCAAAGAAACAGATCAGGATTGTGGGCAAAACGCTTAACTATACTGAGCAGTAACCAAAACGGAGACTCTTTTATGTTTACCAAGAAAAATATTCTTTCATGTGCTTTAGCCGCCATTTTATCGACAGGCCTCGCCTTCAGTGCCGCCGCAAAAACGACATTAAAATTAAGCCATAACAACGATAAAACACATCCAGTGCATATCTCCATGCAGTATATGGCCGATGAAGTCAAAAAATTAACCGATGGCGAAGTGGTTGTTCGTATCTATCCGAATAGCCAGCTCGGCACTCAACGCGAATCAATGGAATTGTTACAATCCGGCTCGCTGGATATGGCAAAATCCAATGCCAGTGAATTGGAAACATTTGAAAGCGCATATGGCGCATATAACCTGCCTTATTTATTCCGTAATGCGGATCACTATTACCGAGTTCTGGCCGATGATGACATCGGACAAAAGATCTTAGCCTCTTCTAAAGGCAAAGGATTTATCGGTTTGACTTACTATGACGGCGGTGCGCGCAGTTTTTACGCCAATAAACCGATTCTTTCTCCGGCGGATTTGGTCGGCATGAAAATCCGTGTACAACCAAGCCCAAGTGCGGTTGAAATGATTAAATTAATGGGTGCTTCACCAACGCCGCTGGCTTACGGGGAACTCTATACCGCCTTACAACAGAAAGTCGTTGATGGCGCTGAAAACAACCCGACGGCATTAACGTTGGCACGTCACGGCGAAGTAGCAAAATATTACAGTCAGGACGAACATACCATGATTCCCGATGTGTTGGTTATCGGTGAAAAAGCCTGGGCTAAATTAACGCCAGAACAGCAACATGCATTAAAACAAGCTGCTGATGCTTCAATGATGTATCACAAAGATTTATGGATAAAAATGATTGCGGAAAATGTTCAGGAAGCCAAAGATAAAATGGGAGTTGAATTTGTTGAAGTTGAAAAGCAACCCTTTATCGATGCGGTAAAAAGTATGCACGATAAAGCGTTAAGCAATCCGACTATCGGTGAATACATCCAAAAAATTGATGCTCTAGTGGAATAAATAACAAAATATATCAAGAGGATACTGATTTTTAGAACAGTATCCTCTTTTTATAAAACAACGGATTAAGGAAATGGTATGAATGAAACCCAACAAATGACCTATGCTAAAAACAGCCTGCAAAGCAAAATCCTCCATCTCGGTTTCGGGGCGTTCCATCGTGCGCACCAAGCGTTATTTGCCGATCAACTGGCACGGATTTCAGACAGTGATTGGGGTTATGCCGAAGTAAATTTAATTGGTGGCGAAAGCCTGATCAACTTACTGAAAAAGCAGAATCTACAATATTGCGTATTGGAAAAAGGCAACGGCAAAAGTACTGCAAGAATCATCAATTCGGTTTGTGAAGCGTTACACGCGCAACTGGACGGTGTTGAAGCCGTGTTGGAAAAAATGGCGGAGCCGCAGATCGCCATTGTGTCGCTGACCGTCACCGAAAAAGGGTATTGCACCGATCTGGCGACCGGAAAACTGGATCTGAATAATCCGTTGATTCAGCAGGATTTAGCCCATCCGCAACAACCAGTCTCGGCTATCGGCTATATTGTCGAAGCGCTGCGCCGCCGTAAAATACGCAATCTCGAACCGTTCACTGTAATGTCTTGCGACAATGTGATGGAAAACGGGCATATTGCCAAAAGTGCGGTTTTAGGATTGGCATACCAAATTGATAATGCGTTAGCACAATGGATTGAACAGAATGTTACTTTCCCTTGCACCATGGTGGATCGGATTGTACCGGCGGCAACGGAAGAAACCTTGCAAGAGATTGCTGATATTTTAGGCTATGACGATCCGTGCGGCATTGCCTGTGAAGAATTCAAACAATGGGTCATTGAAGATAATTTTGTTGCCGGTCGCCCACAGTGGGAATGGGTCGGTGCCGAACTGGTACAAGACGTGCGTCCGTTTGAGCAAATGAAATTACGTATGCTAAACGGCAGCCATTCATTCTTGGCCTATCTGGGCTATTTGGGCGGCTATCAACATATTTCCGATACCATGCAAGACCCTCATTATCGGCGGGCAGCATTAAACCTAATGCTGAATGAACAGGCGCCGACGCTTTCAATGCCGGAAGGCATCGATTTGCGCCGTTATGCCGATTTACTGATCGAGCGCTTCACCAACCCGAGTCTGAAGCACCGCACTTGGCAAATTGCAATGGACGGTAGCCAAAAATTACCGCCGCGCTTATTGGAATCCATCGCTTTTCATCTGGAAAACCAAACGCCATTCCCATTGTTGGCTCTGACTGTCGCAGGTTGGATTCGTTATGTCAGCGGCACTGATGAAAATAATCAGCCAATTGAAGTTAAAGATCCAATGGCAGAACAGTTTGCAGCGATTTATGCCAAGTGCGGTTTGAATGTCGCGGTGGTGGATGAATTACTGAAATTGGAGAATATTTTCCCTGCTGATTTGGCTGCCAATCCGACTTTTGTCGCACAAGTACACATGGCATACCAAACGTTGCTTGAACAAGGTGCCCGTCAAGCGGTGGCTGCCTATTTAGTGCAGGAGTAAAATATGAAAGCATTTATGTGTGAAAATTTTTTACTGTCATCCGAAACTGCGCGCCGCTTGTATCATGATTATGCCGCCGAACAACCAATTTTCGATTATCACTGTCATTTAAATCCAAAAGACATTGCTGAAAATCGCCAATTTGCAGATTTAAGCGAAATTTGGTTAGAGGGCGATCATTATAAATGGCGTGCATTGCGCACTGCCGGTGTAGAAGAACGTTTGATCACCGGCAATGCAAGCAATTATGAGAAATATCAAGCATGGGCAAAAACGGTGCCGCAGTGTATCGGCAATCCGATTTATCACTGGACACATTTAGAGCTGCGCCGTCCGTTCGGTATTAACAATACTCTGTTTAATCCGCAAAATGCCGATAAAATTTGGCAGCAATGCAACGAAATGCTGCAAGATAGTCGATTTTCGGCACGCGGCATTATGCAACAAATGAATGTTAAACTGGCTGGCACAACCGATGATCCGATTGATACGCTGCAATATCATAAAGACATCGCCGACGATGCTTCTTTTGATATTGAAGTCGTGCCGAGTTTCCGTCCGGATAAAATCTTCAAAATCGAATTACCGCAATTTAATGAGTATTTAGCGCAACTTAGTGCGGTCAGTGAAGTGGAGATTATAACCTTTGCCGATTTGCAACAAGCCGTATTGAGTCGCTTGGCACATTTTGATTTACACGGCTGCAAATCTGCCGATCATGGTATTGAAATTTTACGTTATGCACCTATTCCGGCAGAAAGCGAACTGGATAATATTCTGAAATTACGCAGAAATAATCAGCCGTTAAGCGAACTGCAAATCGCACAATTCAGCACGGCTGTTTTAGTGTGGCTGGGTGAACAATATCATCGCCTGAATTGGATTATGCAGCTGCATATTGGCGCACTACGCAATAATAACACCCGAATGTTCAAGCTGTTAGGCGCGGATGTCGGCTTTGACTCCATCGCCGACCGCACTTTTGCCGAACCGTTATCTCGTTTATTGGACAACATCGATAAAAACGGCAAACTGCCGAAAACCATTATCTATTGCTTAAACCCACGAGATAACGAAATGATCGCCAGTATGATTGGCAATTTTCAAGGCGGCGGTGTTGCAGGCAAGATTCAGTTTGGTTCAGGTTGGTGGTTTAATGATCAAAAAGACGGTATGGAGCGGCAACTGCAACAACTTTCGCAACTAGGCTTGTTAAGCCGGTTTGTCGGCATGCTGACTGATTCACGCAGCTTTTTATCATATACCCGCCATGAATATTTTCGACGTATTTTATGCGAAATGTTGGGACAATGGGTGGAAAAAGGTGAAGCACCGAATGATCTCAGCTTATTAGGCAATATGGTGCAAGACATTTGTTTTAATAATGCAAAAAACTACTTTAAATAAGGTGTTTGCATGAAAAAAATAGCGATTCTCGGCGAGTGTATGCTTGAGCTGGCATTGAAAGATACACAGTCACCCAAACTCGGGTTTGGCGGCGACACCTTAAACACCGCAGTATATTTGTCCCGATTACTACGTGAAAGTGCGGTTGATATTTATTATGTCACCGCACTCGGGCAAGATCCGTTCAGCGAACAAATGCTGACAAATTGGCAGCAGGAAGGCATTCAAACCGCACTTGTGCAGCAACTGGCGGATAAATTGCCGGGCTTGTATTCAATCGTCACCGACGAACAAGGCGAACGCAGTTTCTATTACTGGCGCAATGACTCGGCGGCTCGCTATCTGCTGAAAACCGCCGACAGTGCGCAACTGCTGCAACAACTGCTCGGCTTTGATTACCTGTATTTAAGCGGCATCAGCGTGGCGATTTTGGATCAATCCAGCCGTGAAACGTTATATGCTTTTCTTACCGAATTTAAGCGCAATGGCGGCAAACTCATGTTTGATAACAACTATCGCCCGCGCCTGTGGCAAGACGTCGCCACGGCACAACAAGTGTACCGACGGATTTTGTCATTGACCGACATTGCTTTTTTAACATTGGACGATGAAACCGCACTTTGGGCTGCGCAATCGCAAAGTGCGGTTGAGGACATTATCGCACGCACGCAAGGTTACGGCGTCGCTGAAATCGTGATTAAACGGGGAGCGGAAAGCTGCATCGTCGCATTTGGTGAACAGCGTTTTGATATTCCGGCAAATAAAATCGCCGCTGAAAACATACTCGACACCACTGCCGCCGGCGATTCATTCAGTGCCGGTTATCTGGCAGCACGCTTAAGCGGTGAATCCGCCGAACAAGCGGCAAAACAGGGACATCGTCTCGCCAGTACAGTGATTCAACATCGGGGGGCGATTATTCCGTTGGAGGTGATGTAATCAAGCAAAACCCTGCCACTATGGCAGGGTTATTTATTTACGCTTTTACCTTACACATAAACGTAACGGTTTTCTATTTCAGCCGAGTTACTGTTCGTTAATTATCAAATAGAACGCTTTATTTGCTAAAATCCACCAGTTACTCGGCTGTTATACAATTTAACGGCAGAAAATTAGTTATCGTTTAGCCCGTTTAAACGTTCTGCTTTTTTGTGCTCTAACTTTATTACACCTCTGTGAGTCATAATACAGCAGAAAATACAACCGAAAACAGCAAAGAGCAGTAAATAAAAGCCGGCATTCCAACCAAATTTTTGCGCTAAAATACCAAAGAGTGCGGTTCCTGAAAAACTGCCGACAACATAGCTTAGTAGCCCGCGTAATCCGGTGGCTGATCCTGCCGCAAATGGGGGAACCAGCTCTATGGTTTGCAAAGAAGACAAAAACATCGGGACATAAATTAAACAACCGATAACGCCGGCTCCAATTGTCACCGTTAACAAATCCTGCCCTCCCCAATAAGCGAAAATGGCAATTCCGACACCGATTAACGTGATGATTGCCAGCGGCATTCTTTTTCCTTTAAAGTAGGTATCTGTTATCCAGCCGGCCAAGATGGTTGAAGGAATGGCTGCCCATTCAAAAATCGCAAATGCAATGGACATCTCTCCCTTGGTAAAACCTTTCGTCTCCAATAGATACAGAGGCAACCAAGTCAGTACGCCAAATCGAATCATATACGTAAAAACATCGATAAAAGAAACAAACCATACATTAATATCTCTTAAAATATACTTTTTGAATATTTCCCAAGAGGTCAGTGATGATGTATCTTGTTTATTGATAACGAGCTCTTCATCTTCATTTTTTAGAATATCAACTAATGCTGGAAGACCTTCATTATACGTTTTACCCACGCCAAAAAAATAAAAAATCGCGGCAATAATAAATACAATTATCACCGGAATCGTGAAGTTGGCGGCTTGCCAATAGTCAGTGCCTAAATAAGCTATTGCACCACCGGCAATCGGTGCAATTAAACCACCACCAACATTATGTGAAATATTAAAAAGTGCGGTTGTAATTCCCCTTGATTTACGAGGAAACCAGTTTGCCAAGACTACATAGGCGGGGCCGGCGCCCATACCTTGAAACAAACCGTTGAACATGACTAAGATAAAAAACATCCAGAATGCATTACTGAAACCCATCAGTAGGTTAACGATAGCGGATAGTACCAAACCAAAAATCATAAAGTGCTTCGGATTGGCTTTATCTGCCAACACGCTCATGAAGCCTTTACTCAATCCGTAAATAATCAGCATGGCGCCGGACATCAATCCTATATCGGATTTTGTGAAATGATATTCACTGATCAAGTAAGGGGTGGATAGAATAAAATTATTACGCACAATATAATAAGCGACATAACCAATAAAAATTCCAAATAATGCCCTCCATTTTAATCGATTATATTCCACTAGAATATTTTTATCTGCAACAGGTATTCCCGGTCTAGACTTTAGTAATGAAATCATTTTGAACTCCGTATTAAATAAGATGTAGTGTATTTATTATCAAACAGAAATAATATACTGTTATAAATTAGTATAAATATATCTGTTTTTCAGCTGGATAAAATTACAGTTAATAAAAATTCTTATAACAAAGGCATAGAATAGAAAACCGATAGCGTCTAGCCAGTAAAAAATTGAATATGCCGATATGAAACGCCTTTAATTATGTTTAAAATAGATTGAAATCATGTCACTTTCGGCTATATTAATGTTTTGAGAATTAACTGCAACCGGGTTATATTGAGTCAATTTTGACTCATTTATAAAAAATAAAGTGTCAATTCTAAGAATTATTATGGATTCTGGCAGAGAAATTTTTTCTTAACCTTGAATTCGAGTTGCCGGCATGAATTCTCATATAAAGTTGAAACAGAAATAATTTGATAAATTGTGATCTTAATCACAACTAAAGAAGGGAAAGCGGCATGACGGTATATCGATTTTTAATCTGCCTATTATCATTTTTAATATTGCCGGCTAAATCTGAGGTCTTGACTATCGGCACAACACTGTCTGTCGATTCATTGCAATATTTGATTGAAGAATGGCAAAGTACAAGTTCCGGCAGTAAAGTAAAAACAGTAAACCGTACGGCCTTCTCATTAGAAAAACGTTTAATGCAGCCTAATGATATTGATATTATTTTTAGTTCTTCTCCTATTTTATTAGAAAACTTAAAAAATAAAGGGATATTGGCAAGAAATACAATAAAAAATAGCCAGAACAATGCGTTAGTTCCGGAGTCACTACAAAATCATTCTGTGGTGGTCGCATTTTCCGGTTTCGGTATCTTATATAACAAATCCTTGTTAAAAAGCAGGGGGTTGGATATACCGACGGATTGGCATAATTTATTGGATCCGCGATACGGCGGCAGTCTTGTTATTAGTTCTCCCTCACGTTCAGAAACAACTCATCTGATGTTGGAGATGTTGTTACAGCAACAAGGATGGCAGCAAGGTTGGGCGACCATGTTAGAAATGGCATCTAATTTTTCAACGATTTCATCCCGTAGCTTCGGCGTAGCAGAGAAAGTAAAAGTGGGACTGGATTCTGCCGGGTTAACCATTGATAGCTACGCCAATATTGTTTTGAAGAATAAAAATCTAGGTTTTAACTATTTTCCGAATTCTATCGCTTCCGCGACATTTGTCGCTATCAATGAGAAATCTCACAATAAGAAATTAGCAAATGAATTTATCAACTTTCTATTGAGTAAAGAAGGACAGTGTTTTATTTTTAATTCAAATTCCGGTAAATTCCCAATTGATAATCTATCGAAAAACAACTCCCTATTTCTTCCACAACAAAGACTATTACAACAACCAAAATTAAATCATTTATTATTAATGCAACGACAAGCTATAGTAAAAAAGTTATTTGATCTTGCTATTACTTTTAGATTAAAGCAGTTGCAAGATTCTTGGCATGAATTATATAAAAAAGAGAAGCTACAGGGACATGGTTTACTTGATATTAGGAAGTTATTAACTCAAATGCCGATTAATGAAGATGATATTAATCAGGATTTCTTAATTAAAGTTCAGGAAGATAAGAACTTCTTTTTTAAAAAAGAGTCTGAATGGATTAATTTTTTTCAAAATAAAAATGATGAGGCAATAAAAAATCTTGAAAATTTTGAATAAAAAACCAGAAAGCAAAATCGTAGATAAATTGCGGCAGGCTTTACGATTCAGCACGATATTAACGATTATTGTCGGATTAACAGGATTACTTTCATGGTATCAGCAGAATAGGCAGGTTAACTATATTTTGGAAAATTATCTACCGCAGGATAAACTCATTTTTAAGTTAGAAGACGGCTTCAACGCTTTTATCAATGATTTTAACCACCTTACGAATGTGAATAGCAATATTTCCAGAACAAAAATCCACCAAAAACTACTGGATAAAGTGAATAATATTCAATATTTAGCCGGTAACATTAGTGATGAAGATAGTAAAATTAGACTATTAGAACAATCAGAAGAATTAAGTAAAATACTCTCTATTATGGATCGAAATATTTATAAAACCATTTTATTAAAACAAAAAATGAATGAACTTAATACTAAAATAGATTGGCTGCATGATGATTTTAATAGTGAGGCATTGTCATTAATACAAGAAATAAATTGGCAGCAATCTAGTATTTTTGAAAGCTATTCCAATAACAAGAATCCAATGAATAATGAATTGGACAAACTACAGCTCGAATTACAGCATATCCATAATTTATCTTATATTAAAGAAAACTTAAGAAGTGAACTATTAACATTACTTAATGCAGACCCAAATAACTATAATAAAAATCACTCTTTTTCTGATTCAATAGCGGATCTTAAAAAGATATTAAACGACAGATATATTGATAATTACCCTAGTATAGTAACGTTGCATCAACTATTAAACGTTTTCTTTGAATTATTATCAGAAGAGGATGGTGTCCCCTTTGTGTTTTCCCAATATCAAGAATCAAAACAGGAATTTAACCAAATTATTAAGGAAAAGGATATTTTATTAGATAAAGCAAAAGAAATTGTAGGAAAACAAGTTTCAATTAATTATACAAATTTAAATTTATTAAATGAATCATTAAAAAAGTTAACGTATATCAGCGGCGGATTGATTTTAATGTCTATTATATTCTCTCTTTTATTCCTATACTTTTTTAATAAAACCTATATTAAAGGAAATTTGATTAAACGTTTTACCGCACTTAGCCGATCGGTAGAATCGTTAAGCCAAGGAAATTTAACCACTCAAATTACAGTAGACGGTAATGATGAGATTACCAGAATTGCTAAATTTTTACAGATATTTCTGAAAATGACTCAAGAGCGTAGCGAGATTGAGCAAAACTTGCGTGATACACAAGATGAATTAATTCAATCGGCAAAATTAGCCATGGTCGGTAAAACAATGACAATTTTAGCACATGAGATTAATCAACCTTTAAACGCATTATCCATCTATCTTTTTAATATTAATAAGTTAATCCATAAAAAAGAGGATAACACTAAAGTACATGAGCAATTAAACAGAATGGCATTATTAATTGAACGAATAAATTATATTATTAAGCAGTTACGTCAGTTTACCAAGCGTAGCGATAGTAATAACACGCTGGCTGAATTCAATTTAAAAGAAAGTATTATGACTGCTTGGAATCTATTGAAATTACAACATAAAATTGAAAATGCCCGCTTAGATATACAAGGTGAAAGTACAGTTCTGGCTGATGCCATTCGTATTGAACAAGTTTTTGTTAACCTTTTTAGTAATGCGTTAGAAGCCTGCCATTCCGTCGTTCCCCATTTGGTTATAGAGATCCGGCGTGAGGTTAATATAACTCAAGTATTCGTAACCGATAATGGTATCGGCTGGAGCTTGCTTCATGCCGAGCATCTGCTGAAACCTTTTATGACAACTAAAAAAATGGGGCTCGGATTAGGATTATCAGTCTGTCAAACTATTTTAAAGCAATGTAACGGAGAATTGTATATTGCTTCTACTTTAGATAAACATGCGCAAATTATTCTTATTTTTCAAAACAGTGTGGCTCAAAATGATAGCGAATAATACTATTCTACTGGTTGATGATGATCTTGATGTACTGTACGCTTACAAAAGTCTGTTAGAAGAAGACTATGCCATATGTATAGAAAATAATCCGACCAAGGTTCTAAATCAAATTATGGATGATTGGGTTGGCGTCATTATTACCGATGTTTCTATGCCGGAGCTTTCCGGCTTGGAATTATTGGCGCAATTACAGCAGTTTGATAAAAACCTACCTGTTATTTTAATTACCGGTCATGGTGATGTGCCTATGGCGATAGAGGCTGTTAGAAAAGGAGCCTTCCATTTTCTAGAAAAACCGATTAATCCGGAACAATTGATAAATTGTATTCGTAGCGCACTGAATGAACGTTGTTTATATATTCAACGGAAATCTTGGCAGCAAGAAGAATTAGCTTTAAATTTTATTGGGATAAGCGGCTGGGCAAAATCGCATAGGCAGCATTTACAACAATTAGCTGAAACGCTATTGCCTGTTTTTATCTTTGGTGCATCCGGTACAGGGAAAACACTGTCTGCAAAATACTTACACCGAATTTCAGGAGTTGCCGATCCTATTAAAATAATTGAATTATTTAATTATTGCTCACTCGAATCTTTACAAGATCAGTTATCAATTGGACAATACGCTACCTTGGTTATTAAAAACAGTGAATACTTATCTGATTCCGCACAACGATTTTTATTACGTAATGAGCATAATGAAAAATTATTTCGCTTGATTCTTATCAGTAAACATTCTCTTGGTCAGCTATTAGAACATAAGAAATTATTACCGGAATTCTGCTATTTATTTTCTTTGACTCAATTAGAATGTTTGCCATTATCAAAACGCTTGAATGATATAGAGGTTTTATTTCGCCATTTTGTAAAAATAACCTGTGAACGGATCGGTAAGAAAAAGCCTATTATTAATGAAGATATTTTACATAATCTATTAATCCAGAATTGGACAGGAAATGTCCATCAATTAATACACGCCGCAGAATTATTTGCCGTTGGTGCGGTTGTTCTTGATAATCAAGTGTATATTACTGAAAATGAACAGAATACGTTGCCACTCGATATGCTGGTTGATGAATATGAGAAAAAAGTTATTATTGAAATTTTAGATCGCTTTCAAGGAAAGGTACAACCGACAGCTGATTATTTACAAATTCCACGTAAAAAACTTTATTTGAGAATGAAAAAGTATGGGCTTAATAAGAAACATTATAAAGAATAGTGCATAAACATAAAAAAATATTGACTACTCATTTTGTTCTGAATTGAAAAATACCGCTGGTGATTTATTTTGTAACTATTATCTGTCAAACTGTTTACTGAAATGGTGGAAGTTATCGCTAATTTTGTCGGCAATAATCGGATCGGGTGCTTACACTGCACTTTACCCTAGCCTTCCGGGAAAATTTCTCAAACAGCGGTATCTAATGAAATAAATTTTCCAATTTTATTAAAAAATAAGCAATTAATGACTTATAATTAGGCACAAAAGCTCTTATAATATTAACAAGTCCATCTATTGAGAAAAGAACATGAATAAATCGTTAGCGCTGGAGCAGCTGGAAAGTCAAATCCGGGATCGTTATGACAATTTGAGCAAACGTTTGAAGCAGGTTGCCAAATATATTCTAGATAACTCAAACAGCATTGTTTTTGATACCGTCGCAGTGATTGCCGAGCGGGCTGATGTGCCGCCGTCAACGTTAATCCGATTCGCCAATGCGTTCGGCTACAGCGGTTTTAATGAAATGAAACAAATATTTCGTGAAAATTTGATGGAAGAAACCGTCAATTATAGTGAACGGGCGTTGCTGTTCGATAAAATTGATCCGGAGAATGCGACCCAGGGCGCACCGAATGAAATATTAAGCGTTTTTGCTCAAGCCAACAATCAGGCATTATTGCAGCTCAGCACGCAAATTAGCCGTGAACAGTTGGAAAGTGCGGTGGATATTCTGGACTCGGCCAATAATATTTTTATTATCGGTCTGAAACGTTCCTTCAGCGTGGCAAGTTATTTGAACTATGCATTGCATCATTTAAACTGCCATTCCTACATTATCGACGGCTTGGGCGGCATGTTTGAAGAACAGTTGAACCTGATCAAACCCGGCGATGTGGTGGTGGCGATCAGTTTCTCCCCTTATGCCAAAGAAACGCTGAATATCATGAATGCCGCCGCCAAAAACGGGGTAAAACAAATTGCGATAACCGACAGCCAAATCAGCCCGTTGATCAGTTTCAGCGATGAAGCCTTTATTGTGAAAGAGGCGCAGGTCAGCGGCTTCCGTTCACAATGCGCCACCATGACGTTGGTGCAAACGCTGGCAATTTCATTGGCATTTAAGCGCAAGCAAGAATAATATGATACCACCGCCCTTCGATTTCTTTCAAAGTGCGGTGGTTGCGATTACTTAAATTTATCGGCATAGGCTTCAGTGTTAATCCATTG
>NZ_JSUM01000018.1 GCF_000772535.1 Chelonobacter oris
CTTTTTGTTGAGGGAAATTTTGATCAAAAATGGAAATAGTGCTTGAGATTTTTGCCGAATAACCCAATATAGAATTCATCAATCCCCCAATTATCGCAACAAAGAGAGATGAAATATGAGTGCACAACAAACCATGCAAGCACATATTCCGGTATTGCCATTACGTGATGTGGTGGTTTTTCCGTTTATGGTGATGCCTTTATTTGTGGGAAGGGAAAAATCGATTCAAAGTCTGGAAAAGGCGATGGAAAGCGGCAAGCAGCTGCTGCTGGTGGCACAAAAACAAGCGGAGCAAGAAGATCCGGGATACGATGATATTTATACCGTCGGCACGCTGGCCAATATTATTCAGCTGCTGAAATTGCCGGACGGCACGGTCAAAGTGCTGGTGGAAGGGCAAAAACGCGCCGCTATCGTTAAATTCCATGATGATGAAATGGCGGCGGATATTCAAATTATCGAGAGTATACGCGGTGACGAGCGTGAGCTGGAGGTAATCAAAAACAGCAGCCTTGAAGAGTTCGACTCTTATGTTCAACTGAACAAAAAAGTACAGCCGGAAGTCGTCAGCGCACTACGCAATATCGATGATCCCGAACGTTTGAGCGATACCATGTCGGCACATATGCCGATTGCGTTGGAAAACAAACAGGCGCTGCTGGAAAAATATAACGTGGTGGAACGTTTCGAATTCTTGATCGGCACGATGCAATCGGAGCTGGATATTTTACAGGTTGAGAAAAGAATCCGCAGCCGAGTGAAAAAGCAGATGGAAAAAAGCCAGCGTGATTACTACCTGAACGAGCAAATCAAGGCGATTCAAAAAGAGTTGGGCGAGCAGGACAGCCATAATGACGAAGTCGAACAGCTGCAACGGAAAATCGAAGAAGCGCGTATGCCGTCGGAAGTGCGGGAAAAAGCCGAGGCGGATTTGCAAAAGCTGCGTATGATGTCGCCGATGTCGGCGGAAGCGACGGTTGTCCGCAGCTATATCGAATGGCTGGTGCAAGTGCCTTGGCACAAACGAACCAAAGTGAAAAAGAATTTGGCAAACGCACAAAGTGTGTTGGACGCCGATCACTACGGTTTAGAACGGGTGAAAGAGCGGATTTTGGAATATCTGGCGGTACAAAGCCGTTTAAATCAGGTCAAAGGCCCGATTCTTTGTCTGGTCGGCCCGCCGGGGGTGGGGAAAACGTCATTGGGGCAGTCGATTGCGAATGCTACCGGACGCAAATATGTGCGCATGGCGTTGGGCGGTGTACGTGACGAAGCGGAAATTCGCGGTCATCGCAAAACCTATATCGGATCGTTGCCGGGCAAATTGATTCAGAAAATGTGTAAAGTCGGGGTCAAAAATCCGTTATTCCTGCTTGATGAGATTGATAAAATGTCCTCGGATATGCGTGGCGATCCCGCTTCTGCCTTGTTGGAAGTGTTGGATCCGGAGCAAAATACCGCCTTTAGCGATCACTATTTGGAAGTGGATTACGATTTGTCCGATGTGATGTTCGTTGCCACCTCGAACTCGATGAATATTCCGGCGCCGTTATTGGACAGAATGGAAGTGATTCGTCTGTCGGGTTACACCGAAGATGAAAAGCTGAATATCGCCAAACGTCACCTGCTTGCTAAACAGATGGAACGTAACGGCTTGAAAAAGGGAGAGCTGACCATTGAAGACGGCGCACTTTTGGGGATTATTCGTTTCTATACCCGTGAAGCCGGCGTTCGTTCGTTGGAGCGTGAAATTTCTAAAATTTGCCGCCGTGCAGTAAAAAATCTGCTGCTCGATAAATCGATTAAATCGCTGGTGGTCGATGCGGAAAATCTGCATGACTATTTGGGGGTGAAACGTTTTGAATACGGGCGTGCCGATACCGAAAACCGTATCGGGGAAGTGACCGGACTGGCATGGACCGAAGTGGGCGGCGACTTGCTTACGATCGAATCCGCATCGGTGATCGGCAAAGGCAAACTGAGCTACACCGGTTCCCTCGGCGATGTGATGAAAGAGTCCATTCAAGCGGCGATGACTGTGGTTCGTTCCCGTGCCGAACGTTTGGGTATCAATCCTGATTTTTATGAAAAACGGGATATTCATATCCACGTTCCCGAAGGGGCAACGCCGAAAGACGGCCCGAGTGCAGGGATTGCGATGTGCACCGCACTGGTTTCCGCACTGACCGGCAATCCGGTGCGTGCCGATGTAGCGATGACCGGTGAAATCACCTTGCGCGGCAAAGTGTTGCCGATTGGCGGTTTGAAAGAGAAATTGCTGGCGGCTCACCGTGGCGGGATTAAACTGGTCTTGATTCCGAAAGAGAATGTCAAAGATCTGGAAGAGATTCCGGAAAATGCCAAAGCACAGTTGGATATTCGTGCGGTGGAAACTATCGATGAAGTGCTGGCGTTAGCATTGCAAAATCCGCCGGAAGGTGTGCAAATGATCACGCCGAGCGTAGCCAAAGTGGAAAAAACCGTAGTAGCGGGTAAAAAACGCGGCGGCAAACCGCAATCGTCCCAAATTGTGAATTAATCTTATTTTTGTCCGAAAGCCAAATTCAGTGAGTTTGGCTTTTTCTTTTTTAATCTTGCCTGAACGGGGCAAACAGAATTATGCGTGCATAAACACAGGGTTTCACATATAATTCGGCAACATTCAGAATTAACAACAGGAAAATCAATTATGATGGAAAAACTGGGCAGCGGCGTAGGCGGCTTGATGTGGAAAATCGTATTTGTGCTGATTTCCGTTTCATTTGTATTGGGCGGGGTCGGGACTTATTTAGGCAGCTCCGTCAATAGCGCAGCCGCCACCGTGAACGGGGAAGAAGTCAGCCAACAGACTTTTCAATCGGCATTACAGCAGCAAACCCGTAATTTCAGCGATGAAATGGGATCGCAGTTCTCGCTTTTGATGGATTCGCCGGAGTTTGAAGCCCGCTTCAGACAAGACGTGCTGAACGGTTTGATCGATGAAGCGCTGTTGGGGCAATATTTGCAATCCCTCGGTCTGGCGGTTGGGGACGAGCAAATCAAGCGCGCGATTGTCAGCAGCCCGAATTTTCAGAAAGACGGCAAATTCGACAATGAACTGTATCAAAGCTTCTTGCGTTTTAACGGCATCAGTTCGGATTATTATGCACAAACCTTGCGTGCTTCAGTGGCGATGCAGCAGTTACAACAAGGACTGTTAGCTTCGGAAACCGTCAGCGAGGCGCAGCTGGCGCAATTGAGCAAACAAATTTTCCAGCGCCGCGAAGTGCGGTTGACGGCGTTTCCGTTAGCGGCGGAAATGGAAAAGCAGCAAGTCAGCGATCAGGAAATTGAACAGTATTACCGTGACAATCAATCGGCGTTTATGGTGCCGGAGCTGGTGAAAGTCGAGTATATTGATATTGCGCGGCCGGATATGGAAAAAAACATTCAGGTGAGTGATGTGGAAATCGCCCAATACTATCAGGATAACAAATCCCAATTCAGCGGCAGAACCAATCAGCATTTAGCGCATATTCAGGTGGCGGATCAGGCGTTGGCGCAAGAACTGTACCAACAGTTGCAAAACGGCGCCGATTTTGCCGAGCTGGCGAAGCAGTATTCGCAAGACAAACTGTCGGCAGTCAACGGCGGCGATTTAAGCTGGTCGAGTGAAGGGGCATTCCCTGAGGCATTTGAAAAAGCGGCTTATGCGACGGATGTGAATCAAATCAGTGAGCCGGTCAATGTCGACGGAGCTTACCATATCATTAAAGTGCTTGCCCGACAGCCGGGCGAAACTTTGCCGTTGGAGCAGGTGAGAAGCCGAATTATCGATACGATTCGTAACGAACTGACTTCAACAGCGTTCTTCCGTCTGGAAAAAGAAGCGGCGGAAAAAGCGTTTGAAAATCAGGCCTCGTTGGCGGATGTCGAAAAAGTTGTCGGCAAAGCGGCGCAGCAGAGCGATTATTTCTCACGGCAAGACGTGCCGACCGCACTTAACTTCTCAAATGTGGTATATAACATTTTCGATACCGATTTACTGCAAGGCGGCATGAATTCCGAAGCGATCAATGTGGGCGATCAACATTCGCTGATTGTTCGGGTGGTGGATCACAAGCCGGCGGGAAATAAAACACTGGAAGAAGCCAAAGCCGATATTGCGGCATTGCTGAAACGGCAAAAAGCGGAAAACGTCTTATCGGCAGAGAGCAAAAAACTGGCTGATGCACTCAATCAGGCGGAAAAACCGCAAGATATCGCTTGGCCGCAAGGCGTTGCACCGACACAGAACGCACAGACGTTTGTCTATGCCTCAATGCAAGACGCCCGCTTGCGTGAAGATCTGTTCTCAATGGCATCCGACGATAAAAACCAATATAAAGCCGTGCAGGATGATAAAGGCGATATTTATCTGGCACAGCTGATTAACGTAGAAGACGGCACAGCCGACAAAAACGAACAGCGTGCTTTGGCGATACGTTATTTGCAGGGCAAACAGTTGCAAACCTACAACAGCTTGATTCAGTCGTTACGTGAGCAGGCAAAGATCGAGATCAATCAGGATTTCATTCAGCAACGTAACGAGTATTAAATCCGTTTTTGTTGCCGAACGCTTTTATATCCCCGTCAAGTCGACGGGGATTTTTTATGTTGATAGACTGAGCGATCAACCGCTCAACTGAATACGAAAGTGCGGTATTTTCAGCATAAAGTATGTGAGATATCAACCAACAGCCAAAACCGTGTCGGGCAATAGAATATTAATTGGTTTTCAGTCCTATATTGTGACGAAAGTTATGCGGAATACCTCGAAAAAGGTATTTTTCTGATTTTTAAAATTACGGCTTTAGCGATATTCTTCGAAACCTTTCATCTTGTAATTAAATAACTTTTCTTAAGCTTTCCCATCATCACTTATCAGTGTCATCAGGTTTAAAGTGCGGTTAACATCAATATTTTTTGGTATTGTTGTTCTGTAAATCTTAATCTCATTGGACATAAATAATGATGTCTCGCATTGTTAACCGCTTGATTATTGTCAGATATGTCATTTAATGTTTAAAGTTGAGATTGTCACTCTTCGGTATTAAATGGATTGTTTTTTCTATTTATCAATAAATCAAATTAAATTAATAGGCTCTATTGCGACGCTTCCTCTGAATCTTTACACAAATGTGGCTTGATTTGAAGATTGATATATTGTTAAATACGCAACCTTAAAAATATAGCACAAATTTATTATTGTAAGTTTGCCTTTTTGTTAAATAAATACATCTTTAAACTAAAAAGAAATTGAGGGGAATATGAATAAAATTTATAAAGTGATCTGGAATAAAACATTAAACTGCTGGAATGTCACATCGGAATTAGGCAAGGCGCACGGAAAAGCCGCCGCTCAGGTTAGCCAAAGTGCGGTTGAAAGTAATCCGTTTTCAGATTTCTTTTTTAGTTTAAAGGTTTCAGCTATCGCCATTGCGATGGCGCTGTTTAGTGCCAATGCGGCGGCTTATGAAAGCTGGGGTAGCGGCAGAACAGGCGCTACCAATATCGTTATGGGTGGTGGTTCAACGACCAGAGCAAATGCAGTGGGAGATAATTCCACCATTATCGGTGCTAGCGCAAAAGGTATTGGGGCAATTGACGGTCGTGCAGAGGGCGCAACCGCTATTGGTTCAGGGGCTGAGGCGACCGGTGGAGCAACGGCGTTAGGCTGGAATGCTAAAGTGAGCGGTACGACAGGTGGTGTGGCGCTAGGAGCAGACACAAGAGTTTCGGGTTCAAACGCAATGGCGATGGGCTGGGCGGCTTCGGCAAGCGGTGATCGCGGAATTGCGATCGGCACCAGTTCAGGGGGGACGAATGCCACCGCATCTCAAGCCAATTCGGCAGATTCTATTGCGATCGGAACAGGGGCGGTTGCGGAAACTGCGGTGTCCAATACCACAAATCAGGGCGCCAATATCTCAATTGGTAAAGATGCTTATTCCAGCAATTATGGTGCGGCGGCACAAATTATTGCCAATCGTAACGGTTCCGGCGGCGATATGACTTTTCGTGGCCCGGATGGCGTGGGTACGACAACTCGAATTCAACCTTCCTCAGTGAGTATCGGTGAATATAGTGAAGCTTATTCAGGCTCAACTGCGGTGGGCTATAACAATATTGCCGGTACAAACAGTGCAAACGGCATGTCCGCCTTTGCTTTTGGTAACAGCAATGAGGCAACCAGCCCGTTTTCAATGGCAATGGGGTTAGGCAATAAATCAACCGGCGGTTCTTCTGTTGCCTTGGGTACGGCCAATACTGCATCGGGCGACACATCGATTGCTATCGGCCGCCAAGTCACCGCTTCCGGGAATTATTCAACCGCACTTGGGAATGTTGCCAGTGCAACCGGCAACAATGCCTTTGCCGTGGGGCATTCTTCCGAAGCGAGCGGATTGCGTTCCATTGCTATCGGTTCGACACTCTCACCAAACAATTCGTATAGCACCGGTACTGAAGCAAAAGGAACGGATGCGATTGCATTGGGTACTCAAGCTGTAGCGGTTCAAAAAGAAAGTATTGCTATCGGTAAGGATGTACGGGCAGACGGGCAGCAGTCTATTGCAATCGGTTCAACTAAATCCGATGGCGGAGGCCAAAATACACAAGCCTATACGAGTAATGCTATCGCAATTGGGGTCGGTGCGATAGCGGGTATCAACGGTGCGTCCGCTTCCAGCAATTCACAAAATACCGCCGTGGGCTACAATGCGAAAGCAACCGGACATCAATCGACCGCCATTGGTTCGGATACGCTTAGCTCAGGTAACTTCGCAACTGCACTGGGGATTGGTTCAGAAGCGACAGCAATGGGTGCAAGCGCCGTGGGTGGTGGTCAGGCTTCAGCGCAAGATGCGGTTGCGATTGGTGGATATTCACAAGCGACTGTTAATGACAGTATCGCATTAGGTTCGAGCAGCGTTGCCAACCGTGCCGCAGGACAAGCCGGTTTTAACACCGTGACCAACGCTTCCTCAACCAACACCAATTCAACATGGAAAGCGACAACAGCTGCGCTTTCTATTGGTTCAAATACCACTACCCGCCAAATCACCGGTGTTGCTGCCGGTTCGGCAGATACTGATGCCGTCAACGTAGCACAATTGAAAAATGCGCAAACGCATTACTATAGTGTGAACAGCGCCATTGCCGCAGCTGGTTCTAATTACAACAACGATGGTGCCACAGGCGTGAATGCGTTGGCGGCAGGCGTGAGTGCCAGTGCAACGCAAAAAGATGCAGTAGCAGTCGGTGCCAATGCCAAAGGAACCGGAGAGTCATCCGTTGCGATAGGCGCTGCCCAAGCGAATAGTGCTCATGCGATTGCAATCGGTACCTATTCAAATGTATCGGGGCAGAATTCGGTTGCGGTCGGTGTGCAAAACACCGTGGCTCAGGCGAATACGGTTGCTGTCGGCAGCAATATTACTACCAGCCAAGCAAACAGCGTGGTATTGGGCAATGCCTCAACCGATCGTGCGGCGACCGCTGAACCCTCTGCAACAGTGGGCGGCGTGACTTACAACGGCTTTGCCGGCCAAGGAAAGGCGGCAAACGGCGTGGTAAGCGTGGGCGCAGCCGGTAAAGAACGCCAAATCATCAACGTTGCCGCCGGCCAAATCAGCGCCGGCAGCACCGATGCCATCAACGGTAGCCAGCTGTATGCAGTGGCGAGCAAACCGATAACGTTTGCCGGCGACAGCGGCACGAATATCAACCGTAAATTGGGCGAAACCTTAAATATCAAGGGCGGTAATACCAGCACACTTACCGACAATAATATCGGCGTGGTTGCGGCGGATAATACGCTAACGGTCAAATTGGCTGAAACGGTAAATTTGGGCAGTAACGGCAGTGTTCAAACCGGCAATACCAAAATGGATAACACCGGCTTGACGATCACCAACGGTCCGAGCATGACCAATAACGGCATTGATGCAGGCAATAAGAAAATCACTAACGTGGCTGACGGCACTAGCCCAAACGATGCGGTTAATAAAAAGCAGCTGGATGAAGTAAAAACCGCAGCGGACAGCAAGCTGACGGATTTCAATGTGTTGGCAAACGCTGATCAAGTAAAAACCGTTAATAAAGACGACAACAGCATTGCTTTTGTTGACGGCAAGAACATTAAAGTCACCAATGATGGCGGTAAAGTAAAAATTTCAACCGCTGATGAGGTAACATTCGACAGTGTAACGATGAATAACAGCGGTAATGTTGCCGAGGGCGACAACAAAGCCGTCACCGGCGATACCGTCAGCAAAGCGATTGAAAGTGCGGTCAACGGCTTAAGCAAAACCGTCGTGGCGGCGGGCAATAATGTCACTGTAGGCGAACCGGCGACATCAGAAGACGGCAAAACCGTCACTTATACCGTCAACGCAGAAAAAACCACAGTCAGCGCCAAACAAAACGGCGGCTTGACTGCGACCGCAGGTGAAAAATCCGATAGCGGCGTAACCAATTATGAGATTGAATTGGCAGATACAACCAAAAACGATATTCAAGCCGGTAAAGAGGCAAAAGCAGAAGTTGATAAAGGCTTTAAAATTCAAGCGGATGCCGACACCACAGCGGATAAAAAATTAGGCGATACCGTTGCGGTGAAAGGTGACGGCAAAAATATCAGCACCGAATTAAGCAACGGTAATGTGGTTGTTAAATTGAATAGTGATTTGACCGACTTGAACAGCATTACCACCACCGGCGGCGTAAAGATCGCTAATGACGGTATCGATGCCGGCAATAAAACCATCACCAACGTTGCCGACGGTACGCAAAACAGTGATGCGGTCAATAAAGGGCAGTTGGATAAAGCGGTTCAAGAAGTTGCCGGCACGGTGAAAACGTCGAGTGTGAAAGCGGGCAATAATACCACGGTAACTTCGGTTGCTAACGGCAATAACACGGAGTATACCGTCAACGCAGAAAAAACCACAGTCAGCGCCAAACAAAACGGCGGCTTAGCGGTTGAAGCCGGTGATACATCGGCTGCGGGGGTGACCGATTATGCGATTAGTCTGGCGAAAGAGACACAAGACAAAATCGATAATGCCGCAATCGATATTGCCAAAGGTTTTAACCTTCAAGCCGATGGTGAGACAACGGCAAATAAAGCGTTAGGCGATACCATTGCGGTGAAAGGTGACGGCAAAAATATCAGCACCACACTGACGGACGGCAATGTAGTGGTGACATTGAGCGATAGCTTAACCGGTTTGAACAGCATTACCACCACCGGCGGCGTAAAGATCACTAATGACGGTATCAATGCCGGCAATAAAGCGATCGGCAATGTGGCAAGCGGCGGCACGACCGCAACCAACGCCGCCAATATCGGCGATGTCAATAAAGCGACGGCGGCGGCGAAAACCGAAGTGAAAGGCGGTACTAATGTTGCCGCAGTAACGAAAACAGAAGATGCCGCCGATGGTCATGCGATTTACACGGTCAATGCCGACGGCGCAGCCGTATCGGGATCAGATATGGTTACCGTCACCAAAGGTAACAAAGATAGTGATAACGTCACCGATTATAAAGTCGATCTGGCGCAAACCACCAAAGATGAGATTCAAAAAGGTGCAGATGCCGCCAAAGAAATTGCGGATAAAGGCTTAACCTTTAGCGGCGATACTGAAAAAAGTGCGGTTAAAAAACTGGGTGATGAAGTGGCGATTAGCGGCGACAGCAATATCACCACTGTTGCCAATACAAACGGTGTTCAAGTGAAATTGAACAGTGATTTGACCGGTTTGAACAGCATTACCACCACCGGCGGCGTTGTTATCAACGGTGACGGCATTAACGCCGGCGGCAACACGATTAGTCATGTAAAAGCCGCCGAAAACGGCACGGACGCCGTCAATAAAAATCAATTGGACGAGATGGCGAAAAGTATTACCGATAACGCCAAAACCGTCAGCGTAAAAGCGGGTAAAAATACGACGGTTACAGCAAACGTTGCCGGCAACAATACCGAATATACGATTGATGCGGAAAAAACCACGGTGACGGCGACGGCAGACAGCGGCTTAAGTGCGGTTGCTAAACCGGATGTAGCAACCGGCATTACCGATTATGCCGTCAGCTTGTCGCAAGCAAGCAAAGCCTCGTTGGAGAAAGCCGACAGTGCGTTGCAATCTTGGACGGCGCAAGTTAACGGCGCTGAAGCGAAAGTGGTCAGTCAAGACAACAACAGCGTGAATTTTGTTAATGGTGACAATATCGAAATCACCACTGAAAACGGTGCGATTAAAGTGGCGACCGCTAAAACGGCGACCTTTGACAACGTGACCATTAACAATGGCGGCAAGGTAGAAGAAGGCAGCAAAACAGCGGTTAACGGCGGTGATGTTTATACTGCGATCCAAAACAGCGAAGCGCAGTTTAAAGGTGATAATGCCGACGTTACGGTTAAACGCAACCCTAATCAGGTGTTGAGTATTACCGGCGGTGCAACGGGCGAAACGACGGCAAACAACCTCAAAACCATTGGCAATGCAGACGGTTCGATTGCGATTCAGTTGGCGAAAAATTTGACGGACTTGACTAGTGTGGCGACGCAAAGTATCAACGTTGGCGAGACGGTTAAAATTAACAAAGACGGAATTAATGCGGGCAATACCACGATCAGTGATGTTAAAGCGGGTGAAAATGATACTGATGCCGTCAATAAACAACAGTTGGATCAAGCGACGGCGGCGGCTAAGACCGATGTTAAAGCAGGTACAAATATAGCGACTGTTGAAACAACGGTCGGTGATAACGGTCAAACCGTTTACACCGTAAATGCCGAGGGTGCGACAGTGTCCGCCGCTTCGGAATCGCTCACCGTCACCTCAAGCAAAGAGGCCGCAACCAATGTGACGGATTATAAAGTTGATCTGGCGCAAACAACTAAAGCCGATATTCAAAAAGGCGCAGATGCCAAAGCGGCGGTCGACAGCAAAGGCTTAACGTTCACCGCCGACGGCACAGAAAAAAGTGCGGTTAAAAAACTGGGCGATGAAGTGGCGATTAGCGGTGATGACAATATCACCACAACGGCAAATACCGACGGCGTGAAAATCGCCTTAAACAAAAATGTTGACTTGGGGACGGACGGCAGCATTAAAGCCGGCGGCGTAACCATCGACAACAATGGTATTAACGCCGGTAATAAGGTGATCGCCAATGTAGCGGACGGCAACTTGAGCGCCGACAGCAAAGAGGCGGTTAACGGCAGTCAGTTGTTTGCAACTAATAATAATGTGACCAATAATGCGACGAATATTGCGAAAAATGCAGCGGATATCGTGACCAATGCCGGTAACATTACCAACCTGCAAAGCCAGACTTGGAAATTACAGGCAAACGGTGATGAAGCAAGTGCGGTTGCGGCAAGCGATACCGTTCAGTTTGAAAACGGCAGCAATATTACGATCAGCCGTAACGGCAATGACATCACCATCGCCACCGGCAGTACGCCGACATTCGACAGCGCCACTATCACCAACGGCGGCAATATTGCGGCAGACAGCACAAGTGCGGTCAACGGCGGCGATGTTTATAACGCCATTCAAGGCAGTGAGCAACAATTTACTGCCGACAACGGCGAAACCGTGATTAAACGCAAACCGACGGACGTTTTGACCCTGAAAGGCGGCGCAACGGAAAGCACCGCAAACAACATTCAAACCATTGCCGACACAGACGGCAGCATTGCAATCCAATTGGCGAAAAATGTCGATTTGGGCACCGACGGCAGCCTGAAAGTCGGTGATACCGGCGTCAATAATGCCGGCGTAACGATTAAATCCCCGACAACGACAAATGCGGAAAATACGGTTAGCCTGAGCAAAGACGGATTGAACAACGGCGGCAATAAAATTGCCAATGTGGCGGACGGTGTCGACGGCACGGATGCGGTGAATAAATCGCAGTTGGATAAAGCGGTTGAAAACATCACCGGATCGGCAAAAACAGTGAGTGTCAAAGCCGGTAACAACACGTCGGTCACTTCTGTTATTGACGGCAATAATACAGAATATACCGTCAATGCGGAGAAAACCACCGTCAGCACTGCCGAAGACAGCGGCTTGGTGGCAACGCCGACAGCCGATACGGCGAAAAATGTGACCGATTATGCGATTGGCTTCAGTCAGGCAACCAAAGATACGCTGGCAAAAGCCGATACCGCACTTCAATCTTGGACGGCGAATGTCAACGGTAACAAAGCCAAAGACGTTGACCAAAACAACAATGTCATCAATTTTGTTAATGGTGACAATATTGAAATTTCTGCCGAAGGCAATGGCGATATCAAGGTTTCGACCGCAAAAAATGCAACCTTCGACACGGTTACCGTCAATAACGGCGGAACAGTGGCTGACGGCAGCAAAACGGCCGTCAACGGCGGTGATGTTTATACTGCGATCCAAAATACCAATGCACAGTTTAAAGGCGATAACGACACGGTCATTACCCGCAAACCGAGCGAGATATTAAATATCAAGGGCGGTGCAACGGGGGATACGGCGGCAAACAACATTAAAACCACAGCCAATGCCGACGGTTCGATTGCCGTTGAATTGGCGAAAAACCTGAACGGTTTAGGTACGGTTTCGGCGGATAGTCTGAAAGTCGGCGATACCGTTGAAATCAGCAAAGACGGAATCGATGCCGGAAATAAAGTGATCAGCAATATTGCAGACGGTGTCGACGGCAAAGATGCGGTCAATAAAGGGCAATTGGACGCCTTGAAAAACGAAATCGCAGCCAGTGAGAAAAGTG
>NZ_JSUM01000019.1 GCF_000772535.1 Chelonobacter oris
TAGACATTCAGGAAATATTTGCAATACCCTTTTTATAAAAAAATGTGATTTTTTTCTTAAGTGCTTTAAAATCAATCAACCTAGGCTTTTTTGAGATTTTAGCACAAAAAAGCACCGTATTCGGCGCTTTCAATAACTGCGATTGATCACGAATTAGGCTTTAACGCATATTTTCCTGACCCTAACAACATAATTGCCAAAAAACCAAATAGGAAAGTCGCAATCCCCTCAACCGACCAAGCGCCTACTCGACTCAATGTGAAAAAATCGCCACTGTGCATCAGCAAAATGACAATAAGAGAAGTTCCTACTGCGATAAAAGCGGATAAACGCGTAAAAATACCTAAAATAATTAAAATAGGCGCGACCACTTCCCCAATATAGGCGGCGTAAGCAAAAAATCCGGGTAAGTCTAACTCTACAAATTTCCCCTGGATAAAGGCGGTCCCCGCAAAAATTTTATGTACACCATGCAGTAAGAACATGCCCGAAAAGCCGATTCTTAATAAGAATTTCGCCAATTCTGGATGATCAACAGCTTGATTAAATTTTGTTAATAATCTATTCATCATTTGTTTAGTTTATCTTTTTAGTATGGATTAGAAAGCAAGGATTTTAGCATCGGCAATTTTTCTCAGCTACCGACTAATTGTCATAACTTATAACCAACTGATCTATAAGAAAAAATAGGATGAATATTGAAATTTAGTTATACGGGGAGGGGTAAAAGATCGGGTTAAAAATGGCTGAAAGAGAAAGTGGTCGGCGAGATAGGATTTGAACCTACGACCCACTGGTCCCAAACCAGTTGCGCTACCAAGCTGCGCTACTCGCCGATGGTAACTTCTTGTTAATTATTAACCAGAAGTAAAATTGGGGTGGCTAATGGGACTTGAACCCACGACAACCGGAATCACAATCCGGGGCTCTACCAACTGAGCTATAGCCACCATTGTCAACGAGCGTTAGCTGAATCAAAACGCGAACGCATGGCGCGCTCGACAGGATTCGAACCTGAGACCTTTGGCTCCGGAGGCCAACGCTCTATCCAACTGAGCTACGAGCGCACATCGCGTCGTTGCGGAGCGCATATTAAGTGTTTCTCGATAGCTTGTCTAGTGATTTTTTTATTTTTTTTATTGCTTGCTGTTAAAATATGCAGATTGTTTACTATTTACCAAAATTCTGTTTATTTTGCTGGCAAGATCACAATTTGTTAATAAAATAATAATATGCGTATTTCAACAAGTTCACTTGTCGGCGCCAACGGGTCGGTTGGCTTAACAGGCGATACAGCCACTCAAGATTGGCTTTTTGCCAAATCAGGGGCGCCCGTTTTACTCTGCCGATGAAAACATCATAAGTGCCGCCAACGCCCATATAAAGCGCTTCGGGATAAACTTGCTGACATGCGGACATAAACCGCTCTTGCTTCGGCGACCCCATTGCTACCGTAACAATTTTTGCACCGCTGGTTTTGATTTTTTCAATGAGCGCTGCCTGTTGCTCCGCTTTAAAATAGCCGTCTTGCGATCCAACCAGATTCACGTTCCACTGCGATTGTAATTTTTGCTTAGTTTGTTGCAAAACCTCGGGGTGTCCGCCGACCAAAAATACCGATGTCTGCAATGTACCGGCTTTTTCCATCAGGGCATACCAAAGATCACACCCTGCCACTCGTTGCAAATTACGGTGTTGCGGATATTTTTTATGTATGGATTTTACAATGCTCATTCCATCGGCATATTTAAATTCGGCATTTAACAGCAATTCTCTGATTTCAGGCTGTTTTTCAGCCGTAATGATTTTTTCGGCATTAATCGCTATTAATTTACCCTGCTGAATACCATTTTCATTCAATAAAAAATCCAGAAATGCGCGCTGATCTTCCACGGCTAAAATGTAGATTCCGCGAATATTGACTTTTTCAATTTTCATATTTTCAATCCTTCGGTTGTTGCCGTAATGTGCTTATATCGGACACTGCCGGTTTGGCGCATTACCGCTACAATCAGTTTTGTTATCACTATCGCCATGATAAAAATCAGTGAGAAGAATACAAACCGTGAAACAAATGCATCCATGCCTTCCCGCACCAAAACGATAATATTAAAAAGATTGGCAAAACAATATGCCTGAATTATTGCGCCACGGCTTCGATTCAGCGTATTTCTGCCATATTGGTATAAAAAATCCATGCCTTTTATCAGCCAACCGCAGGCTAATGCCCCTAGAATCATCAGCGGAATACCACCCATGATCAGGAAAGATCCGAGCAATGTCGGGGAAATTGCCAATCCGGCATAATAATTCAGCACTTCCCACGTGAAATAATTGGCGGCATTGACAACCAGATCCGGACGAGCTTCCCACAATGCTTTAGGAATGAAAACGTAAAAATCCCGTATGATCGGCGCCAGCCCTTGAAATTCAATTTGATCGTAATGCGAAAACAGCAACGCCAAATTTTCCCAAGGGGAAAACGTATCTCTCGTTAAATACAGAAACGTGTAAAATGCTTCACTGCCGCTAACGTCCAATCCATAACGGGCCAGTGCCAGACCGAACATCGCCACGATCGCCGCCGCCCCTGCAATGCCGAGCGTCACGATCGAAATATACTGTTTGCTGATGCCGATAAAAAAGAAAATCGCTACCGCCAGCGCAATATTCGCCCGTGTACCGCCGACCAGCAAATAGGTCAATACGCCGAAGCCGACACCAAACAACAAAAACAGCCACCAATTTAATTTACTCGGTTTTAAAAAATAGAGAATCAATAATCCCGGCAAAAAGAAATAAAAGAAACGTTTTAACGCTGTACCACTGACACTTTGGGAAAAAATTTGGCTGTAACTGTCCAGTTTAAACAGTAAAAATCCGTTCAAGCTGAAAAACAATGCAATGGTCGTCAAGGCGACCAGCAATAAAATCAGTGCGCTGATCACGCCTTCGGAAGCGGACTTAAGACGTGCCGTTTGCCAAGATGAAAGTGGTTTGAACGTTTCTCTGTAATTGCTCCGCTTGGGCAATAACCGCACTTGATAGCTGACATAATACAGCACATAGAAAGCAAGTGCCGAAAACAGGGTAATAAACAAAATCTCAAACGGCAGTGCCTGTACATTGAAGCCGAATGCGAGGATCATGCTGAACGGAAACCCCAAATAAAAAGTCAGCAGGTAAACTAAGGTGAACAATAGGTGAAAAGAGAACCGCACTTTTTTGAACGACTGATAGGCCAAATAACCGATCAGCACAACAGAGAATGTATAAAGCAGCACCAACGCGCTTAATTGTGTCAAACCGAGCATCATATGCTATTTCTGTCCCCATTTGGTCAAAAGCTGAACCCAACCGTCGGCAAAATTCGGTGCAAAAAAATCAATTTGTGTTTTATCCAATTGTGTTAACCGCACTTGACTTGTTGCAATTTTTTCACGATCGAGTTCATTCATCTCGATAAACGGAATTTGTTGCCGCCGCATATCGAGGCAAAACGGGTTTTCCGCATTCAATACCAACGGAATAGAAAACTGTGTCAATAAACAAATTGTACCGATACCTTGTTGACGGGCAAAAATAAAATACCCCAAATCGCATTGCGCCAAAATCGCTAAATAGGTCTGAAATTCGATTTTGTTTTCAAATACCGTCACCGCACTTTCATCAAACAACTCACGAGCTTTATTTTTCACCTGCTTAATATAAGGTTGATTATTTTCCGGATAGCCCATTGGAATCAATATGTTAACTTTATCACCCAACTGCTGTCTGATTTGTTGCAAGGCTGCGAGATGTCGGTTGGATTGATCGCCCGAGTTGCCCAATAAAATCGTTAACGGCTTATCAGAAACCGCATTTTGCTTCTCCGTGCGTAATGTCGGATCCATTTTGGCCGGGAAATACAGCACCGTCTGTTCCGCTGTTGAATTTAACCGGCTAAAACGGTTGAGATCACCAACTGTTGCAAAAACATGACGTAATCTTTTTTGTGCCAGCCGACGCAACGGGTAAAACAGCTTAAATTGCCATTTAACCGAATCTTCATAGAGATCCGCCCCCCAAATATGCCAACCGATGCGATCCAACGGCAATTTACCGCAGAGAATCGCCAGCCAAATCGCCACATTAAACTGCCCGTGCAGCAGGTAAAAAGTATCATTGCGCTGTTTTACTTCCTGCAATAGAAAATCCGCCAACGCTTTTTTAGTGTGAAAACGCACCACTTCCTGCGGATCATCTGCCTTGGCTGCACCGACAATATAAAAACCGGCTCTGGCTTGCGCCGGAATGCGATCCCACAATTGTGTGCGAAAAAAATCCATAACGGTTTGATTATGGTGCGGAATATCCGAACCCAAAATATGGCAGATTCTCATCAACTTCCCTTATTAACCGCCCGTTTTTGATAGATCAAAAAACCGATCACACATAACAGAAAATAAATCATATAGGTAAACAGATACGCCTGTGTCGCCCCTTGTGCGCCGTATAACGGAATTAACCAATAAGACGATCCGAGTAACAGGCTAAATTGGCAGATTTCAGCCAAAACATACAGCCTCAAGGCCGCTTTAGCCACAATCAGATAGCCGAAAATATAGGCGGATACTTTGAATACGTCCCCTAACAGCTGCCACGCAAACAAATTTTCCATCGGCAAAAATTGTTCCGAGAACAAAATCCGAATCACCAATTCCCGCAAGACATAAATCGCAAGGCTGACCGACAGCACCACCGGCAGCACGAATTTTAAGGCTTTCCAAACTTCCCGTTTGATCGCCTCGTGCTGTGTCAGTTTAGCAAAGGTCGGCAACAAATAAACTGAAAATGCGGCGGTGATAAATTGCAGATAAGCATCGGAAATTTTGCTTACCCCTTGCCATAAACCGACATCATGCACGCTGTAAAACGCCATTAAGCGATCACGCATCACGATATAGGCGACGGGCAATGTGATCGCAGTAGCCAATACCATGCCTGAAAATTTAAGTAACTTTCGTGCCTGAGCCGACTCAAAGTGCGGTTTAAGTAAGGCTAGCGAAAAAGTCGATTTCGTTTTTTTTAATATCAAACAGGCGGGGAAAACCGCCACTGCCGGCACAATGGCCAAACCGACTAAGGCGCCGTGATAACCAAAGCCGTATAAACCGGCTAAAAAGCCGATGATGCCTAACAGAGATCCGATAATAATACTGACGGCGTTGCCTTTAGCATTGCGCTGACCACGCAAGATCGCTAAAAAATAGTTACTGAAAGCAATGCCGAATTGGATCACCGCCAACAGCCGAATGACATGCTGATAGCCTTGTTCGGCAAATAAAAAATCGGCAATCAAACCGGCAAACGACAACATCAAAATGCCGAGTAAGGCGGAAAACAGTAAAATAATCGTCGAAGATGTCCCCAAAACCGCTTTCAAGTGCGGTAATTGATCTTCATATTCAGCGACATATTTGGTAACACCGTTAAAAATACCGGCGCCGGCAAAAACGCCCAGCACCGTTAATAAAGTCATGTAATTGGCCGCTCGCCCGACACCTTCGGTGCCGAAAGATACCGCTAGCAATTTCACGACCAACAAGCCGATCAAAATCTTGATCAATGTCGAGGCTGCCGTCCAGATTGTGGTTTTTCCAAGCGACTTTTTCATAGAACGGATAAGCAATCCATGCCTATAGCGCCTGCTGTAGATAACGGGCGGCAACTGCAATAACCTTCACTACTTCGTCATCAGTCATGTTATAGAACAGCGGCAAACGAACCAAACGCTCGCTCTCTTGCGTGGTGAACTGATCAACACCGTTAAAACGCCCGAATTGTTCCCCTGCCGGGCTGGAATGCAGCGGCACATAGTGGAAAACACTTAATATCTCTTCCGCTTTGAGTGCATCAATAAACGAAGTGCGGTCGGCGACATCTTTCAATTTCAGATAAAACATATGCGCATTATGTCGACACGCCGACGGGATATACGGCAGCTCAATCCGACTACCGGCAAACGGTTGAAATGCTTGATAATAATGTTCCCAAATCGCTAAACGGCGACGGTTGATGTCATCCGCCGCTTCCAATTGTGCATACAGATAAGCCGCTTGCAAATCAGACATCAAGAAACTGGATCCCATATCGCGCCAAGTATACTTATCCACTTGCCCACGAAAAAACTGACTGCGGTTAGTGCCTTTTTCGCGAATAATTTCCGCCCGCTCGATCAATTTTTCATCATTGATCAGGGTCGCGCCGCCCTCACCACCGGCGGTATAATTTTTGGTTTCGTGGAAACTGTAACAGCCGATATGTCCGATTGTACCCAACGCTTTGCCTTTATAATTCGCCATCACGCCTTGTGCCGCATCTTCGATCACCCACAGCCTATATTTTTCCGCCAGTGCCATAATCGTGTCCATTTCACACGCCACCCCGGCATAGTGCACCGGCACAATCGCTTTGGTTTTGGGTGTGATCGCCGCTTCGATTTTACTTTCGTCCAAATTCATCGTCTCGGGGCGCACATCAACGAATACAATCTTTGCGCCACGCAGCACAAACGCATTGGCGGTAGAAACAAAAGTGTAACTCGGCATAATCACTTCATCGCCGGGTTGAATATCAATCAGCAATGCCGCCATCTCCAGTGATGCGGTACAAGACGGGGTCAGCAATACTTTTTTGGCGGCGAAACGCTGTTGCTGCCACTGTTCGGCCAGTCGGGTAAACGGGCCGTCACCACTGAGTTTTCCGCTGTTTAATGCGTGGGCAATCTGCTGTTGTTCAGTGCCGACAACCGGCGGTTTATTGAATGGAATCATCATTATCCCCTAATACAAAATCGGTTATCGTTACCTTAACGATAAAACCAATAAGAAATCTGTGCAATTCGTCCCTGCTTTTGGTACAAATTGATTGCAGCCGAATTGCCGCTTTGTGTTGCAATCCAAAGTTGTTTATGCCGTTGTTGTAGGCTCCGGTTGACCGCACTTTGCAATAATTGCCCGGCAACGCCCTGCCCTCTGGCCTGCTTCGTCACAGCCAGTAACCCGATTCTGGCATTGTCCGCATCCAATTTGCGTAAGCTGACTGCGCCTCGTATGCCGCCGTTTATGTCTCTGCTCACCAAACAGACATGGTCAAATTGCCCCAAGACCGCTTTGCGAATCCAAGTGCGGTAAAACGCTTGATTTTGTTCTACACTGAACCACGGTTGGCGAAAACGGCTCACGCCAAAAGCATCGCCGAAAATCCTTTCCAATTCGGCAATATCCGCCTCGCCCGCCACGTCAAGCGGTTGCAAGGTCTGCATCGTGGCTGACAGCGGCAGACAGAAATCCAGCTCTCCTTCGATAAAGCGGAAACCGAGCTGTTGCAACGTGCCGATTTGTTCAATTTGATCGGCGCTTAATTTACATTGCAATAAGTCAAAGTCAGCAAAAACCGCACTTTGTTCCGCTTCGGCGATAAGTGCGGTCGGGCTTGTACTCAAAAATTGCAATTTGCCGATTTCCATGCCGAAAAATTCACTTTCCCAAGCATTGCGCGCAACCGAAAAATGAAGCGGTAGCGAGCTATTTTCAGCCACGCCAAATTCCTCGGGTATCAATCACCCATTGCTGTTTGATTGCGGCAGCGTCAATCGCTTTAAACTGCTGATGGTCAACCAACAACACGAGAATATCGGCATCTGCCAATGCTTGCTCCAGACTCGCCAATGTCACTTTCTGCTGTTCTAATTGAGCCGACAGCTTGTCAATATTCGGCTCGACCGCCAAGGTTTTCCCGGCGTGCCATTCTGCCAATTCCGCCGTAATTTCCACTGCCGGACTTTCACGCAAATCGTCAATGTCCGGTTTAAACGCCAGCCCCAGACAGGCAATCGTAACCTCCGATGCTTTGCAGTGACGTGCCGTCACTGCCTCGGCAAGGGCTTTTTTCACCTGTTCGATTACCCAGTGCGGTTTATAATCATTAACTTCGCGTGCCGTGCGAATCAGGCGAGCCTGTTCAGGGCTTTGTGCCACGATAAACCACGGATCAACTGCGATACAATGTCCGCCGACGCCGGCACCGGGTTGCAGAATATTCACCCGCGGATGGCGGTTCGCCAGTTTAATCAATTCCCATACGCTGATATTCAGCTGATCACAGATCAACGAGAGTTCATTGGCAAACGCAATATTCACATCACGGAAGCTGTTTTCGGTCAATTTACACATTTCCGCCGTGCGGGCGTTGGTGACGATACATTCGCCTTCGACAAACAATTTATACAGACGGGAAGCCTGTGCCGCACACGCTGGGGATAATCCGCCAATCACCCGGTCGTTGGAAAACAGCTCCTGCATGATTTTGCCCGGCAACACCCGCTCAGGGCAATATGCCAGTTTGATATCGGCATTATCCCCGGCTTGCGACGGAAAGGTTAAATCCGGTCGCATTTGTGACAGCCACTCTTCCACCTGCTCGGTTGCACCGACAGGCGATGTCGATTCCAACACCACCAGATTGCCTTTTTGCAATACCGGCGCAATGCTCTTCGAGGCGGATTCGACATAACTTAAATCCGGCTGATAATGATCTTTGAACGGTGTCGGGACGGCAATTAAAAAGGCGTCCGCCGGCAGCACCTTCGTGCTCGCCGTCAACAATCCCCGCTCAACCGCACTTTTCACCGCCACATCCAAATCCGGCTCGACAATATGAATCTTGCCCTGATTAATGGTATCAACCGCATAACGGTTTAAATCCACGCCTAAAACACGTTTGCCGCTGCTGGCAAATGCCGTTGCCGTCGGCAAGCCGATATAGCCCAAGCCGATGACCGAGATGGTATTAAATTCTGCATTCATATTTTTTTCTGTCATTTTTACTATCCGCTGTGATACAAACAACCCGTGTTATACGGATAAAAATTGTTTAATGGCGCTGACGATTCTTTCACAAGCTTTGCCGTCGCCATAAGGATTATTCGCTTTTGCCATTGCCTGATAATGTTCAGGCTCCGCCAACAAGCGCTCGACTTCCGTAATGATTTTTTGCGGATCGGTGCCGACCAGACGAACCGTTCCCGCTGCCACCGCTTCCGGCCGCTCGGTCGTATCGCGCATGACCAATACCGGCTTACCCAGTGAGGGCGCTTCTTCCTGAATGCCGCCGGAATCGGTGAGAATCAAATAAGCACGATTCATCAAATAAACGAACGGCAAATAGTCTTGCGGTTCAATAAGAAAGACATTATCGATACTGCTCAACCAGCGCTCCACCGGTTCACGCACATTCGGGTTAAGATGGACCGGATAGACGATTTGAAGATCGCGATGATTTTTCGCCAACGTAGCCAGACTTTCGCAAATCCGTTCAAAACCGGCGCCGAAACTTTCACGACGGTGTCCGGTCACCAGCAACAATTTCTTTTGCGGATCTAAAAACGGATAACCTTCCGCCAGTATCTGCGCAAGTGCGGTATCCGCCGCCAGTTTTTGTTTCACCCACAATAAGGCATCAATCACCGTATTACCTGTGACAACAATATTTTCATTCGGTTTCTTTTCTGCCAATAAATTTTGTTGCGCACTGCGTGTCGGTGCAAAATGATAGCTGGCAATCGCCCCGGTCAAACAGCGGTTCCCCTCCTCCGGCCACGGCGAATAGATATTACTGGTGCGAAGTCCGGCTTCGACATGCGCAACTTTAATCTGTTGGTAATAACAGGCGAGCGCAGCGGCAAATGTCGTGGTGGTATCGCCGTGTACCAGCACCAAATCCGGTTTAAACGTTGCCAATACCGCTTTTAACTCTTGCAAAATACGAACGCTGATATCAGTCAGATCCTGCCCGCTCTTCATGATGTTCAAATCATAATCCGGCACCAGCCCGAACAGGTGTAACACCTGATCCAGCATTTCTCGGTGCTGAGCGGTGACGCAGACCTTCGCTTCAATTTGCGGATCGCCCGCCAGAGCCTGCGCCAATGGCGCCATTTTTATCGCTTCCGGACGTGTGCCGAAAACCGTCAGAATCTTAAATTTGCTCATGTGATTTCTCCGCGTTGGTTTGAGAATGCGGCATTCGTGTTTGCGAAAATTTTCTCAATGCCAAGATAATCGCCAAAGCACAGCCTGCCAGCAAGCCCGCAAATGCCGCCGTTAACGTCCACAACAAAGAATTCGGGCTGTACGGCGCCTGCGGCTGTACCGGTGTTTTCAAATAATGAAATGCCTGAAATTGGTTATCCAACGGTTGCACCGAAGTCATCATGGCCAGTTTACTTTGCCACACCGCCGGCGAAACCAATTGCCCTTGCTGATCTTGCCCCAAATGATGATTTGCCGCCAACGTGATCCGATCAAATAAATTCTTCCATTTGGCAATCAAGGTCGCATATTCAGCCTGACGTGCGCTGATATTGGCATATGTCATAAATGCCGTCAGCAATTCGGCCGCCTGTTTGGGATTATCCAGCGTCAATTCGACTTTATCATTGCTGTTATTGCGGGCATTGCCTTCTGTCAGCGTAATACTTGAAATCAGCCGCTCTAACAACGCTTCGTCATGATTTTTATCGCCGTTCATCATTTGCTTGTAATAATCGCTGTCCGCCCAAAATGCTTTCAACACATCATAGGATTTGGCTCGTTGTGTGAATTGCTGATAGATAGCCTGCGGCAATGTCTTTCCCGCCTCGTCCGACAATTGTGCCGAAAGCGGTTTCGCCTCAAGCAATTGGTACATAGTATACAATGCGTAATAATTACCCAATTCATTCTCTTTCGGCGCTTCAATATACGCCTCCGCCCGCCATGCCGGTTTGATCACAAGTGAACTGACGACATAAGCCAGCCCCCCGGCGATGATCATCAGCAACAGAATCAGCCAGCTGCTGCGCAGCAGAATTTTGACAAACGCCAGTAAATCCAATTGTTCTACCGTGTGAAAGTGCGGTTGCCGCACCGATTTTTGTAAGGTTTCCGACATAAAAAAATTCCTTTTTTATGATAATGCCATGCGATTACACACTTTTTTTATAACGTAACGTGCGACGGCGCATCCGTTTAATAAAACGGGTTACCCGCCAAGCGCGTGTAATCGAATAATAGTAGACGAAAAACAGCAGAATAAATAATCCGAACATGATCCATTCGTCAATGTAGTAAATTTCACCCAGAATACCGAATCCGGCAAACAGCGCCGCAACAAAGGTAATTAAAAACAGTGCTTGACGTGAGCTTAGACCGGCGCGCATTAATAAATGATGCAGATGCAGCCTATCCGGTCGAAACGGACTTTTGCCCTTGCGCAAACGGCGGAAAATCACGGCGACCATATCGATAAGCGGAATGGCGATCACCCAAAGTGCGGTCACCGGATTAATCGGATGCCCGCTGCCTTGCGTACTGAGCAAAAGAATCCAAATTACGGTAAAACCGATCAATGTACTGCCGGAGTCTCCCATAAAAACTTTGTTGCTTATGCCGAATACGCTTAGATTAAACAGTGCATAAGGTAAAATCACAAAAATCAGTGCAAGACACCAAACCGCCAGATTAATCTGCCCGTCCAGCAACATCAGCAATGCCACTGCGCCGAAAGTAACGCCGGATAATCCGCCCAACAAACCGTCAATCCCGTCAATCATATTGAAGGCATTAATCACCGCCAGCGTAATCAACACCGTCACCACAAAAGACAACGAGCCCAACTGCAATTGGAACGGGCCGATAATTTGCCCGAGCGAGGCCAGTTCCAAATGCGCATAATGAATCATCATACCGGCCAAAATAATTTGGATAATCGCACGCAAAAACGGACTGAGGTCGAAGCGATCATCGAATACGCCGACAATCAACAGTACACTGACACAAAACAGATAGAGATAAGGAAAGCGCATCTCATTCCATTGTAATAAATAAAAACTGAGATTGCCGAGAAACAGTGCAATCCCGCCGATTAGCGGAATCGCGCCCTGATGACGTTTACGGTAATTGGGTTTGTCAACCAGCCCGACTTTCTGCGCCAAAGGACGGATGAAAATAAGTGCGCTAAGTGAAACGATAAAAGGCAGTAATAATGATAGCCACATATAAAAACTTCATTTTCCTGAATTAAGATCCACACTCATGGTTATAACCATTCTTGAGGAAAAAACACCCCTGTCAAATGTCGGGTTGTCTGTGTTTTGAATTGGGCAAGAATAACATAAAGATAAAATCAACTGATAATCTTTTTTTATTTCTGCGTAAAAAAGATCAATTTCGGGTACAATATCCGGCTAAAACAAATCACTGAAACAGGAATATGCCGATGAATCATTCAGAACAACTCTTTCAACAAGCACAGGATATTATTCCCGGCGGCGTCAACTCGCCGGTGCGCGCCTTTAAAGGTGTCGGCGGCACACCGTTATTTATTGAAAGAGCCGACGGCGCTTATATTTATGACAGCGACGGTAAGCAATATATCGATTATGTCGGCTCATGGGGGCCAATGATTTTAGGCCATAATCACCCCGCTATCCGCAATGCCGTGATTGAAACCGCGCAAAAAGGCTTGAGTTTCGGCGCGCCGACCGCACTTGAAATCGAATTGGCACAATTAGTATGCAAATTAATGCCTTCAATCGAGATGGTACGCATGGTCAGCTCCGGTACGGAAGCTACCATGTCGGCAATCCGTCTGGCTCGCGGCTACACCAAGCGTGACAAAATCATTAAATTCGAAGGCTGCTACCACGGCCATGCCGATGCCTTGCTGGTCAAGGCCGGTTCCGGCGCATTAACCTTAGGTCAGCCAAGCTCGCCCGGTGTACCGGCGGATTTCACCAAACACACACTGGTTTGCCAATATAACGATCCGGATTCGGTCAAACAGGTTTTTGAACAATACCCGCAAGACATCGCCTGTATTATCATCGAACCCGTTGCCGGCAACATGAATTGCGTTCCGCCGAAAGCGGGTTTCTTGCAGGAACTGCGCACCCTTTGTGATCAATACGGCGCACTGTTAATTATTGATGAAGTCATGACCGGCTTCCGCGTTGCCCTCGGCGGAGCACAAGCACATTATCAAGTCACACCGGACTTGACCTGTCTTGGCAAAGTAATCGGCGGCGGTATGCCGGTCGGCGCTTTCGGCGGCAAAAAATCGATTATGCAGCATCTGGCGCCATTAGGGCCTGTCTATCAGGCCGGAACGCTATCCGGCAATCCGATTGCCATGGCGGCCGGTTTAGCCTGCTTGACCGAACTGTCAAAGTGCGGTAACGAACAAAAACTGGCACAATTGACCAAGCGGTTGGCTGAAGGGTTAAAACAACGCGCCGCTCGCCACAACATTCCGTTAATTGTGAATTACGTCGGGGCTATGTTCGGTATTTATTTTACCGAACAAGCCGAAGTCAGTAGCTATCAGCAGGTTATGGCATGTGACGGCGAACGTTTCAAACAGTTCTTCCACGCTATGCTGAAAAAAGGCGTTTATCTCGCCCCTTCGGCTTTCGAAGCCGGTTTTATGTCGTTAGCGCACAGTGAAGCGGATATTGAGAAAACGCTGGATGCCGCCGAAACCTGTTTTGCCGAGTTTAATCGTATCTCATAAATCATTTTCATATATATACATTAAACAGATGAAAATAATCTTCATCTGTTTAACCCGTATTTTTAGTTTAGTGATTCAAATTTTTCTCATCAAAACCAAGAATAGCGGTTATCATCATCGCGACTATAATGGCCGTGATAATTGCTGCAATTATTGCCATAACAGTATGTTGGAAAATCGGAATAGCCAGTATGGTTGAATAACCGTATACATAAGCCGTTGCGCCGAATAAACCGGCGACAACGCCACCTGAAGCCGCCCCTGCCATCACACCAAACATAGGATTTCTCAGCGGCAAATTTATTCCATAAATTGCCGGCTCAGTGACGCCGGCCACAATACAACCGACGGCCAGACTCAAAGATTCTGTCCGTAATGCTTTGTTTTTAGTTCGTAACGCCACACCGAGACATGCTCCGCCTTCTGCCATATTGTGTAATAAATAAGCCGGGCGAAACAGCATATCATAACCCGGATTCGCAATAGCCTGTACCATAAACGGTGTAACTGCATGATGCATTCCCGTCATGACCAACCAAGGCATACAAGCCGATAATAACCCAACGGATAAAGTCCCTAGATTTTCTGATGACCAGAGGAAAATATTGACCATATAAGACCCGATAAAATCACCGAATGGTCCTAAAATCGTAATCCCTAGAATATAAGTAATCACCATTGTACTTATACCAAGTAAAATCGGACGAACAATACCCGGCAAGATTTTCGTCATGAATTTCTCAACATAATAAGCACACAAACCGATTAATAACGCAGGAAGCAATGAACCGCTATATTTGACTACCATGACAGGAATCTGCATAATTTCAATATTTTCATTCGATTTTAGAAATTCTGTAAAATTCGGATAAACCAGTGTTGCCGCCACGACCATTGAAAAAATCGGTGTTGCACCCAGTTTTTTCGCTGCGCCATAGGCGACAAAAACCGGCATAAAAAAGAATGGCACATCAGAAAGTAAACCTAATAAGGAATACACCTGTGTCTCACCGAAGCTGGGTATTGCAAGCCTGAATAATAATAAAAAAACTTTCAACATACCGCCGGCAACCAGCCCCGGAATCATCGGGGTAACGACCGCAGAGATAAAACCAATTACATTGGTAAAAATACCCTTGACAGTCCGTTTCTGTTTAGGTTTAGCCAACTGTTCAGACCTTGTTGCAATCACATCCGACTGCTTTGAATGTGAAATTTCAATCAGGCGTGAAGCTTCTTCATATACCGGATTCACATTTTTACCAAGAACAATTTGTAATTCTTCCCCAACAAAAACCAAACCTAATACGCCTTTAACCGCTTTGATTTTTGCTTGCTGAATTTTATTTTTATCTTTAGTATAAAATCGCAGTCGAGTAGCGCAATGCATATAAGTCGTAATATTTTCTGAACCGCCTGATAATGCAATCAATTCTTCTGCAACTTGTTTATAATTCATCGTGGCCTCTTTATTAGGTTAAACCTAAAGTGTTTATGTTAAATTAATTTTTCATTGGAAACCAAATGCTTAGTAATCAACTCATCAGTAATAAAAAATGGACCAGATCAGAACAATTATTAATTAAATTTATTCAGTCTTATCCCAAACTGACATTAAGCCTTTCTTTAGAAGAACTAAGCCAAAAGTGCTACACTTCTGAAGCTTCGATTATCCGGTTTTGTAAAAAGCTGGGTTTCAAAGGGTTTTCTGAATTTAAAATTCAGTTGGCTTCAGAACTAACCTCTTTTGCACAAAACAGCGAACAAATTTCCGTTGATATTCCGCTTTCCCCCAAAGACAGCAGAGAGAATATTGCTAAAAAATTCTTTAATTTATCTCATCAAGCATTGGAAGAAACCTATCGTAATTTTGACTTCAATCAATTGGATAAAGCCGCCAAACTACTTGCAAATGCAGATATTGTCCGTATTTACGCACGTGGAGAATCCCTTATCATTGCTGAAGACTTTCACTATAAATTATTACGTATTGGAAAATTATCCCAACTTGAATCACTTGCCGGCTTTCAAGAAGCCAGTGCAACTAATTCCGATCAAGCAATTCGAGAAGTCGCATTAGTTATTTCACATTACTGTAATAGCCTGCAAACTAATTACAATATGGATGAACTTGCCAGTAAAAAAACACCGTTTATATTACTTACTGCAAATCCGAATGCTTGGCCTTATGATCGTCTTGCCATAGCAACGTTACGTATATCCAATACAGAAAGTCGTTATAAAATGGGTTCTTTCTCTTCCCGTACTTCAATGTTATTCACTCTAGATTGTCTTTATGGATTAATATTTTCTTTAAATTACGAAAAAAACTTGAATAATCTCACCCGTTTTTCAAAACATAAAGCGGAAAGAACTTATTTTTATAATCACATAAAATAAAAACGCAAATAAATAACATCATCATTCCAAGTTATTACCATTTGAGCGGATGACTTTACCGTACCACTCAAAAGAAGCTTTTTTACGCCGCTCTAAATTCCCACTGCCATAGTTATCTCTATTTACATAAATAAAACCGTAACGTTTACTCATCTGACCGGTTCCGGCACTGACAATATCAATTGGTCCCCAATAAGTGTAGCCTATTAACTCAACGCCATCTTGAATCGCATTTTTCATGGCTAAAATATGCTCACGAATATAATTAATACGATAATCATCATTGATAAAACCGTTTTCATCAGGCGTATCTATTTGACCTAAGCCGTTTTCTACGATAAATAGCGGTAATTGATAACGATCATAAAGTTCATTTAAGGTATAGCGTAATCCGACAGGATCAATCTGCCAGCCCCAAGGTGTGGTATCTAAATAAGGATTCGGTGTTCCTTGGTCGCCTCCCGTATCCCCTTGGAACGGCTGACCAAATTCATGAGTCGAAGTGCGGTAATAACTAAAAGCCAAGAAATCTGAAGTATAGGCTTTGATGATCTCTTCATCACCACAAACCATTTCTATTTTTATACCTGCCTCTTTCCAAATGCGTGCTGTATAGGTAGGGTATTCTCCACGGATCATAACATCACCATAGAATAAAGAGCGACGTCTCAATACCATTGTTTCAAATACATCATTTGGATCACAAGTGTGCGGATATACATTACTGAGCGATAACATACAGCCTATCTTGGCTCCGGGACATAACTCCCGACACAGTTTTATTGCTAAGCTATGAGCAATAAACATATGATGACTTGCCTGATAAACTATTTGTTGCTGATTTTCCCCTTCTTTGAAAAAAATACCACCGGCAGCTCCCGGCATACGACGCATATTATTAATCTCGTTAAAGGTCAACCAGTATTTAACCTGATCCTTAAAAGCCGTAAATACCGTTTCACAATATTTTAAAAAGAAATCAATTAATTTTCGGTTTCTCCAACTTCCATATTTATCAACTAAATTAATCGGTGTTTCGTAATGACTTAAAGTCACAACAGGCTGCATACCTCGTTTTAACATTTCATCAAATAAATCACGATAATACTGCAAACCGGCCTTATTAGGTTTAATATCATCGCCGTCGGGATAAATTCTTGACCAATTAATTGAAGTACGAAATACATTAAAATTCATTTCTTCCATTAATGCCAAATCTTCTTTATAACGATGATAAAAATCAATTGCTTCATGAGTAGGGTAAAACTTTTGCGGGTCAATTACCGAATCATATTCATGCTTAATTCCATTCGGAAAACCATTGGAAATGTCCAAACCTTTTCCATCAAGATTATATGCCCCTTCTGCTTGATTTGCTGCAATAGCGCCCCCCCAGAGAAAATCATCAGGAAATCCCTCAATAAATTTTTTCATTTTACCCCTTCCTATAAGTCATCATGAATAGTTGTAAAAAATATTAAGTAATTTCTCATTATCTTCAAGAGACGAATGGAATATTGAAAGCTGACTTCACTATTTTTATATTTTCGGCCAAATTTCTGCAAATTAAGTTGCAAATTTGCTTAAAAGACACCTAAGATTTTATATAATTTCCGAACAAAACAATGTAAGAAGGCAGAAGAACTGGAAAGATGATTTTTCACGCTGTTGATGATAAGCCCGACAAGATTCAAATACTCTATAAACTTTTTTTATGACATTAATCTGAAAAGTGCAGCTTTAAAAATAGGGCTATTTAAAATGTAAAAAAACAGGCATAAAAAAAGACCGCAAAATTGCGATCTTTTTATTTTTGGTGCTCTGGGCGGGATTTGAACCCGCACATCCTATGGACACTACCCCCTCAAGATAGCGTGTCTACCAATTCCACCACCAGAGCGATTTTAAATTTATTGAGGTATGTCGCTGTTCGGCTGACTTGCAGGAACCTCTGGCGCAGGCGCCGTATTTTGCTGTTCCAGTTTCTGAGCTTCAATAGTCAAATCATCAAATGTCCCCTGTGGCGCTTGGCGGTGGGTATTGATATTGCCGATAACCAAGGCGATGATGAAAAATAGAAGAGCCAGAATTGCAGTCGTACGCGATAGAAAATTGGCGGAGCCGGCAGCACCGAAAATCGTACCTGATGCGCCCGAACCGAAAGATGCCCCCATGTCAGCCCCTTTCCCCTGTTGCAACAGCACGAAGCCGATCAATGCGACCGAGACAACGATATAAGCAATAATTAAAATTTCATACATAATTTTTACACTTGACTCTTGTGATGTTATCTGCGTTTTTATTACTTCGCCTAATGACACGGCAAAGCAGAAATAATCGTTTTAGACTGCGCATAGTAGCGAAAGCCTGAAAACTGTGCAAGTTTATTTTCCGAAATGTGTATTGAATGCCTTAATTTCAATCAATCTTTTTATGATTGCTAACCGCACTTGATGTCTTGTCCGCTACCCGTTTTTTTGAATGGGTGCGTTTTTGATATGTTGCCCGTTGATGATTCGGGACTTGTACCCGACTCAACAAACGTAGTGCCTGAAAACTGTACTGATGAAGCATGTCCGGCAAATGTGTTAGCAGTTGCTGCATAAATTGTTGATAACTTGTCTGTTTTCGACTGATAGCGTCCAGTTGGGATTCCCAATGTGCAGTCATGTCGGGCAAGGTCGCACTTTCGGGCAGTGCCTGAATCAGAATACGTCCGGCTTCGGTGCTGATAATGTTACGCCCTTTTTTAACGATGAAAGCGCGTTTAAACAGCAGTTCGATAATGCCCGCCCGTGTTGCTTCCGTGCCTAATCCGTCGGTTTCCCGCAAAATTTTTTTCAACTCTTTGTCCTGCACAAAACGGGCGATACCGGTCATCGCGGCAAGCAGGCTTGCATCGCTAAACGGTTTCGGCGGCTGAGTTTTCTTGCTGATGATCTCGCCTTTTTCACACCACAACACTTCACCTTTTTTTACCTTCGGCAACGGCGGCTGCTGGTTTTCGTCCTGATCTTCTTTGCCGAGTAATTGCTTCCAGCCTGCGGTTTGTAATCCGCGCGCCTGCGCCAAAAACTGCCCGCCCGCAATCTCCAGTGTAATTTTTGTCTTGCGGTATTCCGCATCGGGGCAAAACTGCATTAAATACTGACGGGCTATCAATGCATAAATCTGCTGTTCGGTTTGTGACAGCGCCACTTGCCGCTTGTTAGCGGTCGGAATAATCGCATGATGCGCTTCCACTTTTTTATCATTCCAGCAACGATTGCGCTGTTCGGGATTCACAACCTCCGGCAAAGATTGATAATTCGGGCTGTGTGCCGAAATGGCGGTGAAAACCGCACTTCGTCCTGCAAAATGTTCTTCCGGCAAATAGCGACAATCGGAGCGGGGATAGGTAATCAATTTATGCACTTCGTATAAGCGCTGACAGGTATCCAGCACCTGCTGTGCCGATAATCCGTAACGTTTGCCGGCATCGATTTGTAGCGCCGACAATGAATACGGCAACGGTGCGGTTTCTTTTTCCTGAGTGTCGCTGTATTGCGTTACGGTTGCCGGTTGTCCGGTGATGCGTTTAACGACATTTTCGGCCAGCGGCTGCGATAAAATCCGTCCGTTTTCATCCTGATAATCCTCGCACGCCTTACTCGGCTGCCAAAGTGCGGTAAAACTTTGCGGCGGCTGGTCGTTGGTGCGGATATAGGCTTGGACTTCATAAAAATCTTTCGGTTGAAAATTTTCGATTTCCAGATCACGCCGCACAATCAGCCCCAATACCGGCGTTTGCACCCGTCCGACCGACAGTACGCCCTTGTAACCGGCTTGTTGTCCGCGCAAAGTGTAAGCTCGGGTCATGTTGATCCCATATAGCCAATCCGCCCTGGCGCGTGCCAATGCCGAGGTCGCCAACGGAATGAAATCACGGTTGGATTGCAATTTTACAATCGCTTTTTCAACCGCACTTGGGTTCAGATCGCTGATCAAACAGCGTTGGATTGCGCTGCGTTTGGCTTCCGGCAAGCCTGCGTAGTTGAAGACTTCGTCCACCAGCAGTTGCCCCTCCCGATCAGGGTCGCCGGCGTTAATCAGTTGATCCGCCTGTTTAATCAGATTCAACACCACGTTCAGCTGTTTGGCCGTGCTTTTTTTCGGATTCAGCTGCCATTGTTCGGGAATGATCGGCAGATGTTCCAAACGCCACTGTTTAAAATTCGGATTATACGTATCCGGTTCGGCCTGCTCCAGCAAATGCCCGATACACCAAGTGACATAATCGTCGTGACCGCACTTGATAAAACCGTCGCCCCGTTGGTGAGGTTTCGGCAGCACGTCGGCAATGGCCCGCCCGAGGCTGGGTTTTTCGGCAATAAACAGTCGCATAATAAACGCTCTTAACAACAAAAGTGCGGTAAAAGGTAAATCTTACCGCACTTTAGAAGGCACTGACAACTTTGGTCACGCCTATTTTTGTTCCGGCAATTTATACAAGCGGTTTTTATAGCTGTTGCTGCCCCATAAGGCGTATGCCAACGCTTCTTTTGCCATGCGGCGGTTGAGATCCGTTGCCGTCAGCTCGTGGCTGTCGGCATGATAACGGAAACTTTTGGCTTCAATATTCGGCTGTAGAATCGTGACTTCATCACCACGCATATACGCCAAATTTTTATCAAACTGCATTAATGCCCGATTCGGATTCTCGCTCCGGGTCAAATCATAACCCCACATCGGATATTCGCCGCTCACGCCGGCCAGTGACAATAATGTCGTCGGTAAGTCGATCTGGCTGATGAGTCGATTATCACGTCTGGCTTCGATCCCTTCGCCTAAAATCAGCCCCGGAATATGGAAATTCCGAATCGGCACTAACGACGCGCCGGCTGCGCGCGAATCGTGGTCGGCAACCACCAAAAATACCGTATCTTTCCAATAATCGGATTTTTTTGCCAAGTCAAAGAAATAGCCCAGTGCGTAATCGGCATATTTGGCGGTGTTGTTGCGGGTCTGTTTCGGTTGTTCGTACAAGTCGATTTTATTGTCGGGAAATTCAAACGGATCGTGATTGCTTGAGGTAAATACTAAGCTGAAGAACGGCTGACCGCGCTTTTCCCATTCGCTGAATTTCTGATTTGCTTTATCAAATAAATCTTCGTCACTCATACCCCAAGTGGCAACGAATTTCGGATCTTGATAATCCGCCTGATCGACGATGGTCTGAAAGCCGTTGCCGTAGAAGAAGCTCGCCATATTGTCGAAATGCTTCTCACCGCCGTAAATAAACGAGGTGTGATATCCCTGCCGTTTCAGCAATTCGGCAATGGTGAAAAAGCCGTTTTGACTGCCGGACAGTTTCACCGCCGCTCTTGCCGGTGTCGGCGTAAATCCGGCGGTAACCGCTTCAATCCCGCGTACTGAGCGAGTGCCGGTCGCATATAAATTTTCAAACAGCCAACCTTGTTTCGCCAATTGATCAAAGTGCGGTGAAAGCGGTTTGCCGCCCAATGTGCCGATAAATTGTGCGCCCTGACTTTCCTGTAGGATAATCACGATATTTTTCGGTTTGCCCTGATAACTTGCCCGATTATAGGTTAAAGTCGGAATCTCAGGATTAATGTAGTCGCTTTCCGCCCGTCCACGCAGGTTTTTCAGGGTTTGCAGCACTTCATCAAACGGCATTTTGCCGTAGATTTCAGAGGAGTTGTCTTCATCTTTGAACTGTTGAACGGCATACAACACCGAATAACCGGAATTCAGCACCAGCGAATTGACCAGCGCATCGGAAGAAAATGCCACCATCGACGGGTTAATTCCGCGATGTTGTAAGCTGGAACGAGCACCAATAAACACTAGCGCCGCCACCAATAATGCAATAAACGGGCGATAACGCCAGCGGAACGGTGTCAAATTTCGGGTAACGTTGCCCGCCAGTCGCCAAAACAGCCAGCTTGCTAGAATCGCCGCCACCGGCACCGCTACCAACGACAAAAGATGCCCGTTTGCCAGCATACTGAACACTTCTTTCGGATTGAGGAGATATTCCACAAACAGTCTGTTCGGGCGAAAATCATAAGTTGCAATAAAATCCGGCGTGGACAGTTCCATAAACAGAATAAACATGCTGCCGACGGTTAAGACCACTCGCAACACTAACAGATACGCTTTACCCAGTGTGTTATCGGATACCAACAATACGCTCAACAGCGCAAACAGCCCGAACAGCCAACAGAGCGACACAATATCGATACGCACGCCCTGCAACAGCAATTCCGCCCAACCGTCAACGGCACTGACCCGTTCATGCTGCCACCATGCCAACAGGATTCGGCTGCCGGAGAGTACAAACAGATTAACAAAAACAAAAACAACCAATGGGTATAACGAACCCAAAAATTTTTTTAGCGTAGACATTTAACTGCCTTTATTATAATTAAAGTACGGATGCAGCTTAGAGCATCGGTTTCAAAAAAAGTTCTGTCGTTTTCTGTGATTTTAAAATGATTTACGAGACGTGTTTTTGTAAAAATCCTTTACCGCCCAATGCATTAATTTGACGCAAGATCCATTGTTGTTTACGCAGAACGGTCGCCGACGGTCGGTTAACCTTATAGCGAATCGGGTTTGGCAATACGGCGGCCAACAGCGCCGCTTCATTGAGGTTTAACTGTGCGGCGGATTTGTTGAAATAGTGACGGGCAGCAGCTTCCACACCAAAAATGCCGTCGCCGAATTCGGCAATATTCAGATAGACTTCCAAAATCCGCCTTTTATCCCATACCACTTCCAGCAACAGTGTGGTCGGCACTTCAATCCCTTTTCGCAGCCAACTTTGCCCGTGCCACAAATAAAGGTTTTTGGCGGTTTGTTGCGAAATCGTCGAACCGCCGCGAGTTCGAGCCGATTCCGCATTATCTTCAAGTGCGGATTGAATCGCATCAAAATCCAGCCCGAAATGCTGAGTAAAGCGCTGATCTTCGGCAGCAATCGCCGCTATCTGCATTTGCCAGCTGATCTTATCCAGATTGACCCAGTCGTATTGCCACTCATACGAAAAATCCCCACTAAACCAGTGAGCCGCTTGCTGTTGCAGCATATATGCCGAAAACGGAACCGGCACAAATCGTAAAAGTGCGGTCAACGCCAACAGCGCCAACAAAAAGCGCATTGCCCATTTACAAACCGTTTTGCGAGGTTTGGTGCGCAATTGATGCCACAAACCGCACTTTTTCATTCGTTTCATCACTTAACGCTGCTGCAACCACTGCACAAAATCAACAGACATGGTTTTCAGCATATTCGAGCCGCGGGTGATGGTGGCGGCGCTGGTATTCAGCTTTTGCTGTATCTCACGCTGTGAAAGCGTTTTTTCCAGCAGCGCATCGACAATTTTCACCCGTAAACCGACCGCATCCCGTTCATCGGAAGTCAGCAACAACGTCAGCAGCTCTTCTTCACGCCCCTCGGCAAAGGCACGCCGCACGAGTTCGACAAAATCATGCCATTGCTGTTGTTTGATATTCGACATTTCGCCCACCTGTGATTGATTGATCGCACTGTTGCACTAGTATAAGCGATCGGTTTCGCTTTTGGCGAATTTTATTAGCGGCTGATTCGACAACATGCGGTAATAATAATCGAATGTCAGCACATTTTGCACATAACCGCGGGTTTCATAAAACGGAATCGTGGCAATAAATTCCGCCATACTCAACCGTCCGCCGGCACGTGCCGACCAACGCTCAACCCGACTACTGCCTGCATTGTAAGCGGCGGCGATAAAAATGCGGTTTTCGCCGAAACGATCCGCCAGTTCCTGTAAATGCTGCGTACCCAACATAATATTGTCAAACGCATCAAACAGCTGACGCTCATGACGGTAAGGCAAGCGGAATTTCTCGGCGGTCGCTTTTGCCGTTGCCGGCAATAACTGCATTAAGCCACGGGCATCGGCATGTGATTGCGCATTCACATCCCATGCACTTTCCTGACGGGCGATTGCCATGGCAAAACTGTTTGGCACCCATTTGTCTTTCAGGTTGATTTCAAACCACAATGGATAGGCTAACGGCAAACGCTGCGCCAGATAGGTCCAGGCTTTTGCCTGAATAGTAGCCTGAACGCCGAAGGCATACCACTGTTTTTGATTGGCATAATCCGCCAACGCAATCTGTTGCTTGCTGTCGGCTTGTGCCAATAATGCCTGCCACGCTTGTTTCGCTTGGGCAAATTGATCGATTGCTAAAAATTCTTCGATTTGCGCCAGATTTTGCCGTAATGGTTGCAGCTGCGCATCGGCTTCCGCCTGCGCCAAACGGGCAAAGTGCGGTTTGTATGCCGAATTCAGCTGCTCAGCCGCCAGCATCGGATAAAAGCCCCGTTCCTGTGCCAAACGCTGCCACTGCTGCTGTTCCTGTATTTTTCTGCCTTGCTTATTATCATTAAATGCTTGCCAAAAACGCCATTCCTGTTGCGCTTTTCCCGTGTCGGACAACAATGCCAACCACTCGCTTAAATCGCTTTGTGCCAAAATCGCCAAACGGATTCGGCGCTCGGTCAAATTATCCTGTTTCAAAAGACGCAGCTGTTGATCGCGCCATTGGCGAATCGACGGATTCTCCGAATCGAACAGTTTGCTGATCAACGCCGCGCGCCATTCGTTCAATGCCGCTTGATCCAAGCCGAAACGTAAACCCCATGCTTGATATTCTGCAAAAGGATCCGGCACGGCAAACTGCTGTTCGGTTAACGATCGAAGATAACGGGCAAACGTTAAGCGCACAATATCGGCATTCTGCGGATTAAGCGCGGCAGTTTGTACAAACAGGCTGAGGCTTTGCGGGTTATTGCGCAATTCCAGCAAACTTTCCAGCCAGTTGCTCATCACAATATCGTGACTTTGATTACGCAAATGGCGCAACAGCCCGTCACTGCCTTTTTCAAACGCCAATACCGCACGTTGTTTGAGCAAATCGTCACTCAACCGTCCTGCATGTTGCCAACGGGTAAAAATATCATCACAGGCCGATGGTAAAGAGCTGCCGTTTAGCCAAATTTTGTCGACCGCTTGCCAAAGTGCGGTTTTATCGCCTTGCGATTCGGCTTGGGCAGAAAAATAAACGCAACGCGAAATCAAATCGCTCGGCGGCGTTTGGCTAAGTTGTAAAATGCCCTGCCAGTCCGCACGCTGCTGCAAAGTTTGGTATAAAGTGCGGTCAAGATTGTTGCTTATTGCCAGCGCCGGATAGTGCTGTGCAAATTGCCGAATTTTGTCCGCCGATAAATTTTCTTTATCACTCACCAGCCGCTGATACTGCAAATAAGGCAGCAGTACATAACCGTCCAAACGGTCAATCAATTGATCCACCACAGTAAAATTATTTTTTTCGCCCGATAACGGCAACAACGCTTCGGCTTTCCGATAAATCTCACGCTGCCGTTCTAGTGGCAAAACGTCGGCATGAAGTGAAAGACTTGTCCATAAACCGCACAGCGTTGCCAACGCCACGCTTTTTTTCTGTCGCATATCCGCTCTCCGAAAATCATTTTCCCAACATTTCAAGACACCTATAAAAAAACACCTTGCAAGACTACAAGGTGTTAGACCGTTTAATAAAACAAAAAGTTTAAATTATTTTTTCGCTAAACACTGGGAAAAGCTGTCCGCCAACGACTGTAAGTAATCAATATAGGCGGTTTTGCCGATAGCGATCTGTTCTCCCATCGGATCCAATACGCCCAGTTTAACCCCGGTATTTTTATGCAGGGTTTCCAATAGGCGGGGGGTAAACTGCGGTTCCGCAAACAGGCATTTTGCATTATTCGCCGCAATATCGGCTTTAATCTCATTCAACGTTTTTGCGCCCGGCGCCACTGCCGGATTAATCGTAAACGCACCTAAATGTTTGAGACCGTACTGACGTTCAAAATAGCCGTAAGCGTCGTGGAAAACATAGTAGCCCCGTTGTTGTATCGGTTCCAATTGTGTTTTCAGTTGTTGTTTTTTGCCGGCGACACCTTGTTTAAAGGCCGACAGATTAGCCTCAATCAAATCCGTTTTGGCCGGATAATGATTTTTTAACTGCTTTGCAAGCTGTTCTGCAATTTTTTCACTGATATCGCTGGAAAACCAAACATGCCAATCGGTTGTCATACCGCCATGGTCATGGTCATGGTCATGGTCATGGTCATGGTCGTGATCATCTTCGAATCCCGGCGGGCCGTCATGATCATGGTCGTGATGATGGTCGTGGTCATGGTCATGATCGTGGTCATCCGCATGAACATGTAGTGCTTCGCCCAAAAATTGCTGAATACTGCCCATTTTGTCGATTTGCAAGACATTTTCCGCCTTTAGCCGACCGATACTTTTACTCAGAAATGTTTCCATATCCTGACCGATCCAGACCACCAGTTCCGCTTGTTGCAACCGTTGTAAATCCGACGGGCGCATATTGTAATCATGCGGAGACGCGCCGGTAGGCAATAAAACTTGAGTGGGCGTTACACCGTCTGCAACCGCTGCCGCAATAAAACCAAGCGGTTTTACTGTCGTCACAATATCTGCCTGGGCAGTGTAGGCAATGGTTGAGAGGAGCACGCCTGCCAATGGTTTATTTATTATTTTCATGCTTTTTCCTTGTTATTTAAGATTTCGCCGGAGGCTGTAACAGCTTCTCCAGCACTCTGGCAACGGCAAAAAAACCAAATGTCGCCGTCACCATGGTTGCAGCGCCGAAACCATTTGCACAATTCATGGTTGCCGACAACTGACAATCACCTTCCGTTTGTGGGAAGATAAGCGGTTGGGTCGAAAAAACACAATCGACCCCAAATTTTCGTTTTGGATTCTGACTAAAGCGGTATTGTTTGCGCAGCAGCGACCGCACTTTTGCCGCCAACGGATCTTGGACAGTACGACTGAGATCGGCGATTTGAATCCGTGTCGGATCGGTTTGTCCGCCGGCACCGCCGATGGTGATCAATCTGATTTTATGCCGCTTGCAATAGGCGATCAACGCCGCTTTCACTTTCACACTGTCGATAGCGTCAATCACATAATCAAAGTGCGGTTGAATATAATCGGCAATATTGTCCAATGTGAGAAAATCATCAATCACACTGACTTCACATTGCGGATTGATCTGTTGAATCCTTTGCGCCATCACCGCCGTTTTCAACGCCCCGATCTCCCCGCTCAAGGCGTGGATCTGACGATTGATGTTAGTCACGCAAATATCGTCCATGTCAATTAGGGTAATCTTACCGATACCGCTGCGTGCCAAGGCTTCCGCCGCCCAAGAGCCGACACCGCCGATTCCAACCACACAAACGTGTGCGCCGCTCAAAATCGGCAATGCATGTTGCCCATATAAACGGGCTATACCGCCGAAACGGCGTTCATAATTATCAATGCGTTCCATTCGTAGCGTTATTTCAATAGCCAAACGCGGCCATAGTGTTTCATTAATCCGGCTTTATGTCCCGCCTCATCACCGATTCCCTGATACAAATCAAAGTGATGACCTTTCACCGCGCCGCCAACGTCCAACGCCATCATCAAACGCAACTGATGTTGCCCCGTCCAGTTGCCTTTTGAGTCGATCAACGGTTCTTCCACCAGCAAAACACTGCCCGACGGAATCACACTGCGATCGGATGCCAAAGAAGCGAGCGGCACTAGCGGAATACCTGCCGACCCGCGCACTTTGCCGGTCGGATCGTTTTTAAAGAAGACATATGACGGATTGCGTTCTAACAGCCCCCGCAAGCGTGACGGATTGCGTGTCGCCCATTCGCGAATTGCCTGAATCGACATTTTTTCCTTTTCAATTTCACCCTGTTCGACCAACAAGCGCCCGATAGCCTGATACTTAAAGCCGTTCTGTCCGGCATAGGCAAAATAATTTAAATTGCCGTTGCCGAAATCCACATATCCGCTGCCCTGTACCCCTAATAAAAAGTTGTCCAACATCGAATCGCTATATGCCAACTCCAAGCCGCGCCCATTCAATGCGCCGGCATAAATTTGCGCACGGGTATAACGCTTATCTTTCGGCATGGCGTGAATCGGGTGACGGTATTTTCCTTGCGCCGTCCGACGGGCATGAATCACCGGCGAGAAATAACCGGTCATCAGGACGTTTTGATAACCGTCTTCGCCGCGCATTTGCTGTAAATTAACGCCATATTGCGTGATTTGTTCGACATTGCCGCCGGATAACACCCAGTTCATCACTTTGTTGTAAGTTGAGGCATTATTGTTTGCCATACGCGGTGACGTATTCTGCACTATCGACAGTTGCGTCAAAAAATCCCCTTGATTGACGACACTTCCCGCATTGGCAACACGAGAAACCGAAAACAGATTTTGGTTCGGTTCAATGTAGCTGCGCCCTTTATACACTGCGCCCATTTTTTCGTGCAGTGCGATTTCATCTTGATAGGACGGCGTAACGGTTGTTTTCGGTGTGGAACCGCAAGCAGACAGCAGTAACATGGCCGATGCCGTCAGTACAAATTTAAAACTCAGTTTCATGGTGATGTTTGTCTTTCCTGTGGTGATAAAGCGGAGTACCAGTCGAGAGGCAGTACCTTAGCAAAAAAAAAATCAAAAATACAGCGTTCACAGTAAGATATTACGCCGGTTTCGCCGGACAATTTGCCGACAACACGAACAATGCGGCGATTATATCGCCACCTAGAAGAAAAAAAGAAAAAAAGTATAAAAATAGGGTTGTATTATTTAAAAAAAAGCGTATATTACGCCACTCACAGACGCGGGGTGGAGCAGCTTGGTAGCTCGTCGGGCTCATAACCCGAAGGTCGTTGGTTCAAATCCAGCCCCCGCAACCAGTTTTCTAAAAGCACCTTTTGAGGTGCTTTTTTCATATCCGATACCGCACTTTTTCAATACCGCACTTCTTTGCATTCGGCGCAGCACAACCGAATGCAGTCCCAATAAAAAAAGCCGTCCGAAACGGACGACTTTTATGAATTCGATAAGTTCAGCTCAATTAAGCAATAACTGTTACGTTTTCAGCTTTTTTACCACGTTGATCATCAACAATATTAAAAAGCACTGCTTGGCCTTCTTTTAAAGTACGAAACCCTTCGCTTTGGATTGCTGAGAAATGTACGAATACATCTTCGCCACCATCAACTTGTAAAAAACCAAAACCTTTAGTTTCATTGAACCATTTTACGGTTCCTTTTGCTTGAGACATTGCTACATCCTAAATAAATAGTTAAAAAAATCTTACCTTACAACACGACGACCAAAAAAGTTTGATTTTCATGACATGGTAAATCTTGCTCAAAGAGCGGTTGAATAGTACCAATATAAATAAAAAAGTACACTTTTTATTTGCGATATTACAGGAAAATAGACTTTTTATTCCCATAATGTGAAAAAGGTCACAATTTAATAACGGTTTTTTTTAACTTAAAGCGCCAACCTGTCCAATAATTTTTGGTGAATGCCGTCAAAACTGCCGTTACTCATAATCAAGATGTGATCGCCGGGCTGTGCCTGCGCAATAATCAATTCAATCAACAAATCAATATTTCCGCTCCATTTTGTCGGCACGGTCGATTTCTCTGCAATTTCCGCCACTTCCCACGGAATGTTGTCCGGCTGCAACAAAAACACATAATCGGACTTAACCAGCGAAGCCGCCAATTCATTTTTATGTAAGCCCATTTTCATGGTATTGGAACGCGGCTCCAGCACCGCCAAAATCCGTTTCGCTCCACCGACCCGATCACGCAATGCGCCGATTGTCGCCGCAATTTCAGCCGGATGATGGGCGAAATCGTCATAAACCGTTATTTCATTGATGCTGCCTTTGACTTCCAAACGACGGTTAGTATTGATAAAACGCGTTAACGAAGCACAGGCTTTCGCCACCGGAACACCGGCACGATAAGCGGCGGCAATCGCCATCAAGGCATTGTGCATATTGTGTTCGCCAAATACGTCCCAACGGACTTCCGCGATCTTTTGCCCGTGATGGTAAACGGCAAAATGGCTGCTGTCCTGAACAATTTTCTCGGCGAACCACGCTTCCCCGGCGCCTAAATGCTGCTGTTCGCTCCAACAGCCCATTTCCAGCGTCTGTTTTACCGTGCTGTCATCTTTCACCGATAAGATCAACCCCGATTGCGGAATAATCCGAATCATGTGGTGAAACTGGCGCCGAATAGCCGCCAAATCATCAAAAATATCCGCATGATCAAATCCGATATTATTGATAATCAAGGTATTCGGATTGTAATGGACAAATTTAGAGCGTTTGTCAAAAAACGCCGTATCGTATTCGTCCGCTTCGATCACAAAATACGGGCTATCGCCCAACTGTGCCGAGGCGGCGAAATTACCGGTAACACCGCCGATTAAGAAGCCGGGATTCAAGCCGTTATCCGCTAAAATCCATGCCAAAATACTGGACGTTGTGGTTTTACCGTGCGTCCCCGAAACCGCCAGCACCTTACGCTTACGCAATAAATTGTCATGCAGCCATTGCGGACCGGAGGTGTAAGGAATGCCGTTGTCCAGCACATATTCCACACTCGGATTGCCGCGCTTCATCGCATTGCCGACAATCACCATATCCGGCTGCGGCGTTAATTGTGCGGGATCATAATTCGCCGTGATCTCAATACCGCTCTTTTGTAAAAAGGTGCTCATCGGCGGATAAACATTAACGTCCGATCCGGTGACCTTATATCCCATTTGCCGCGCGATAATCGCAACGCCGCCCATAAATGTACCGCAAATGCCCAAGATGTGAATGTGTTGCTGTTTCATAATCTTAACCGCTCTTTTATCCCTGTAAAAAATGTGCCTTGGATCACAACTTGCAATCTGTCGACCCCGTTTGATTCGAATGGCTGTTATAATAAAATCCGTCGATTATACAATAAAAAACAGCACCGTTCTGTTTTAATTATCAGGAGAACAAATGAAAACGTTAGGCGAATTTATCGTAGAAAAACAAGCCGATTACCCGAATGCCAAAGGCGAATTGAGCGGCATCCTCTCCTCTATCCGTTTAGTTGCCAAAATCATACATCGTGATATCAACAAAGCGGGGCTGACCAACGACATTATCGGCAATTCCGGCGTGGAAAATGTACAGGGCGAAGCACAAATGAAACTGGATGCGTTTGCCCATGAAAAAATGAAAGCCGCCTTGATTGCCCGCGATGAAGTCGCCGGTTTCGGTTCGGAAGAGGAAGAAAATTTTGTCTCTTTTGATACCGAACGCGGGCGCAACGCCAAATATGTGATTTTGACCGATCCGCTGGACGGCTCTTCCAATATCGATGTCAATGTGGCGGTCGGTACGATTTTTTCGATTTACCGCCGTATTTCCCCTATCGGCACCGCCGTAACGCTGGACGATTTTTTACAGCCCGGTCATAAACAAGTCGCCGCCGGTTATATCGTTTACGGCTCCTCCACCATGTTGGTTTATACCACCGGCAACGGTGTTAACGGTTTCACTTACGATCCGTCCTTGGGCGTATTTATTCTGTCTCATGAAAATATCCGCATTCCGGCAAACGGCAGCTGTTATTCGATCAACGAAGGCAATTACCTGAAATTCCCGATGGGGGTGAAGAAATACTTAAAATATTGCCAAGAAGAGGACGATAACAGCAACCGCCCTTACACTTCACGCTATATCGGATCGCTGGTGTCCGATTTTCACCGCAATCTGCTGAAAGGCGGCATCTATATTTATCCGACCTCAACCCACTACCCGTCAGGAAAATTGCGTTTGTTGTATGAAGGCAATCCGATGGCATTTTTGGCGGAACAGGCGGGCGGTTTGGCAAGTGACGGCTACCGACGCATTTTGGATATCGAGCCGACCGAATTACACCAACGTACCCCGCTATTTGTCGGCTCGAAAAACATGGTGGAAAAAGCAACCGATTTTATGGCGGAATACCAAGATTCATAAAGTGCGGTTTTACTCGTTGTCATTGACTTCATAATATAGATTGATTTATGCTTTCTATATTATGTTGTCAGGTAGGTCATAATGAATGTATTCTTAAAATACGGTTCGATTTTTGTTGCGGTTACCGCATTGATTATCGGTTCGAATTCTCTCAACATCAATGCAAGCAACTCCACTGAACACGTTAATAACATTGGCTCTTACACATCGCAAAATTCACCGTTACTGAATGAATTCAACTCCCGTGTTCATTTGCAAGGGCCGGAATACTTTTTAGCCACCGATCAGGAAGATACCAATCTGGTATTACGCTATCAAATCAATATCAACTCACAAAAACCGGTGCATTCGGTCGAATGGCTGACACTCTACACCTATCAAGGGCATATCATTTTCAACAAGGAATTTCAGATTGTGTTCAATTCCGGCATGGATCAACACCAAACCCGCAGTGTTGATTTCGTCTTCCCGATTGAATCCGTCTCACGCAATAACCGAATCTTTTTTCTGTCTCCCAATCCGGAAATTGAAGCGATTACGCTGCCGCAGAGTATCCAGTATCTGGACGGCGGCCGCTTGGAAGTTCCGTATTAACTCGCCGGGGTGATTAAAAACACAAAAGTGCGGTCGACATCATGCCGAACCGCACTTTTCTTTTCCCAAACAGCTAAAAAAACTATTCTGCCGTTTTATCTTTCACGACTGTCGTTGCCGCATTATGCGCCACCGAAGCAATGCCTTTTTTCGCCGCCTCTTCCGAGCTGTAATACTGGCTGCGCCCGATTTCCTGATGGTTTTTCGCTTTTAAAACAAAATACGGCTTTTCGTTTTTTGCTACACGAATTTCATAAGCACCTTCATCGGCACCGTTTTTTTGTACTGAAGCGATACCGTTTTCTGCCGCCGCACGGGTTTTGTAAAGTTCACTGGTCAAAATCACCTGACTGTTGGCCGCTTTCAGATTAAACATAAACTGTCCGTCTTTCGCTACTCTTAATTCATACCAACCTTGTGCCATTTCACTCTCCTTGATGTTGATTAACTCCGTCTGCTTAATTTAAGCGGTTTATTTTCATAACAGACCGCTTCCGTTTAGAATAAATTTTTTCCAATTAATTTCAATGCTTTTATAACGGAAAACGTGCCTGGATCACAAATGTTTCTTGCTGAAAGTGCGGTTCTTGCCTATCATGCCGTCCAACCACAACATTTACCTGAAAAAGAGTATATTATGACCCAACAAACCTATATCACCGGCAAAGACGCGGCATTGGAAGACAGTATCCGCCGTTTTCAAGAGAAATTGATCGGCTTAGGATTCAATATTGAAGAAACCTCATGGCTGAATCCGGTGCCGAATGTCTGGTCGGTGCATATCCGCGACAAAGACTGCCCGCAATGTTTCACCAACGGTAAAGGCGCCAGCAAAAAAGCGGCACTGGCATCCGCGTTGGGCGAATATTTCGAACGCCTCTCAACCAACTATTTCTTTGCCGATTTTTTTCTGGGCGAATCCGTCGCCAACGGCGAATTTGTCCATTATCCTAATGAAAAATGGTTTGCAATCGAAGATGATGAAGATAGCCTGCCGGACGGCATTCTGGACGAGTATTTACACGGCTATTACAATCCGCATGGCGAATTAACGCCGTTACAACTGGTGGATTTACAATCCGGCAATGCCGAACGCGGCATCGTTGCCCTGCCCTATATTCGCCAGCGCGATCAACACACCGTCTATATCCCGCAAAGCATTATCGCCAATTTATATGTTTCCAACGGTATGTCCGCCGGCAACAGCGAAAATGAAGCCAGAGTACAAGGTTTGTCGGAAGTCTTCGAACGTTATGTGAAAAACAAAATTATTGCACAAGCGATCAGCCTGCCCGAAATCCCAAGTGCGGTCCTCAACCGCTATCCGCATATTCAGGAAGCCATCGCCGCACTGGAAAAAGAGGGTTTCCCGATTTTGGCTTACGATGCCTCGCTGGGCGGCAAATATCCGGTAATTTGCGTGATTTTGCTGAATCCGAGTAACGGCACCTGCTTTGCCTCTTTCGGTGCGCACCCGAATTTCAAAGTCGCCTTGGAACGCACCGTCACCGAACTGTTGCAAGGCCGCAGCCTAAAAGATTTGGACGTTTTCACGCCGCCCTCCTTCGACAATGACGATGTGGCGGAGCATGCCAACCTGGAAACCCATTTTATTGATTCCAGCGGCCTGATTTCGTGGGATTTATTCAAACAACAAAGTGACTACCCTTTTGTCGATTGGGATTTTTCCGGCACCACTGAACAGGAATTTGCTAATTTGATGTCGATCTTTCATACCGAGCAAAAAGAAGTCTACATCATGGATTATAATCATTTGGGCGTTTATGCCTGCCGGATTATCGTGCCCGGTATGTCGGATATTTACCCAGCCGACGATCTGATTTATGCCAATAACAATATGGGCATGGATTGGCGTGAAATACTATTGGATCTCCCGCACTTTCACCACGATCGCGAAACCTATTTAACATTGTTGGAAGCGTTGGATGAACAAGGAATTGATGATTTCACCCGCGTGCGTGAATTTATCGGCATTGTCGCCCCGCCCAAAAGCGGCTGGCAGACCTTACGTATCGGCGAGCTGAAATCCATGTTGTACCTTGCCTGCGGCGATTGGGAAAATGCGTTGGATTGGGCAAATTGGACAATCGACACCACCTCTTCGGTGTTTAGCGCCGAGCGCAATAACTATTATCACTGTTTGATTCAATCGTTAGAATTGCATTTGGACGACAGTCGCGATCCGGAACAGTATCGGACGGTGTTTAACCGCTTATACGGTGAAAGTGCGGTCAATGCTTGTTGGTCGACCGTCAACGGCGGCAATCCGTTCCATGATTTGCTTGCCGGCGATGAGTCGTTGCAACACTTCACTGCGCACCAAAAACTGCTATCGGCTTATGACAAACTACAACAAGCTAAAGTGCGGTTTTATTGCCGTTAAACGTAGCGATTTCAGATAAACACACAAGGGCGGATTGATCTCTGCCCTTGTCATATGATTGGCGATCCTCAAATCATCGCACATAATACCGCACTTTCAATATCTCTCCGATAAACAAAAACCTCTTGCTGTTGTAAAATCAGACAAGAGGTTTTTTATTACGTTAACGAGAATAAACGATTATTCTACCACTAAAGTCCGGCACGTGTTGGTACCGCCTTCCGCCAATTCATCGCCCTGCGTCAGCAAGACCAAATCGCCGGAGACCAAATAGCCTTTTTCTTTTAACAATTCGATCGCATTGCGTGCGCCTTCGACGGTACGGCTGGCTTCTTCACAATAAACCGGGGTAACGCCGCGATACAATGCCGCCAAATTCAAGGCTTTTTGGTTACGGGACAAGGCAAAAATCGGCAAGCCGGAACTGACACGGGACATTAAAAGTGCGGTACGGCCGGAACTGGTCATCGCAATAATCGCACTCACGCCTTTCAAATGGTTGGCAGCATACATCGCCGACATTGCCACCGACTCTTCGATACTGCTGAATACGGCGTCCATACGGTGGCGAGAGACATTAATGCTCGGCATTTTTTCTGCGCCCAGACACACTTTCGCCATTGATGCGACTGTTTCCGCCGGATATTGACCTGCCGCCGTTTCCGCCGACAACATCACCGCATCGGTTCCGTCCAAGACCGCATTCGCCACGTCCATGACTTCGGCACGGGTCGGCATCGGATTACTGATCATTGATTCCATCATTTGAGTTGCGGTGATCACCACACGATTCAATTTGCGTGAACGACGAATGAGTTTTTTCTGCACGCCGACCAACTCAGGATCACCAATTTCAACGCCTAAGTCGCCACGGGCGACCATGATCACATCGGAGGCCAAAATCACATCGTCCATAGCTTCGTCCGATGCAACCGCTTCGGCACGTTCCACTTTGGCAACGATTTTGGCATTCAAGCCGGCTTCAGTCGCCAATTGACGGGCATAATGCAAATCTGCGCCGTTACGCGGGAAAGACACCGCCAAATAGTCGACACCGATTTTCGCAGCCGTGATGATATCCGCCTTGTCTTTCGGAGTTAAAGCATCGGCCGACAAACCGCCGCCCAATTTGTTGATCCCTTTGTTGTTCGACAGCGGGCCGCCGACAGTGACTTCAGTGAACACTTTATTGCCTTCGCTGGACAACACTTTCAATTGTACACGGCCGTCGTCCAATAACAGGATATCGCCCGGCACAACGTCTTTCGGTAACTCTTTATAGTCCAGACCGACACCGTCCTGATTGCCTTCACCTTTCGGTAAATCGGCATCCAACACAAATTTATCACCGATATTCAGGAAAATTTTCCCGTCCTTAAAGGTAGAAACACGAATCTTCGGCCCTTGCAAGTCGCCCAGAATCGCCACTTGTTTGCCTAATTTTTTCGCAACTTCACGAACTTTATTGGCACGTCCGATATGATCTTCCGGAGTTCCGTGCGAAAAGTTCATACGAACCACATTCGCACCGGCGGCAATAATTTTTTCCAAGTTGTTATCACGGTCCGTTGCCGGCCCCATAGTACAAACAATTTTCGTTCTTCTCAGTCTTCTGGACATGAACATACCCCTAAAAGTATTGGTTATCGGTTACTCAATGTTAATTTAGACCGATTGACAAGCAAATCACGACCAATCGGCAAATTGGCGGTATTATACGCTGAAATTAAATTTAGATCGAGATCACAAACTGGAAATTTTTGTTTTGTTTGCCATTACAAACGGTTATCTTAGTAAGGGAAAATCATGATAAATAATCAGGAGGTTATATGCGAATTTTTATTATGCGTCACGGGGAAGCCGAAATGGCGGCGAAAAGCGATGCGGAACGCAATCTCACCGTCCACGGCATTCGGCAAGCCGAAGAGCAGGGACTTTGGTTGAGCGAAGCCGCCAACCATATCGACAAAGTGATTGTCAGCCCTTATAACCGTGCGCTGCAAAGCTATGACCATCTGGCGGGCAAAACCGAAACCCGCCTGCCGTTGGAAATCGAGACTTGGGAAGCGGTCACACCGTACGGCAACAGCACCATTGTTGTGGATTATTTGGCAACCCTTCATAAAGAAGGCGTAAAAAACGTATTGATTGTTTCTCATTTGCCGTTTGTGGAAGATTTGGTGACCGCACTTTGCGAATCGCCGCAACAAGTCGGCTTCAGTACCGGCACGATCGCCGAAATCGAGTGGGAAGGGGAAGAAGGCGAATTTATTTGCAGCCACCGCCCTGAGATTTAAGCCGATAAAAAACGGGAAGTGTAGGCTTCCCGTTTTGACATATTTTAGCCCAGCAACAGACTATCATCGCTAATTTCTTCACCCCGGGTTTTCTCGAACATATGCAATAAATCCGGCACGTCCATCTTATCGCGAATTTCGCCTTTCACATCAAGCACTACTTGTCCTTGATGCAACATCACGGTTCGTTCGCCGTGATCAAGCGCTTGCCGCATTGAGTGAGTCACCATCATAACCGTCAAATTATTCTCTTTAACGATTCTGTCGGTCAGCTCCATCACAAATGCGGCGGTTTTCGGATCGAGGGCGGCGGTGTGCTCATCGAGCAACAAAATATTCGACGGCTGCAACGATGCCATTAACAGGCTCACCGCTTGCCGCTGTCCGCCGGACAACAAGCCCATGCGATCGGTCAGGCGGTTTTCCAAGCCCAATTTCAGCATCGATAATTTTTCACGAAACAGCTCCCTTGCCGATTTGTCGGTGAAGAAAGCCAAGCCCCGTTTTCTGCCGCGGTTATAGGCTAACGCCATATTTTCTTCAATAGTCAGCCCTTCACACGTGCCGAGCATCGGATCCTGAAAAACACGGGCAACCGATGCCGCGCGTTGCCAAGTGCTGCGGCGGGTGACATCTTTGCCGTTTAAATATACCTTACCGGAATCAACTAAATAATCACCGCAAATCGCATTTAACAACGTCGATTTTCCGGCGCCGTTACTGCCGATAACCGTCACGAATTCGCCGTCGGCAATATCCAACGAAAGCCCGCGCAACACCGGATTTTCAATCGGCGTTCCACGGTTAAAGGTGATTCTCAATTCTTCTAATTTCATCATATCTGTCACGACTTCTTGTTCTTCGCTAAAAATTGACTTTTCATTTGCGGCGCAATCAGCACCAGCACCACCAAAATTGCCGTCACCAGATTCAAATCCTGTGCGCCGAATCCAATTTCACGCAAGGTCTCGCTGCTCAACGCAACGGCGATAAAGAAGCGGTATAAAATCGAGCCGACCACCACCGCCAGCGTAATCACCAGAATCCGTTTCGACGGAATCAGGGTTTCCCCGATGATGACCGCCGCCAAACCGATGACTATCGTACCTACGCCGATTGACATATCAGCGCCGCCCTGTGTCTGCACATACAGCGATCCGCCCAAAGCAATCAACGCATTGGAAATCGCCATACCGAGAAAAATCATTTTTCCGGTCGCGATCCCCTGCGCTTTTGCCATGCGTAAATTTGCGCCGGTCGCCCGCACCGCCAAACCGATTTCAGTATTGAAAAACCAGTCCAGTGCCAATTTCGCCACAATCACAAATCCAAGCACAAACAGCGGCTGAATGTAAAGCTGATTGCTGGCATCTTCATTTACAAACGGCGCATAAATGGTCGGCTCGTTCAGCAACGAAAGATTCGGCGACCCCATCACCCGTAAATTCACCGAATAGAGCGCGATCATCACCAAAATACTGGCAAGCAGCTGTAAGATTTTGAGTGAAACGTGTAACCATGCCGTCACCAACCCTGCCGCCGCACCGGCAAACGCCGCCGCAAAAGTCGCAATCCAGGGATCGACACCGTTGACGATACACACCGCACACACCGCACCGCCAAGCGGAAAACTGCCGTCGGCAGTCAAATCGGGAAAGTCCAAAATACGAAAGGAAATCAGCACGCCCAATGCAACCAAAGCATAAATCAAACCAATCTCTAATGCGCCTAAAAATAATACCGAAGTCATAATAATCAATCTTTAATCGTCAAAACCGCACTTAGTACCGGCAAATCGGTGCAAGTGCGGTATACAAAACAAGGCATAAACGTCTCGCTATACTATCACAGCGATACAGCTTTATGCCTGTATCATTTCGGTCAAACCGGCAGACTGCCTAAAAAGCAGGCAGTTATTGCGCAATCACTTCCTTCGCCGAATCAATCAACGTCTGTGGTACACTCACGCCGAAAGCGCTAGCCGATTTCAGATTCAAATGCAAATCCAACTTGTCCATGGTTTTCACCGGCATATCGCCCGCTTTTTCACCGTCAAGGATTCTTGCCATCATTTTGCCGGTTTCCTCACCCAAGCCATAATAGTTGTTCGACAAGGCGGCTATCGCACCGCGCGCCACGGTCGAGGTATCCGATGCCACCAACGGAATGCCGGAATCCAGTGCCGCTTTATACAACGATTCATAGGCCGAGACCACATTATTGTCGGTTGAGGTGTAAATGACATCGACTCGCCCTTTCAGGCTGCGGGCGGCAGTGCCGATATCGGTGGTGCGCGGCGCCGGCGCTTCGACAACCTCAAAGCCGTTTGTTTTGCCCGCTTCTTGCAACTGTTTCAATACCACAACCGAATTCACCTCGCCGCTACTGTAAACATAGCCGATTTTTTTCACATTCGGGATCAACTGTTTGATCAGATCGATTTGCGGCTGGATCAACAGTGTATCGGAAGCACCGGTCACATTGGTGCCGGAAGCGCCCCAATCTTTCACCAGCTTGGCCGCCACCGGATCGGAGATGGCTGAAAATACCACCGGAATAGTACGGGTTGCCGCCACAACCGATTGCGCACTCGGCGTACCGATAGCTAAAATGACGTCCGGCTTATCCCCGACAAATTTACGGGCGATCTGTGCCGCCGTTGCAGTATTGCCCTGTGCGCTTTGAAAATCTACTTTCAGATTCTTACCCGGTTCATAACCGGCTTTTTTCAGCTCTGCCAATGCCCCGTCACGCACCGCATCTAATGCCGGATGTTCTACAATGGCGGTAATCGCCACATTTTTCACCTCGTTTGCTACGGCACTGCCGCAGATCAAAACCGCACTGAATACCGACCACCAGATTGTTTTCATTGTTTTTCCTGTTTTCATGCTTCACTCCTTGTAAGACACCATTATCTGACTACTAAAGATAATCAAGCCTTGTAATAAAAGCAATACATTCGTAACAAAAACTATCCACTTATAAGTCATTAATCCCGTCAGTGGCAGCACAACAAAAATAGGCGCACAAAAAACCGCACTCATCAGCAAGACAAGTGCGGTTTCAAAAAGACATTAAGCATATTTAAGGTTGAGTCAATTTTGTCGCCTTCTCCAACAATGCCTGTGGAATCTCAACCCCTTGCAATGCCGCCGCTTGCGGATTCAAATACAAATCCTGATCCGGCATACGGATGGTATCCAGATCGGCAACTTTCGCACCGCGCAATACCTCAGCCGCCATTTTGCCGGTTTCAACGCCGACATGATATTGGTTGGTCGCCAAAGCGGCGATAGCGCCCCGCTCCACCGAACCAAAATCCGCCGCAACCAACGGAATTTTATTTTCGACGGCAACTTTATACAGCGCATCATAAGCCGAAACCACATTGTTATCGGTGGAGGTGTAAATCACCTGCACTTTGCCGATTAAACTGCGTGCTGCCGTACTGATGTCGATGGTGCGCTGCGCCGGTACGGCAATGACTTTAAGCCCCTGTTTTTCAGCCGCAGCTTGCAGCATATCGAGTACGGCAACCGAATTCACTTCGCCCGGGCTATAAACATAACCGATGGCTTTCACCGTCGGCACCAATGCCTGAATCAATTCCACTTGCGGTTCCAGCGGAATTTGATCGGAAATTCCCGCAACATTGCCGGCATTTTTGCCCCACTGTTTCACTAGCTTGGCACTGATCGGATCAGTAATCGCACTGAAAATCACCGGAATCTGACGGGTTGCGGCGGCAACCGGTTGTGCGCTTGGGGTGGTAATCGGAATAATCACCGCCGGCTTATCGCCGACAAATTTACGGGCAATCTGTGCCGCCGTTGCCGAACTGCCCTGTGCATTTTGATAATCAATTTTAATCGTTTCACCGTCGACAAATCCCTCTTTTGCCAACTGTTCAATAATCCCTTTGCGGATTTCTTCCAAGGCAGGGTGTTCAACGATTGTCGTAATCGCAACTTTTTGTTGGGATTCTGCCGCTTGCGCAGCCGTGAAAAAAAGTAACCCGCCAAGTGCGGTTGTCAGTAGGGTTTTGACTAATTTCATTTTTTTTGTCCTGTTGATGTTGTACTATCATACTAGTGCATAGTATGCCGTGATTATCATTGAATATCAAACCCAGTTTCACTTTTTTTCGTGAGAACGCTCACACAATTTCCCTGCTTGCACAAAAAATAGCAACAGGATAAAATCGCCGCTCGATTTATACCGCACTTTGCTTTGCCGCTTATCGCACAGGCAAACAGGTATAACCTGACCTGACATCAGACAAGAGAAACATCATGACCCAAACGAATTTCAAACCGGAGCTGCTCTCTCCTGCCGGCTCACTCAAAAACATGCGCTATGCCTTTGCTTACGGTGCCGATGCGGTCTATGCCGGACAGCCTCGCTACAGCCTGCGGGTGCGCAATAACGAATTTAACCATGCCAACCTGAAAATCGGCATCGACGAAGCCCACGCTTTGGGCAAAAAGTTTTATGTGGTGGTCAATATTGCGCCGCATAATTCCAAACTGAAAACCTTTATCCGCGATCTGCAACCGGTTATCGACATGAAACCCGATGCGCTGATTATGTCCGACCCGGGATTGATTATGCTGGTGCGTGAAAATTTTCCGCACATGGATATTCATCTTTCCGTGCAAGCCAATGCCGTCAACTGGGCGAGCGTTAAATTCTGGCAGCAAATGGGCTTGACCCGTGTGATTTTATCCCGTGAATTGTCACTGGACGAAATCGCCGAAATCCGCCGACAAGTACCTGAAATCGAACTGGAAATTTTCGTACACGGCGCATTGTGCATGGCCTATTCCGGTCGTTGCCTGCTGTCGGGCTATATCAACAAACGCGATCCGAATCAGGGAACCTGCACCAATGCTTGCCGCTGGGAATACAACGTCAAGGAAGGGGAAGAAGACGCCATCGGCAATATTATCAATCCTGAGCAAATGATTGACGTCAAAAACGTTGCGCCGACACTCGGCGAAGGCAAACCGAGCGATAAAGTCTTCCTACTGACCGAATCACAACGCCCTGACGAAGAAATGACGGCATTTGAAGACGAACACGGCACCTATATCATGAATTCCAAAGATTTAAGAGCGGTACAACACGTTGAAAAACTGACCGCACTTGGCGTGCATTCGTTAAAAATAGAGGGGCGCACCAAATCGTTCTACTATTGTGCGCGAACAGCCCAAGTTTACCGTAAAGCGATTGACGATGCCGCTGCCGGCAAGCCGTTTGACGAATCCTTGATGGATACGCTCGAATCGTTGGCGCATCGCGGCTATACCGAAGGTTTTCTGCGCCGCCATACCCATGACGAATACCAAAACTACGACTACGGCTACTCTATTTCCGAACGCCAACAGTTTGTCGGCGAATTCACCGGCATCCGCAAAAACGGCATGGCGGAAGTTGCGGTGAAAAACAAATTTCTGCTCGGCGATGACGTGGAATTAATGACGCCGAAAGGCAATATCGTCTTTAAGATTGAGAAAATGTTAAATCGCAAAAATGAAACGGTTGATGTTGCGCCGGGCGACGGTCATTTTGTCTTTTTGAGCGTTCCTGACGACATTGAACTGAATTATGCGCTGTTAATGCGTAACCTTGCGGGCGGCACCACACGCAATCCGCATAATAAATAAACACCAAATTTAACAAAATATTTCACTTTTGTTATTGATTTGTGAAATTAGTTAGGTATAATTACGCCATACCCTAAAAAAGTATGACTCCAAATATAGTTTGCCCTTTCTTGTAAAGGGCTTTTTTTTGTCCGGATTTTGCTCTGAATACAGCCGCCGACATCAAAGTGCGGTTTCACCATATGTTACAAAAACAGCGAAAACACGATCGCCAACAAGGGGGCGAAGATAAAATTGGCAACTCTGATTTTAGTAATTTTCAGCATATTCAATGCAATGGCTAAGATCAACAAGCCGCCGACACAGCTCATTTCGGTGATCGCCTGCTCGGACAGATACGGACTGATCAGGCTGGCGCTAAGCACAATCACGCCCTGATAAATCACAATCGACACCGCCGAAAACGCCACACCGATGCCCATCGTCGAAGCAAACGCAATCGACACCATGCCGTCGATCACCGCTTTGGCATATAATGTTTCATGATTGTCCGCCAAACCGCTCTCCAGTGATCCGACCAATCCCATGGCCCCCACACAGAACAGCAGCGAAGCATTGACAAACCCTTCGGCAATCGCCAACTGTCTGCCGCCACGATTCACTTTCGCCTGCACCCAGTCGCCAAGTGCGGTTAGTTTACTGTCGATTTTCAATGCTTCGCCGATAATCGCCCCGCATACAATCGACAAGACGATAATAAAAATATTGCCGCCTGCGATTAAATTCTGCACCGCCACATACAGCACGCACAAGCCCAAACCTTGTAACACACTGTCGATAATATGCTGTTTGGCACGGGCGGCAAGCAGACTGCCGATAATGCCGCCGAGAATCACTAACACGGCATTGACCAATACACCGGATAAAATCATGTTTCGCCTTTTGGTTATCGTTATAATTGTTGGTAGACTTTTAATGCATAGGCATCGGACATGCCGGCGATATAGTCGCAAATAACCCGTTTTTTATCCCGATCTGCCGCCGCCTGCCAACGTTTTACCGTATTCGGCGGCAACAACCGTTGCGGATCGGATTCAAAAATTCGGAACAGTTCCGACAAAATCCGTTGTCCCTTATATTCGATCCGCTGCGTATCCACATGGCAAATTACATACTGCCAGACAAATTTCTTGAAAATCCCCAACACCTCCACCACTTCCGGCGGCAGTTCCGCATTGTAACGTAATAACGGCTCCTGTAGTGTTTCATTGATTTTCCAACGGGCGGCGGTGATAAAATAGTTGACCAACGCCCCAATCGCATTTTTACGTTGGTAATGATGTTCTGAAAACAGCTTTTCACTCAATTCATCAATATTTTTCTGAATCCACGCCGAACGGCAGGCACTTAGTTCACGCTGCGCTTGTTGCCATTGTTGCAGATTGACCACACCGACTACAATCGCATCTTCCAGATCATGCACCGCATATGCAATATCGTCCGCCAACTCCATTATGCTGCAATCTATTGACTTATAAATTGTTTTCAGGCTATCTTGCGCTGAAGAACGCCCGTTTTGATAACGGCGGAACGCTTGCCGATCTTCCGCCGTTAACGGTTTTAATAACCAATCGAATACCGCCAGATCATCACGAAACAGCCCTTTGCCCGGCTTCCAATGCCGCATATTGACATAACGCGGATCGGTCAAGTGCGGTTGCAGACCGCACTTATCATATTGCGGCGAGGCTTCATCCAAAATCGCCGGATATTTCACCACACCCAAAATGGCACGACGGGTCAGGTTCATACCGGCTTTTTCAGTATACGGCTCTAATTTCGTGATCAGGCGGAATGTTTGCGCATTGCCTTCAAATCCGCCGGCCTGCGACATCATATAATTCAGCGCCACCTCACCCCCGTGTCCGAAAGGCGGATGCCCGATATCATGGGCAAAACACAGTGTTTCAATCAAACTGATCGGCGGCAACAGCGGTTTCAATTTTCTTTGCAGTTCGCTTTCTGCGATATTCAGCTGCGCGGATAACGCTTGGAAAGGCTCGTTTAATCCGAGCTGTGCCGCCAGACTGCTGCCGATTTGCGCCACCTCCAGCGAGTGAGTCAGCCGAGTGCGGTAGAAATCATTTTCCCCGACCGCATGAATTTGGGTTTTTGCCTGTAAACAGCGAAATGCCGCCGAATGCAAGATCCTGCCGCGATCGCGCTGAAACGGAGAACGATGATCATGTTCACGTTTCGGATCATCGATATAACGTTGTTTCCATTCTTTTTTGATTGTTATTGCCATAGCCGCCCCTGACCGCACTTTGCCGTTACAATGTCAATTCGTCCAATGCCCGCCCGAAACTCGGCACAAACACCGTTAAAAAATACTGCATTTCTTCACTTTGCCATTCGTCCAGAAGTGTTTCCAGCCGTTTCAATGCCGGGATAAATTCCTGATTGCCGTGTTCCAATTCCATTCTGGCTTTGATATAAGCGCAAATCAAATCCGCCTGTTTGACCAAATGCTTATCCTCACGGCTGATCAATTCCGCACACAATAACGGCGCAAACTGTGGCTGCAACGCCTGCGGCAATAAACGCAGCAGATGCTTTTCCGCTTCGACTTCAATCTGTTTATAAGCTTGTGTGATTTGCGGATTAAAATATTTTACCGGTGTCGGCAGATCACCGGTGAAAATTTCACTGCTGTCGTGATACATCGCAATCAATGCAATCCGCTCCGGATTGACGCTTCCGTTAAAAAACGTATTTTTAATCAGCGCCAACGCATGGGCGACAAACGCCACCTGCAAACTGTGTTCCGCCAGATTTTCTTTATCGATATTTCGCATTAACGACCAACGCTGAATCAGCTTCAGGCGATCCAAACAGGCAAAAAAGTGGCTGGGTTGAATATCTAACATAAAATTGACCACCTTATTTTCATATCAAAATAAAAATCTCTCCATTTCTGATATGGTAAGCGGAATTAAGGCTTAGATACAGAAAAAAGAGAGATTTTTTTATTTTAATCTAGGTTTGTTTATTAATTCGGCTGATTACCGTAAACAATAATTTCTACACGGCGGTTCGGCAGATTACAAGCCGTTCTGGCTGCAACACTTTTAGGATGTTCGGCTTGGCAGTTTGGTACGACCAAATCTTTTTCGCCGTATCCTACAGCCGTCATCGAAAATGTGATATTTTCATTTACCAATACCTCACGAATTGCATCGGCACGTCGCTTGGATAATGTTTGGTTATAAACAGGAGAACCGGCCGGATCAGTATACCCATTAATTTCAATTTTACTGATCGTCTGTTTGGTCATTCCTTTAATTTTATCGGCAAATTCTTGTATATTGCGTTTGCCTTCCGGCAGCACATCGTTGTAGTTATATTTGTTTAATGGAAAAGTAGCATTTGCATTCAGTAATTTCGCATCCAAAATATAGTCGGTTTGGTTGCAAGCTGTCGGCAAAACACGAGAAAGGGTTTGCGACTGCATTTGCAATGCTTTCACTTCTTCAAAGCCTATTTCCGGATCAACTTGTTCAAACATCGGCAAACCGTCACGTTTTGACTGCTTGATTTTGATATAAGTGACTTGCTGGCTCGGGGTCACAAATTTGATACCTTGAGTGCGGTTACCGGCTCCCGTATTTGTACTGAAAGAGGTTGTGATTAAATTGCGATCCGCACAAAGAATAATCGGACTAAAGCCGTTTTCTAATAATGATGTTTGGTAATCGCCGTTGACATATACATTAACTGCCGGACCGTGTACACTGGAATCACGATAAAAGACGACTAAACCTTGATTCACCGCCAGATTCTCTGTGCTGACTGTTGCCGGGATATAATTTTGCCATGTCTCCAACGGCCTGCCGGAATCAGGCAAAGAACAAGCACTTAAGCTAAATACTGTAGCCAATAATATCATTTGTTTTTTCATCAGATTTCCTTTTTGGAGTTTCAGCAGAGCTGAATAATAAATAATTAAATAAACCGGTGTTCTTATATCATAATTATTAAATTTACTCAATTGCAATTTAAATTACAAAATAAAAAATATAAAAATTTGCCAATTAAAATTTTCAGGAATTCAATTTAATTTACTGAATGGCATAAACCGTTACCTCAACCCGACGATTCGATTGATCGCAAGCTTCTTTCATTTTAATATTATTCGAATTAATATCATTCGAATTTCCGGCTGCACAGCTTTGGGACAGTGACTGCTGTGAACTGTATCCGGTCACTTCCATCGGAAATTGCACGCCTTCACGCTGCAAAAAATTCAATACTGTCTTTGCCCGCTCTGCCGATAACTTCATGCTGGTGGCAACACTTTCTCCCGGCGCACTGTGCCCGCTGATCACAATATGGCTGATACGGCGCGGATCCAACCGTTTGAGATCACTTGCCAAATCATGCATTTCTTTTTTCCCCGCTTCCAGCATACCATTCAAATCCGCTCTGCCATTTTGAAACAACGCTTTTGCAGAGAGTGCAAAATTTTGCAGCACAATTTTTTCCCGACATTCGCCCGCTGAAGCGACCCTTGATAAAGTCTGTTTTTGCGGCGGCATACGTTGAACCGCACTTTTGCCCGTTACGGCATCGACCCGTTCAAATTCAGGCTCTCCGTTACTGCCGCTGACGACTTTGATAAAACTGCTCTGCTTGGACGGAACGGTAAAATAGACGCCTTGACTTTTATCGGCAAAATTTGTCGCACGACTAAATGCCGTGCTGAAAAAATGTGTTTGTGCGCACAGCACAACAGCTTTATAGTGTTCAGGCAATAAAGAGGTGTGATAATTACCGTCCACATAAATATTTACTGCCGGCCCATTGATTGCAGTCGCTTCGCGATAGAAAATGACCTGTGATTGATGTCTGTCCAATTCTTCTGCATCAAAAAATGTCGAAGTATCCGTCAGCCAACGATTAAAAAGTGAGGTTTGCCGTATTCCCGTCGCGCCGACGCTAAACGATACCGCCATGATCACCATCGTCATGATTTTTTTCATATAAACCTAGCTTTTATTGTATATTCAATAAGATAAATCTAGAACTCCCTTCCCGGATTTTATGTTTTTATTGTTTAATTGCCAATTAAAATCGTATTTTCATCCATGAACAACCGTGCTTAAAACCCTAGCCTGTTATGACAAAAAAAGCCCTGCCGTGAAGCAGGGCTTTGATTCGGATAAAACTTAGCCGATAAATTCAACGTACTTCGTCAGCACTGTATCAAGGGTTTCACCGGACGACAACCCGTTGACAGTGATGCTATAAGCCGCATTATCATCTTTGCCGGTGAAGCTGAGCGTATGGGTGGCATCATCCCACTTGGCATCTAACGCTTTCAGCTCATTGGCATCGACAAGGTCAGAAAATACCAACTTATCTTCGCTTGCAGAGAAGTCGGTAATCGTATCTTCACCATTTTTACTGTCTGTTTGGAATACAAACCGATCGGCGCCGGCACCACCTGTCAATGTATCGTTACCCGCGCCGCTGATCAGGATATTGTCACCGCCGTCTCCACTAATGATGTTACTGCTGACAAGCTTGAATGCCGCCATGGCTTGATCGCCGTCATTATCAATCAATGTATAGCTGAATTCCTCGGTTACGTCGGATTTTTCGGTAGTATAGCTGTATACGCCGTCATCCATGTCAATAGTGAAAGTACCGTTATCCGTTGTAATCTTCCATTCATGGTCTGCAACATCCCAAGTTCCGTTAGAAGTACTGCCGGAAACCGTGCCATTGAATAAATAGTCCACATCGCCATAAGAGATTTTAGAAATATATCCGCCATCTGCGCCAAACCCAATGGTCTCACCGATTAGCAATGTTCCTTCCGCCGTACCGACCATGTCAATAGATATAGCATCACCTAAAGCAGTCGGCTCGGTAAAGACTCCACTTGTATCCGTTTGGGTTGCTCCGTCATATGCAATTCTGTCAAGCCATGTTTTGGCAGCCGCTTGTTGGCTAGTCGGCACGCCCACACCATATGCTTCGGCATTAATTTTATTATTTGTCAAAAACGGCTTCCAGTCGGAACGTCCGGTTCCTTCCAATGAAGTTCTCAGCCAATTAGGTACTCCTGTTGGCGCACCATCAGAGATAAAGAACAGCTCATTCTTGGTGATATCCGTATTCAGCTTACCATTATATTGCCATACAGCTTGCGCCCCCTGAGCACCAAATAGCGCTTCATGGTAGAAAGTACTACCGCCATACGATGTATTTTTATTGGTAATCACATTACTGTTTTGAACCAGATTAATCACACTATCCGCATCAGCCCAAGTAGAGAAATGGCTTTCTGCAATACGACCGAAAGTAATCAAAGTCACTTTCACATCACCCATTGTTTGGTACTGATTCAACAGATTTACAATCGCTTCTTTAGTCGCCGCCACTTGCTCATTGGACATTGATGTAGTCACGTCCACCACAAACATCACATTGGTATCCTGTGCCGCACCGCCATTGCCGGAATAACTCAATCCCTGTGTAATATTCTCCGCATTCGGAGTGTCGTCTTCGATACTGATAGAGAGATTCTCACTCAGTTTGACACCGCCGACAGTGTCGGTCGCCGTCACTTTCAACGCAGTAGAAACAACATCTTCTTTAGTCATATCAGGATGCTTCACCGCCTGCAACAAGGTAACACTATATTCACCACTGTCATTAATACCGGCTTTGATAACATCTACTTGCTGACCATTTTCTATCGCACGCCCAACAACATTTTCTGCATCTACCTGTACCCAAGTCACAGCTGCGCCGCTATTTGTGGTCAAGCCTGAATTGGCACTATCGAACGACAAGCTGAAATCTACAGCGGCAAAATTGTCAAAGGTCATTGTACCGGTAACATTAGCAGCATCAGTCGTATCGTCTACGCCGTCACTGTCTTTCAAACCATTTACCAAGCCTTCTTCCGATACATTCACGGTTTCAGGTGATAATGTCGGCTCAACGATAGCGTACTCTCTTTCAGCCGTCACTGTGTTTGAGTTACCGGCATTATCGTGCACAACAGCAGAACCTTCAATTTTCACATCAGGATCTTTATACAAATCAGCACCCGGTACGTTAATTGAAAATTCTCCTGCGGCATTTACCGCACCTGTGAATGATTTACCGTTCACAACCAAAGTAACTTCATCACCGGCAGTAAATTCCCCTGTAATTTTTCCTGTTACCGGAATGTCCGAACCCGCCTCAGAGAGATTGATTCGATTATCTTCCGTTACCGGATTAATAACCAATGTTGCATTAGGTGCAGTGCTGTCAACGGTGCTGGTATCACTGCCTTCCTCACCGGTATTGCCTGCGGTGTCAGTCACCGTCGCTACCACTTTCAGTTCACCGTCTGTCGGTACGCTGTCTTTTGGTACGGTGATGGTTACGCCGTTATCAATATCATCTTGCTTCAAGACGATCTCCTGATCTACTGTACCGTCGCCGTTGTAATCAA
>NZ_JSUM01000020.1 GCF_000772535.1 Chelonobacter oris
AAACGGGTTGTTTTTGCTAAAAATGGTGTTAAACCACCACCTGAGCCGCTGTACTGTGATAGCAATATCTTTTGTTCAGCTGTAATATCATCAATGCTCATTTCACCATTAATCATCTTTTTGGCCAGATCAATGGCTTGATTATTCCGTTTTTGACGCGTTTTAGCGCCAATACCATTTTCATTGTAATTAAATAAATTAGTATCAGTGACTTGTGGTCTGCTTTCAACGCCGCGACTTTCTTCGAGATCTTCAAGTTCAGTCGGATTTCCATCCAAATCTACAATAGAAATAATTTCAATATTCCAATCATCATCATTGACGGCATCGTCAAAAATGGCTATTTTATCATCATAGGGAATGTGATTTGTTCGTGACCGACTAGCCTTGTCGCTAGAGACAGAATCGAGAACAAGTTCATTCCCTTTGCTATGATACGCAACAAAAATAAACTCTCCATTCTCTCTTTCGGCTACTGAAACTGTATGTTCAACTTTTCTATTATCAAATACAGCAACGCCTTTGAAATAATGGAATGCAACAAACTTTTTCGTTGACTCTTTGTTTTTGTTGTTGCTTTCTCTACCTAAATATTCTCCATTTTTTAATGTATTGGGAACATGAGGGACTAATGCCGCGCGCTGTCTATTTTTCGCAGTTCCAAGCAATAATTCACCTTTGGAAACAGCATTAAACAACACATTCCCGATAACCGTTTTGATATACCTTCCTTGTAGATTTTGCTTAATATACCGTTCAACTGTAACCGATAAATTCTCATCATCATTTTGTTGATACTTATTTAAATCCGTATCAACGTTCTCAGGCAATATTTCATTTGTTAATTGAGGGCGCTTGTCCGCTTTTGCCGCCCCCTCAAACAGCCCTAATTGGCGGCGCAAATCCTGCACCGCCTTGATTAATGGTAATTTTTTAAGTGGATTTTTCTCGATGTTACGTGCATCAACAGCAGATTTTAATTGATTAACCAGCTTCATCTTTTCTAATGCATTCATTATTATTCATCCTCTTGCTGTGCATATTCATCGGTTTTCAGTGTGTAAGCTTCAACAGCTTTTGCGACCAAATCTTGATCGTATTCATACACACGCGTTGCGATTTCTTCCATCTTGGCGTAGAAGTCATCGGCCAATACATCAATCTTGCCGTCGATTACATCTTGCAAGAATGCGCGGTCGTCTTCGACTTGCGGTTCGGTTACAGCCGGTTGCTCTGTCTGAACTTCATTCTCTTGTGCTTTATCATCGGTTTCATTGTCCCACACCTTTTTAAGCCAGTTATCCAAAATATGTTCAGCTTCTTTCATATCTCCACCGTTTTCTAACAAATCACGTGCCTTTGCACCGGCAGAATATTTGTCTATATTTGAAGAGTTGGTGTAGCCATTCGCTTTATGCCACAAGGCCGCTCTTGGATATTTTTCTTCAAGCTCCTGAACTTTAAGTCGTGTATTCTCTTCATCGCCAAGAATAACGCCTGTTCCTTGCTCTATCGAACTTCTGCGATTTTCATACGCAATCTCATTTTGCAAATAAGCCTCTCTTAGCTCCTCAATGCCGGGAACGTTCATATCTCTTTTTTCCTGTTCAAGCCTTTTTTCTCGTTCTTTTTCAGCATTAATCATGTTATAAAAACGTTCTGAAGACTGCACGTCCAGCGCCATCCATTTGTTTTTTTCACCTTCAATTTTCAACAAGAACGCAATCACCCGTACTTCTTCACCATTTATTTTTGTGCTTTTCCACTCAAAACTAAAATAGTCAAAGACACGGTCACCATCAATAGCGCTGATAACTTTGTTTGCATTATCAATATGGACGTTATTCCCATTGATGGTGGTATAGACCGGCTTTTCTTCCTCTTCATCGTACGAATCTTCATCCTTGATTTCGTTGCCGTCTTTATCGAATAAGAATAGATTCAACACCCATTTGCCACTATAAGCCGAATCAAGAACAACATCATTTTCAGCATTAAGTTTATCTAATGCTTCGCCGTCTTCTGCAAAATCGTCTTGCGCACTAACGGAATCAAGTGTAATATTCTCCTTAAGCGGTTTATCCGCTTGAAGTGCGCGATTATCGAACGCCCCGGATTTGTGAACCGGCAAGCCCTCGTAATCGCGCATTTCTATTGCACCGTCCATAATACCCTCTTGCGTAACATCAGATTCAGAGGTATTATTAGCCTCAATACGGTTGCTATCTGAATGTTGACCCCCGGATTTGTTTTCGGTGTTACTCTCATGTTCAGGTATCAGCCGCATTACACTATCCATAACCCCCCCTTCATCTTTAATGTACATATCGTAGAACAGGTTGCCGTTCGAATCTTCTTCTATAGTTAATCGAGCTTTGAACTTATTTCCGCCAATCTCAACCCCTTTTTCCAAATAGTGATACGCAGAGACGCGGGGCTTCTTATCTACTTTATGATTGTCAGTTGTGCCCGTTTTGGCTGCATTTTTTATAATTTCCTCGATTTGAGCCAGCGCTTTCAGCTTATTAGCATCAGCAGAAAACGCCATTACCTTCTTCACTCCGCGCTTACGGATTTCTACATCTGCATTTAACGCTTGACAAAATACTGTTCTGCCGCGCATTGATTCCAAATGTGCCTTGACGGCCTGACGAAGCGCCTTTTTCCCCTCTTCGGTATCAGTATCAAAATCGCCAAGCTCTTTGCCGGTTACTACAACGGGCTCAATGGTTGCTGTTTGACCGTCATTGCCTGCTGCCACGGCTTCAGACGGCATTTCTGATCAGCAGGCGCCTCACTTGATTCTGATTGCTCGTCCAGCCATTCATTGCCCCATGCCAGCGCTTCATCAAGCGAGTTGGTTTTCTTGGGCTGAACAAATCCGCCGTTTGGCAGTTTAAACACGACCTCATAATCATAAGGGTTGCGTTTATACTCTGTGACATCTGAATTTTTATAAGCCCCGGAAATAACGACCTCTTTGTCGCCAACACTTTTTTTGGCCAAAAAGGTTCCCATGGCAGCATCATCATAATTCACAAAATAGCCCATACTTTCGGCTAAAATTTTTCTCACTTTCAATTTTCATTTTTTAATGGCACAAAAAAGGGCTTGATTCGCTTAAAGCCCCATTTTACGCCACTCCATTACCAATTTATTCCCGCTTATTTCAACCAATTCCCTAGTTTTCTTTTTTCTCATGTTAAATGGTTGGATACACTCGTTTCATTATTTTCCCTCGTTAGTGGCGTTATTTTGCCACCTATTGAGGACTCTGGAATTAGTCTACCACTACATATAGAAGAATAACCAAGTGCGGTCGGGGGCAGACCGCACTTGGGGGAGATAGAATCAGGCTTACGGTTTATCTTTATTGAGAAATTTTATGGCTAAATCTGGAAAATCGGTAAAGACGCCACTTGCGCCGGATTGATTCAATAGGGCGTCAGAAACATTTAGGGAAATACCGAAATTCAGGATAACTTTCTAATATCATTCGATAAATTATGGGGTATTTTGGTATTGTTCGTATAGATGACGAAGCTTATGTAAAACCTGAGGATTAATAATAAAGGGGCAGTCTATTTGTTAAACCACTTATCGCCGTAGAAAAACAGTAACATTCCGAAAAATACAATGAGTAATCCGACAAATTTCCAGATAGTGGCCGGGCGGATCGGCATATAAATTAAACCGTAGTGATCGATTAGCATTGCCATAATCAGCTGTCCGACAATGATAAAGAACAGCATATTGCTGACCCCGACTTTGGGAGCAAGCATGATGGTGGTAAAAACAACCAGTGCGCCTAATGTGCCGCCCGTCCATTTCCACCATTGTTGTTGCGGCAGATTTAGCCAAATTTCACTGATATTGGCTTTTGCGAGCGTAATTGCCAGTAAAACTAACGTGCCGGTAAAAAAAGAGATCAGGGCAGCGGCGACAGGCTGATCGCCGACCGCTTTACTGAGTTGGCTATTGATAGCGGCTTGACTGGCAAGAGCAATTCCGGCCGCAAAGGCAATCAGATAGAACAGCATTAAATGGCTTCTTCGTTTTCTTCTGCTGTGCGGATACGGATCACTCGTTCAACATCGTAGACAAAGATCTTTCCGTCGCCGATTTTGCCGGTTTGTGCTGTTTCGATAATGGTATTGATACAGATATCGACTTGTTCATCGGCAATCACAATTTCTAGCTTAACTTTAGGAAGAAAATCAACCATATACTCGGCACCGCGATAAATCTCGGTGTGTCCTTTTTGGCGACCAAAGCCTTTGACTTCGGACACGGTCATACCGGTGATGCCGACATCCGATAACGCTTCTCGCACATCATCGAGTTTAAACGGTTTGATAATAGCTTCTATTTTTTTCATAAGGCATCCTTATTTTTCTTGGCGTGCTGATTTGGGGCGAAAACTTTTAATCACTTCAGGCACTGTATCAATATAAATGCCATCGATCAACTGTAAGCAATAAGGAACGGCACTGAAAATACCGTTGACTAATACGTTGCCGTTCTGATCTTTTACGCCTTCCAATGTTTCTTTGATGGCTTTAGGCTGGCCGGGCAGATTTAAAATCAGGGATTGTTTGCGAATCGCGCCGATTTGACGCGATAAGATCGCGGTGGGAACAAAATTCAGGCTGATTTGTCGCATTTGTTCACCAAAACCCGGCATTTCCCGATCGGCGATCGCTAAGGTCGCATCCGGGGTAACATCGCGTTTTGCCGGGCCGGTTCCCCCTGTTGTCAGTACCAAATGGCAGTGGTGTTGATCAATCAACTCGATTAATGTTTGCTCAATAACGGATTGTTCATCGGCAATGAGACGAGTTTCACTCAAAAAGGGGTCACTTAAGGCGGCTTCGAGCCAAGCGAGTAATTCCGGTATCCCCAGATCCTGATAAATGCCTTGTGAAGCACGGTCGGACACGGATACCAGACCGATTTTTAACTGTTTTTCCATAGCGTTCTCTATTCTTTTTCGGTTGAGGATTCTTGCTGTTGCTTTAATTCTTCAATCGCATGCGCCATGCTGCGTTCAATGAGAGGGATTCGTTCGTCATCAGGTGCAAGCTGGCGCAGCATCATTTCCCATGACATTAACGCCATTTTGTAGTCTTCTTTTTCAAAGGCGCTGAACGCCAGCAGGCTCAATGCGTGGACATTGTTATGATCCTGTTTGATTACGTCGCGTAATAACAGTTCACCGCGTAATTTATCGTTTTCATCTTGTGAGAACATTAATACGCGCGCATGGCTTAGTTTGTATTCGTTATTGTCCGGCTGAAGTGCGGCGGCTCGTTTATAGCTGTCCAGTGCAAGCTGCCCGTTGCCGGCGGCCATGGCGATTTGCCCTAACAACCACCAGTTATCATCACGTTGCGGATTTTTTTGCAGATCAGTGCGTAATGCAATAATAAATCGTTGCAGTTCGTCGGTAGTGAGCGGCTGCTCTTTTTCTTCTGCCAGACGCTGTTGTAAGTGCGGTAGTTCGCTGTGTGCCTGTGCCAGCATGTTTTCGGAGTGCCATGAACCAACGGCAAAATACGCCAAGAGGGCGATGGACGCAAGCGCCAGTGCCGCTGAGGCAAACCAGATTTTACCGTTTTTTAGCGCATGGTCGCTAACCGCACTTTGTTGTTGAGGAATATCGTTCAGCAGGCGCTGTTGTAATTCGTTTTCACTTTGTTGCGGATCGTCCAGTAGTCCCTGTTCGTTGTCTTTTTGCAGCTCTTGCAGCCGATCATAATAGAACGCCTTATTCAGATCCTGTTGCTGAACCGCACTTTGATTATGTTGACGGTTGAGCAATAACGGAAAAAATGCCACGGCTGCCGCGATGAACGTCAGCAGCAAAAAACTAAGCCACAGCATTATTTTTTCTCCTTGTGGTCGGTGTGCAAAATAGCCTGTAAGCGTTGCTGATCGATTTCCGTCTCAGCGGTGTTATGCGGTAGTGTGCTTGCTTGCGGTTTGCGGCGAAACAGGATAACAACACCCAACAGCAGCAAGATCGCCGGAATCAACCATAACAGTATCGTGGACAGGGTCAGCGGCGGATCATAGGTGACGAAATTGCCGTAACGCTGCACCATATAATCCACGATTTCCTGTTTATGTTTACCCTCTTGCAGCAATTGGTACACTTTGGCGCGCATATCGTTGGAAATGGTAGCGTTGGAATCGGCAATATTGTTATTCTGACATTGCGGGCAGCGCAATTGCTGGGTCAGTTGCTGATAAGTTTGCTCTTGCTGTATGGAAGAGAACTCATAGGTTTCAATTGCCGCAAAGGCGGATAGGCTGAAGAATAACAGACAGACTATTTTTAGGCTTTGCATGTGGCATCCTCTGCAATAATTTTATCAAATAACGGCTTAAACCGCACTTGCCATACCGATTCGTTCATATCGCCGGCATAGCGATAGCGGATAACGCCGTTGCAATCGATTAAAAAGGTTTCCGGCGCACCGTATACGCCTAAATCCAGTCCGAGCATACCTTTTGTATCCAGAATATTGTATTGGTAAGGATTACCCAGATTTTTCAGCCACTGCACCGCTTTATTTTGATCATCTTTATAGTTGATGCCGATGATGGTAATGCCCCGTTTGGCGAGTTGATTCAGGTATTGATGTTCGGCATAACAGGTCGGACACCAGGTTGCCCACACATTCAGTAACAGCGGTTTCCCTTGTTGAAACAACTCGTTGCCGAAAGCCGGTTCATTCGGGTGCAAAGCGGGCAAGTCAAAGTGCGGTACCGCTTTGCCGACTAACGCCGACTCCAATGCTTTCGGATCGTCTCCGGCGGAGTTTCTTGCCAATTGCCAAGCGAAAACGACAACCAGCGCCAAAAAAGCCAATAGCGGCAGAAACAGTTTTTTATTCTTCATTTATACGGTCTCCTGTTGACGAGCGTCTTGGGTGATGCGATTCAAACGATAACGACGATCGAACATCGACAGTAATCCGCCGAGCGCCATAAACAGCCCTCCGATCCAAATCCAGCGGATAAACGGCTTGTAATACAGGCGCACGGCCCACGAATTATCTTCCAAGCGTTCACCGAGGGCAACGTAAATATCCCGCTTAAAGCCCCAGTCGATCGCCGCTTCGGTCATACTCATGCGGCTAACGGTGTAAAAGCGTTTTTCGGCGTGCAGAACGGTTTCCAGTTTATCTTTGCGGTAAACTTCGACAACCGCTTTAACGCCTTCATAGTTTGGGCCGTTATCCGGCGTTACGCCTTGAAAAACAAAGCGGTAATCGGCAATTTGTGCGCTGTCGCCGCGGTTCATGCGCACATCGCGCTCGACACTGTAATTTTGGCTGAAAGCGATACCGAATACCGTCATGGCCACGCCGAGATGGGCGGCAATCATGCCCCAATGTGAGCGTGACAGTTTAGTGATGCCTTTAAAAAACGAATGGCGGTGGCTTGCCCGTTGCTGCATTTCATACAGGCTCAGGAGCACAATCAGCACGCTCATCATTGTACCTAAAACAGCCGTCACCGTGATTTGCTCAAACAGCAAGTGCGGTAAGGCAACACCGGCGATAACCATCAATATCAGGCTGATAATCACCGGTGTGCGAATGGCGCTGAACTGATCGCGCCGCCATTTGACCAGTGGACCGATACCCAAAATAAATGCAAACGGCACCATTAAAATCAAGAACATTTGATCGAAAAACGGTGCGCCGACCGAAATTGAGCCTAGACCTAATTGTTTGTGTACCAGCGGTAGCAGCGTACCGATTAATACAATTGAAAGTGCGGTCATCAGCAGGACATTATTCAACAGCAATAAATTCTCACGTGAATAGCGTTGGTAATTGACGGTTGAGCGGATTTGATTGCCTTTAACCGCATAAAGTGCCAGAGAACCGCCGATGACAATCACCAGATAAGCCAAAATATACAAGCCGCGGGTCGGATCCGAGGCAAAGGCGTGTACCGAGACCAGAATCCCGGAACGCACTAAAAACGTACCGAGCAGGCAGAGCGAAAACGCCAAAATTGCCAGTAATACCGTCCATGCTTTGAAGCTACCCCTTTTTTCGGTGACCGCTAACGAGTGAACCAATGCCGTACCGGCAATCCACGGCATGAGCGAGGCATTTTCAACCGGATCCCAGAACCACCAACCGCCCCAGCCCAGTTCATAATAAGCCCACCATGATCCGAGTACGATGCCTAATGTTAAAAACAGCCAGGCGGCAAGTGTCCACGGGCGAGACCAACGTGCCCAAGCGGTATCGAGATTGCCGCCTAATAACGCTGCAATCGCAAAGGCGAAAGCAACGGAAAAACCGACATAGCCCATATACAGTAATGGCGGATGGAAGATCAAGCCGACATCTTGCAATAACGGATTCAGTTCACGGCCGTCGACCGGAAAATCGGGAAAAGTGCGGTCGAACGGATTGGAGGTAAAAATAATAAAGACTAAAAAGCCGATACTGATTAACCCCATTACCGCCAATACGCGCGCAATGGCTTCTTGCGGCAGGCTTTTACTAAAAACGGCAACCGCAGCACCCCAGAGAGAAAGCAGCCAGATCCATAGCAGTAATGAGCCTTCGTGCGATCCCCACACTGCCGAGAGGCGGTAATGCAGCGGCAGGTTGGTATTGGAATTATTGACAATGTACTGCACGCTGAAATCATTGATGGCAAAAAGATAAGATAGCGCAACAAAGGAAAAGGTCAGGCAGAAAAACAGGCTGAATGTCATCGGTTTAGCCAATGACATCAGCACGGCATTATTTTTCAAACAGCCGTAAGCCGGCAGCAGCGTTAATAAAACCGCAACGGCCAAAGCAAGGGCAAGAGCGTAATTTCCGAGTTCCGCAATCATTTGTTTGCCTCAATCGTTTGTTGCAGATTGTGTTGGAATTTTTCCAGATTTTGTTGATCACGCTCGGACACACCTTTTAAATCGTTGTCCGATACGCCCATCGGCTGATGGACTTTTTGCATTTGGCTTTCTAATTCCGGCGGGACATAATTTTCATCATGTTTCGCCAACACTTCGTGGGCTTTTAATGTTTTTTCATCAACCAGTACGCCTTGCGCTACAATGCCTTGCCCTTCACGGAACAGATCCGGCAGGATTCCTTCGTATTCTACCGTGACGGAAGGGCCGATATCGTTGAGGTCAAACCGCACTTTGAGGCTGTTCGGATCGCGAACCACCGTTCCTTCCACCACCATGCCGCCGATTCGCAGCCGTTGGCCGACTTGCGGTTTGGTATCAGGTTGGTTTTCTTTTCCGTAAATAATTTCGGTCGGCGTATAAAATAAATCAATATTTTGTCGCAGCGCATACAGCATTAAGCCGACGGCAACGGAAATACCGAGCAGAACCAACAGCAGTAAACTGAGGCGGGATTTGCGTCTAGGATTCATTACGGCCTCCTGTTGTCGGTGAGGTTTGGCGCTGCCCCAGCCGTTGCTGGCGCTGCCGTTCTTTGGCGACCCATTTCAAAATCTGTTTTTTTTCGCCGATGCTGGCGATAATCAGTATCAGCAGCGCTACGATGGTCACGGCATAACACAGCCAAACGTAAAATCCGTAGCCGCCCATATTAAAAAAGTCGTGCCAAGTTTGGAAAAACGGGGTCATTTTTTCACTCCTGTAAGGTATTTTTCAGCCAATGCCTGCACCCAAGGGCGCTTTTGTTCTTCTTGCAGTAAGGCATTGCGATAGCGTATCAGTGTCAGCCACACAGATAAAAACAGAAAGCCGAAAATGGATAGAATCAGCGGAATTAACATGGAGGTTGCCATTGACGGTTTTTCAAATTTGGTAATCGTAGCGCCTTGGTGCAGGGTATTCCACCATTCTACCGAAAAATGAATAATCGGCAGGTTAATCACCCCGACTACGGCGAGGACGGCTGCCGCTTTGGCGCCGCTGCGACGATCCGGAAAGGCGGAGTAGAGCGCCAGAATACCCAGATAGAGGAACAGTAAAATCAATTCTGCGGTTAAACGGGCGTCCCAAACCCACCAAGTGCCCCACATCGGTTTGCCCCAAACGGCACCGGTCAGCAACGCCAAAAAGGTGAGCGTGGCGCCGACAGGCGCCATGGCGATCATGGCGAGGTAGGCATGGCGAATCTGCCAGACCAGCCCGATCACGGCTGCGATAGCCATTGACCCATAAATGCCCATTGACCAAATTGCTGCCGGAACATGCGGATAGATCATGCGAAAGCCGTTGCCCTGTTGGTAATCGGCGGGGGCGAATACCAATCCCCACACCCAGCCGACAGCGAGCAGCAACAGGGCGAAAATGCCGATATAAGGCTGCAATTTACCGAGCAGATGATATTGGGTTTCTGCTTTGGCATAAGGGTGTAACCATTTCCACATAGGTCATTTCACTCCATTTTATTTTTCAAATAAATCAACAAATCACGGTAAACGTATCAATCCAAGCTGATGCGAAGTGCGGCAGCGATGGCAAAGGGGGCAAGCGAGACGGTCAGTGCCATAATTGCCCCCAGAATCGCCAATTGGCCGTGATAATTTAAATTCAACGAGGCGGCATCAAGCACCGCGGCTGAAAAAATCAGTACCGGAATAATTAACGGTACAACCAGTAAACTCAGTAATACACCGCCTTTACGCAGTGCTACCGTCAGTGCCACACCGATTGCACCGATGGCGCTTAAGGTCGGTGTTCCCAACAGTAGCGTGAAAACCAGCGCTTGCCATACGGCGGGTTCCATTGATAACAGCAGTGCGGCAATCGGCGAAAGCAACAATAACGGAAGTGCGGTCAATAACCAGTGCGCCGCCACTTTGGCAAGCATTACCAAGGGTAACGGATAGGACAGCAGCATAAGCTGTTCCAGTGAACCGTCACGAAAATCATCGGCAAATAAGCGTTCAAACGCCAATAATGCCGACAGCAATGCGGCAACCCAAACCACGCCGGGGCCGATCCGCGCCAGTAATGTCGGTTCGGGCCCGATCACCAGCGGGAAAAGGGTGATGACCAGCAGAAAAAACCAAAGCGGGTTGAGCAGTTCGGCTTTTTTTTGTCGGGCGATTTTCAGTTCCCGTTTGATAATGCTGGCAAAAATCATCTCCAATGATTCCTTATGCGGATGCAGCCGCTTTAAAAGGCTGCATCGGGAATAGGTGTAATAAATCGCTGTTCACGGTTTGGTGGCTGGTAAGTATCACAATGCCCCCTTGTCGGCAGTGCTGCTCGAAAAGTGCGGTCAGCTCGGCGCGCCCTTGTTTATCGATAGCGGTAAAAGGTTCGTCTAAAATCCATAGCACAGCATTGCTCAACCATAAACGTGCCAATGCAACCCGTTTTTGTTGCCCTGCCGAGAGCTGGTAAACCGCACTTTCTTCATAACCGCCCAAACCGACGTGGTATAACGCCTGCCAAATCATGTCATTGTCTTGCACGCGGTTGCTGATCTGCCGGTAAAAACACAGATTGTCATAAGGTGTCAGCTCGCTTTTTACACCGCTGTAATGCCCCAGATACAACAGATCGGAAAGATAAGCGTCCCGATTTTTAAAAATATCGGTTTGATTCCACCGCACGCAACCGTCGGCAGGGCGAGACAGAGTCGTCAGAATGCGCAGCAGGCTGGTTTTGCCGATTCCGTTATGCCCTTCCAGTTGGATTAACTGACCGCTTTCGAAATTTGCCGACAAACGCTCGAACAGCAGCTGTTCGCCACGCTGACAGGCCAAATTATGCAGTTCTAATCGGTTTGGTGCAAACATCAGAGTTACTCGACATCAATAAAAACAGAGCGCAAATTTTAACATAACTGATTGATTAGTGATAACAATCAATTCGATAAAAAACTACCTATTTTTGTGTATTTTATTATTTATTTTGAAATGTAACTATTTGATTTTTAATGATGTATTTGCCGGTTGACGATTTAAGGGTTATTTGATCTAAAACAAGTAAAAAAATCCCAAGTACAGCGGGGCACTTGGGATTTTTATCGATGGTTTTGAATTTTATAACGTGCGGTATTTCGGTTCGTCAAAAACCGTAACGGTCGGTGCTTCTCCGGTGTATTTTTCCACTTGTAAAATCGCCGTGTTCGGCGAGTTCCCTTGTGCCAGTTTTGAGGTGCCGATATCCATAGTCAGTACGTTCGGATTGCCGAATTTACACAACGGTTTTTCATCGCTGCCCAATCCTTGCGGATCGTACCAAGCACCTTCGTGCAGTGCGACGGTTCCTTTGATGATGCCGTCAGTCACGACTGCGCCGGCCAAGACCTGTCCTCGCTGATTGAACAGGCGGACGATATCGCCGTTGGCAATGCCGCGCGCTTTGGCATCGTCGCTGTGGATCAAGACCGGTTCGCGCCCGTTGACGGTGTAGTAATTCCGCAATTCGGCAGAGAAACAGAGCTGGCTGTGCAGGCGATAGTACGGATGCGGCGTCACCAGTGCGAGCGGTGCTTCTGTGGTAACGTTGCCGGCATATTCTTCCGGGACGAACCAAGTCGGATGTCCTTTACAGTCATCATAGCCCATTTTGGCAACGGTATCCGAATAGATCTCGATTTTACCGGACGGCGTTCCTAGCGGATTAAGCAGCGGATCATTGCGGAACTCCTCATAACGAACCCATTTTTTGGCTTTTTCGGCGGCTTTAAAAGTGACGGGTTTGTTTTCTTGCCAAAACTGTTCAAAGCGCGGCATGATAACTCGGTTTTTGCGTGCACTATCGTAGGCGGTTTGGTAGAACGCTTTTAACCAGTCCATCTCCGATTTTCCTTCGGTGAATTTTTCTTCGACACCCGCCAGTTTGGCTAGTGCGGCAAAAACGTCATAGTCGCTTTTTGCCTCGAATTGCGGTTCAACGGCTTTTTTCATCGGATAGACATGCATCATGGAGTAATCGCCGCTCATGGTGAGGTCGTTGCGTTCGTAAGAGGTGGTTACCGGAAGTACGATATCCGCCATACGTGCCGTCGGGGTCCAGTAAATTTCATTGACGACGATGGTTTCGGGCCTTTGCCAGGCTTTAACCAAGGTATTGGTATCTTGGTGGTGGGTGAAAGGGTTGCCGCCGGTCCAGTAAATGAACTTGATGTCGGGATAGGTGATTTCAGTCCCGTTGTATTGAATTTTTTTACCCGGATTCAGTAGCGCATCGGAAATCCGTGCCAGTGGGAAACTGTATTCCGACGTTTTGGTCAGCCAAGACATTCCTGTGTTGTCACTGTTATTGCCGACCGTTGCAGATATTGAACTTAAGCTGCCGCCGGTTGTTGTCGGGGCGCCGCCGTTAGAGTAGTGGTAGCTCAAGCCGAATCCGCCGCCCGGCAACCCGATTTGCCCCAGCATTGCCGCCAGAGTGACCAGCATCCAGTGGGTTTGTTCGCCGTGTCGTTGACGTTGCATGCCCCAGCCGGCCATCAGCATAGTGCGGTTGGCTGCAAAATCGAGCGCCAATTTTTTGATGACATCTGCCGGAATACCGCAGATTTGGCTTGCCCATTCCGCATTTTTTACGATTCCGTCTTCGGCTTGCCCTAATACGTAAGGTTCGAATTTATCATAGCCGATGGTATATTTTTTCAGAAATTCGGTATCGTGTTTGCCTTCGCTGATCAAGGTATGTGCAATACCCAGCATCAGCGGAACGTCGGTTGCGGTGTTAATCGGAATCCATTCTGCGCCTAAATATTCACAGCTTTCGCTTTTGACCGGATCAATACAGAGAATACGCTTACCGCTCTCTTTCAGTTTTTTGAAATAGTCAACCCCTTGTTGATCGGTCGAGGTCCAAGCAATTCTGAGGGTGGTCATCGGGTTTGCCGACCATAACACAATAATATCGCTGTTTTCTAAAACGACTTCCCAGCTGGTTTGTTGTTCGTAGACCTCGATCGTGCCCAACACATGCGGCATAATGACTTGCGCCGCGCCGGTGGAGTAGTCGCCTTTTGTGCCGACAAACCCGCCGGTCAGGTTCATGTAACGGTGTAAGAGTGTTCTGCAACTGTGCAATACGCCGGAACTTTTCCAGCCGTATGAACCGGCGAAGACGCCGGTTACGCCATAAGTTTCACGTACACGTTTCAATTCGCCGTCTACCAGCTCAAGCGCCTTATCCCAAGAGACTTGCACCCATTCGTCGCGCCCTCTCAAGCCGGTATCGCTTTTGCCGGGATTTTCCAGATAGCTTTTACGCACCATCGGGTATTTTATACGGGCATTGCTATGAACCTGTTCCGCAACAACATGTTGCAGTTCATTGGCGACAGCAGGTTCGATGGCCGGTCCTGATTTGACGATTTTGCCGTCTTCCACAATGATGCCCAACGGCCCCCAATGGGCGGCAGAAACCACCGTAGAGGATTCAGCCGCCATAGCTTTTGTCGGCATCAGGATCCCGCTAGTCATGCCGCCGGCGGTTGCGAGACCGACAGTGCCCAGTGAGGTATTTTTTAGGAATTGCCTGCGGCTTCGATTCGTTTTTTTCATGTTTTGCATATGATCTGATCTCCTCGTTGATTATAAAATTTATCCCAAAAGGATTAATGGGAACTTCCCATGTCTTTGGCAAAATGTTGTAAATAAAGGGTAATTGTTCTGACTTCCTCATCATTCATTGAAGTGCGGTCTTTCATCGAATTAATCACACCGACCCATTGATTGGCCGTATAGTGATCGGCGGCAATAGGTGCATGGCAGGTGCTGCAATGAGTTTGATCCAGACTTTTTCCGTATTGGTTCAGCGCGTTGATATCCGATGTTAACGCCGCCTTGTCGACACTGAGTGCGATATTGACTTCATGCCAATCAGAATCGGTTATGTCGTCGTGTACGGTTTTTAACACCGTTATTTGTGATTTTGCATCGTCATCGACAACAGCAACGATAATCCGTTTGCCCATTTGTTGATAAATCAGGCTTTCCGCCCCGGCTTGCTGCCAGCCGTTTACCGTACCCTTGATATCATTGTTATCCGCTTGCCAGTCAACCAGTCGGGCAAACGGCATTAGACGCACTTGTCCGTTTCCGGCGGTGGCGGACGACATTCCCATCAGGTACAGCGTTTTGTCATCGTTTGCAAATTGTCCGGCGTGTTTGCTTAATTCTCCGCTTGCGGCACTCGAATCCGTCGCAACGTCCGGCATAAAATGTACAATGCCTTTGTGGCAATCGATACAGGTTTGATTGGTCTCTATCGCCAGTTTATGCATGGTTTGCGCTTGTTCGGACTGCTCGCTTAAAATCCAAGCATCGGTTTTATGGCAGGTTCGGCATGAGGAAGAATCCAGCGCTTTCATCTGCTCCCAAACCGTTTGAGCCATTTGTAAACGGTGTTGCTCGAATGCTTCCGCATCAGGAATTTTTCCGGTTAATTCTCCCCAGACATCCTTGAGGGCGATAAATTTAGCTTTGATGTAATGCCAGTTTTCCGGCGGAAGGTGGCAATCCGAACATTCCGCCCGAATCCCGAGTTTATTGGCAAAATGCACGCTGCCTTCCCACTCCTCTTTGGCGGTGGTCATGGAGTGGCAACTGATGCAGAATTCGGTGGAACTGGTTTTGTGAAAAACCGTTTGTGTCAGCCAAAATCCGATCGCACCGACGGCAATCAATATGATTCCGCCGATAAATCCTTTCTTTTTTATCAACATACCTATTCCCGTTTAATATTAACGTAGCTAAACAAATATAAAGACAATGTTTCATAAGTTGTATTTATACGGTTTGATATATATCAAAATACAATTAATTTTTTATTTTAAAATTAACTTCCCTTCTTTATTGTAAATAGGATGTTTTCTTTTTGTTGTATTTTTGTGGTGATTTTTTTTATTAATTAATTGTTTTTTCAAAAAATTTTCATTTTCTCTTGTGTGAATTTTTATATGGGATTTTAGTCTTAAAAATAAAGATTGAGGCAGCTAGCAAAAATGGAACAAGCTTCTTGTCTTGATAATTGAATATGATTAGAGTGATTTTTGATATTCTATTTTATAGGAGGCGGTATGGTTGAGAATAGCTTGAAAAAATTAATTGTCGGTACGATTTCATTAATTTTAGCGGTGATTTTTTTCGGCGGTTTTGCCAAAGATGTCATGGGCGGAATTTTTGATTTCAGCAAGTTGACCGGTCAGTTTCCGGAATGGCTGAAAACCAGCGGCGGAACGAGTGCCAAAGGCGGATTTTTATTTGCGGTGACATTGGTTCCCAGTGTGATGCTGGCTTTGGGATTTGTTGCGGTTTTTGAACATTACGGCGCATTGTCGGCCGCCTCGAAGTGGCTGAATCCGATTTTGAAACCGATCATGGGAATCCCCGGTAACTGTTCCATCTCTTTGATTGCCAGTACACAGAGTACCGATGCCGGCAGTTCAACTACAAAATTTTTACGTGAGGAAGGTGCGATCACGCACAAAGAATTGCTGATTTTTGCCGCATTTCAGTTTAGTGCCGGTGCCTTATTGACCAATTTTTTAGCGTCTTTTGCCCCGGTTTTGCTGATACAGGACAAAGCAGGACAGGTCGCACCGGTTTCCATCGCTATGTGTCTGGGTATTATTTTTGTGTTTAAGATTTTCGGCGCGAATTTAATGCGTCTTTATGTAAAAAAATTCGTGAAAGACGATGAGGAGTCGCTATGAGCCGGACAAGCAGTCAAAGCAAGTTGATTACCGATATTTTTATTGACGGTGCGAGAAAAGGCTGGAATATCGCCGTGACCAGTACGATTCCCAATGTATTGATGGCTTTCGTGATTATTTATATGTTGAATGCCTCCGGTTTATTGAAACTTATCGGCGACTATTTAGGGTTTATTATGTTGCCGTTAGCGCTTCCCGGGGAATCAATTGCAGTATTGATGGCGGCATTTTTGAGCTGGGGAGGCGCCGCCGGAGTACTGGTGGCGCTAGTGCAGGAAGGCGTACTGAATGCGGCGGATATTGCCGTTTTATTGCCGGGTATGGCGCTGGTCGGTTCGACCGTACAGTATATGGGGCGAATTCTGGGCGTGTTAGGGGTTCCGGGTAAACACTATTTGGTTTTATTCGGCATCTGTATTGTCAATGCTTACCTTGCGATGCTGATGATGCGTATCTTTATTTAGTCGGCTGTAGATATAAGAGAGACTGAATGACTGTTTTAATTAAGCTTGTCGCTTAATTTCCGTGATAAAAAGTACTGTTCCTGCAAGCAGTACTTTTTTATGAAAATGAAATTTAAAAATGTGATCCGAATCACTGTTTTTATTTATTGAGATAAAAAGTGCGATATTTGTCACATTTTAAAAATCGGAACTTAAAAATTTAATGTGATATTAATCACAAATTATATGAATAAAATTTCAGATTAATTTATAAGCATGATACTTTTTCAGTTACGTAAAACGTGGTTTTACAATCGTGATTTTGACAACGACACTGAGGTGAAAAATGTTATCTGCTTCTGTAAAAGTAAAAGTCCAAAATTTTGGGCGTTTTCTATCGAACATGGTGATGCCGAATATCGGCGCATTCATTGCGTGGGGTTTTATTACCGCACTTTTCATTCCGACCGGCTGGATTCCGAATGAAACACTGGGGGCGTTGGTCGGCCCGATGATTACCTATTTGCTGCCGTTGCTGATCGGTTATACCGGCGGTAAATTGGTCGGCGGCGAGCGTGGTGCGGTAGTCGGCGCGATTACCACGATGGGGGTGATTGTCGGCTCCGATATTCCAATGTTCCTTGGTGCGATGATTGCCGGGCCGTTGGGCGGTTATGCGATCAAAAAGTTTGATAAATGGGTAGACGGCAAGATCAAGAGCGGTTTTGAAATGTTGGTCAACAATTTCTCAGCCGGGATTATCGGTATGTTGTGCGCCTTGCTGGCCTTGATTTTAATCGGCCCTGCCGTGAAAGCCCTTTCCGTTACGTTAGCCGCCGGCGTAGATGTGCTGGTGAATGCCGGCTTACTGCCGTTGACCTCGATTTTTGTCGAACCGGCTAAAATCCTGTTCCTGAACAATGCGATTAACCACGGCATCTTTACGCCGTTGGGCGTGCAGCAATCGACTGAATTCGGGCAATCGATTTTCTTCCTGATCGAAGCGAATCCGGGCCCGGGGCTTGGCGTATTGCTGGCTTATATGTTCTTTGGTCGCGGCAGCGCCAAACAAACTGCCGGCGGTGCGGCGATTATCCATTTTTTCGGCGGTATCCATGAAATTTATTTCCCGTATATCCTGATGAAACCACGCTTGATTCTGGCGGTGATTGCCGGCGGTATGGTCGGGGTCTTGACACTGGTGTTGTTTAATGCCGGTTTGCGTGCGCCGGCTTCTCCGGGGTCGATTTTTGCCGTATTGCTGATGACACCGCCGCCCGCGTTTGTCGGCGTGATTGTTTCCGTCTTGGCATCTTGTGCCGTCTCGTTTGCCGTTGCCGCTTTTCTGTTGAAAACGGATAAGCAAGAAAGTGTCTCGTTGGAAGATGCCACCTCACAAATGAAAGCAATGAAAATGGGAAGCGGGAAAACCGAATTGAGTGCTAGCGATTACAGCACCTTGCAAACTATTTACGTTTCTTGTGATGCGGGCATGGGGTCCAGTGCGATGGGGGCTAGTATGCTGCGTAAAAAAGTACAGGCCGCCGGGCTGGATATCCGAGTGGTTAACTGTGCAATTAATGACTTGCCGTCCGATGCACGTTTGGTTATCACGCATAAAGATTTAACGTTACGTGCGAAGCAGCAAGCGCCGGAGGCCACCCATCTGTCGTTAACCAATTTTTTGGATAATCCGTTTTATGACAGTCTGGTGAGTGATATTGTGGATAAAGTCGGGGCTTCTGAAGAGGAGTCTGAAGTGGCGGCGACCGATGCGGAACAGCAGCCGTCGGCGTTCAAACTGGAAAAAGCACAAATCTTTTTGGGGCTGAAAGCGGCGACCAAAGAAGAAGCAATCCGTTTTGCCGGTGAGCAGCTGGTGAAAGCGGGTTTTGCTAAACCGGATTACGTTCCTGCCATGTTTGAACGGGAAAAACTGGTTTCTACTTATCTCGGTGAAGGGGTTGCCGTGCCGCACGGGACGATTGAAGCCAAAGATCAAGTGATTAAAACCGGGATTGTGTTCTGTCAATATCCTGACGGAGTTCGGTTCACCGATGAAGAAGACGGCGTTGCCAAACTGGTTATCGGGATTGCGGCGAAAAACAATGAACATATTGCCGTGGTCACTTCAATTACCAGCGCACTGGACAGCGAAGAGTCGATTGAATTACTGACAACCACCGACGATGTGGAACAGGTATTGAAATTATTGAAATAACGGACTGTGATGTTACGTCACCGCCTTGCGAAGTGGATTGCGATTCGAGGCAATCCAAGCAAAGTGCGGTGGCGGAACGGGGGCGAGGCCGTCGGTTTTTCTCGTTATCATCATTCTTTATCGGGCGTGATTTCCGCCCGCTTAATCAGCTATTTGGAGAGATTTATGAAAGCATTGCATTTTGGCGCCGGCAATATCGGCAGAGGGTTTATCGGGAAACTGCTTTCCGATTCAGGCATTCATGTCACCTTTGCCGATGTGAACGATAGTGTGATTGACCTGCTCAATCAACAGCAGGGCTATGATGTTAAAATCGTCAGCGAGCAGGAAAGTAAAATTGAACATGTCGCACCGGTCGACGGCATCAATTCCAAAAACAGCGAGCGGATTATCGAAAAATTTAATCAGGTGGACTTGGTGACCACGGCGGTCGGCCCGAATGTACTGGAGATTATTTCCGCCACCCTTGCCGATGCGCTGAAAGCCCGCTTTGCCGCCGGCAACAAACACTACCTGAATATTATCGCCTGTGAAAATATGGTGCGCGGCACTTCTTATCTGAAAGAGAAAGTGCGCTCTCACTTGGCGGCGGAATACCATACCGCACTTGAGCAATATATCGGTTTTGTCGACTCCGCCGTTGATCGCATTGTGCCGCCGGTTGCGCCGAATGCCGACAATCCATTGCTGGTGACGGTGGAGGAATTCAGTGAATGGATTGTCGATCAAACCCAATTTAAAGGCGAAATTCCCAAAATTGCCGGCATGGAACTGACTGATAATCTGATGGCATTTGTCGAACGTAAACTGTTCACTTTGAATACCGGACATGCGGTGACGGCGTATCTGGGCAAACTGAAAGGTCATCGTCTGGTGCGCGAAGCCATTGAAGACGAAGCGATTAAACAGCAAGTGCGGTCTGTCATGCAGGAAAGCGGAGCGGTGTTGATCAGACGTTATGGTTTTGAGCAGGAGAAACATTTCGCCTATATCGAAAAAATTCTGAAACGCTTTGCCAATCCGTACCTGCCGGACGATGTCGATCGCGTCGGACGTGAACCGATACGCAAACTCAGCATGAACGATCGTCTGGTTAAACCGCTGTTGGGCACGATTGAATACGGTTTACCGCACTTGGTATTGTGCAAAGCGGTGGCGGCGGCATTGCGTTATCAGAATGAAAATGATCCTCAGGCTATTGAATTACAAGCCTTTATTGCAGATAATGGTGTGCAGGCGGCGATTGAAAAATATACCGGACTGGGCGACCGTGAGGTTATCCGACGGATTATCGCCGATTATCAGCAACTATAACCCTTACAGGATTGATATTTCAACACTATGTCTCCGTCTCAAGAGCAGTTTGTTTACGAGCAGCTGAATGATATTCCGACCTTGCGCGGCGTGATCACGGCGGCGGTAAATATTTTTGATCATGACGTGGAACAACTGATGCAACGGGTTTTCCGCAAAACGGACTTTGCGGTCAAATCCGTGGTGGATTCGTTGCTCGGCAGCAGCGGCCCGCTGGCGGATTTAAGCGTGCGGCTTAAAGTCTTGTTGGGGTTGGGCGTGCTTGAGACCGAGGCATATCAGGATATCGAGTATTATCTGGATTTAAAAGTGCGGTTGAACAATGAAAGCAAAGAGTATGCATTTTCATCGCCGCTCACCTTGGCGTTTTTAAACCAACTGCATTCCGTGCAGGACAAAGCCATACTGCAAAAGCTGGAAAAAGAGTTGCACGGCACGCAAGAAAACAAAGATTCGCTGTTGTTGCAAGTCAAAGCCATGCGTCATGAAAAAATCCTGCGTTCCTATCTATTGCTTTCCGTCAACACCATCTGCGAACGGCTGGATATTGAAAGTCCGTTGTAAGCGTGATTATCTGAACGATAGCTTGCTTTTTCGGTTGTAAGCATTAAAATCCGCTTCTTATTTGAACGATAGAGGATTTTCCATGACCGCACTCACATTACCGAAAGTTGTTTTACACGAGCATATCGAAGGCTCGGTAGCCCCCTCATTGGCGATAAAATTGGCGCAAAAATACCAAGTGCGGTTAGCCGACGATTTTTTATATCGTGAGGGCGAATATGATGCGCAGGATTTTCCGAACGGGCGCTATCGGTATGATGAGTCGGATTTCCGTGAATTTGTCGACGCTTATGATACTGTTGCCGAATTGGTACGAGATGCGGAAGATTATTATTGGGTGACCAAAGATTACCTCATGCGCAACGCCAAGCAGGGTTTGATCTATTGCGAGCTGATCACCTCCGCTTATCATATGTGTACTACACTCGGACAAAGTGGTGAGAGGATTTGGTCGCCTGAACGATATGCAGAAATTATGCAGGCGATTGAACAGGCAATGGATGAAGTTAGGGCTGAATTCGGTGTTGAAACCCGTTTGCACGCCTGCGGTGTGCGCCATTTACCGTTTGCCGAGATGTTGGCGAGTGCGGATTTTATTGCTAAAAATCCAAGGGAATCGATCACGGGGTTCAATATTGCCGGTAATGAAAAAGCCGGACAATTTTCCGACTTTAACGCATTGCATCAATTGGTTGACGACATTCCGTTACCGAAATCGTATCATGCCGGTGAAATTTGCGGCCCGCAAAGCGTGCATGACGCGATCAAGTGCGGTGCGGTAAGAATCGGGCACGGTATTGCTTCAATTCAGGATTCCGATTTAATTCAATTATTGATTGAAAAACAGATTACTTTGGAAATTTCGCCGAGCAGTAATCGTATCCTCGTGCCGGAATTGCAATCTTCACTGAAAAATCACCCGCTGCGCAAATTGTATGACAGCGGTGTCAGAATTTGCCTTAATACCGATGATGCCGGGCTGTTCGGCACAGATATCGGCAAAGAGTATCTTCTGGCGGCGCAAGCGTTTGGATTCTGCCGTGCCGAATTATTGGATATAACCTTGTGCGCGCTGGAATGTGCTTTTGTGGAAAAGACAGTTAAAAATCGCCTGATTTCACAGGTTTATCAACAAATTAACGACGAAGATCGACAGCAGTTTGCGGATTTGATTGCAAACTGTACTAATCCCGCCCTCAAAGTGCGGTTGCAGCAGCGCTATCGGCAAGTGGGATAGGCGACGAGTAAAAAGCCTGTTTGGCTGAGTCGCTTAACAGGCTCTCGGGACACATTTTCTATTGCCAAGACAAGGACGGCTTTTTGTTATTTTTAGCACAATCGGTTAAATAGAGGTTACATAGCAGATAGGCTTTATAAAAGGTATCCGATAAGCACAAAACCGAAGAATTTATCAGCGGTTGTTTTTTCGTTCAATGAGAAAACCTGATCCACCTCACAAATTGAAATCAAGCCGGTATCTATTTTGATTTTTCTTTCCTAGAATATCGCCATTGTTTATCGAAACGTTTCGATGGGATTTTTTTACAGCCTTGGAGACGTCAGGAGTATACCCAATGAAAAAAAACAGCGTGCTGAATGCACAATTATCGCATCTGATTGCCACGTTAGGGCATACCGACAGCGTGACGGTGTGTGATGCCGGGCTGCCGATTCCGACAACGATAGAACGTGTGGATTTGGCACTGACTGCCGGTGTACCGCACTTTTTGCAAACGGTTGAGACGGTAACGCAGGAACTGTTTGTCGAAAGTGCGGTGTTGGCGGAAGAGATCAAAGAAAAAAATGTGAGCGTCTATTATGCCTTGCTGAAACAGTTACAACAGTTAGAACGGCAACAAGGCAATAAAATCGTGATTGAATATGTCAGCCACGAAGCTTTTAAAAATCTGAGTCGACAATCAAAGGGCATTGTGCGCAGCGGTGAATGTACGCCTTACGCCAATATCATTCTCTATTCCGGCGTCCCGTTTTAAGGATATGACCATGCAACATGAAACCTTATTGCGGATACAGGGCATTGAGAAATCCTTTCCGGGCGTAAAGGCGCTGAATAATGCCTGTTTAAATGTATATGCCGGACGTGTGATGGCATTAATGGGCGAGAACGGCGCCGGCAAATCGACCTTGATGAAAGTGCTGACCGGCATTTACAGCAAAGACAAGGGCGCAATCGACTATTTGGGCGAAGCCGCCGATTTCAGCGGGCCGAAAGCCTCACAAGAAGCCGGCATCAGCATTATCCATCAGGAATTAAACCTGATTGACAACTTAACCATTGCCGAAAATATTTTTCTCGGACGTGAGTTTATCAACCGTTTTGGCGGGATCGACTGGAAAAAAATGTATCGGGAGGCGGATAAACTGCTGGCGAAGCTGAATGTCAAACACAGCAGCCGCACGCTCGCGGGCGAATTGTCAATCGGCGAGCTGCAAATGGTGGAAATCGCCAAAGCGCTCAGCTTTGAATCACGCGTGATCATTATGGACGAGCCGACCGATGCCTTGACTGATACGGAAACGGAATCGTTGTTTAAAATCATTAACGAATTGACGGCTGAAGGGCGCGGCATTGTGTATATTTCTCACCGAATCAAAGAAATTTTTGAGATTTGCGATGATGTGACGGTATTGCGTGACGGAGAGTTTATTGCTGAAAGTGCGGTAGCGGATCTGAACGAAGATCGGCTAATCGAGATGATGGTGGGGCGAAAGCTGGAAGATCGTTATCCGCACTTGGAAAAAGCCTATGGCGAAACCCGCTTGCAAGTGAACAATCTCTCCGGCAGCGGCGTGCATAATGTCAGTTTCCGCTTGCATGAAGGCGAAATTTTGGGCATTTCGGGCTTGATGGGCGCCGGGCGCAGCGAGTTGATGAAAGTGATTTACGGCGCCTTGCCGAAAACCGCAGGCGAAGTGCGGTTGGACGGCAAAACAATCGACAACCGCCATGAACAGGACGGCTTGAACAACGGGATTGTGTATATCTCCGAAGACCGTAAAGGCGACGGCTTGATTTTGGGTATGTCGGTAAAAGAAAACATGACGCTGACCGCACTTCAGTATTTTTCACAATACGGCTATGTCAAAAAAGGGGCGGAGCGTTTGGCGGTGGACGATTTTATCGTGCTGTTCAACATCAAAACGCCGGGCAGGGAGCAGGAAGTCGGGCTGTTATCCGGCGGAAACCAGCAAAAAGTAGCGATAGCCAAAGGTTTGATGACGCGGCCGAAAGTCTTGATTTTGGACGAACCGACGCGCGGCGTGGATGTCGGTGCCAAAAAAGAGATTTATCAGCTGATCAATAAATTCAAAGATGAGGGGCTGAGTATTATTTTGGTGTCGTCCGAAATGCCGGAAGTACTGGGCATGAGCGATCGGATTTTAGTGATGCACGAAGGGCGGATCAGCGGCGAATTTATGCGTGATCAGGCAACACAAGAACAGTTACTGGCAGCGGCAATCGGCAAGCATTAACGGAAAGGAATCAAGGAAACAAGACAATGACAACAAAAACAGTGGAAAGAAAAGGGTTTAATCTGAGCGGGTTTTTAATTGAACAGCGTTCGATTATTGCATTATTGGTTCTGATTGCAATTGTGTCGATGCTGAATCCGAATTTTTTCAGCGCCGACAATATTTTGAATATTTTGCGTCAAACCTCGGTCAATGCGATTATTGCGGTCGGCATGACTTTTGTCATTCTTATCGCCGGTATTGATTTGTCGGTCGGTTCGGTTTTGGCATTGACCGGAGCATTTGCCGCCACGCTGGTCGGGCTGGATATGTCGATTTTTATCGTGGTGCCGGTCGTACTGATTGCCGGCATGTTATTGGGCGGCGTGAGCGGGCTGATTGTCGCCAAAGGCAATGTGCAGGCGTTTATTGCAACCTTAGTGACCATGACGTTATTACGCGGCGTAACGATGGTTTATACCGACGGTCGTCCGGTCAGTACCGGCTTTTCCGACAGTGCGGATCAATTCAGTGTGATCGGAACCGGCTATTTATTCGGCATTCCGTTACCGATTTGGATTATGGCCGTTGTGTTTGCCGCGGCGTGGTACATTTTGCAGCATACCCGTATGGGGCGTTACATCTATGCCTTGGGCGGCAACGAAGCGGCGACCAAATTATCCGGCATCAACGTGACAAAAATTAAACTGTTTGTGTTTGCCGCCAGCGGGTTATTGTCCGCTTTGGCAGGATTGATTGTAACGTCTCGCTTGTCTTCCGCACAGCCGACCGCCGGCGTCAGTTATGAACTTGATGCCATTGCCGCCGTGGTCGTCGGCGGTACCAGCCTGATGGGCGGAAAAGGACGGGTCATGGGTACGCTAATCGGGGCGCTGATTATCGGCTTCTTGAACAACGCACTGAATATTTTGGATATTTCGTCCTATTATCAAATGATTGCAAAAGCATTGGTTATTCTGGTTGCGGTATTGGCAGATAACTATTTGGGCAGTAAAAAAGTCGGATAAGTAGAAGGGCACAGGAGTCTCGGCACAATCTGCGCACATGGACGTGCACTTCTACCCGTTTTAAATTAATTTAATGAGGAAACATTATGAAAAAATTAACCACAGTTGCATCCGCTTTAATCGTCAGCCTGGCGGTCAGCGGTTCCGTATTGGCAAAAGAAACGATTGCCTTAGCGGTTTCTACACTGGATAACCCGTTTTTTGTAACCTTAAAAGACGGGGCGGAAAAAGAAGCGGATAAATTGGGCTACAATCTGGTGGTGTTGGATTCACAAAACGATCCGGCGAAAGAACTTGCCAATGTTGAAGATTTATTGGTACGCGGTGCGAAAGTGCTGTTGATCAACCCAACCGATTCCGAAGCCGTCGCCAATGCGGTCATGCGCGCCAATAAACAAGGCGTACCGGTCATCACGCTGGATCGCGGCGCTGCCAAAGGCGAGGTTATCAGCCATATTGCCTCGGATAATGTTGCCGGCGGAAAATTGGCAGGGGATTTTATCGCTGAAAAATTAGGTAAAGAAGCTAAAGTGATTCAACTGGAAGGTATCGCCGGCACATCAGCGGCGCGTGAACGCGGTGAAGGCTTCACACAAGCGGTGGCTGAGCACGGTTTCAGCGTGTTGGCGAGCCAACCGGCAGATTTTGACCGCACGAAAGGATTAAATGTGATGGAGAATTTACTGGCGAGCCAAGCGGCGGTGCAAGCGGTATTTGCGCAAAACGATGAAATGGCGTTAGGCGCTTTGCGAGCCTTACAGGCGGCGAAAAAAGGCGATGTGCTGGTGGTCGGCTTTGACGGCACCGATGATGCGGTACGAGCCGTAGAAGGCGGTAAATTGGGGGCGACCATTGCACAGCAGCCGGAAAAAATCGGCGAGTTGGGGGTGGTGACGGCGGATAAAGTGCTGAAAGGCGAACAGGTGGACGCTACCATTCCTGTGCCGTTGAAAGTCGTTGCGAAATAAGATTGTTGCAAAAACCGAACCGCACTTTGGTGCTGATTTGATACAAAGTGCGGTTTGAGAAGAGGCGGAAAAGATGTCAAAACCGAAAAAACTGGTCGTACTCGGCAGTATCAACGCCGATCATGTTATTTCCGTACCGCACTTTGTCAAACCCGGCGAGACGCTGTCGGGCAGCGGTTACCATATTGCCTATGGCGGAAAAGGGGCGAATCAGGCAGTTGCGGCGGCTCGTCTGGGGGCTGAAACCGATTTTATTGCCTGTATCGGGCAGGACGATATCGGACGGGCGATGAAGCAGGCGTTTGCCGAGGATAATATCAATACGGATAGCATTGTGGCGATTGCCGATGAAATGAGCGGGATTGCGATGATTCAAGTCGCTGACGGCGGCGAGAACAGCATTGTTATTGCGGCGGGCGCCAACGGCCGTTTAGATGAAAGCGTGGTGGCGAAATTTCAGCAAAATATTATGCAGGCCGATACGCTGCTGATGCAGTTGGAAACGCCGTTGGCAGGGATTTTAGCGGCGGCAAAACTGGCGAAACAGAACCAAACCCGCGTTGTTTTGAATCCGGCGCCGGCTCAGCCGTTACCGCAGGAATTGTTGGCTCAGGTGGATATGATTACCCCGAATGAGACGGAAGCGAAAACGTTGACCGGGATTAACGTGGTCGATGAAGCAACGGCACAACAGGCGGCAGAGGTGTTTCACCAACAAGGGATTCAAACCGTGCTGATCACGTTGGGTTCGAAAGGGGTATTTGTCAGTGAACAGGGGCAAAACGGGCAAATTATTGCCGGTTTTCGGGTGCAGGCGGTGGATACTACCGCCGCAGGCGACACCTTCAACGGCGCATTGCTGACCGCACTTTTAGAAGATCAGCCATTGGCAGATGCAATCCGCTTCGCCCATGCGGCAGCGGCAATTTCGGTCACCCGCAAAGGCGCACAACCGTCAATCCCGACACGACAGGAAGTGGCGGCGTTTTTGCAACGGCGGCAGCGATAGTTTCCATAACGGCTTATGGCGGTTCACTTTTTTAATTGCTACCGTTTTTCGCCGCTAAGGCGGAAGACGATATTTTTATCCGGAAAACAGCGAACAAACGAACGGATCCTTGCTATTCAACCGCACTTTGGTGACTTGAGAACACACTATGGCAACCATGAAAGACATCGCCCGTTTGGCGCAGGTTTCAACTTCAACGGTATCACACGTCATCAATAATTCCCGTTTTGTCAGCGATGAAATCCGTGAAAAAGTGATGGCGGTGGTGCGGCAGCTGAATTACACGCCCTCCGCGCTGGCACGTAGTTTAAAAATCAAAGAAACCAATACCTTAGGAATGCTGGTGACCGCCAGTTCGAACCCGTTTTTTGCCGAAGTGATTCGCAGTGTCGAACGCTATTGCAACCGTCATCAGTACAACTTGATTTTGTCTTATACCGATGGTGACAGCGAACGCTTGCAGCGTAATCTGGAAACGTTGATCCGCAAACAGGTCGACGGCTTGCTGCTGATGTGTGCCGAATCGCATTGGCAATTGAATGACGACATCAGCCAGCGGTTACACTTGCCGATGGTGATGCTGGACTGGTGGCCGACCGCACTTAATGCCGACAAAGTGCATGAAAATTCAGAGTATGGCGGCTATCTGGCAACAAAAACCTTAATTGATGCCGGACACCGAGAGATTGCGATTATCACCGGCAGTTTCAAAAAATCATTGGCGTTCAATCGGGTGCAGGGCTATCAAAAGGCATTGGCGGAAGCGGGTATTCCGTTGCGTAAAGCGTGGATTATCGAAAGCCACTTTGATGTTGAGGGCGGCATTGACAGTATGCAAAAGATTCTAGGCTTAACCCCGCGCCCAAGTGCGGTTTTCGCCTGTTCCGACACGATTGCAATCGGGGCTTATCAAGCGCTTTGGCGAGCCGGGCTGACGGTCGGCAAAGATATATCGATTATCGGTTACGATAATATCGAAATGGCGCAATACCTCTCGCCGCCACTCACGACAATCCATCAGTCGAAGAATCATTTGGCAAAACAAGCAGTGGAAATGTTGCTGCAAAGAATCAAACAACCGCCGCAAGAAAACCGCACTTTAACGCTGGAACCACATTTGGTTTGGCGCGAATCGGTGTTGGATTTACACGCCGTTAATCCCGTTTCGGAACGGCGGGATCGCTAAATTTATCCGTTAAAGTGCGGTAAGTTGCCGGTCATGGCCAGAAGATGGAAAACGGCGACCAGAATGCCGAATAACATAACAAGATAAAGGGTGATATTGCCGCCGAGAATACGGAATGCGCGCTGTTCGGGGTATTGTTGGCGGGCTTTTCGAGCCAACAGTGCCGGAATAATGCAGGCCCATATCGTTGCGACGGCGCCGGCGTAGCCGATGACGATAACAAAACCGAACGGAAACAGGACGGACATCAGCAGAGGCGGAATAAAGGTGACCGCCCAGCTTTTTGTTCTGCCGATTTTGCTGTCGTCAAATTTAAAAAAATCGGCCAAAAAGTCAAATAATCCCGGTCCGACGCCGATAAAGGAAGAGAGGATTGCCGCCATCGAAAACGCATTGATCGCATGGGAAATCCGTGTCGAATCAATGACCGACCCCAATGCGCTTAACAAGACGTCAATATTGCCGCCCTGAGCGATAATCGGAGCAAACTGCTCGCGCGCCAAATTGCCGAAGATACTGATCAGCCAGACGGCATAAAAAAACAGTGCGATTGCCGTGCCGCCGAAAATGGCCTGCTGCGCTTTGCGCTCTTCGCCATAATAGATGCGCATTGAGGCGACGGAATGGTGGTAGCCGAAAGAGGTCAAGGCAACCGGCAGTAATGCCATGATATAAGGCGCATATTCGCCGCCGGGGTTATGAGCGTCGAATAAAAGATCGAGTTGAATCCGGGTTGACATACCGGAAATACTGAAAATAAAGCTGAATATCATAAAGGCGATCAAGATGACCGAGATGCGGCTGACGGCTTTTGTCGAGTACCAGACAACGGCGGAAAAAAGCGCAACAAAGAGAAAAGCCGATATTTGCGTATTAATGTGCAAGAGTTGACCGATGATCAGGCTGGACGAGGTGGTATAGGCGTAAAGCAGGATACAGCCGACAAAATAGACGGCAAGATTATTGATAAAATTGACTTTTTCCCCGAGTAAATGTCGGGTGACGCTGTCGAACGAAACACGAATATCGTAGTGTTGAAACGCTTCCAGCAGTAACCAGCCGGACAAGGTCATCATCATCATGGTCAGGGTGATCGCCAATAACGACCAGATTGTCCATGCGCCGGCGCCCGCACTTGGCAAACCGAGCATACCGGCGCCGACACAGACGCTGGCAATGACACAGGCTCCTCCGATTAAAGAGTGTTGTTTTTTCATAGCAAAGCTCCATACATGATAAGAAGTGCGGTCGGCAAAACCGCACTTTGATTAAAATTATTGCGTGGTGCCGTCGACTTCTTTCAGGCGTGCGGTGAAATGCCGCAGTACTTTCGGTTCATAGCTAAACTCAAGTCCTTTAATGTTGTGGAGATTTTCTTTTACCTTGGCAAACGCTTCGATGATGAAATCCATATGGGTCTGGGTATAGGTTGCACGCGGAATCGTCAAACGCAATAATTCCGCCGGACAAGGGTGCTGCTTGCCGCTATGCGGATCGCGCCCTAAGAGTAACGAACCGATTTCAACCGCCCGAATACCGGCGACTTTATACAGTTCGCAAGCGAGTGCGTGTGCCGGAAATTGGTCGGCGGGAATGTGCGGCAGTAATTTTCCGGCATCGACAAAGGCCGCATGTCCGCCCGCTTGTTGACAGTGAATGCCGATGGCTTCAAGGCCGTTAACCAAATATTGGATTTGCTGAATACGGTAAGCCAGCCATTCTTGCCGCATTCCGTCAAACAAACCGACAGCCAGCCGTTCCATTGCGCCGCCTTCCAAGCCGCCGTAGGTCGGAAATCCTTCCTGAACCACACAGAGCGTGCGGCATTCGGTATATACGTCCAACATGGTGTCGTTTTTAAAACAGAGCAATCCCCCCATTTGCACCATTGCATCTTTCTTCGCCGACATAGCCAGAATATCGGCATATTGATAAGATTCATAGGTGATTTCTTTAATTGTCCGCTCGGCATAGCCGGCTTCCCGTTGTTGAATAAAATAGGCGTTTTCGGCAAATCTGGCGGAGTCCATTACCACCGGAATATCATATTTTCGGGCAATGTTATAAACCGCTTTTAAATTGGCAATCGACACCGGTTGTCCGCCAGCCGAATTACAGGTAATCGTGCTGACAATATACGGAATATTCTCACTGCCGATGTCTAGAATAGTTTTTTCCAACTTTTGCAGATCAAAATTCCCTTTGAAGTCATCGTATATTTCAGTATTAAAAGCATTGCTGTTATAGATATTTTTAGCAACACAGTGATTTAATTGCGTATGTCCTTGGGTGGTGTCAAAAAAATAGTTGGAAAGTGCGGTCATTTTATCCGGTTTGCCGCCTTTTTCCCGTAGTCGTTTCTGGATTAATACCGGAATATAAATCTGTTCCGCACCACGTCCTTGATGGGTGGGAATCGTATATTGATAGCCGAAAATCGTGTTGACCGCTTTCGCCAGTGCATGAAAACTTCTGCTGCCGCTGTAGGCTTCGTCGCCGATTAACATAGCGGCCTGCATCGCTTGGGTTATGGCGCCGGTGCCGCTGTCGGTCAGCAAATCGATAAAAACATCTTCGCTATCGAGTAAAAACGGGTTCATGCCCGCCGCTAAAATTGCTTTTTCACGGTATTCTCGCGTGGTTCTTTTTACCGGTTCGATAACCCGAATACGGAAAGGTTCGGGCAAATGTTTAAAGGTATTCATATAAACTCCTGATCATAAAAAATAACAAGCGCCGCTTATTTGTTTTAAACAAATAACGGATTGAATAATCAATTTATTGAAACTAAATGATGGACAATATATCCGATGACAGGCAAATAAAATGGCCTTGTTGTTATTTATGGAAACGGATAGGCGAGCTTATGATCTTGGTTAAACCAAGTTTTTAGGGTTAAGGTTAGGATCTTCATTTTAATTTCCTCATTGCGAGTGAAAATTAGTTGAAATCAGAATGAAGTATTAATGAAATTTTAACTTTGTCACGCTAAAAACATAGAGGTTGCGAGAGGGATCACAAAATACTTTTGATCATAAGACGGAGATAAAATCCGTCTTAATCGGGTGAGAAAAAGTGCACTTATCAGAGAATCAATTTCACGATTTTATCCGCTTGCAGCCGTCGGAAACGCGTGAGCAGTTTTTTGACTTCCGGCGGATAATTTTGCAATTTTTCCAGCGTACGATAATGGTGGACAAGTGCGGTATGGCGGCGGATTGCCGCCAGTTCTTGTTGTAGCTGCGGTTGCAGCTGTTGCTGCGGATCAATCATCAATATGCCGTTTTCGGCATCTAAACGCCACGCTCTCGGGTTTAGGTTATTGCCGGTCAGCAAAATATAGTGATCATCGACCCAGATGCCTTTCAGGTGGTAGGAGTTTTCTCCGTGTTGCCATAAACGCACGCTCAGCTGTCCGTTGGCGAGCATTTTGCGGTATTTTTTGCAAAAATTACGCAGATTGGTTTCATACAAGTACGGCAGGGCGGCGGACATGGTAAACGGTTTATCCGGCGCCAAGTAAAAGTCATTGGCGGTTTTGTCGCCGACAATGATTTCCACCGCTTTACCTTCTTTTAATAATGCGCCGAGTTGCAAACGCAAGCTGCGCGGAAAATTGAAATACGGGGTGCAGATAGTTAATTTCTGCTGTACCACGCCAAAGAGCGATTCGATTACCGTATTAAGCGGATTGTTGTTGGACAGCCCGAAAATAGGGGAAATTAACAGTTGTTCCGCCGCAAAGGCGACGGGCGAAGCCAACGGATAAGCCACCTGCTGGCTCAATTTTTTTCGATAGTGGCGAATCGCCGGGCGAATGCTTTTATCTTTGCGCACCGCTTGATCCAAGCGCTGAACCGCACTTGAATCGATGATATGCTGATTTAAGAAGGCGACAAAACTGTCGGCCAAGCTCGGATTAAGAATTTTCTGATAGCGATCATAACGATATTTGTCCTGTTGATGCAGATAAACGTTATTGATGCTGGCGCCGCTGTACAGCACACAGTCGTCAAAGACAGAGCCTTTAATATGCAAAACACCGAAAAGTTCGCGGGTGTTAATCGGAACGCCGTAAAAGACGATATCGTTATCGACGGACAAACCGTATTTTTGGCGTTGTTCGGCATACCATTCGGCGTTGGTCTGCGCGGTTTCGGCGCCCAGCAATCCGCGCTGCGCACGATGAAAATCGACAAAAACCCGAATATCCAGTTCGGGATTGTGTTGCTTGGCTTGATACAACTCATGCAGAATTTCTTGCCCTGCTTCGTCATTTTGCCAGTAAAGTGCGGTAATATAGATACGCTGTTTGGCTTGTCGAATCAGCTGAATAAAGTGTTGTTTGTAGTCTGCCGCCGTGTAGATAAATTCCACATCTTCCGCCGCTTGCGGCAAAAACGGCAATGACTGCAACTGATGCAGCGACTGATAATATTTGGGATTCAGCATAGTGATTAAACGCTATCAAATAAATTTAAATGATATAAAGTGATTTAGTTTACCTGCGTTAATCGGCTTTGAACAGTTTTTTCCCCCGATGTTTGGTTAAATCGGCGTAAAAATTTGTTATAATCCGCCCGGATTCATACGGACTCTCCGTCACACCCATTTACCCCTAATTTAAGGCATTTTCATGAACGATAAATTTGATTCCCGCAATAACCGCAAGCCCGCATTTCAACAACCGGATTCCAAAAGCCGCTTTTCGCCGAAATCGGCGCGTGACGGTGAAAAAAGCGAAAAACGCTTTTCCGACAACCGCACTTCAAACCGCACTTCGGATCGGCGTCGCTCGGAGGGTGGTTTTTCAGCAGGTCCTAAATCGGCTGCGGCACGTCAACCGTCGGCAAGCGGGGAGCGGCGCGAGCGGAGAGAGGACGGCGGCAGACAGGAATTCCGTCAGCCTCGTGAACGCCGCGACAACCGCGAGAGGGGCGACAATCGGGATCGTCGGGAAAAACGGGATTCGCCGAATACCGGCTATGTGTGGGGCGAGCGGGAAATGGATGCCGTTAAGGCAGGCAAACACAGCGAAGGCAGTGTAAAGGTGATGATTAAGGGCGAGGTGAAAGGCGAGAAAAAAACCGGAGCTTTATCTCCGCGCGCACCGGAAAAAATCCGTAAGAACCGCAATGAAGAGATGAAAGTATACGGCGAAGCGGCATGTCTGGCGCTGTTCCGCCAACGTCCCGACAGTATCGTCCGCTTATGGGTGACGGTAGAAGTCAGCCACCGAATCGGGAAAATCATGAGCTATTTGGCGAATGCGAAAAAAACCTATCATGTGGTCGACAGTGCCGAATTGGAACTGGTGAGCGGCAGCGATCATCACGGCGGTATTTGTATGCTGGTGAAAAAAGCCACGCCGATGAATTTGGACGCCTACTTAAAAACAGCTAAATTACAGGATTGTGTATTGGTGCTGGACGGAATTAACAATGCGCATAATTTGGGCGGTATTATCCGCACGGCGGCTTATTACGGCGTTAAAGGAATTGTTTGCGAAAGTGCGGATAAATTTTATTCCGCCGCCGCCGCAAGAGTGGCGGAGGGCGGAATGGAACATATTTATGCGCTCGAAAGCCGCAGCAGTGATTCGGCTATTGAACAATTGAATGCGGCAGGCTATCAGGTGATTGCCCTCACGGCAAACAAACAGGCGCAACCGTTGAATAAAACCGTGCTGCGCGATAAAGTGGCGTTTGTGTTGGCGGAAACGGTTTCGACCGACATGCGTCCGTCGGCGGAGGCGGTGGTATTATCGTTTGACAATCCGCTAAACAGCGGCTTGAATGTGGCGGTCAATGCGGGAATTTTGTTGTCGCACTGGTATTTCAGATAGCGTTATAACTTGTCGGCATGGTGCAACAGGGCGAAGCGTTCCCACAGGACATCATCCGATTCGGTATGATCGGGATCGGTGATAATACAGTGGTTGATCGGGCAGACTTTCTGGCAGGTCGGCGTTTCATAATGGCCGACACATTCCGTGCAAAGTGCGGGATCGATAACGTAGATCTCTTCTCCCATGCTGATTGCCTGATTAGGGCATTCAGGTTCGCACATATCGCAGTTGGTGCATTTTTCAGTAATCAGCAGTGCCATAACGTTTGTCTCAAATCCCAATCGGGCAGTATGTCGAATGTTCGGTAAAAAGCGGACGATTATAATCAAGAATGCTGAAAAAACCAACAATCCTTTTTAAATTTTAATGAAACCGAAGAAAAGTATGCAGTTAAGTTCAATCAAAATGCCACAGCTTGCGCTGTTTATCGTCCTATTTTTTGCCTTGATTTTAAGCGCATTATATTTTTCGCACCGGCAAAAAGCCTCGATGGATACCTTGTTGGAAGCGGATTATGATGTTGCGATGAGCAGTGATTCGATCGGGCAGAATAAAACCGCCAAGGCTAATTATTATGCGTTGGTGCTGTCTTGGTCCCCGGGGTTTTGCCAAAGTTTGCGCAGCGGTAATGCCGGTGCGGTTCCCAAATCGGCTGCCTATCAATGCGGCGGGGCGCAAAAATTCGGCTGGGTAATTCACGGTTTGTGGCCGCAAAGCGCAACCGCCCGACGGGTGTCGGATCATCCGCGCTTTTGCCTGGGCGACTTGCCGCCGCTCGAAGTGGGTTTACTGGAGAAATATCTGACCCATTCGCCGAGCCTGAAATTATTGCAGGGCGAATGGGAAAAGCACGGCGCTTGTGCGTTTAGCCACGCTAAAGACTATTTTGACAAACAACAGGAACTGTTTTTGCAGTTGAAATTGCCGGATTACGAACTGAAAAGAGCGGATCTGTTCAGCTGGTTGCGGAAAAACAATCCGCACTTGGCGGGAAAATACATGGCGGCGGGGCGTGATGAATTACAGATTTGCTATAGTTTGGAGTGGGACGTCATCAATTGCCCGAAAATCCGTTTTTAACGGAGCGGTGGCAAGCAAGTGCGGAAGTGTTACGGCAAATTGTCGGAAAGTACTGCAGTTGAAAAAGAAAAGTAATCGTACTGTTAAAAACAGCCTAAGATTTGGCAGAAAAGTGAATAACAGACTGGCGGGAAAAGGGCTTGGCGTTATAATCGGAACAGACGGAAGGAATCGTTTCAAAGAGTAAAATTTTACATTGTGGTCATAGATTAAATTGCTATAATCAATGACCAAACAGCATGCTGTAATCGTTTCAGAATTATCATTCACAATTAAACAAGAGGACTTATTATGTCAGTAATTAAAATGACCGACTTGGATTTGGCGGGGAAGCGTGTTCTTATCCGTTCCGACTTAAATGTACCTGTCAAAGACGGTAAAGTCACTTCGGATGCGCGTATCAAGGCATCGATTCCGACTATCGAACTGGCACTGAAACAAGGTGCGAAAGTGATGGTGACTTCCCATTTCGGTCGTCCTACGGAAGGCGAGTACAACGCAGAATATTCGTTGCAGCCGGTGGTTGATTACTTGAATGAAGCGTTGGACGTGCCGGTTCGTTTGGTAAAAACGTATTTGGATGGGGTTGATGTCGCTCCAAATGAATTGGTTGTGCTGGAAAATGTCCGTTTCAATAAAGGCGAAAAGAAAAATGAAGATGCCTTGACGCAAAAATATGCCGCACTTTGCGATGTTTTCGTGATGGACGCATTCGGAACCGCACACCGCGCGCAAGGTTCGACCCACGGGGTTGCCAAATTTGCGCCGATTGCCTGTGCCGGCCCGCTGTTGGCGAATGAATTGGAGGCATTGGGCAAAGCGCTGAAAAATCCGGCTCGTCCGATGGTGGCGATTGTCGGCGGTTCTAAAGTATCAACCAAACTGACCGTGCTGGATTCATTATCCAAAATTGCCGATCAACTGATTGTCGGCGGCGGTATCTCGAATACATTTGTTGCGGCGCAAGGCTTGAATATCGGGAAATCACTGTATGAGGCGGATCTGATTCCGGAAGCGCAACGCTTGATGGAAATCTCCGACATTCCGTTGCCGAGCGATGTGCGTGTTGCGACCGAATTTTCCGAAACGGCGGAAGCCACGATTAAATTGGTCACCGACGTTCAGGATGATGAACAAATTCTGGATTTGGGCGATGTCTCCGCCGAAGTACTTGCCGACATTATCCGTAATGCCAAAACCATCTTGTGGAACGGGCCGGTCGGCGTATTCGAATTCCCGAATTTCCGCAAAGGGACGGAAATCATTGCTAATGCGATTGCCGAAAGTGACGGTTTCTCCATTGCCGGTGGCGGTGATACGCTGGCGGCAATCGATCTGTTCGGTATTGCGGACAAAATTTCTTACATCTCGACCGGTGGCGGTGCGTTCCTTGAGTTTGTCGAAGGAAAAGTATTACCGGCCGTCGCTATTCTGGAAGAACGCGCCAAAGCGTAATTATTCCCCCGATTTATCAACTTGGGCGGAAGGTAATGCTTTTGCCCGCTATTTAAAATAGGAAATTTATCATGTCAAAATTATTAGATATCGTAAAACCCGGCGTGTTGACGGGTGACGACGTTCAAAAAGTCTTTGCTTATGCCAAAGAACACGGTTTTGCACTGCCGGCGGTCAATTGTGTCGGTACTGACTCCGTCAATGCGGTATTGGAAACGGCCGCCCGGGTAAAAGCGCCGGTTATTGTACAATTTTCTAATGGCGGCGCTCAATTTTATGCCGGTAAAGGTATTAAACCGACCGACGGTTCACGTCCGGACGTGTTAGGTGCGGTAGCCGGGGCAAAACATGTTCACCAATTGGCGGAACATTACGGCGTGCCGGTGATTCTGCATACCGACCATGCGGCGAAAAAATTACTGCCGTGGATCGACGGCTTGCTTGATGCCGGTGAAAAACACTTTGCCGAAACCGGTAAACCGCTGTTTTCATCTCACATGATCGATCTTTCCGAAGAACCAATGGAAGAAAATATGGCGATTTGCCGTGAGTATTTGGCACGTATGTCAAAAATGGGCATGACCCTTGAAATTGAAATCGGAATTACCGGCGGCGAAGAAGACGGCGTAGATAACTCCGATGTCGATGAATCTAAATTGTACACCCAACCGGAAGATGTGCTGTACGTTTACGACCAATTAAACCCGGTCAGCCCGCGTTTCACTATTGCTGCGGCGTTTGGTAACGTACACGGCGTGTATAAACCGGGCAATGTAAAATTAAAACCGTCTATTCTGGGCGCTTCGCAAGAGTTTGTCTCTAAAGAGCGTAACTTGCCGGCGAAATCATTGGATTTCGTTTTCCACGGCGGTTCCGGTTCTTCAACCGAAGAAATTCGTGAAGCGATCAGTTACGGTGCGATCAAAATGAATATCGACACCGACACCCAATGGGCGGCTTGGGAAGGCATTTTGAACTTCTACAAAGCCAATGAAGCTTATCTGCAAGGTCAGTTGGGCAATCCTGAAGGCGCCGATGCCCCAAACAAAAAATTCTACGATCCGCGTGTTTGGCTGCGTAAATCGGAAGAGTCCATGTCCAAACGTTTGGAAAAATCGTTTGATGACCTAAACTGCCGTGATGTACTGTAATCACTGACCGCACTTTTAAGTGTCAACAAAAAAGCACCGCTGAGTCGGTGCTTTTTATTGTTGTTGAATATGACTGAAATATAAAGCAAAGTGCGGTTATATTGCAAGTGTTGTTACACCTCAAGCCACAGCGGAAGCGTAATCGTCACCCGTAAGCCGCCCAGCGGGCTTTTGCTGGCGGTGACGGTGCCTTTATGTTGTTCGACGGCATTGGCAACAATTGATAATCCCAATCCGGTACCGCCGGTCGTGCGGGCTCTGGCCTGATCGGTACGGTAGAACGGGCGGAAGATTTGTTGATATTCATGTGCCGCAACCCCTTCGCCGTTGTCATCGACAATAATTTCCAGCGTGTTATTGTTAAGAATAGTGCAATTCAACTGTACTTTGTCGCGCGCATATTTAAATGCGTTGCGGATAATGTTTTCCAGTGCACTGGCCAGAGCATCTTCGTTACCGTTGATAAAGTAATCCTGCGGGTTTTTGATGTTTTGGATAAAGCTGAATTCAAAATGGCGCTCACGGCTTTCAAATTTAGCATCTTCTACGACATCTTCCCAAATAAACGGCAGATTGAATACTTCGCGATTGATATGAGAGTTCATGTGTTGCCGTGAAAGCGAAAGCAGTTGATTTAACATTTTCTCCATACGTTCGGTTTCGGTGCTGATCCGCGTCAGTTCGCTGCTTTCGCCTTGGCGGCGGCGTAACAATGAGGTCGCCAATTGTAAGCGGGTCAGCGGGGTGCGCAGTTCATGAGAGACGTCGAGCAATAAGCGTTGTTGCGAGCTGATCATATCTTCCAATGATGTCACCATCTGGTTGAAACTTTTACCCACTTCGCGCAGTTCCAATGAGCCTTGTTTCTCCAGAATCGGATTGACCGACAAATTTCCGGTGGAAATGGCGTTGGCGGCGCTGCGCAGTTCTTTGATCGGCTGAGTCAGGCTGAAAATCAATCCGAGCAGCAATGGTGTACTGGTCGTCATCAGCAAAAACAGCATGATTAACGGGTGATCGAAGAAGAAATTGATGAACTCCCGTTGTGGATCCACTGATTCAATAAAATACAGCAGATACGGTTCACTGTCTGAAAACGGATAGGGTGAAATGAACGGGCCGACAATATCCTGATTGTAAAACCGGCGTTTTTGCGGTGACAGCGGATTATTCGAACGGTTGACAAATTCGTATAATTGACTGCTTTCATTATAATTCAGCGGGCCAATCACTTTATTATAGTCGTTCGGATCGACCAACACCGGTTTTTTGGACAACAGCATGATGTCGTGTTTATCAATGGATTGCTTGTCGTCCTGATATTGTAGATCGTGCAGCAGGTTGCTTTTGGTCAGTTTGATGACTTCAAACTGATACAGATTGACTTCGTCGCCGGATAATTCGGTGTAATTGCGCGCATCCATGGTGGGAATAAAAAAAGCAAACCCCATCAAGACGAAAAATGCCACCCAAATCAGCCAGAATAAAAAGAAGATTTGGACATTGATGGAATTCAGCAGGCGAAGCGATCTGCGCAATAGTTTCATGATATGCCATTTAGCAAGAAGAAAAGACAAGCGTGCCGTATCGGCACGCTATTATTCTTTTGCCGTTGATTCATTATTTTTCAGTGACCAACAGATAACCTCTACCGCGCAGGGTTTTAAACCACGGCAAATTGTCTGTGCGTTCCGGTAATTTTTTACGTAAATTTGAAATATGCATGTCTATTGCACGGTCGAACGGGGTCAGCCGTTTGCCTAAAATTTCGAGACTGAGCAATTCACGCGACAAAATTTGTCCCGGATGTTTGACCAGAATTTGTAACAAAGCAAATTCTGTGCCGGTTAAGTCCAGATCTTGATCGTTGTACAGTGCCTGCTGTCTGCCCGGATGCAAGGTGATGCCGCCGAAATCCAATTGCTTGTTATCGTCTTTGTCATGGCTGCTGATTGTGCCCAGCGAGGCGGTTTGATTGCCGGTACGGCGCAAAATTGCCTTGATACGGGCGACTAATTCGCGATCATTGAAAGGTTTTGCCAAATAATCGTCTGCGCCCAGTTCGAGCCCCAACACGCGATCAATGTCATCACCGCGCGCAGTCAGCATTAATACCGGAGTAGAAAAACTTTTTCTGAGTTGTTTAAGTGTTTCAATTCCGTTCAGAATCGGCATCATTACATCAAGCAAGACGATATCATGGCTAAAGTTCAGTAATTTAAGGGCTTCTTCGCCGTTATAAGCCTGTTCGACTTCGAATCCCTCAATTTTTAATACTTCGGACAAGAGTTCCGTCAATTCAACATCATCGTCAACAAGTAATATTTTTGACATGAAATAGTTTCCTTTGATTTATCATTATTAGTAATAGGGTGCATTAATGTATTTTGGACAGGTAAGATACATGAAAGTTCATACCATTAACTTGAGGTAAAACAAAATTTTTGCAAAATTTCTACAGTAAATTGCTTTCTTAAGTAAAATCCTAGTGGTAATGTCTTGATCGGCTGTCCTTGTTGCCCGTTTGCACTTGTCCGCTCCCTTTTATTTGCGCCTTTCGGACGTAATTGCAGCACTTCGCCGATAGAGGCATTGATATTATGAATTTCCCCCATGACGATCAAATCCATCAGTTCTTCCCAATCCCGTGCCAAGCGAGCTTCTTGCTCCGGCGTGGGTTGCCATAAAATCGGCATACCGATCCGTCTTGCCGATAACGGAATTGTTCTTTCCCCTTCGACGGGAATCCATAATACTTTTTGCAGTTTATGTCGGACATGGCTGTTTTGCCAGATAACACCGCTGTTTTGTGTCAACGGCGCCAGACTGACAAACGTTGTTTCCAACGGATAACCGTGGCGGTTGACCGGAATGGTTTTCAGCTCGATACCGATATCGGCAAAATCTTGCTGCGCTTTACTGCCGGCTTCGGCGCCAAGTGCGGTTTCCAATAACATACCGACCCAGCCTTTATTGCGTTTTAAGTTTTCAGGCACATTCAGGTTGTGTTCCGCTGCAATTTCCGCGATGCTCAAACCCGCTAGACGGCGGGCGCGTTGCAGCAATTGGCTTTCGGATTGCGGGCTCATCGGTATCTTGTTCCGTCTTGGTGGTAGGGTTCGCCATTGTAACGGCAACTTGTCGGTACGGCAAGTCTGCTCAGGTGAGATGCGGCTGTCTAAAAATTATACTCGTCCGATTCTCTTGATTCATATCGCAGGATGATTTGTGTGAATAAATCGTATTTATTTGATTTATCAAGAAAAATGGAAAACATTTAATATGCGTTCGGCGATAAAAAACGGTAATACCGCATTCAGCCACAATGTTATCCACAGAAAATCTGAATAACTTTGTTTGAACGGGGAAAAACGGATTATGCGGTGTCGCATGGAAGGATTGTCTATAAACTGAATTAAAAATGCTTTTTTTATCGTCAGCGAAAACGGCATCTTATCTTGTGCGGGCAGAAAATCGCCGAAATACCCTGCTTTCTTGCAGATCATTGTGGCGCATAGTCGTTATGCCTGTTCGGACGGTATGGCATTTTTTTCAGCAACAATACTTCCAGTGATTACACACAGAGTTATCCACAGCCGGTAAGAATATATCGAATGTTTGTCGGCATACCCATAAAGTGCCGAAGAAATCGGCTATTTCTCAACGCTGGTTGATGGTTGTGGTTGTATCACTTTCGATATTATGAAACAATCAACCACATTTCAGAGTTCAAAAGATGATTTAAGAGGATCGATAGTGATCGATTTCGATGGTTACCGGCCAAATGTTGGGATTATCATTTGTAACCCACAAGGGCAGGTCTTATGGGCCAAGCGCTGCGGGCAAAATTCATGGCAGTTTCCGCAAGGCGGTATTAATCAGGGCGAAACGCCTGAACAGGCGATGTATCGCGAACTGTTCGAAGAGGTCGGCTTGAGTCGGCAAGACGTCAAAATTCTGTCGGTCTCAAAAGGCTGGCTGCGTTACAAATTGCCGAAACGCTTGGTACGTAATGACGGCAATCCGGTCTGTATCGGGCAAAAGCAGCGTTGGTTTCTGTTAATGTTAGTAAGCGATGAGAAAAACATCAATATGCAGGCGACGCAAGCACCGGAGTTTGACGGTTGGCGCTGGGTCAGTTATTGGTATCCGGTCAGGCAGGTTATCGCCTTCAAGCGTGAAGTCTATCGCCGCGTGATGAAAGAGTTTTCCGTTATCATGGTTGCGTTGCCGGACAGTACAAGTGCGGTTGCGACAAAATCTAAAGAAATATCGAAAGGCGAAAGCGAACGTTACTCACCGTCACGCGGTAAGAAACCTTTCCGCCCTTACCGCAAACAGGACAAAAGAGCGGTTCAAAACAATAAAGGGGAAAAACGCAGATGATCTTGTTTGCCGTCTATTGTCTTTTAACCGGCGCATTGGCCGGTTTTCTTGCCGGTCTGTTCGGCATCGGCGGCGGTTTGGTGATTGTGCCGGTGTTGGTGCATCTGTTGCCGCAAATCGGTATTCCCGAACCGTTATTGATGAATGTGGCGTTGGGAACTTCGTTTGCCACCATTGTGATTACCGCATTTTCCTCCGCTCAACGCCATCATAAACTGGGCAATGTTGATTGGCAGGCGTCGAAATATTTGATTCCGTCTTTAATGATTTCAGTCTTTATTGCCGGTTTGTTCATCAGTTTTCTGCCGAAATCGATCACCAGTAAATTGTTTGCTTTTATGGTGTTGTATCTGGCAATCAAAATGCTGCTGTCGATCAAACATAAAACCGGTAATCGAGCTTTAACCGCTAAACAAGGTATTGTCGGCGGTGTGCTGATCGGTGCGGTGTCCAGCTTTGCCGGTATTGCCGGCGGTGCATTTATCGTCCCTTTCTTGAATGCCAGAGGACTGGAAATGAAACGGGCAATCGGCACTTCTTCGTTTTGCGGTATGTTGTTGGGGCTGTCCGGCATGATCAGTTTTGTCGTCAGCGGCCTGAATATTGCCGATCTGCCGCCTTATTCACTGGGCTATGTTTATTTGCCGGCGGTGCTGCTGATTACATTGGTTTCGTTCTTTACTTCAAAATTCGGTGCGACGCTGACAACCAAACTGCCGGTATCGACGCTGAAAAAAGCGTTTGCGGTCTGGCTGTGTCTGGTTGCAATCAAAATGTTGCTCGGTTAACGGATTATTATCAAGGGCGTTATGAATTCCTATCTTACTTTTCCGGAAATTGATCCGGTCATTTTCCAGATTGGGCCGGTCGGCTTGCGCTGGTACGGGTTGATGTATTTAATCGGGTTTATGTTTGCCCGCTGGCTGGCGGTGAAACGCGCTCGACAGGCGAACAGCGGCTGGACGGTGGATCAAGTCGATTCGTTGTTGTTTAACGGTTTTCTCGGCGTTTTTCTGGGCGGCAGGATCGGTTATGTGTTGTTTTATCAATTTGACCGTTTTATGCAGGATCCGCTCTACCTGTTCCGTATTCTGGACGGCGGCATGTCGTTTCACGGCGGCTTAATCGGCGTGATTTTATCGATGATTATTACCGCTCGGCTACAAAAGCGCTCGTTTTGGGTCACGGCCGACTTTGTTGCGCCGCTGATTCCGTTCGGGCTGGGCATGGGACGGATCGGTAATTTTATTAATGATGAACTTTGGGGACGGGTAACCGATGTTCCATGGGCGGTTTTATTTCCTTCCGGCGGTTATCTGCCGCGTCATCCGTCGCAGTTGTACGAAGCGTTTCTGGAGGGAGTCGTCTTATTCTTTATTTTGAACGGGTTTATCCGTAAGCCGCGTCCGGCAGGTTCGGTAGCGGGATTATTTCTGACTTTTTACGGGCTTTTCCGTTTTATTGTCGAATTTTTCCGTGAGCCGGACGAGCATTTGGGGCTGTTCTTGGGGCAACAGATTTCAATGGGGCAAATCTTATCCGCACCAATGATCCTTATCGGCTTGTCAATGGTATTTTGGGCTTATCGGCGTGCTGCAAAAATGCAAAGTGCGGTCTAAAGGGGGGGAAGCTATGCGTCAATATTTGGATTTATGTCAACGAATCGTACAACATGGCGTCTGGGTCGGCAACGAACGCACCGGCAAGCGTTGCTTAACCGTGGTTAATGCCGATTTGACTTATGATGTCGCCAATAATCAGTTTCCGTTAATCACCACGCGCAAAAGTTATTGGAAAGCCGCTATTGCCGAATTTTTAGGCTATATCCGCGGTTATGACAATGCCGCCGACTTCCGTAAACTGGGGACTAAAACCTGGGATGCCAATGCCAACGAAAATCAAGTTTGGTTGAACAGCCCGTACCGCAAAGGCACTGACGATATGGGGCGGGTTTACGGGGTACAAGGCAGGCGCTGGCGTAAGCCGGACGGCTCGCCTCTGGATCAGCTGCAAAAAGTAGTGGATAACTTATCGAAAGGCATTGACGATCGCGGCGAAATCATCACATTTTATAATCCCGGCGAGATTGAAATGGGCTGCCTGCGTCCTTGTATGCACACCCATACCTTTTCATTGTTGGGCGATACCTTGTATCTCACCAGTTATCAACGTTCTTGCGATGTGCCGCTCGGCTTGAATTTTAACCAAATCCAGGTTTACACCTTTTTGGCGTTAATGGCGCAAATCAGCGGTAAAAAAGCGGGACAGGCATATCATAAAATTGTTAACGCCCATATTTATGAAGACCAACTGGAACTGATGAAAACCGTACAGTTGCCGCGTGAACCGCTGCCGTTGCCGCAGTTGGAGATTAATCCGGCAATAAAAACGCTGGCGGATCTGGAAAGTTGGGTCACATTGGACGATTTTAAGGTGAGCGGCTATCAGTCGCATCCGCCGATTCAATATCCGTTTTCGGTATAATGCCCAATACAGCGCATTTTATTTGATTTAATTTGATTTACGTGAAAACTGATCGGATAATACGAGGCGAACATGGTTCGATTTCTGCTGAAATCGATAATATTCATCAATAGCTTATTAAGGAAATAACATGGGATTATTTGATTTTGTCGGTAATATCGGTAAGAAAATCTTTGGCAAGGAAGAAGAAGCGTCAAGTGCGGTAACACAGCACATCAATGAAGACAATCCGGGCGTTGAAAACGTAGCGGTTACCGTTGAAAACGGCGTTGCCAAAATCGAAGGCACGGCGAAAGATGCTTCCGCCTTGGAAAAAGCGATCTTAATGGCGGGCAATATTTCCGGCATTACCAAAGTAGAAGCGCAAGGCGTGACGATTGCCAGTGGTGAAGCATTGGCAACCGATGAGGAATTCTATGTGATTGAAAAAGGCGACACCCTGTGGAAAATCGCTGAAAAAGCTTACGGCAACGGCGCTAAATACACCGCAATTGTTGCGGCGAACAAAGAAGTGATCAAAGATGCGGATAAAATTTTCCCAGGACAAAAAATCCGCATCCCGAAAGGTCTGTAAAGCTATTGTCGCTTGGTTGATGAACCCGATTCTTCTGAATCGGGTTTTTTAATGCATTCGCCGCAAAAATCGTCTAAACCGTGAAAAGTGCGGTTTAAAAAATCGTCAATTATCCTGTTTTCTGCGCTTATAACTCGACTGATGCGTGATGACTGGTTATAATCTCGTGTCTATTTTTTTAAGTTCGGTGTTTGTTGTTCATGTGATGATATGAGTGGCGCCGAGAATATCTGAATTTTTTGAGGTAAAAAATGCAATTTTCCGTAGAAACTACCCAAGGTCTTGAGCGCCGTATCACTATCACGGTTGCGGCTGATACTATCGAACAGAATGTTCGTGAAGAATTAAAAAATGTCGCAAAAAATGCGCGTATCGATGGTTTCCGTAAAGGCAAAATTCCCCCGGCAATCGTTGAAAAACGCTTCGGTGCGTCAGTACGTCAAGACGTGTTGAGCGATGCGATGCAACGCAGCTTTTTTGATGCGATTATGCAAGACAAAATCAATTTTGCCGGTCGCCCGACTTTTACCCCTGAACAATACGAAGCCGGTAAAGACTTCACTTTCAGCGCGACTTTCGAAGTTTATCCGGAAGTGAAACTGCAAGGACTGGAAGAGATCAGTGTTGAAAAACCGGTTGTGGAAATCAGCGAAGCCGATATTGATAAAATGATCGATGTACTGCGCAAACAACAAGCGACATGGAAAGAAAGTGCGGTTGCCGCCAAAGCGGACGATCGTGTGACTATTGATTTTGACGGTTCTGTTGACGGTGAAGCGTTTGAAGGCGGTAAAGCCGCTGATTTCGTCCTATTGATGGGACAAGGACGTATGATCCCCGGTTTTGAAGACGGGATTGTCGGCCGCAAAGCCGGTGAAAACTTCACGATTGATGTGACGTTTCCGGAAGATTACCATGCCGAAAATCTGAAAGGCAAAGCGGCGAAATTCGACATCAGCCTGAAAAAAGTCGAAGAGATGGAGTTACCGGAAGTGACCGAAGAATTCGTGCAGAAATTCGGCTCCAAAAACAAAACGGTTGCCGATCTGCGGGCTGAAATCAGCAAAAATATGCAGCGTGAATTGAACAATGCATTGACTACTCGTGTAAAAAATCAGGTAATTGACGGTTTGTTGGCGAACAACAGCATTGATGTACCGGCGGCGGCGGTCGATCAGGAAATCGAAGTACTGCAACAGCAAGCGGCGCAACGTTTCGGCGGTCAAGCACCGAAAGATTTCCAGTTGCCGCGTGAAATTTTTGAAGATCAGGCGCGTCGTCGCGTTCAAGTCGGATTGCTGTTTGCCGAAGTGATCGCCGCTAATGAGCTGAAAGTTGACGAAGCACGCGTGAAAGCGATGATCGAAGATATTGCCGCCGCTTACGAACAACCGGCGGAAGTGGTTGAGTATTACAGCAACAACAAAGAGTTGATGAATAATTTGCGCAACGTAGTTTTGGAAGAACAAGCGGTTGATGCCGTTTTAGCCAAAGCGAAAGTGACTGAAAAAGCGGCTTCTTTTGACGAGATTATGAATCCGCAGCAAGCCTAATCGACAACCTGTTGTTTTATCAGTGAAAGTGCGGTCTGTGACCGCACTTTTTGTTTTCAGCGCACGGAAAGATAACGGATTATTCTGTTTTTTTGCCTGTTTTTCGGTAGAATATCGAACATTCCGTGTCGGCGCTTGCCAAAACACCCAACGTCAGTAGAGGATAGAATGAGTTTAGTTCCAATGGTGGTGGATCAAACATCACGCGGCGAAAGAGCCTATGATATTTATTCGCGCTTGTTAAAAGAGCGGATTATTTTTTTAAGCGGTCAGGTTGAAGACAATATGGCGAATCTGATTGTTGCCCAGTTGCTGTATCTGGAATCGGTCGATCCGGAAAAAGACATCAATCTGTATATCAACTCGCCGGGCGGCGTAGTGACTGCCGGATTGGCGATTTATGATACCATGCAGTTTATCAAACCCGATGTCCGTACGTTGTGCATCGGTCAAGCTTGTTCGATGGGGGCGTTTTTATTGGCGGGCGGAGCCGCCGGCAAACGTTTTGCCCTGCCGCATGCGCGCGTGATGATTCACCAGCCGCTCGGCGGCTACCGCGGACAGGCGTCGGATATTCAGATTCATGCACAGGAAATTTTGAAAATTCGTGATACGTTGAATCGGCGTTTGGCGCACCATACCGGACAGCCGTTGGAAAAAATCGAACGGGATACCGAACGGGATAACTTTATGTCGGCAGCGGAAGCACAGCAGTACGGCTTAGTCGATGAAGTGTTAACAGAACGAATTTAAGTGGGATAAAACATGTCTGATGAAAAACAACATCATTGCTCTTTTTGCGGTAAAGAACAGCATGAGGTGGACAAGCTGATTGCCGGCGCATCCGGCTATATTTGCAACGAATGTATTCAGGACTGCTATGACTTGCTGGAAAAAGACGAGCAGCAGAACAGTGCCGAATCCGAAGCGGCGCCAAGTGCGGTTCAGCAAGAAAAATTGCCGACCCCGCATGAGATCCGTAAGCATCTGGACGACTATGTTATTGGGCAGGATCATGCCAAAAAAGTGCTGGCGGTGGCGGTGTATAACCATTACAAACGCTTGCGCAGCGATACCGGTTCCGAAGTGGAACTGGGCAAAAGCAATATTTTGTTGATAGGCCCGACCGGCAGCGGCAAAACCTTGTTGGCGGAAACATTGGCGCGTATGCTGAATGTGCCGTTTGCCATGGCGGACGCCACCACGCTGACTGAAGCGGGTTATGTCGGTGAAGATGTGGAAAACATCATTCAGAAGTTATTACAACGTTGCGATTACGACGTGGAAAAAGCCGAACGCGGCATCGTTTATATCGATGAAATCGATAAAATTACCCGTAAATCGGAAAACCCGTCGATCACTCGTGATGTGTCCGGCGAGGGCGTACAACAAGCACTGTTGAAATTGATTGAAGGTACAACCGCCTCTATTCCGCCGCAAGGCGGCAGAAAACATCCGCAGCAGGAATTTTTACGGGTCGACACGTCTAAAATTCTGTTTATCTGCGGCGGAGCGTTTGCCGGTCTGGATAAAGTCGTCGATCAACGTCATAACGTGCGCAGCGGTATCGGTTTCGGCGCCGAAGTTAAAGGCGAAAAAGATAAAGCCACTGTCAGTGAACTGCTGAAACAGGTTGAACCGGAAGATTTAATCAAATTCGGTTTAATTCCGGAATTTATCGGACGCTTGCCGGTGGTTGCCGCACTGAGCGAGCTGGACGAAGAGGCGTTGGTTAAAATTCTGACCGAGCCGAAAAATGCGCTGACCAAACAGTATCAGGCGTTGTTCGCGCTTGAGAATGTGGAACTGGAATTTACCGATGCCGCATTGATTGCTATGGCGAAAAAAGCCTTAAAACGTAAAACCGGGGCGCGTGGTTTACGTTCCATTTTGGAGGCGGTTCTGCTGGATACGATGTATGATTTACCATCGCTTGAAAACTTACAAAAAGTGTTGATTGATGAAGAGGTTATCGATAATCAACAGCCACCGAAATTGGAATATCGCCTAGAGCAGGCAGGTTAATGATTCACACCAGTAGGATTCCCCTCCCTGTTAGTCAGGGCGGGAAATCCTGTTTTGGTGAGTTTGGCGTATTATTAGTTTATTAACGAACGATAGCGCGCCTTTAAAAACATATCAGCCGCTTGTTATACGGCGCAAGAGATCAACAAAAAGCCAAAGT
>NZ_JSUM01000021.1 GCF_000772535.1 Chelonobacter oris
GGCGGTCAGGTTGATGTTACCGGCGTTAAACTCACTGCCGCTGTGGGTCACTTGGGTGCTGTTGCCGGTTTGGGTCGATTGGCTCGCCCCGACACTCACCGAAACTTTCACCTGAGGATGGGAGACCGCACCTTCCTGCATTGCGCCGTTTGCCATGCTGCCCAGCGTATCGGCTGTCGCCGCCGCCGACTGTGCCGCCATCGCCGCTTCCGTTGCCGCTTTCACTTTATACAGTGCCGATAAGCGGCTGTCTTTCACCGCCGCACTGCGTTTCAGGTTTTTTTGCATCGCAAAGGCCGCATCCGTCACCGGTGTGGACAGCGCAACCGTTAAACCGGATTGTTTAAATTCATGCCGTTCCGCGCTGTCGATAATGTCTTTACCCGCCTCGACTTTTAAGGTTTTGCCCTGAATGTTGATGCTTTTGTCCGCTTGTGCAATTAAATCCGTAGCCAATACATTAGCATGGTTGCCGGCGGCTATTGTCACATTGCCGCCCAAGCTGCCAATCGTGGCGCGTGCATCGCTTTGGGTTATGCCCTTCTCGTCATAGTGGTGCGATTCGGATTTGGAACCAAAGGTCACGCCGATGCCGCCACTACTCATCAGACCGGATTTTTTGGTTTCACGCCGGTGCACTTCCTGATACTGATTTGTTGCCGCCAAAATATCAATATTATTCTGCGCCATCATATCCGCATCCCGCTCTGCGACAATTGAGCCTCCGGTCAGTTGAATATCATTACCGGCTTTCAATAGGATACTTTCACCGCTTAAATGCGAACCTTTCTGCTGAATTTGATTAAGGCTGTCAAACATGGTTTCACTCGATTTGGAAAGTGCCGAACTATGCTTATTATGGTGAAATTCTTCATAATTGCTGCTGTTTGCCACGGCATTTAACACGATATTATTTTCAGCCAACGCAATTAATTTTTGTCCGGCTTCTATTTCCGCTCCCTCAGAATAAATATTTTTTGCGTCCAATTTGACATCCCCGCCGCCTTGGATACGACTGACAATAACATGCTCTTCCGATGTATTACGGTAATGATCGCCTACACCCATTTTTTCACTAATATCAATATTCGTCACACCCAAACTTAGGTCGTTTTTCGCTGAAATCCGAGTAAGTCCACGCCCCTGATTAATAATATCCACCCCGTTTGCAGCAATATTTGTTGCCGACATCTGCAACATTCCATGCTCACCTTTCACATACAACAGTCCTTTTCGAGACAATTGGGTTTCAGTACGTTGATAGCCGGTCAAATCAACTTCACTTGCGCTTGTCGTATTAGCCAATGTGATATCGCCGCCTACGTTCAATAATAACGCTTGATTCGCTTCAATGGCGCCACCGAGATTTTCCATATTGCCTGTAATATCCGCAATGAAAATATCGCCGCTGATCTGACCTGCATTATTCAGCGATCCACCACTAAGTTTGATTAATTGTCGCCCCGCAAGTACGCCGTCATTGATAAGATGCCGTGTATTTAAATTCAATTTATCAGCTGAGAGCAATGAACCCGAACCCTTGAGATCATCCGGTTTTGTGACAACATAAACTTTAGGCACTAAAACATCTGCTTTGCTTCCATCAGACAATATTATCGATTCTGATTCAAGCCATACTATGTCCGTTGTCAATTGGGCAACTTGGGCATTCGTGAGTCTAATTCCCGGGCGAAGATTAAACCGCCGCGCCGTAGAAACGCCCGCCTCCATTAACGCCCGATATTGGCTATCAAAATCAGTATATTCTCCGGTAAATTGTCGTCCCGTTAAGCGATTAATTTGCTCAAGCACCAAACGTTGCTCATAATAACCGTCCCCTAAGCGTTTATGCATACTATTTGGTTCATAACGTAACTGATCAAACATGTAATCACTACTCAACCATTTTCTGTATTGAGTAAAATCCGGATCAGTTTCAATGAGATAATGACTTTCCGCATCAGGATTAATTTTGTATAAACTCTGGGCAGGTAAACGGGTATCAACCTGCATACTTCTGACTTCTATCGGTTGCAGCTCTCCCAATTCTCGAATGCCTGCTACTCGTGACGGCGCTGATAAAGTTGTCGGCTGAAGATTGGTTTGTGTTTCTGATGATAAGTCAAGTGACACACCGGAAGCCAACTTAATTGATGGCAGCGAATCATCACTGTTCGGCAAATTGACCGTTTCCACTGCGGCAACTCTTTGCGGGACAGCATGTTCAATAACAGAATACATTTTTAAATCCAATGGCAATTTTTCAATTCGCAATACCGGACCTTCTTGATCACCGTGCCAGCGCCATTTACTACCAAATGGGCCTCCATCACTCCAAGCATCATACCAATGTTTTATACCATGGTATTCTGCTCTGGTTTCACCCCACGCCGTTTTATTTTGAATTAGTTCGGCAGCCGATGATGAAACAATTTCCCCGCCTGAAATAATCGTACTTTTATCATTAATTAAACTATTACTGCCGAGTAAAATATCACCTCCGGCTAATATTTGCCCCGGCAAAGACGTTTTTACCGTCGTTTTAAACACTTTTTTCTCGTTAACTTTGATTGACCACCGCTCACTCAAATTAGTGTTATATTGGCTGTTATGCTGCTGAATTTTAGTATTAAGCTGAGCAAAAGAATCCGCTTTCTTTTCAACCCATTCTTTATATGGATTTAAAGCTTCATTATAAGCCTCAACTTCTAATTTATAAGCCTGTAAATCTTTTAAATATTCTTCAAAACGCCGTGAGCCGTTGCTGCTAAACCATATCCAAGGCTTTTTAGGCTCTTCTCTTACTATAGGCAAATGCGATAAATCAGGCGCCGATTCTTTCGGTGCGGAAACATCAAACCGTTCCCATATTGCATCATTTTCAACATATAATGTAGTCGGTTTATAATAACAAAGTGAGTTATCCGCTTTCAAACAGTTAGTCGTGTTAGCCTCGGGAATATAGCCGGCATCTAATTCATCATCCGCTAGTTTTCGATTTAAATTCTTATTCCAACCATGATCATAAACCCCATTTCCCAATCCGACTTGAACAAATCGATCTATTTTTACCCTATGCCCCGTGTTAAGATCCTGATTAACCGGATTTAAAATAATGTATTCGATAGAATTACGATCCCCTTCTTCAGGATATTCTAAAATCTGTGTTGAAAAGTGTTCATTTGAATTAATGGTTTCTCTTACATTTAAATTTATCTTTTTTACAGCTTCAATAATACCACTACGATTCCATAAATGCTCTGCAACGCCTTCTGCTTCGTCCGCTTGATTTAATGTCCTACCAAAAATCATTTCGCCGTCACTATAAAGCGTTGCTCCATTTTTTTTATCTTCTGTATAATGACGAGTCTCATTTATAATGTCTTTGGCTGCCAAAATCAGTTTTTCACGCGAAGCAATCGTCCCGGATTTTATTTCGCCTTGAATCAGGTCATCCATATTCAATATTTTTTCTGCCTGCAAGGCAACATAATCACCATAAATTCGACCGGAGCCTATATTTTCTATTATATTCCCTTTAATAACTGTTTTCGCTCCACCATTCTCATTATCACTATTTATTAATCCCTTATTATTTAATCGGTTATTTAATGATATCTTTGTATCTGCTCCGTGAATTATGCCGGTTTCCGTATTAACCAAGTCATTGGCATTCAATTGTAATGTACCTTCAGAAAACAATTGAGCCTGATTAATTAAATGACCTGCGGTACTGAATACAAAATTCGTTTTCGCTTTCATGTCGGTCGTTGACACAAAATCGTCTTGTAACCCGATGGAAAGTGTGCCGTGACTTTCGATTTTTCCGTCGCCACTGAGACGTTTTGCCTGAATAGACAACTGTTCGCCACTTTCGATCACGCCTTGACGATTGATGATCTGCAACGTATCACCGGCGAGCGATAGCGTTTTCAGCGCAATCAGTTCACCCTCCTGATTATCAAGTTTCTGTGCCAAGGTTAACGTTACGCTATTATCGGCATAAACTCCCCCGCGTTGGTTATCCAATGCTTGGGCTGTGAGTCGAATATGACTTGCCGCCATTCCCTGCATCGGGGCGGTTTGACTCGCTGCGGCTTTGGTGTCGCTGTTATTCAGTTGGCGGGTATCAATCGTCAGGGTTTGACCGGCTTGAATAAATGAACCGTTATCAGCCACTCTCTGATTCTGAATATCAGCCGCCCTCAGGATCAAATCCTGCTCGGCTCGTAAACTGCCGCCTTGGTTATCAATGTTAGACACAGTGATGCTCATTTGACCGGCGGTGGTAATTTCACCTTGCTCGGTATTGTTCAGCATATCGCTATTCACTGAAAGTGCGGTTTCAGCAATAATGTGCCCCTGCTGATTCTCGATCTTATCTTCAGCAGTTAAATTCAGCCGATCGCGAGAAGCAATGAGGCCTTGTCGATTGGTCAAGGTATTTGCCGTCGAAAGCGCTAAACCGTGCGTATTGATCATCCCACCGGCATTGTTGATCTTACCAATCGCTTTCAGTGTCGCCATGCCATTGGCAACGATTTTACCTTGTCGGTTATCCAGTTGGCCGCTTAGTGTCAGCAATTGTGTCTGTCGACTGCCGATAAAACCGTTCTG
>NZ_JSUM01000022.1 GCF_000772535.1 Chelonobacter oris
AAGTTGTAGGGGCATTAAGTGCGGCAGCGATGGCGAACAACGGCACAGATGCTTATCAAGGGGCTGCGACGGCGAAAAGTGCGGTTGAGAATAACTTTTTTGATATTGTTTTAAATAATCCTCAAAGTAATTGGCAAGCTATTGCAGAAGGAGAAAAAATTAAAAAAGCTCAAGATGATGCAATCAGGGATTATGTTAAGAAAGAGAATCCTATAATTTATCAAACAGCTGAAGGAGCATATTATTTTATAAGTACAACAGGAAAAGCGATTCATGTAGCTAGAGAAATTATTATTGATCTTGCTCCTATGATGATTGCACCAGAAATGGCTACGGGTAAAAAAGTATACGCAGCAGTTTCAAGAATAGCTTTATCTGGTGGTGCTAATATCGCAGCTCAAAAATTAAGTGGTCAAGAGTTTAATTGGGCTGAGTTTGGGGGAGCGGTTGCATCAGGTTATATTTCTCCACATTTGAAAACAACAAAAGATGCTATTCGTTTTAATGCGGGAGTTGGCATGGCTGTCGGTTTGGCTAATGGGGGAGATGGACTGGAAGAAGCTACTTATTCAGGAGTTGCTACATATGCGGGAAGAAAGATATCAAATCCTCTCTGGTCTACAATAGCAAGTGAGGCAATTCAAAAAATACCAACAATTAATGAAAATATAAGTAAAAAACATGAATGAAAATAAATATGAAACGAGTTTTTTTAATATTATTTACTACTTTTATATCATTTAATATTGCAGCTATTATTTCTATTTTGAAACGACAAGGTTGGGATGTTGATTTTGATTTAACATTAAAAATACATTATGAAGTTTCAGTTTATGCACTAAAATGTGGATGTATAGGAGTTATAGTCGATTGGATTTCAAAAGATTGGTTTAAAAAATGATATTCTTATCGTGTTGGCGAAGTAGTTATGAGCCTCACGGTAGGCTGAAAGGCGGTATCTTTTATATTGAATTATTTCCTTGGGCTATTGGCGCAGGGGTTTTAACAAATTCAGCTAAATTGGGTGGTTATGCTATAAAAAACCCTAAAGCGACAGAAACCTTTATCGCAGGAAGCATTTCGACAGGCTATGATATTTATAATGGAACAGTGTCTTATGAAAAAACATTAGCTAATTATACTTTGGCGGGGATGAGTGCCGGAAGGACATGGGGACAACAATTATCCATTAATACTATCTACAATGGATTGATTTTAGCGAATGATAAAGAATTATCGGATAAGGAAATAGCTAAAGAAGGCGCTTCGAAGACAACTGGTATGATAGTATCTTTGGGATTGGATTTTGCATTGAAAAATAAATCACTCTCATCAGTAGAAAGACAGTCGATAACAAATATTATTGGAGGATATATTGAAATTAAAACAAATAAATCATCTATTTTAAATAAAGATTCTAAGGAGCGATTGCAATGATAAGATTTTTATATTTTTTGTTTATAATTTATATTGGGCTTTTGAGTGCGCATGTGGTATTCATTACTTTTGATTATATATATGATGGTTTTTTTGTTTTTTCTAAAGATGTTTTTTTTGATGTGATGAAGCCTGCATTGTATGGCGCTATTTTGCTATTTTTTATTAGCAAAATTACTGGTGTGGGTGATAAATAATCTATATTATACATGTACAATCGAATCTGATTTTTTTGACATGCTATTGGGCATAGGGTTAAGTAACAATGGTGAGCGTACAAACTGAGCAATGCAAAAATTGCAATTATTAATTAAGCCTAATGTAATAATGTCATTAGGAAATGAAATGGATGCTCATCCAGACTATTTATTAGAGAATGTTAAAGCCTTAGATGTAGACAGCTATAAAAATTTAAAAAATAGAGCTGTTGTAGGTGATAATTTAGATCATGATCATATACCGTTTTTTGCTTCATTAAAAACAGCAAAAGAAATAGAGTTGGGTCGGAAATTGTCTCCATTAGAAATAAAATAATTCTACTGCGATAGCTTTACCGAAAAAATCCATCAGGCTGGTCGAACTTATGGTGGGAAAAATACAGCTGAAACTATCATAAAAGATACTTATGATTTATGTTCTGCTCAGAAATGTGATTTATCAAAGATGAAAGAAAATCTATTAAGAGCAGGATATAATGAAGATTCAATTGATAAAGCTATCCAACAAGTAATAGATAGAAATAAATCGTATGGGATAAAATGATGAACTTAATTGGAGATATTAATACTTTTCTAGATTGTTTGGGTTTAGATGAAGGAGATAGTGATATTTTATCAGTAATAACTATCATCGCAATGGATTTTGATATCGAGGAATTAAATGATGAAGGAATAAATCAGCGTTATTATAAGTTTAATAGAAGAGGGGTGGGTTTCATTTTTGATAAAAATGGATGCTTTACTTTGAATGCGATATTTTTCCATGTTGAAGGTGATGATGAATATATGGCGTATCCTTTTCTAAATACCTTGGTAAACGGCATTTCTTATTTTTCATCTATAGTTAATGTAGTAAGTTTACTTGGTGCTCCAGAGAGGCAGGGAATGAATTGGGTTAGATATAAATTAGATGAAAAATATATTCATTTTGAGTTTAAAAATAAAATATTAAATATGATTACTATTTTTATTGACTAAAGTAATAAGTGTTTTTTCCAAGTCAATAGAAGAGCTAGTAACTTATTATTTTAATAAAAGTATTAGTGGAAAAGATTGCGGTATATTATATGAAAACAAGAGTGGATTTCTAACTTATTTTGTTTATTGTGATTTTATTTGATTAATAAATCATATTTAACAGCAGTGAAAACTTACCAGACTTTTGCTGAATTGATAGGACAGGTTTATGCGCCTGTGGCGTTAGATAAAATAACTGTTGGAGGTTTACCAAAAGGTCTTAGTGCAAATACAAAATTGCCTGTTATTAGTAATATTGAAGGATATAACTTAGAGAGGCTTAGTGTAGATTTAAATAAGCCAGGTCAAGTTTTTGGTGAAATAGTTTCAGGTATTTCAGGAAGGGTAGAGGGGGGTTATGATGCAACAGTGAATGGATCTTTACCCGCATCTATTGCAGAAACTTTTTCTGGAGGTAGATATGCTGTTATTAAGTTGGATGAAAACTTAAAGGCATATAGAACTTGGAGTCCAGGGCAGTCTAGAGAATTTGGTGCATTTTGGGCAGTAGATAAACCATTAGGCTCTCTACAATCAAGGATTGATTCAGCATTAAGACCTGAGTGGGGAAATATTGCAGGAACAAGTTTTTATTCTCAATCAAGTAGATATACGGAAATTATAATACCAAAAGGGACAGAAATTAATATTGGTGAAGTAGGTAGCCAGGGTGGTGCTTGGATAGGAGGTAAAAGCCAATTATTAATTAATGGCGGAGCTCGGAAGGAGTGGAAAATAGGAGAGGAGAGTTTAAAATGACAGTTAACTGTTTATGTAAATTACATGCTCGTTCGTTTATAGATTGGAATGATTATTTGGAGTTTAAAAATATATTAGATAGTCATGTTTACTTTAGAAAAATTCCAATAGAAAAAAATAGCTGATGTAGGATTAAATGAATATTGGTACAAATGCATAAAATGCGAAGTTGTATGGAGACTTATAGAACCAGATCCACCATTTATAGGATTGTGGGAGAAGGTTACTTAATAAAAAATTAAGTACAAATGGACGTTGTGGCGTTAAAATAGTTCGCAAGACAGTTGATATTGGCGATGTTATACTTACCTCAGGAAATAAGTCACTGGGAATAAAATATGAACCAATATATGGAAACAGTGATTATATTATTGAGGGTACAAAACCATCTACAAAAGGTAGCTTAATTACTGCACAGTATTATGAAAATCCTGGTCATCATGATCCTAAAGGATTAAATCAAGTTCAATATAATCGAACTAAGTCAGTGTTACCAGATAATCATATAGAACTTTAGTGGAATAAAAGCATTATGGCTTCAGATGGTAATAGATGGGCTGTAGAGAATATTAATGGTAAAAATGTATATCATCGCTTCCAAAATGACGGAAATGGAAACTTCCACTGGAACGGCTCTACCAATGGAAAAACAGCCTTTGGTGAAAATAGAGCTGATATAGGAAAAATTCCAGCCGAAATAACTAGAGAAAAGTGAGGTTAGCTACATGATACTAGAAAATAGGGCAAAGATTGCGGTAGAGCGGATGGTGTTTGTAAAAATAAAGTATTATTTCCTATTTATCTCTGGTTGGGTAATTATAGAATAGGAACGTTTGATGATAAAAAATACTTGCCGACATTTATTCATAGGTTAGAAAGAATGGTTGAATCTAATTTTCAACTGCTATTTTTAATATTATTTATGAATATGATAAAAAGATGATTTTTGATTTTTTATAAATAAAAATATTCCCAGTGATTTTTCTTTAGAACTCGGGGATTCTTTTGATGATTATTATATGTTTTTTTATGGTGAATTTGAAATTGTTTATGTTTTGTGGAAATTAAAGGATAAGACTTTTTTAGGTATAATGAATTTAACTCAAAAGATATTTTCTTGATTAAGCCGTCTATTAATAGTGTTGCTGATTTAATTAATGAGATAAGAGCATTGATTTATTATTGACTAATGGTGAAATCCCAAATAAGAATTTAGCAAATCATAATATAGGATAAGTGGTTGCAGTCAGCTTATTAAAAAATTTAACAATGAGATTAAAGAGCTGGAGAGGACGATTAAATGATATTAGGGGATGATGAATTCATTAATAAGGATTTTCTAATACAATTTGATATTATTGATAATAATGGATTTTTTTATTATGGTGTTTTTAATCTCATTATTCAAGAAAAAATATATCCGGCATACGGTACTAATTGGACGTTAAATTTAATTTCTGAATATATGAGCGGGTTATTAAAATTCAATGATTCTGATTTCTATTATTCATTATGTGATGATTTAAGTGCTGATTTTTTATTCAAGGAGGCAGTAACTTCTAGATTGGGGTATTTTTATGATAATCCAGAAGATATATATTCACATGAACAAATGAAAAAAAAATACCCCAATATTATAGGTGTGGAATTAGAGCTTTCCGAATTAAATGATACTGGATTGGAAATTTACCTTTTTAAAGGAAAAATTTCCGATTATATAGTTTTTTCTTATGACAATAGAGTGTATAAATATAAGACAGATATCAACAGCATAAAGAGATTGATAAAAAAACTATATGATATAATTAACATAAAAGCAAATTGAGAATTATAAAGCATATATAGTTAAGAAGAATTGTTTTGACCAATATGCCACCCAGGTCACTAACTTTTATAGATATGAAGCTAATATGGTTAAATGCACTGTGAAATAGTGCTAAATTAAAGTGTAAGATGTTTTTTAATGGCTGAAAAATTATTTTATAGAGCATGTTATATTTCCTCTGAATTTAGAAAAAATAATTATTGTAGTTATTTTAAGTATAATTGGCTCAACGTAAAATCGAATAATAACGCTAAGAACGTTAAATTTTAGGGGAAAATCCTGTTGTAGGAATTCCATTTGATAATAAGGGATTTCCTATTTTTGATAAATTTTCCAAGTATGAAATTCGCTTAGATATTGATGATTATGATTAACAAAATAGATTATTCTGTATTTGGTCGGGATTTAGGAGTAGCACCGGTTTATTGGGAAACCTATTTGTTGGGATTAGGCGGGAGAGAGGTATCAGCCACATCAAGCTTTATCGAGATTAATTTTTCAAAAGCAGTAGGAAAAGTCATTGGAAATGAAGTAGCGAAGAATGTTGTTATCGGTTCAGGTTTAAATGCCACCCTGCAAATAGCCGGTGGGCAGCCGTTTAACTGGTATGAGTTTGCGGGAGCCTGGCTTTCTTCAGCCATTACACCACAGATGAAAATAAAAACCGCTATTCGCACCAATATGGGAATAGCAATGGGAATCAGTTTAGTGAGTGGAAGCGATCCTTTACAGGGAGCTGGGTTGGCAGGGGCTGGGACTTGGCTTGGTAGCAAATTTAAAAATCCAATCTATTCAGTATTGGTATCTGAAACAATTCAAAAATATCCGGTAATTTCAGGTAAAAAGTATTCTTCAAAAGAAACCGGGGGCAATGATGATCAATAGCTCTCAGTTAGATAGAGTTTTTAAAATTTTTATAAATACATTTCTCTCAAGTCAATTGGGAGTTTTAGTATATTCAATTTCTGAAAAAGGAGTGGTGTTTTATTTTCAAAACATTATATCTATTAATATATATTTTCAAATATACGGTATTTTTTTTATCATTGGTTTAATTGGTGGTATTTTAAGCGGTGGGTTTAAGAAAAATACCTCTGATCATTTAATAAGAATTAATGGGCGTGAATATCTTGGGTTTATCGAGGTTTATGATAAGGCTGAGCGATTATTTTTGGAGGAAAAGAAGATATTTATTTAAAATCAGAGTGTGGCAAAAACCATAGGGGTGGAGAGGATTAATGTTTCAACTAAATATATTTTAACGCAAGAATGGATTATGCAATTAGGGGGCGGGAGGCTTTTGAAAAAATATAAAGATAAGAATGTATATTATCAATCGGCATATTATCCGAACTCATTAATAGATGGTTTAAAGAAATGATATTTTTTCATTGTAATAGCCGGTTAAAAACGAATAACATCAACCTGACCGCCAGCGAAGGCAATCTGGCTATTTTAGGCTCGACGCTGACGGTGCAAAAAATCGCCTTGGATTCGGCAAAAGAGATTAACTTGGAATCGGTACAAGACAGCTAAGTGGTACATTAATTGGCGATGGTACTCAAAGTGCGGTCGTGAGTGCTGAGATAGGGAAAAGAGCAGTTGAGAATAATTGGATTGCTTATATGTTGGAGAATCCAGGGGGGGGGGCTAATGAGATGTCGCTTTCATCATTGGCTAAAGAAAAAGAAGATGAAGCAAAAAAATATGGACAGGATATGGCTATTCCTCATTATGTTTCAGCTGAAGCTGGTATTTATAAATATGGTGCCAAAATTTTAGTAAATACTAGAACCGGAGATATATTTGTATCAAATTCAATATCTTCAATCTCGTTTTCGAGTGGGGTATCTATAGGTGCGGAAGTAGGTTGGATTTCTGGCATTAGAATATCAGAAGCTGGGAATAATCTTGGGGGGACAATTAATTCTGTATTATCTGGTCCAAGTTTTAGTAGTAAAGGATGTTATGGAGTCTATTGTATTGGCGTAGGTTCTACACCGCCTATTAGTAAATTTAGCAATACAAAACAGACCTTTGGCGTTGGATTAGGGGGTGGGTTCTCAATTGGTGGAGAATATTCCAGCCAAATCACAGGAGAGCGCTAATGAAAAAATTGCTATTTAGCGGTGTTTTTTGTCTGTTTATAATATTATCTTTATATGGTATTATTACAGGGAATATTAAAAAAAATTATATTTCACAAAGGGAAGGTGAAAAACTTATAGTTTTAATGAAGAATAAGTTTGGAAATAATATTTACTCCATAGATTCATTTAAATATCTCAAGATTAAAATTTATATAAATGGTAGAGTTGACCCTGAATTTTTACATGATTTTGAATATATTAGAAAAAAAGAAAATACCTTTTGTAAGAGGGGTAGTACGATTTTTATTGTTTATTTAGAAAATAATACACTCTTTAAATACGATTATAATTCTGGGGAATGTCAGTAAAGAGGACGGCTCGAGTACACAAAGTGCGGTATCAGGCAACATCAATCTTGAAGTCCGCAACGGCGAAGTGCCGACCGCACTTTCACGCAGCACGGAAACGGCTAACCAAAAAGTAAAAGCGTTCGATAAACAAGAGTACCAAGCGCGGCAGGAAACGGCGCAGGTGATAGGAGAGATAGCGAAAAACGGCATAGCCCTCGCCACTTATGAAGCGCGCATGGAGTCCGCCAAGTTGAAAGACCAAGCGAAAGAGGCGGAAAGAGCGAAAGATGAAGAGAAAGCAAAAATCTTAACGGCACAAGCGGCAGCCATGGACAAACGCCTTGATGACAAGTTTGGTATCGGCTCACCAAACGGACAATCGATAGCGGCGGTCACGGCGGTGTTACAGGGACTTGCCGGCGATAATATCGGGCAAGCAGTAGCGGGCGGCTTATCACCGTATGTAAACCAACAAATCAAAGCCCTGACCGAGGGCAATGAAAAGGCTAATATTACCGCCCACGCATTATGGGGTGCGATAGCCGCGCA
>NZ_JSUM01000023.1 GCF_000772535.1 Chelonobacter oris
AACAAGAGCATTATCCTCAAAATAATAGTCAACGCAATGGATTAAATTCAAAAACCTGCTTTGACCATTATTTTTTAAGGATTTATAACGAATTGATAAATAACATATTTTAAAAGAACAAGAAAAAATAGGTTTTTACCATAACGGAACCGTGGTTTTGCTGCTCAGCCCGTAACTGTTAAACCCTCCCTCAACCGCACTTTCAACAATTGTCTGCTCAATTTCCAAAGAATACTGCAATTTTGAATGTAAACTTTGGATTTTGATAAACGGGCGTTCTTTTAACGTCGGATTATGGTAATGCTGCAACGACTGTTCATAACTCAATTGGTGCTTCTCGGCAAAAGTATGAATCCGTTCCTCTTTTGCCGCCTCAAAACTTAAATGATGTCTTTTGGCATAAGCGCGTGTAATTCGGTCATTATTGGATTTTTGCCGTAACCGACTGACTATCCCATGTTGAGTAACATTCTGCGGCACATTTTGCACGCTGCGAATATGGACATAATCCGTCAACCGCGCTAGCCACTTAGATAGATTCAATGCCTCAAGTTCTTGTTTGGTATGTGCAAACACCCGGAGTTTGTTGCCCAAGGTTTTAACGGGGTTGCATTCATCTTCGATACACTGATATTCAGGAAAGCTCACCCCGATATGACTTGTGCGATCCGAGTTTAGTACCTCGACCAGCGCCAAATGCAACTGAGTATAGAGTTTGCTCCAGATAAAATAAGGCGAAATCTCAGGGCTTTTAATAATCGTGATCTCTTGGTAATACTGCATCAGGCACTACTCCTTGCCGCTGGCACCAAATACACCGCCACGAATCAAAATGCCGATCACATAATGTTGCTGTTCCGCTGTCGGCTTTTTATCTTTTATGATCCAGTTATCAAACAAGGTGTAAAAATCCTGTTTCTGACTCGGTTGGCGGAAGGCTTTGCCCATCGTTGTGACCGCACCGTAAGGCTCAACAGCAATAGGGAATTCGGCATCAGGATACCAAGTATCAATCGTGCGAATCGCATTACTGACTTTTTGTGAATGCATACCGGCTTGCCCGTTGATTTGATAAAGAATTTTGCTCTTTTTATTGCCGGTATCCAATACCAATTCTTGCGACGGGTAAACTTCCTGCCCGTAACCGACTTTCACTTTCGCTTCAATTTCCAACAAGATAAACGATTGTCCTGACAAACCTTGCTCGATCCAAGCGGCCACTTTTTGAATCGCATCATCAACTGTAAAATCAGTCAAACTATAATCCAGTGCCTGCATAATCGCTACCGATTCCTCACCGCACTTGACACTGACTTGAACCGCTTCCGCCCCGACACGATTACGCCACAGCCAACGAGCATTGATAATATTTGCCGCATAGCGTTGTGCCAATGCGCTAAAACCCTGTTCATTCAGATAGCCCTGCACCTTTTCAAGCAACGCAGTTTGATAATCTTGATTATTGCATACGCTCGGCTTGCCGTTGAAAGGCAGCACCTTACACGTCCATTTTACAACCAACGTATCATTTTCCGCCTCAAGCGCAGCCGCATCAACCCGTTGCAAATTGGCTTTCTGAATTTCCGCATCCAACTTGACCGGATCGTTGCTAATCGCATTTTTTAAACGATTGCTGATCGTGCCGCGTACCGATTTTTCCCGAATCTGTACCGCACTTTCACCTGCGTTTATATTTTTACTGTCGCTCTGCGAAAAGAAAGCATCAGAAACATCTAATTTGCGCTCAAATGCCAAAACACTGGCTACGGTTAATTTACTCATCATCTTCTCCTGTGATAGATTGATTAGGTTGAACGGTTAAATAAAGACTTTTTGCGGCATCATAGCGGTAATGCCAAAATGCATGTTGAAGATCATCAATACGGTAAGGAAAAACCCATTTCCCCAAGCTGTAAATCGCCTCGACATACCGACCGACATATTCCGGATTGCGGCTATGCCGCATCACACCGGGATCGAAACAAGCGGAAATCCCCTGATATCCAATCGGCATCGGTACCAACCACCCCCGACCGTGTTTTTCCGACTGCGCATACCAGTCGGTTCCGCCTTGTTTGTTTTGTTGCGGAATATGGTGCAGCATCACGGCCTCAATCAACGCGTCAAGTGCGGTTGCCGTCTCATTTTTTTGCTGCAAGGTTCGGGTAATCGATTTCAACTCCTGTTGCGCATTCATTAACACCGAAGCGGGCAACAAATAACGTTTAATATCACCAATATCTTCCGCTTTCAGATAATGCACCGCTGCTACGCCCATCACACTACCGCCGGCAAGGCGCTGTTGCTGAAGCCTGATTTTGCTGAATTCAGCTAAGTCCGAGGTATGCTGTTCTTCGACGTCCCAAATATCATCGGCCTTCACTTCAACCGCCAGAGTTACCGTCAGACCGCACTTGCCCTCTTCAATAATCGATGCCGTCGAGCCGTCTTTTTTAATCGGATTACGCGTTTGGTTAAAGGTATAATCGCCATAAGCGCTTTGCCGATAAGCTTTAACTTCACATCGATGACAAGCAATCAATACCCCGTCCAACGATAAATGCCCTAATGTTTTATGCTGCTGCAATTGGCGGGACATTGCATGAAATGCGCCGAGAAAGCCGCTGACCGCAGGAAAACCATACGTTATCGGGCTTGAAATGGCATTCGCATCTTGTATTTTGACCCGACTAAACACTAGATAACCGACAATTTCTTTTGTTTGTTTGCTCATTGAAATACCGCCTTGCCAAGCAATTGACTCTCTTTAATCATCTCTTCTATCTCCCTGCGCCACTCATTGTGTTCAGGATCGGCAAAGTCCTGTTTAATTTCCTTGAAACGGTGCTTCAATACGGAATTCAGCCAATCGGCAAACCGTTTAGCGATTTCATCACGCCAACCGCCCTCCTCGCGCAGCCGCTTAAACTGCGCTTGATCCTCTAATTCGGTTCGATACGGATCCAGCCATAGTTTTTCAGCGTAATTCAACGCAATATCGATCGTCCAACCGGCAGTACGAGCGGTTTGAATCTCACGTGCCGCCGTACAAAGATGCCGTAAAATATCGTCTAAAATCGCTTTGCGAGCATCACGAATGTGGACATTGTTATAATCGGTTTCCACTATTTTGAATAAGGCTTGTAACGGTTTTTGACAAAGAACGGTGAGATTTCTAGAAAAAATACTGTCTGTTTTTGCCCCGATTGACAAAACGGACTGCTGCGCAAAGTGCGGTGGTAAAGACGGCAGAAGATAATTTCGCCCGCCTTGTTTATTCATCAGCTGACTGACATTCTGTGGCTTAGTGCCGCCAAGTTTGGTTATGGCAATATTAGGGATACTGATATACGCTTTTTGCTCAACGTTTTTTTTGAAACGATTATCTCTTGCCGCTTTATTTTCGTCCGAAAAACGTAACTTAATGATGCGCTGATAGAGTTCATGGGTTAATACCGAAGGATAAAGCGGAACGATAACGTGGTAATCTCCTGTCGCTGTCGGAAACAATAATTGTTTGTTGCGCTCGTGCGTAGTCGGTTCGGCTAATTCACTGACTAACGCGGTTTTAAACAACGCTTGATAGCGTGCCGACAGGGTTGCATCGTCGGCAAAAACTCCGTCCAATAACGGACTGTCTTGGATAATCAGGGTACGCAATTTGATATTGCTCTTACCGAGATTGACATCAAAAAGCGCCGCCAACGGCAGTGCCGCAGCGTTTCCGTTAGCGTCCAATAATACACTGTCAATGCTTTGTGAACCGACAAATCCCGCCGGCAAAGTGCGGTCTGTGCGATAATTGACATTGTCGCCTTTGGCATCGGGATGTACGCCTTTTGAAATATGCGTACCGAATTGCAATTGTTTTGCCATTCGTTCAGCGGCATTTTTCATCCACACTGTCAGGCTGTATTTCGTTTTCGCCTCCAGCAACAATGTTTCCAGCCGACTGATTTTCACCCAATCTTCAGCCGCTTTTGCGTTCTCCAACTGATTGCGTTCCTTCTCTGTTTCCCGCTCATATCGTGCGGTCAAAAACGCCTGAACCGCACTTTTAACCTGCTCCGGTGTGATTTGCTCCATTTTATCTCCTTTTGTGCTATTTATTACGCCAAAACCCTAACCACTCATTAAAGCACCAACCATGACGCTGTTCTTCCAATCCAACTCTTGAATAAGCAATAGCCAAGCCGTTCACACTGCGTGGCGGTGAATATTGCTGCTGTAACCGCACAAGTGCGGTTGTCAAATCCATGCACAGCCAAGGGCTGACTTGTGGATTTTGAAAGCTCATCGCTTGGTATTGAATATAATGATTATGTCGCGCTGATGCCGCCAATGTCTGCTTTTTGACCTGCTCCGCCGAATACACCTCAAAGCCGTCGTCATTCGGGATTAATAGCCACTCTTCCTCGGATCTCCCCGCCCGAAACGGGCTTAAAATCTGCAAATGGCTTGTCGCCCGATTGGACGTTGTCGTTTCATGCCAATATGCATTGACAAAATTAATATCATCATGATTGAGCAAATCCTTGATAACCTGATGCTCAAGATCCGCCAAAGTGCGGTCGGGACAAAGTAACTCGGGTTTGCGAATTCTCACAATCGAATCAACACGCTGCCGCTGTTCAATCGGCATAAGTCGAGTCATATCGTGTGTTGCCAGTTTATATTCTTCGCTTTCAAAACCGGGCTTGGTAAAAGCAATCGTTTCTTGCTGCAAAGCGCGAATATTTTTCTGTAAAATCATTAAATTAGACGATTCAGCCGTTTTATTCGGACGATGTCGCCAAATGCGACCGGCAAGTTGGATAATTGAACGCATAGATGATGGTTCGACTATCGCCCAGTCATAATCGTGATCACGCCCAACCTCTGCAACCGGTGTTGCCAATACGATAAAAACATGCTGTTTTGCCGGCTGTTTTTTGATCGCCGAACAAATATCCGTCTGTTTAAAAATCGCCTGCGGTTGCGCAGCATCACGCTTTAAAGTGCGGTCTAGGCGGTTTTCCAACATATTGCGCAACAATAACAGCTGTTTGGCATGGTAACAGCACAAATGAATATGAACATCATCTTTCAGCTTCACGGCACGGTTAAACGCCTCGGCAATCTGAATAATATTCTTGGTATTGGCAATCCTAATCAAACCGATACTAAGCGTTGTTATGGCATCTTCGTGTTTGATATGATGGCGTTGATGAAGGGATAACGCCGCATCCGCAAGCTGCTGCGCCAATTCGTCAAAAAACAGTTCGGGCATTTCCTGTTGGTATTGCATCGCAACAGGCAGAATCTCGGCCATGCGCCGTATCGGTTGTCGTTGCAGAAAATCCACCCGTTTTATAATAAAAGCCGAATGCTCACGGGAAAAATCGTTACTGTTTTGGCATTGAACGGTTTTCATCGCATCAGCCTGTTCGTCAATCCAAGCACAGACCACACTCGGCGGGGTTTTGCCCTGATGACGATGGTAAACCGCTCTTCCCGCCCAATAACCGTTAAATAAGCCTTGAATCAAATCAGGCGGTAACGTCGCTGAAGACAGCAAAACCCGCCCGCCAAATAAGCCGACAAGGTGAACCAATCTGGTCAATGCCGGTAAATCCGCCTGATCAAAATCATCGGGTTCATCCAAAATCAGATCACTGCTCAACAAACGCAATATCGGCACCATATATCGCCCGCCGCGTTTGCACTCGCTCGCTTGAATCAGATGATCAACCGTACAAACAGTAACTGGCGAAAATAATAATTGTCCGGCTTTTTGACTCTCCAGAATCATCTCTAAATTCAGATTATCGTACCGACTATAATCAAGCGCTGAATCCACAACGCCCTCGAGAATCTCATCTGCCGACTCACTGCCCCACACGGTATGAAATGCCGAACTTTCGTCTAATTCATCTTCTATTGCCGTTTTTTCCGACGAATCCGCATTCAACATTTCATACAGCTTTCGCTGCGCACTCCCACCGACCAAAATCGCCAATTGCTCTGCATTAAGTCCTAAATTATCGCGATAACTCTGTCCGGTTTGTAACGTCAACACCCTTAAACCCAATGCGACCGTAAAACGTGCGCCTTTCACTTTGTCCGCTAATGCGTACATAATTCGCGCATTGCCAATGGTTTTTCCGCAACCTGTCGATGCCATATTTACGCCGAAAAAGCCGTGCTCTTGAGAGAGCCCTTGTACGGATTTGGCCAGTTGAAATGCGCTATTCTGCCAAGAAAACCCCGGAATCGCCGTATTTTTAATCAAGCTGTCTTGTCGGGTTAATCTCGGCAATTCGGTTGCAATAATCGGTAAAATACGGGCAAATTGTGCGGCGGCTCTCGCCACACCGAGCAAATGCTCGTCTAATGTCTGTTTAACCTGTTTTTTAGCGCTATCCGTATTGGCGGCCAAGGCATAAAACGCTTTATCCCCATCTATTCGGCGCTTATCATCGCTATCCAAGCCGGAATAATAATAATCCGCCATCATCAGACACAGCCGTGAAAACTGTAACAACAACGTATCTTCAATCGGTTTGTTATCCTGTCGGGCTTGCTCACTGAGCTGCAATAACGGTTGGTGTTGCAACGCTTTGCTTACCCAACGCTTCAGCGATTTCTGCCATGCCGGGCTATCCAGCACCAAGGTTTCAAATTGCCAATATGCTTCTTGCGCCTTTTGTGACAAATCTTGCAATGCAGACGGATTTTTTACCCAAAAATTAACGGCGGTCATTCGCTGATAAAGGCGAAATAATGGCGCTTTAAGATATTTTTTATCCCGTTTTAATTGCCGAATTTGGCTCGCATTATAGTGTACCTCCCCGAAAGGAGCGATGCGATGATGAGTAACGATTAACCACGCAATCCACTGCGCTAACGGCGGAAAGTTCAGCATATTTACACTGTCCCGATTTTGCTGTAAAAAACTCTCAAGCGGTATTTTTGGCGCCTTTAGATAGGCATTGATATTAAGCAAACGTTCAAACCACTGCTGATCCGTCTTGCAATCGAGCAATAACCACTCCACCATTTTCAAGGAAATCCATTCATGCCGGAAAGGATCACCTTTAACCGCACTTTGCCTTAATTTATGTTGAAACCCAATTGTCGATTTACCCAAATCATGAAAAAGCGCCGCCAAAGTAACAATAATCTGAATACCGGCAATATGTTGCCAATAATTTTCCCATTCGCTGTGCAATACATTACGCCGAGTACGGTTCACCGGCACCGCGCCTTGCGGATTAAAACGCCGCCGATTTCCGACAAGCCACAACAAATCGGAACGCGCGCGTGAACGAATCCAATGGCAACTTACCGCCGTATTTTTACTGGCAGTTTGGCGCAATAATTGTCTAACGGTTTGCAAACCGTCTTCAGTAATCACCGTTTGCCACGTATTATCGCCAATTCGATTGGCAAATGCGTCCAACACTTTTCGGGTTCGAGCAAGCGCTTTCTTTTCACACTGACTGACAAAGATAACCATCATATCGTTTTATCCGCTATTTTTAATCCAATGTTATAACACAACAATACTATTAAATTCAAAAATTATTATTTATCAATACGTTAAAAACCATATAATAACTAACGAGCCACACTTAATCAAAGTACACAATAATGACATTTTCTTAAATCATCTTTGTGATGACTAACAAGTGTTGTCTGTATCATTCATTAACGGTGTATTTCTAAATCATCTG
>NZ_JSUM01000024.1 GCF_000772535.1 Chelonobacter oris
AACGACGGCTTGAAATTCCAAGGCGATACAGGTAATGCGATTGCGAAGAAACTGAACGAAACCTTGAGCATTAAAGGCAACGTTGCCGCAGATGCTGAGGTTACGGATAAAAATCTGCGTGTAGACAATGTTGATGGCGAGTTGGTTATCAAAATGGCAAAACAACTGACGGATTTAACCGGCGCAACCTTTGGCAATACCGTGATTAATAATGACGGCGTAACCATAGCCAATGGCGACAACCCTGTCAGTTTGAGCAAAGACGGTTTAAACAACGGCGGCAATGTCATCACGAATGTTGCCGGTGGCGGCGATGTCGATACCAATGCGGCAAATATCGCTGATGTTAAAAATGCAGCGGCAAAAGCGAAAACCGAAGTGACGAAAGGCACGAATATTGCCGACGTGAGCGAAACCGCAGGCGCTAACGGGCAAACGGTGTATACGGTGAATGCCGATGGCGTCAGCGTATCAAGCGGTTCGGCTGATGTTGTTGTCGGCAAAGGTGAGAAAGACGACAGCAATGTAACGGATTATAAAATCGATCTGGCGCAGACTGTCAAAGACGACATCAAAAAAGGGGCGGAAGCAAAAGAGGCGATTGATGCGCAAGGTTTAACCTTTACCGCTGATAACGATTCAAGCACCGGTATTAAAAAGCTGGGCGAAGAAGTGGCGTTTAGCGGCGATGACAATATCACCACGGCGGCAACGGCAGACGGCGTTCAAGTCAAATTGAACACCACCTTGACCGGCTTGGAGAGTGTGACGATTGGTGATGTCGTTATCAATAATCAAGGCATTGACGCCGGTGATAAGCAAATTAAGAACGTGGCTTCGGCAGGTGATATCAGCAATGCCGAAAATGCTAAAAATGCAGTAAATGCAGGAGATTTGAATAGCGCAATTAGCAATGTCAATAATGCGATTCAGAATTCGACACAGCAATTCAAAGGCGATAACGACACCGTTATCACTCGCAAACCGAACGAGGTATTCAATATCAAGGGCGGTGCAACGGGCGAAACGGCGGCAAACAATATTAAAACGGTTGGCAGCGATGATGGGTCGATTGCGATTGAATTGGCAAAAGATGTCGATTTGGGTGAGAACGGCAGCGTTACCGCCGGCAATACCGGCATCAATAATGACGGTATCACCATTAAATCACCGACAGATGCAAACCCTGATAATACGGTTTCTCTGGGCAAAGACGGTTTAAACAACGGCGGCGGCAAAATCAGCAATATTGCAGCCGGTGTCGACGGCAAAGATGCGGTCAATAAAGATCAGTTGGACGCCTTGAAAAATGAAATCACAGCCGGTGAGAAAAGTGCGGTTGTCGCAGCCGGTCAAAATACCACGGTTGAGACCGATGTTGAGGGCAATGTCACCACCTATACCGTTAATGCCGAGAAAGCCACCGTTTCAGCCGGAAATAATGGTGTGAAAGTGGTTGCCTCTGAAAAAGATGCCGACGGCACAACCAATTACGAAATCAGTCTCGATAAAGACTTGGTTGCGGGCAGTGATACCGAAGCCGGTACGGTTACGGTAAAAGGTGCGGACGGCAAAGACGGTATCAGCCTGAACGGCGCAGACGGTACTATCGGGCTGAACGGAAAAGACGGGACGAATGCGACAATCGGTTTAGCGAAAGACGGTGCGGCAGGTGTTCACGGCAAAGACGGCGAAAGCAAAACCCGCATGACTTACCAAACCACCGATGTTGACGGTAATCCGGTCACCGAACAAGTTGCTACGCTGAATGACGGTTTGAAATTTGTCGGTGACAACACGGACGTTACGGTTGCCCGTAAGCTGAATGAAACATTGGCGATTAACGGCGGCGCAACAGGTGATACAACGGCGAATAATATCAAAACAATTGGTAACGCAGACGGTTCGATTACCATCGAATTGGCGAAAGCGCTGACGGATTTAACCAGTGCGACTTTTGGCGATACGATTATCAATAACGGAGGCGTAACCATAGCCAATGGCGACAACCCTGTCAGTTTAACCGAAGGCGGTTTAAACAACGGCGGTAATAAAATCAGCAATATTGCAGACGGTGTCGACGGCAAAGATGCGGTCAATAAAGGGCAATTGGACGCCTTGAAAAACGAAATCGCAGCCGGTGAGAAAAGTGCGGTTGT
>NZ_JSUM01000025.1 GCF_000772535.1 Chelonobacter oris
CAACCGCTCTTGCTCGATTTTCTCTAAGACTTCATGCTCTGCTTGTTGATCTTTTTTTCCTAATCCCAGCCATGACCAAAAACCGCTCTTTTTCTTATTATCCGTCATTCGATTTCTCTCAATAATGTTGCTCTAATGCTTTATGTGTCAATACCCTTTTCAAGATATGCTAAACCGAGCGTTAGTTTATCACCGAACCGGTTTTTTTGTGAAATTTTAGCCGTGATTTTATCAATAAAAAAGGGATTGCAATCTGCAATCCCTCTATGATGTAGAACCGACTAATATTGATCCAACTGACCATGATCCTCGATAATCGCCTGATCTTCATCAAACTCCGGCAGCGGTTTATGCTGACTGGCGATAAAGGTGTAGATCACCGGCAACACGAACAGTGTGAACAGTGTTCCGATTGCCAAACCGGAGATGATTACCACCCCGATACTGAAGCGGGAAACCGCACCGGCACCGGAAGCGTATAAAAGCGGAATTAAACCGGCAATCATCGCTGCAGTTGTCATCAAAATCGGACGCAAACGGATACGGGCGGCTTCGGAAATCGCATCAATGCGGTTTTTGCCGTGCAATAGCTGCTCTTCTTTCGCCACTTCACACATGAGAATCCCATGCTTGGTGATTAAGCCGACCAGCGTAATCAAACCGACTTCCGAGTAAATATTCAGTGTCGTGCCGACAGTCCCCAAGAAACTCAGCAAATTCAACACCAACAAAGCGCCACTAATGGCCAACGGCACGGAAACCATGATCACCAACGGATCACGGATCGATTCAAACTGAATCGCCAATACTAAGAAGATGATAACGACCGCCAGTCCGAAAGTAGCGCCGAGTGAGCTGCCTTCCTGCACCAACTGACGTGATTCGCCTCGGAAATCATAGGTATAGCCTTGCGGCAACATGTCAGCCGCCGTAGTTTGGAACCAATTTACCGCATCACCTAACGAACCTGTCGGCACGCCGCTAATAACCGCTGAATTCAACTGGTTAAAACGCGGCAGAGATAGCGGCTGAGTTTTCAGCTCCAGATTGACTAAGCTGCTCAACGGCACAGAACGACCGTCTGCCGCAGTTAAGAAATAGGTGCTCATTGATTCCGGATTAAGACGTTTTTTACGTTCTACACCGGAGATAATCCGGTAAGCCCGTCCTTCAATGTCGACCCGAGTAACAGTGGCTCCGGACAAGAAACTGCCCAGCGTGGTACTGATTTGGCTCATGGTAATGCCGTAAGAATTGGCTTTATCCATATCAATACTCATGTTCATTTCCGCCGTATCGAAATTCAAATCCAGATTACTGACGATAAACTGCCCTGAACTTCGTGCCGCATCCCATACCGACTGGGCAATTTCAACCAAATCGGTGTAGTTGTTCGGCGTGGTGATCACAAATGATACCGGCAATCCCTGCTCGCCGGTATCAATTTCCGGGAAAGGGAACCCGCTGACAGAAATTTCAGGAATGGATTTTGCCCGCTCATTCAGATCCGCCATAATCTCAGCCTGACTGCGGGTACGCTCTCCCCAATCCACTAACGTGGCGATAGCCAATGCATTATTGGAACTCGGTACGCCGGAAATCACTTGCGAGAACTGAATTTCAGGTGTTTCTTTCAGCAATTGTTCATAGGCTTTCATCGAATCTTGAATATAGTCGATATTTTTATTCGCAGAGGTAGTGCCGATCGCCAACAATGCGCCTTTGTCTTCGTTTGGTGTTAATTCACTGGACAATGAACCGAGCAACACCGGCAAGGTTGCAAAAATAATGGCCGCAAACCCCAGTACCCAAATACGGTTTACCATCGTTAATGCCAGCAAAGTGCGGTAGCCTTCAGTCAATTTATGCAAGAAGCCCTCAACGCATTTTTCCAGTCTGCTCGGATTGCTATGGGCTTTCAGCAAATGCGCGCACATCATCGGCGACAGCGTTAACGCAATAACCCCTGAAATCAATACCGCCCCGGCCAAGGTTAAGGCAAACTCTTTGAACAAGGTTCCGGTGATTCCGCCCATTAGTGCCATTGGCGAATAAACCGCACATAATGCAATGGTCATGGAGATGACCGGCACGGCAATTTCACGCGTTCCGATAATGGCGGCCCGAAACGGCGTTTCTCCCAATTTGATATGACGGTCGACATTTTCCAACACCACGATCGCATCATCCACCACCAACCCGATAGCCAAGATCATGGCCAACAATGTCATCAAATTAATCGAGAAGTCAAACGCCTGCAACAACATGATAACCCCGATTAAGGAAATCGGAATTGTCACCACCGGCACAATCATCGCACGGAAAGAACCGAGGAACATAGTGATAACCACCAATACGATCAAGGTCGCTTCCAGAATCGTTTTGACCACTTCTTCAATCGAGCTGTTAATCGCAATAGTACGATCATACAGCACTTTTGACTGAATGCTCGGCGGCAAGTTATTTTCAATGCTTTCCAACAACGGATAAATGTTTTCGATCACTGTCAATGGGTTGGCACTGGATGCCGGCTCAATCGACAGCACCACCGCATTTTCGCCGTTGGCAACCGCACGTGCGACATCGCTTTCTTTGTTCAGTTCGACCGTTGCAATATCCCCCAGATGCACCAACTTATCGCCGTCCGCACTAATCACCAGATCTCTTAACTGCTCGATATCGGTGGTGGTGGTATTAACCTTATTTTTAACCAAGGTATACCAACCATTCGTGCTCCCGGCAGCCGTTTGCACGTTATTACTGGAAAGCGCACTCATTACCTGCGGTGCAGACAGCCCGAGGGTCGCCATTTTTTCCGGGTCGAGCCAAATCCGCATGGCATAAGGCGTGCCGCCGAAGACATCAACTTTGGCAACCCCCGGCACTGTGAAGAATTGCGGTTTCACGACCCGTTGAATATAGTCGGTAACCTGGCTGGGATCGAGTTGTTCCGATGTAAAACTGACATACATCATTCCCGAGCCGCCGGTTGAAGAGGTAATGCTCGGATCATCAATATCGCTCGGTAGTGCCGAACGCACCGAATTAACTTTCGCCAGCACGTCCGCCAGCGCCCCGTTCGGATCGGTGTTCAGCTTCATTTTCACGGTAATAGTCGAAGAGCCTTGACTACTTGACGAAGACATATAGTCAATATTATCCGCCTGAGCAATCGCCTCTTCCAACTGGGAAGTTACGAACGCTTGAATCAGGCTGGCATCGGCACCGGCATAAGTGGTGCTGACGTTGATCACCGTTGTAGTCATTTTCGGGTATTCGCGCACCGTCAATTTAGAAACGGCCTGTAATCCCAGAATCACTATCAGAATACTGATCGCGGCAGCCAAGACCGGACGACGAATAAAAATATCTGTAAAACGCATCGTGTTTTCCTATGTAGTTTCCTATTCTTGTTACTTGGCTTAAAGTTTAGGCGTTTCAGCCGGTTGCTCGGTACCGACACCCGCTTTATCAGACACCACGACCAAACTGCCGTTACTCAAACGTTGTTGTCCGCCGGTGACAATAATATCACCGAACTGTAACGGCCCGTTTTCCAAATGGGAATAGATTCCGCTGCGATCCAACGTTTTAACCGTCACAAGGTAAGCACGGTACATTTTGTCCAGATTTTCGTTATCGGCATATTTTTCCTTGTCTTCATCCGAAAGTGCGGTCAGACGATACACGCTTTCGCCGTACATATTGTAAGCAATTGCCACTTGCGGCAGCACAATCTGATCATATTCCGTCGTCAGGGCAACCCGCACACGGGCAAACATACCCGACAACAGTTTGTCACGGCTGTCTTCCACCGTCGCCTGCAAGTCAATCAACCCGCTGGTTGAGGTAATGGCAGGCTCGATTGCAGAAATTTTGGCGGCAAAGGTTTCTCCGGCAAAGGCATCTACCACTGCGGTAACTTTTTGCCCGATAAACAAATTTTCCAGATTATTTTGTCCGATAGAAAAATCAATTTTGGTCGTGCTGATATCTTCCACACGTACCATCGGCTGGCCAACCGTCACATATTCTCCGATATTGACCTGAATAATCCCGGTTACACCGTCAAACGGGGCATAAATTTGGCGGCGGGCAATGGTGGCTTTAGCCGATTCGATATTGGCAACCAAGGCTTTATAGCTGGATTCGGCATTATCCAAGTCACTTTTCGAGACGCTTTTGCTGCGGAACAGGGTGACATAACGCTGATAATTAGCCTGAACGGAGGTTAATTGTGCCTGATAGGCGGCCAAATTGGCTTTTTCCACATCGGAATCCAGCTCGATTAACAAATCGCCTTTTTTCACTTGCTGACCGGCCTCGACAAAAATAGTTTTTACCGTTCCGGACACCTGAGAGCTTAACATCGCCCCCTGATTAGGGCGAACAATTCCGGTCGCTTCGATTGCCGGCGTCCATTGCTGAGTTTGTACGGTCGCCACGGTAACCGGATTAATGGGTTCAGGCATATTGGCAAAATAAGCCGCCATTCCGCGCGCCTTTAACATTTGTAAGCCGATCACCGCCGCAAAAGCCAGAATAACAATAAGGAGAACCAATTTCATCACGAAAGCGCGTGATTTCTTAGGTTTGTTATTTTGAACGTCTGACATAAAAAACTCCGTAAGTAAGAAAGAGATAAAATTGATTCTGTAATTAATTGCAAATAGACTGCCACGTTTTTTCGATCACGGCTTCCAGAACGCTTTCGGCATAAGCCTCAGCATAATGAGCCTGACGAAAAGCCAGTTTCGGCGCACTTTCCAAACTCAGAGCAAACAGCACGTCCGTCGGTAAGTGGCATATAACACGTTGTTTTTGACCTTGTTTGATAAACTTACTCCAAGGACTCTGCCCTTCACGGCAACGTTTGACCAACTCGCTAAAGCCGGGTAAGGTGGTATATTGATAGAAATTTTTCAGCACTTGAGGATTTTGCGTAAAGAACGCCCAAAAATTCCACCACATTTGACGATATTGTTCAAATAAGGTGGACTGACTATTCTGATTTTTTTCCAATTGCTCATCAACTCGGGCAAACAGATATTTCGCCAAATCACTCAGCAATTCATCTTTATTTTTAAAATAGATATAGATTGTGCCGACAGAAATTCCGGCGGCTTTGGCAATTTTTTGCATTGATAACGCATGCAGCCCCTGCTCGGCCATCAGTTTTTCAGTCGCAAAAAGAATTTGTTGTGCGGTTTCAATTTCGGGATGTTGCATAGATCTCAAAGTTACCAGAATGAATGAACGTTCATTCTAGTGATTTTTGTGACCCAGTTCAAGAAATAAAAGTATTATCGGCAGTTTTTCAATCGGAAATACCGCTTCATTTTCAGGCATGTAAAAGTGCGGTCAGAGACCGTTTATAATTTACTGAGAATAAGCGACAGCATACCGGCGGCAATCAGCGGCCCGACAGGCACCCCCTTGAAGAACGCCACACCGGCAATCGTACCGACCAGCAGCCCGGCGGTAATTGACGGTTGTGATGTGATCAGGGTAACGCCGCGCCCGCCGAGCCAAGCAACAAAAATCCCGACCACAACGGCTAAAATCATTTGCCAGTTCAACAACATGCCGGTCAGATTTTCCAGTTTGATTTTGCCCGATACCAGCGGGCTTAGAACACCGATAGTCAAAATGGTAATGCCGATGTGCAAACCATACCGTTCTGCCCACGGCAGATAGCGTTCCAACGGCGTTTGCTGCATAATCAACAATATGACGGCAGAGAGGATAATGGAATTATTGTGGCTGAAATACCCGAGGATAATCAGGAAAACCAGCATGATTGCGGCGGCATTAAAATGGAAGAAAGACATAGTATCTCGGTTAAAACGGACAAACCATACGGATAAATCTACTGATCAGCGATACAAAAAGCAAGTGTTATCCGACTACGATACCTGAATTTAAAACGAACCGCCACGCGATGATGCCGTTATACATAATCATGCAGTTGCTCTTTTTAATTTGACATAAATCAACAAATCATCAAGCAAATCAAAAAATACCTCTTTATAGGCATTAAGTCTGGACAGAAAGCAAGGATAATTTCAACCTTAACGTGATCTCAGTTATTCGTTAGTCAATCATGTTGCCGTTTCGTGTCGACATGGTGCGTAATAACGTATGGTTTCAAACATAAATCTTCGGTAGGTCAAATGAACAATTCCGGTCGTACCAACAGTACAGAGTGGCATGTATGCGGCGTAGTCGTCCAATGCCGCCCGCAAGATATTCCTACCGTGAAAACGGCTTTGCAACAATTGGAATTGACGGAAATCAGTGCGATTGACGAAACCGCTGGTAAGTTGGTTGTCGTCATGGAATCGCACAATCAAGGTATTTTATTGGATCGTATGGAGCAAGCACGCAATATTTCCGGTGTGCTGGCGCTTTCTTTGGTGTATCACCAGCAAGATCAGAATTAATCAATCGGGTGGGGGAACAGATGAATCTAAGTCGTCGTGAATTTATGAAAGCCAATGCTGCAACTGCGGCAACCATGGCTGCCGGATTGAGTATCCCGGTGGTCAATGTTGCCGCCGCAGACAACTCAATTAAATGGGATAAAGCCGTTTGTCGTTTCTGCGGAACCGGCTGTAGCGTGTTGGTCGGCACACAAAACGGGCGTGTGGTTGCTTCTCAGGGCGATCCCGACTCCGAAGTGAACCGCGGTCTTAACTGTATCAAAGGCTATTTCCTGCCGAAAATCATGTACGGAAAAGACCGTGTCACACAACCGATGTTGCGCATGAGCAACGGTCAATATGACAAGCACGGTGAATTTACACCGGTCAGTTGGGACGTTGCATTCACAACCATGGCGGACAAATTCAAAAGTGCGATTGCCAAAAACGGACGCAATGCGGTCGGTTGCTTCACCTCAGGGCAATCCACCATTTGGGAAGGCTATGCCTTGAACAAGCTGTTCAAAGCCGGTTTGCGCTCCAACAATGTGGATCCGAATGCGCGCCACTGCATGGCTTCTGCCGCGGTAGCGTTCCTGCGCACATTCGGTATCGATGAACCGATGGGCTGCTATGACGACATTGAGCACGCCGATGCTTTTGTGCTGTGGGGTTCGAATATGGCGGAAATGCACCCGATTTTATGGTCACGCATCACCGATCGCCGCTTATCCAAACAGGACAGCCAAGTGTTCGTCCTGTCGACTTTCGAGCACCGCTCTTTTGAATTGGCGGACTACGGCTTGGTATTTACACCGCAAAGCGATTTGGCAATTTTGAACTATATTATTAATTATTTAATCCAAAACGATGCAATTAACTGGGATTTCGTCAATAAACACACCAAATTCAAAAAAGGCGATACCGATATCGGTTACGGTCTGCGTCCCGAACATCCGCTGGAACAGCAAGCACAGAACGCCGGCAGCGGGAAAATGCACGACAGTAATTTCGACGAACTAAAAGCGTTGGTCTCCGAATACACGTTGGAAAAAGCGCATGAAATCAGCGGTGTGCCGAAAGATCAACTGGAAGCGTTGGCAAAATTATATGCCGACCCGAACAAAAAAATCGTCTCATTCTGGACGATGGGGTTCAACCAGCATACCCGTGGGGTGTGGGTGAACCATCTAATGTATAACGTTCACTTGCTGACCGGAAAAATTTCCTTGCCGGGCTGCGGCCCGTTCTCCTTGACCGGACAGCCGTCCGCCTGCGGCACTGCACGTGAAGTCGGCACCTTTGCCCACCGCCTCCCTGCCGATATGGTTGTTACCAACGAGAAACACCGTGGTATCTGCGAAAAAGCCTGGAAGCTGCCGAAAGGTACGATTTCCGATAAAGTCGGGTATCATGCCGTCGCCCAAGATCGTGCGCTTAAAGATCGCAAGATGAATGTGCTGTGGGTGATGTGTAACAACAATATGCAGGCAGGCCCGAATATCAATGAAGACCGCTTACCGGGCTGGCGTGATCCGGAAAACTTCATCATCGTCTCCGATCCGTATCCGACCGCCAGCGCTCTCTCCGCCGACCTGATTCTGCCGACGTCGATGTGGGTAGAAAAAGAGGGCGCTTACGGCAATGCCGAACGCCGCACCCAATTTTGGCACCAGCTTGTCCCGAAAACCGGCGATTCCCGTTCCGACCTGTGGCAACTGGTTGAATTTGCCAAATACTTCAAAGTAGAAGAGGTTTGGGAAGAAGAATTGTTGGCACAAATGCCGGAATATCGCGGCAAAACCCTGTACGACATTCTGTTTACCAACGGACAAGTCGACAAATTCCCGATCAGCGACTGGGACGATACGGTACTAAACGATGAATCCCGCCATTTTGGCTACTATCTTCAAAAAGGTTTATTTGAAGAATATGCGGAGTTTGGCCGTGGTCATGGCCATGATTTGGCGGATTTCGAGATGTACCACAAAGCCCGCGGATTACGCTGGCCGGTTGTTGATAACAAAGAAACTTTATGGCGCTACCGTGAAGGCTATGATCCCTATGTAAAAGCCGGCGAAGGCGTCAACTTCTACGGTCAGCCGGACGGACGTGCCGTTATTCTGGCCGTGCCGTACGAGCCGCCAGCGGAAGCACCGGATCAAGAATATGATTTATGGCTGTCTACCGGCCGAGTGTTGGAACACTGGCACACCGGCACTATGACTCGCCGCGTGCCCGAGCTACACCGCTCTTTCCCGAATAACCTGTTGTATATGCATCCGTTGGATGCCAAAGCGCGCGGTATGCGCCATGGCGATAAAGTAAAAGTCGTTTCGCGCCGTGGAGAAATGGTGACCTATCTGGATACCCGTGGCCGCAACAAAGTCCCGCAAGGGCTGGTTTACACCACATTCTTTGACGCCGGTCAGTTGGCGAACGTATTGACACTGGACGCCACCGATCCGATTTCGAAAGAAACCGATTTCAAAAAATGTGCGGTTAAAGTCGTTAAAGCCTAATCGTCGGCAATTGCAATAGGTAATCCGTTTATGAATCCGAACCGCCGCCGCTTTTTAAAGGACGCCACCCGTACCGCGGGTGGTCTGGCGGGTATCGGATTGCTGCTCGGGTTACAACAGCAGCAAAGTTTGGCACGGGAAGGCGTTGCGCTGCGGCCGCCGTTCGCCTTGGAAAACGACAAAGATTTTGCGGCGGCGTGTATCCGCTGCGGACAATGTGTGCAGGCCTGCCCTTATGACATGCTGCATTTGGCCTCGCTACTATCGCCGTTGGAAGCGGGAACGCCTTACTTTATCGCTCGGGATAAACCGTGCGAAATGTGTGAGGATATTCCGTGTGCCAAAGCCTGTCCGAGCGGCGCGCTGGACGCTACACAAGATAATATCGATGATGCCCGAATGGGGCTCTCGGTGTTGCTGGATCATGAAACCTGTTTGAACTGGCAAGGCTTGCGCTGTGATGTTTGTTATCGGGTCTGCCCGTTGATTGACGAAGCGATTACGCTCGAAATGCAACACAATGATCGCAGCGACCGTCATGCCAAATTTATTCCGACCGTACATTCCGATGCCTGTACGGGCTGTGGGAAATGCGAACAAGCGTGCGTATTGGAAGAAGCGGCGATTAAAGTCTTGCCGTTGTCCTTGGCAAAAGGCATGTTGGGACACCATTATCGTTTGGGTTGGGAAGAAAAAGAGAAAGCCGGTCATTCACTGTTACCCGACGACATGATTAAACTGCCGACCCGCTTGCCTGAAAACCGTTTAGCGGAGACACCGTAATGGCAAATCCGATTCATCAGGCCGGACGCGAAGCCCGTGAAAAATTGGGCTGGTGGCATACAAACCGTTTTCTGTTTTGGCGGCGCTTGTGCCAACTCAGTATTTTGGCGATGTTTTTATCCGGCCCGTGGTTCGGCATTTGGATCTTGAACGGCAACTACAGCAGCAGCCTGTTGTTGGATACCGTTCCGCTGTCGGATCCGTTAATCATGGCAGAAAGTATTGTCAGCGGCCATTTACCGCACTTGACCGCACTTTCGGGCGGTTTAATCATTATTGCAGTATACGCCCTGTTAGGCAGTAAAGTCTTCTGCGGTTGGTGTTGCCCGTTAAACGTGGTCACCGATGCCGCCGCTTGGTTAAGACGCAAATTAAATATTCGCCAAAGCGCCAAACTGGATCGCTCTTTACGTTATGCCATTTTGCTGATGATTTTGATTGGAAGTGCGGTCAGCGGCATGATGTTGTGGGAATGGGTCAATCCGGTCGCTGCTTTCGGACGCGCACTGATTTACGGCTTTGGCGCCACCGTCTGGTTGTTATTGGCGTTGTTTCTGTTCGATCTGTTGCTGGTCGAACACGGTTGGTGCGGACACCTCTGCCCGATTGGCGCCACATACGGAATTATCGGCGCCAAAGGGATTATTCGGGTCAAGGTGATTGATCGTGAACGCTGCGATCGCTGCATGGACTGTTTTAACGTCTGCCCGGAGCCGCAAGTATTAAGAAATCCGCTGTTCGGCAGTAAAGATGAAGCGCAAGAAAAACAAAATTTATTCGTGTTATCCAAAGATTGCATCAGCTGCGGACGTTGTATCGATGTCTGCCCTGAATCTGTTTTTAAATTTACCACAAGATTTGATCATGCGAGGAGTGAGCGATGATTAAAAATAGCAAAGTATTAGCATTGGCAGGTTTATTGTTAAGCGGTTTGTGCGGTTCCGCACCGGCACAAGAGGTTTATCCGGTCGGCAGTGAAATCGCCAGCTCACCGGAAAGCATTGCACCGGCATTTCACAATCAACCGAAAGAGAGCGAATTAGCGCCGTTAAGTTATGTCAATCAACCGCCGATGGTGCCGCACAGCACTAAAAATTATCAAGTGACCAAAAACACTAACCAATGTCTCGCCTGCCATAGTGTTCAGGCATCACGTACCACAGGCGCAACCCGAATCAGCCCGACTCACTTTGTCAGCCGTGACGGTGTTGTCAGCGGAGAAGTCTCGCCGCGCCGTTATTTCTGTCTGCAATGCCACGTCTCCCAAGCCGATGTCGAACCGATTATTGAAAATCAATTCAAACCGTTGCCGGGCTACGGCGAGAAATAAGGAGCCGATATCATGATTAAGAATCTGATCAAACGCTTTTGGCACTGGTTTCGTTCGCCAAGCAAAATTGCGGTCGGCACACTGTTGGTGGTCGCCTTTATCGCCGGCATTGTATCTTGGGTCGGCTTTAATTACGGCATGGAGCAAACCAATACCGAAGAATTTTGTGTCAGCTGTCACAGCAATGACGTCTATCCGGAATACCTGCACACTGCACACTATCAAAACCGCAGCGGTGTGAAAGCGACTTGCCCGGACTGCCATGTACCGCATGAATTCGTACCCAAAATGATTCGTAAGCTGCAAGCCAGCCGTGAAGTGTATGCCCATGTGATGGGGTACACCGATACCATTGAGAAATTCAACGCTCGCCGTTTGCACATGGCAGAACGGGAATGGGAACGAATGAAAGCCAACGATTCGCAAGAGTGCCGTAACTGTCATAACTTCGACAATATGGACTTCAGCCAACAAAAAACCGTAGCGGCCAAAATGCATGAAAAAGCCATTAAAGACGGCAACACCTGTATCGACTGTCATAAAGGTATCGCCCACCAACTGCCTGATATGCGCGAAGTGGAAGACGCCACCGCATTCTAATCCGCACTTCAATTATCAAAGCCCGAACAATTGTTCGGGCTTTGTTATTTATACGCCGACAATTTTCGAATGAAACATACAACTTCTGTTTTATCAGCATCTAGTCAAACATGCCTTCTATGACCGCCAAGCAACATACCGATGAAAAAGCAATAAGGCAGAAATTCGCAAAAGCATGATTTAGATCAATTCATTTTTATTTGAAACCCTTGACTCTTCAATCGAAGATTATATACTTTCATTCAAAGAACAAGGCGGTGATAAAGATGATTTTTAATATCCAACGATACTCAACTCATGATGGCCCCGGCATCAGAACGGTTATTTTCTTCAAAGGCTGTTCGCTGAGTTGTCATTGGTGCCAAAACCCTGAAAGTGAATCCCGTCATCAAGAAATTCTGTTTGATCAGCGTTTTTGTATTCAGGACTGTCATTTGTGCAGCAGCTGCTTTCCGAATATTTTCACTAAATCCGACAATCATCTTTTGATAAATCGCGGAGTGATTTCATCGGCAGATTATCAAGCACTGACAAATCTCTGCCCGAGTAAGGCGCTGAATGTTTGCGGTCAGGAAATGTCAATTGACGAAATTATGCAAGCGGTTAAAAAAGACGAAGCGTTTTACCAAAGAAGCGGCGGCGGTATCACGTTATCCGGCGGCGAACCCTTTATGCAACCGCACTTGGCAATGAAATTATTGCAAAAATGCCGGCAAAATGGTTATCACACTGCGGTAGAAACCTGTTTGCATACACCTTGGAAACACATCTCACCGTCCTTACCCTACTTAAACTTAATGTTGGTCGATTTAAAACATGTCGATGAAAAACGCTTTCTTCACTGGACCGGCGGTTCAGCCAAACGGGTGCTGGATAATTATCGTCACCTGTCGATAGAAAGCAACGTTGAGATGATTGTCCGAGTGCCGCTTATCCCGAATTTTAATGCAGATAAACAATCCATAACCGATATTGTCGATTTCGTCTCACATGAAACCCACGCAAAAGAGATCCATTTTCTGCCTTACCATACATTGGGCGCCAATAAATACACCATGCTGGACAAAGAATATCTGGCGCCGGATAAACCCTTAAACGATGACGCCTTGTTGGATTTCGCCGTGCAGTATGCGCAACAACAGCACCTAACACCTATCTTAAGAGGATAATATTATGAGAACACTAGATTTAACGACTGTCACATCACGCATTCAAGCCCATAAAAATGCATTGATTCATATTACTAAACCCGATATTTGTGTAGAGCGTGCGGAACATTATACCGAAAGCTATCAACAACATTTTGCCCAACCGATCGTTATTCGCCGTGCCTTGGCTCTCGAAAATCACCTGCAAAAAAAGACTGTCTGGATTCAAAACGATGAATTAATCGTCGGTAATCAGGCGAAAACACCGAAAGCCGCCCCGATTTTCCCGGAATATACCGTCGGCTGGATTGAAAAAGAAATCGATATTCTCGGTGATAGACCGGGCGCCGGTTTTAATGTCACCGAACATGACAAAGAAGTATTACACCGATTATGTCCTTGGTGGCACGGACAAACGGTTGTGGATAAATGCGTTGCGCTATTCAGTGAAGAGCATAAAGCCCTACTGAAAACGGTGATGATTAAAGCGGAAGGCAACATGAATTCCGGTGATGCGCACTTAGCAGTAAATTTTCCGTTAATTTTGGAAAAAGGACTGGACGGCTTAATTGCCAAAACCGAAGCACGCCAAGCTCGGGTCAAACTGACTGAATTAGAGGGATTCTATCAAAACCAATTCTTAACCTCTGTCGTGATTGCATTAAAAGCGATGAGCGCCTATATCAAGCGTTATGCCGTATTGGCGCGAGAAATGGCGGAAAAAGAAGACCGCACTTGGCGTAAAGCGGAATTGTTGCAAATTGCGGAAAACTGCAATGTAGTTGCTCATGATGCACCAAAAACCTTCTGGCAGGCGGTACAGTTAAGCTATTTTGTCATGCTGGTATTGCAGATTGAATCTAACGGCCACTCCGTATCTTTCGGTCGACTGGATCAATATTTAAATCAATGGTATCAACAAGATGTTATCGAAAATAAAACGCTGGATCGTGAAAAAGCGATTGAACTGTTGCACAGTTGTTGGTTGAAGCTGCTTGAAATCAATAAAATCCGTTCCGGTTCACACTCTAAGACCTCTGCCGGCAGCCCTATGTATCAAAATGTTACGATTGGCGGACAAAAACTGGTCAACGGTGAAGCGGAAGATGCCGTTAACGAACTCTCCTATACAATATTAGAATCTTGCGGGCGTTTACGATCCACCCAACCCAATTTAAGCGTCCGCTATCATGCCGGCGCCGATGAAGAATTTATGCAGGCGTGCGTGCAGGTTATTCGTTGCGGATTCGGTATGCCGGCCTTCAATAATGATGAAATTGTCATTCCTGAATTTATCAAGCTGGGCGTCAGTCGGGAAGATGCCTATGAATATTCCGCCATCGGCTGTATCGAAACCGCAGTCCCCGGCAAGTGGGGATATCGCTGCACCGGCATGAGTTTTATTAATTTTGCCCGTGTCGTACTCGCCACGTTAAACGGCGGTAAAGATACGACCAGTGGAAACGTCTTCTTACCGGCGGAAAAATCACTGGCACAGGGCAATTTCAATAATTTTGAGGAAGTGATGCGGCAATGGCGTGAACAAATTGCCTACTACACGCAAAAATCGATTGAAATTGAATATATCATCGATACGGTATTGGAACATAATGCACAAGATATCATCTGCTCGGCATTGGTAGACGACTGTATCGAAAAAGGCAAAACCTTAAAAGAAGGCGGCGCAAAGTATGACTGGGTATCCGGCCTACAAGTCGGAATTGCCAATACCGGCAATAGTTTAATGGCGGTCAAAAAACTGGTATTCGAGCAAGGCATGATCGGGCAACAAGAACTGGCTAATGCCTTAGCCGATGATTTTGCCGGCACTGACGGCGAAATTCTCCGGCAACGCCTGCTCAATGCCGCACCAAAATACGGCAATGACAATGATGATGTAGACGGGTTACTGATTGCGGCATATAACGACTATATCGAAGAGTTGGCACAATACCATAATCCGCGTTATGGACGGGGGTCAATCGGCGGCGATTATTATGCCGGTACTTCATCCATTTCCGCCAATGTGCCCTTTGGGGCGCAAACTGCCGCCACGCCGGACGGGCGCAAAGCATGGACCGCACTGGCGGAAGGATGCAGCCCTTCTTCCAGCACCGATATTTTAGGGCCGACTGCGGTATTTAATTCCGTGGGTAAATTGCCGACGGAAAAGATTTTGGGCGGCGTCTTGCTTAACCAAAAATTGAATCCGAGCACACTGGAAAATCCGCGTGATCGACAAAAGCTGATCCTGATGCTGCGCACCTTCTTTGAAGTACATAAAGGCTGGCACATTCAATACAATATTGTTTCACGCGAAACCTTACTGGCGGCAAAAGCCAATCCGGATCAATACCGTGATTTGGTCGTGCGTGTTGCCGGTTACTCCGCTTTCTTCACCGCACTTTCACCTGAAACGCAAGACGATATTATCGCCAGAACGGAGCATACCTTATAGTTTTATGGTAAATTGGCAGGTAACGACTATTACCTGCCAATAAAAACTTAAGGTGCCGATATGATGACCCAATTGAATGAAAGACAACAAAATATTTTGTCGCAAGTCTTTAAAAAAGGACAAATTAAAGTGACCGAGCTGGCGCTATTAAACCAAGTTTCAGAAGTAACAATCCGTCAGGATTTAACCTTTTTAGAAGAGCAACGCTATATAAAACGGACTCACGGCTACGCTGTCGCAACCGACAGCGACGACATCGAAACCCGAATCAGCGTTAATTTTGGTTTAAAACAGCAATTAGCACACTTTGCCGCTTCTTTTGTCGAGCACGGTGATTATGTCTTTATTGAGGGCGGCAGCACTAATTCGTTATTAGCCAAATATATTGCTTATAACAAATCCGTCACGATTATTACGCCTAGCTGCTACATTGCCAGAGCATTAAAAGACAGTCCGGTCAAGATCTTCCTGTTGGGTGGCGAATATCAAAAAGACAGTGATTATGTGGTCGGCAGAACCGCCTGCGACAATGTATTACACATGGATATCGATAAAAGCTTTATCGGGATTGACGGATTTGATGAAGCGGGAATGAGCGGCAAGGATCGTAAAAGAGCAGAATTGGTCAACACCTTGCTAACACGCAACATTGAGCATTATATCATCACCGATTCCAGTAAATTCGGCCGAACCCTGCCGCATCGTTACCAACATCAATATGCGTTATCCGGCTTCATCACCGATTCCGCCATCACGGCGGAATATGAACAGATCATCGGACAACAGCACATTCCGTTATATAAAATTGACGTTTAATCACAAAATATAAGAGGTACAGACTATGGAGTTATACTTAGACACAGCCAATCTTGCCGAGGTAGAACGTTTTGCAAAAATTTTACCGATTCAAGGGGTAACAACCAACCCCAGCATTATTGCCAAAGAAAAACGTTCAATCCTGACCGCACTTGGCGAACTGCAACAGATCATCGGCAAAGAAAAATTGTTATTTGCGCAAGTTATCGCCCATACTGCCGATGATATGGTAAAAGAAGCCCTCTACCTGCGTGAACAGATTGAAAATCTTGTTGTGAAAGTACCGGTAACGGCAGAAGGGCTGATCGCAATCAAAGCCTTAACCGCACAAGGTATTCCGACATTGGGTACCGCCGTTTATGGTGCCGGACAAGGTTTTCTTGCCGCCTTGGCCGGTGCAAAATATATCGCCCCTTATGTCAATCGCATTGACGCCCAAGGCGGCGACGGTGTCGGCGCAGTTGCCGAATTGCAAACCCTGCTTGATTTGCATAAACCCGATTCCATGGTGTTAGCCGCCAGTTTCAGAACGCCGCGACAAGTGTTAGACTGTATGCTGGCAGGCGCCCGATCGATTACCGTCGGGTGTGATGTCATGGAGCTGTTTATAACCGATCCGGCTGTCTTTGCCGCCATTGACAAATTCGATCGGGACTGGCACACCGCTTTCGGTAAAAATACATTCTAAATCTCTTAACGTCCTCCGTTATTTTAACCGCACTTTCACGCTTTAAGTGCGGTTATTTTCTTCACTGCTATAAATATCCGACTTGATATAGAAAAACATTCGTCTTTATCCACGTTCTCTCAAAAAATAAAATATTATTATTTCATACTAATAAAAAATAAATCATTTAATTTTAATCCTCAAAAACACTCAAATAAATATTGATTCAGATCATAATTCACCGCCTAATAATCACTTTTTAATATAGCGCTTGATCAATTTCTTATTTAATCGCTCAATAAAAAATCAATCTTAAAAATAAAACCGATCCACCTCACAATATTTGAAAAACACAATATGCAAATGAAAGTATCGGAACTAAAATAAATTTCGAATGACGCATTATTTATTTCACATTAAACAAAATAGAAGGTGAGAGGTTTCCATGTTTGCAATTTTCAAAAGTAAAAAACATTCATTCAATGCAACTCAAAACGGTAGATTGTTAAGAATGGAAGACGTTCCCGATGACATGTTTTCGGAAAAAATGCTCGGTGACGGCTTTGCGATACTGCCTTCGGATGAAAACGTTTACGCTCCGATTGCCGGCGAAGTAACGTCCATTTATGAGGGTTCAAATCATTGCTACGGCATTTGCAGCCAAGACGGTTTGGAAATTCTTATCCATATCGGTATTGATACCGTTAATTTAAAAAATAACGCTATTTTACCTAAAGTCTCACTGGGTCAGAAAATAAAAGAAAACCAATTGATTGCACAGGTCGACATAGAAAAAGTAAGAGCCGAACAATTAAAGCTGCACACAATGACGATCATTACCAATATGGAAAAAATAAAATCATTTCACATCATCGAAAAAGATCAAATATCCCACGGCGAGAAAGTTCTTTCTTATGAATTAGCATAATAACACTTTATTTCAATATGACTTTTAGGGTAAATCATCATGAAAAATCAAAGTAACTCATTTGAAATTCTACAAAAAATGGCAAAATCATTTTTCTTGCCCATTTCAATTTTACCATTTGTCGGTATTCTTCTCGGATTGGGGGCATCATTTACCAATCCGGCAACCATTGCGTCCTACCATTTGGAATGGCTGCTTGGCGAGGGGTGTTTCCCCGTCATGTTGAATATTTTCAAATCCGTTGGTGTTGTCGTTTTCGGGAATCTGCCGTTGCTGTTTGCCATGGCGGTTGCATTAGGGTTAGCAAAACAAGAAAAAGCCGTTGCCGTTTTTGCCGCCGGTATTTCATTCATTGCCATGCACGCTACCATTAACGTGCTGCTCAACGCCAAAGGCGTTTTATTGCCCGATGGCTCAATTTCCCCTGGGATTGCACCGGGACGCTTAACCGATGTACTGGGAATCACCTCTTTGCAGCTCGGAGTATTCGGCGGTATTGTCTCCGGCATGATTGTCTCTTATTTACATAACCGCTTCTACAAAATTCAACTGCCGTCAATGCTGTCATTCTTTTCAGGAACCCGTTTTGTACCGATAATCAGTATCTTAAGCGCCATTATTCTGGGTTTTATATTTGAAATCATTTGGCCAATCGTACAAATCGGCATTGCTTCATTAGGTGATATCGTGATGAATTCCGGTCTTTTCGGCACTTTCCTGTTTGGTGTTATTGAGCGCGCCTTAATTCCGTTCGGCTTACATCACGCTTTCTATATTCCGATTTGGCAAACCGAGTTGGGCGGCAGTATGGAAGTAGCGGGTAAACTCTATTTCGGCGCACAAAATATTTATTTTGCCCAGTTGGCTGATCCCAATACCACCCATTTTAATATGGATGCGGTAAAATTCCTGGTCGGCAAATATCCGTTTATGATGGGCGGATTATTGGGGGCGGCATTGGCAATGTACCACACCGTTAAAAAAGAGCGCCGCACCTTCGTCAAAGGCTTATACCTTTCCGCCGCCTTAACCAGTTTCCTCACCGGCATTACGGAACCGATTGAATTTACCTTTTTATTCCTAGCGCCCGCCTTGTTTGGCGTACATGTCTTACTGGCGGGCACAGCCTTTGCCGCCTGTTATTTACTCAATATTGCCGTCGGCACCACATTCTCTGACGGGTTATTAGACTTTACCGTTTTCGGCTTGCTGCAAGGTGCGGAAAAAACCAACTATCCGCTGCTGCTGATATTGATTGCCGTCTATGCCGTGATTTATTACTTCATATTCCGCTACTTTATTGTGAAATGGAATATACTCGTTCCGGGACGAGAGCAAGATTTTGCAGCGGAAAATGCCAAGCTTTACACGAAAGACGATTACAAAAATAAGAACAATGTCAACGCTTCACAACAAGATCAACGGTCACAAGCCATTCTTACTGCGGTCGGAGGCGCCAAAAATGTGCTTGATATTGACAATTGTGCGACACGCTTACGTCTCACCTTACAAGACGGCTCTCTCATTGATGATGCCGCACTGAAAAACACCGGCGCAAGCGGTGTGATAAAACGCGGTAATGCGATTCAAATTATCTACGGCCCGACTGTATCGGTGATCAAAAGCGACTTTGAAGAGTATGTCAACTTAGTGATCGAAACCGCCTAATTTTCAACCTACTTGAACAGAAATCCAAACGCTTTGTCGGGTTTCTGTTTCTTGGGTATCGCATCTATGTAAAAAATTGGTCGTGAAGCGATACGAAAAACGTACATAGCAGCGATCACGCTTGCTTAAACCGCACTTAAATCTATCTGGTAACGTCGATTATACAACGTGCGGTGTCCGAAATAGAGTGCGGCAAATAACGACAGGCTGACGGCGGTGCAAATGGCAATCATAATGGCGATTTGATACAGTACGGCAGTGCTGGGCAGCGTGCCGGAAAGAATTTGACCGGTCATCATGCCGGGCAGGGCGATAATGCCCATGCCCAACATACTGTTCAATGTCGGCAAAAGTGCGGTTTCCACCGCCTGATTGACATACGGCAATAAAATCCTTTCCGGCGTAGCGCCAAAATTCAGCAGCGATGTGATTTTATCCCGCTCCGAACGCAGACTTTCACGAAACGTTTTTATCCCTAAGTTAAGTGCGGTCATCGAATTTCCCATAATCATGCCGCCGAGCGGGATCACATATTGCGGATTAAACAACTGTTGATTGGTCACCACTACCACAAAAAACGCAATAATGCTCAAGCCGGAAAACATCATTGCCAGCGCAATCGCCCATTTAAAACGCTGATTTAAATTCGGATTTTTCGACAGCACCCGATGAATGGCGAACAATACCATCGCCGCTACATACAACACGGTAAAAATCGGACTGGGGTGACCAAAAATATACGTCAACACCCAACCGGCAATAATCAGCTGCAACGTCATGCGGATACTGGCAATCAACAGCAGGCGCGATTGCCGGATATGATTTTTCTTCATCACATACAGCACCACCAACAGCAATAAATAGACCAGGCTGAAATTCAGCAAGTTCATACTGACATGATTCATCGTTTAATCCTTACTTATCCGAATAACCTGATCGGCATGGCGGGCAACCAACGGCTGATCATGGCTAATCGCCAACACACTGATCCGTTGTTTACGGCAATAAGTCAAAATATCACTCAACACCGCTTCCGCCAAATCGGCATCCAGCGCCGATGTCGGTTCGTCCAACATCAATAATTTAGGCTGTAAACTCAGTGCCAATGCCAGAAATACTCGCTGCTGCTCTCCGCCCGATAAGGTATTGCATAAGGTGTCTAAACCGAAATCCGCATGGCATTGTTGCAGAAAATTGAGAATATGACGATCACTCGGTGCCGATTGCGCCAGATATTGATAAAATTGGTGAAAATTTTGCCGAATCGATTGCGGAAACAGAAACAGCCGTTGGTTGACCAGCAAGAGTTCTCGCCGCAATTGTACGCTGTCGAGCTGCTCGATATCTTGCCCTTGATATAAAATTTTGCCGCTCGTAAGCGATTCGGACGCATTGATCAGCCTTAACAACGTGCTTTTACCGCTGCCGCTCGGGCCTTGCAGAAAAGTCACTTGATTGGCCGGAATCTGACAGTCGGGATAGCGCAACAGTTGCTGCGCTTGGAAAGTAACATGCTGTAGCTCAATAAGTGCGGTCATGGCAGAAAATCCGAACAAAGCAATATTTCGGAGTATAACACAAGCCAATGCCTCAGGCTATTTTCTGAGCTTTACCCGCTCGATTTCATGATTGGCGCCTTTCACCAAAATCAGATTGGCACGTTCACTGCTCGGCAGAATATTCTGTTTTAAATTCAACCCGTTAATCGTATCCCAAATATGGTGGGCGGTCGCAACGGCTTCCTGCTCAGACAACGAAGAATAGTGGTGGAAATAGGCGTTCGGGTCACTGAATGCGCCTTTGCGGAAGGTCAAGAAACGCTTGGTGTACCACGTTTTCAGCAAAGATTCCTTGGCATCGACGAAAATCGAGAAATCGACAAAATCGGACACAAACAGACGATCCGGATTCATGCCGTGGTTAGCACTGGTTTGCAGCACGTTTAACCCTTCTAGAATCAGAATATCCGGCTGATCAATCACATTATAGTGATCCGGCACAATATCATAAGTCAGATGCGAATAAATCGGCGCCTTAACCGCACTTTTTCCCGATTTGATGTCGGAAATAAAGCGGATTAAACGTTGGGTATCATAAGACACCGGAAACCCTTTTTTCTGTAGCAGATTCTCTTGCTGCAAGGTTGCCAACGGATACAAAAAACCGTCGGTGGTAATCAAATCGACTTTGCGTTTTCGCGGCCAATTGCTCAACAGCGATTGCAGAATCCGTGCAGAGGTGCTTTTCCCCACCGCCACACTGCCGGCAATGCTGATGATATACGGCACTTTCGGTGTTTCCACCCCGAGAAAGCGGTGCAGCACCGTTTGCCGACGCAAATTTTCTTCAATGTAATAATTCACCAGACGGGTCAACGGCAGGTAGATGGTGCTGACTTCCTCCAGCGACAACTCCTCGTTAAACCCCAGCAGCGGTTCCAAATCCTGTTCGGTTAACGTTAGCGGGACAGATTTACGCAATGCCGCCCATTGTCGGCGGTCAAACTCCAAAAACGGCGTAAATTTTTTCTGTGTTGAACCCATGTGTAACTTCTTTCCTCGCCTGATGACGTTCCCTTGACAATGGGCGATATATTGCACGCATTAGCGCCGGGACGCAATCCTGATTTAACAAATAATCGCTTATTTTCCGCAAGTAGCCGTGAAAACACAGCAAATCGGTTACCTTTTGTGCAAGTGCGGTCTTATGCATCATACCAAGATTATGGTCTTAATCCGCTGTCAGCACCGCACTTTTTAATCGATTAACCCCAGCCGATGCAAACCGTAAGACAAACCGTCATCGGCAATGTCGCTGGTCACATAATCCGCAACCGCTTTCAGCTCAGGGTGAGCGTTGCCCATTGCCACCCCGAAGCCGACTTCACGCAACATTTCCAGATCATTCAAGCCATCACCAAACGCCACGGCATTTTCCGGTTTTAAATTAAAATGCTGTAATACCGCCCGAATGCCGCGTGCTTTTGAGCCTTCGGCAGACAGCAGATCCACCGAAAAATCATGCCAACGCACAACACGCAGGTGCTGTTGTAATACGCCGGATTCCGCCACCAGTCGATCTTGACTCGCCGAATAAAACGGCAGCATTTGATACACCGCGTGCGTCAGATAATAGTCTTCATCGACAATATAGTCTGTAGTAATCGGATCCATTGCGGCGGCAATGTCGGCAGTAACGCGGTTCAATGCCACCGCATCTTCCGAAACAAAGGCATAATCAATGCCGTATTGTTTAAAAAAGCCGACCAGCCGTTCAATATCCGCCCTAGACAACGGATAGGTTTGCAACGGCTGGCCGCGATAACTGTTGTACTGCCCGTTAATGGTGACAAACAGGTCAATTGGTAAAGCACCGATTAATTGTTTAATCTGTTTCGGCAACGCACACAGCGAACGTCCGGTGGCAATCGCCGGTATAATGCCGTTTTGCCGTAACTTGGCAAGTGCGGTCGGCACCGATGACGGCAAATGTTGTTGATGTTTCATATACAAGGTTTCATCAATATCAAAAAAGACGATTTTAACCTGTTGCGGATCCAGCATAATGACTCCCGAATGATAAAAAATGGAGAGCCAGTATAAAAGATTTTTGGAATCGGGATCGAAAAAATTATCAGCTCATCTGGTCACAACCAACCGTTTTTTCTATTTTTATGCTTGATGGAGAGAAAAATGCGGATAAAAACCTTATTGCCGACAAACTGGTTGGGCGCCGGCTGTTTATTGTGCCGGTGCCGCTTAGCGATTGCGGATCACGGTATTTGCAGCCGTTGCAATCATCAGATAACACGCTTTTGTTATTGTGGTTGTTGCGGCAGCGAGCTGGCATTTGATATGCCGCACTGCGGAAAATGCCTGACCGAACCGCCGCAGTGGCAGCGGTTAGTCGCCGTCAGCCACTTCCGACCGCCGTTGTCGGAATTGATTCATCGTTTTAAATTTCAGCGCCAATTCCAGCTCGACCGCACTTTGGCACGCTTATTACTGTTAGCGGTGCGGCAAGCTCGGCGCACCCATCAACTTCCGTTACCCGACGTCATCTTGCCGGTGCCGCTGCACCGTTTTCGTCATTGGCAGCGCGGCTATAACCAATCCGAATTACTGACAAAATGGTTGTCTCGCTGGCTGGCGATTCCATATGATAAACAACTGCTGCAACGCACCCGCCATACCACCGCCCAGCGAGCGCTGAACCGCAAACAGCGGCGTAAAAACCTGAAAAATGCATTTAATCTGCGCAGCAAGCCAAGCTATCATTCGGTGGCGATTGTCGATGATGTCATCACCACCGGCGCAACCATGACGGAGATCTGCAAATTATTACAAAAGTGCGGTGTCAAACACATTCAGGTGTGGTGCTTGTGCAGAACCTGACGATTAGCGATTAATTTGCAGCGCCGACACTTTAATTTCTACTTTCCAGTCGGCTTTTGCCAATTTAGCTTCTACACAGGCACGTGCCGGACTGCGTTTTGGGTTCACCCACTCGTCCCATGCGATATTCATGCCGTCGTAATCCGCCATATCGGTCAGAAAAATCGTGGCTTCCAACAGATGATTTTTGTCTGAACCGCACTTAACAAGCCAACTGTCAATTTGTGCCAACACATCACGGGTTTGTTCAGTGATATCGGCAGCAGTATTTTCCGGCACCATGCCGGCAAGAAAAATAAAACCGTTGGCAACTGTGGCTTCTGAAAGACGGGCGGTTTGCCCAAAATATTGAATCGTCATATTTAATTTCCTTAAACATTAAAACCAGCGTTCATAGTAGCACAACGCGTATAGCGCTCGGAAAAACTGGAAAAAAATTCAATTAAGGCGTATTATTTTGAACATTCGATTTCCGACAAGAACAGTCAGATATTCTCAATCAATTGTTAAGGTGGAGTATGTACATCAATATTTCTGATACGGCACAAGCGCATTTCCGTAACCTGTTGGATCAACAGGAAGAAGGCACTCATATTCGGATCTTCGTGGTCAATCCCGGCACGCCGAATGCCGAATGCGGCGTTTCTTACTGTCCGCCCAATGCGGTCGAAGCGGCGGATACCGAGCTGAAATACGACAGTTTCTCGGCATTTGTCGATGAAGTGAGTTATCCGTTTTTGGAAGGCGCGGAACTGGATTTCGTCACCGACGATATGGGCTCACAGCTTACGCTGAAAGCGCCGAATGCCAAAATGAAAAAAGTGGCGGACGACGCACCGTTAATCGAGCGTGTCGATTATGTGATTCAAACCCAAATCAATCCGCAGCTGGCAAGCCACGGCGGACGCATCACGCTGATCGAACTGACTGAAGACGGCTATGCCGTGCTGCAATTCGGCGGCGGCTGTAACGGCTGCTCAATGGTCGATGTCACCCTGAAAGACGGCATTGAAAAACAGCTGTTGGAGCAGTTTAGCGGCGAACTGCACGGCGTACGTGATGTCACCGAACACCAACACGGCGAACATTCCTATTATTGAGTCGTTTCTGCTATCATTCAAAGAGCGGTTTTCAAACCGCTCTTTTGCATTTCTAAATGAGTGAGAAATTTTTGTTATGCCAAATCAAATTATCAGCCAAACCATTGCACAAGAATTGAATGTGCAAACCAAACAAATTTTAGCCGCTATTAATCTGGTGGACGAGGGCAACACGATTCCGTTTATCGCCCGTTACCGTAAAGAAGCGACCGGCGGACTAGACGACACCCAATTGCGCCATTTTGAAAGCCGCCTGCTCTACCTGCGCGAACTGAACGAGCGTCGCCAAACCATTTTGAAATCCATTGCCGATCAGGGCAAGCTGAATGAAGCGCTGCAAAGTAAAATCGAAAACTGCCAAAGCAAAACCGAACTGGAAGATTTGTATTTGCCGTACAAACCGAAGCGGCGCACCAAAGGACAAATTGCGATTGAAAGCGGCCTCGAACCGCTGGCAGACAGCCTGTGGCAACAACCGCAGCAAGTTCCTGAAACCGCTGCGGAAACATACCTCAATCCCGAAAAAGGCGTGAACGACAGCAAAACCGCACTTGACGGTGCTCGCTATATCCTCATGGAGCGCTTTGCCGAAGATGCGGAATTACTGGCAAAAGTGCGGTCATATTTACAGAAAAGTGCGGTATTGGTGTCAAAAGTGATCGACGGCAAACAGCCCGAGGGCGCCAAATTCCAAGATTATTTCGATCATCAAGAGCGGCTTTCCAACGTCCCGTCGCATCGTGCGCTGGCAATGTTGCGCGGGCGTAACGAGGGCATTTTACAGCTGAGTCTGAATGCCGATCCCGATCAAGACGAAAGCCTGCGCCAAAGTTATTGTGAGGAGATTATCCGTCAACATCTGGGCATTAATTTCAATCAACAACCGGCTGACAGCTGGCGGCAGCAAGTCGTCAGCTGGACTTGGCGGATAAAAATCGCACTGCATTTGGAAACCGAACTGATGTCGGCACTGCGTGAAAAAGCCGAAAGCGAAGCAATCGATGTATTCGCACGTAATCTAACCGCACTTTTAATGGCCGCACCCGCCGGCGCAAAAAACACCATGGGGCTGGATCCGGGGTTGCGCACCGGAGTGAAAGTCGCCGTTGTGGACAGCACCGGTAAATTATTGGCAACGGACACCATTTACCCGCACACCGGGCAAGCGGATAAAGCCGCCGTCAGCGTCTATCAACTGGGGAAAAAATACCATGTCGGGCTGATTGCTATCGGCAACGGCACCGCATCACGCGAAACCGAGCGTTTTGTAGCCGGGATTCTACAAAAATCCTCGGACTGGCAAGCGCAGAAAGTGGTGGTCAGCGAAGCCGGCGCCTCGGTTTACTCCGCTTCAGAGCTGGCGGCACAAGAGTTTCCACAGCTTGATGTCTCCTTACGCGGCGCAGTCTCTATCGCACGCCGCTTACAAGATCCGTTGGCGGAACTGGTCAAAATCGATCCGAAAGCGATCGGGGTCGGGCAGTATCAGCATGATGTCAACCAAAGCCAGCTGGCCCGCAAACTGGACGCCGTCGTTGAGGATTGCGTGAACGCGGTCGGCGTTGATCTCAACACCGCTTCCGCACCGCTCTTGGCACGTGTTGCCGGCATGAGCGCCGCCCTGGCACAAAATATCGTGAATTATCGCAATGAAAACGGCCGTTTCGCCAGCCGTGAACAGCTGAAAAAAGTCAGCCGTTTGGGGCCGAAAGCCTTTGAGCAATGTGCCGGCTTCATGCGTATCAACAACGGCAACAATCCTCTCGATGCCTCCAGCGTTCACCCGGAGGCTTATCCCGTCGTCGAAAAAATCCTGCAAGCGACTTCGCAAACCCTTAGTGATCTGATGGGCAATACTGATGCGGTACGACAGCTGGACGCCGCCAAATTCACCGATGAACGCTTTGGCCTGCCGACGGTACGCGACATTCTCAACGAGCTGGAAAAGCCGGGACGCGATCCGCGCGGCGAATTCAAAACCGCCACCTTTATGGACGGCGTAGAGGAGATCACCGATCTAGAAATCGGCATGATTTTGGAAGGCACTGTCACTAACGTCACCAACTTCGGCGCCTTTGTCGATATCGGCGTTCATCAGGACGGTTTGGTACACATTTCATCATTATCGAATAAATTTGTCGACGATCCGCATCAAGTGGTGAAAACCGGCGATGTGGTGAAAGTCAAAGTGATGGAAATAGACATGGCGCGCAAACGTATCGCCCTCAGCTGCCGCTTGGACGAACAGCCGCAGGACAAAAGTGCGGTCAGAACGGGGGAAAATAAGCGACACGCTGCCGATCGTTCAAATTCGAACAATCGATCACACCACGGCCGCCCAAACACGCCTCTCACTAACAATGCTTTCGCCGCAGCCTTAAAGAATTGGAAGAAATAAATTCAGTTAAGTCAATGCATTACTGATATCCGCTCCTACGAGCGGATATTTTTATGACAAATTGATGACAATTTTCAAAAATTACCTATGAAATGAATGTGATACTGATCGCAATTTTCATATTCGAACATGATAAACCTTAGAAAAATTGATATTATCCACACCTAAAATACAGATTACTGTATTTTTAGAGGCATATTTACTTTTAAATCACAATAAAACAGAGGTGTTTTATGATAGGTTTCTTTAAACCGGCGGCTCATAAACCGTTGTTACCTCAAGAAAAAATCGATCCGACTTATACCCGTCTGCGCTGGCAGGTATTTATGGGCATTTTCTTTGGTTACGCTGCATATTATTTTACCCGCAGTAATTTCGATTTAGCACAAAAAGGGTTAATCGAAGCAGGACTTTACACCAAAACCGAACTGGGTATTATCGGGATTGCGCCGGGATTGGCGTATGGTTTATCCAAATTCTTCATGGCGGCCATTTCCGACCGATCTAATCCGAAAATGTTTATGCCGTTCGGGCTGGCACTTTCCGGTATGTGTATGACCTTGATGGGCTTGGTGCCTTGGGCGACATCCGGCATTTTGATTATGTTTGCTCTGTTGTTCATCAACGGGTGGTTCCAGGGAATGGGTTGGCCGCCGTGCGGACGAACCATGGTGCACTGGTGGTCCAAAAAAGAACGCGGCACGATCGTATCCATTTGGAATACCGCACATAATCTGGGCGGCATGGTGCCTGCGCTATTGGTCGGGATCGCCAGTATGATTTATGCCGCCAATCACCCTGAAGTGGCAAAAGTCACTTTCGGTCATGTCTGGCAGGAAGCGCTGTATTACCCGGGAATCGCCTCTATGGTTGCGGCATTCCTGCTTTATTTCGTGATGCGCGATACCCCGCAATCCTGTGGCTTACCACCGATTGAAAAATATAAAAACGATTATCCTGATGATTACAATGAAGAAACCTATGAGCACGATTTAAGCACTAAAGATATTTTTGTCACCTACGTGCTGAAAAACCGTCTGTTGTGGTATATCGCCATTGCTAACGTGTTTGTTTACCTGATTCGTTACGGGGTGTTGAAATGGTCTCCGGTTTACCTCGGCGAAGTGAAACATTTTGATATCAAAGCAACGGCTTCCGCTTACGCTATTTATGAATTTGCGGCGATTCCCGGTACACTGTTATGCGGTTGGATGTCGGATAAAGTGTTCAAAGGCAAACGCGGGCTGACCGGCTTTATCTTTATGGTCATGGTTACCATTGCCGTCACGGTCTTCTGGTTAAATCCGGCAACACCGGAATCCGAATTGGCTCATTATGCGACACTGCCTTGGTATCACAACCCGTATCAATTAACCGATTTTATCATGATGACGATTATCGGCTTCCTGATTTACGGTCCGGTCATGCTGATTGGTTTGCACGCCCTTGAGTTGGCGCCGAAAAAAGCGGCAGGCACGTCCGCCGGTTTCACCGGACTATTCGGCTATCTCGGCGGTACCGTTGCCGCAAGTGCGGTTATCGGCTGGGCAGCAGATAAATTCGGCTGGGACGGCGGCTTCTACATTATGATCGGCGGTGCAGTGTTAGCCTGTGTCCTAATGCTGATCACCATGGTAGAAGAAGGCAAGCATAAAGCCAGAATCGCCGAGCAGGATCGCTTAATCAAATAATTAAAACAGCAACCCGAAAGACGAACTGAGTTTCGTCTTTCTTTTTACCTTTAAAAGAGGAAAATACTATGAAATTAGACTATTTAGCCGTTACCCTTGCCGCCGCCACCGCACTTGCCGGCTGTGTTCAATCGACTTCGTCAATCCATCAAGACAAATTGGTCATCGCCCACCGCGGCGCCAGCGGTTATCTGCCGGAACATACGCTGGCTTCAAAAGCATTGGCATTCGGGCAAAAAGCCGACTATCTGGAGCAAGATTTAGCGATGACGAAAGACGACCGTTTAGTCGTGATACACGATCATTTTTTGGACGGTTTAACCGATGTTGCTAAAAAATTTCCTAACCGTGCACGCAAAGACGGACGTTACTATGTTGCGGATTTCACCCTAAAAGAGATTCAAGCGCTGGAAATGACCGAGAATTTCAAAACGGAAAACGGCAAACAAGTGCAAATTTATCCGGATCGTTTCCCGATGTGGAAATCCGATTTCAAGATTCATACCTTTGAAGATGAAATAGAATTTATTCAAGGGTTGGAGAAATCCAGCGGTGAAAAAATCGGCATCTATCCGGAAATTAAAGCCCCTTGGTTACATCACCAAGAAGGCAAAGATATTGCACTGGAAACATTAAAAGTACTGAAAAAATACGGCTATACCGATAAAAATGCGGCTGTCTACCTGCAAACATTCGATTTCAACGAGCTGAAACGTATTAAAACCGAACTATTGCCACAATTGGGTATGGATATCAAACTGGTACAATTGATCGCCTATACCGACTGGCACGAAACTGAGGAAAAAAATGCCGACGGCAAATGGATAAACTATGATTACGACTGGATGTTCAAACCTGGCGCAATGGCGGAAGTTGCCAAATACGCCGACGGCGTAGGACCGGGCTGGTATATGCTGATTGATGACAAAACCTCAAAAAGCGGCGATATTCGCTACACCCCCATGGTTGCCGATATAGCATCACAGCAATTAGAGCTGCATCCTTACACTGTTCGAAAAGATGCTCTACCGCCGTTTTTCAACAATATCGACCAAATGTTTGACGCCCTATTGAATCAATCCGGCGCAAGTGGCGTCTTTACCGATTTTCCGGATTTAGCCGTAAAATTTCTCAATAAAGATAAACCGTAAGCCTTGAGGCTATCTCCCCCAAGTGCGGTCGGGTGCAGACCGCACTTGGTTATTCTTCTGTCTCTAGCTTGCCGTCTTCCGCTTCCTTTTGTTCTTCCCCTTCGCTCAAACAAAATTCCGCTATATTCCGCTATCCGTTTTTTGGGTAATCCGTCTTCGTCTGC
>NZ_JSUM01000026.1 GCF_000772535.1 Chelonobacter oris
AGTGTTAATCCATTGGTGCGGCGCTTCCCAGCTGAAGCGCCATTTACGCACCGGTCCCGCCATGACGTTCAGATAATAATTGTTGTAACCGGCAACGGTCGCAACCGGATGATACCCTTTCGGCACCTTAACCACATCACCGTCATACACCGCCATGCATTCGTCCAAAGTGCGGTCGTCGGTGTAAACCCGTTGCAGGCAAAAGCCTTGTTTCGGTTCGAAGCGGTGATAGTAAGTCTCTTCCAGATAAGTTTCGTTTTCCGACTGTTTTTGGTCGTGCTTATGGCTCGGAAACGAGCTGGTGTTGCCTTCGTCGGTAAACACTTCCACCACCAGTAAACTGTCGGCAGGCTCGGTTTCCGGCAAGATGTTGTGTACCAGACGTTTGTTGTTGCCGTACCCGCGCCGTTCGACCCCGACCTCTTCCGGTTTAATCACCCGGATGGGCAGATTGCCGTTGCTCGGCGCCCGACAAATCGCCAGTTCAAGTGCGGTATCGGCAATCACCAGCACCTGTTTTTGATGAGGGACGTAGAGTGAATAGGGCGGAATACGCTCAAACGGCGAAGTGCGGTTGCCGAGGTGTTCGAAAATCTTGGCATCGACCGCAAACGAGGCGTAACCGGAGACGACCACAAAACAGACTTCGGTATTGTCGGTCGGGATTTCGGCGGTTTTGCCGGCAGACAGGTGCAGTAATTCGAAACCGACATATTCCCAGCCGGCGTTTTGCGGGGTAATCTGTTGACGGAAACCGTCGTTGATGTTGTTGGATTTGGATAAGAGCGGACTCATGCTTAACCTCATTTTGCTGTTGTGTTTGGTCATATCGTCGGACAGGGACAGTATAAAGGACAAGCGGGCGCAGCTGAACCGGCACGTTGTCAAGATTCTACTCAGCTCACAAAAAATGAAATATTAATTTCATTTAATGGCATTTCGGGTTGAAAAAACTGTTTCGGGGGCGTATCGTATCCTAGACATTTTTACTTATGCTGAACCGTTAACCGCGTCGAGGAGAAATATGAGCCCGTTTATTCCAAATTTTATTGCCGGGAAAGTGGTGGAGAGCCAAAGTTCCCGTTTAACCCCCGTTTTTAATCCGGCTACCGGCGAACAGTGCAAACAGGTGAAACTCAGTACCGCCGCCGAAGTCGAGGCGGCGATTGCCGTCGCTCATGCCGCCTATCCCGACTGGGCGCAGCAGTCACCGCTGCGCCGAGCCCGAATATTGTTCAAATTCAAAACGCTGCTGGAAGCCCATTTTGACGAACTGGCAAAATTGATTACCGCCGAACACGGCAAGATTTACTCCGATTCCATCGGTGAATTGACCCGCGGGCTGGAAGTGGTGGAGTTTGCCACCGGCATACCGCACTTGCTCAAAGGCGAGTTCTCCGCCAATGTCGGCCGCGGTATCGACACCCACTCGGTGATGCAGCCGCTGGGCGTGGTGGCGGGGATTACCCCGTTTAACTTCCCGGCGATGGTGCCGATGTGGATGTTCCCGATAGCGTTGGCTTGCGGTAACACCTTTATCTTGAAACCGTCGGAAAAAGACCCGTCCTTATCGATTCGTTTGGCTGAATTACTTAAACAAGCCGGTTTACCGGACGGGGTATTCAACGTGGTGCAGGGCGATAAAGAAGCGGTGGATGTACTGCTGCGCGACCCGCGGATTCAGGCGGTCAGTTTTGTCGGCTCCACCCCGATTGCACAATATATTTATGAAACCGGCTCGGCACACGGCAAACGGGTGCAGGCCTTGGGCGGGGCAAAAAACCACGCATTAATTATGCCGGATGCGGATATCGAAATGACGGCCAACGCCCTGCTGGGCGCGGCTTTCGGGGCGGCGGGTGAGCGTTGCATGGCGTTGTCCGTTGCCGTTACCACCGATGATAAAGTGGCAGATGCCCTTGTCCGCAACTTACAACCCAAAGTAGAAGCGCTGCGTATCGGCCCGGGCATCTTGCCTGAGGGTCAAAAAGAAAACGACATGGGGCCGTTGATTTCCAAAGCGCACTTGGAAAAAGTCAGCGGCTATATCGACCAAGGGGTTGAAGCCGGGGCGAGCTTGGTCGTGGACGGGCGCAACTATCGGGTGGCCGGGCATGAAAACGGCTATTTTATCGGCGGCACATTGTTCGACCATGTGACCCCCGAGATGCGTATTTATCAGGAAGAGATATTCGGACCGGTGCTGTGTGTGGTCAGGGCAAAAGATTACGACGGCGCCGTCCGGCTGATTAATGCGCATCAATACGGCAACGGCAGTGCGATTTTCACTGCTGACGGCGATGCCGCCCGACAGTACAGTCAGGAGGTGCAGGCCGGTATGGTGGGCATTAACGTACCGATTCCGGTGCCGATGGCGTTCCACTGTTTTGGCGGTTGGAAATCATCGGTCTTCGGCCCGCTGAATGCTTACGGTCCTGACGGGGTGCGTTTTTACACCCGCATGAAAACCATCACCAGCCGTTGGCCGAGTCATCACCTGCGTGAACAGGGGGCGGCGTTCAGCATGCCGACGTTGTAACCACGGCACGGGTATCAAAACAGGCAGGTTGAATATCTGCCTGTT
>NZ_JSUM01000027.1 GCF_000772535.1 Chelonobacter oris
CCGTCCGGTTTGGTGTAGACGATACGGGTTTTGCTTTCGCCGTTTTCACCGTCGTTGCCGTCCAAACCCGGCGCACCGTTTTTCACGCCGATGGTGGCTTGGGCGCTGGTGCCGTCCGCACCGGCAGGGCCGGTCAGACCGATGGTGCCGTCTGCACCGTTGAGGCTGACGCCGTCTTTACCGTCTGCGCCTTTCACCACAATGGTGCCGGCGTTTTCATTATCACCGATGGTAATGTTGTCGGCCAGATCGACTGCGTAATCCGTCACACCGGTTTCTTCATTCGTGGTCGGGGTCACCGTCAACGAATCTGAACCTGCGCTAACCGTTGATTTCTCGGCATTAACGGTATACGTGGTTACTGTGCCCTCTGTGTTGCTTTCAACAGTGGTATTGTTGCCGGCTTCAACCACGGTCGAGCCACCGCCGGCATCAATAATCGCTTTGTTGAGCTGATCAAGGTTAACGGCATCGGTTCCATCGGTGCCTTCCGCAACATTGGTGATTTTATTACCGCCGTTGTTCAAACCGCCGTCTGTCAGGCTAACCACATTATCAGCATTATCCTCGGTTGGTGCTGCAATCGTAACGCCGTCTTTATTGATAACCGTTGTATCACCCGCAGCCGTACCGAATGTAGCGCTGGTCAAACCTGTTAAATTTTGAGCCAGTTTGACAATCAATGTATCAGTTCCATCTGCTTCAACACCGATATTGCCGTCCGTCAACGCACCGGTATTATTGCCCTTCACATTCACGGTTTCACCCAGTTTACGCTCGAACTGCGTACCGGTATCACCGGCGAATGTCAGCGGATTGTTCAACCCTTGGTTTACATGGGCAATCGCATCGTCGATATTGGTTTCACCGGTGCCGCCGATGCCGTCTGTATCGCCGCCCATGGTGATATTGCCTTGATTATCAACAGCGGCATCGCCACCCAAGACATTCACAACCGAATTAGCCACATTGCCCAAGCGGTCGGTCACCAGATACAACTGGCTGCCGTTAATCGCATCGGTAGAGGTAGCGCTGATTTGGCCGGCGGCGACATTTTTGATTTGGCGCTCTGCACCTGCCGCACCGACTGACACAATAGCGCCGTCAGTTAAGGTATCCGAGCCGGCAAAGCCGCCATACTCGATACCGTTTACCATAGCCTCGGTGGTTTGTACATATTGATCAGCGGTTGAATCATTGCCCAACACCACTGCACCGCTCATGCCGTTTGCAACGGTAACATTATTGCCCACCACAAATACATTGCTGTCTTGTACGCTGTTATTGTAGCCGACAATCGCCGAATTGGAGGCATCCACTTCGTTTTGAATGCCGCCTGAAGTGGTAATCACACCGTTGGCATCACGGGTAACCGCTTCGCCGCCCAAGTTGTTGCGGCCGCCCAAGATAAACGAATTATCGGTGCTGCTGCCGACGGCATTGTTGTTACCGGCCGAGAAACTGTTGCTACCGCTCAAGATAGACGGATCGCCGACCGCACTTGACCCTTCACCGCTGACCACATTGCCGGTACCGATGGAAATCGTATTGGCAGCCGTCGCTTGCGCGCCGTTACCCATGGCAATCGATGAAGTGCCGCTGGCAACAGATTGTGTCCCGCTTGCAATGGCATTGACTGCCGATGCATTGGCTGATGTACCGCTCGCAATCGCATTGGCCGCACTCGCCTGCGCCAATGGTCCGACGGCAACACTGCTAGCCCCACTGGCATTAGTGCCGGAACCGATCGCAATTGCCGTTAAACCGCTTGCCGTTGAGGCCGTATAACTGCCCACACCTAAATTAGAACCGATCGCAATTGCACCCATTGCCGCAGCCATTGCATCGGTACCGATACTGGTCGTATTGTTTGTGCGGACATTCATACCGGCTCCACGGCCTAATGCGATATTACTGTTGCCATTGACCCCTATACCTGCCTGTGAACCGACAGAGGTATTGCCTGTTCCGCGGCTGGTACGGCCTGCATAAGCGCCCAATCCTGTATTTTCACTACCTTGAACATTTAGTAAAGCGGATTTGCCCAAGGCTGAATTTTCACTGCCGACAATACTGTCACCGGCTTTATCGCCCACCAGTGTATTCCGCGTGCCTCTCGCAAATTCACCGGCTTCCGCCCCGATATAGACATTGACATCCATCCCGCTTGAGCCGCTGCCGTTGTAAGTGCCGTCACTATTAGCACCTGCATTTTGACCGATCATCACTGAAGCGCCGCTATGATTACTCGCCCCCTGACCGGCATTGTGCCCTACCGATACCATTCCCGCCGTTGTGGACTGGCTGTAAGAGCCGATCGCAATTGCATGCTGCTGATTAGCTGTGGCTACCGTACCTACTGCAATCGAATCTTGCGCAGAAGCAACCGTTGTCGCAGTAACTTCATCATTATTATTCAATGTGCTGGAACCCAATGCAATGGCGCGTTGGCCTGAGGCTTCCGCACTGCTGCCGATCGCCGTCGCTTGTTTGGCTGATGCCGCCGCATTAGAGCCGATAGCCATGGCATAGTCTTGGCTTGCATTGGTATTTCGTCCTGCCGCAATAGATGCTGTTCCGGTTGCGTTCGATTGCACCCCGCTCGCCACACTGTATTTGCCGCTTGCAGTCGACGCCGCCCCTAACGCAGCCGCTGATTCACCGCTGGCATTGGCGCCCGCACCAAAAGCGGCGCTATCGCCACCGGTCGCCTGTGTTTTACGACCGACAGCCGTTGCACCATTTGCTAGTGCTTTAGCATCTCCACCCAATGCCGTTGTCGCAGTTTCGGTTGCTTGGGCATAAGCCCCCATGGCGACCGATGCCTCACCGGAAGCCGTCACCGAACCACCGACAGCCACTGCGCCGACTTTGCTTGCCGCAGCTCTATTCCCGACGGCAGTAGATTCTTGACCGGAAGCAGTGCTGTTCACACCGGCAGCCAATGCCCGCAATCCTGTAGCGCCGTCATTGTTATAGTTGCCGTCTTGGTCATTATTGCCGTTTACGCTGTAGTAATGAATCGCATCGCCACTGCTGATATTTTTAATCTCTTCAGCCAATTGGTTGGACACCATATACAACTGGCTGCCGTTGATGGCATCCGTGCTGGTTGTGCTGATTTCACCTGCAGCGACATTAATGATTTGGCGCTCTTTGCCTGCATCGCCCACGCTCACGACACCGTTTGCAGCGCTACCTTGACCGGCAAAGCCGCTGTAAGTGATGCCGTTGACCGTTGCGCTATTTTCGGCAGTTGCGGCGCGATCGGTTGAGTTATTGCCCAACACCACACTGTTATCTTGCGTAGTGGTCACATTGCTGCCGACCACAAAGGTGTTGTCGTTGGCAATAGTATTGTCGTTACCCAAAGAGTAAGAACCGGCTCCGCTGATGGTAGTCGGATCACCAATAGCCCCCGAACCTTCACCGCTGACCACATTGCCGGTACCGATGGAAATCGTATTGGCAGCTGTGGCTTGTGCGCCGTTACCCATGGCAATCGCATTTTCACCGCTGGCTACAGCCGTATTACCTTGTGCAATGCTGCTCCCACCTGTGGCAGAAGCGGCTCTACCCATAGCGATATCGCTTGAAATAGTGCTTGCAGAACCGTCTACACCAGCAACCGAACCGCTACCGAAAGCAATAGAATCATTACCGAAAGATTTGGCTCTTTTCCCAATGGAAATAGAACGGTTTACAGTAAGGTTTTCACCTTCACCTACTTTGCCCATATCAGAGCCCGCCGCATGACCAAAGGCAATATTATCATCCCCCCAAGTGCCTGCGCCGGCATAGAAGCCCGAAGAAATATTTTGACTGCCTTGGCGCTGCATGCCGGCTTGCAAACCGCTTGATACGTTGGCACTGCCGGTTGAATTCCGCCCTGCCAGCTGACCGACAGAAACGTTGAGATCGCCAATAACACCAGAACCGGCACTACTACCGATAGACACACTGTGGCCCATCGCATTGATATACGGAGCGAAACCAACAGCTGTCGAATCCGAACCCGCTCGCAAACCAATAGCAATCGTTTCTGTGCTCGTGGCCAAATTCTGACCGGCTCTTTCACCCAGTACGACATTGCCGTAGGAAGCAGTATTTTTACCGGCTTCTTTACCGATATACACACTTGGCGCACGCTTGTTGTCTGCTACTGCCGCTTGCAGGGCTTGAGCAGCGGTATCCAATTTGCCCGCCTCAAAACCGATGGCGACACTGTAATCTTTTTTCGAGTTTACGCCCGCTTCAGTACCGATATTGACGTTTTGAATATTCCAGTTATCTACCGTACCCTGCGCAGCATTTTCACCGATAGAAATATTGCGGCCGCCATCGGCAGTCGCACCGTATCCAATAGCAATATTATTCATTTTGCCAACGGTCGTGCGGTTATTCGGATTTTGCGGGTCGTCCATATCAGCACGGCCTGCCGTGGCGCTTTGCCCGATGGCAATCGAACCGGAAGTGACTGCATTTGCACTGCTGCCGACAGCAACGCTGCCTTCTCCTGCCGCTTTCGCATTCACGCCGGCAGCCAAAGTATTTTTACCTGTGGCACCATCATTATTATAGTTGCCGCCTTGCACATTATTGTCATTTACACTGTAGTAATGAATGCCGTCACCGCTGCTGCTGATATTATTAATTTGTTTACTTAACTCATCAGACACCAGATACAACTGGCTGCCGTTGATGGCATCGGTAGAGGTAGCCGTGATTGCACCTGCTGCCACATTAATGATTTGGCGCTCTTTGCCTGTATCGCCCACGCTCACGACACCGTTTGCAGCGCTGCCTTGACCGGCAAAGCCGCTGTAAGTGATGCCGTTGACCGTTGCGCTATTTTCGGCAGTTGCAGCACGATCGGTTGAGTTATTGCCCAACACCACACTGTTATCTTGCGTAGTGGTCACATTGCTGCCCACCACAAAGGTGTTGTTTTGAGCGATATTATTGTCATTACCCAGAGAGTAAGAGCCTTCGCCACTGATGGTGGTCGGGTCGCCGATAGCGCCGGATTTTTTGCCGGTTACGTTATTGCCAAACCCGATACTGATTGACTGCTCGCCCACAGCCTTCGCATTTTTACCGATCGCAACGGCATTAGCGCCCGAAGCAGTAGCCGTGTCACCCACTGCCAAAGAAGAGCTGCCGGATGCTTTGGCATTGGCACCCAAAGCAGAAGCATTGGCCGCTGTAGCAGACGAGGCAATACCAACGGCAGTAGTGTAACGCGCACCATTAATCACCGTCGCTTCACGATTCGGCATACCCTCTTCATCACGAGACAGAGGGCCTAATTCCGCACCGGCCGCCGCGCTGGTGCCGATGGCCACACCATATTCTCCCGTGGTGGCATAACGACCGATGGCTACCGAAGCGCTGGCCAGATTGGTTGCCGAATCTTGTAACGTTCGGGCACTCTGCCCAATCGCTACCCCGCCGTAACTTTTTGAATTTTGGCCGATAGCAATCGTTGCCGCATCAGTCACCCGTTGAGAATAGGCATTCTCACCGATTGCAATCGCATCAATTGATGCTTGTGCATTTTGGCCGACAGCAATACCGTTATTACCTTTGTAAAGTGTCGTTTCCATTGCTCCGCTCTCTAAATTGAGCGCGGTTATCGGCGTATCAATCGTTTTAGCACCGCTACCCACAGCAATGGCATTGCTGGCATTATCCACCACAGCCTGATCACCGATTGCAATCGAGCTGGCACCTGTTTGATCCGCGTCGCTACCGGCTTTTACCTGCGCCGCTTTGCCGATTGCAATCGAGCTTGCGGTCAAGCTTTTGGCGCTTTTTCCGATGGCAGTCGCACTATCTGCCGTTGCTGTTGTATCCGTACCGATGGCCAAGGCATCTGCTGCGCTGGCTTTGGCAGCAGTATCCGTATCTAAATAAGCATCTGTAGCGGTTGATGAACCGATGGCGATCGAACGAGTGCCGCTGGCTTGTGAAGAGTGGCCGACAGCCAAAGCATTGGCGCCGGTGGCGCTGGCGACATTACCGAGCGCGGTTGAATAGTCGCCGGAAGCAGTTGTTTGACGGCCCATTGCAATTGCAGTGTTGCCTGACGAAACGGTGCCGGTGCCGATGGCAACTGCCGAAGGGCCGGCAGCTTTATTGCCCATACCCATTGCCAATGCATAACCATCGCTGGCTTCATTACCATTACCGAAGGCAAACGCAGCATAATTGTTGCCTGTCATACCGGCAATATTATTGTAACCGACAGCGGTGCCGCCTGCACGGGCAATGCTGTTTTGACCGATACTAACAGCCGATGGCGATACGCCGTTGGTAGTAGATGAATCATCATTCTTAGGCTGATTGTGCTCAGGCATGGCCACCCATTGTGCAGCAGTGCCGTCACGGTTAGTGATTTGCTGATAACCCACACTCTGATTGCTGGAATAGGCGTTTGCGCCGATTGAAATATTTCCTGTTAGGTTATCAGTCGGCAAAGAACTAGCCGCCGCTATTGCATTAGTACCAATCGCAATCGAATCTTGCGCCAGTGCACTGGCACCACCTGATACACTACTGGTCGAACCGATGGCCACCGATGCATAACCCGACATCGGGAAGGCCGCTAACATGGCGATTACTGACGCTTTCAATACCGTAATAAAAGGAGACGATTGCTTAACGGCAACCGCTCTTTTGTCTACGGAACCCGTACTTTTGCCATGACCGGCCGCTAATTCCGATACCACGACCAAACTCTGTTTAGCCGTACTCCAAATCACTTTATAGATGCTATTCATTACACATATCCTCACACGCTACTTATCATTACTCGGCAAATCAACAAAACAACATTTAAATACACCAAGCTTACAAATCTTTTTAAGGCGGAAATTAAATCATTTTTAATACAATAGTTCAATTTTTTTTCATTATGCGAGAATTAATTTACAATTTGATTTGTTATCGCCTAATAAATTAACGTGATTATTCGAATAAAATCTTATTTATGATTGATATGGAGCAGATAAGAGAAAGAATATGGTGTTCAGCAACAGGACAAACGGATACGGCTGAGGATAAAAAATCTTATAATTCATCATAAAAACGCCATTGCTTGCGATCATATGCCCAAAGGGATAAAGCACAGCAACAGCGTCAATTGAATTTCGGCAAAAATTTACTTACCGCTTTCATTCTCACTGTCAAACCAGCCGCGGATAAACTGAATGGACAGGAATAATGTGATCAATAACAGGAAATACAGAATATAACCGGCTACCGGCCAAGCAGGTGTCGCATCGGGCTGCACTTCTTTCATTGAGGTCATATTGCGGAATTCATCAAACATCACCAAACGCCAGCCGTAATATTTCGCCTGTACCGTTTTTTTGTCGACGGCGAATCCCTGTGCCTTCGCCTGTAAGTCGGCAGAATTGAATTTGAAATAGAACGGAAATCCCCAACGGGTATCTTCGTTACGATAAACCATCACTTTATCGGTATTCGGTTTTTGTGTGTAGATATAATACACATCACGGGTCGGGCCGTCCGCCGGATTGGATTTGGTAATCGGGCCGTCTTTGTCCACGCGTTTCACTTCTACGCCGGTGATATGGGTCACCTCATAATGCGGAAAATAAAAATTGACGGTGGCAAACAATACGCCGTGAATCAGCAGGGTGACCAAAATAAAAAACAGGGTTATGCCTCTGCGGAGGGTAAATTTAGCCATAATGGTTCCTTATTGTACTTTTATCTTAAATAACCGTTCAAAATTGGCCGTGGTAATCTGCGCCAATTCCTCACTGCTCACACCTTTTAAAACCGCCAGATAGTCACACACTTCACGCACGTATGCAGGCTGGTTCTGCTTGCCGCGATACGGCACCGGCGCCAGATACGGCGAATCGGTTTCCACCAGCAAGCGATCAAGCGGAACATGTTGAATCACGTCACGAATCTGTTGTGCGTTACGAAACGTGATGATGCCGGAAACGGAAATATAAAAACCCAGTTCCAGCGCCTGATCCGCCGTCCATTGATTTTCTGTGAAACAGTGTAACACGCCGCCGCACTTTTGTGCATTGCCTTGTTTCAGCAACGCAATCGTATCCTCTCTTGCCGAACGGGTGTGGATAATCAACGGTTTGTCCAGTTGGTTGGCAATCTCGATTTGTCGGCTGAAAATCCGCTGCTGCTTGGCTTTATTGTCAACACTGTAATAATAATCCAGTCCGCACTCGCCAATGGCAACCACCTGTGGCGCTTGCGCCAGCCGTAACATCTTTTCCGCATCAAAGGTTTCGTCTTCTACATTCAACGGATGCACGCCGCAAGAGAGCGAAACAGCCTTATGCTGCGCAAGTGCAGTGTGTAATTTTTCGAAACCGCTTAAGGTGGTGCTGATCGACAGCACATGCCGCACATCGCGTTGTTTTGCTTTTTCCAGCGCATCGTCCATATTGCGATGTAAATTTTCATAATCCAAGCTGTCCAAATGACAGTGTGAGTCCACAATAAACACTTATACCTCAAAAACGTCTGTAATTAGTTTGGTTAAAAAATCCAGCACCATCAATTCCTGATTGACGGCGTTGATTTGGGTCAGATCACGGCGTAACTGCCGCAGCAAGTCATTGGCATGTAAAAGTGCGGTTTGCGAAAACAGCCTGCTGAATTGTTCGATCCCGTTGGCAATGTCTTGGTTAATCCAGCCCTGCCGAATCTGTAGGCGGCATTTTAGGCAATCGCTGAAAAAAGCGGTCAGCCAGTTGAGCTGCCGTTGTAACAGCACGTCGTCATCGAAAGCGAACTGTTTCATAAACGGTTCCGGCGCACGGTTTTGCTGAAACAGCCAGAATTGGCGTAAAAACTGTTTGCGCAAATCCAACCAGCCTTTCTGTAATGCGTTCAACGTTGCCAGTGGGCGGTTGTAATTAATGCGAAGTGCGGTTTCGATGTCCGTTTCTTGTACGGCAATCTGCTGTTGCAGCCAGGCTTTCACTTGCGGCTGCGGCGGTGCGGTCAGCGTCCAGACCTGACAACGACTGTAGATGGTCGGCATGAGCGCGGCACTCAAATCGGCAAGCAATAAAAAGTAAGTGCGATCGCTCGGCTCTTCCAGCGTTTTCAACAACGCATTGGCCGCCGCTTCGCTCAAACGTTCCAGTGTCGGGATATACACGACTTTATTGCCGTCCTGTCGGGCGTATTGCTGCAAACTGCCGATCAGCTCACGCACCTGATCAATGCCGATATTTTTGCCTTCCTGCACTTGCAGGCAGTGAAAATCCGGATGGCTTTCGGCATGAAAAAGCCCGCAATTTTGGCATTTTCCGCACGCTTGCAGCCCCGGTTTTTCCAGACACAACAAGCCTTGTGCAAGTGCGGTCAGCAGTTGCTCACTGCCCAAACCCGCATCGCTTTTGAATAATAACGCATGATGGCCGTGCTGTTGTGCAAAGCTGTTGTCCAGTTGTGCAAAGAGCGGTTCGAACCACGGATACATCGGCTTAATCCTGTGTCGACAACCAGTTGTCGACCGCACTTCGAACATCGCTCGCAACCTGTTCGATTGGCTGTGAGGCATCGATCAACAGCGCATTCGGATCCGCCGCCACCAGCTCCAGATAACGGGCACGGGTGCGTTCAAAGAAATCCAATTGCAATTGTTCGATACGATCCAATTCGCCACGACTGCGGGCACGGCTCAAGCCCAATTCGGGATCAATGTCCAGATACAGGGTCAAGTGCGGTTTGAAATCGCCCAATACGGTATCGCGCAAGGTCGAGAGCAACGTACGGTCAATCTGCCGCCCGCCGCCCTGATATGCCTGTGACGACATATCATGCCGATCGCCCAGCACCCATTTACCGCACGTTAATGCGGGGCGGATCACATTTTCCACCAGCTGAATCCGAGCGGCATACAACATCAATAATTCGGCTTTATCGCTAATCACTTCGTTGCCGTCGCCAAATTTGATCAATTGGCGCAACTTTTCCGCCAACGGCGTGCCGCCCGGCTCACGGGTAAATTCAATCCGCTCGATACCGTGTGCCTGCAACGCCTGTAATACGGCTTCACGCGCGGTGGTTTTGCCGGCGCCTTCCAAGCCTTCCAACACAATAAATTTACCGCACTTTTGATTTTGCATATTAATTTCCATTTTGCTGAGAGCCGTTTTTTTGCGAACGCAACCATCTCAAATATTGCCGTACCGCCTGATTATGTTCCGCCAGCGTATTGCTGAACTTATGTCCGCCGCTGCCGTCCGCCACAAAGTAAAGTGCGGTACTGTCCGCCGGATGCGCTACGGCTTGCAGCGACGCTTCGCTCGGCATCGCAATCGGGGTTGGCGGCAAGCCGTCGATTTGATAAGTATTGTAAGCGGTTTTTTCGTCCAGATCTTTGCGCCGGATATTGCCCTGATAATTATCGCCCATGCCGTAAATCACGGTCGGATCGGTTTGCAGCCGCATATTCCGTTTCAAACGATTGATAAACACCGCCGCCACCTGCGCCCGTTCACGGTCAAGTGCGGTCTCTTTTTCGACAATCGATGCCAAAATCAGCATTTCGTACGGATTCTTCAGCGGCAAATTTTCAGCACGCCCTTGCCATGCTTTCTCCAATACCTGTTGCATACGCTGCACCGCTCTTTGCAGCAATGCCAGATCGGTTGAATTGACCGCATAATGATAAGTGTCGGGATAGACCCGGCCTTCCAGCGTTTTGCTTTGCCCGCCATCGGTTAAAGGCAATTTTAGCAAATCGAAAATCTCGCTCTCCGTTTTGTCGGTCAGCGAATGCTGCAAGTGCGGTGCATTTGCCAAGCTTTGCCGCAGCTGTTTATACTGTTCGCCGTCGCCGAAACGAATCGCAAACTGCGCCTCTTTGCCGCTGTTCAGCAATTGCAGCAGTTCGGTCAAGTTGGTCACGCCGTTCAGCGAGTAAGTGCCGGCTTTGACCGCACTCAGTTCCGGTTGTAAACGCAATAACAGCGGAAAAAAGGTATCGTCTTCAATCAATCGCTGTTGTTGCAAAAATTCGCCCAATTTTTTGCCGGTGGTGCCGCGCTCAACGGTCAGTAATTGATCCTGCGCCGCCTGAATCGGTTGATTCGCCAGTTTTTGAATCTGTTGATAGCCCCAGAAAACCCCGACCGCCGCCAATGTCGCCAACAAAAATAAAAAAGAGAACAGTTTTTTCATAACACCCAATCATAAAAACAAAAGCGCCCCAGTTTAACAGGAATCGAGGGGAGATGGTAGCCGAGCGAAATCTGAAGAGGTGAATGCCCCAAATTGGAAATTGCCCCGCTAAAAGGCCATTTCAAGTGTCATAGCGCAATCTTTTTGCCCGTTCGCTTGGCTTTTTTACTGCGCAGCGAACCTAAATAAATCGCCAGCAACGTTAAGCCCGCACCGAGCCATTGTAGGCTGTTAATCGGTTTTTGCAGCCAGAAATAGTCGATAACCAAGGCGGCGACGGGTTCACTCAACAATAATAAGCCGGTAACGGAGAGGGATAACAGCGGAATCGCATAAGCAATCAGCCCCCAGGCAAAACATTGCATCAGCGCACCGTAAACCAGAATCAGCCCGACATCACGCCAAGTCGTCGGGTATAAATTGTCGCTGTTGAGCAGCAATGACGGCAACAGCAGTGCCGCCATTCCGCCCAAACTGACCAGCAGCATTAACGGGAAAAGTGCGGTTTTTTCTACTTGCTGAGTTTTACGCACAAACACCATTGAGAGTGCCAACATACCACCGGAGATAATCCCGCTGACAAATCCCCAACCGGCATCATTATTATGCCCAAATTCAGGACTGGCAATCATAGCGACACCAATGATCGCCAAAAATAAACTGAATAATTGGAGTTTAGTTAGCCGTTCATGAAACCAAATAAAACCGATTGCCGATAAAAAGAAAATTTGCAGGCTGTTCAACAAAGTGGAAATGCCGGGGCCGACGGCATAAATGCTTTCGTGCCACAGCGCTAAATCAAAGCCCAAAAAAGCGCCGGACGACAGCGCCATGCCGATCGCTTTGCGGCTGTTCGGGAACGGTTGGCGAAAAAAACGCATTACCCCCCAGAAAATCAATGCGGCAACCAGCAAGCGCCAAAATGCAATGGCATAAGCCCCGACCGGTACAAATTTGACGATCAAGCTGCCGAGCCCGAAAATCACGCAGCCGATAATCAGCAACGGTGCGGCATAGCCTGTGTGGGATTGTTCTGACATATTGCCCTCTTATGTTGGTTGTGCGATCAAATTCAAGATAAAAATAAAAAAGCGGTTTCCTTCGGCAAGAAAACCGCACTTTCGCTATTCGCACGGCTAAAACAAGACACGTGCCTTGATTGTGCCTTCGATACTGCGCAAACGTTGCAGCACGTTATCGGTGTTGGTGGTTTCCACATCAATCACCACATAGCCGATCTGCGCGTTGGTTTGTAAATATTGGGCTGCGATATTCACACCTTCGTCGGTAAAAATCTGGTTGATTTTGTTCAACACGCCCGGACGATTGTGATGAATATGCATCAAGCGTTTAGTGCCGGAATGTTCCGGCAGCGAGACTTCGGGGAAATTGACCGCCGACAGCGTTGAGCCGTTATCGGAATATTTCACCAGTTTATTGGCGACTTCCGCGCCGATATTCGCCTGTGCCTCCGAGGTCGAACCGCCGATATGCGGGGTAAGAATCACATTGTCGAAACGGCGCAACGGCGATTCGAACGGGTCATGAATCGAAGCCGGTTCGGTCGGGAAGACGTCGATTGCAGCCCCCAACACCCGTCCTTCGTCCAATGCCAAAGCCAACGCATCAAGATCGACAACCGTGCCGCGTGCCGCATTGATTAAGATCGAATCCTGTTTCAATTGTTCGATCCGCTCTTTGCTCATCAGATTTTTGGTGGAATCGTTTTCCGGCACATGCAGTGAAATCACGTCACAGGTCGACAATAATTCTTCCAGCGTGCGAATCTGCTGCGCATTGCCCAACGGCAGTTTATTTTCGATATCATAAAAATAAACCCGCATACCGACCGCTTCCGCCAGCACGCTTAACTGTGAGCCGATATGACCGTAACCGATAATCCCCAGTTTTTTGCCGCGCACTTCATGCGAACCGGTGGCGGATTTATTCCATAATCCGCGATGCACTTCCGCATTCGCCTGCGGAATCTTACGCATCAACAGCAAAATCTCGCCCAGTACCAATTCGGCGACGGAGCGAGTGTTGGAAAAGGGCGCATTAAAAACCGGAATACCGCGTTGTTTCGCCGTTTCCAGATCAACCTGATTAGTGCCGATACAAAAACACCCGATGGCAATCAATTTTTGTGCGTGCTGCAACACGTCCGCCGTCAGGTGGGTTCGGGAGCGGATCCCGATAAAATGCGCATCTTTGATCGCTTCAATCAAATCGGCATCGTCCAATGCTTTTTTGTGATATTCGATGTTGGTGTAACCGACACAGTGCAAGCTGTCGAGCGCACTTTGATGAACCCCTTCCAGAAGCAAAAATTTGATTTTCGCTTTATCCAATGAGACTTTTGCTGTCATTTGCTTTCCTCTTGTTTAATTTATGCCAAAATCTGAACGCCCTGCGTGCTGCCGACAATCACAATATCGGCTCTGCGCAAGGCAAAAATGCCGTTTGTGACGACACCGGCGATATTATTCAAGGTTTTTTCCATCTCTATCGGCTGCATAAGCTTGAAATGATGCACGTCTAGAATGACATTGCCGTTATCGGTCACCACGCCCTCACGATATTCCGGCTGTCCGCCCAAACCGACCAGTTTACGCGCCACATAAGAGCGTGCCATCGGGATCACTTCTACCGGCAGCGGAAATGTTGAGCCTAGCACATCAACCTGTTTTGTGGAATCCACGATACAGATGAATTTTTTTGCTAATGAAGACACAATTTTTTCACGTGTCAACGCCGCTCCGCCGCCTTTAATCATCATTTTTTGCGGATTGATCTCATCGGCGCCGTCAACATAAATATCCAGCCCTGACACTTCATTGGCATTGAACACGTCAATTCCCAACGCCAGCAAACGGCGTTCGGATTCTTTCGATGCGGCAACCGCACCTTTGATTTGATCCGCCATCGCCCCCAATGCCTCGATAAAACAATTGACCGTCGAACCGCTGCCGACCCCGACAATACTGCCTGCTTCCACATATTTCAGCGCCGCCTGCGCCGCCTGTTTTTTCATTTCCAGCTGATCCATGACTTATCCTTATGTTGACAAAATATTGATTTATCTTACTACGTTATCGGGATTGTTCAATCCTCGTTTCATCGAAAATTTATTCTTTAATCCACGTTCTAAACAGTACATTGGCCGCATTATTATCAGGCAGTCGACACTTTTCTAAGGTCAGTACATAGTGCTGATAATAGGTGATTTTTTCTTCGATAAACCGATTGATGTTTTCAACTTTAGGTTCAAGATTAAATTCTTCACCAGCCAATTTACGCACCAATAAACGATCTATTTCCTTTTTTAAATCTGAGGCGAGTAAAGCATCATTGAGTAGATCGGCAAATAAAATCGGCGGATTCTTTTGATATTTTTCAATCCATATACAAGCTAAAATCGGACGTAATACGTAAAAATATTTTTTAATTTTGACTAAATCCGATCGTAAATATCCACGGAAATTTCCATCCGCCATATGTAGATAATGATGAATCATATTACGCGGTGAAAAATACGCCGCAGCCAGCTGCCTGAACGCCGATAAAAACGGCATATTGACCTGATAAACTATCGGTGAATATAACCATTCGGAAAGTGCCGGATTGCCTTTACGGCCTAATTTTAGTGCTTTTTTCAAATCCCAACCGCTAATATCCAATAAATCATTAATCGGATATTCCAATACATCACGAGGCTCATCAATTGACAAATAATCCGCCTGAGTACGAACATAAATAAAGCGCACATCATAATCACTGTCCTGAGAGGGGAATCCCCACGCCCGACTACCGGATTCCACCGCATAAAGTATCGTCACATTTTCTTCTTGCTCGATTTTCTTTAATTCACGACTGATTTTTTCCATCATTTCTACCGTCATCATCTCCGCTCCTTTAACTAATCCAAAAACTGCTCCAACAGTTCATTTAAAAACAATTTACCGTGTTCGGTCACCTGCCAAGTGCGGTCGGTTTCAACAAGGTAGTTTTGCTGTTTTGCCCATGCTATCCGTGTGGAAACAACGCCTAAATCCAGCCCGGTTAATTGGACAAAATCCTGTTTGGCGACCGGTTCCAACAGGCGGAAGCGGTTCATAAAGAATTCAAACGGACGTTCGGCGGCGCCGACCGCACTTTGGCTATGCAGGTAATTGCCTTGCATATAGCCTTTCGGGTGTTTGGTTTTGGCGTAACGCACAATGTCGCCGTTCGGAAAACTCACCTTGCCGTGAGCGCCGCAGCCAATCGCCAGATAGTCGCCGAAACGCCAATAATTCAGATTATGTTTGCACTGATAGCCCGGCTTGGCATAGGCTGAAGTTTCATATTGCCGATAACCGGCGGCGGTCAGCAACTGATGCCCTTGTTCAAAAATATCCCATAACGCATCGTCATCGGGCAGTTTCGGAGGGCGATAATAAAACATCGTATTCGGTTCAATCGTCAATTGATACCATGACAAGTGCGGTGGCGCCAGCGCGATGCCTTGCCGCAAATCGTTCAGCGCCTGCTGCACTGTCTGGTTCGGCAAGCCGTGCATTAAATCGATATTAAAACTGTTCAGCCCGCTGTTTTTGGCAAATTGAATGGCATTTAACGCCTCTTCGACATTATGAATCCGCCCTAGCCTTTCCAGTTTTTCCTGCTCAAAACTCTGGATCCCCATTGAAATACGGGTAACACCGGCTTGACGATAGCCAATAAAGCGTTCGGCTTCCGCTGTGCCCGGATTGGCTTCCAACGTAATTTCAATATCCTCGGCAAACGGGACTCGCTTCCGTACCTGTTGCAATAAATCGGCAATCGCCGTCGCTGAAAACAGGCTCGGTGTACCGCCGCCGATAAAAATCGAATGCAAAGTACGGTTTTGCACATAATGCAGGTCATTATCCAAATCCTTCAACAAATGGCGGATATACTCGGTTTCGGGGATCGCCCCTTTCTGCGCATGTGAATTAAAATCGCAATACGGGCATTTTTGCACGCACCACGGGATATGAATATACAAACTCAACGGCGGGAGCGACAGTGGCTGTAACATAATGCGGTTTATTTCCCGTTTAGCCGTTGGCGTAGGACAGCTAACGCATTGGCACGGTGCGAAACTTTTTTCTTCTCCGTCGGTTCCAATTCGGCAAAGCTGGCATTTTTCGGCGGATAGAAAAACAGCGAATCGTAGCCGAAGCCGTTTGTGCCTTTTTCCTCAAACAAAATTTCTCCGTAGCATGCCCCCTCGGCAATCAGTGGCGTCGGATCATTTTCATGTTGCAGCAGCACAATTACACTGACAAATTTTGCACCGCGCTCTGCTTGCGGTATCCTCGCCATGTCCGCCAATAGCTTGGCTCGGTTTTTGCCGTCATTGCCCTCTTCGCCGGCATAACGGGCGGAATACAACCCCGGTGCGCCGCCAAGTGCGGTCACCGCCAGCCCCGAATCATCGGCGATTGCCGGCAAACCGCTGATCTTCGCCGCATGACGGGCTTTCAAAATCGCATTTTCGACAAAGGTCAATCCGGTCTCTTCCGGACTTTCAATTCCAAATTCAGATTGCGCCGCCACCTCAAAGCCGAATTGCGCCAACACGCCCGCCATCTCTTTCACTTTGCCCTGATTACCGGTCGCCAGCACGATTTTTTGTTGCATGATTTTTTCCTTAATTATTGTTGTTGCAAGAAAGTATAAACCTGATCAATACCCGTCTGATCATTTTGATAACACACGCCGGCGATACCGCACTTTTGTGCCGCTTCAATATTGGCGTCGGAGTCATCAATAAACAGTGTTTGCTGCGGATTAAGTTGATATTTTTCAATAGCATAATGAAAAATATCCAAGTGCGGTTTGATCAGTTTCACTTCCGCCGAAATCACAATGCCGCGAAATAAGTGCCAATAATCATAACGCTGTTTCAAATAGGCATACGCATGTAACGGCATATTGCTGATACAGAGTAAATCCACCTTACGACGGTGCAAATCATGCAATAAATCCAGTGCCAACGGCATTGGCTCTAGCGATTCACGCACCACTTGCATAAAGCGTTCCATCTCGCTCAACGGCTTTGCCAACAGCAGCGAAAACAGCGCCAATGCCTTATCATATTCCATTAAACCGGCGTCCAGCGCCAGCCAGCCTTGATTAAAAAAGACCTTGCGATATTGCGCCTGCTCCTGCGGATCGTCGCTAAAGCGCTGCAAAATGCCGTCAGGATCCCATTTCACTAACACATTGCCCAAATCAAAAATCACGCTTTTTTTCATGGCTCTTCTCCTCTGAAAAATAACCATTATTCTAACGGTTCGCCACACTTTTAGATAGTAAATCTCACCGCACTTTGGATCAGCGGCCACCAACAATGATAAATATCATTTTCAGCCATAAAAAACACTTTCACATAAAAAAAGAAAAGGATATGCTACAAAAAATATTAACGGGGAATTTTTCCATGACCATTCGTGATTTTTTACAGCGTCAAAATATTCAATTCAGCCTGAAACGTTATGCGGTTGACGCCCTGAATTTAATGGCGTTAGGCCTGTTTTCTTCCTTGATTATCGGTTTGATTCTGAAAAATGTCGGAACTTGGTGCGATCTCCCTTGGCTAATCGATGTCGGTTCACAAGCGCAGAAAGCCATGGGGGCGGCAATCGGCGTTGGTGTAGCATATGCATTACAAGCACCGCCCTTAGTCTTACTCAGCAGCACGATTACCGGACTGGCAGGGGCGGCATTGGGCGGCCCGGTCGGCTGTTTTCTGGCAGCGGCAATCGGTGCGGAATGCGGCAAGCTGGTCAGCAAAATAACGGTGGTCGATATTATCGTCACACCCGCCGTTACCCTTTGCGGCGGTATTGCCGTTGCCCAGCTATTGGGACAACCAATTTCAACCCTGATGCATCAAATCGGCAGCTTTATTATGTGGTCGGTCGAGCTGCAACCGCTGTTAATGGGCGTCGTGGTTTCCGTTGTTATGGGCGTGGTATTGACACTGCCTATTTCCAGTGCCGCCATTGCGATTTCATTGTCCTTAAGCGGTTTGGCGGCGGGCGCGGCAACGGTCGGCTGCTGCTGCCAAATGATCGGCTTTGCCGTGATGAGCTTCAAGGAAAACCGTTGGGGCGGCTTGCTTAGTCAGGGCTTGGGCACCAGTATGCTGCAAATGCCGAATATTGTGCGCAATCCCAAAATCTGGCTGCCTCCGATCATCTCAAGTGCGGTGTTGGGGGCGCTTTCAACCCTCATTTTTCAAATGGTCAATATTCCGAGCGGCGCAGGTATGGGCACCAGCGGTTTGGTCGGACAAATCGGCACACTTGAGGCAATGGGCGGCTCAATAAACGTTTGGCTTGCAATTGCGCTGCTGCATTTTATTTTGCCGGCATGCTTCACCTTTATGATTGCCGCCTTTTTCCGCCGCAAAGGTTGGATTAAAGACGGGGATTTGAAATTAAGCAGTTAATTCGTTTGCAGTTGCTGAATATCTGATTGTAGTCGTTTCACGACCCATTCATTCAAACTCAGATTTTCAGCACTGGCAAACGCCGCTATTTCTGCGTGTAATGCCGGTTCTAAACGCAAGTTAAATCGACCAGAATAATGTTTATAAGGCTCTATCCCATTTTCTTGGCAAACCGCCATAAACTCCCGCAATGAAATTTCACCTTCACGCCGCAATGATTCAACATCGGCGGCATAAAAATCTGCTCCGCCGTTCAGTCCTGTAAATTCGCCACGGAACAGTCCTAATTCATCATCATAGGTAATCACGGCTTTATTTCCGTCGATAATCATCATATTTTTCATTATGGCGTTACTCCATTTTCTTCCAACCATTTTCGCATGCTCGCAACCGCCCCTTTGTCAGTGTCCGGTTTAGGGTGCGGGCGATGAAAAACCTTTACTTGTCCGAACAATATCACCGCAATCCGCGAACCTTCCCGTTCCTGCAACTCTGCACCCAATTCAATAAAAAGTGCTTCAATCTCTTTCCAACGGATATTGCCGCTAGTCGGCCGTTTAAAAATCAATTGTAAGGTGGCTTTAGATTTATTTTTCACACTATCATGTCCCAGCATTAAGATAGTACCATATTTTAGTACTATATTTTTCAATAATCAATATTTTGAGCAAAAATCGTTTGGTATTTATACGCAAAATCAGTATTATAGCCGTCCAGATGGTTACGCTTCCAAAATATGGTAACCCAGATTACGAATACCTATGATAAAAAGAGAAATTATGTCTAACTATTTATTTACTTCCGAATCCGTTTCCGCAGGCCACCCTGACAAAATTGCCGATCAGATTTCCGATGCGGTACTGGATGCGATTATTGAACAAGATCCGAAAGCGCGCGTCGCTTGTGAAACCTACGTAAAAACCGGCATGGCGCTGGTCGGCGGCGAAATCACGACTTCCGCTTGGGTCGATATCGAACACATTGCACGCCAAGTGATTTGCGACATCGGCTACACCTCATCTACCATGGGCTTTGACGGTCATTCTTGCGCTGTGCTGAACGGCATCGGCAAGCAATCTTCTGATATCAATCAGGGTGTTGATCGTGCCGATCCGCTGGCACAAGGTGCGGGCGATCAAGGGATTATGTTCGGCTACGCCACCAACGAAACCGATGTGCTGATGCCTGCGCCGATCACTTACGCGCACCGTTTGATGGAACAGCAGGAAAAAGTGCGCAAAAACGGTACGTTAAACTGGCTGCGTCCCGATGCCAAAAGTCAAATCACATTCCAGTACGACAAACACAATATTGTCGGTATTGATGCGGTCGTGCTTTCCACCCAACATGCGGAAGAAGTCGATCAAAAACAGATTTATGAAGGCGTGATGGAAGAAATTATCAAGCCGATTCTGCCGAGCGAATGGCTCTCTGCCGAAACGAAATATTTTATCAACCCGACCGGCCGTTTTGTGATCGGCGGCCCGATGGGCGACTGCGGCTTGACCGGACGGAAAATCATTGTCGACACCTACGGCGGCGCAGCCCGTCACGGCGGCGGTGCATTCTCCGGCAAGGATCCGTCAAAAGTGGATCGCTCCGCTGCCTATGCCGCACGTTACGTTGCCAAAAATATCGTTGCCGCCGGCTTGGCGGATCGGTGTGAAATCCAACTTTCTTACGCTATCGGCGTGGCAGAACCGACGTCGATTATGCTCGAAACCTTCGGTACTGCAAAAGTCAGCGAAGCCTTATTGGTAAAACTGGTACGCGAGTTCTTCGATCTGCGTCCATACGGTTTAATCAAAATGTTGGATCTGATTCAGCCGATTTACCGTAAAACCGCTACCTACGGCCATTTCGGTCGCAACGAATTCCCGTGGGAAAAAACCGACCGTGCGGAAGAATTGCGCAACGCGGCAGGGCTGAAATAACGTAATAACACAAAGTGCGGTTGAGATTTACTCAGACCGCACTTTCCACTGCAAGCAATTCTGTTTTCCAACGCATTAGCGTGCCGTCAAGATCCGTATCGGCAAACAAGACGCTTCCCGATACCACCCGGTCGATGCCGAGCCGTTTGGCTTTAATCGCCAAATCTAGGGTCATCGAACCATCAACGGTAATAATTTTTCCCGCCCGTTTTTCACCAAGCATATTCATGACGGATTTAATTCTTGTCAGAATGGAAAATTCATCCGCTTTGACGCCCGTTCGGGGATCAAGAGTTAAAAGTTGAATGAGGTCAATTCGATCCCAATACGGCTGAAGTAATGATAAATCCGTCTCAGGGCATAAGCTCAATCCGCTGAGAACGGGGCGGTTGATACCGTTGGTGACGATGTATTGTGTATTAAGCCAAGCGAGAATATCATGTAAATCTCTGTCACTTTCCAGCTGTAATGTTACCATGTCGGCACCGCACTTAACAGCTTGCTTGGCATGCTTCTCTTGTCGGTTCACCAGTAAATGGACGTCTTTGTAAAAATTGCCGGACAATTGTTTGATTGCCGACGAACCGACGGTAAACAGCGGTGAAAACTGCCCGTCGGCAATATCAACATGCAACAGATTGATTTGATTATTGCTCAATATTGATAATGTTTCTTCGAATTTCAGCCAATTAGCGGCTAAAATGCCGACACTGATTCTTTGTGATTTCAGTTAACGAATCAGTGCCGATCTAGATTTTTTCATGGCTGACATCCTGAGGCAAAATCCAGTTAAAGACGGTTTTGCTTCTTGTTCCGGTCATTAGCGGCTCAAGATCCTTGACGCATTGATGATAATGCTCGGTTTGGCGGTGCGCTTCCAATGCGGCTTCGTTTTCATAAACTTCATAGGCATAAAAACGGGTCGTTATCTTCGGATCCTGCAATACGTCAAACCGCACATTTCCCGGCTCTTTGCGCGTACCATAATGATTGGCGGCAAACACGTTTAAAAATTCCGCTTCCATTCCGGCTTTAATATTGATCTCGACCAACATGGCAAACATAGTAAACTCCTACATAAATTCCTTTTTGAATAGGCCGACGGCAATAACTCGCCATCGGCATATCGTCACGCTATTGATTTTTTTCGTCCAGATAAAGTTGATAAGCTTTTTCTGCATTTTCACCTTGATGTACCACCGCATGAACGGCCTTGAGCATGGCGACAGGCGCATCGGACTGAAAAATATTGCGCCCCATATCAACCCCCGCAGCACCCTGATCAATCGCCCGATAGCACATTTCCAACGCCTCCGGTTCAGGCAGTTTTTTACCGCCGGCAATCACAATCGGCACAGGACAGCCTGCCGTTACCCGCTCAAAACCTTTATCCACATAGTACGTTTTGATAACGTGCGCTCCCATTTCTGCGGCAATGCGGGTTGCCAATGAAAAATAGCGTTGATCCCTCGCCATCTCTTTGCCGACGCCGGTTACCGCCATGGTCGGAATGCCGTAACGCGTTCCCTGATCGACTAATTGAATAATATTTTTGATTGATTGGTGTTCATGCTCCGAACCGATATAGACTTGTGCCGCCATTGCCGACACATTCAAACGTACCGCATCTTCCACACAAACCGCAACCGCTTCATTTGATAATGCCGTCAAAATCGAATTTGCCCCTGACGCGCGCAACACTACCGGTTTTCCGGTATCCGGCGCAACCACGCTTCTCAAAATACCGCGGGTACACATTAAGACATCGGTGTATTCAAAGAGCGGTGCAATATGCAAATCAATCCGTTCCAATCCGGTCGTCGGGCCTTGGAAATAGCCGTGATCGAACGCCAACATAATCGTTTTGCCGGTTTTGGGGTTGAAAATATTTGCCAAACGAGATTGCATGCCCCAATCCAACGCGCCTAATCCTTTCATATAAAACGCTTTATTGGCTTGCGGTTTATCCAGTCCGAAATCTTTACCATCCCGAATATCATCTAAATCAGCCATCATATCTCTCCTGTATCACATTTAAAAATGGTAGTTATCAATGTTTTCTTTTGTGAAAACCACTCGCTCCGGCAGCACGACAATGCCGTTATCCGCCGCTTCATATTCATAACCTTGTACGCTGTTCGGCGATATTTCAACCGTGCCGACACCCTCAACATCGAGTTTATCCCCCACTTTCAACGGTTTTCCTTTCAGCACATCGTTTGCAACCGCAACGGAAATCTTGCCTTGCTGAACCACATCCCATAATCCGAACTGCTTCACCGTGCCGCGTTTAACATATGGACGCATCACGTTCGGGGTGCTGAAGCCGACAATCACAACATCTTCACGTTTCAGATTTTCAGCAGCTTGCGCCGCCGCCGGCAAGGCGTTGGCGTCCGGGGCAATAATGGCATCCAAATCCGGATAGGCTTTCAAAATCCCTTCCGCCGTTTGCAATGATTTAATCGCATCGTTATAACCGAATTGAGTAGTGACGATTTCCCATTCGGGATGTGCTGCGCCAATCTTCTCTTTTGCAACGTTAACCCATTGGTTTTGATCGGTTACTGTCGGGCTTGAATAGAAAAATGCCACTTTCGCTTTCGGCTTTTGGATTTGATCGGAAGCCATTTCCACCAACATTGAACCGAGCTGGGTCGGCGTGCCTTGATTGATATAATAACTGCGGCATTCCGGATTGGTATCGGAATCCCAAGTCAACACTTTCACCCCTCGTTTCATCGCCCGCTGCAATGTGGAACACAACCCGTCGGGAGACACGGCGGCAACGATAATGGCGTTATAGCCTTGATTGACAAAGTTATTAATTAGTTGTACCTGATTGGATACGCTCGGCTCCGTCGGGCCGTCATAGGTTACATCAACACCCAGTGTTTTGCCCATTTCCACAGCGCCTTGTCCGCCGCTGGTAAAATAGCCGACACCCACCAGTTTAGGAATAAATGCAATTCTGTCCGCCGCTTGTGCAGCGATTGCCGAAAAGCCTAATGCAACGGCAAGTGCGGTTGATTTTATCGCTAAATGTTTCATAATATTTCTCCTTCTTGAGTTTTATAAAACATACCGTGATCAGTATGTCCGTTTGCCGTTAATGGCTTTTAACAACCTGCTTTCCTGCTTTACGACGAATCCAGTAACGAATCGACGAATAATGCAAACTGAGCGATTTTCCAATTAAAACAATAATCAACAATGCGCCCGATAAAGCGCCGGATATCTCATTCGGAACACCTATCATTTGCAATCCCTGCTGTAAATATCCGATTAACAATGCGGCTATCGCCGTCCCTAATACCGATCCCGAACCGCCATAAATATTTGCGCCGCCCAATACCACCGCCGTCAAAACCGGCATTAACAAAGAACTGCCCAAATCGGAACGGGCGGAGCCGAAATAAGACACTAGCAATACAGCGACAAATGCGGCGACTAATCCGATAGCCGCATAAATGGTATATAACGTTTTATTTATCGGCGTTGCGCTATAGCGTGCCGTTCTTTCGCTTTGCCCGATTAAAAACGTGCTTCTTCCTATCGTGGTTTTATGCATTAGCAACCAAAAGATGATCAGCATAATCAGAAAATAGAGAATCGGGGTAGGAACGCCCAACACGGTTTGATTGGCAAAATTCAGCAAACTGTCCGGAAAACCGCCTATGCCCTCATACCCCGTCGCACCGGCAAATCCGGACAAAAGCAACGCGCCGCCGCCATAGAGATACATCGTTCCCAACGTAATAACCAACGGATTGACTTTGGTATAAATAATTAAGCCCGCATTGATCAGCCCGCAAAATCCGCCTAATAAAAAGGTTAAGGGAACGGCAATAAATAATGACATATCCAGTTTAAACAACACCCCCAGAAAAATCGCACACAGCCCTACGGTGGAACCGAAAGAAATATCAATCCCGCCGCTCACAATAATCATCGTTAACGGCAATGCCAGCATGCCGATATAAATAAAATCGCTGGTACTATATAAAAGTACATTGATATCCAACATACGCGGATTGAGCAGACCGAATCCCAGAATCTCAATAATCAACAATAAAAAAAGCGTTATTTCCCAACCATAATTTTTTAATTTCAACATGTGATTGATCCTATTATTTACTTTTGGTTTTCACTTTCTTTTAAAAAACGGGCATATCGTTGCTGTTTAATACTTTTTTCGATCATAATCCTAATTCGTCCGTCAAATACCAGCACAGCAAGTAAAACCATGCCGGCTACAAAGTTGTTCCAGTAGGCCGGAACTTTTAATAAAACCAAAATCGTATCAATTTCAATCAGAAAGTAAGCGCCCAATATGGCGCCGATAATATTTCCTGATCCGCCGAGTAAACTGATTCCCCCCAAGACACAAGCTGCAATCGCCTTCATTTCCAGACCGTTTCCGGTAGAGTTCGGCACAAACCCGATTTGTGAAGCAAAAACAATGCCGGCTAACGATGCCGTCACACCATTAATGGCGAATGCCGAAATTCTGACCGTATCGACTCGAACGCCAAGCTGTAACGCCCCTTGCAAATTATCACCGACCGCATAGAAATTACGCCCTGACCGCACTTTGGTTAATACGAGATAAGCCCCGATAATCAAACCGATTAATAACCACCCAATCAACGAAATGTTTAAAAAAACCGGTTCGGAAAGCGATTTCAATTCTTGCGGCAAGCCTTCAATCCATTTTCCGCCGGTAATTAACAGCATGATTCCTTTATATAATCCCAAAGTTCCGAGTGTCGCCACGATAGCCGGTATTCTCAGCGTCGTAACCAAAATACCGTTGAACAACCCCGCTGATAACCCACAAAACATCGTACCGGCAAAAGCCAATGGCAAGGAATAACCCCAATTCAGCAAACTGCCCATAATAACGGCGCTCAATCCCATGACGGATCCGACGGAAACATCAATATTTCGTGTTAAAATAACGAAAGTCGCGCCGATAGATAACAACATTACAATTTGAGCGGAATTAAAGATCATGCCGATCGTTTGAAAATGAAAACCGTTGTCCCCACCTATCAATAATAAGAAAAGGCATAAAATTGCAAAAACAATGGTCAACTCTCGATTGTTTTGTATAAATTTCCACATAAAAAACCCTTATCCTGATTTGCCGCTAAATGCGATATGCATAATATTTTCTGAATTAATATCTTTACCGCTCAGAGGCAAGCCGATTTCTCCGTCATGCATCACGTATACCCTATCGGACATCTGCTCGATTTCTTCCAAATCGGACGAAATAAACAGAATCGCAACATTCTGTTTCGCGATACTTTTTATCAACTGGTAAATATCCGCCCTTGCCCCGATATCAACCCCTCTTGTCGGTTCGTCGACAATCAGCAGTGCCGGATCCGCCTCCAAACATTTTGCAATCAGAATTTTTTGTTGGTTTCCGCCGGACAATGTTCTGACCACTTGTCGGCTATCGTTAAATTTAATTCCGATAGCACGGTGGTAGCGTGCCAGAATAGCCTCTTCTTTCGCTCGGTTAGTCCAAAATCCCATATCGGTATAGGTTAAACCGCAAGTATTCCAAGATAACGGTGCGTCCAGATATAATCCGGAAGCCTGCCTATCCTCCGGCAAATAAACGATGCCTTTTTCCAAACGCGCTTTCGTATCCAACCGATTAATGCTGATGCCATCAAACAATATCCGCCCTGATTTTTCTTTTCTCAGTCCGTACAATGTTTCCGCCAATTCCGTTCTGCCGGCACCGACTACCCCGGCCAGTCCCAAAATCTCTCCGGGATAAATATCCAGACTGATTGCTTTAAATCCTTCTCCGGTCAGATTTTCAATATGTAAAATCGGACGCCCTGTTGCCTTAACACGATGATGACCCGGCAGTTCCAGCCACAATTTTTGCGATTCGGTCAATTGTCCGGCCTTGGGTTTTGGTTTAATCGCGCTAATCACCTCGTCACGCTTCAGCGCCGCCGTTTCACCACTCAACGCAATACAGCCGTCACGCATGACACTGATAAAATCGGAAATCCGCCAGACTTCCGGCAATTTGTGCGAAATAAACACAATACCGACGCCTTTCACTAATAATGATCGTATTTTGGCGAACAAACTTTCGGTTTCTAACGGAGTCAACGATGCGGTCGGTTCGTCTAAGATTAAAATAGACGCATTCCGCATCAATCCGCGCATAATTTCAACCAATTGCTGATCGGCAACATCCAATAAGCCCGCCTGCATATCCAATTTAAGATGGGAATTGAGTTCATTAAGCAGTGCGGTCAGCTTCCGTTCACTGTTGCTACGTTGTTTCAAACCAAACAGAATATTTTCCCGCACGCTCAAGTTGGGAAATAACAACGGCTCTTGCGGAACAAGGTAAATCCCGAGATGATGTGCTTTATTCGGCGAAAGGGAATGATGTAGTTCACCGTTAATTTCAATCTCACCACTATCTTGCGGCTGAATACCGGCAATAATTTTCATCAATGTCGACTTTCCGGCACCATTTCCGCCTAATAAGGCATGAACCTGCCCTGAATACAGTTCGAAATTAATCCCTTTTAAAACGTCAACACCTGAGAAAGACTTGCTGACGTTCCGAATGGCAAGCAAGCGTTTTCGCTCGGTAACCTGATTAACCATAATCCTCCCATATACCCACCAACAAAGTGAACAAATGTATTTTTATTTATCATTTGTTTTAAACCCTATCAGGTAGAATTTAAAATAACCGTGATTAAGATCACGAAATAAAAATAAAATCGGCGTAAAATACGGCAAATCGTGACTTTTTTGCATA
>NZ_JSUM01000028.1 GCF_000772535.1 Chelonobacter oris
ACCACCACCGCACTGACGCCTTGCGTTTTCAAGCCGCCAATAATGCCGTCAATCACCGATTTGCCCTGACTGCTCAAGGTTGCCGAGTCAAAGTCAAACAGGAAATCGCCCGACAATTCATACTGATTGTTACAGCCGACCGGATTCCAGAAGAAAGATTGAGCATTCATATCTTTATCAAACAACACTTTATACTGGCAGATTTTATGTACGCCGTTTTGACGATAGTTAAACACATAATCCCACTCACGCACCGCAAACAAACCTTCCAGATGGTGCGGCCTGCCGATCAAATAATATAACTGATCTTTGTTCATGCCTTTTTCGATCATGCGCACATTGTCCCAGTTCGGCCAAATGCCGTATTGCGAACCGCTATAGTTCACACCGGCATCTTCGATTTTTGGCCACACCGGCTCGTCGGTGGTGCCGTCGGCTTTCACATCGCTCAAACGGCAGCCTGTCAGCGCCATTACTGCGGCAAGCGGTAATACATATCTTGCAATTTTTTTCATATTTCACATTCCTTATTAAGCTGATTGACCGCACTTGTCACACTTGCAAGTGCGGTTTGGCTTTCTTACCATTACCACTGATAACCCACGCTGACAGAACCGCCGACATCGCCTTGACTGGTTGACATACCGCTCAGCTTAACGCCGATTTTGCCGTTATCGGATATTCTTGATACCCCGATTGCCAGTGCATTTTCACCGCGATAAGTACCGGCACCGACGGCAACCATCGAATGCCCCGGCAGATAAGCCTGATACAATCCGGCTGTCGCCAATGCGCCGGCAATACCCGCCCGCGCATGCTTGTCGACATTATTGATACGATTGTTCAGGTTATTGTTGACCGCATTCAATTGATCAACGTTGACGGCATCGGTACCGTTGACACCGGCCGCCACGTTAGTAATACGGTTGCCGCCGTTATTCAAGCCTTCCGCCGTCAGTGAAACATCACCGCCGCTACCGCCTTTAATTGTTACCCCGTTGGTATTCATCGTGGTATTACCGGTGGTTACGCTGGTAAATTCAGGCGTATCGGTCATGCTGATAGTCAACGTATTGCCGCTGACTGCGGTCGTCAAGTTTTTACCGTCGCCTTTCACATTGACCGTTTGCCCCAGTTTCGCATCATAGCTTCCGCTGTCTCCGGCAAAAGTGATCGGCTTGACGATTTCACGGTTAAAATAATTCAACGCCCCGCCGACACTATTGGCGGTTACCGTCGAGCCGTCGGTCGTGGTGATAGTATAAGTCGGCGCGGCAACCGTGCCGTCACTGTTCACGACCGAACCACCGCCCAGCGCATCTGCCACTGATTGAGCATTAGCGTACAGCTGACTACCGTTTACCGCATCTTGGCTGGACGCTGAAATATCGCCGTTAGCCACACCGGTAATTTTGTGACCACCGGCATCAATACCGTCTGTTGTCAGGCTGACATTACCGGCAACCACGCCTTCTTGATTCAAGGTGACATTATCACCGACTTTTACTCCGTCAGTGTTCAATACCGTATCACCGGCCGTAACGCTGGTCACATCCAGATTCTCTTCGGTTTTCACACTGATAGTATTGCCTTCTTTCGTGATATCTATATTTTTACCATCGGCAAAATTAACAGTATCATTCGCTTCCACCGCAGTGGCATCTTCACCGTTAACTGCGATATTCCATGTGCCTGTGCCGCCGGTTGCACCTGTGGCTCCCATTGCACCTGTGGCTCCCGTTGCACCTGTGGCTCCCGTTGCACCTGTAGCGCCCGTTGCACCTGTAGCACCTGTAGCACCTGTAGCACCTGTAGCACCTGTAGCACCTGCTCCTATGGCATTGATGGTGATCGTTCTACCATTCTGCACGATATTAATATTATCGCCGGCAACAAAATTAAGAATTTCTCCCAGTCTTACCGCCTCAAAGGCCGCACCACCGGTATAATTGTGGGAACTGGTGCCACTACCGCTGTTGCCCACAGTAAAGTTCCAACCGCTGGTAGCGACTGCATACAACTGGCTGCCGTTGATCGCATCCGTACTGCTGTTTGATATACGGCCTGCCGCAACATTGGTAATCGTCCGCTCATTGCCGAGGCTACCTACGCTGACTGTTGAACTCGGTGCCGTACCGGCAAAATTGTATGTCGTGCCGCCAATAGTGTAAGAACTTGTTGCGACAACTTGGTCTGTCATCGCACCTTGCCCCAAGGCCACATCTCCCGCATTAGCACCCGCTATTGCATTACTTCCGATAGCCACCGCACTTTCGATTGATGCCGAAGACAGATAACCGATTGCAATAGATCTAGCCGTTTCCGCTTTGGCGGCGGTACCTAATGCGATGGAATCCGCGCCTAACGCCGTTGTCACGTCAGTCGCCAAGCCGTTGGCATGCAATACAGTGGAGCCAAATGCAATCGAACGCAAACCCGAAGCGTTCGCACCACTGCCGATAGCCGTTGCTTGTTCGGCTGATGCCACAGCATTAGAACCAACTGCAATCGTATAGGTTTCACTAGCTGACGTTTTACGTCCTGCCGCAATAGATTCTGTTCCGGTCGCTTTCGACTGTACCCCGCTCGCCACACTGTATTTGCCGCTTGCCGTCGACGCCGCCCCTAACGCAGCCGCCGATTCACCGCTGGCATTGGCGCCCGCACCAAAAGCGGCGCTATCGCCACCGGTCGCCTGTGTTTTACGGCCAACAGCCGTTGCACCATTCGCTGTTGCTTTACTTTCTTGCCCTAATGCCGTTGCCGCAGTTTCGGTTGCTTGGGCATAAGCCCCCATGGCGACCGATGCCTCACCGGAAGCCGTCACCGAACCACCTATAGCGACTGCACTAAGATTGCGTGCATCCGCACCGTTCCCGACAGCGGTAGACCCTTGACCGGAAGCGGTGCTGTTCACACCGGCGGCCAATGCCCGTAGTCCTGTTGCCCCATCGTTATCGTAGTTGCCGCCTTTGTTACCGTTGTCATTCACACTATAATAATGTGTCAACCTATCGGAGAGTTCACTGGATATCTGATATAACTGGCTACCGTTAATCGCATCGGTGCTGGCGGCGCTGATTTCACCTGCCGCTACATTGATAATCTGCCGCTCGCTGCCTGCCGCTCCCATGCTTACCACACCGTTTGCAGCACTGCCTTGACCGGCAAAGCCGCTGTAAGTGATGCCGTTGACAGTCGCTTCACTCACTGTTGTTGCAACACGATCGGTTGAGTTATTGCCCAGCACCACACTGTTATCTTGCGTAGTGGTCACATTACTGCCCACCACAAAGGTGTTGTTGTTGGCAATAGTATTGTCGTTACCCAAAGAGTAAGAACCGGCTCCGCTGACGGTAGTCGGATCACCAATAGCCCCCGAACCTTCGCCGCTGACTACATTGCCGGTACCGATGGAAATCGTATTGGCAGCTGTGGCTTGCGCACCGGTGCCGATGGCAATCGCATCATCTGCGCTGGCAACGGCACGCGAGCCGATGCTCACGGTGCGGTTGGCTTCAATTGTTTCGGCGCTGGTCACAATCGGTTGCGCATCATCCGGGCTTTCTGCAACCACGGTCTGCGTGCCGGCAAAGTTACCGATAGCGATATTTTGGTCGCCGGTTACATTGGCGCCCGCCGCAAAACCGCTGGCCACGTTGCCGCTGCCGCTCACATCACTGCCTGAATAATAACCGCTGGCACTGTTGAAGCTGCCGCTGACACGGTTGCCCGATTGACTGCCCTCGGCAATATTGTTGTTGCCGCTCACATTATTACCTGCAACCCAACCATTCACCACATTGCGCGAACCGCTGATATCGTTACCGCTCAAACGGCCGATAGCGGTATTGTTATTGCCGCCGCTCTGATCGCTGACACCATAAGGACCGACACGGCTGCCTGTTTCCGATCCCAACGCAATATTGTGGTTGCCGGCAATATTTTGGCCGCTTTCATGCCCCACGGCGGTGTTTTCATCACCGTTGACATTCTGGCCGCTTCTATCCCCCACAGCAGTGTTACTGTTACCGACAAAAGTGCCGGTTGCCGTCTGTTCGTCAGAAAACGAGACGCCGCCGGCGGTGGCGCCGACAGCGGTATTGCGGGTACCCACCACATTGCGTCCCGCCCACGCACCGATGGCGGTATTTTCTTGATTACCGGCAATTGCAACGGCAGCAAGTGTCGTATTACCTGCCAAACGGCCTACTGCTGTGGTTAATGAGCCGTATGCCTGCGCTTGCGAACCTTGTGCAACGCTGGCCCAACCGGCAGCCTTGGCTTGGTAACCACTTGCTATTGCTTGACCTTCAGATGCCTCGGCTTGATAACCTTGTGCAACGCTGTTATTACCGGCAGCCTTAGCTTGAGAACCCAATGCCGTCGCGTGATTACCGGTAGCGCTGGCGCGGCGGCCTACCGCTGTAATTTCAGTCAGTGCACTGCCATCCACCCCAACGATCACACCATTGCCGACCGCCACCGATTGGGACGCATAAACATTGATATTGCTGCCCAACGCATTGCTGCCCTCTTTGGTGATATTGGTAGCATAACCGACAGCGGTTGATTGACGGCCTTCAACTTTAGTATCCGCACCGATAGCGGTAACATAGTTGGCATTGCCGGCGCTCGCATTACGACCGACCGCAATACCGCCCAAACCACTGGCGGAAGCCGCATTCCCCACTGCAATCGCATTCTCACCGGTCGCACTGGCACCGACTGACCCATCGGCAGTATCATTAACCACAGTAGCGGCGTGCACTGAAGTGCCTGCCAGCAACACCGCTAAAGCCAAACCGATCTTGCTTAATGTAAAGGAAGTCTGACGTTTGTCTGGTTCTGCCGAGCCGGATTCAATAGCTACCTTACCGTGCGATGCAGCCAATTCAGAAACCACAACAAAACGTTGCAGCGTTTTATTCCAAATTACTTTATGGATTTTGTTCATAGCAGACTCCTCAGCCTATTTGTAAACTCACAAATACATCTAAAATAACAGATTGTAAAAAAGATTAATTGATAAACTTGAGTGAGTATAATTTCAGCAAGGCGCATTTGTCAACATAACCATAAAACAGTAAGGGTTATCAAAAACAGAAGAAAAGATTAAAGAACAGCGTATAAATACAGGTTTTAAACGGAATTTCGATTAACTTTCAAAAATAATACAGAAAATAAATGACAAAAAAATACATTCCCCGCTATAACGAGAAATGTATTTTGTTTCTGGTTCACACCTTAATGTGGGCTTATTATTTATTATCCGGCTGAAATCACCACACGG
>NZ_JSUM01000030.1 GCF_000772535.1 Chelonobacter oris
AGCAAGTGGCGAACTTAGCGCCAAACTGCTGACCGAGCAGCTTTACGGCAAAGCAGCGCAAGACTTAAGTGCAGAAGAAAAAGAAACCAGCTCAAGCCTCAGTCAAGTTGTAGTGGCATTAAGTGCGGCAGCGATGGCGAACAACGGCACGGATGCTTATCAAGGGGCTGAAGTGGCGAAAAGTGCGGTTGAGAATAATGCGTTAATGAATATAGCCGTTAAAGGTTGCATGCATATTAATGCATGTAAAAAAGAGATTGCTAAAGAGCTGTTGGATCAGACGATTAAAGCAGGATTAATAACAGGTGTAGCAGATAAGATAATTAACAATATAGAAGCGGAAGATCTTGAGCATCTTGCTACATTATTGCTAATGGGGAATGATTTAGTTACATACAAGTATATGTATTATCTGAATGATAAATATGCTAAATCAGAAAAGTTGGCTCCTAATGATGTGCCTAAGTTAGAAGGATATCCAATCCCTGAGCCGAATAGACCGATTACGTTAACTACACCAATTGTGGAAAAAGGTAAAAATGATCATATTTTAGATACACCAATTCATAGTTCTGAAGGCAGTAATGTTTTACCCGGTTCAGAAGTTAATGTTGGGGATTGGAGGGATAATGTTTTAACAAGTATAAATAGATTGCCAGTACCTGAACCTAAAAAATCTATAATTAATGGAGAAACTTATACTTCAAATCCTAAGCATACATTGGGTGTTGGAGGTAGAAGTGATCCAAATGCTGGTATTGAGCCTAAAAATTCTTTTGATTTATTTGAAAGGTCAAAGTTGGTAGGTAAGCAACGGTTTACAATTGATATAGATGGCAGTATTCATAGGTTCATGAATGATAATACTAATAATGGGTGGCATTGGGCAGGATCTACATCAGATAAAAACAATCCATTAAAACTGAATAATAGAAAAAAATCAGAATTAAAAATTTTATACCCAGATCAAAGAAAAAATTTAAACTTAAGGTAGAGGGAGGACTATGAATAAACTAATAAATTCAACGAATGATTTTGGTTTTTTTTGGTCTGAAAATTATACTGTAAATAGACGGGTTTTTGGGGAAATAAGAATATTAATAGGAGAGGAATTATACCCTAGGGAAAGAAAAGGTGGATATACCTTACAAACAGTTTTTTCTAATTTAAAAGATTCATTTATTAATAAATATTATCCAGCAGGCATTTCAGAAAAACTGGAGCTAGGTGAAGAAAAGTTTGACATCCAAAAATGGGATTTATTAGAATTAAAAGATGTTTTTGAGATTGAGGTGACAGAGTTAGGGGGAGGACGAGATGAGTTGGTTTTGTGTATGGGATACTCAGGCAAATGGGAGAGATTATTTTATAGTTTTGATAATGGTTCTAATTTTCGTGAAATTAAATATCCAATAGGTACGGTAGAAAAAATAGTAAATTTGCTACCTAATTATTTATGATAATGAACACTAATTTTATTATTAGAAAAGCAAGAAGCATAGTTCAAAAAAATGAAATAACAGATTTTCCACTAAAATATTCTATTTATGAAAAAGAAATTTCAGCTGTTAGTTTTGAAAATTCAAATGAAACTATTGCTGAATCGGGGGCTAAGATGTTAAAAGAGATAATTGATACTTATTTCCCAAGTGATAATCATGTAGTGAATTTTTTTGCTAAACTATATCCTCAGCCAGATAATAGAATAGTTAGATATAGAGATTTTTGGGGACTGTCAAAGATTAAAAATATTAGTTCTATTCTTGATAAATATGAGGCACTTATCCAGGTTAAGCCAAAAAAATACTTCCTATAGGGGGAGGGCGTATAGATATAAATAATCAATCAGTCATCAGTGATTTATTTTCTAACTCTGATGAGCTGTATTTTTATATTACACCAACATATAACTCCGATTTGTTCTTTGAGAATTTAAACAATTTAATCAATAAAGTTATTAATAGTTATGGATTCGTATTTTTCTTTTTGGGAAATATACATGAGGATACTTGCGAATTGGTTGTTTTAGGAAAGGAGTCAATATTGTTTGATAAATTTAAAGTGTAATCTGTCTTGTGAAATAAGCTTCAGTATAATGACGGAGATCGTACGACTATTGGCGGAACAGCTTTACGGCAAAGCACCGCAAGACTTAAGTGCAGAAGAAAAAGAAACCATCTCAAGCCTCAGTCAAGTTGTAGGGGCGTTAAGTGCGGCAGCGATGGCGAACAACGGC
>NZ_JSUM01000031.1 GCF_000772535.1 Chelonobacter oris
ACCACCACCGCACTGATGCCTTGCGTTTTCAAGCCGCCAATAATGCCGTCAATCACTGATTTGCCCTGACTGCTCAAGGTTGCCGAGTCAAAGTCAAACAGGAAATCGCCCGACAATTCATACTGATTGTTACAGCCGACCGGATTCCAGAAGAACGATTGGGCGTTCATGTCGGTATCAAACAGCACTTTATACTGACAGATTTTATGCACGCCGTTTTGACGGTAGTTAAACACATACGTCCATTCGCGCACCGCAAACAAGCCTTCCGTATAATGCGGGCGACCGATCAGGTAGTACAGCTGATCCTTATTCATGCCTTTTTCGATCATGCGCACATTGTCCCAATTCGGCCAAATGCCGTATTGGGAACCGCTGAAATTCACGCCTGCATCTTCGATTTTCGGCCACACCGGCTCGTCGGTGGTGCCGTCTTTTTTAACATCACTCAAGTTGCCGCAAGCCGCCAACACGATTGCCGCCGTGAATGGTAATAAAAATTGTATTGTTTTTTTCATCTCGATTGTTTCCTTTCGTTTATAACCGCACTTTGCCTTGCTGCAAAACGGCAAAGTGCGGTTTTTTCATGACATTACCACTGATAACCGACACCAATGCTGGCGCTGGTATCTTTCTCGCTGTTGGTTGCACCGGTCAGTTTCACAATGACTTTGCCGTTATCGCTGATGCGGGAAACCCCTAATGCAATGGCATTCTCACCACGGTGCGTACCGCCGGCAACCGCTACCATTGAATGCCCCGGCAAGTAAGCTTGCGGCAAGCCAGCCGCCGCCATCGCGGAAGCCGTACCCGCACTTGCCCGATTGTCAACCTTGTTGATGCGGTTGTTCAGATTGCCTGTTGCCGCATTCAGTTGGTTTACATTCACCGCATCGGTACCTTCGACACCGGCGGCAATATTGCTGATACGATTACCGCCGTTGTTCAACCCATTCGCCGTTAAAGCAACCGTGCCGTTATTACCGCCACTGATCGTAACGCCATTGGTATTTAGCGTGGTATTGCCGGTAGTGACACTGTCCAGATTCAAATCCTTATTCAGAGTTACCTGAACGCCGTTATCCGTTGTTTTAGTGGTAATGTTACTGTCGCCGGTAATCGCCATGGTGTCACCCAGTTGGCGATTAAGCACAACACCGCTATCCGAGTTGAAATTCAAACCTTTTGAGATAGCTGTGGTATTTGCCGCTACATTCTGATTGGTTTGATACAACTGGCTGCCGTTGACCGCTTGAGTGCTGGTGCTGCTCACTTCACCGTTTGCCAAGCCGCTGATGGTATTGGTAGCAGCATCGGTAACCACATTGCCGACAGTCGTTTTGTCAAACGTCACCTCTTTTGCCGTTGCAACGGTATATTCTACGCCGCCGTTGGCATTGGTGCCTTCAGTAACCGTAATATTCTGCCCCGCCGCAACCGAGCTGTGTTTCCCGACTTGTTGCTGTACCGCATACAACTGGCTGCCGTTCACCGCATCGGTGCTGTCGGCTGAAATATCACCGTTAGCTACGCCGGTAATTTTGTTACCGCCGTTAGCCAAGCCGTTTTCAGTCAGGCTTACCGGTGCTTTACCGCTCTCTGCTGTTGGCGTGATGGTAACGCCGCTGTTATTCACAACAGTTTGCGTGCCGTCT
>NZ_JSUM01000032.1 GCF_000772535.1 Chelonobacter oris
ATTAAATAATTGATTTCTAAACAATAAAAAGGGTGAACATAATGTTCACCCTTTTTGCTATTCGGGAAAGTGTAAATATGTTACCGATTAATCTATTCTATGGCGGTTTAATTTTATTTATTTTGCTGCCGTTAATGATTTTCCGTTTCAGCCGTTATAAAAACTCAGTAAAACTGAACCGTAATCTGGCATTGGGGTTGGCTGTGGTTGCCGGGCTGCTTTGGGGGCTGGGCAATCAGCTGGTGATTGCAGAGGATGACAATCAGGCAACAGAATATGTGCTGTTTGTTCCACAGGATTATGTATTGGGGAACGGTAAAACGGTTCAGCTTCCTTATCAGTTCGGCTGGCGTAAAGCCAGTGTGATCAATAACGGTCAATTGCCGTTGATTTATGAAATTGTCAAATATGGCGATGATGATACAACTGCACAAATTATCGGTGTTTTTCCTTATGCGATGGTGAAAAATCTGCCTAAACCGATCCGTTATTTGTTTAGCGAGCCGCCAAGTGCGGTACGCTTAACGTTTTTCAGTTCGGATCAGCGTGGTTGGATTCATCGCTGATATCTTGCTATACCGCACTTTGACGACGAAAGTGCGGTATACGGTCAAGCAAACGATTATCCTGCCTGAGGGTTGACCCAATTGGCATCGGGTTTTTCTGTTTTTAACGCGGCGATGATATTATCGACGGCACAACGCGCCATTTCATAACGGGTTTCCACCGTTGCCGAACCGATATGCGGCAGCAAAACGACATTGGGTAATGTCATTAAAGCGGAATCGGTCGGCAGGGGCTCCACTTCAAACACATCAAGCCCTGCCGCTTTGATCACATGGTTTTGTAAGGCATCAATTAAGGCAGATTGATCAACAATTTTGCCGCGCGCGCCATTAATCAATATTGCAGACGGCTTCATTAGTGCTAGTTTTTCCTTGGTAATTAATTTTTCCGTCGACGGTGATAGCGGCAGAGTAATACAAACGAAATCGGCACGTTGCAATAATTCGTCTAAACTACAACGTTCGGCATGATACTGCTGTTCGATTTTTTCATTGGCTCGGTTGCCGGTGTACAATATTTTCATGTCGAAACCGCAAAAGGCTCGTTTAGCAACGGCACTGCCGATTCTTCCCATGCCCAAGATGCCGATAGTTTTATGGTGAACGTCGCTGCCATAATAGGTTGGTTCGATACTGTTTTGCCATTTTCCTTCACGAACCTGTAGGGAAAGCTCAACGGCACGTCTGGCGGTGGTCAAAACCAGCATGAAAATAGCGTCCGCCGTTGTGTCGGTTAGGACATCGGGCGTATTCATCAAGCGAATGCCGCGCCGAGTCAAATCGGCGACATCAAATTGATCATAGCCGACGGAAATAGTGGAGATCGCTTTCAGTTTCGGGGCAAATTGCAGCAAATCAGCCCGAATCGGAATGCTGGCTCCAATCAGCCCGTCCGCTTTTGCTAAAGTGGTGATAAAATCTTGACGATTGTTCGCCGTAATATCGTCAAAATAAATCAGATTGAACTGTTCAGCCAAACGGGCTTGTTGGGTTTCAGGTATTTTTTTATACAGAACAACGGTTTTTTTCATTTCAATCTCCTTAAAGTGCGGTGACGTTTGGCAGTTAAAAATCACCCAGCTGTTCACGTGTCGGCAAGCCCTCACTGTCGCCAATGACCTGAATCGCCAAAGAGCCGATACGATTGCCGCGTTTAGCGGCTTGCACAGCGCTTTTTCCTTCTAGCAATGCACTGATGACACCAACGGCAAAACCGTCGCCGGCGCCGACAGTGTCGATAACGTTGTCAACGGGGCAAGCCGCAATCGTATTTTGGACGCCGGTGTGATCTTTAACATAGGCGCCTTTTGCACCGAGTTTAATGATCACAATTTTGACACCCTGCTCCAAGTAGAAATCGGCAATGGCTTCGGCGGAGGTTTGTCCGGTCAAAATTTGCCCTTCTTTGATCCCCGGTAATACCCAGTCGGCGTTGACTGCCAACCGGTTCAATTTGTCGATCATCTCTTGTTCGCTGTTCCAGAGGCTAGGGCGTAAGTTGGGATCGAAAGAGATGGTTTTCCCGTTTTTACGCATAAATTCGGCAAGATGAGCTGATAGTTCAAAGGTGCCGGCAGACAATGCGGCAGCAACGCCGCTTAAATGCAAATGTCGGGCGTGCCTTATGTATTCGGGGTGGAAATCGGCAATCGATAAGTGGCTGGCGGCCGATCCTTTGCGGAAATACTCTACGGTCGGATCTTCCCCTTGTATTGCCTTGGATTTGAGTTGGAATCCGGTAGGATAGTCGGGATCTATCGATACTAAATCCGCCTGAATACGCTCTTGTTCTAGCTGTTTTAAAATAAAACGGCCAAAGGAATCATTGCCGACACGGCTCATCCAAGCAACGTTGAAGCCTAGTCGAGCCAGCCCTGTTGCAACATTGAGTTCTGCGCCGGCGGCGCGTTTGGTAAAGTGGACGGCATCGCTTAAATCGCCGCCTTCCGCCGCGATGAACATTGCCATGGCTTCACCGTAGGTGATGACATCAAGAATCGGTCGAGTTGACACAGTATTATCCTCTTAGTAATTCGACAAAATAACGGGAAACAGCAATCTTATCCGTTCCGCGTAGTGGAAATTCGATACCGATAGCAACATCGGACGGCAAATATGCCAGACAGGGATCTTTTGTCGTCGGCGGCACGGCGATCCGATTGCCTTCGGTATCAAGTGCGGTCGATTTAGTATGAATATATCCGACATAAGGCGACAACTTTTGTGCGGCAATCAGCGGATCTTGATTAACCCAGCGCCAGTTTCCGCTGTCAAACGCTAATTGTAACGGTAATCGGTGGCTTTGAATCCAGTCGGCAAACGCCGTCATCACGCTAAGATTGCCGCTGCTGTGTTGCTGATCATTTTCAATTGCACATTGAATGTTGGGATAGCTGTTTATAATATTGCACAAGGCAATGGCCGGATGGTCGGGCATCGAAGGCTGAAAAAAGCCGAGTGAGAATTTTAGCAACCGAGCGTTTAATAGAGTGGCCTCGTCAAAAAACTGTCGGATTTTGGAGTTGATTTCTCCTAACGATGTAAAGAGCGGATAAGGGACGGAATAGAAACAATCCAGCTGTCGTTGCGCAATCGCTTGTGCCAGTCGGGGCAGCCTTGGCAATTCGTGTTCGGAGAACAACTCGCGGCGGATTTCAATGCCGTCGGCGCCGGCGGCTTTAACGATGTTCGGGAGCCGGTTTTGTCCGCCGTTTTGGCGGAGATAGTCTTCTCCGTAGGCTGATGCGACAATGATGATTTTTCTGCTCATAAACAATTCCCTATTCTTATGCGAATTTCTGAAACCGATTCCATTTTGTGGTAAAAGATTAAGGTGTGAAAACCGCACTTGACGGTTATTCGGTCGACTCCCTGACAATTAATTCTCCCGGATAGAAGACATTTCGGAAATCGGTGCTATTGCCGTGAATTCGTTCATACAATAATTGAAAGGCGGTATAACCGATTTGGAAAGTCGGTTGCTTCAGCGTGGTTATGCCGACGCCGACCACTGATGCCCAGATCGGATCATCAAAACCGATTAGCCCGATATCTCTGCCCCATTCCAGTTTTAACCGTTTCAGCGCCAGAGAAATATCAAGCGTTACTGCGCCGTTTACTGCGATAATGGCTTTTCGCATACCGCGATGCTTGCTACAAAATTTGCTAATGGCGCTATCGAGCTGTTGTTGATTTTTACTGCTGTTTAACTCGATAACTTCACCGATACAGTGCGGATGTTCTGCGGTCATTTGCTTAAAAACCATTGTCCGTTTTTGGCGCGGTTGAATGTCATCGATGGTTTCCGTGACAAACAGCATTGCTTCAAAGCCGCTATCCAGTAGATAACGGGTGACTGCGGTGGACGCTTGATCATTATCTAAGCCGACCACATCACAGGGTAAATCGTGAATTTGGCGATCAATGGAAACCGTCGGCAAGGAAAACTGTTTGAAGTTGCGATCATGGGTGCGCAGCGCATGAATAATTACGCCCTCGACCTGATAGCTGAACAGCAGCTGCAAGATATGTTTTTCCCGTTCAATCTCGTTGTTGGTATTGAACACCAATAGGATGTAGCCGTATTCACGGCTGGCGGCTTCGATGCCCTGCATCACATCGATCGAATAGGGATTGGTGATATCGGCAAAAATCAGCGCAATCAGTTTGGTATGTCCCCGTTTCATGCTGCGTGCGATTTGGCTGGGTTGATAGTTCAAGACTTCAATGGCGTGTGCGATTTTGGTTTGCATTGACTCGGAAAGTACAGCGAACTCCCCGTTCAGGTAGCGCGACACGCTGGTTTTTCCAACGTTTGCCAGCGTGGCGACATCGTTAATCGTTGCTTTTTTGTTAGACGCAGTTGTTTTCATATGGCGACCTGATGTTTATAACAGTACACTGCTCAATAAAATGGCCGGTATAAAAATGACAATAGCCAGCACCAGTAAAATAATCAGAATGTACGGTAACACAGCTTTAAAGGATTTATCAATCGGCAGATTTCCGATGACACTGGCAATCAGCAAACAGAGTCCGTAAGGCGGAGTGACAAGTCCGATAGATAGGGTAATGATGATAACAATGCCTAACTGAACCGGATCGACACCGATGGCTTGCGCAACCGGATAAATAACCGGCACAAACAGTACCATTGCCGGAATGGCATCCATAAAAGTACCGACAAACAGAAAGAATAAAATAATCAGCCCAAGGAAAAGATATTGGCTGCCGCCGATATTGTTAAAGAAATTGGCAACCAGAATATTGATTCTGAAATAACCGAGAAACTCGCCCAGAGCCGATGCCGCTGCCAGTGCAAACAGAGACAGGCAGCTCAGTTTCAGCGTTTCAATCAGAATGTTAGGCAGATCTTTGAAGCTGATGGTTTTATAAAAATAGGCGCTGATAAAGTAGGCATACAATGCGGAAAACGCAGCGGCTTCCGTCGGGGTGAATACGCCGAATACAATACCGCCGATAATAATCAGCGGCGTAATCATTGCCGGCAGTGAGGTTTTAAACAGCTGTAAAAAAACAGGCAACGGCAGTTTAGTTTCACGCGGTAGCGCACTTCGTACCGCGACATAATAGATGAACATCATCATGCCGAGACCGATTGCAATGCCCGGCAAGATGCCGCCGATAAATAATTTGCCTACCGAGGTGTTAGTTAGACCGCCGTAAATGACCATGGTAATACTCGGCGGAATAATACTGCCGATGGTTGAGGATGCCGCTGTCACACCGACCGCCATTTCTCGGCTGTAACCTTTATCGATCATGTTGGGAATCAGTATTTTCCCGATACCGGCGGTATCTGCCTGTGAAGATCCGCTCACACCGGCAAACAACATTGAAACCATCACATTTGCATGCCCCAGTCCGCCGGGACAACGGCCGACAATGCCGAGTGAGAAATCAATCAGTTTTCGTGAAATATTGCCCTGATTCATAATCGTTGCAGTCAATACAAACAGCGGAACCGCTAAGAGAACATATGAATTCAGCCCGTAAAACATTTTCATCGGAATCATGGTGTTGGGAATACCGCTAATCGTGCCGATGCCGATTAAGGCGGCGATGGCAATCGAGAACGCAATCGGAATACCGATTAGAATCAGTACGATAAATAAGAGGGTGACGAGCAAAAGTGTCATGATTTGCCTCCGGATATCTTGTCTGTCGCCGGAAGCCCGGGTTTCAATACGCGAATCTGTTTAATGACGTCTTCACATAAATAAATCACAATACTGCCGAACATGATCGGCAGTATCAGCCAGACATAACCTTGTTTCAGTGCGGGCAGGGTAATCCAGCGTGAATGCCAGAAGGTCTCGGTAATTTCGGCACTGTACACGAAGCAGTATGCACAGAACACAATAATGATAATATCTTGTACAATAATCAGCATCGGTCTTTTCTGGATAGAGAGTTGCCCGTTGAGCAGATTAAAACTGAAATGCTGTTTTTGCTTTGCCATCACGGCGGCGCCTAACAGCATCGACCAGATAAAAGTATTGACCGAGATCTCTTCGGTCCACGTGGCGCTGATTCCCAAATAACGGGTACTGACCTGAAGCAGGGTGGTTACAACGAAAATAACCAAAAAAACAGCGCCCAGAAACAGTTGTATTTTTTCCAAATAATCCGTCAGTTTTTGCATATTTCCCCCTGATTCAGGTTGTCATAAAAGAGTATTTTGAGAACGGTTACGGCATATGACGGATTTGCTGCAAGGTATCGGTCATAGCGTGTTTTTCTGCCCATTGATCCTGAATGGCTTTGGCGGCAGCGTTAAACGGTGCGACATTGACCGAATTGACCACGGCACCGTCGGCAATGGCTTTTTCTTTGTATTGGTTCTCTTCGGAGTAAATCGCATGGCGCTCGGCTTGTGTGGCTTCATTAAGTGCGGTTTGCAGAATATTTTTTTGTTCTTCGCTCAACTTATCCCATACACCGGCTCTCATTAACAAGAGGCGGGTTGTGTAGTCGTGAGCCGTTTCAGAGATATATTTGCCGTTATCGGTTTTATGGTGTTCCATCGGTACTAGGTAGGGATAAGCGTTTTCCGAACCGTCAACGACATTACTGGCCAATGCCTGATAGAGTTCCGCCCAAGCAACGGACGTTGGAATTGCGCCGATAGCCGTCCAAAAATCGGAAACCACACCGGCTGTTTGGGTTCTGATTTTCAGCCCTTTGGCATCTTGCGGGGTGTTAATCGGTTTTTTTCCGTACCAGTGACGTGCGCCTGCGCTCCAATAGGCAACGACATAGTATTTTTGACCGGATTTTTGATAGATAATTTCTGCGATTTTTTTGCCGATGTCGCTGTCGACGACCTTTTCCCAATGGGAATAATCGTTAAACAGATATAGCAACGAAAACAGATCGACCTCATCAATCCCGGCGGAGGTCATAAATCCGGGCGAGACCAACACAATATCCGCGCCACCCAGAACTAATTTTTCGACCAGTTCGTTTTCATTGGTGCCGATAGTTCCGGCATGAACCTCTACGTTAAATTGGCCGGATTTTTCAGCTTCTTCTTTCAGCTTTAACATGCCGATTTGATAAGGATTGGTCATATTGGTCTGATTATGTGCCGAAACCAGTCGGACAGTTTGATGGGCGTTCGATGCGGAATTATCGGCATCATCGCATCCCATCAATAAGGCGGCAGACATGATTAACATTAGTGCTTTGTTCATAAATAACCCCGTTGAATGATTTGGTCGAGAATTGATGTTAAAGCAGATGATTAGTCAATATCAAATTATCATGGAACTGGTTCCATTGATAAAAAAATACGTTGTTTTGTGATCCGGATAACGAATTTAGTTTTAATTTGTGAACGTTATTAAATGATGACGGGGCGTTTTCAGCGGGAAAATGTTAGGCGCTATTGCGTTCCACCAGTTTAATCGGAACAGAGATGATCTCGGGTTGGGATAGCGGATTTTCTTGTTGTAGCAGGGTGCGCAGTTTTTTACCGGCGATGTCGCCCATTTTCTCGTAAGGGATTTGAATGGTGGTTAAGCGGGGGTGAATAACGTTGCCGATATCCAGTCCGCCCATGCCGACGATGGCAATGTCGTGCGGAACCGCAATGTGTTTGCGCGCGGTTTCACATAGGGCGCCGCACGCCAGTTCGTCTGAAAGGAAGATGCAGGCGTCAATTTGCCCCCATTCCAACAGCGCATCATTGAACAGTGCGGCGCCAGTCGAAAAATTGACTTCGGCCGGACGGTGCAGCACCAAGTGCGGGCTGATATGTCGGCTCAAGAGTATGCTTTGCCAGCTCTCCAGATATTGTTGAAAGATGGCGGAATCTTGCGTAGCGGAGAGCAGACCGAGATGGCGGTAGCCTTTGTTCAGCAGAAAGTGGATCATGCTTTGCATGGCGGTTTTGCTGTCGACACCGATATTAATTCCGAGCGGTTCATTTTGAATCGCACCGATTTCGATCACGGGAATGGCGCTGTTTTTAATCCATTCCGCCTCTTTTGGCGGGCAAACCAGATTTAACAAAATAATGGCGGCCGGCGCATGGCGAATTAATTCATTCATCCAATGGCTATCGTTGACCATTAAAATAATCAGTTGTAAATCCGCATCTTTCAGGCGTTTTTGCAAAGCGGATAAAATCAGCGCATTTTCACTGGACGTGATGGAAGACGTCATGATGACAACGTTGCGTGACGAGACCGAGGCCAGCTCTCTGGCGGCGGAATTCGGAATATAGCCGAGTTGTTTGACCGCACTTTCGATTTTATCGCGCAGTGTGTCCGAGACCAATTCGGGCGTGCGCAACGCTCTGGATACGGTCATTTGCCCGACACCGACCCGTTTGGCGACATCCGCCAAAGTCACCCTGCCGGTGGTGCGTCGAGTGCGAGGTAACGGGGTGTGAGAAGACATGATACAACCTTATCTTTGTTTTTCTTAAAGTATAACAAACAAATTTTGTAAAACAGATTTTTACCTTAAAAATGTTAGCGCTATCACAAAATCGGATTTATTTGATTGATAGCGCTAACATGAGCGCTTACACTCTATACAACTTTAATCATACGGAGAACCCCCTATGTTGAAATCCTATCTTCCGCTTTCCCACATTCGGCAAGTGGAATGCGTGTCGGACTGGCAAGATGCCGTGAAGCAGTGTGCACAGCCGTTATTGCAAGAGAACTTGATTGAAGCACGTTATCTGGCGCGTATTTTGGCACTTTATGATGAAATCGGCCCCTATTTTGTGATTGCACCGCAGATTGCGATGCCGCATGCCCGGCCGGAAGACGGTGCATTGGCGCAGGCACTCTCGCTATTGGTGGTGAAACAAGGTGTGGATTTCGGATCGGAAAATGATCCGGTGAAGCTGGTAATTTTGCTGGCAGCCAAAGACAATCACACTCATTTGGAGATGTTGGCGGCGGTAGCGGAGTTATTATCCGATGAAAGTGCGGTGGACGAGATGATACGGGCGACCGATATTGAAACCATTGCCGCAATAGCACATCGCTATTAGGCAGAGTAAAAGTTGATTAACAGAGGAGAAGCAACATGAAAATTATGGCGGTATGCGGACATGGCTTGGGCAGTAGTTTTATGATGGAAATGAACATCAAAAAAGCATTGGTTAAATTAGGTATCGAGGCAGAGGTCGGGCACACCGATCTGGCGTCGGTTACGCCTGATGAAGCGGATGTTTTCGTGATGGCGCGTGATATTGCGGAAAGCAGCAGTGTTTCACCGGACAAGATTGTGGTGGTAACCAATATTGTCAGTGCGGCCGAGTTTGAACAAAAATTGGGCGAATATTTTAATCGCTAAGGAGCTATAACATGGAATCTATCCTGTTTTTTATCCTCGATATTTTAAAAGTGCCGTCGATTCTGGTCGGGGTTATCGCATTGGTTGGTTTATTGCTACAGAAAAAAGCGTTTCCCGATGTGATTAAAGGTACAATCAAAACGATCTTGGGCTTTATCGTCTTGGGCGGCGGCGCCGGTGTGTTGGTCGGTTCTCTCAGCCCGTTGGGCAATATGTTTGAATTTGCCTTCAATGTGCAGGGCATTATTCCGAACAACGAAGCGATTGTTTCTATGGCGTTGGAAAAATACGGCACTGCCACCGCCTTAATCATGGCTTTCGGCATGTTAGCCAATATCATAGTCGCCCGCTTTACCCGACTGAAATTTATCTTCCTGACCGGACACCATACATTTTATATGGCGTGTATGATCGGGGTGATTTTGACGGTCGCAGGCTTTGAAGGCGTGCAATTGGTATTTGTCGGTTCATTGACGTTGGGCTTGATTATGGCCTTCTTCCCGGCGATTGCCCACCGTTATATGCGACGGATTACCGGCAGTGATGAAGTCGGCTTCGGCCATTTCGGCACGATCGGCTATGTGTTGTCCGGTGCGATCGGCGAAGCGGTCGGCAAAGGCTCCAAATCGACGGAAGAGATTAACTTACCGAAAAATCTGAGCTTTCTGCGTGACAGCTCAATTTCGATTTCATTAACCATGATGGTGATCTACCTGATTTTGGCGCTGTCTTCCGGCAGTGATTATATCGAACAAAATCTGAGCGGCGGACAAAATTATCTGGTGTATGCGATCATTCAGGGCATCACTTTTGCCGCCGGGGTGTATATTATTTTGGCAGGGGTACGCCTGATTTTGGCTGAAATCGTACCGGCGTTTACCGGTATTTCAGAAAAACTGGTGCCGAACGCCAGACCGGCACTGGATTGCCCGATTGTCTTTCCGTATGCACCGAATGCGGTATTAATCGGTTTCCTGTTCAGTTTCTTGGGCGGTATTGTCGGTTTGTTCATTCTGGGGCAGTTGAGCTGGGTTCTGATTCTGCCCGGCGTTGTACCGCACTTCTTTTGCGGGGCGACAGCCGGAGTATTCGGTAACGCCACCGGTGGGCGCCGTGGCGCTATGCTGGGGGCATTCTGCCACGGCATACTGATCACCTTCTTGCCGGTATTCTTACTACCGGTACTGGGGTCATTGGGCTTTGCCAACACCACTTTCTCGGATACTGATTTCGGCGGCGTCGGCATTGCCTTAGGTTATATGGCTCAATATCTGTCATTGAATATGATCACTGCAACCATTACCGGCATCTTTGTCTTGCTGGTGGCGTATAACTATCTGGCGAAGAAACCGCAAACGCCTGAAAGTCACTAATCGGTTAAAATTGATGATCTGCACCCGATATGTTGGATTGAAAGCCGACAAATGAAGGTGCAGATTTTTTATGGGTTAAAGTGCGGTTTTATTGGATATGTTGCTGCACGTATTCTTTTAAGGTTTGCACAAATGCGCGAGTGGCGCGTGACAGGTAGCGCCCTTTACGGTAAACCACCACCACGGTACGGCCGGGATTGCTGTCCAGCCGGCAATAGCAGGGTTCTTTCTCGAAATGATCGGCATAAACCAGGGTTTCCGGCAATAATGCCGCGCCAAGTCCTGCGCCGGCAAGGGCTTGAGCGGTGGTCATGCTTTCGGTTTCCAGTACTACATTCGGCGAGAATCCTGATTTTTCACATAACTTTTGCAGCATATTGTGTAATTTATGCCCTTTGTTCATCTGGATAAACGGTGTTTCGTTGAAAGCCTGTAACGGCACTTGCGGCGTATACGAGTGATCACCGGCGCGTAACCCCCATTGTTGTGCAATCGGATGACCCGGGGGCACCGCCAGCAACATGCGCTCTTCGAAGAGCGTATCGTAGTCGAACAAGGCTTCATTAATCGGCATCAAGGAAAGCGACAGGTCGGTCAGGCCGTGTAATACTCTGTCCTCCAGATTATGGGTGTTGTCTTCCTGCAAAATCACGTCAATTTGCGGGTGTTTTTCACGAAAGAGCGGTAGGACACGCGCTAATAAATACGCACTGCGAAACGGTGAGCTGCCGATGGTGACCCGTCCTTGCTTAACATTGAGGGTGTCGTCCACCCGTTGTTCAAATTGGGCTTGCAGATCCATAATCGCACGGGCATTGTCGACATACAGGCTGCCGATATAGGTTAGCTTTAGTGGTGAAACGCTGCGATCAAACAGCGGCGCGCCGACTTTTTCCTCAACTTTTTGAATAAATTGACTGAGTGACGGCTGGGAAATATACAACTTTTTAGCCGCAGTAGAAAAATTGCGTTCTTCCGCCACTTTCAGCACATATTTAAATTGTCGAAATTCCATCTTCTTCCTCCACAACCGGTCATAGGTTTTTGCTTATATACATTATATAGAAAATCGTATTGGACTTATCTTAATCAAATTCCGTAGCATATACCACATAAAGCATAAGGATTTTTATTTTTTATTTGGGGTGTGGGAATGACTCGGTTAACTCGGGGAATGATTGTGATTTTGGTCATGGCGGCGATTTGGCTGTCGCCGGTGCCGACAGGATTAAGCGCACAGGCCTGGCAACTGTTCGCCATTTTTGCGGCCACGATTATCGGTTTTATTTTACAACCGTTGCCGTTAGGGGCAGTGGCGTTGATCGGTGTGATGTTTGCCGCCTTGAGCAACACCGTCTCTATGTCGGAGGCATTGTCGGGTTTCAGCAACAGTACGATTTGGCTGATTGTCTCCGCTTTTTTGTTTGCCAAAGGGTTTATTAAAACCGGTTTGGGACGACGTATTGCTTATCAGCTGATTCGCTGCTTCGGCAGCAGCGCCCTGAAACTGGGTTACACCTTGGTGATCAGTGATTTTATCATCAGCCCGGCTACACCGTCCAACACCGCCCGTTGCGGCGGGATTATGTACCCGATTGTACGCAGTCTGGCTTCCGCTTTCGGTTCCGAGCCGGAGAAACATCCACGCAAAATCGGGGCTTATATTCTCTCCACGACATTTCAGGTCGATGCACCGATTGCCGCCATGTTTCTGACCGCCTGTGCGCCGAATTTACTGATTACGGCATTTGCGCAAGATACGGCGAACCTCAGTATCAGTTGGGGAACTTGGGCGCTGGCAGGCATTGTGCCGGGGCTGTTGTCGATGCTGATTATTCCGTATTTTATCTATAAATTCTACCCGCCGGAAATCAAGGATACCCGTGAAGCACAGCAGGTTGCCGGAGCGGAATTGGACAAAATGGGAGCAATGAGCCGTGGCGAATGGATTATCAGCGGTGTATTCGTCGGCGCGTTGTTGCTGTGGAGTACCTCGCAATATACCCATATCCATGCAACCGTGGTGGCCTTATTGGGCGTGTGCGTTATGTTGATCAGCGGCGTATTGGAATGGGACGAAATTTTGCAGGAAAAAGGCGCATGGGACGGCATGATCTGGATGGGGGGCATTGTCGGTTTGGCCGGTATGTTGAATAAAGTCGGATTTATCCCGTGGTTTGCGGCGTCTGCCAGCGGGTTGATGGACGGCGTTTCCTGGGTGCCGACACTGGCCGTACTGTTCCTGATTTATATGTATAGTCACTATGTGTTTGCCAGCCTGTCGGCACACGTGACCGCCATGTACGCAGTCTTTCTGGCCGTGGCGATCGGAGCCGGTGCGCCTGCGTTTCTGGCGGCATTCGGCTTTGCCGCATTGTCCAACCTGATGGCGGGGTTGACGCATTATGCCACCGGTGCGGCACCGATTTATTTTGGCGCCGGTTATATCAAACAGAAAGACTGGTGGCGGATAGGTTTTTTTGCCTCGGTGATTAATGTCGTCCTTTGGATCGGTGTCGGCTCACTGTGGTGGAATATTCTGGGATTGTGGTGATATCCACCGCAATGACATCGTTTGGTTTTACTTATGAAATTAAGGGGTTATCTATGATGACAAAAGAAGAAGGCGTTCGTTATTTAACGGATACAATTGCAAAATTCGTCGGTGTGACAGGAAAAATTTTGCCCGATGACGTCATGAAAAAATTGGCGGAGTTACGTGAAAAAGAGCAGGAGCAATTACCGAAAATTATTTACGGGGCGATGTTCCAAAATCAAGACTTGGCGGCAAAATTGAATCGTCCGAGTTGTCAGGATACCGGTGTCATTCAATTTTTTGTCAAGTGCGGTGCCAATTTCCCGTATATCGGCGAACTGGAGGCATTGCTGAAAGAATCGGTTATTCAGGCGACTAAAGAAGCGCCGTTACGCCACAACAGCGTGGAAACGTTCGACGAATACAATACCGGCAAAAATGTCGGTAAAGGCACACCGAGCGTATTTTGGGAAATCGTGCCGGACAGCGACAAATTGGAATTGGATACCTATATGGCCGGCGGCGGCTGCTCTTTGCCGGGGCAAGCCAAAGTTCTGATGCCGGGGGAAGGTTATGAAGGCGTTACCCGTTTTGTGATGGACATCATGACCAGCTACGGCTTGAACGCTTGTCCGCCGTTATTGGTCGGCGTCGGGATCGCGACCTCGGTCGAAACCGCCGCAGTATTATCCAAAAAAGCGCTGTTCCGACCATTGGGACAGCACAATGACAACGAAAAGGCCGCCTCAATGGAAAAATTGCTGGAAGACGGTATCAACAGTATCGGTTTAGGACCGCAAGGCTTGAAAGGCAAGATGTCGGTGATGGGGGTTAATATCGAAAATACCGCACGCCACCCGTCGGTTATCGGCGTTAGTGTCAATGTCGGCTGCTGGTCGCACCGCAAAGGCCACATTATTTTTGACAAAGATCTGAATTATACCATTACCTCACACTCAGGAGTGACATTATGAGCGAGAAAAAAATTCTGACTACCCCGATCAAGGCGGAAGACTTACAAGACATTAATGTCGGCGACATCATCTATCTGAACGGGTATCTGGTGACATGCCGCGATGTGGCGCACCGTCGTCTCATCGAAGAAAAACGCCCGCTGCCGGTGGATATTGACGGCGGTGCTATTTTACACGCCGGTCCGATAATCCGCGCATTGGGCGACGATAAATATGAAATGGTTTCCGTGGGGCCGACGACCAGTATGCGAATGGAAAAATTCGAGAAAGAATTTATCAAACAAACCGGTGTAAAACTGATTTTGGGTAAAGGCGGCATGGGAAACGGCACCATGGAAGGCTGCCGCGACTATAAAGCCCTGCATTGTGTTTTTCCGGCGGGTTGTGCGGTATTGGCGGCGGAATGCGTAGAGGAGATTGTTGACGCGCAGTGGAAGGATTTAGGCATGCCGGAAACCCTGTGGGTTTGCAAAGTCAAAGAGTTCGGGCCGTTGATCGTATCAATCGACACTCACGGGCGTAATATCTTTGAAGAAAACAAGGTGGAATTCAACCAAAAGAAAGAAGCGGCGATAACAGAAATCTGCAAACACGTCAGCTTCATTAAATAACGCTCTGTTTGACCGCACTTTGTGTTTTTTCAGCGCAAAGTGCGGTTTCTTGTTATACTCAACATCCCTATTGACAGCCTATCAGGAGAGCAGCATGACATTTAAAAACGCCATTGGATTAGGTGTTGCCGGTAATTTTGCCGGCCATTTGGAACAGGCGGGCGAAGCGGCGGATTTCAAACAGGTGGAAGTGCAGGAAGCGCATCAACCGAAAGCGATTTTCCCGTTTTATGTACCACACTTTGAAGGCAGTTTTTTGGCGACATATCCGCTTTCCGCCGATAAACTGCACTTTCCGCATGATGCGGATAATTTGCAAATCGAACCGGAAGTGGCGATAGTTTGTGAGATCGAATACGATCAGACCAAGCGTGTTACCGCACTTTATCCGAAAGCCTTTGCGGCTTATAACGATTGCTCAATTCGCCGCCCGAATGCCGACAAAATCGCCGATAAGAAAAATTGGGGCAGCGAAACAAAAGGGCTGTCCGACACTTTGATTACCTTGAACGGCTTTAGCGCCGGCTGCAATCTGGATCAATATCGGATTGCCTGTTTTCATCAGCGCGGTGATCAATTCAATATTTATGGCGTAGACAGTCCGACGGTCGGCTACAGCTATTTCCATCAAAAACTGCTCGATTGGGTTGTGGATCGCATGAATAATCAACCGAATCAAGGGCCTATGCACCATATCGCATCACTGTTGGAAAAAGCGGGCTATCCGCAGCAGGCGGTGATCAGTATCGGCGCAACCCGCTACACTGCATTCGGCGAGTCAAATTTCTTGCAACCGGGCGATGTCAGCATGGTCGTAGTGTATAACGGCAATCGACACAGCTGTGATGAGATTATCGACATGGCGAAAAAGCAACAATTTAATGGAGATTTGTCGGCGTTAGTACAAACCGTCATCTAATGATCCCTTTTTTCTAAAGTGCGGTCAGCGGATTTTTAACCGCACTTTTGTTTTCATTTTGCGATCTGTATTCCGAAAATAACAGCACCGTTTATGCCATTTTTTTCGTATCCGGTAGGCTGACCGCACTTTTACCGATTTTGGATAGATAAATGGTACGGATTATTTTTTGTTGTCTACTGGTTGTTTTTCCTCGTTTTAGCTTTGCAACGTATCAGCCGCAGCCTGAATTGATGTTGCCGGAAGTTTACTTGGGACAATCGCTCGACGGCTGGGTCATGAGTGAGAAACTGGACGGCATCCGCGGATACTGGGACGGCAGGCAATTATTGAGCCGTAACGGTAACCGCCTGAATCCGCCGCCGTATTTCACACAAAATTTCCCTCCGTTTGCCATTGACGGCGAGTTGTTTTCCGCACGCGGCGAGTTTGAACAAATTTCATCAATTGTGCGCAGTTTCGACGATATCGGCTGGCAGAAATTAAAGTTATATGTCTTTGATGTGCCGCACGCCGACGGTGATTTATCACAGCGTTTGCAGCAGTTGGCACACTATTTGTCACAAAATCCAACGTCTTATATCGAAATTATTCCGCAAATTCCAATCAAGGATAAAAAACATGCGGAAGCCTTTCTGGCGGAGATTGAGCAAGTCGGCGGTGAGGGAATTGTAGTGCGTAATCCGCATATTCCGTATCAGCATCAGCGCAGTTCGCAGATACTTAAATTTAAAACTGCGCAGGATGAAGAGTGTGAAGTCATCGCGCACCATAAAGGTAAAGGACAATTTGCCGACATGTTGGGTGCGGTGAGCTGTCGCAATCAACACGGTGTTTTTCGTATCGGATCAGGTTTTAAGATCTCGGACAGGCAAAATCCGCCGCCGATTGGCAGTATAATTACGTATCAGTATCGCGGATTGACTAAAAACGGCAAACCACGTTTTGCTACTTTTTTACGTGAGAGAACGGATGTTTTGTTGACGAAATAACCGAAAGTGCGGTTTTCAGCACAAAAAAACAGCATGCAAATAAAAAAAGGGAA
>NZ_JSUM01000033.1 GCF_000772535.1 Chelonobacter oris
ACGGTCTGTGTAACCTGCTACATTGTAGTTAGGTGAAGCCAAACCGGATTGTGCAACATCTGTAGTCATACCGTCCAATGCTTGTTCGGCACCTGATTTCAGGCTTGATTTGTTGAAATCAAACAGTACGTCAGAGCTGAAAGCGAATTTTTTGGTGATGATTTCAGGGGCAGCGGCAACGCCTTGACCGAAGCGGTAGCTTAAACCGGCAGAGACGGAACCGATATCCGGACGGTAGTCAGTACTGAACGAGTTGGATTTTTTACCGACATTGTTCAGCCATTGATACTCAACACGTAATGCCAAAGATGGAATGATGGCATATTCCAAACCGCCGGCAAATACTGCGGAAGCTCTTAAGTCGTGACCACGAGTACCGCGCAGACCAAAGGCACTGTCATAAGTTTTGTAGTCAGAACGGACAAGTGCGGTACCGACACGAGCATACACATCCAGGTCGGTTAATACCGGATAGCTTGCTTTTAATGTCAAGTGTGCTCCGTGTGCAGTGTGTTTAGCCGTAGTGTCGCCTTTGTATTTCAATTTGGCACGACCAAAATCATCATAACCCAACTCAACTGCCAAGTAATCAGTGATTTGATAACCACCGAATACACCGTAGGTGACGAAGTTACGTTCATGTCCGGTATTTCTAACGACACCATTGTTGTCGGTCAAATGTTCAAATTGAGTCAAACCGTCATGGAAAGACGCCCAACCCGCTTTAGCACCTGCATAGAAAGTATTGGCTTGTGGCGCTGCCTGAGCAACGGAAGCTAATGCCAAACCGGAGATAGCTAATGCAATTGCAGTTTTTTTCATTTTAAATTCCTCTTCATTTAGTTGAGTTTTTACCGATCGAATATAATTAATTGAAATAATCGGTTAAGCCAGACTGTTTATCATCCATAAAACCGGCTGATTTACAATCTTATACTCAAATCTCCCTGAAGGATGCTCTCTGAGTATGCTGCTATTATTATAGGCAATTGCGTTAAAATCAACCTAATTGGACTAATATTTTCCATTTAAGTTCATTTTTTAATCAAATTTACCAAAAAACGAACATTTTTTTTACATATATTACGTCATTGAATCACGATTCAATTGGCATCATCTTTTATTTTCTCCGATTTGTTTTACACTTTTTTCATCCGACGGATATGTTAAACTGTATCGGAACACGACTTTTCACTGACTGGATCCGGACACCATTATGCTACCCCGTTTGCACACAATCCCACAAGTGAGCGAAACCGCTCTTCAGTATTTGAACGCACTTCAACAGCAAGATTTTGAAGGCGACATTGAATCCGGCTATGCCGCCCGCTTGAGTTTGGCGACCGATAACAGTGTCTACCAGCAACTGCCGCAAGCCATTTTATTCCCGAAATCACTAGCCGATATTGTGCGGTTAACCAAATTGGCGCAGCACCCGCCTTTTCTTGCGCTCACTTTTACGCCTCGCGGCGGCGGCACGGGCACCAACGGTCAATCGCTAAATAACAATATCATTGTCGATCTTTCACGCCATATGAATCAAATTTTGGAAATTAATCCGGAAGAACGCTGGGTGCGGGTGCAATCCGGCGTGGTGAAAGATCAGCTGAATCAGTATTTGCAGCCGTTCGGGCTGTTCTTCTCACCGGAACTCTCTACCAGCAACCGCGCGACCATCGGCGGCATGATTAATACCGATGCTTCGGGACAGGGATCCTTGCAATACGGCAAAACCTCAGATCACGTGCTTGCATTAAAATCCGTACTGATTAACGGCGACATTCTGGAGAGTGACGCCATGCCGAGCCAGACACTGGAGCAGGACGAAACGCCTTTACAACCGCACGCACAACGGCTTCATCAAGCGGTTTACCGCTGCTGCAAACAAAATCGAGACCGTATTTTATCCGAGCTGCCGCAGCTTAACCGCTTTTTGACCGGCTACGATCTCAAAAATGTCTTTAACCACGATTTAAGCCAATTTAATCTGAGTCGGATTTTAACCGGTTCGGAAGGCTCGCTGGCATTTATCTGCGAAGCCAAATTGAACCTGTTGCCGATACCGAAATACCGCACGCTGATTAATATCAAATATAATTCGTTCGATGCGGCACTGCGCAATGCGCCCCTGATGCTGCAAGCCAAAGCGCTCTCGGTGGAAACCGTCGACTCCAGCGTACTGAATCTTGCCAAACAGGACATTGTCTGGCATTCGGTCAGTGCGTTATTAACCGAAGACAACCATGATCCGATTTTAGGGCTGAATATCGTTGAGTTTGCCGGCCATCAAGAAAAAGCGATTGAAAATCGGGTAACCGCACTTTGCAAGTTGCTGGACGAACGCATTGCCAAACGGCAAGACGGTATTATCGGTTATCAGGTTTGCGCCGATTTAGATTCCATTCTTAAAATTTATGCGATGCGCAAAAAAGCAGTGGGGCTGCTCGGCAATGCCAAAGGCACCGCCAAACCGATTCCGTTCGTGGAGGATACTTGCGTACCGCCCGAACATTTGGCGGATTATATTAGTGAGTTTCGGGCATTGCTCGATCAGCACGGCTTAAAATACGGCATGTTCGGCCATGTAGATGCCGGCGTGCTGCATGTGCGCCCGGCGTTGGATTTATGTGATCCCCAACAGGTCAAATTGTTCAAAACCATTTCCGATCAGGTCGTGGAATTGACCGCAAAATACGGCGGTTTGATTTGGGGGGAACACGGCAAAGGTATGCGTTCTTATTACGGCGAGCGTTTTTTCGGTGCAGCCTTGTGGCAAGAACTGCGCTATATCAAAGGATTATTCGATCCGCACAATCGGTTGAATCCGGGCAAAATCTGTACGCCGCCGGAATCCGATAGCGGACTTTATCCGATCACCTCCTCAATGCGTGCCGATTTTGATCGCCAAATTCCGCTGGCATTGCGTGAAGATTATCCCGGCGCCATGAATTGCAACGGGAATGGCTTATGCTTTAATTTTGATGTGCACAGCACCATGTGTCCGTCGATGAAGGTCAGCCGCGACCGCACTTTTTCACCCAAAGGGCGCGCAGCGTTGCTGCGAGAGTGGTTACGCCTATTGAGCGAACAAAACATTACCCCGGCAGAATTGGATTTTCATCAACCACAACAAACCAAACTGACCGATTTGGTCGAGAAAGTGCGTAACAGTTGGCGCCACAAACAGGGCGAATACGATTTCTCTCATGAAGTCAAAGCCGCAATGGATACTTGCCTTGCCTGCAAAGCCTGTGCCGCCCAATGCCCGATTAAAATTGACGTCCCGGCTTTCCGCGCGCAATTCAACCATTTTTACCACAGCCGTTATCTGCGACCGATAAAAGATTATGTCGTTGCCAATGTGGAATATATCGCCCCGCTGATGGCAAAAGCACCACGCTTTTTCAATTTTTTCACCGAAGCCAACATGACGGCTTATCTCGCCAAAAAAACCATCGGCATGGTAGATTTGCCAAGCCTAAGTCATCCGTCATTACAGCAACAATTGGTCGAAATCGGTTATCAAGGATACTCACTGGAACAACTGGAAAAATTGAACGCCGCTGAAAAAAATCGGATGTTGCTAATTGTGCAAGACCCGTTTACGTCCTATTATGATGCCAAAGTCGTCGCCGATTTTGTCGCACTCAGTCAAAAGCTCGGTTTCAAGCCCGTTGTATTGCCGTTTAAGCCGAACGGAAAAGCACAACATATCAAAGGATTTTTAAGCCGTTTTGCCAAAACTGCACGTAACCAAGCCGACTTTTTGGCTCGCTTGGCCAAACTGGAAATGCCGCTAGTCGGCGTTGATCCGGCCATTGTGTTGTCTTATCGCGAAGAATATCCTGAAATCCTACAGCAACAAAATCCATTTCATGTACTGACTTCGCATGAATGGTTATTACAGCAACTCGACAGCGAAAACCTGCAAAGTGCGGTGCTGCACCAACGGCATGACAACCGCACTTGGTATCTGTTTCCACATTGCACCGAAGCCACTGCGCTGCCGAACAGCCCAAAACAGTGGCAAACGATATTTGCCCGTTTCGGACAAACCTTGCACAGTGAAACCGTCGGTTGCTGCGGCATGGCGGGCACATTCGGCCATGAAACACAGCATTTGGCGATGTCAAAATCCATTTATAGCCTTTCATGGCAACAAAAACTAAAAAAATACGATCCGCAATTTTGTCTGGCGACCGGTTATTCCTGTCGCAGTCAGGTCAAACGCATGGAACAATGGCAACTCAAACACCCGCTACAAGCCTTACTGTCGCTATTTAATCAATAGGAAATAACATGATCTGGAAGAAGCCGCTGACATTGCAACAACTTAACCAATTCTGCGAAAATAGTGCCGTCAGCCACTTGGGAATCACATTCAGTGCGCAAGGCGACGATTGGCTGGAGGCCAAATTGACGGTTGATGAACGCTGCTGTCAACCGATGGGTTATCTGCACGGCGGCATTTCCGCCGCCTTAGCCGAAACCGTCGGCTCATTGGCCGGCTTCGGCTGTGTGGAAGAAGGCTATTTTGTGGTCGGCACCGAAATCAACGCCAGCCATTTACGTCCGGTAAAAAAAGGCCATACCGTCACCGCCCGTGCCACGCCCGCCCGTTTGGGCAAAACGACACAAGTCTGGCTAATCAATCTCTACGACGAACAATTACAACGCTGTTGCACCGCACGCTTAACACTGGCGGTGGTCAATAAACAAGGATAAGCATGAAAAATAAAATCGGGGTTTTAGTGGTCAATTTAGGCACGCCCTCTTCAGCAACAACCGGTGCGGTCAAACGCTACCTGAAACAATTTTTATCCGATCGGCGCGTAATTGATCTGCCGCGTTTAAAATGGTCATTGATTTTAAATTGCTTCATTTTGCCAAAGCGCTCGCCACGGGTTGCCAAACTGTACCAATCGATTTGGACTGAACAAGGATCGCCGCTGCTGGCTATCGGGCAACGTCAGGTTGAGAAATTGCGCCGCTATTTTCATCAACAACAAACCGAACCGGAAATCGAGCTGGCGATGACTTACGGTGAGCCGTCAATGCAAAGTGCGGTAGATAAATTAATTGCTAAAAATATGAATAAAATTATAGTATTGCCATTGTATCCGCAATACAGCAGCACCACGACCGCCAGCGTTTTTGATGCGTTTGCCGCGGCATTGAAAGCACATCGTGCCATGCCGCAAATCGACTTTATCCATCATTATCATGATCATCCGCAGTATATCACCGCCCTTGTCGACAGCATTCGCCCGACACTCCAGCCTGATGAACTGTTGCTGTTTTCCTTTCACGGCATTCCTGAACGCTATCAACAGGAAGGCGATTACTATGCCGACCATTGCCGCCAAACCGCACTTTTGGTTGCACAACAACTGGGTTTAAGCGCTGAGCGATGGCAAGTCGCTTTTCAGTCCCGTTTCGGCAAAGAGCCATGGTTACAGCCCTACACCGATGAAACCTTGCAACAGCTTGCCGAAACACAGAAAAAAGTTGCCGTTATCTGCCCCGGTTTTGCCGTAGATTGTTTAGAAACGCTGGAAGAAATCGCCGAAGAAAACCGCGAAATCTTTTTACATCACGGCGGCAACACTTACCGCTATATTCCGGCGTTGAATGATTCGGACGATCATATTCGGTTATTGGCGAATTTAATTGAAGTGCGGTTATAACGTTGTAAAAAAGGGGCGATTGCCCCTTTGGTTTATTCTCCCAACTGCTGAATTTTTTTGACAACGCTGCTGGTGGAATAGCCGTTTTCAAAGTTTAATACCCGCACTTCACCGCCGTTTGCCCATACTTCTTGGCTGCCGGCAATCTCCTCGGCTTTATAATCGCCGCCCTTGACCAATAAATCCGGCAGAACTTCCCCAATCAAGCGTTGTGGTGTATCTTCCTTAAATTCAACCACCCAATCCACCGATGATAAGCCGGCCAATACCGCCATGCGGGCGTTCAAGGAATTAATCGGGCGGCTTTCTCCTTTCAAACGTTTCACCGACTCGTCGGAATTGACCGCCACAATTAAACGATCGCCTAATTTACGTGCATTTTCCAGATAAGAGACGTGTCCAGGGTGCAAAATATCAAAACAACCGTTGGTCATCACAATCTTTTCACCTCTGGCTTTTGCGCCGGCAACGACCTCTTTCAACCGCACTTCGTCCATTATTCCAAAGCCGATTTCGTCCCGATGGTGAATCGCATTTTCCAATTCGACCGGCGTGACCGTTGAGGTTCCCAATTTAGCGACCACAATTCCGGCGGCAACATTCGCCAGATAACAAGCTTCTTCCAGACTGCGCCCATCGGCAAGTGCGGTTGCCAATACACTGATTACCGTATCGCCCGCACCGGTCACGTCAAATACCTCTTTCGCTTCCGTCGGCAGGTGGAAAGGCTCGGCATTCGGACGCAATAACGTCATGCCTTTTTCCGATCGGGTGACCAATAACGCTTCCAGTTCATAATCGGCGATTAATTTCAGTCCTTTTTCAAGCAACATCCGCTCATCGATACATTGCCCCACGACTGCTTCAAATTCCGATAAATTCGGTGTCAGCAAGGTCGCTCCGCGATAACGTTCGAAATCCGTACCTTTCGGATCAATCAAGACCGGCACACCGGCACGTCGTGCGATTTGAATCATTTTTTGCACATCATTCAACGTGCCTTTGCCGTAATCGGACAAAATCAAGGCGCCGTACTCCGTCACCGATTGTTGCAATTTTTCCAGTAAAACCGCACTTTGTACATCATGAAAATTTTCTTCGAAATCCAAACGCAGTAATTGCTGATGACGGGATAAAATCCGCAACTTGGTGATTGTCGGGTGAGTATTCAGCGCCACAAAATCACAGCCGATATGCTGTTGACGCAATATTTTCTCCAATGCCTGTCCCGGTTCGTCCTGTCCAATTAACCCGACCAATTTTACCGCCACATTCAACGCAGCGATATTCATTGCGACATTCGCCGCTCCGCCCGCTCTTTCCTCATTATTCTGCACCCGGACGACAGGTACCGGCGCTTCCGGCGAAATACGGTTGGTCGCGCCGAACCAATAACGATCCAGCATCACATCGCCAAGCACCAAAACCTTGGCTTGCTTAAATTGTGTTGAATATTGTGTCATATTTTGCTCCTGAGAAAATTTTCCCGATTCTATCATAAAAATGTTTATTTACGTGTTTTTCCGTTAAACTATAAGCTGAATAGGCGCCTTAATATTGAGACGAAAATGCAGGAAAAATGAATGGCACAAGAACAGTTACCGCAATTTAAAAAAGAATTTCTCCACCCTCGATATTGGCTTTTTTGGACGGGATTGGGGGTTTTTCGCCTGATTCTGCTGTTGCCCTATCCTGTTTTATTCAGAATCGGCACGTCTCTCGGCTGGCTTTTTTCCAAATTGTCTGTCGGCAAAAAGCGGGCTGCCATCGCCCGTCGCAATCTTGCGCTTTGCTTTCCCGAAAAAACCGCACTTGAGCGTGAAAGCATTTTGGAACAAAATTTGCGTTCCGTCGGCATGGGGATTATCGAAACCGGCATGGCATGGTTTTGGTCAGACGAGCGGATAAAAAAATGGTGTACGGTCAGCGGATTGGAACATTTGACCAACAGCGGTGAAAAAGGGATCATTCTGGTCGGTATTCATTTTTTGACGCTGGAGTTAGGCGCAAGGGTAATTGGTATCTACCATCCCGGCGTCGGGGTTTATCGCCCGAACGACAACCCCGCTTTTGACTGGATACAGTTTCAAGGACGTGTCCGTTCGAATAAATCCATGCTGGATCGCAAAGATTTACGCGGTATGATCACGGCATTGCGTGACGGAGATACTATCTGGTATGCGCCGGATCACGACTATGGGCGGAAAAATTCGGTTTTCGTCCCGTTTTTCGGCGTAGCTGATGCAGCGACTACTACCGGTTCTTATTATTTACTTAAATCTTCACCGAAAGCTAAGATCGTGCCCTTTGCCCCATTACGTAAAGACGATGGCGCCGGCTACCATGTTTCCATTACCGAGCCCTATGTTTTTCCGGAGATTCCCGACAAGACCAAAATTGCCACCTTAATGAACAAACTGGTTGAAAAAGAGATCTTGAAAGGGGTCGAACAATATATGTGGTTGCATCGCCGCTTTAAAACACGGCCGAATGAAAACGATCCGTCACTTTATTAAAACCGCTTTGCGCAAAACAAAAACCCGCTCATCGCGGGTTTTTCAATACAAAGGCAAAGCTAATTTTTCAAAAACGGATTATCCTGCTTTTCAATGCCGATTTTAGTTGCCGAACCATGCCCCGCAATAATGATCATTTCCGCATTCAAATTGAATAATTTTTCTCTAATGGAAGACAGCAGCTGTTGATGACTGCCGCGAGGAAAGTCGGTACGACCGACACCGTGGTAAAACAAAACATCACCGGTAAATGCTACATTTTTCTGATGTTCAATAAACCCGATATGCCCAGGCGTATGCCCCGGCAAATGCAATATTTCAAACTGAATATCACCGATTTCAATTATCTGCCCCTCAGTGTTTAACCAATGATCAGGATAAAACACCTCGGTTTCAAACAGACCGAAACGGCGTGACTGCTCCGGCAGCGAATCGAATAAAAATTTATCGTCAATATGCGGGCCGAAAATATCGATGTGAAAATAATGCTTCAGTTTATTTGCCGCGCCGACATGATCAAGATGGCCGTGCGTCAATAAAATCTTCTGCACCTGCAAACCGTTTTCTTCAATAAACCGAATCAGTTTGTCAACATCACCACCGGGATCAATAACCGCAGCCTTTTTTTGATCGTCCCAAATAATCGAACAATTCTGTTGAAAAGCCGTCACCGGAATAATTTCAACATTCATCTCAACTGCCGCTCCAAGTGCGGTTCGGACCGACATCGATATGCACAAAATTACTGCGCGGATAATAACCGACGCCACCGCTGTTCAAGCCGGTTGCCGTTTTGCGTACTTTAGCAAGCGAAATGCCATCAATTCGAAAATCGATTGCTTCACCACGGGTATGGTAGCTGTTTTTTGCGACGCCGCGACTGCGCGCACTCATTGCCGCATTGGTTGCCGGCGCACGATAACCACAGATAATTTGGATTTCGGTATTACGAAGTCCTAACTTACCCTGAATCTGATAAAGTTTGCTGAAAAGACGGGGATCCATGCGGTGAACCTTTTGACTACGACGATCTCTTAACAGATGATCCAATTTTTTTAGATCGGAATTATTCGCAATTTTGCCGTTTTTCAATGTTGAGCTGAGACGCTCTCCCGTATTGATATTTCTAAATGTCAGCACCCTTGGTTTCGGGGTTGAAACGGCTGCCCACAATTGACCCGGCAACAGCGTGCCGCCCAGTACGATACCGCCTAAAGCCAACCACTTGCGGCGCGAGTTGTTTATTTCGGTCATAAGTATTTAAATTGATATTAAAAGAGTGAATAGAATCTTATTTTCGACTATAAAAAACAAAACAAGTTCATTTTTTAAAGAATATGCGCTAGAAAACCATAAAAAAAGCTATTAATCAATAGCTTTTTTATTATTTTTTAATATATGTGATAATTTCGGCAATTTAGAACAACATTGCTTTTACCGCTTTCCAATTCACATTGGTTTTAGCCAATTTTCTATCATGACCGTAAATATCCGGTGCGGTATAAATCTTGCCGTTGTCTACCCAGGCAGTCACATAATATAGATAAACATCATCACGTTTGGTCAAATTGGCGGAGGTTGTTTTTTTACTTGCCAATACCTGTTTTTTCCGTTCATTGCTCCAACCATTCTCTTGCAGCAACAAGGTCGCCAGCTCATCCGCTTTATGCACTCTGACACAACCTGAACTTAATGCGCGATCATGGCGGGCAAACAAGCCTCTTGACGGTGTATCGTGTAAATAAATTGCATCGCTGCTCGGCATATTGAATTTATAGTTACCCAGAGCGCTGTCCCCGCCCGGCGCCTGACGTAAGCGATACGGGAAGTTTTTCACCGTCATATTCTCCCAATCAATAGTATAGGGATCAATGGTTCGCCCTTTACCGTCAATAATCGTATACCCTTTGCGGTAAATATAGCTCGGATCCTGACGTACTTTCGGGATAATATCCTGATTAATATTGCGCACCGGCGCATTCCAAGGCGGATTCACGACGACATTACTCAAACGGCTGGACATTACAGGCGTTTGGCGATCTTTCTTACCGACAATCACTTTAGAGTCCAAAACCAGTTTACCGTCACGGTAATAACGCAGTTGATAAGTCGGAATATTAACGAAAATCCCGTTGGTTTGATCCGGTAATATACTCAAACGTTGCGCATTGATCGATAATTTGTACAAATTACTGCTCAAATTTCGATTCAAGACATTACGCGTACCGGCACCGACAATCCCGTCTGCGGTCAGCCCGTTTTCAGCCTGAAAACGTTTGACGGCATCGAGCAATTCATCATGATAAATATCACTATTGTAATCGGCAGCGAGAAATCCTTTTTCTTTCAAAATTGCCGCCAGATTTTTTACATCAGCAGTCTGCATCCCCGGTTTTAAGGTTTCACTGACGGTAATCGAACTGCCGATACTGTCGGGCAGTGATTGCAAGACTTTTTCAGCTGCCTGTCGGTAGCGCCGGCTGGTCGGTATCAGGCTTTCGACAAAAGCGTTTAATTCTCCGTCCGCAATCGATTTTTTCCAATCCGCCAATCTGTCCTGACTTGGTAATCCGGCTTTGTAACCGCTGCTACCGTATAGCCATTTTGTTGAAGATTTTTTTAAATTCTCCTGATAATAAAGGTAATTCAGAAAAGCATCACTGAGTAAAATATCACGAATCATCGGATCCGTCGTTTGGCTGATCAGCGACAGTTCCTCTGCGGCATAGCCGGAAACGCCGCTTAATACCCATACGACATAGTGTTGTAAAAACCGTTTTTCAGCGGCTTTATTTTCCCAAATCGGGGAAAACCGGTTTTCCGCATAGAGCTCCGCCAATTCCGTGGCAAATTGGACGTTGGTTTCACCTAAAATTTGCTGTAATTTTTCTTGTGCCATTTGTGTTGCGGCTAACTGTGCCGCAGTTTCGACCGCACTTTCAGCTTCAGCCTCTTGGCTTTCCTCTGTTTCTACCTGTGTCGCCGTTTCTGCCACTTGTACCGCAACATCAGCAACTTGTTGTGCCTGTGGCTGTACTTCATTTGTCGCGCGTTCCGTGACCGGCTGTTCCGAAAATGCCGGAGCAGAACAAAGTAGGCTACCAATAAGAGATAAGTATAATACCTTGTTTTTTGTGAACATATTTCAACCTTTTTTGTAAAAAATTGCTGTTATTTTAACAAATTTAACCAAAGGGTTAAATATAAATTTATCCTATAAAAGCGAGGAAACAACACAGACAGTTCAGGCTAATTCTGTTAAAATTCATCATTTGGATATTAACACGAGTTTCTATGAAATTTTTATCATTTAACATCAATGGATTAAGAGCAAGGCCAGCACAATTGGAAGCCATTGTCGCCAAACATCAACCCGATGTTATCGGCTTACAAGAAATCAAGGTTTCCGATGAAGACTTTCCCCACCATTTGGTTGAAAATCTAGGCTATCATGTTTTTCATTACGGGCAAAAAGGGCATTATGGCGTCGCTTTGCTTTGCCGACAACAACCTTTAGCGGTACGGTACGGGTTCCCAAACGATAGTGCAGATGCACAAAAGCGGATAATTATGGCCGACTTCAATACTCACCACGGAGTACTAACGGTTATTAACGGCTATTTCCCGCAAGGTGAAAATCGTATGCATGCAACTAAATTCCCGGCAAAAGCCCGGTTTTATGCAGATCTGCAAGATTATCTGATAAATCATTTACCGAGCGAAAATGCCGTCATTATTATGGGCGATATGAATATCAGTCCGACAGATTTGGATATCGGGATCGGTGAAGAAAATAGAAAACGTTGGTTAAGAACAGGCAAATGCTCTTTTCTGCCGGAGGAAAGAGAATGGATGCAACAGTTATTAAATTTCGGCTTGAGTGACACTTTCCGCCAAATGAATCCGACCGCGAATGATAAATTCTCTTGGTTCGATTACCGTTCTAAAGGCTTTGATGATAACCGAGGATTAAGAATCGATCTCATTTTAGCCAATACCGCACTTGCACAGCACTGCATTGAAACCGGAATCGATCTCGATATTCGAGCAATGGAAAAACCTTCCGACCATGCGCCTGTTTGGGCCTCTTTTAAATAATGGAATCCGCTGTAATGGAAGTAAAATATAACTGGCAAGCTTATCGAACCTCGATCAAAGATAAAGAAGCCCTTATCACCGTTAATCTGGAAATGGCGGAAACGGAAGCAGCCGGACAGTATCAATATGTTTTGCATTTTTCAATCCCAATTGCATTAATTTCATCGAGCGGTATCACAACGAATGTTCAGCAACATTTGGATCAATTTTCCCAAAGTCTGCTACCGCTGATGGCAATCAGTGACAGCCTATTTGCCGGTTATATTATTTCGGAAGAAAACGTTACCCTTTATTTTTACACAAAAAATGTGACAGAATTTAAAACAACGCTGCTGGAAATGGATTTTATCTCTGCTGATAACCTCTACAGTCAGGCAGATCCGAATTGGGATTTATATTATGATTTCTTGCTGCCTTCACCACTGGAAATGAAACTGAATGCCACGGCGGAAACACTGGCTTTATTATTGAAAGAAGGGGAGGATCTCTCACTACCTCACCAGATAACGCATAAATTTCAATTTGAAAATCCGGACTTGATGGATGAATTTATCGATTATTTTGCACAACAGCTTACTTTCGAAATTCATTATACTGAGAACCCTGTGCAGTATGACGGGGAAACATTCTATTTAGCCACATTCCAGCATGAAGCCAATTTAGATGATGACACTATTTTCAATCTGGTTGAAGAACTAGAGATTCGAGCTGCCGATTACGGTGGAGAATATAATGGCTGGGAATGCCAAATGCTTACAATTTCAGAAAAACCACTACATTAAACTGACCTAAAGTGCGGTCAACAAAAACAAACCGCACTTGACTTCTTTCTCTTATTTTTATTCACTAGTAATTTTTAATTTGATTTTTTAGCTCGGTTCCGGTTTTAGCCTTTAGCTTTTTTAATTCGGTTCCGGTTTC
>NZ_JSUM01000034.1 GCF_000772535.1 Chelonobacter oris
CCGGTTACCGGATTTGCCTTACCGTAACCGACAGCAGTTACGTTAGTTTGATCAACGCCTTTAGAAACCAAGTAGTTAGCTACGGTTTCAGCACGTTTTTCAGACAATTTTTGGTTATAAGCATCAGAACCGATACGGTCCGTGTAACCCGCTACATTGTAGTTAGGATTTGTCAAACCGGAGTTAGCCACTTCTGTAGTCATACCGTCCAGTGCTTGTTCCGCACCTGATTTCAGGCTTGATTTGTTGAAATCAAACAGTACGTCAGAGCTGAAAGCGAATTTTTTGGTGATGATTTCAGGGGCAGCGGCAACGCCTTGACCGAAGCGGTAGGTTAAACCGGCAGAAACGGAACCGATATCCGGACGGTAGTCCGCACGTTGACCATCGCTGTCTTTTAACTTACCAACATTATTCAGCCATTGATATTCAACACGCAATGCCAAAGATGGAATAATAGCATATTCCAAACCGCCGGCGAATACAGCCGAAGTTTTTAAGCTATGCTCACGCTCCCATACTGAATCATTACCATAAGATTTATAATCAGAACGTACTAATGCAGCGCCAACACGAGCATACACATCCAAATCAGACAATACAGGATAACTGGCTTTTAGACTTAAGTGTGTACCGTGGTTAGTATGTTTAGATACTGTTTCACCTGCTTGACGGATTTTGGCACGACCAAAATCATCGTAGCCTAATTCAACCGCAAAGTTATCGGTAATTTGATAACCGCCGAATACACCGTAAGTTACGGAATTACGATGAGTTCCTATTACTCCAGGAACTTCAAATTGCTCTAAACCGTCATGGAAAGAAGCCCAACCTGCTTTAGCACCGGCGTAGAAAGTATTAGCTTGTGGTGCTGCTTGTGCTACAGATGCCAATGCCAAACCTGAGATGGCTAATGCAATTGCAGTTTTTTTCATTTTGATGATCCTCTATTTTTCATCCAGTATATAGATTACCTGTTGGCGTTCCATTCAGTCACTCCAATAGAAACCAAAGCCTTTCCGATAAATCCATACCTAACATTTTGATTCAACTGAAAGTAGCCGAATCTATCCTATACTCATGATATAATAATAACCGATTAGGTAAATTGAGTATTATTAAATTATCCTAGTGCTTGGAAAGAAAATCAAGGATTACTATCAAATTTAGCCTATTTTTTATCCAATAATAGCAATTATTTACGCATAGCCTGCCTAAAATCAGGAATTTCAGGGATGAAAAAACCCGACAACGTCGGGTTTGATAATATTTTCAGAGATGAAAATTATTACATCGCAACAGATTTTGCGCCTTGTACAGACACTTCTACACGACGATCCGGCGCCAAACAAGCGATTAACGCTTTACGGCCGCTTACTGCATCACAGTTAGAACCGGTTACCGG
>NZ_JSUM01000035.1 GCF_000772535.1 Chelonobacter oris
GGATTATCTATGTCAGCTCAGATAGGATGGATTACTAATTTAGATAAGTATGAACTTGGTAAAAGCTTAGGGGAAACTATTAGTAAGACTTTATCAGGAAATAGTGTAGCGGGAACAGTGTGTGTGGGGATTTGCGGCTCAATTGGCAGTACTATTTTAACTGAAAAACCACGAGTTTTATTGGGATTGGGGGTTGGCGGTGGATTTTCATTTGGAGCAGATAGAATGTATAAAATAGGAGAGGAGAATGAAAAATAAAATTGCTCGAGTAAAAGAGTGGCTATTTTTCCCTTTGATAATTTTTTGGGTGATGTTTTTTATTTATTCAACATTTCATATTAAGAATATTCAAGATAAGAATATAAGAAATCAAGAGGAGACTATATCAATTCTATCGGAAGAATTTGGGAGTATTATTGATATTGAGTCTAAGTATAACAATAATTACATTTGGGCAAATCTATATTTTCGAGATATGAATGATCATAGAGATAAATTATTAGATTTAGGTTTTATAGAAGTCGATAAGTGGTTTTGCAAGAATAGAGTGAAAGTACGATTTTTTGTAGTAGGGAACAAAGAAGGACTTAAATATTACTATCCAAGTGAAAGATGTATAATATCAAAGTGAGCATCATAAAGTTGGAAAGGAAGCTATTCAGATTGGGGACTTATGATAAAGATCTTAATAGAATTAAGGATTAATGATTATGTTTAATATTATTTTTGATGGTATTCCTTTTGAAAACAAATGGGGTAATAGAGTTGTACGTGCGAAGATAAAAATTAATGATTTTTCGGAAGATTTTTTCTTGCCTGTAGGGTATTGGATTATTAAAGATTATAAAAAACAATGGGTAAAATCTCTAATAGAAGGTCAGGAAGATAAAAAACACTCCGTGTTAATCACATCAATGTATAATCCGGAAGAATTAAATTTTATTCAAGCCTGGATTGTTTATTATGAATTAGATAAAGTCTACATTCAAAATAAAATTATTTTTGTTGATGATTTTTTGAGTTTTGATTATAGGAAGATAAATAAATGTATATAACCAAGAGGGATAAGTTTTCAGAATATGGAGATAAAATATCAGGATAGGAAACAGGTGTATCCTCTATTATTAGGTTCTGTAAGCAATTAATAAATATATAAATTGATTGGTGTAAATGTCTAACTTTCTTAATATTGTAGAAAGAAAATAATATGCTAAATATCTATAATGCAAATTTCAAAGCGCAGGCGAGCGGCAACAATGCCTTAGCAGGCGCTACCGCCGCAGCAAGTGGCGAACTTACTGCCAAACTGCTGACAGAACAGCTTTACGGCAAAGCAGCGCAAGACTTAAGTGCAGAAGAAAAAGAAACCA